>CAWIVI010000012.1:0-612717 GCA_963839465.1 uncultured beta proteobacterium
GACCTACACTTTGTGGGCGCTGGCGCCAGTGAAGATGAAGCGCACCGAGACCTCGTCTGGCAATTTCGCAACGTTCCGGGACTGATCTAGAGGCGGGTCGAGGTCGCCGGCGTGCGTTGCACACCGGCGGGGACCGTGCGCTCGATGGTCATCCGGTCTGCGGACAGCACGTTCGACTGCTACTTCCACATCACCAGATCGACAGCTCCACTTAGGACATTCACGTACCTCTGGCAGGCTCCCGCGAAGGCGGTGAAGCCGGTGGGTTGGCAGCGTGCCCACCGAACGAGAACGCGTGAGTCTGCGCCGTCGGCCTTTGAGGAACCATTCGCAGTAGCAACGCTGGCGCGAGCAATGGGGCAGCCATGGTCAATCTGTAGTGATGTCGCCTTCCGACGATCGCCGCCTTCACCGCCCTCACCGCCTTCACCGGCTTCGTTCGCTCTCCGGCGGCGCCGCAATCCACGGCTCGATCATCCACTCGCGCGTGCGCTCACCTTCGGCCGGTTGCATCCGCCCTCAGCGCCGGCCCTCGCCCGCACCACCAGGCTGCAGCTTCACAGCCTGCAGAATGCCGCGCAGGATGTCGATGGGCGGTGGCGGGCAGCCGGGCACTGTTGCGTCCACCGGGATCACGTTGGCGACCCGGCCGCAGCTTGCATAGCTCTCGCCGAAGATGCCGCCGTCGCAGCCGCAGTCGCCCACCGCGACCACCAGCCTCGGCTCCGGCGTGGCGTCGTAGGTGCGGCGTAGGGCCTCCTCCATGTGCCGCGACACCGGCCCGGTGACCAGCAGCATGTCGGCATGGCGCGGGCTGGCGACGAACTTGATGCCCAGCCCTTCGATGTTGTAGTAGGGGTTGTGAGCGCATGGATCTCCAGTTCGCAGCCGTTGCACGAGCCGGCGTCGACCTGGCGGATAGCCAGGGCCTGGCCGAGGATGTCGAGCAGGTCCTCGTTGATGCGGCTGCACCGCGGCCCGGCGGCGGCGGCCAGCGGCGGCGGCGGCTCGGTGACGATGCCGGTGCGCGCGATCTGGCTCAGGATGTGCCACATCCCAGTGCCAGGTCGTGGCCCGAGTAGCTGAGGTTGAAGGACTTGTTGATCAGCGGGAAGTCGGGAACGATGTTGCCGATCACCGCGTGCTCCAGCACCGGCCAGTTCTGCCACGACGGGTCGTGGCAATGGCAGCGGCGGATCGCGCCGCGGCGCCGAGCTTCGAGCGCGACGAAGACCTCGCCGCGCCAGCCCTCGACCCAGCCGGCACCGAGCCGCGTTGCGCACGCTCGGCTGCAGATCGGCGCGCACGGCGCCCGCGGCAGGCGGCTGCACAGCGCGCGAATCAGGCGCAGCGATTCCATCGCCTCGTCGAAGCGCACCGATGACGCGCGCCGCCACGTCGCCGTTGCGGTGGGTTGCCATCCGAACGTCGAGCTGGTAGGGGGGCCACGCGGGGTCGCAGCGCAGATCGAGGCCTGGCCGCTGGCCCGCCCGGCCAAGCCGGTGAGGCCCAGCTGCGCGGCCAGCTTCGGCGTCACGCGGCCGGTGGTGATGAAGCGGTCCTGCAGGCCGGCGTGCTCGTCGTAGATGCTGTGCATCGGCGCATTCGGGTTCATGCGCATCGCACTGCGCAACGCAGCATCTGGCGCAGGCCGGCGTCGACAGGTCCGACCGCGACGCCGCCCGGAACGATGCGCGTCCATCATGAACCGGTGGCCGAACAAGTCCTTCGACAGGCGGTGCCAGTCTTCACGCAATCGCGAGAACTGCGCCAGGCCAAAGGCCAGCGCGGCGTCATTGCCCAGCGCGCCCAGGTCGCCCAGGTGGTTGGCCACGCGCTCGCGCTCGAGCAGCAGCGCGCGCAGCCACTGGGCGCGCTCGGGCACTGCGCAGCCGGCGGCGCACTCCAGCGCCATGCAGTAGGCCCAGGCGTAGGCGACGGTGGAGTCGCCCGACACGCGGCCGGCGAGGCGGTGGCCCTGCAGCGGCGCCAGCTCGGTGAAGCGGCGGTCGATGCCCTTGTGCACGTAGCCCAGGTGCTGCTCCAGCCGCAGCACCTTCTCGCCGACGACCGAGAAGCGGAAGTGGCCGGGCTCGATGATGCCGGCATGCACCGGGCCGACGGCGATCTCGTGCACGCCGTCGCCCTCGACGCGCACGAACGGGTACGGCGCTGGCTCCGGGCTGTGGCCCTGCCACAGCCCGTGGTCCAGCCAGGGCGCGGGTGTCGGCCGCGCCGTCGGCATGCAGGCCATACAGGTCGTCCACGGCGCGTTGCATGCGTGCGGCGGCGGGGAACAGGCGCGCCAGGTCGGGATAGCCGTCGCCGTCGGCCAGCGACAGCTCGATCCATACCAGGGCCCTCGACGAGAAGGCGTAGGCTGCGCAGGCCACCGCGCCGCCGGGGCGTAGGCTGCCCCACAGCGACACCAGGCGGCCGCCGCCGTCCAGCACATCCCCCGCCATAGCGAGCCAGCCTTCGCGGTCGACTACGCCGTGCCGGATCGGCACGGGCGCGGCAAGCGGCAGCAGCATCCGACATCGCGCTCAACCTCCCCCCAGCATCGCGGCCGCCTGCCGATACCAGGCTTCCAGGTACGGCGGGATGTAGAGGCCCAGCATCAGCCCCAGGCCAGGTGAAGGAACACCGGGATCAGCGCCGGCGGATGCGCGAGCGGCTTGACGTTGGTCTCGCCGAACACCATCGGCTGCACCCGGCTGAAGACCGATGCGAAGGCCAGCCCGAGCGCGAGCAGCAGGAAGGGCGTGGCCCAGGGCTGGTCGCGCATCGCCGTAGTGACGATCAGGAACTCGCTGGCGAAGACGCCGAAGGGCGGCATGCCCAGGATCGCCAGCGAACCCAGCATCAGGCCCCAGCCGACCGTCGGGCTGACCTTGATCAGGCCGCGGATCTCGTCCATGATCTGCGTGCCGGCCTTCTGCGTTGCGTGGCCGACGGCGAAGAAGATGGCCGACTTGATCAGCGAATGCACCGTCATGTGCAGCAGCCCGGCGTAGTTGGCGATCGGCCCGCCCATGCCGAAGGCGAAGGTGATCATGCCCATGTGCTCGATTGACGAGTAGGCGAACATGCGCTTCACGTCGCTTCTGGCGGATGAGGAAGAAGACCGCGGCCACCACCGACAGCAGCCCGAATCCCATCATCAGCCGGCCGGACAGCATGCTGCTGCCCAGCGCACCATCGGTCAGCACCTTGCAGCGCAGCACCGCATACAGCGCCACGTTGAGCAGTAGGCCAGACAGCACCGCCGACACCGGCGTCGGGCCTTCGGCATGCGCATCGGGCAGCCAGTTGTGCACCGGCACCAGGCCCACCTTGGTGCCGTAGCCGATGAACAGGAAGGCGAAGGCCAGCGTGATGATGTTCGGGTCGAGCTGTGCCTTCACAGCGTCAAGGTGGGTCCACAGCAGCGCGCCGCCCTCGGCACCGATCACCTTCTCCGCCGCCATGTAGAGCAGCACCGTGCCGAACAGCGCCTGCGCGATGCCCACGCCGCAGAGGATGAAGTACTTCCAGGCGGCCTCCAGACTGGCAGCGGTGCGGTACACGCTGACCAGCAGCACCGTGGTCAGCGTGGCCGCCTCCATGGCCACCCAGACGATGCCCATGTTGTTCGTCGTCAGCGCCAGCAGCATCGTGAAGCTGAACAGCTGGTACATGCTGTGGTACAGGCGCAGCCGCGGCGGGGTCATCTTGCCGTGGTCGCGCTCCACCCGCATGTATGGCCGCGAGAAGATCGAAGTCGTCAGCCCGACGAAGGCGGTGAGCGTGACCAGGAAGACATTGAACGCGTCGATGTAGAACTCGCTGTCCCACATCAGCATCGGGCCGTGGTCGATGACCTGCACCGTCAGCGCGCAGGCCGCCACGAACGTGCCCAGGCTGAACGCCACGTTGACGTCGCGCGCGCGCTCGCGGTGGCCGATCAAGGCGAGCACGGCTCCGCCCAGGAAGGGGATGCCGAGCAGGAAGGAAAGAGCCGACACGTCAATCTTCCTTCAGCTTCTCGAGGTGGCGGATGTCCAGGCTGTCGAACTGCTCGCGGATCTGGAACATGAACACGCCCAGGATAAGCACGCCGATCAGCACGTCCAGCGCGATGCCCAGTTCCACCACCATCGGCATGCCGTAGGTGGCCGAGGTGGCGGCGAAGAACAGGCCGTTCTCCATCGCCAGGAAGCCGATCACCTGTGGCACCGCCTTGGCGCGCGTGATCATCATCAGGAAGGACAACAGCACGCAGGCCAGCGCGATGCCCAGCGTGCCGCTGGCCAGGTTGTTCGACAGCTCCGAGATCGGGATCGCCAGGTTGAAGGAGAAGATCACCACCCCGATACCGATCAGCATCGTGGTCGGGATGTTGATCAGCGTCTCCACGTCCCAGCGGATGCCCAGCCGATCGATCACGCGGTGCAGCAGCCAGGGGATCAGCAGCACTTTGAGCACGAAGGTGAGGCCGGCCGACAGGTACAGGTGCGGCTGCTTGGTCACGTAGCCCACCACTGCCGTGGCCAGCGCCAGCGTCGCGCCCTGCATCGTGAACAGGTGGATCAGCGACAGGATGCGGCGCTGCGAAATCATGCCGAAGGCCAGGATCAGCAGCAGCGCGCCGAGCAGGTTGACGAACTGGGTGAGCAGCTGGGTCATCGCAATCACCTCGACAGCAGCAGGTGCACCAGCATGCCGATCACCGCCAACAGGAATGCTGTGGCCAGGAACTCGGGCACGCGGAAGATGCGCATCTTGGCCGAAAGCGTCTCCAGCACGGCCAGCAGGAAGCCGCCGATGGCCAGCTTGAAGGCCAGTGCCGGAAGCGCCAGCAGCATGGCCAGCGGCGCCTCCGCCTCGGCCACGCCCCAGGGGAAGAACAGGGCCAGGCCGATGCAGGAATAGGCAAACAGCTTCAGGCTCGCCGCCCACTCGATCAGCGCCAGGTGCCGGCCGGAATATTCCAGGATCAGCGCCTCGTGGATCATCGTCAGCTCGAGGTGCGTGGCCGGGTTGTCCACCGGCACGCGCGCGTTCTCGGCCAGCGAGACCATCGTGAAGGCGATTCCGGCGAAGGCCAGGCCCGGGTAGATGGCGAGGTCGCGGTGGGCGATGGTCTCGACGATGGTGGTGAGCGAGGTCGACTTCGAGATCAGCGAAGCCGAGAACAGCACCATCAGCAGTGCCGGCTCGGCGAGGAAGCCGATCAGCATCTCGCGCCGCGCACCCAGGGTGCCGAACGCGGTGCCGATGTCCATAGCCGCCAGCGAGATGAAGACCCGCGCCAGCGCGAACAGTCCGACCAGCGCGATGGCGTCGGCCGCGGGCGCGAGCGGCAGGTCGGTCGACAGCGTGGGGATGATGGCGCAGGCCAGCACCATGCAGCCGAACACCACATAGGGCGCGATGCGGAACAGGCGCGAGGCGTTGTCGGCGACCACCGATTCCTTGTTGAACAGTTTGTGCAGCATGCGGTAAGGCTGCCACGGGCTGGGCGCGGACTTGTTCTGCAGCCAGGCGCGCCATTGGTTCACCCAGCCTGTCAAGAGCGGCGCCAGCGCGATCGCCAGCACGATCTCCAGCAGTTGCGACAGGAAGCCGGTCCAGGTCATGCCGCAGCCCTCATCACATCACCACCAGCAGCGTCGCCGCCAGCGTCAGGAAGCTGTACAACAGGTACACCGAGATGCGGCCCTGCTGCATCAGGCCCATCAGACGCGCGAGGTAGTTCGCTAGGTCCACGATGGGCACGTAGAGCCAGCGCCAGAAGTGGTCCTCCACCGTGACGCGGTAGCGCGGCTGCTCGTCGAAGGGCGTGGGCAGTTCGCGCTGCATCTGGAAGAAGGGCTCGAAGATCTGGCGGATCGGCTGGCCGAAGCCCTCGGCCGTGTCCTGCATGCGCGCCGTGCCCCAGGGGAATCCGCAGGCCCAGGGCCGGCCGCGGCGCAGCCGGCCGTGGTACAGCGCACGCACCAGCAGGAAGGCCAGCGCAAAGCTGGCCAGGATGCCGAGCAGGAAGATGACCGGGCCATAGCTCGCCTGCTCCAAGCTGTTGGGCGCCAGCAGCCAGCCGCTGACGGCCACGCGATCGGCGAGGCCGGCGCTCACCAGCTGGCGCGTCACCGGGTCCAGCAGGCCGATGAACTGCACCGGCAACAGGCCCAGCGCGATGCAGCCGAGCGCCAGCCAGACCATGCCGATGCGCTCGTAGCGACCGGCATCGCGCGCGTGGGCAAGCTTCTCCTCGCGCGGCTGGCCCAGGAAGATCACGCCGAAGAACTTCACCATCGCGTAGCCGGCCAGCGCCGCCACCAGCGCGATCAGGGCCGCGACCACGGGAATCAGCATGGTCAGCAACGGCACCGGCAGGCCGGGGCTGAACAGGAAGCTCTGCAGCAGCAGCCATTCAGACACGAATCCACCCAGCGGCGGCAGGCCTGCGCTGGCCAGCACGCCCAGCAGCGTCAGCCAACCCACCCAGGGCATGGTGCGGATCAGTCCGCCCAGCTTGCCCAGGCTGCGCTCGGCCGTGGCATGCAGCACGCTGCCGGTACCCAGGAACAGCAGGCTCTTGAAGAAGGCGTGGCTGGCCACGTGGTAGAGCGTGGCCGTCAACGACAGGGCCGCCATCGGCTTCATCCCGTAGCCGAAGAACACCAGCGTCAGCCCCATGCCGACGAATAGCAGGCCCATGTTCTCGATCGACGAATAGGCCAGCAGGCGCTTCATGTCGGTTTGCACGGCAGCGAAGATCACGCCGTACAGCGCCGTGGCCAGGCCCACCGCCAGCAGCAGCGCGCCCCACCACCACAGTTGCACGTGCAGCAGGTCGAAGGCCACGCGCAGCACGCCGTAGATGGCGGTGTTGAGCATCACCCCGCTCATCAGCGCCGACACCGGCGAGGGTGCCGCCGGGTGAGCCTCGGGCAGCCAGATGTGCAGCGGCAGCACGCCCGCCTTGGCCCCGAAGCCGAACACGGCCAGCAGGAATCCCGCCGAAGCCCAGAACGGCGACAGCGACTGCGCGCGCATGTTGGCGAAGGTGTAGTCGCCGGTGTTGGCCTGCAGCACGCCGAAGCACAGCAGGATGGCGATCGCGCCCACCCGCGCCATTGTGATGTACAGGTAGCCGGCGCTGCGCACCTCGGGGATGCGGTGGTTGGCGGTGACGAGGAAGTACGAGGACAGCGCCATGGTCTCCCACATGACCATGAAGGCATAGGCGTCGTCGGCAAGGACCACGCCCACCATGCTGGCCAGGAAGAGGTGGTACTCCAGACACAACAGCCCCGGCGGTGTGCCCTCCCCCTTGCGGAAGTAGCCCGCCGCGAACGCCGAGATGCCGGCCGACGCGGCACCGATCACCAGAAGGAAAAACGCAGCCAACGCATCCAGCCGCAGGTGGAACGGCAAGCCCGGCAGGCCAATCGGCAGCACCGCCACTTCCGGCGTTCCCAGCAAGCCCCAGAGCGCGAAGCCCGCCAAGCAGAGCCCCACAACACCACCGAGCGGGAACAGCACACGGGCAACGAAGACCAGCCGGTGCAGCACCACCACACCCACAGCACCAATCGCCACCCAGGCGATGGTGGCCACCACCATCCAGTCGATCGCGAGCCAGTGGCCGGGCGCAGGCAGGCTCGTCATCGCGTTCAGCTCCGGCGACGCGCTCCGGACGACTTGGCCGGAGCCTTGGCGGACGCCTTGGGCTTGGGCCCGCGCTTTCGGGGCGCAGCGGTGGTACGCGCCGGCTTGGCCTTTGCCTCGGGCTCGTCCTCACCAGCCCAGCGGGGCGCGTACGTCACCCCATGCTGCGCCAGGTAGTCCCGGATCATCTGCCGCACCACCTGCGAGGCGGTGAGGTCGCGCTCGGCGCACAGCCGCTCGAAGGCCGCCTTCTTGTTCGGATCGATGAGCAGCGTCAATCGCGCGGTCTTGAGCTCCATGGACCCTCACCATGCCAATGGAATGTGGATGTGCGTCACATGGTACCCGAGCGGCGTGTGTTCACCAAGGGGCTGGGATCCAAGCCTCGTCGCGGTCGAGCAGCGCACGGTTCACCCCGCACAAAGGCGCCCAGCAGCTGCTCGCAGGCCACGCGGTCCAGGCCCTTGGGCTGCGTACGACCCCGGCACGAGCCGACTCGAGCGCCGTACCCTTGCACGCGAAGACGATGCTGTTGCCGTCGCGCTGCCCTCGCCTCCTCCGCGAGCCTAGCGATCGTCGGGTCCGTCAGGCACCGGTGAACGCCCGAGCCATGCCCGCCCGCACCTGCTCAGCGTTGGCGTCCGTGCCCTCGCAGTGCACGCGGGCCACGGTGCGCCGATAGCGGTCGGTCGCTGTAGGTCTGACCTGCGCCTGCTTGCGGAAGCACAGTGCAGCGAGCCTGGTCGTGGTGGACCGTGCAGAAGCGCCGCCTCGGTCGGTGCAAACGAGTCCCTTCCCCGCTTATGTCGGTGAGACTCCAGAAGGCGGAATCCGGTGAAGCCGGTGCTCGACATCTGCCGTCCCTCCCTCCCTTCAGTCGATGGAAGGGCAGCAACACCAACGAGGAGGGAGGGGTACCCTTCCGCGGCTCCCCTAAGTGGGGGCCGTAACGCGGCCCACCGCCTCCATGCCACCCCCCGCACACCTCACGCCGTTCCCTCGAGAGGCACAAAACCTGGCCCAAAGAGCAACAACCGGCGCACGCGATGGGGGCTGCCATGGGCCCTCTGCAACGACGTCGCCTAGGACCAACTGGTGGCTTCGTAGAGGTCCCCGCGCGTGGAGCTCCGAGCGGCTTCCGAGACGCACTGAGCACTGGACCCTTCCCTGCCTGCCTTCGGCTGCGCGCTAATCGCGCAAGATGGCCCGCAGACCGTGACTTCTTCTCGCCCCCGCCGCGGAAAAAGACGCGAAACCTGGGCCCAGGAACAACGCCTGCCGCGAGCGATGGGGGCAGGCATGGCCCAAGCACAAACGCTTCCCCTGCGGCCAACCTGGGGCCTCCTTGGGCACCTACGGGGTCATCCCGCCCCGTCGCAGCACGGCGGCAGCGTAAGGTCCGCATCGACACCCAGGAGCAACTCGCCAACTCCAGCGAGCGCCACAGACCGCGGGCATCTGCATGATCGCCTCCGGGGTCCGGGTCGCGAGCGGCCGACGTTGGATTCCGCCACCGACAACGCGCTCATGTTGACGATCCGACGGCTTGGCTAAGGTCTTTGATGTTCGGGGTCGTCATGACAGTTTCCTCGACGCAGCGGCGTCGGCACTGCGCGCCCGCGCTTCAACTCACTCGGGCTGGACGCCGGCGTCCTTGATGGTCTTCGTCCAGCGATTGACCTCGCTCTCGAAGAACTTCCTGTGCTCCGCGGGCGCAAGCCGCCCGTCGGTCACCACCGTGATGCCCAGCGCCTCCTGGCGCTTGATCAGCTCGGGGTCCTTGAGCGCGGTGCGCAGCGCGGCGTTGATCTTCTCGACGACCTCGGGCGGCGTGCCGCGGGGCGCGTAGAGGCCGTGCCAGACCGAGAAGTTGAAGCCCGGCAGGCCGCTTTCCGCGAGCGTGGGCAGCGACGCGAGCGCCGGCACCGTGCATGCGCTGCGCGCTGGTCACGCCGTAGGCCTTGACCTTCTTGGCCTCGATCTGCGGCGTGCTGTTGGTCGCCTGCTCGCACATCAGGTCCACCGTGCCCCCCGAGCAGGTCGTTCATCGCCGGTCCGGTGCCCTTGTAGGGCACGAAGGTCATGTCGCTCTTCAGCGCGCTCTGCAGCATCAGGCTGCACAGGTGCGAGGCCGAGCCGACGCCCGCGTTGGCCAGGTTGACCTTGCCGCCGTTGGCGGCGATGTACTTGCGCAGGTCCGCGAAGTTGGCCGCCGGCAGCGCCTGCTTGCCGATCAGCGTGGACGGCGCTTCGTTGATCAGGCCCAGGAACTCCAGGTCTTCGGTCTTGTAGCCGAGCTTCTTGTACAGCGCCGGCGCGGTCGCCAGGCCGATGTGGTGGACCAGCAGCGTGTAGCCGTCCGCCGGCGCACGCAGCGACCCGCGCCGTGCCGATGCGTGCCGCCGGCGCCGCCGGTGTTGTCGACGACGACCGTCTGCCCCAGCGGCTTGCGCAGCGCCTCGGCCAGGTCGCGGGCGATCTTGTCGCTCGGGCCGCCGGCCGCGAACGGCACGACCAGCGTGATCGGCTTGTCGGGGTAGGCGGCGTGCGCCGCCGGGCAGCGACGAGGCCGCAGGCGAGCAGGGCTGCGCAGGCGCGCGCGAACGCGCGCTGATGAATGCTCATGGTGTTGTCTCCTTGTAGGTGGCGGTGCGTCAGGCCGACAGCGCCTGCATCTCGCGGTACAGGTCGGCCTTGCCTTCGAAGCCGATGCCCGGCAGGTCGGGCAGCGTGACGAAGCTGTTCTCGACCTTCACGCCGTCGGGGAAGCCGCCGAAGGGCTGGAACAGGTCGGGGTAGCTCTCGTTGCCGCCCAGGCCCAGGCCGGCGGCGATGTTCAGCGACATCTGGTGGCCGCCGTGCGGGATGCAGCGGCTGGCCGACCAGCCGTGCTCCTTCAGCATGTCCAGCGTGCGCAGGTACTCGACCAGGCCGTAGCTCAGCGCGCAGTCGAACTGCAGCCAGTCGCGGTCGGGGCGCATGCCGCCGTAGCGGATCAGGTTGCGCGCGTCCTGCATCGAGAACAGGTCTTCGCCGGTGGCCATCGGGTTCTTGTAGTAGTTGCGCAGCGTGGCCTGCAGCTCGAAGTCGAGCGGGTCGCCCGGCTCCTCGTACCAGAACAGGTCGTACTGCGACAGCGCCTTGGCGTAGGCGATCGCGGTGTCGAGGTCGAAGCGGCCGTTGGCGTCGACGCACAGCTTCTGGCCGTCCTGCAGCACGCTCAGGATCGAGTCGATGCGGCGCAGGTCTTCGTCGAGCGAGGCGCCGCCGATCTTCTTCTTGACCACGCGTGTAGCCGCGGTCGATGTAGCTGCGCATCTCGTCCTTGAGCTTGTCGTGGTCCTGGCCGGGGTAGTAGTAGCCGCCGGCGGCGTAGACGAAGATCTTGCGGTTCGGCTTGCCGTCGCCGTAGCGGTCGGCCAGCAGCTGGAACAGCGGCTTGCCCTCGATCTTGGCGACCGCGTCCCACACCGCCATGTCGATGGTGCCGATGGCCACCGAGCGCTCGCCGTGGCCGCCGGGCTTCTCGTTGGTGAACATCGTGGCCCAGATCTTGTGCGGGTCGAGGTTCTTGCCGCTGGCGTCGACCAGCGACTCGGGCTCGGCTTCCATGATGCGCGGGATGAAGCGCTCGCGCATCAGCTTGCCCTGGCCGTAGCGGCCGTTGGAGTTGAAGCCGTAGCCGACCACCGGCTTGCCGTCGCGGATCACGTCGGTGACGACGGCCACCAGGCTCAGCGTCATCTTGCTGAAGTCGATGTAGGCGTTGCGGATGGGCGAGCTGATGGGGATGGTCTTCTCGCGGATCTCGACGATCTTCATGGTGGCTGTCTCTGCTGTGGTGTGGATGACGGAGCGAATGATCGTCGCGCCGCGCTCGCAGCGCCAATGCTGTTTTTTTCGTCTTTGATGCCCTGAAAGCACCGCCCCATGATGTCCATGAACCTGTCCTGGCTGGAGGACTTCCTCGCCCTGGCGGCCAGCGGCAACTTCTCGCGCGCCGCCGAGGAGCGGCACATGACGCAGCCGGCCTTCAGCCGACGCATCCGCGCGCTGGAGGAGTGGCTGGGCACGGAGCTGTTCGACCGCAGCAGCCAGCCGGCCAAGCTGACGGCGGCCGGCGAGTGGTTCCGGGACACGCGCGCAGGAGCTGATGGCGCGGGTCGCGCGCGTTCCCGGCGAGGCGCGAGCGGTGGCGGAGGCTCACTCGACGACGCTGCGCTTCGCCGCCACGCATGCCTGTCGTTCACGTTCCTGCCGGGCTGGCTGCGCGGGCTCGAGTCGCGCACGCACGGTCGGCCCGATCACGCTGGTCTCCGACGTGCTGGCGCGCTGCGAGGCCATGCTGCTGCAGAGCCAGGTGCAGTTCGTGATGAGCCACGCGCACCCGCAGTCGTCGAGCGAGCTGCTGGTCGCAGGACTATCCGTTCGTGCGTGTCGGCAGCGACATGCTGATTCCGGTGTCGGCGCCCGATGCGACGGGGCGCCCGCGCCATCCGCTGACGCACGCCACGGCAGGCTCCCCGCTGCCGATGCTGAGCTACAGCGCGGAGTCGGGCCTCGGCCGCATCCTGCGCGAAGTGCGCGGCGCGGCGCTCGAGCGATGGCCGGCACACAGCGTCTTCACGGCGCACCTGGCCTCGGTGCTGCGAACCATGGCGCTGGACGGACGCGGCATGGCGTGGTTGCCTCAAACCCTGATCCGCGACGATCTGGCGTCCGGCCGATTGATCGAGGCGGCGTCCAAGGAGTGGACCATCGAGATGGAGATTCGGCTCTACCGTGACCGGTCTCCTCTGGGGAAGGCCGCTGAGGAGTTCTGGTCGGCCGTGTGTGCCACTCCGACGTAGGGGCGTCAGCTCGGGCGCTTGAGTGGATGGCGTCGCGTGGGTTGCGGCTGATGGCGGCCCGGTCGCTCCAAAGCACCACAAAGCAGTCGCCGCTGGATGGCAGCAACTGGCCGCTGGCGTTCAGTCAGGCTATCGAGCCTCTCGAGCCCGATGTTCGACATTCGTCTCGACCTGAAAGTTGCTTCCGAAGGAAGTGCCGAGGCCGTCGGGGTGACGCGTGAAGCCTGGGTGCGCGGTCCAAAAGGTGTGGCCCAGGAGACCACGCGTGAACCTCGCGGTCATGCCTTGGCACTGGGCTTGAAGATGTGGATGGTCTCGCCGCGCGCGAGCATCTCCACCAGCTGGGCGATGCGCCTGGCGCGCGTCTCGGCCTTCACGGCCGTCTGTATGCGCCACAGTACCGCGTAGCGATTGGCCGCGTTGATCGTTGCAAAGAAGGCCTTGGCCCTCGGCTCGGCTTCCAGCGCCGCCAACAGGTCCTCGGGCACCGCGGACGTGCGCGCTCCGTCGTAGGCCTGCGCCCAGCGTCCGTCGGCCTTGGCGGCCTCGATCTGCGCGTAGCCCGGCGCCTGCATGCGGCCCGCCTCGATGAGCGCCGCGACCTTGTCGACGTTGATCTTCGACCAAATGCTGCGCGCGCGCCGCGGCGTGAAGCGCTGGAGAAAGTGCTGGTCGTCGAGGCCCTTCTTCTGGCCGTCGATCCAGCCCCAGCAGAGCGCGATCTCCACCGCCTCGGGGTAGGTGACGCTGGGTTCATTGGCGCCCCGCTTGGCGATCTTGAGCCAGAGGCCGTCGGAGGTGGCGTGATTCTTCTTCAGCCAGGTCTCGAAAGCCTTGGCGCTCTTGAACAAGGTCGGGGAGGAGTCGGGCTGGATGGCGGATTTGGCGGCGGGCATCGCATGGAGTGTGCCGCAAGAGAGCCAGCGCGGTTCGCTGCACAGTGGCATGGGCCTTGGTGCATCGTCACGGCGCGGAAAGGCCGGCCTGGCCAGAGCCCGCGCGGCAATCGCGCAGCTCACACGACGGCGTTCGATCGCGCTACCCTGCGCGCCTGCGCCTCGACATCCGGCCGCGATTTCAGGGAGGAGTCGGCCATGAACGGCTGGTCTTCCGGGTCCGGGTGTACGCGAATGTCGGCTGTTCGACGGGCCAAAGCGAGCGGCAGGTTTCAGGCAAGGCGATCGGAAGCGGCAGAACCCGGAGTCGACCCACAGCGGTCCTACACGTCGCGCAAATCGGCGCCCGAAACCTGCCCTTCAGCGGAGAGAACAACGGTGCACAGCGCGTAGCTGCTCATCCGCACCCTCCGGTTTCCAAGGTCAGCGCACACACCGCTTCTTCGTCGAGCGCCTTGCCCTCGGCAAGCAGGCGCTCGAGCGTCTCCGCATCGAGAACGGTTTCGAGCGCAGCGAGCAGCTCTGCGCATCGGCGCTGTGTGTCTGGGCGCCCCCACGCTTCGCGCGCGTAGCCGAGCAGGCTCGCCGCCGGCGAGTAGCGCTGCTCGTGAAACGCGAGTTCGACAAAGGCGTTGCCGAACTGACCGAGGCGGTGCCAACCTGTGCGACGGCTGGCTTCGAAGAACTCTGCGAGCGCCACGCGGGCCTCGGCACAGCGACCCTGCCGGGTGAGAACAGCCGCGTGGGTGCCCAACGTGATCTCAAGAGCACGACCGCGCCAACGACACTCGGCGGCGATCTCCTCTCGGCTGCGACGTAGCGCATCGTCGAGACGGCCCAGCGCGAGTTCGGCGATGATCGCGTAGCGCGTGAAGAAGACCACGGGGTTCACCAGCCCTTTCGATCGTGCGAAGACGAGGCCGGCTTCGGCCACCGAAAGTGCTTCGTCGAAACGCTCCTGCGCGATGTGCATCGCGGCTTCCGCCAAAAAGCGCCACACCTTCGTGCGAACTGGCCACGCTTCCGGCGCAAGCGAATCCATTTCCGCCTGGGTCGCCGACCATTGGGCGACGGAATAGACCTGAACAAAGCCGAGGCAGCACAGGGAGACCGCGACACCGCGCTCATCGCCGAGCGCGCGGAACAGGCTCGCGGCTCGTTCGCCGGCTCGCGCCGATGGAAAGCCCGCCTGCGCCTCGGCCAACGCCCGAGCCAACCAGTACCGCGCCGTGATGACGTCGACGGCATCCGACGAGACCAACGGTTCGAGCACCTCGGCGTAGCGCTCGTGCTCGTGCATCAGACCGAGCAGCAGATAGAAGGATGAAGAAGCGCCGACCAGCGCGGTCGCGAGTCGGGGATCGTGCTCGAGGCTCCATCCGATCGCCAAGCGCACGTTGTCGAGCTCGCGCGCAAAGGCGCTCAGCAGCGGCATATCCGGCGTTGTCAACCTCGCTTCGTCGAACCGCTCCATGACCGAGTTCATCGCGCGTGCGAATCGCCCCTCCGCCGCGTCCAGCTCGTGCCTCTCCGCCAGCTGGTGCAGCGCGTAGTCGCGCGCGCTTTCCAGCAGCCGATAGCGCGGCGGGTCGGCTCCGTCGTCGACCACGAGAGAGTGATCGAGCAGCGTCGAGACATGCTCGATCACCGCCCACTCGTCCTGGCCAGCCTGGCCCGCCACTGCGCCAGCCAGCTCCAGGCTGAATCCGCATGCGCCCGCGAACACGCCGAGTTGGCGAAACGTCGCTCTGCTCCTCTGCGCTCAGCAGGCCGTAGCTCCAATCGAGCGCTGCGCGCAACGTCTGCTGGCGCGTCGGCGCGCTGCGGCTCGCATCTGCGAGCAGCTTGAGCCGATCGCCCAGCCGCTGCTCCAGCCCGCGCAGGCCGAACAAGGGCAGCCGTACCGCCGCGAGCTTGATCGCCAGCGCCAGCCCATCGAGATGCCGGCACAGCTCGATGACGCTGCCGACGTTCTCGTCCGTGACTCGGAACCGCGGGTCCGCCGCCTGCGCCTGATCGACGAACAGTGCGATGGCGCCGTATTCCATCGCGTCGTGCGCCGAAGTGCCTGGCTCGGGTATCGCCAGCGGGCCGAGCCGGAATACCCGCTCGCGCTCGACCTTCAGCACGACCTGGCTGGTGACCAGCAGCCGCACGCTTGGCGCGCCGGTCACGATGGCGTTCGCGAGCCGCGCCACCTCATCGATCAGATGCTCCGCGTTGTCGAGTACGAGCAGCACGTCGAGCGACTTCAGACCGGCCACGAGCGCGCTCAGCTGATGGTCTCCGCTCGCCACCGGCAGCTTTAGCGCCCGCGCCACCACGGCGCAGACGAGCGCGGGCTCGGAGATCGACGAGAGATCGACCCAGGCCGCCCCGTCGCGCTGTGCGTGGCGCCTGGCGTGTGCCGCGGCGAGCGCGAGCGAGGTCTTGCCGATGCCGCCCGCGCCGAGCACCGTGACGTGACGGTGCTGGGCGAGCAGGTGATCGAGCGCGACAAGGTCGTCCTCGCGGCCGAGCAGAGTCGGCGGCGCGCCGGGCGGCGCGAAGGGTTTAGGGCCGGGAGGTTCTGGGACAACGGCTGCTGGTGCCGACTCAGGTATTGATTCGGATGACGACTCGCCCGCGGAGTCGTTTCGCCGGACGGGCCGTGCCGACTCGAGCGCACCCACGTCATCACGCTCGGCTTCTTCCCGCACCACGCCAACGAAGCGAAATCCCTTGCGGGCGATCGTGCGGATCAGGCACTGATGCTCGCCGCTGTCGCCTACGGCATGGCGAAGCGCGGCAATCCTGCTGCTGAGAGTCGACTCCGAGACGATCCGGCCCTTCCACACTTCGGCGAGCAACTCATCCTTGGTCACCACCCGTCCACGATGGCCGATGAGACATTGCAGGAGATCGAACACCTGCGGCTCGACCGCAACGATGTCATCGCCGCGCCGCAGTTCGCGGCCGCTCGGAATCGAGCGAATGACCTTCGAAGGTGTAGATCATCTTCCGCTTCAAGACGCGCTTGGTCGGTCGGCTGGGCAGGAGGTCAGGAAAAACTCAAGGAAAAATCAAGCCCGCCTCAAAGACTGGCGCCCGCACCTGGGAACACAGTGGAGCCCGCCCCTAAACAGGAGGACTTCATGAACCAGCGCCTGATCTTCTACACCGTGTTCCTCGGCTGCGCAATGATTGGCCCGTCGCAGGCCGAACAGGTGACCGTGGGCACGGAGCCCGCAGGCCGAACCGCGGCCATCTCAATGCGGCGACCATCGATCAACTGAAGCTCGCCTACCTCGAATGCGATCGGCGCGCGTCCGCACGCCTTGCTTGACCTCAGCGACGCAGTGTACTGCTCGACGATTCATGAGGTGCTCAAGCAGCGCGGCTTCGGCGGCGACTTCGACCGCATGCTTGCTTGGTGGAAGTCGGAGAAGATAGCCGCAGCGACGCTGCGAGGCGATCGAACTGCGCGCCCGCTGCTGCGACAAGGGGACGACGTGTCGCTGCGCGCGGCGCCGACTTCACCGGTCAAGGGCCAGTGAGCGACGGACTCCACGCGCTCGCGTCTGGACGGCTTGAATCGCGCGATACCCGCGCCCGACACGCGCTGTGCGAGCGAACGGCATTGGGCAGGGCGAGTCATCGGACATGTATTTACGGCGCAGTTGTCAGGCGGCTCTTCGCCGGTCGGCTGCTTCTGGCCGGGTCCGGGTGTACGCAAACGTCAGGCGCGCAACGGTGCTGCGTCAAACTAAACTGACATGGCGGGCGGCGTTTGCACGCACAACTCCAGGAGTCCCCATGAACGCAACTCGACGTCAAATGGTGATGGCGGCCGGCTCAGCCGTGCTCGCCGGATGCGCCACGCCGATCGGCGACGCAGCCGACTGGCAGCAGTTCAGCGCCGGCGACGGCACGCGCGTCTCCTACCGCCGATGGCTGCCCGCTGGTACGCCCAAGACGGTATTGCAGGTGGTGCACGGGGCAGCCGAGCACAGCAGCCGCTACGACCGCTTCGCGAAGCTTGCCGTGGCCAGCGGCTACGCGGTCTACGCCACCGATCATCGCGGTCACGGCCGCACGCGGCTGCGCTCTGGCAAAACCGGCGACGCCGGCCCCGACGCCTGGAACCGCATGGTTGAAGACGAGATCGCGTTCAGTCAACGGCTGCGGACTGCCCACCCGGGCGCCAAGCTTGTACTTTTCGGCCACAGCCTCGGCTCGTTCATGGCGCAGGACTACATCGAGCGCCGCGCCGACCTGCTGGACGGGCTGATTCTCAGCGGCACGTCATACCGGCCAGGGCCACCTGCGGGATTGATCGACGCGCTGAACGAGGCCGTGCAAAGAGATGCGCTGGGCGATTCCGCTATCTGGGCCGGCCTGTTCAGGGACTTCAACAAGCCATTCAACGGACCGACCGGCTTCGAGTGGCTAAGCCGCGATGCCGACGAGGTCAAGAAGTACACGACAGATCCGCTCTGTGGCTTCGCGTTCACGAATGAGCTTGCGCGCGACATCTTCGTTGGCTTCGCACGCATGCGCGACCCGGCCCTCGAGGCGCGCATCCCGAAGACCCTGCCGGTGCTCGTCATTCAGGGCGAGCTCGACCCGGTCGGCGAGAACCTGGTCGGCACTCGGCGGCTGGTGGAGCGCTACAACGCGCTCGGCCTGACTCGCATCGAGACGCACTACTACCCCGGCGCCCGTCACGAAGTGCTGAACGAAACCAACCGCGACGAGGTGCAGCGCGACGTTCTCGCCTGGCTTGCGAAGACGATGTAAGGGACTCAGGCGGTTGCAGGCCGTCCGAGGGCGACTCAACCGCCTTGAAGCTGTCGGTCGCGACCGTCGGGTCCTGGCCGGTTCCGACCTCTGCTTGCCGGCTGGTGACCGGTGGTATGCGCCGGATACCTGCCGTCGGGGTGCTCGCCGGCCCCTTTCAGCTCTTCTGCGGTCAGCTGGGCAAGAGCCGTCCGACCAACAAGGCCGAGCTCGTCGGCACTGTGCGATCGCATCTTCACCGTCGGCAGAAGCAACCTCACGTCGTTCGCAACCTCTTCCGCGAGAAGCACGTTCGCTACGCCGCTTGATCGCCTACGCACTGTTTATGGTCCGGGACAGTATGAGTCGCTTGCGGCTCACAAAGTGAGCGAGGCCAAGGCCTTCGCCGCGTGCTCGCGCAGCAGGTGCCCGTAGTGCTTCTCGATCATCAGCAGGCTCGTGCCGGAAAGCTGTGCCACCGTGAGCGTGTCTAGCCGATGCAGTGCGATCAGGTCGGTGATCGTGGAGTGCCGCAGCGCATAGGCGGTGGCAGCGGCCGGCAACTCGGCCGCGATCACGGCGTCCTTGAACGGGTACTTCCATGCATCCTTGTTCCAGGCCGAGCCGTCGGCCCGGGCGAGCAGCGGGGCGGTCGGCAGCTTGTCCTTGCATTGCTCGGCGAAGAAGGCGGCAGTGGCCGGTGGCAGCGTGATCTTGCGGTCCTGCCCGTGCTTGTCCTTGCCGATCGTCAGCGTGGACAGTCGCTTGTCGAAACTGCCCGCGAATAGTGCAGCCATCGCGCCGGGGCGCAGCGGCACGAGCGACAGGGCGCTGAGGAGGACGGCCAGGTCGGCCGGAGCCTTGGCGATCAGTGCGCGGCGCTGCGTCAGGTCGAGGTACACGTCGCGGCGGCGATCGGCATCCTTCAGCGGGCGCATTTTGGCCTTCCACGGTGCGTCGGTGGTGACGTGGCCGTCCGCCAGTGCGAGGTTGAGCGCCGCGCGAAGGGGCGTCATGTCGCGGTTGAGCGTGCTGGCCGAGCGGGGCCGGGTAGGGGCCTTGCTCTTGTCCTGCGGCGTGGCCATGGTCGTGGCGAGTGACTTGCGCCAGATATCGATGTCCCGGGGCTTCAGTCGCTGTAGTTCGATCTGCCCTAGTGGCGTGTCGTTGACGTACTGCGCGAACCGCCGCTTCACGTCGTCTGCCGTCTTGCCCTTGCCCAGGCTGCGAAGATGCTCGACATAGGTCTCGCATGCCGCGCGCACGGTGACCTTGCCCCCTGTGCCGCCCTTGCGCAAATGCTTGAACCACTCTTCGGCCGCGGCCTTGGCGGTGTCATACCGCTGCGATGGCGGCAAGTGGTCGAAGTCTCCAAGGCTGCGCTTTTCGCGACGGTCCTCGTCGGCGTCGCGGAACTTGGCGATCCAGGTGCCGATGGAAGTCGATGTCATCTTCCTGAAGCCGATCTGGCATCCGGCATTGACGCGCGTCCAGTACGGCTCGGCGCGCGGCTTGAGCCGGCTGCGCGCATCCACGGTGTCGATCCTGGTGGCCACGCCTGTGTCCTCCAACCCAAAGTGGGGCAAAAGTGGGGCAATCATACCAGGACTCTGGAGGACGTTGCTGGAGGCATTTACCTATGAGAATAGCGTCCGTAAAGATCCTGTACTGTCCGCATTCCCTACCTTGACATGGTGGGGGTCGTTGGTTCGAGTCCAATCGCGCCTACCAACATCTACCAAATTCGGTAGAAGACTTCAGTAAGGAATCAAGCACCTGGCTGCGACGCCAGGTGCTTTTTTTCTGGTCATTCAGGCAGGCGGCCCAAGGCAAACATGACCTCCAGCACGGGGCTTGGCCGGCCCAGTGCGCCGAACCAGCGCGCGTAGATGTCGGGCAATGCGCTGCTCTTGAAGATCTGTGACAACGCCGAGTCCACGGCCTGCTGCATCGCCCAGTCGCCGCGCGGCAGCGCGATGGCATAGGGTTCGTAGGACAGGGCATCGGCCAGCAGCGCCAGTGACTTCGGATCCTTGGACTTGCTGGCCAGTCCGACCAGCAGCACACGGTCGCTGGCAAAGGCATCGATAGTGCCGGCTTCCAGTTGTTCGAGCCCTTCCTCGCGCGTCTTCAGCGTCACCACCGTGGCGGTCACCGCCTTTGCCTTCAGGGCGTCGGCGAGCGCCCGTTCATTGCTCGTGCCGGCGATCACGCCGATCTTCTTGTTGGCCATGTCCATCAACGAAGTGCCGGTGGTGGAATTGCGAACCAGCAGGCCGGTTCCATCGACAAAGGTGAGGTTGGAGAACCCCACTTCCTTCATGCGCCCCAGCGTCACCGTGCTGGCGCCGCACTCCAGGTCGGCTTCGCCGCTGCTGATGGCGGTGAAGCGGGTCTGTGCCGTGACGGGAACCCACTTGACCTGCAGCGGCGTGATGCCGATCTGACGCTCCAGGATGCTGACGACGCTGCGGCACAGGTCCACGGAGTAGCCGGCGGGCTTCTTGTCCTTGTCCTCGAAGGAGAAGGGCAGCGCGTCGCTGCGGTAGGCGAGCGAGATCGTCTTCGTTTCATGGATCTTCTTCAGCCGACCTTCGAATGGCGCCGTGGCCATCTGGCCGAGCGTCAGCGTCGGTGCCAGGCACAGCGCGAAGAACAGGACTTTGAGGCGTGCCATGCTGGGTTTTCCTTGTTTGTTCGGCGGCCGACGCAACGGCACTACATGCCTGCATCGGCCTGCGGAACTTTGGAGGGCGGGTCGACGCTTGTCCATTGCCCATAAGGGCAATGCCAGCAGCCCGCTATTCCCAGCCCATGCTGGGCACCCAGGCCGTGAGCGGCTGTCCCTTGTACAGCCTGCCCTGGATGCGCTTGGCGAGGGCCTGAGCCTGCTCGCGCGTCATGACCACTTCGATGACAGCGGTCGGCGCTGAGCCGTCCCTGTTGATCGTGACGGTATCGCATTGCGCGATATCCCGCAGAGCCTCGCGCAGCGAGTCTTCGGTGGAGTCGTTCGGAATGTTGCCAAGCACTATTCGCACTTCTACAGTATAGAAGCGGGTCCACCGGCCTGTCGAGCGCGCCGAAATCGCATCGGTGGCCGAAGCGAGGAGAAGCTATGTCGTTGCTCGACCGTGTGGTCCTTGCGTTGTTCGGTGACTCGTCGGAGAAGGCGGGCGTCGCCGATCGGGAGTTGATCGACCAGCTGATCGAGGCAGTCGTCGAGGCGGTGGAACCGCGAGTTCGATTGCGCAAGGGCTACAGCGCCAAGCTCGCCGAGGGAGCACGCATGACTGTCGCGCACCTGCGCGAACTGGGTCGCTTCCCGCTTGCTCCCATCGTCGTCTGCCGTGCCGCGTGGGCCGTGGATCCGTACGTCCGTGCCTTCTTCGGCAACGCGGGCGATGTGACGGACTGCATCTCGCGCAGCCACGACGTGCGCCGCTTCTTCGAGCAGCATCCTGACTCCAGCGAGGCCTATGCGTTGCTTGGCATGAAGTGCGTCGAGCGGCAAGTGCTGGCGCCGCGCATGGAAGGCGGCGTGATGCGTCAAGACGTCGCCCAAACCACGGTGAGCTTTTCGGAACATCGGCTGCTTGCGCCGGCGGCCGATGAAGCGCTGACCCGGCTCGACGTCGGGCGTCGCATCGTGCAGCGACTTGCGCAACTGGTGCTGGCGCGGATCGTCGCGGTCGACCAGCGTGCCAAGGACCTGCACGTGCACCAGGCCTATCTCGTCATGAAGCGGCGCATGCTGCAGCGCGGGCGCGATGGCATGCAAGCCCTGACGAGCGATCCCGCGAGCATCGAGTTGCAGATCGCGGATGTGGAACGCGAGCTCAAGGAAACGACCGAGAGCTATCGCGAAGCCAAGAGCAGCCTGTCGTTGCTCGACGGCTATATCGACCACATCAACGCCGTGCTGACCCACCCCGAGGAACAGGTCGGCATGAAGCGTGTCCACATGCGCGTCAACTTGCTGGGCGTCAAGGTCGATGCACCGACGAGCGACGAACCGACGAACCCGCTCGAACTCACCGACCTGCAGATCGGCGAGGGGCTGCGCGCCACCATCGCGCTCGTGCGCATCCCTCGCGAAGAGCTCGCTCCGAAGGAGGAATTGCTCGCACGGGCGGAGCGCTTCCTCTGACCACCCACCGACGAAGGGCTACGTCATCGCCGTGAGGAACAGCGCTACCAGCGGTTGATGCTCGAGCAGCGACTGGGTGAAGTCCATGGTCGTCTCCTTTGTATTCTTGTTTCCCCTAAGGGAAATTGACGGTCGCCGCCCCCGCGCGCAGAGTGTCAGGCTACGAGGCACGATCGTGCCTCGGCACCAGGAGCAACCATGGCGACCAAGCCTATTCTTCCCGGCGAGCAGTCGGAGGTCGCTTGGCGCGGCTTCGCGCGGGGCAACTGGAACAAGCACGTCGACGTTCGCGAGTTCATCCAGAAGAACTACACCCCTTACGAGGGCGACAACGCCTTTCTGAAGGGCGCGACCGAGCGCACCACCGGCATCTGGCGGACGCTTCGGCCCCTGCTCGACAAGGAACGCGAGAAGGGCATCCTGGACGTCTCACAGGTCCCCTCGAGCATCCTCGCCCACGCGCCCGGCTACATCGACAAGGCCAACGAGATCATCGTCGGCCTGCAGACCGACGCGCCGCTCAAGCGGGCGATCATGCCGTTCGGCGGCTGGCGCGTGGTCGCGGCAAGCCTCGAGTCCTATGGCTACACGCCGGACGAGCGTGTCGGCGAGATCTTCACCAAGTACCGCAAGACGCACAACGACGGTGTCTTCGATGCCTACACCGCGGACATCAAGAGCGCGCGTTCGTCGGGGATCGTGACCGGCCTGCCGGACGCGTACGGCCGCGGCCGCATCATCGGCGACTATCGCCGGGTGGCGCTCTACGGCACGGACTTCCTCCTCACCGACAAGGAGCGCGAGAAGGACGAGCTCGACGACCGGCATTCGACGGAGGAGGTGATCCGCCTGCGCGAGGAGCTCGCCGAGCAGATCCGCTCGCTCACGGAGCTCAAGCAGATGGCATCCGCCTACGGCTACGACATCTCGAGGCCGGCCGGCAATGCCCGCGAAGCAGTGCAGTGGACATACTTCGGCTATCTGGCGGCCATCAAGCAGCAGAACGGCGCGGCGATGTCGGCGGGTCGCCTCTCCACCTTCTGGGACATCTATTTCGAGCGCGACCTGCGCGAGGGCACCCTGACGGAGTCGCAGGCCCAGGAGATCATCGACGATCTCGTCATCAAGTGGCGCATCGTCCGCTTCCTGCGTGCGCCGGAATACAACGAGCTCTTCTCCGGCGACCCGGTCTGGGTGACCGAGGTGGTAGGCGGCATGGGCGAGGACGGGCGAACGCTGGTCACGAAGAGCGCGTTTCGCATGCTGCACACGTTGTACAACCTCGGGCCGGCGCCGGAGCCGAACCTCACGGTCTTCTGGTCGCCCAGCCTGCCCGATGGCTTCAAGCGTTTCGCCGTCCAGACGTCGATCGACACCAGTTCGATCCAGTACGAGTCAGATGACCTGATGCGTCCGAAGTGGGGCGACGATTGCGCCATCGCCTGCTGCGTCTCGGCCATGCGGGTCGGCAAGCAGATGCAGTTCTTCGGGGCGCGGGTGAACCTGCCGAAGACGCTGCTGTACGCCTTGAACGGGGGGCGCGACGAAGTGAGCGGCAAGCAGATCGGACCGAAGCTCGAGCCGATCACGGCGGACGTGCTGAACTACGACGAGGTGATGGGCCGCCTCGATCCGATGCTCGACTGGCTCGCGAAGACCTACGTCAATGCGCTCAACATCATCCACTTCATGCACGACAAGTACTGCTACGAGGCGGTCGAGATGGCGTTGCATGACCGCGAAGTGCTGCGCACGCTGGCGTGCGGCATTGCCGGCCTCTCGCACACGGCCGACAGCCTCTCCGCAATCAAGTACGCGAAGGTGAAGCCGGTGCGCGATGAGCGCGGGCTCATCACGGAGTTCGAGACCCAGGGCGAGTTCCCGTGCTTCGGCAACAACGACGACCGCGTCGACGAGATGGCCAAGCTGCTGGTGTCGATGATGATGAACAAGATCCGCATGTACCCGTCGTATCGCAACTCGGTGCATACCCAGTCGGTGCTGACGATCACCTCCAACGTCGTCTACGGGAAGAAGACAGGCAGCACGCCGGACGGCCGCAAGAAGGGCGAGGCGTTCGCCCCGGGAGCGAACCCGTCGAACGGCCGCGACACGCATGGCGCGCTTGCGGCGCTGCTGTCGGTCGCCAAGATTCCGTACGACGATGCCGAGGACGGCATCTCGCTCACGCTGTCCGTCGTGCCGGCGGCGCTCGGAAACGAGGCGCAGCGACTCGATCGCGGAGCCTCTGCGCTGGATGCCTATTTCTCGAGCGGCGGCTTCCACGTCAACATCAACGTGCTGAACCGCGAGACGCTGCAGGATGCGATGAAGCACCCCGAGAAGTACCCGCAGCTGACGATCCGGGTGTCCGGCTACGCGGTGAACTTCGTCAGGCTGACCCGGGAGCAGCAGATGGATGTCATCAACCGCACCTTCCACGGTTCACTGGAGGCAGCGGCATGACGCTTCCGGCATGCGGCTTCTTCGCGGATTCGCCGTGGCCGTCGGACGGGATGCAGCCATGACCGCGCCCCGCACGGGCAGTCGCTATGAACTTCAGATCGATCGCGCGGGGGCGAAGGAGAGCAAGGTCGAGCGTGACTACTTCGCCGTGCATGCGGCCGACATCGAGGAAATCGCGGAGGACGACGATCTCACCGGGTACGTGCATTCGTACGAAGTCGGCAGCACGGTCGACGGTCCCGGCCTGCGCTTCGTCGCCTTCCTCAGCGGTTGCCTCCTGCGCTGCCAGTACTGCCACAACCCCGATACCTGGCACAAGCGAAACGGCCATCCGGTCACCCTCTCGCGCGCGATGAAGCAGATCGGCAAGTATGAAAGGGTGCTGAAGATCACCAAGGGCGGTGTCACGCTGTCGGGCGGCGAGCCGATGGTGCAGCGGCCGTTCATGACGCGCATCTTCCGCCGCTGCAAGGAGCTGGGGCTGCACACCTGCCTCGATACCTCGGGGCGGCTGGGCGATCGCATGACCGATCAGGACCTGATGGACATCGACCTGCATCTGCTCGACATCAAGTCGGGCGACCCGGCCATCTACGAGAAGGTCACGCACCAGCCGCTCCAGCCGACGCTCGACTACGCGCACCGGCTTTCGGCGCTGGGGCGGCCGATGTGGATTCGCTACGTGCTCGTGCCCGACCTCACCGACGGCTTCGACAACGTCGAGAAGGTGGCCGACATCTGCGCCGGGTTGAAGTCGATCGAACGCGTGGAGATCCTGCGCTTCCATCAGCTGGGCAGCGACAAGTGGACCAAGCTCGGGCTGGAGTACCCGCTGGAGAAGTTCGAGGCGCCAAGCGCGGAGCTGACCGAGCGCGTGCGCGAACAGTTCCGCAGTCGAGGATTGACCGTGTACTAGTCGAAACCTGTCCGGTCGTGGCGCGCGCAGCACCCCTGCCGTCCCCAAAGTCCAATAGACGCTGCCTGCAGCGCCGATAACCTTGGTTTTGCCACTGGGCCGATTCGGTTCTCACCCGGCTCGCCTCCTGCGCGGTCGCGGTGCTGGCCGCCAGGGCCCGTCGCGTGGCAGCCAAGGCGGTGCGGTGACTGCCCGGACCGACTTACCTCACCCAAAGGAGTCATCGCGATGTTGAAAGGCAAGACAGCCATCGTCACCGGCTCGACCAGCGGAATCGGCCTGGGCATCGCCCAGGCGCTGGGGGGCGCGGGTGCCAATCTGGTGATCAACGGTTTCGGCGACGCCGCAGAGATCGAGGCGCTGCGCGCCAGACTCGCCAAGGAGTTCGGTGTCAAGGTCGCCTACGACGGTGCCGACATGTCCAAGCCGGACCAGATCCATGCGCTGGTGAAGGCCGCCGTCGAGAAATTCGGCTCGGTCGACATCCTCGTGAACAACGCGGGTATCCAGCATACGGCGCCTGTGGAGAGCTTCCCGCACGACCGCTGGGACGCTGTGATCGCGATCAACCTGTCATCGGTGTTTCACGCCACGCAGGCGGCGCTGTCCGGAATGAAGGCACGCAACTGGGGCCGGATCGTGAACATCGCCTCGGTACACGGCCTGATCGCCTCGGTGGACAAGTCGGCCTACGTGGCCGCCAAGCACGGTGTGCTGGGGCTGACCAAGACGGTGGCGCTTGAGCTGGCCCAGACGGGCATCACCTGCAATGCGATATGCCCCGGCTGGGTCCTGACCCCACTGGTGCAGAAACAGATCGATGCTCGTGCCGAGCGCGACGGGATTGCGGTCGAGCAGGCGAAGAGAGCGCTGCTGGCCGAGAAGCAGCCTTCCGGTGAATTCGCCACCCCCGAGCAGATCGGTGCCGTGTGCGTATTCCTGTGCTCGGAGGCCGCTGCGCAGATCCGGGGCGCTGCGGTGCCGGTCGATGGCGGCTGGCTGGCCCAGTAACGGTCCCCTCGAAGGAGTCCCACGATGCGAACTGTCTCTCTTGCAGACGCGGTGGCACTGATCCCCGACGGTGCCAGCCTGATGATCGGCGGCTTCATGGCCGTGGGAACCCCAGAGAACGTCATCGACGAACTGGTACGCCAGGGCAAGCGCGATCTCACCGTGATCGGCAACGACACCGCGATGCCCGGCGTGGGCATCGGCAAGCTGGTCCGTGCCCGCCTGGTGAAGAAGGCGATCGTCAGCCACATCGGCCTCAACCCGGAGACCCAGCAGCAGATGATCGCCGGCGAGATGGAGGTCGATCTGGTCCCGCAGGGCACCCTGATCGAACGCATCCGCGCCGGCGGCTTCGGCCTCGGCGGCATCCTCACTGCAACCGGTGTCGGCACGGTGGTGGAGGAAGGCAAGCAGAAGGTCACCGTGGCCGGCAAGGACTACCTGATCGAGCCCGCGCTGCGGGCCGACTTCGCGCTGATTCATGCCTTCATGACCGACTACCTCGGCAACCTCGCCTACGCGTTGACCGGTCGGAACTTCAACCCGGTGATGGCAATGGCGGCGGACACCGTGATCGTCGCCGTCGACAACGTCGTGCCCGTGGGCCTGATCGCGCCGGACCACGTCGTCACGCCCGCCCCGCTCGTCGACTACCTCATCGCACAAAGCTGACACCATGGACGCTCAGACGGTTATCGCCAAGCGCATCGCGCTCGAACTGCGCGACGGCATGCTCGTCAACCTCGGCATCGGCATCCCGACCCGGGTTTCCAACTTCGTTCCCGCTGGCATGAGGGTGTTCTTCCAGTCCGAGAACGGACTGATCGGCACCGGCGCGGTGCCCGAGGAAGGCATGCATCATCGGTTGCTGACGGACGCCGGCGGCAAACCGGTCACCGCGCTGCCGGGCGCCAGCACGTTCGACAGCGCCATGTCGTTCGGCCTGATCCGCGGCGGTCACCTCGCCATGACGGTGCTCGGCGGCCTGCAGGTCGACCAGTCCGGTCACCTCGCCAACTGGATGATCCCCGGCAAGATGGTTCCGGGGATGGGCGGCGCGATGGACCTCGCCTCGGGCGCCAAGCGCGTGGTGATCGCCATGCAGCACAGCGCGAAGGGCAAGTCGAAGGTCGTGAAGGCGTGCACGCTGCCGCTGACGTCGGCGCGGCCGATCGACCTGCTGGTCAGCGAACTGGCCGTGATCGCATTCCCGGGCGGATGCGCAACGTTGATGGAAACCGCCCCCGGAGTGTCGGTGCAACAAGTGCTCGACGTGACCGAGGCGGAGCTCGTCGTGCCGGACAACGTGGCAGAGATGGCGATCTAGTCCCCGGGCCTGCAGGGACCGACGCAAGGGCCGCGGCATCAGGCAAGAAAGAGGAGATGGACATGCCCCGGGTACGCGCAGGCGACCTTTCGATCAACTACGTCGAGCACGGCAGCGGCGACAGCGTCGTTCTGGCCGTGCACGGCAACCTCGGCTGCGCCGATTGGCTCGGCCTGGTGCTGCCGCAGCTGCCGTCGGCCATCCGTGTGATAGCCGCCGAGTGGCGCGGCTGCGGCGACTCGGACAAACCGGAGCCGGCGAGCGACTATTCCAACTACTCCATGACCACGCACGCGCAGGACATGCTCAACCTGCTCGACGCGCTGGATATCCGCAAGTGCCATCTCTACGGGCACTCGACCGGCGGCATCATCTGCTCTCACATGCTGGTCAAGCAGCCGGAGCGCTTCGGCAAGGTGCTGATGCTCGACCGGACGCGCAGACCCGGATCTCGCTCTTCCTCGGTGCTGCCAAGTCGGTCAACGCGGCGATCCTCGGGGCGGTCGAATTGCAGCCGAAGATCACGATCGCCTATCCATTCGTCCACGGACAGTACTTCCGCGAAGTCGAATTCGCGGTGCCGCTGGCGCGCGTCACGCGGTGGTCGGGGAACTTGGCGACCTATGCCCACGCCGGCAGGCTGACGGCGCCGCTGTGGACCCAGTGGTGGAAGATCCAGCTGCCGCTCGGGCCCGCGCTCGACGCGCGGGCGGCGTACTCGGCGCTCGCGCTCGGCCACGCAGTGCTCGCGCGCGTGCGGACAGCGCCCCTGATTCCCGACAACGCGGACGAGATGGATCCCTTCGTCGCCGCGTTGCGGCGCATCGAGCAGGAGAGCGGCCGAATGATCCAGGCGCAGATCCGGCTGCTCAAGGACGGCGCCAGCCCGTTGCCGCTCGACGAGCGCGAGGAGATCATCGAAGCGAAGCAGGCGGCCGTCGACGAGGCCTTCCGATTTTCCTGGAGTGGCTCGCCGCAGACGCCAGGTAATACAAAGGAGAAGCAGCCATGTCCGAACGACAGCACGACAAGTACGATGCCCTGATCGCCCGCTGCAAGGCGCTGCCGGCGACGCCCTGCGCCGTGGCGCATCCCTGCGACGAGAGCTCGCTGCGCGGCGCCTTGGAGGCCGCACAGCTGGGCCTGATCCGTCCCATCCTGGTGGGGCCCAGCGCGCGCATCGCGGCGGTGGCCGCCCAATTCCGGACTCGACATCTCTGCCTTCGAAGTCGTCGACGCGCCGCACAGCGTAGCTTCGGCCGAGACAGCCGTTCGCCTGGCACGCGAGGGCAAGGCGGAGATGCTGATGAAGGGCAGCCTGCACTCCGACGAAATCATGGCCGCGGTGGTGAAGCGCGAGACGGGGCTGCGCACCAGCCGACGCGTCAGTCACTGCTTCGTCATGGACGTGCCGGCGATCGACCGTGTCGTCATCATCACCGACGCTGCGGTGAACATCTTTCCGACGCTCGAGGACAAGGTGCACATCGTGCAGAACGCGATCGACCTCGCTCATGCGCTGGGCATGGCGCAACCCAAGGTGGCGATCCTCTCGGCGATGGAGACGATCAACCCGAAGGTGCCATCGACCATCGAGGCCGCGGCGCTGTGCAAGATGGCCGAGCGCGGCCAGATCACCGGCGGCCTGCTCGACGGACCGCTCGCGCTCGACAACGCGATCGACCTCGGCGCCGCCAAGATCAAGAAGATCAGCTCGCCGGTGGCCGGGCAGGCCGACATCCTCATCGTTCCCGATCTGGAAGCCGGCAACATGCTGGCCAAGAGCCTCAGCTTCATGGCCGATGCCGATGCGGCGGGAATCGTGCTCGGGGCGCGCGTGCCGGTCATCCTCACCAGCCGGGCCGACTCGGTCTCGACGCGGCTGGCCTCCTGCGCGGTGGCGGCCCTCGTCGCCAAGGCGCGGCGCGAGGACCTGCAGCGAGCGGTGGCGGCGTGATGAGCGAAGCAATTGCGGTTCTCAACGCGGGCTCGTCGAGCATCAAGTTCTCGCTGTTCCGGGGCGACGGCCTGGAACTGGTGGTGCGCGGCCAGGCCGAGGGCATCCACACCGCGCCGCGCTTCGTCGCGAAGGATCCGGCCGGCGCCACCGTCTCGACCCGGTCCTGGGGCGAAGGCACCGCGCTCGGCCACGACGGCGCGCTGCAGCACATCGTCGAGTTCGTGCGCGAGCAGCTCGGCGACACGCAACTCGCGGGCATCGGGCACCGAGTCGTTCACGGCGGGCTCCCGTACGCCCAACCGGTGCGCGTCGACGGCGCGGTGCTGGAAGACCTGGCGCAGTTCGTTCCGCTCGCCCCGCTGCACCAGCCCCACAACCTGACGCCGATCCGGCTCCTGCTCGAGCGCCGGCCCGAACTGCCCCAGGTGGCTTGCTTCGACACGGCGTTCCATCGCGCTCAGCCGGAGCTCGCGCAGATGTTCGCCCTGCCCAGGGAACTGCACGACGCCGGCGTGCGAGCGCTACGGCTTCCACGGCCTGTCGTACGAGTACATCGCATCGGTGCTGCCGCAGTTCGACCCGAAGGCGGCGAGCGGCCGCTGCGTGGTCCTGCACCTGGGCAACGGCGCCAGCATGTGCGCGCTGTCCGCCGGCCGCAGCGTCGCCAGCACGATGGGCTTCACGGCGGTCGACGGGCTGCCGATGGGCACCCGCTGCGGCGCGCTCGACCCCGGGGTCATCCTGTACCTGATGGACCAGCGCGGCATGGACGCGCGCGCGATCGAGAAGCTGATCTACAGCGAGTCCGGGCTGCTCGGCGTCTCCGGCGTGTCGAGCGACATGCGCACGCTGCTGGCGAGCGACGCGCCGCACGCCAGGCTCGCGGTCGATCTCTACGTCTATCGCATCGGACGCGAACTGGGTTCGCTGGCCGCCGCGCTGGGCGGCCTGGACGCGATCGTCTTCACCGGCGGCATCGGCGAGAACAGCGCAGAGATCCGCGAGCGCGTCTGCCGTGAAGCGCGCTGGCTCGGCGTGGAGCTGGACGAGCAGGCCAACCGGACCGGCGGGCCGCGCATCAGCCTGGCGACCGGCTGCGGTCGGCGCATGGGTGGTCCCGACCAACGAAGAACTGATGATCGCCCGCCACACGCGGCGCGTGCTGCAAGCCTAGTCACCGATCCACTCAATACAGAAACAACAGCCATGGACGCCATCAGGACACTGCTCGAATCGCAGCTGCTCTTCACCTTGTTCCTGACGGTCGCGTTGGGATATCTGGTCGGCGAGATCAACATCAAGGGATTCTCGCTGGGGTCGGGCGCAGTGCTCTTCGTCGGCCTGGCCATCGGCGGATTCGCGCCCAAGTCCGCGCCGCCGCGGCTCGTGGGAACGCTGGGCCTGCTGCTGTTCCTGTACGGCGTGGGCATCCAGTACGGCGCGCAGTTCTTCAAGGGCCTGACGAGCGTCGACGGACTCAAGGCGAATGCCGCCGCGGCGCTGGGCGTCATCGGTGCCGGATTCGTGTCTCTGGCGCTGCTTCCCCTGTTCGGCGTGAAGCTGGATGAAGCACTGGGGCTCTTCGCGGGTGCCGGCACGAGTACGGCAACGCTGCAGGCGATCATCGCTACCTTGAAAGGCGACGGCGCAGCGGTCGGGTACGGCGTCGCCTATCCGTTCGGCGTCGCCATTCCCATCCTTTGCATCCATCTGCTCAATACCTGGCTCAAGCCGAAGTTCGACGAGCCGTCGGGTCAGACCTTTGAAGCGGCCGAAATTGCCTTGCGCAACCCGGATTTCATCGGCATCCGCTTCTCGCGACCTGCGCTGCACGACTGCCTGCGGGCGTCGCGATCGCCGCAGTTCGGCGGGACGACAAGAACCAGATTCCCGACAGACTCGCTGGTTCTCAAGGCCGACGACGTGTTGCTGGCGACCGCGACGGCCTCCGAGCCGCTCGCGGCCGCAGTGGCGTTGTTCGGAGAGCTCCAGCCGGGAAGGATGACGGCCACAGCCCGGATCTCGGTTATATCCGGGTCTTCGCCTCGAGCCGTGCCGTGGTCGGGCAGGCACTGGGAGACATCCGCTTTCCCGAGGGCATCGTCTGTTCGATCGCCCATGTCCGCAGGGGCGATGCCGACTTGCTGCCTCAGCCCGACCTCGTCCTGGAAGTCGGCGACCGGGTCGGACTCCTTGGCAACCGCACCCAAGCGAAGGCCATCCGGAAGTTCTTCGGCGATTCGATTCGGGGCACGGCCGAACTCAGCTTCATCTCGATCGGCATCGGTGCCGCGCTCGGCCTGCTGCTGGGGATGATTCCGCTGCCGATCCCGGGTGGCGGGAAGATGACGCTCGGCCTCGCAGCGCTGCTCCTGCTCGCCCTGTGCCTCGGGAAGCTGCGCCGTACCGGCCCCTTCGTCTGGACGATGCCGTTTTCTGCGAACCTGGTCCTCAGGAACTTCGGGCTGACCATCTTCCTGGCCCAGGTCGGCATCGCCTCCGGGCCCAAGTTCTTTGCCACAGTCGGCGCGACAGGGCTCACGTTCCTGATCTACGCCATCGTGATCACGCTGACGCTGGTGCTGATCACGACCATCTTCGCCATGTGGATCTTCCGGATGCCGTTCGATGAGTCCATCGGGGTGATCTCCGGTGCCACAGGCAATCCTGCCATCCTTGCCTTCGCGAGCCGCGCGGCTCCGACGGATCGCCCCGACGTCGGCTACGCCATGATCTTTCCCTCCATGACGATCGGAAAGATCCTGTTCATCCAGATCGCGGCGACTTTGCTCACTTGATGACCACCGTTCCGCCCATCTGCGAGGCCCCATGAAGATTGCCGTGTTCAGCGCCCAGCCCTACGACCGACAATTTCTCGACGCGGCCAACGCTGCAGAGGGCCACGAGCTCCACTATTTCGAAGCGGCGCTCGGGCTCGAATCGGTCGCCCTGGCCGCCGGCTACGAGGCGGTGTGCATCTTCGTCAACGATGTCGCCAACGCCAGCGTGCTCGAAGCGCTCCAGCGCCGGCGGGACGGGGCTGGTGGCTCTGCGGTGCACCGGGTTCAACAACGTCGATCTGGCAGCCGCAGCGCGCCTTGGCGTCAAGGTCGTCCGCGTGGTCAACTACTCGCCCTATTCGGTCGCAGAGCATGCCGTGGCGCTGCTGCTCGCCATCAATCGGAAGACGCATCGGGCCTACAACCGTACGCGGGACTCGAATTTTTCTCTCGACGGGCTGATGGGGTTCGACTTCCACGGAAAGACCGCTGCCGTGGTGGGTACCGGCAAGATCGGCCGCGTCTTCGCCCGCATCATGCTGGGCTTCGGATGCAAGGTCATCGGACACGACCCGTTTCCGTCCGCGGAGTTCGAGGCGCTTGGCGCACGCTATGCGGCGCCCGGTGAAATCGGCGCGAACGCGGACATCGTTTCCCTGCACTGTCCCCTGACGCCGGAAACCACCACATCGTCAATGCCGAGACATTGGCGCGAATGAAGCGCGGTGCCTTGCTGGTGAATACCAGCCGAGGCGGCCTGGTGGATACGGATGCCGCCATCGAAGCGCTCAAGAGCGGCCAACTGGGTGGCCTGGGGCTGGACGTCTACGAGCAGGAAGGCGGGCTGTTCTTCCGCGATCTGTCCAGCACCATCGTCACCGACGACGTGCTGCAGCGCCTGATCGCCTTCCCGAACGTGATCGTGACCGGTCACCAGGCCTTTTTCACCCGCGAGGCCATCGGCACGATCAGCGAGACCACCCTGCGCAGTGCGTCCGAGTTCGCCAGGAAGGCTCCTCTTTCGAACGAGATCAAGATGGCTTGAACGCATTCCCGCACCTGCGCAAACGACGTCGCAAGTCCACGACGTCTCGACGAACCATTTCCGGACCCACAGAGAGATTGAACATGTCAAAGACCAACCCCTCCAAGACTGGACCGCCGCCGACCTGCAAGCCGTGGGGTCCGGTCGGCGAGTACATGACCGATGCCATGCAGCGCACCGTGCTGTTCTGGGACGTGATGCGGCAGCGCAGCGACCAGTACTACACGCAGAAGGACAAGGCGGTGCCGCACGTGCTGAGGTTCGACGCCGAGCTGGTGCTGGACGGCCGCACGTTCGAAAAGCCGGTCAACTATCTGCTGGTGCGGGTCAAGCCGCCGGCCGGGATGCCGGTCGATCCGCTGAAGCGCCCGTTCGTGGTGGTCGATCCGCGTGCCGGGCACGGGCCGGGAATCGGCGGCTTCAAGGCCGACAGCGAGCTGGGCGTGGCGATGGCTGCCGGCCACCCCGCCTACTTCATCGGCTTCACGCCCGAGCCGATGCCGGGCCAGACCATCGAAGACATCATGCACACCGAGGCGGTGTTCCTCGAGAAGGTCATCGCACTGCACCCCGGCGCCGAAGGCAAGCCCTGCGTCATCGGCAACTGCCAGGGCGGCTGGTCCGTGTTGCTGGTGGCGGCGATCCGGCCGGAACTGTTCGGCCCGATCATCGTGGCCGGCTCGCCACTGTCCTATTGGGCCGGGCGTGGAAGGCGAGAACCCGATGCGCTACACCGGCGGGCTGGCCGGCGGCAGCTGGATGACCGCACTGGCCGGCGACCTCGGCAACGGCAAGTTCGATGGCGGCATGCTGGTCGAGAATTTCGAGAACCTGAATCCGTCCAACACCTATGTGGACCAAGAACTACAACCTGTGGTCGAAGGTCGATACCGAGGGGCCGCGTTTCATCGAGTTCGAGAAGTGGTGGGGCGGCCACGTCAACCTCAATGCCGAGGAGATGCAGTGGATCGTCGACAAGCTCTTCGTCGGCAACCGACTCGCCACCGCCGAGATCGTCACCCGTGAAGGGGAGCGAGTCGATCTGCGCAACATCCGCTCGCCGATCATCTGTTTCTGCTCCAAGGGCGACAACATCACCCCGCCGCAACAGGCGCTGGGCTGGATCCATGATCTCTACGGCAGCGACGACGACATCCGCGCCTGCGGCCAGACCATCGTCTACGCCGTGCACGAGACCATCGGCCATCTCGGCATCTTCGTCTCGGGCGGCGTCGCCAAGAAGGAGCACCAGGAATTCGCCTCCAACATCGATCTGATCGATGTGCTGCCGCCCGGTCTGTACGAGGCCGTCATGACCCGCAAGACGGCCGAGTCGATCAATCAGGAAGCGATCAGCGGCGACTGGATCGTGCGCTTCGAGCCGCGCACCTTGGACGACATCCGGGCCATCGTCCAGCCCGACCCCGAGAATGAGCGCCGCTTCGCGACCGTGCGGCGGGTCTCGGAGATCAACCTGGGCCTCTATCGCAGCATGGTCCAGCCCTTCATCAAGGCGTTCATGACGGAGCAGAACGCCGAGTGGCTGAAGAAGTCCAAGCGCACCGAGCTGCCCTTCGAGATCTTCTCGGATCGCAACCCCTTGATGAAGCAGGTCGCCCGGCTGGCAGAGCAGGTGCGCGAGCAGCGCCAGCCGGCAGCGCCGGACAACCCCTTGCGTGAAATGGCAGGCCATGGTCTCGGACGGCATCATCGCCGCCCTCGACGGCTATCGCGACCAGCGCGACAGCAGCATGGAAAAGCTCTTCCTGGCGATCTACAGCTCGCCTGTCCTGCAGGCGATGGTCGGGAACGGGGTCGACCGACGAGGCGCCGCGGCCGCGCCCGGGCCTGGCTCCGGAGCGCATCGCCCTCATCAAGGACCGCATCGCCGAGCTGAAGGCGGGCGTCACGCACGGGCGGCCCTCGCGAGGCGGCGATCAGGGCCCTGCTCTATGTCGGCATGGGGGGGTCGGGCGTCGACGAGCGTTCATTCAACACGCTGCGCCAGATGCGGGCCGAGAACGAGGGCCTGACGCTGGAGGCGTTCAAGCAAGCCGTGCGCGAGCAGTACTTCAGCCTGGTGCTGGACCCCGACGGGGCGCTCGCCGCCATCCCGAACATGCTGCCGGCCGACGCGAGCAAGCGCACGCGCATTCTGGAGGCCATCCGCCGCACCGCCGATGCCGGGGGCTCGGCGGAGCGAAGGCTGCGCGGCTGGCGAAGCTCGAAGAGCTCTTCCGCACCGATGCGCCGGCCGTCACGGCCAGGAAGGCACCCCGCAAGGCGCGCTCGACGGGTGAAGGCCCTGAAGAACTGATGATGGCACGCCACGCCGAGCGCTTGCCAGCGCGTTGAACGAAGGAAGACCATGCAAACCGCCATTCCCCATCCCGTCCTGAAAGGCGCCAAGGCGCTGGTCGTGGGCGTTGCCAACGACAGCTCGATCGCCTATGGCTGCGCCAAGGCGTTCCGCGAACTCGGCGCCGACCTGGCCCTCACGTACCTGAGCGAGAAGGCGCGGCCCCATGTCGAGCCGCTCGCGCGCGATCTGGACGCCGCGCTTTTCCTGCCGCTCAACGTGAGCGTCGAGGGGGAGTTGGAAGCGGTGTTCGATGCGATCGGCAAGCAGTGGGGCGGGCTCGACATCCTCGTGCACTCGATCGCCTTTGCACCCAAGGAAGACCTGCAGGGCGGGCTCCTCGACTGCTCGGCTTCAGGCTTCGCCAAGGCGATGGACGTCTCCTGCCACTCCTTCGTGCGCATGGCCAAACTCGCGGCGCCGCTGATGAAGAACGGCGGCACGATGATGGCCATGAGCTACCACGGCGCCAGCAAGGTCGTGCCCACGTACAGCGTCATGGGCCCGGTGAAGGCTGCGCTCGAGTCCTGCTGCCGCTACCTGGCCTATGAGTTGGGCGGCAAAGGCATCCGCGTGCACGCGATCTCGCCCGGCCCGTTGAAGACACGTGCCGCCTCCGGCCTCAAGGACTTCGACCTCCTGCTCACCGAAGCCGCGCAACGCGCGCCGATCGGCGAGCTGGTCGACATCATGGACGTGGGCTTCACCTGTGCGTACCTGGCGACGCCGTATGCCCGGCGCCTGTCGGGTGAGACGCTGTACGTCGACGGGGGCGTCAACATCATGGCGTGAGGCCCGCAGCTTGCCTCAGATGTCGAACCGCGTGCCGGGCGCCGCGGCGAGTGAGCGGTCGACCAGCTCGCGCGTGAGCGGCGACGCGAACGTGCGGATGAAGTCATACGCGTAGCCGCGCAGGAATGCACCGCGCCGCAGCGCCAGCCGCGTCATGTTGGAGGCGAACAAGTGCCGCGCATCGATCGCTCGCAGGTGCTTGTCGCGCGCCTCGTCGTAGGCGATGCCGGCAATGATGCCGACGCCGAGGCCCAGCTCCACGTAAGTCTTGATCACGTCGGCGTCCATGGCCGAAAGCACGAGGTTGAACGCCAGCCGCTCCCGATGGAAAGCGTCGTCGATGTGGCTCCGGCCGGTGTACCCGGGCTCGTAGGTGATGATCGGGAAAGCCGCCAGCCGCTCCAACGTGAGCGGTACACCTTGTTCGGCTTCCGCGGCCAGCGCATGCCCGGGCGGCACGATGACGCTGTGGGTCCATTGGTAGCTCGGGAGCGCAACGAGATCGGGGTAGTCCGCCAGGGCTTCGGTCGCCACGCCGATGTCTGCCTCGCCGGCCAGCAGGAGCTCCGCCACCTGCTTCGGAGAACCCTGGTGCATCCGCAATGACACCTCGGGATGCAGGGCGCAGAAGTCCCGAACGGCGGGGGGCAGGGCGTAGCGCGCTTGCGAATGGGTCGCGGCGATGGTCAGCATGCCCTTGGTCTGCGACGCGAAGTCCTCGCCCGCCCGACGCAGGTTGTCGGCCTCCTGCAGCAAACGCTCGATGATCGGCAACACCATCTGTCCCGGCGCCGTGAGGCCTGTCAGGCGCTTGCCCGCCCGAACGAAGATCTCGACGCCCAGTTCCTCCTCCAGCTCGCGAATCTGGCGGCTCACTCCGGGTTGGGAGGTGTGGAGGGTTTCGGCGGTGGTCGTCAGGTTGAAACCCTGGCGCGCCGCCTCGCGGACGGAGCGAAGCTGCTGGAAATTCACGACAATCCTTATATGAATATCGAATTCTCACCGGGCTCTTTACGCGGTGATCGAATATTTCGAACTTTGCTTCGGCGCTTGACGCATAAGGCGCCGAACGCGTCGGGCGCGTGAACGTGGCCATGCGCGGGCGCCGCATCCTTGCCGTGGCCGCGACGCTCGGGGGCGTGGCCGCAGTCGCGGGCGCCGTCGCGCTGTATGGGGGGTGGTACGACGTCTCGGCAACGGACCAGCACCTGGGCCCGACCTATTGGCTCCTCGAAACCGGCATGCGGGAGTCACTGGAGCGGCAGGCCCGCCGGGTGAAGGAGCCACCCCTTGACGACCCTGCGCTGATCGCTCGTGGGCTGGCGCACTTTCGGGCTCACTGCGTGCAGTGCCACGGTGCACCGGGCGTCGCGCCATCGGCCTTCGCCCTTGGCCTCACACCGCTGCCCGAGAACCTCGTGCACGTGGCACGCATTCGTCGGCCGGCTGAGATTTTCCAGGCGGTGAAATACGGATTGAAGATGACGGGCATGCCGGCGTGGGAGTTTCGGCTTCCGGACGATGACCTGTGGGCCGTGGTGGCGTTCGTGCGTCAGCTGCCCACGCTGTCACCGGCCCAGTACGCCGAGCTTCCGGCATTGGCGCCGCCCACAGTGCTGCGAGGAGGCCTCCCCGCGGTGGCGGACCCGGCGCGCGGCAAGACGGCGATTCTCCAGTACGCGTGCGTCACTTGCCATGTCGTGCCGGGGGTAGTCGGCGCAAATGCCCCGGTCGGACCGCCGCTGGATCGGCTGGTCGAAAGAACCTACCTGGCGGGACGCCTGCTCAACACGGAGGAAAACCTGGTGAGGTGGATTCGAGAGCCGAAGGCCATCTCGCCCAACAGCGCCATGCCGGATCTCGGCGTGACCGAGCGGGACGCTCGAGACATGGCGGCCTACCTGCGCGCGCTGCGCTGAGCCAGAAGCAGGGCGCCGGCCATGGCGTCGCCAAGGGGGGCGACCAGGGTGCCGGCGAAACGCGCAGCGAGATACGGGCGAGTGGGCTCGGCGATGCCGCCCATCAGCGAGATGCGCTCGGCGCCGAGGGCGACCAGGCGGTCCAGCAGGCGCTCGACCTCCGCGGCGCTCGATTGCACGAGCGCCAGCGCCACGTCATCGCCACGCGTGGCGTGGTCGAAGACGTCTCGCGCAAAGGCGGCCCACTCCTTCGGACGCGCGTTGGCGGCCCACGAAACCATCGCTGCCGGATCGTTGCCGAGGCGGTCCATCACAGCCCGAGTGAATGGCGTGGCGTGTGCCACACCTTCGTGCGCCAGCAGCGAGCGGCGGACGGCAGCTCGGCCGAGCACCGCCCCCGAACCATCGTCCGACAGGGCGTAGCCCCAACCCCCGATCGTGGCGAAGCGGCCCTCTTGATGGATGACGCCCTGGCTGCCGGTGCCGAGGATGAGTATGCCGCCGTCATGGCCCAGGTGAGCACCCAGGCAAGCGACCTCCGCATCGGAGAGCACCGTGGAGCAGCGGAAGGGAAGGGGCAGGCGCCTGAACGCCTCAGCCAGCGCAGGCACATTGGCACCTGCCAGGCCGATGCCGGCATGCACGGCGCCGAGAGATGTATCGGCAAGGCCGGCCTGGCCGAGCGCCATGCGGGCCGAATGGAGCACCGCTTCGAGCGCCCGTTCGATGCCGAGGCCGAGATTGGCGGGACCGGATTCGCCCTCTCCGAGCACCTTGCCTTGGAAGTCAGTGAGGCGTGCCCGGCACGCCGTGCCCCCGCCGTCGACCCCGAGTCTGAACTGTTGATTTGCCACGTGTGGATGGCCTGAAAGCCGCAGCTGGCCAAAGGAGGAGTGTCGCCGCGCGCAGAGAGGTGGAGTGGTTGGCGAGGAGCCGGAATTGACTCGAATCTGGCGTCACGCCAATTGCTGCAGCGCAATGCAAAACGTGACGCCAGAATCGTATCAGTGTCGGCTTGCTTCCAACAACAAGCATCAGAACGTGACTGTCACACTCGTGCCGCGCCGGATCGATCGGGGCTGTCGCAGAGTCGATCGGTGCAGGGGACGAATGATGCAGTCAAGCGGGCTCCGCGGCACAGCCGCGGGGCCTTCAACGAAGAAAGTGGAGCCATGAGCAAGAAGACACTGTCAATCGGAATGCTGGCCGTTTTGGCGGCAGGCATCACCGGGGGAGCGGCCGCCGCACCCGTCACGCTGACCATCGAAAGCTGGCGCAACGACGACCTCGCCATCTGGCGCGACAAGATCATCCCGGCGTTCGAGAAGCAGCATCCGGACATCAAGGTCCGGTTCGCGCCTACGGCGCCGACGGAATACAACGCCGCGCTGAATTCGAAGCTGGATGCCGGCACCGCGGGCGATCTGGTCACTTGCCGTCCGTTCGATGCGTCGCTCCAGTTGTTCCAGAAGGGTCGCCTCGCTCCGCTGAACGACCTGAAAGGAATGCAGAACTTCACGCCGGTGGCGCGCACCGCCTGGTCCACCGACGATGGGAAGACCACCTTCTGCGTTCCCATGGCTTCGGTGATCCACGGCTTCATCTACAACAAGGATCTGCTGTCCAAGGCAGGCGTCACGCCCCCTTCGACGGTGGATGAATTCTTCGTCGCGCTAAACAAGGTCAAGGCCGGCGGACGCGTCGTGCCGCTGGCATTGGGTACGAAGGACGGTTGGGAAACCGCGAGCATGGGCTACCAGAACATCGGCCCCAACTACTACAAGTCGATGGAAGGGTACGTCGCGGCGAAAGCCTTCGTGGAGGGGGTGCGGCGTGCCGGCGTAGAGGTCAACCCCGCGGGGATCGCTGCCGGGCTGACAACCATGCGCGAGTTCGACATGGGCGGCTTTCGGGTGGGGTTCGAACGCGGCCGCCACGTCGGGTCGCGCTTCGTCGATCTGACGATCCTGACGGAGGAAGGGAAGACCCGTTATTGACGTTTCACGTCGGCAATCCCTGACAGTAGAACCATCGCGACTCAGAAACCTTCAGATGCCGCCAGCGGCACCTTCGTCGCGCGCCTGGACCTGCCCAACCCTCGGCACTCGCTGCCCGGCGGCGTGCGCTGCCAGGCCACGTTCGAGACGCTGAAGGTGCCGGACACGCTCAAGCGGGTGCGCAAGGGCGCATGAATTCCCGGGGTAAACCCCCCGCGGACGCCTGCGCACCCACTCCTAGAATGGCCCGCACGACGTATCTATCGTTCCTGGAGTTTCCTGCATGGCTTCAACCCGCCGCGGCCACGCCGCCGGTGCCGCGGGGGCCGCCGAGAGCGGTCCGCGCATACTCAAGAAGTACCCCAACCGCCGCCTTTACGACACCCACACCAGCAGCTACATCACGCTGGCCGACGTGAAGGAGATGGTGCTCGAAGCGCAGGATTTCGAGGTGCGCGACGCCAAGAGCGGCGACGACATCACGCGCAGCATCCTGCTGCAGATCATCCTGGAGGAAGAGACCGGCGGCGTGCCGATGTTCTCCACGCAGATGCTGGCCCAGATCATCCGCTTCTACGGCCACGCCATGCAGGGAATGATGGGCGCCTACATGGAGAAGAACCTCCAGGCCTTCATCGACGTGCAGAACCGCCTGGCCGAGCAGAGCAAGGGCCTGTACGACGCCAAGAACTTCACGCCCGAGACCTGGGCCCAGCTCATGAGCGGGCAGGCGCCCCTGATGCAGGGGCTGATGGGCAACTACCTGGAGCAGTCCAAGAAGCTGCTTCCTGCAGATGCAGGAGCAGCTCCAGAAGCAGGCCGGCACGCTCTTCACGGGCTTTCCGGGCGCCAAGAAATAGGCTGCGCGCCGCCGGGCGACAATCCGGCATGCCTGAAATCTCCGCCCCGAAGGTCGGCTTCGTCTCGCTCGGCTGCCCCAAGGCGCTGACCGATTCCGAGCTCATCCTCACCCAGCTGCGCGCCGAAGGCTACGACACCAGCAAGACCTTCGCCGGCGCCGACCTCGTCATCGTCAACACCTGCGGCTTCATCGACGACGCCGTCAAGGAAAGCCTCGACACCATCGGCGAGGCGCTGGCCGACAACGGCCGCGTCATCGTCACGGGCTGCCTGGGCGCCAAGACCGGCCCCGGCGGCGAGAACCTCGTGCGCGCCCAGCACCCCAAGGTGCTCGCCGTCACCGGCCCGCACGCCACGCAGGAAGTGATGGACGCCGTGCACCTGCACGTGCCGCGTCCGCACGACCCGTTCGTCGACCTGGTGCCGCCACAGGGTGTGAAGCTCACGCCGAAGCACTACGCCTACCTGAAGATCAGCGAGGGCTGCAACCACCGCTGCACCTTCTGCATCATCCCCGGGATGCGCGGCGACCTGGTCTCGCGCCCGGTCGGCGACGTGCTCTCCGACGCCGGGCGCCTGTTCGAGGCCGGCGTGAAGGAACTGCTCGTCGTCAGCCAGGACACCAGCGCCTACGGCGTCGACGTGAAGTACCGCACCGGCTTCTGGGACGGCAAGCCGGTGAAGACGCGCATGCTCGATCTCGTGCAGAAGCTCGGCGAGCTGGCGCAGCCGCACGGCGCGTGGGTGCGCCTGCACTACGTCTACCCGTACCCGCACGTCGACGACATCATCCCGCTGATGGCCGAGGGCCTCGTGCTGCCTTACCTCGACGTGCCGTTCCAGCACTCGCACCCGGACGTGCTGCGCCGCATGAAGCGCCCGGCCAACGGCGAGAAGAACCTCGAGCGCATCGCACGCTGGCGCGAGCTGTGCCCGGAGCTCGTCGTGCGCAGCACCTTCATCGCCGGCTTTCCCGGCGAGACGGAAGCCGAGTTCGACCATCTCCTGCAGTTCATCGAAGAAGCGCAGATCGACCGCGCCGGCTGCTTCGCCTACTCGCCGGTGGAGGGCGCCGCCGCCAACGCGCTGCCCGATCCGGTGCCCGGCGAGCTTGCGCGAGGAGCGGCGCGCCCGCTTCATGGCGGCCGCCGAGGCGGCGTCCGCGCGACGCCTGCAGCGCCGCGTCGGCGCCACGATGCAGGTGCTGGTGGACAGCGCGCCCGCGCTCGGCCGCAAGGGCGGGGTGGGGCGCAGCTACGCCGATGCCCCGGAGATCGACGGCACCGTGCGCCTGCTGCCGCCCGCCAAGGCCTCCAGAACGCTCAAGGTCGGCGAGTTCGCCAAGGCGCGCATCGTCGCCGCCGAGGGCCACGACCTGATCGGCATGCCGGTCTGAGGTTCGAGAGCAACCGAGCGCAATCGATGGCCGACCGCCGCACCACCACGCTCATCCACCACCCGTACACCCCGCCGGCCGGCTTCGACGCCGTGCCGGTGGGCGTGCACAAGGCTTCCACCGTGCTGTTCCCCGACACCGCCGCCATGCGCGCGCGCGACTGGCGGCACAAGCGCGGCTACACCTACGGCCTGCACGGCACGCCCACCACCTTCACGCTCGAGGAGCGCATCGCCACCCTCGAAGGCGGCACGCACTGCGTGCTCACGCCCAGCGGCCTCGCGGCCATCACCATGGTCAACCTCGCGCTGCTGCGCCAGGGCGACGAGGTGCTGCTGCCCGACAACGTCTACGGCCCCTCGCGCGAGCAGGCGCGCGGCCTGCTCGAGCCGCTGGGCATCTCCCACCGCCTCTACGACCCGATGGACGCGGCCGCGCTGCCCGAGCTGATGGCCGAGCGCACGCGGCTGGTCTGGCTCGAGGCGCCCGGCTCCGTCACGATGGAGTTCCCCGACCTGCGCTCGCTGGTGCGGGCCGTGAAGGCCCACGGAGTCACGGTGGCGCTGGACAACACCTGGGGCGGCGGGCCTCGCCTTCGAGCCCTTCGCGCTCGGCGACGGCCTGGGCGTGGACATCGCCATGCAGGCGCTCACCAAGTACGCGTCCGGCGGCGCCGACCTGCTCATGGGCTCCGTCACCACGCGGGACGAGTCGCTGCACCAGCGCCTCATGCTCGCGCACATGCGGCTCGGCCTCGGCGTCGGCGCCAACGATGCCGAGATGGTGCTGCGCTCGCTGCCGTCGCTCGCGCTGCGCTATGCCGCGCAGGGCGCCGCGGGCGCTGGCGCTCGCGCAGTGGCTCGGCGCGCAGCGCGCCGTCACGCACGTGCTGCATCCGGCGCTGCCGGGCAGCGTGGGGCACGAGCACTGGAAGGCGCTGTGCACGCAGGCCGCGGGCCTGTTCTCCGTGGTGTTCGACTGCCTCCATCGAGGCCGCGCGCGTCGATGCGTTCGTCGATGCGCTGGAGCTGTTCCGCATCGGCTACTCGTGGGGCGGGCCGGTCAGCCTCGTCGTGCCGTACGACCTGAAATCGCTGCGCGCGCAGCCGCGCTGGCAGGGCACGCTCGTGCGGCTTTCGATCGGCCTCGAGGCGCCGGAAGACCTGCAGGCCGATCTCGCCCAGGCGCTGAAGGCCTCAGGCCTTGGTTGACACCTTGTGCCGCATCAGGCGGCCCTTCTCGCGGTCCCAGTCGCGCTTCTTCTCGGTCTCGCGCTTGTCGTGCTGCGCCTTGCCCTTGGCCAGCGCAATCTCCACCTTCACGCGGCCCGCCCTTGTAGTGCAGGTCCAGCGGCACGAGCGTGAAGCCGCGCTGCTCCACCTTGCCGATGAGGCGCCGGATCTCCTCCTTGTGCATCAGCAGCTTCTTGGTGCGGTCCGCCTCGGGCTGCACGTGGGTCGACGCGGTGCCCAGCGCATTGATGCGGCATCCGATCAGGTGCAGCTCGCCGTCGCGGATCACGACGTAGCCGTCGGTCAGCTGCACCTGGCCCGCGCGCACGGCCTTCACCTCCCAGCCTTCGAGCACGATGCCGGCCTCGAACCGCTCCTCGATGTGGTAGTCGAATCGGGCGCGGCGGTTCTCTGCGATGGACATAATCGATCCATTGTATGAAGCACGTGAAGAAGTCCGTCCTGCTGTGGTACTCGCCGCGCGAGATGTACGACCTCGTCGTCGGCGGTCGAGGACTACCCCCGCTTCCTGCCCTGGTGCGCCAGGGCCGAGGTGGTGGAGCGGCATGCCGATGGCCTGACGGCACGCCTGCACCTGGCGTACGCCGGCGTGAAGCACGCCTTCACCACGCGCAACGAGCACGTGCCCGGCGAGAGCGTCATCGTGAAGCTCGTCGACGGTCCGTTCTCGACGCTCGACGGGCTGTGGCAGTTCTCGCCGCTCGCGCGCCCCGGGCAGGAGGCTGCTGCCTGCAAGATCGACTTCGACATGCGCTACGCCTTCAGCAACCGCGCGCTGGAAGCCGTCGTGAGCCCGGTGTTCGACCGCATCGCCAACACGTTCGTCGATTCCTTCGTGAAGCGCGCCGCAGCGGTCTATGGCGAGCGCTGAGCCCGCATCGAGCCTGCGCATCGAGGTGGTGTACAGCTCCGCGCGGGAGAAGTCGACCGCACGGAACTCGTCCTGCAGGCGCCCGTCACCCTGGCCGATGCGCTCGTCGCAAGCGGGCTCGCCCAGCGCCATCCCGAAGTGCGCGACCTGCCCGCCGGCATCTGGGGCCGCGCGCAGGACCCCGCCACGCCGCTGCGCGACCGCGACCGGGTGGAGGTCTACCGGCCGCTGGTGGTGGATCCGAAGGAAGCGCGCCGCCTGCGCTACCGGCGGCAAGGCAAGGTCACTGCGCGCAGTTCGCCGCGATGACGCTGCGCGTGCGTTCGGCTTCTTCCGCGCGCATGCGGTCGTCGAACGCCTCGGGCTCGCCCTTCTCGTTGGTGCGAGACATGCGGATGCCGCTGTCGATGTTTCGCATGTGCGCTTGAGCGCGCTGGCAGTTCTCGGCGCGCGTGGCCGCCACGCGTTCTTCGGCCTGCTTCTTCTGGGCCGCCTGCTCGAGCTCCGCCTTCTTGCGGCGCGCTTCGAGCTCGGGGTCGACGCGTGCCGCGGCCGGGGCCGCCGGGGCGGAGGCGCTCGCCACGGCGCTGGCTGCTGCCGAGGCCGCCTCCGCGGCCGGTGCCGCCGGCACGGCGGCGCGCTGGCCGGCCGGGCGCTTGAGCACGTCTTTCTCGGCCACGTCGCTCGGCGGCGCGCGGTCGCTCATGTGCACGCGGCCGGTCTTGTCGCGCCACATCCATTGCGCGTGCGCGCTGGAGGCGACCGCCAGCAGGCACACCAGGAGCAATGAAGGAAGGCACGACGATCGACGCATGATCTCTCCGGACGGGCCAGGCTTTCAGTGTAGCGGCGCAGGTGTGCCAACCCGGTGAGAACTATTACCGGTCCGTATAATCTGCTTTTGCGTCTGGTATGCGAGCAACCGACTTGAGGTCTCTCCCGAGGAGGTTAGGCAAGAGCGCCGAGAGCAAGTGATCCGACTGCGCAAGGCGGGCGGGACGTAGGACGAGATAGCCGAGCAGACGGGGCTGAGCCGCACGGGCGGTTCAACAACTGCGAGCGCCGTGAGCAGGCGGGAGCGAAGGGTCTTCGCGATGCTCAGGCAGGTAGAAAGAGCGGCGAAGGCCGCACGCTGGATGCGGCGACGGAGTTGCTGGTGCGCAACGACCGCCGACAAGACGCCGGATCAGTTGAAGAAGCCCTACGCGCTGAAGACGAGGAAGAAAGAAGGGAAACTCAACGAGCAGAGAAAAGGCAACGGGAGGAGGTGCGAAAGGTAGGCCTATATCTAAAGAGATGGGGCTACAAGACGCAGAAGAAGATGAAGAAGGCCTACGAGAAGTAGAGAGAGGCGGTGAAGAAGAGGCTAGAGCAAGAGAACGAGGCCAACGCCGCGAGCGCCAAGGCAGAGGGCGCCGAGATACATAAGGGCGACGAGAGCGCACTACGCAGCGACGATGTGCGCGGGCGCAGCTAAGAGACAAAGGGGCAAACGACGGTGGAGCGAGAGACCAGCAAGCGGCACGACCTGTTGGTGGATAGACAGTAAACGACGAGGGCAAGTGCGCTGGAAGATCTACGACGGCGCGCTGAAGTCCGACATCCTGACGACTTCATCAGCCGACTCGTTCGCGGCCAGCCGAGGAAGAGCTAACTGGATCTGGACAACCTCCGAGACCAGCACGCAAGCCGGGAAGGCTAGGCTAGCGCAGAACAAGGAGGACATCGAACTCTACTACCTGCCCAGCTACAGCCCCGAGCTGAACCCCGCGAGATGGCCAACGCAGACCTCAAACAGGCCGTCACTGCTGGCTCCGGCGCGCACCAAGCTACACCTGCTGAACGCCACTGCCCGACATCTGCGCAACGTCCAGCGGCGACCAGAGCGGATTAAACTGCTGTCAGGCCACAGCCAAAAGGCACGTCGCCGGTTGCGCTCGTCAAAGAAAGAGCACATCGCCATTGCGCGACCCCGGGAAAGATAGACCCTAAACGGATAGGCATCGCGGTCACCACCGCGCTGTCGGCGAACAGAGGAACGTGGTAAGCCCCACCGTCCGCCTAGCACCTCGGTGCAAGGGCAGGGCAGCCGCAAGGCGACCTGTCGGATGAGGGGGTATGGGATCGTGGAAAAAGCGAATGCCCGGCTGTAATCGTCGGGATAGGGGTTCCAGATTTGCCCCGTTGCGAAAGCAGGCCCACTTCCACGTGGTGCAACCGTCGTTAGCCGGTTGCTGAGTTCTATCACCCCGAGGGGATGCAACGCTTCCCCTCGGGGGAGAGTGCGTCCTCGACGGGTCAACCAACGAGGAAAGCATGGAAGAGATCATCGATCTCGATGATTCTGCGTCTTCGCACTTGCCGAACGGCTGGCACGCCATCGATTGGCGCCGAGTCGAACAGCAGGTGAGGACGATGCAGATGCGGATAGCGAAGGCAACGCAGGAGGGCGATTGGCGCAGGGTGAAAGCCTTGCAACGGTCGCTGACTCGCTCGTTCAGCGCCAGGGCACTGGCGGTGCGACGAGTGACAGAGAACCAAGGCAAGCGGACGGCAGGCGTCGACCGCGAGCTGTGGGATACGCCGGCCTGCAAATGGACGGCTGTCGACAGGTTGAAGCAGCAACGGGGGTATCGGCCCGCGCCGTTACGGCGGGTCTACATCCCCAAGGCGAATGGCAAGGAACGCCCGTTGGGCATTCCGACGATGAAGGACCGAGCGATGCAGGCTCTCCACCTGCAAGGCCTGGAGCCCGTCGTTGAGTCGCAGAGCGATCCGAACAGCTACGGCTTTCGGCGAAACCGCTCGACGGCTGATGCCATGAGCCAGTTGTTCGTCTGCTTGTCCCAGAAGGCTGCGGCCCCATGGGTTTTGGAGGCGGACATCGAAGGCTGTTTCGATCACATCAACCATGCAGTGGCTTGTTCAGCACGCGCGGATGGACAAGCAAAATCGTCCACCAGTGGTTGAAGGCAGGAGTGGTCTACAAAGGCCAGTTGACGGCCACTGAGGCAGGCACGCCGCAAGGCGGCATCATCTCGCCAACCCTGGCGAACGTGGCATTGAACGGGCTGGAAAGCGGGCTGCAGGCGCACATCGGTGCGACGGTGGCTCCGTCGAAGGTCGCAGAAGCTGAAGGTCAATGTGGTCCGGTACGCCGATGACTTCGTGATCACAGGGGCGTCGCAAGACCTCCTGGAAACCGTGGTCCGGCCGTGGGTGGAAGCGTTCCTCGCGCAACGAGGATTGCGACTGTCGCCGGCGAAGACGCGAGTCACGCACATTGACCAGGGGTTCGATTTCCTCGGCTGGAATTTCCGGAAGTACTCGGGAACCCTGCTGATCAAGCCAAGCAAGAAGAACGCGCAAACGTTCTATGGCAAGGTGAAGGGAGATCGTGACGTGCCAATGCGATGGTGAAACAGGCGGAGCTCATACAGGCTGCTGAATCCAGTCTTGCGAGGCTGGGCGCAGTACCACCACCCGGTGGTCGCCAAGGAGACGTTCAGCAAACTCGACTCGCTGCTCTGGTGGCGGTTGACGCGCTGGGCACGGCGCAGGCATCCGAAGAAGAGCCCGAGATGGGTGGCCGAGAAGTACTGGTCGACCGTCAACGGCAGGTCGGAATTCGCAGTCAGGATTCCGACTGGAGAGCGACACGCCGCGATGGGCGCGACTGTATCGGCTCGCCGATACGGAAATTGTCCGGCACCAGGAAGGTGATGGGGGGCTACAACCCCTTTGATCCCCAGTGGGAAGCGTATGGCGAGGACTTGCGGGCGAAGCGCCTGCTGAAAAGCATGGCGTACCGCAAGCAATGGGCCTCGTTGTTCCTCTCACAGCAGGGCAAGTGCGCACGCTGTGGTGGCGTCCTATCGGACGAAACGGGTTGGCACGACCATCACCTGATCTGGAGCTTTCCCCATGCGCCTTCTCGGAAAAGCGCTCACCTTCGACGACGTGTTGCTGGTGCCGGCGTTCTCCCAGGTTCTGCCCAAGGACACCTGCCTCACCACCCAGCTGTCGCGCAACATCCGCCTGAACCTGCCGCTCGTGTCCGCGGCGATGGACACCGTGACCGAAGCCCGCCTGGCGATCGCCATCGCACAGGAAGGCGGCATGGGCATCGTCCACAAGAACCTGACGCGCGCGCAGCAGGCCGCCGAAGTGGCGCGCGTCAAGCGCTACGAATCCGGCGTGCTGCGCGACCCGATCACCATCACGCCCACGCCACCGTGCGGCGAGGTGATGGCGCTGTCCGGAGCAGCACGGCATCTCCGGCTTCCCGGTGCTCGATGGCGGCAAGGTGGTGGGCATCGTCACCGACCGCGACCTGCGCTTCGAGACGCGCATGCGAAGTGCCGGTGAGCGAGATCATGACGCCGCGCGAGAAGCTCGATCACCGTCGCGCGAGGGCGCTATCGCTCGCCGACGGCAAGGCGCTGCTGCACCAGCCACAAGCTCGAGCGCGTGCTGGTCGTCAACGACGCCTTCGAGCTGCGCGGCCTGATGACCGTCAAGGACATCACGAAGCAGACGAGCTTCCCCAACGCCGCGCGCGATGCGCCACGGCAAGCTGCGCGTCGGCGCCGCCGTCGGCGTGGGCGAGGGCACCGAGGAGCGCGTCGATGCGCTGGTCAAGGCCGGGTGTCGACGCCATGGTCGTCGACACCGCCCACGGCCACAGCGACGGCGTGATCGAGCGTGTGCGCTGGGTGAAGCAGCAACTACCCGCAGCGTCGACGTCATCGGCGGCAACATCGCCACCGGCGAGGCCGCGCTCGCGCTGGTCGAGGCGGGAGCCGACGCGGTGAAGGTCGGCATCGGCCCGGGCTCCATCTGCACCACGCGCATCGTGGCCGGCGTGGGCGTGCCGCAGATCATGGCGATCGACAGCGTGGCCACCGCGCTGCAGGGCACCGGCGTGCCGCTGATCGCCGACGGCGGCATCCGCTACTCGGGCGACATCGCCAAGGCCATCGCCGCCGGCGCCTGCACCGTGATGATGGGCGGCATGTTCGCCGGCACCGAGGAAGCGCCCGGCGAAGTCATCCTCTTCCAGGGCCGCAGCTACAAGAGCTACCGCGGCATGGGGTCGCTCGGCGCCATGCAGCAGGGCTCGCGCCGACCGCTACTTCCAGGAAGCCGACAGCGGCAACCCCAACACCGACAAGTTCGTGCCCGAGGGCATCGAGGGCCGCGTGCCGTACAAGGGCTCGCTCGTGGCCATCATCTTCCAGATGGCCGGCGGCCTGCGCGCCTCCATGGGCTACTGCGGCTGCGCCACCATCGACGAGATGCGCGAGCGGGCCGCAGTTCGTCGAGATCACCGCCGCCGGCATTCGCGAGAGCCACGTGCACGACGTGCAGATCACGAAGGAAGCCCCGAACTACCGCAGTGAGTGATTGAGCCCCCACGCTCCTCTCGTCGCTGCCCCCGAGGGGGCCCTTGCGCGGACCGGCGGAGCCGGATCCGCGCAAGGCCTTGAGGGGCGGCGCTTGGGGCCGCTGTTTGAGATTCCTCTTGCAATGAAGCGCACGGCCGCGTTGCCTTTCATCCTGGTCACGGTGCTGATCGACATGGTGTCGATCGGCTTGATCATTCCCGTGCTGCCCGCGCTCGTGGGCACCTTCACCGGCTCCCAGGCCGACCAGGCGTTCTGGTTCGGCGCGGTGGCCTTCGCGTTCGGCATCGCCAACTTCATCGGCGCGCCGATCCTCGGGGCGCTGTCCGACCGCTATGGCCGCCGGCCGGTCCTGCTGGTCGGGTTCTGCGGCCTGGCGCTCAACTTCTTCGCCACGGCACTGGCGCCGGCGCTGTGGATGCTCATCGCCGTGCGCCTGGTGGGCGGCGCCATGCAGGCCAACGTGGCGGTGGCCAACGCCTACGTGGCCGACATCACGCCGCCCGAAGAGCGGGCGCGCCGCTTCGGCCTGCTCGGCGCGATGTTCGGCTCGGCTTCATCCTCGGCCCGGTGATGGGCGGCCTGCTCGGCGCGATCGACCTGCACCTGCCGTTCTTCGTCGCCGGCACGCTGGCGCTGGCCAACTGGCTCTACGGCTATTTCGTGCTGCCCGAGTCGCTGCCGCCGGAAAGGAGGCGGCCGTTCGAGTGGCGGCGCGCGAACCCGGTCGCTGCGCTGCGCAGCCTCACGGCGCTCAAGGGCATCGGCCCGCTGGTGGCCGTGATCGGCCTGGCCAGCCTCGCGCAGTTCATCCTGCACACCACCTGGGTGCTCTACACCACCTTCAAGTTCGGCTGGGGGCCGAGCGAGAACGGCTGGTCGCTGTTCGCCGTCGGCCTCATGTCGGCGCTCGTGCAGGGCGTGCTGCTCAAGCATCTGCTGAGGCGCTTCTCGGCGCAGCGGCTGGCCGTGCTCGGGCTGCTCTCCGCCACGCTGGCCTTCACGGCATGGGGCCTCGCGACCGAGGGCTGGATGATGTACGCGATCATCGGCGCCAACGTGCTGGGGTTCGCCGCGGCGTCGTCGATGCAGAGCATCGTCTCCAACGCCGCCGACGCGCATACGCAGGGCCAGACGATGGGCTCCATCGCCTCGCTCAACAGCCTCGCCGCGGTGGTCGCGCCGGTCATCGGTGCGCCGCTGCTCGGCATCGTGTCGCACCTGCCGCCGGGCGACTGGCGCATCGGCATGCCGTACTACTTCTGCGCCGCGCTGCAGGCGCTGGCCACCGTCCTCGCCATCCGCCACTTCACGCGCCGCCGCCGCGCCGGCCTCGCCGCCCAGCCATGAACCACGACAAGATCCTCATCCTCGACTTCGGCTCGCAGGTCACGCAGCTGATCGCCCGGCGCGTGCGCGAGGCGCACGTCTACTGCGAGATCCATCCCAACGACGTGAGCGACGCCTTCGTGCGCGAGTTCGCCCCGAAGGGCATCATCCTGTCGGGCAGCCACGCCAGCACCTACGAGGCGCAGGAGCTGCGCGCGCCGCAGGCGGTGTGGGAGGCCGGCGTGCCGGTGCTCGGCATCTGCTACGGCATGTTCACGATGGCGGTGCAGCAGGGCGGCCAGGTGGAGGCCAGCGCGCACCGCGAGTTCGGCTATGCCGAGGTCCGCGCCCACGGCCACACCCGGCTCTTCGACGGCATCGAGGATTTCCGCACCGCCGAGGGCCACGGCATGCTGAAGGTGTGGATGAGCCACGGCGACAAGGTCACCGGGCTGCCGCCCGGGCTTCCGCCTGATGGCCAGCACGCCGAGCTGCCCCATCGCCGGCATCGCCGACGAGGCGCGCGGCTACTACGGCGTGCAGTTCCATCCCGAGGTCACGCACACCGTGCAGGGCAGGGCCATGCTCGAGCGCTTCGTGCTCGGCATCTGCGGCGCGCGGCCCGACTGGGTCATGCGCGACCACGTCGCCGAGGCGGTCGAGCGCATCCGTGCCCAGGTCGGCGACGAGGAGGTCATCCTCGGCCTGTCCGGCGGCGTGGACTCGAGCGTTGCCGCGGCGCTCATCCACCGCGCCATCGGCGATCGCCTCACCTGCGTCTTCGTCGATCACGGCCTGCTGCGGCTGGACGAGGCCCGCATGGTGATGGACATGTTCGCCGGCCGCCTGCACGCCAAGGTGCTGCACGTGGATGCGAGCGAGCAGTTCCTCGGCCACCTGAAGGGCGTGACCGACCCGGAGCACAAGCGCAAGATCATCGGCCGCGAGTTCGTCGAGGTGTTCCAGCGCGAGGCGGGCAAGCTGAAGCAGGCGCGCTGGCTGGCGCAGGGCACGATCTATCCGGACGTGATCGAGTCCGGCGGCGCGAAGACCAAGAAGGCCACCACCATCAAGAGCCACCACAACGTGGGCGGCCTGCCCGAGACCCTGGGCCTGAAGCTGCTCGAGCCGCTGCGGGATCTGTTCAAGGACGAGGTGCGCGAGCTCGGCGTGGCGCTGGGCCTGCCGCACGAGATGGTGTATCGCCATCCGTTCCCGGGGCCGGGCCTGGGCGTGCGCATCCTGGGCGAGGTGAAGAAGGAGTACGCCGACCTGCTGCGCCGCGCCGATGCCATCTTCATCGAGGAACTGCGCGCCTGGACGGACGAGGCCACCGGCAAGAACTGGTACGACCTCACGAGCCAGGCGTTCGGCGTGTTCCTTCCGGTGCGCAGCGTGGGAGTGATGGGCGACGGACGCACCTACGATCACGTGGTGGCATTGCGCGCCGTGCAGACGAGCGATTTCATGACCGCCGACTGGGCCGAGCTGCCCTACGGCTTGCTGAAGCGGGTCTCCAGCCGCATCATCAACGAGGTGCGCGGCATCAACCGCGTCACCTACGACGTCTCGTCCAAGCCGCCCGCCACGATCGAGTGGGAGTGATTTGCCGCGTTCGCGGCGAATGGACCGACGACATTGTGTCGCGCAGCCAGGCCGTGGTGAAGCAGTGGCCCAAGATCGCCGACAGCCTGAAGGTTCGTGCTCGAGAGCAGGAGCGAATGGCTCCAGCGTTCCGGCTCGCTGGCTGATCAAGCGTCTTCTGGCGAGCTTGCCGAATCCGTCACGGATGAGAACGACCAGCCTCATCACCGTGCAGCTTTCGCTGCACCGCACGAGCGCGCCCTCGCGTTCTGGGAGAAGATTCGGGATCTGGATCGCGCTGCGCAGACGGGAATGACATGAGGATGATCTTCGGCGTGTTGATGCTCGTGGTGGTGCTGGCCATCGTGGGCAAGCTCGGCAAGACGCAGCTCGAGTCTCTCGGCAGCGTGAGCACTCGCGTTCGCTCCATCTCGCCGCCGGCGCCCGAGGGACAGGATGCGAACGACACCGGCTCGCGCGACAGCAGCATCGTCGTCGTGCCGGGAGGCATGCCGGGCGCCGCGCCGGCCGGCCCGGAGGGCACCGTGGGCTACCAGGCCAAGCAGGTCCAGAACGATTTCGTGCAGGCCACCAACCGCGCGCTGCAGTCGGGGGCCGACCGGATCAAGCGCGCCGAGCCGTGAGTGCAGGGCAGCGATGACGCCGACCGACGAATTCGCCATGCGCGTCGCGCTCGACCAGGCGCAGAACGCCTGGCTCGTGGGCGAGGTGCCGGTGGGCGCCGTGATCATGCGCGACGGCCAGGTGCTGGCCACCGGCTACAACCGCCCGATCACCACGAGCGACCCGACCGCGCATGCCGAGATCGTCGCGCTGCGCCACGCGGCGCAGCTGCGGGAGAACTACCGCCTGCCCGACTGCGAGCTGTACGTGACGCTCGAGCCGTGCGCCATGTGCGCCATGGCGCTCATGCATGCGCGCGTCAAGCGCGTCGTGTTCGGCGCACCCGATCCGAAGACCGGCGCCGCCGGATCGGTGATCGACCTGTTCAGCGACCGCCGCCTGAACCACCACACCGAAGTGCAGGGCGGCGTGATGGGCGAGGAATGCGGCCGGGTGCTGACCGGCTTCTTCGCCGAACGGCGGGCGCAGCAGAAGCCGGCGCGCTCGCCGGACGACCTGCCGGCCGACCTGCTCCAGGCGACCCGCCCGCCGCCGACGTCCAGGAGCCGATCCCCACCGGCGACGCGACCGAGCTCGGTCCGTCGGCCGACACCTGACGCCGTGACGTCCCTCACCCTCTACGCGCCGGCCGGCGTCGAGCTGCGCGCGCAGGCGCTGCAGCGCGCCCGCAAGCGCCTGGCGAGCCTGGGATTCGACGTCACCGTCGATCCCAGCGTGAAGCTGCGTTCGCCAGCGCTTCGCCGGCGACGACGACGCCCGCCTCGCCACGCTGCTGCGCGTGGCCCAGGCGGCGCCTTCGATCGCGCTGGCCGCCCGCGGCGGCTACGGCATGACCCGCCTGCTCGATCGCCTGCCGTGGAAGCGCCTCGCCGACAGCGTGGCGCACGGCACGCGCTGGGTCGGCTACAGCGACATCACCGCGCTGCAGCTCGGCCTGCTGGCGCACGCCGGCGCCTCCACCTGGGCCGGCCCGATGGCCACCGGCGACTTCGGCGCCGAGGCCATCGACGAGGTCACCCGCGACTGCTTCACCGAGGCGATGTCCGGCGAGCTGGAGGCCGTCGGTTTTCGCACCGAGTCCGGCTTCGACGGGCTGCAGGCCCGCGGCACGCTCTGGGGCGGCAACCTGGCCGTGCTGGTCTCGATGCTCGGCACGCCGCACTTCCCGCGCGTGAAGGGCGGCATCCTGTTCGTCGAAGACGTCAACGAGCATCCCTACCGCGTCGAGCGCCATCTGCTGCAACTTCGGCAGGCCGGCGTGCTGGAAGCCCAGAAGGCGGTGCTGCTGGGCGCGTTCACCGAGTGGAAGCCTTCGCCGCTGGACCGGGGCTACACGCTTCAAGAGCGCGGTGTCGCACCTGCGCTCCACGTGCAAGGTGCCGATCCTCACCGGGCTTCCGTTCGGTCACGTGCCCACCAAGGTCTGCCTGCCCGTCGGCCGGCGGGTCACGCTGCTGGTCGAGGGGCGCGACGCGCTGGTGGGCTGGTAATCGCCTTCGTAACCGCTAGAATCCTGCTGCGCCTCGCGTCGGGCCGGCCACAAGCCGGTGGCCGCCGGAGGCCGTTTTCTTGGAGGTGCTGCAATGGGCGGCGATCAAACCCGGATCGGATCATGGCTCGCACGCGGCGCTGGGGCGCTGCTCGCCCTGGCGCTCGCCGGCTGCAACAACAGCCCCTGGCCGCACGATGCGGCCGGCGAGAACACGATCTACACCTCGATGATCGAGAACACGCCGCGGCACCTCGATCCCACCGCGTCGTACTGGTCGAACGACACGGCGGTCACCTACCAGGTCTACGAGCCGCCGTACGGCTACCACTACTTCAAGCGCCCGTTCGAGCTCGTGCCCAAGACGGCGCAGCAGGTCGTCGCGCCGTTCTATGTCGACAAGGACGGCCGCCGCCTGCCGGACGACGCGCCGGCCGACCAGATCGCCGAGAGCATCTACGAGGTGCCGATCAAGCCCGGCATCCGCTACCAGCCGCACCCGGCCTTCGCAATCGACGGCGCGGGCCGCTACCGCTACCACGCGATGAAGCCGGAAGAGGTGGCGAATCGACGACTCGCCGATGGATTTCAAGCACCAGGGCACGCGCGAGCTCGTGGCCGAGGACTTCGTCTACGCCATCAAGCGCCACGCCACCACGCGCATCACCACGCCGATCTTCGGCGTGTTCTCCGAGTACATCGTCGGCCTGCGCGAGTACAGCGAGTTGATCAAGAAGGAAGATGCCGCGATGCGCGAGGGCCTGGACCCGGCCAGCCTCGACAAGCCCTTCCTCGACTTCCGCCGCTGGCCGCTGGCCGGCGCCACTGCGCCGGAGAAGCACCTGCTGCGCATCCGCATCAAGGGCAAGTACCCGCAGTGGAAGTACTGGATGCAGATGACCTTCCTCGCCCCCGTGCCGTGGGAGGCCGACGCGTTCTACGCCCAGCCCGGCCTGGCCGAGAAGGGCGTGTCGCTCGACACGTGGCCGGTGGGCACCGGGCCGTACATGGTCACCGAGTACCGCAAGGACCGGCGCATCGTGATGGAGCGCAACCCCAACTACCGCGGCGAGCCGTACCCGTGCGAAGGCACGCGCGCAAGACAAGGCGCAGGGGCTGCTCGACGACTGCGGCAAGCCCACGCCGTTCGTCGACAAGGTGGTGGCCACGGTGGAGCGAGAGGGCACGCCGCAGCGCAACAAGTTCCGCGACGGCTACTACGACCTGGAGGTGTACGAGCGCACCGACACGGGCAAGTCCTACCTCGTGGAGATGCTCGACTCCGACCGCGTGCGCGCCGACTACGAGCGCAAGGGCTTCAACTTCCCGCAGTACAACGACGTCAACAGCTACTGGATCGGCTTCAACATGCTCGACCCGGTGCTCGGCTGGGGCGAGAACGCTCAAGCGCGCGAGCGCGGGCGCAAGCTGCGCCAGGCCATCGCCATCGCCATCGACTGGGACGAGTACTCGCAGATCTTCCCGAAGAAGGCCGGCACCACCGCCATGAGCCCGCTGCCCAGCGGCATCTTCGGCTCGCGCGAAGGCACGCCGGAGGGCGTGAACCCGTTCACCCACAAGCTGGTCGACGGCAAGGTCGTGCGCCGTCCGATCGAGGATGCGCGCAAGCTCATGGTCGAGGCCGGCTACCCGGACGGCCGCGACGCCAAGACCGGCGCGCCGCTGGTGCTCAACTACGACTTCTACGCGCCGCCCACGCCCGAGCGCAAGCCGGAGATCGACTGGGTGGTCAAGCAGTTCCGCAAGATCGACATCCAGCTCGAGGTGCGCGCCACCGACAACAACCAGTTCCAGGACAAGGTCCGCAAGGGCAAGCACCAGGTGTTCTGGCTCGGCTGGAACGCCGACTACCCCGACGCGGAGAACTTCCTCTTCCTGTTCTACGGCCCCAACTCCAAGAGCGAACTCCGACGGCGAGAACACGCAGAACTACCAGAGCCCCGACTACGACAAGCTCTTCCTGCAGCTCAAGACCATGGAAGACGGTCCGGAGAAGCAGGCCATCATCGACAAGATGGTGCGCACCCTGCAGGAGGACGCGCCGATCAGCATGGGCTTCTTCCCCTACGCGTCGGCGGCCACGCAGAGCTGGGTCGCACAACACCAAGCCCGCGATCCTGGTGCGCGACCACGGCCGCTACCTCAAGGCTGGACATCGCCAAGCGACAGGCGAGCCTGGCCGCGTGGAACCGCCCGGTGTGGTGGCCGCTCGTGCTGCTGGCGGCTGTCGTCCTCGCGGCCTGGCTGTACATCCGCGGCGCCCTGCGCCGGCGCGAGCGCATGAACGCCCGCGGCGAACTGCTCCCCACTTGACAAGATGCTCAACTACATCGTCCGCCGCCTGGTGTACGGCGCCCTGGTGCTGCTCGGGGTCAACCTCATCACCTTCTTCCTGTTCTTCACGGTCAACACGCCCGACGACATGGCGCGCCTGAACATCGGCGGCAAGCGCGTCACGCAGGAGCTGATCGACAAGTGGAAGTCCGAGCGCGGCTACGACAAGCCGCTCTACTACAACGCCGCCGAGACCGGCGCCGACAAGGTCACCGAGACCATCTTCTGGGACCGCTCCGTGTCGCTCTTCTCGCTCGATTTCGGCCGCGCCGACTCCGAGGCCGCCGGCGACATCGGCGACGAGGTCGTGCGCGCGCATGTGGGTGAGCATCTCGCTCGCCGCGCCGATCTTCATCCTGCAGGTGATCGCCAGCGTCTCGTTCGCGCTGCTGCTGGTGATGTTCCGCCACACGCGGCTCGACCTCTCGGGCGTGGTGCTGTGCGTCGTGATGCTGTCGATCTCGGCGCTCTTCTACATCATCGTCGGCCAGTACCTGTTCGCGCGCGTGCTGCGGCTGGTGCCCATCTCCGGCTACGCCGCGGGGCTGGACCTGCTGCGCTTCCTGGTGCTGCCGGTGCTGCTCGCGGTGCTGTCGCGCCTGGGCACCGAGGCGCGCCTGTACCGCGCGATGTTCCTGGAGGAGATCGGCAAGGACTACGTCCGCACCGCGCGCGCCAAGGGGCTGGCCGAGCGCATCGTGATGTTCCGCCACGTGCTGCGCAACGCGATGATCCCGATCCTCACCAGCGCCGGCGGCTACCTGCCGTACGTGTTCCTCGGCAGCCTCGTGTTCGAGAGCTTCTTCGGCATCCCGGGCCTCGGCGCCTACGTGATCGAAGCCATCGGCAAGCAGGATTTCGCCATCGTGCGCACGATGGTGTTCGTCGGCTCGGTGCTGTACATCGCGAGCTACGTGCTCATCGACATCGCCTACACGTGGGTCGACCCGCGGGTCCGGCTCGGGCTAGCGTGCCATGAAGTTCGTATTCCTCTGGACCGACGTCTCCATCTGGCTGCTCGCCGTCGCCGTCGCGGCCTACGCCGTGGATGGTGCTGCGACGGCCCAACCTGCGGCAGGCCTGGCGCAAGGTCTTCAGCGACGCCCCGGCGCTGGCCTCGTCGGTCGTGCTGGTCGCAGGCGTGCTCATCACGCTGCGCGACAGCATCCACTTCCGCTCCGCGCTGCCCTCGGCCAGGGTGCGGCGGCCGGCGACGTCGGCCTACGACGTGCGCACGCTCTCGCTGCTCGACGCCATGCTGGTGCGGCTGGCCGAAGGGCGCGAGACCACCTACTCGCGCCCGCTCGCCTACGAGAGCTTCACACGGAGTCGGTCGAGGTCGACGGCCGCGCCGAGCGCCTCGCGCCGCGCCTGCGCTACGGCGGCGCGCATCTGCAGAAGCCCGAGGAGCAGTGGGCCGGCGACATCGCGCGGCGCACGGCCGCCGGGCTCGTCGGCGGTGCGGCTGTCACGCTCATGGTCTCGGGGCTCGTCTTCCTCGGCGTTGCGCGGCGTGCCCGCCAGCCGCTGTCGCGCCGCGGCCGCGCAAGTCTGGCGCAACGAGACCGCGATTCCCTGGCGCGCCGCGCTCGGCGCGGTGCTCGGGCTGCTCGCTGTTCGGCGGCGTGGTCGTGTCGCTGATGGGCCAGTACCACGTGTTCGGCACCGACGTCACCGGCAACGACGTGCTCTACCAGACGCTCAAGAGCATCCGCACCGCCTTCGTGATCGGCACGCTGGCCACGCTGGCCACGCTGCCGCTGGCGGTGGTGCTCGGCATCCTGGCCGGCTACTTCCGCGGCTGGGTCGACGAGGTCATCCAGTACCTCTACACCGTGCTCTCGTCGATCCCGAACATGCTGCTCATCGCCGCGCTGCGTGCTGATGGTGCAGGTCTTCCTCGACAAGCACCCCGAGCTCTTCGAGACCGGCCTCGAGCGCGCCGACCTCAAGCTCTTCCTGCTGTGCGCGGTGCTCGGCCTCACCGGCTGGGCCGGCCTGTGCCGGCTGCTGCGCGCCGAGACGCTGAAGCTGCGCGAGCTCGACTACGTGCAGGCCGCGCAGGCGTTCGGCGTCGGATCCGCGCGCGTCATGTCGCGCCACGTGTTCCCGAACGTCGCCCACCTGATGCTCATCGTCACGGTGCTCGACTTCTCCTCGCTCATCCTCTACGAGGCCGTGCTGTCCTACGTCGGCGTGGGCGTCGACCCGTCGATGAACAGCTTCGGCGGCATGATCAACTTCGCGCGCAACGAGATGAGCCGCGACCCGGTCGTCTGGTGGTCCTTCGCGGCGGCGTTCAGCTTCATGGTCACGCTGGTGCTGGCCGCCAACCTGTTTGCCGACGGCGTGCGCGACGCCTTCGACCCGCGCTCCCGCACCTTCAAGCCGCCGTGTCGCTGCCAAGAAACTGCGCCGGAGCCTGCATGAGCATCAAGATCCAGGACCTCGAGGTCGCGCTCGACGCCGAAGCCGGCCTCGTCCGCGCCATCGACGGCCTGTCGCCTGGCCATCGAGCGCGGCGAGACCTTCGCGCTGGTCGGCGAATCCGGCTGCGGCAAGAGCATGACGGCGCTGGCGCTGATGCGGCTGCTGCCCGAGAACGGGCGCGTCGTGGCCGGCCACATCGAGGTCGGCGGCACCGACACCCTGGCGCTGCCCGAGGCCGGCATGCGCAGCGTGCGCGGCGGGCGCATCGGCATGATCTTCCAGGAGCCGTCGACCAGCCTGAACCCGGTGATGAAGGTCGGCGACCAGATCGTCGAGGCGATCGAGGCGCACACCGAGCTGCGCGGCGCCGCCGCGCGCGCCAAGGCCATCGAGTGGCTGCGCCGCGTCGGCATCCCGGAGCCCGAGCGCCGCATCGACGAATACCCGTTCCGCATGAGCGGCGGCCAGAAGCAGCGCGTGATGATCGCCATCGCGCTGGCCGCCGAGCCCGACTTCCTGATCGCCGACGAGCCGACCACCGCGCTCGACGTCACCATCCAGGCCCAGATCCTCGACCTGCTCAAGCAGCTGCAGAAGGAGCAGGGCATGGGGCTGCTGCTCATCACGCACGACCTCGGCGTGGTGGCGGGCATGGCCCAGCGCGTGGCGCTGATGTATGCCGGCCAGATCATCGAGGTCGCCGAGGCGGACGACTTCTTCCGCGCACCGAAGCACCCCTACGCCCGCGCGCTGCTGCGTGCGCTGCCCGATGCCCGCCGCCGCGGCGAGCCGCTGGCCGCGATCGCCGGCACCGTGCCGGCGCTGTCGCAGCGCTTCGACGGCTGCCGCTTCGCGCCGCGCTGCACCAGCGCGCTGCCGCGATGCGCCACCACGCCGCCCGAGCTGCTGCCGCGTCGAGGCCGGCCGCAGCGTGCGCTGCGTGCTCTACGAGCCGGGAGCGCGCTGCCGTCGCGGCCGCAGCGCCCGGTGCAGGCCGATCCAGCTGCCGGGCCGCGCCGCTCGTGCGCCGGGCGCGCCGCTGCTCGACGTCCAGGACCTGTCGGTCCGCTTTCCGATCCGCAAGGGGGCGCTGCAGCGCGTGGCCGGCCACTTCACGGCCGTGGACGGCGTGTCCTTCAAGGTGGACGCCGGCCGCACGCTGGCGCTCGTGGGCGAGTCGGGCTGCGGCAAGACGACGACCGGCAAGGCCATCGTGCAGCTGCTGCGTCGCCAGGCCGACATCACCGGCGCGGCCGTGCTCGACGGGCAGAACCTGTTCGCGCTCGAAGGCGAGGCGCTGCGTGCCGCGCGCCGCAAGATCCAGATCATCTTCCAGGATCCCGTTCGCGTCGCTGAACCCGCGCATGCGCGTGCTCGACATCCTGGAGGAGGGCGTCGTGGCGCTGCGGCCCGAGCTCGACCCCGCCCAGCGCCGCGCCATGCTGTCGGAGCTGATCGAGCAGGTCGGCCTGCGGCCCGAGGCCCTGGAACGCTATCCGCACGAGTTCTCCGGCGGGCAGCGCCAGCGCATCGCCATCGCGCGTGCCCTGGCGGTGCAGCCGTCCCTGATCGTGTGCGACGAGCCCACTTCGGCACTCGACGTTTCGGTGCAGGCGCAGATCCTGAACCTGCTCGCGGAGCTGCAGCGCGACCTCGGCGTGAGCTACCTCTTCATCACGCACAACATCGGCGTGGTCGAGTACATCGCCGACCACGTGGCGGTGATGCAGGCCGGGCGCATCGTGGAGCAGGGCGATTGCGATGCCGTGCTCCGCCATCCGCAGCACGAGTACACCCGCACGTTGCTGGCGGCGGTTCCCCGCCTCGAGACCACGCCCGACGCGGCACTTGCCTAGACAAGCTGCGCCCGGCGACGGCCGGTGTTGCTTCGGCCCAACGCCACTTGTTACGCCCCACCTAGGGAGATGCCCTAGGGCTTCCCTCGAGCGGCGTGAAGTTCCCACCGAAAACCGGCTCGGCGCCCCGTGCGGGGCCACTGTGCGCGACCTTGGGAGTGACAAGCGCCAGGCGCTGTGTAAACGCTAGTGGGTTTCCCTGAGGCGGCGCCCCTTAGCGGTCCAGTGACAATTCACTTACATGTTCATCGACGGTGTTCGCAGCCGGGTCACAAAGCCGGCCGGCGACCGATCGGGAGCAGGTCCACGTAAACCTTACTTATCCCCTCTCTCAAGGAGATTGCATGTTCAGGAGAACAAAACTATGCGCAGGGCTGGCGCTCGCATTTGGCGGTGCGCGCCATGCTGGCGACCGGCCTTGCCGTTGCGCAGGACGCGCAGCGCATCGAGATCACCGGCTCGCGTCATCAAGCGCGTGGACGCTGAAGGTGCACTCCCCATCACGACATTCAGCCGCCAGGAGATTGAGGCCAGCGGCGCTGCCACCGTGGCCGAATTCATGCGAACGGTCCCGTTCGCGACGGCCGGCAACTTGCGTCCGGAGTCCGGCTCGTCGGCGCAATCTGTCGCTCAAATCGACCTGCGCGGCCTCGGCCCCGAACGGACCCTGGTGCTGATCGACGGACGCCGCGCCGCGAAGGGGCCAAGCGTCGGCGATGCCGTCGACCTGAACATCATCCCGATGGCGATGATCGAGCGCGTCGAAGTCCTGACCGACAGCGGCTCGGCCATCTACGGTTCCGACGCGATCGGCGGGGTGGTGAACTTCATCACTCGCAAGGAGTTCCAGGGCATCGAGTTGATGGCCGGGGTGTCCAAGCCCAACGTCAAGGGCGGTGACCGCGAGGAAGGGCACGCGATCATCGGCATGACCGGCGAGAGGGGCCGCATCCTCGGCGGGATAGGGTTCTCCAACCGCGAGATCATCTTCTCGCGCGAGCGGCCGTGGCCCGTCACGCGCGGCGCGTCCGTCTACGGCAACAACTACACGACGAACGACCCCGTCACCGGCGAGGACAACTTTAACTTCACGGCCGTCCCCGGCGGTTGCAACGACCCCAACTTCTACATCGACCCGGCCACACCTGGGGACCCTGACGACCCGACCGACGTCTGCCGCTATGACTTCACGGCGGTGGCCGCAGACGAGGCCGAAGTGCAGAACATGTCCGTGTTCATGCGTGGTGACTACCGGATCACCGACAACTGGACAGGCTACCTGTCCGCGTCGGTCAGCCGCGTCGAGAGCTTCGGCCGTTACGCCCCGACGCCGGGCACCATCCCGATCGACGGCACCAGCCCGAACAATCCTCTGCCGGGCCAAACCGTCAACATGTACCACCGGTTCGCATCTGCCGGCACACGCGACACCTTCACCGACAACAATTACTACAACTTCAACGCCGGCGCGCAGGGCAACCTGCTTGGGGCCGATGTCGACTTCGGCGTTCGCCGCAGCGACTCGAAGTTCTACGAGTTCGGCCGCAACTTCATCGTTCGTCCGCTGGCCCAGCAGTACTTCAACGACGGCACCTACAACGTCTTCAACCCGAGCGGCAACGACCCCAACACGCTGAACGCCATCAAGGCCACCATCACGCGCGACGCCCGGTTCCTGGACGAGGAGTTGTACGCAAATGCCACTATCGGCCTGTTCAAGATGGGCGGGGGCTCGGCGGCGCTGAACTTCGGCGGCGAGTTCCGCAAGGAGACCTTCCAGGATATATACGACTCGCTGCAGGAAGCCGGGGTGATCGAAGGCTCGGCCGGCAACTCGGCGGCGGGCTCACGCGACGTCAAGGCGGTGTTCGGCGAAATACTGCTGCCGATCTTCAACAACCTGGAAGCGACCCTGGCCGGTCGCTACGAGCGCTACTCCGACTACGGCAGCGACTTCTCGCCGAAGGTGGGCGTCAAGTGGAAGCCGGTGCCCAGCCTCGCGATCCGCGCGTCGGCTGGCAAGGGCTTCAGGGCACCCAGCCTGCCCATCCTCACGCAGAAGACGACCTTCTCGGCGGAATCCGTCGTCGATCCCCGTTCGTGCGCAGTGCTGAACCCCACGGGCGCCGACTGCCAGGTCGATACGTTCACGATCGCCAACCCGGCGCTCGATTCCGAGAAGGCGGACCAGTGGAGCGTGGGGACGCTGTGGGAGCCGACGGACTGGCTGAGCCTGAAGGCCGACTACTGGTACGTGAAGATCAAGGACCAGATCGTCGAGATCGAGGCACAGGACATGGTCGACCGTGATAACGGCACCGATCCGCGGCCCATCCCGCCGGGCTGAGCGTCACGCGCAACGCCCAGGGCGTGATCACGGCCATCAACAACGGCTACGCGAACGAAGGCGAACTGGAGACCGACGGCGTCGACGTCAGCGTCTCTGGCAACTACGGGATCGGCGCCTACGGACGCCTGCGCAGCGAACTGCGCTGGACACACGTGCTGAGCTACAAGACGGCCGGCTTCGACTTCAGCGGCTCAATCGGCCAGCCGGAGGACCGCGCGCTGTGGGTGAACAACTGGGAGTGGGGCGATTTCTCGTTCGGCTGGAACATCAACATGATCGGCCGCAACGAGTTCCAGCCCAACAGCGACGACGCTCGTTCGGTGGGAACCTACGTTACGCACGACATCCAGGCCTCGTGGAAGACCCCCATCAAGGGCAGCCAGCTCGTGATCGGCATTCTCAACGTAAACGACAAGCTGCCAGCCCTGGTGGACTTCGACGGCCGAGAGTTCAACTTCGAGCTGTACGACGCGTACGGCCGCACACCGTACATCCGCTACACGCAGCGCTTCTGATCGCACCGGCGTTCAAAGCAAAGGAGGCCCCGCGGGGCCTCCTTCTCGTTTCAGCGCGCTCGGGTCGTGGCGTCACTCGATGCGGCGCACCTTCGGCGAGTTGTTGCTGCCCTCGATCTCCAGGAAGAACGCGCCCAGCATGCCGCGCCGCACGCGCACCTTCGGGTCCGCGAGCGAGTAGGCCCCCGAACTGCCGTCGACCACTTGCCAGACCTGTTCGTTGGCCAGGCGGATCCGGGTGTTCGGCCGCCACCCCTCGAAGCGGCCGGGAATGTGGCTCTCGATCGCATCGGGACGGTCTGCCGGCGTGCGCTGTTCGAGCCCGAATTGCCGCTGCTGCTCCGGCGCGGGAACGGCCGGCGCGGTCGGCGTAGCCGGCGCAGCCTGGGGCGGAGGCGCGGCCGATGTTGCGGATGCCGCGGGCACCAACGAGTCATAGCACGCGAGCCGCTGCGCCGGGTCCGCGATGGCGCGGCACTTCACCAGGTCCTCGTCCACGGCCTGGGCGCACAGCGGCGCGACGGCGGCGGCGATGGCAACGGCAATGCACGAGGTGCTTCTCAAGGCGCTTCTCCGGCAGGCAGCGGCGTGCGCAGTGTAGCGGCGTGCCTGACGCGTCAGCTTGCGTCGGCCGCCACAGCCCATCCCAGCACGTGTTCGCCGTCGCGCAGCACGGCGCTGCCGAACGCTCGCTCCCCCTGCGGACAGGCGGGCGCACAACGTGTCGGCGCCCGCGTCGTCGAGGGCGCACCGCCGCAGCTCGTCCAGGCGGACGCGTGAGTCGGCCAGTAGCCTCCTGGCCTGCTCCATCGCGCGACGAGCAGGCTCGGTCCCTTGCGAGCCCGCAACCGCAAACGCCTGTGCGATCCACTCGCGCACGTCGTGCAGCACGTCGGGACAGCGGCTGCCTTCGATGCGCCGTGCCACCGCCTGCTGAGCTTCGTTGAAGCGACCGCGCAGCGCATTCGCATGCATGTCCGTGGCGAGCGAGTCGCGTCCGGCGGCCGTGGCGGCGCGCGCCATCGGCTCGCACATGGCGTGCGCGAGCTCCAGCAGGCCGCCCGGGGCGACGAGCCAATCGATGTGCCCGATCTCGTCCCCTGCGAGCAGCACGGGCCGCGCGTCCCGGTGGTGCGCGACGATGCGCACCCGCCCGCCCGGCGCCAGCACGCGCAGCACTTCGGGGACCGAGCGGTCCATTTCGGAGTACTCGATGCCGTACTGGCTGACGACGAGCGAAAAGTCTCCGGCGCCGAACGGCAGCGACTCCGCCGGCACGCCGCCATGGAACCGAACCCGCGCAGCCTGCTCGGCGGGGGCCGCCGCGAGCCATGCGGGCGCGATGAGCGCCAGGTCGACGGCGTCGACGCTCATGCCGCCCTTGGGCTGCGACATCCAGCATCAGCCGGGGCAGGGCGCCGTTGCCGGTGGCCACGTCGAGCAGCCGGTCGCCGGAGCGCAGCGACGTGAACAGGTCGCGCCAGTGCGCGCCCAGCGCGCCGCCGTAGGTGTCGCCGTAGCTGCGGGCGCACGAATGCGGCGTGCCGGTGGCCCAGTAGCGCGTCCACACGCCGCCGCGCGCGTCGCGCCCCGCGGCGTCTCCCAGGCTCACTTCGGGGCCAGCCGGATGGCGCCGTCGAGACGGATCACCTCGCCGTTGAGCATCTCGTTCGTGACGATCTGGTGCACGAGCTTCGCGTAGTCGGCCGGGGTGCCGAGGCGGCTCGGGAACGGCACGCTGGCCGCGAGCGCGTCCTGGACTTCCTGGGGCATCGTGAACAGCATCGGCGTGCCGAAGATGCCGGGCGCGATGGTCATGTTGCGGATGCCGTGGCGCGCCAGGTCGCGCGCGATCGGCAGCGTCATGCCCACCACGCCGCCCTTGCTCGCGGAGTACGCCGCCTGGCCGATCTGGCCGTCGTACGCGGCCACGCTCGCGGTGCTCACGAGCACGCCACGCTCGCCCGTGGGCTCGGGCTCGTTGCGGGTCATGGCTTCCGCCGCGAGGCGAATCATGTTGAAGCTGCCCACGAGGTTGACCGTGACCACCTTCGCGAACAGGGCGAGCGCGTGCGGCGCTTCCTTGCCGACCGTCCGGGCCGCGGGCGCGATGCCCGCGCAGTTGACGAGGCCGACCAGCTTGCCGAGCGACACCGCCTGCGCCACGGCCGCCTGGCCGTCGGCCTCCTGGCTCACGTCGCACTTCACGAACGCGCCGCCGAGCTCGCGCGCGAGCGCTTCGCCCTTGTCGGCCTGCAGGTCGGCGATGACGACCTTGCCCCCTTCGCGCGCGAGCATGCGCGCTGTGCCTTCGCCGAGGCCCGAGGCCGCGCCGGTGACGATGAAGACCTTGCCTGCGATGTCCATGCGTGTACTCCTCAGCTGTCGAGCGCGTCGAAGGCGCGCTGGCGGATCTCGTCCACCGTTCCGAGCCCGCTGATGCGCGGTAGCGTGGCGCCTGCGCGTCGCCGCCGGCGGCCCACTTCGCGTAGTAGTCGACGAGCGGGCGGGTCTGGTCGTGGTAGACCTCCAGCCGCCTGCGCACCGTCGCTTCCTTGTCGTCCTCGCGCTGGATCAGGTCTTCGCCGGTGGCGTCGTCCTTCAGGTCGTCGCGCGGGGGGTTGAACTTCACGTGGTAGGTGCGGCCCGAAGCCGGGTGCACCCAGCGGCCGCTCATGCGTTCGATGATGGCCTCGTCCGGCACGTCGATCTCGAGCACGGCATCGAGCTTCACGCCGGCGTTGCGCATCGCTTCGGCCTGCGGGATGGTGCGCGGGAAGCCGTCGAAGAGGAAACCGTTCGCGCAGTCGGCCTGTGCGATGCGCTCCTGCACCAGGCCGATGATGATGTCGTCGCCGACCAGCGCGCCCGAATCCATCACCTTCTTGGCCGCCAGCCCGAGCGGCGTGCCGGCCTTCACGGCGGCGCGCAGCATGTCACCGGTGGAGACCTGCGGGATGCCGTATTTCTGGCAGATGAAGGCGGCTTGCGTGCCTTTCCCGGCGCCCGGCGCGCCCAGCAGGATCAGTCTCATCGGGGTCCCTCGTAGATGCGCGGGCGAGAATATCACGCGCTCCCCTGCGCCACCCTGACTTGAACGTCAGTCGCGGAAGAGGGCGCGCACGCGCTCCAGGTCCTGCGGCGTGTCCACTCCGGGCCCGGGCGCGGCATCGCTCACGTGCACGGCAATGCGCTCGCCGTGCCAGAGCACGCGCAGCTGCTCCAGCGACTCGATCCGCTCCAGCGGCGAAGGCGGCAGCGACGGAAACCGGCGCAGGAACGCGGCGCGGTAGGCATACAGCCCGACGTGCCGCAGCGGCGCCGGCGAGGGCAGGCGCGAGATGCCGGCTGCATACGCATCGCGCCACCAGGGTGCAGGCGCGCGCGTGAAGTACAGCGCTTGTCCCGCGGCGTCGAGCACCACTTTCACCACGTTGGGGTCGACGAAGTCCTCCACGTCGCTCGATGGCGTGCGCCGCCGTGCTCATCACGCAGCCGGGGCGCGCCTGCGAGCAGCTGCGCGCACTCGCGCGACCAGCTGCGGGTCGATCAGCGGCTCGTCGCCCTGCACGTTGACCACGGTGGCGTCGCCGTCGAGCCCGAGCAGCGTGCAGGCCTCGGCCAGGCGATCGCTGCCGCTCGGGTGGTCGGCGCGGGTAAGCAGCGCGGTCACGCCGTGGTCGCGGCAGGCCGCGACGATGCGATCGTCGTCGGCGGCCACCACCACCTGCCGTGCGCCGCTGCGCGCGGCCCGCTGCGCGACGCGCACGACCATCGGCACGCCGGCGATGTCGGCCAGCGGCTTGTCCGGCAGGCGCGTGGACGCCAGCCGCGCCGGGATCAGGACGTGGAAGCCCGCCGCTGCTCACTTGGCCGGCGTGGTCGCGCCCGGTGTGGGCGTCCAGTGCGCCGGCCTCGTGCTCCAGCATCACCGGAATGCCGTCGCGGATCGGGAAGGCCAGGCGGTCGGCGTGGCAGACGAGCTCCAGCGGCTGGAGGTCGGGCGTGCGCAGCAGCTCGAGCGGGCCTTTGCACGCCGGGCACACCAGCAGGTCGATGAGGCGGTGGTCAAGGCTCATGGTGGCTCGGCGGCAGCGCGCGCAGCAGCGCGGCGTTGAAGGCAGGGTCGGGCTTGAAGTCTAGCGCCGCCACCCACACGCGCGTGTGTCCGACGCGCTCGGGCCGCAGCTTCACGGCGTCCTTCTCGGTGAGCACCACGTCGGCCGCGTTCGGGCTCCACGGCAGCTTGTCGAACCGGTGGTGGTCGGGCAGCGGGCAGCGGGTGATGCGAGAGCCCGGCCGCCTCCAGCATGCCGAAGAACCGCTCCGGCGCGGCGATCCCGGCCACGGCGAGCAGCGGCCGTCCGTGCAGCACGTCCAGCGGCAGCGGTGCGGCGCCCGACCACCAGTCCGCCAGCGGCTGCACGCCGTCCAGCGCGCGCCGGGCTGTCCAGCCGGGCAGCGGCGTGGTGGCCGACGCCGCGTTGTAGAGCACGAGAGTGCCCGCCGGCGGCGACGCGGGCATCGGCTCGCGCAGCGGACCGGCCGGCAGCAGCAGGCCGTTGCCGGTGCCGCGGTCGTCGAACACGATCACCTGCACGTCGCGGTGCAGCGCCCAGTGCTGGAGCCCGTCGTCGCTGACGACCACGTTCACGTCGGGATGGCGTTCGCGCAGCAGGCGGATGGCGCGCCACGCGTTCGCGCCCCACCACCACCGGGGCGGCAGTGCGCAGCCGGATCAGGAGCGGCTCGTCGCCGCAGGCGGCGGCGTCGGTTTGCGGTGTGACGTCCAGCAGCGCGTCCTCGCGACGGCGATAGCCGCGCGACACGATGCCCGGCGTCCAGCCGGCGTCGCGCAGCAGGCGCACCAGCGCGATCACGGTGGGCGTCTTGCCGGCGCCGCCCACCACCAGGTTGCCGACCACGACCACGGGCAACCCCACGCGCTGCCCGGGTTGTCGACGACGGCGCTGGACGAGCCAGGCGTACAGCCACGACAGTGGTCGCAGGCCGTTGGCGAGGGCGTCGGGGGCAGGCCGCCACCAGCTCGCCTGGAGCGGGCTCGAGAACACGGCTGTCAGTTGCCGGTCTGGGTGGCGAAGGTCAGGCGCGGCAAGCCGGCCCTGCGCGCCGCGTCGAGCACGTTGATGACCGCCTGGTGCGCCGCGGTCGCGTCGGCCGAAACGATCACCATCGCCTCGCCCGACCCCTGCGAGGCGGCGGTGAGTTCCGCCGCGAGCAGCTCGACGCTGCGTCCCTCGACCGCCTTGCGGTTCACGGCGTAGCGCCCGTCCGCGGACACGGCCACGATGATCTCGTTCGGCCGCTCCCGGAGCTTGTCGGCGCCGGAGGTCGGCAGCGTGACCTGCAGCTCCGTGAACTTGCGAGTAGGTGGTCGTGAGCATGAGGAAGATCAGGATCACGAGCAGCACGTCGATGAACGGGATCAGGTTGATCTCGGGCTCCTCGCGCGCGTGGCGCGTGAAGCGCATGCGCAGGCCGCGGTCAGGCTGGCGCATTGCCGCCTCGCACGACGAAACGCATCAGGTGCGGCACCATGCGCTCGGCCGCCTGCTCGATCTCGAGGATGAACTCGTCCACCTTGCCCCTGAAGTAGCGGTAGAACATCAGGGCCGGTATGGCGATCACCAGCCCGAACGCGGTGTTGTACAGCGCCACCGAGATGCCGTGAGCGAGCATCGTGGGGTTGCTGCCGCCGGTGGGCGCCTGCGAGCCGAAGATCTCGATCATGCCCACCACCGTGCCGAACAGCCCCAGCAGCGGCGCCGCGGTGGCAATGGTGCCAAGCGTGTTCAGGTAGCGTTCGAGCCGGTGCGCGGCAGTGCGACCGGCGCTTTCGAACGACATCCGAAGGCCTTCCTCGGTGATGCGCGGGTCGGCCACCACGCTGCGCACGCCGGCCGCCAGCACATGCCCGAGCACCGAGCTCACGGCCAGCTTGTTCACCACGTCCGCACCGGGAAGGCTGGCGCGCGTGACGGACAGCACCTCGTCGAGCAGCCGCGGGCGGCGTCACGCGGGCCGTGCGCAGGCTCGACAGGCGCTCGATGACCAGCGCCAGGGCCACGATCGAGCAGAGAATGAGCGGCCAGATCGGCCAGCCGGCGGCTTGTATGATCGAAAACAACGGGCTTCCTCCTGCGTTGGACCGGCGATTATGTCGTCGCCGGGCCCCTGCAAGGCCTCTTGCAAGTGGCAAGACGAACGCAAAGTGGGAGCGGCGTCAGCAGTTGGCGTGCCCGGAATCCACGAGATCTGTGGATAACATTGTGGGAAACCAGCCGAAGGACGCCGCCAAGCCTTGAAATCCCTGACGCGGCGCTTCGTTGCCCGCATTTTGAGCAGCAGATTTCCTTTGCAGATCAATCACTTGCACCAAGATGACAGCGCCGTGACAGCGTCCGCCTCGGCGTTTCGGGCCTGCCCCGGGAATTGTGGAGTTCTCGGGCTTGCGGCGGCGGGATCGGCCTTGAGCGAAACCGCCCTGCAGGTCGCGCCACGCCTCGTGTGGGGCGTGTCTGCGCTGCTGCTGGCTGCCGGCGACGCGCTGTCGTCGCGCTTCGGAGCGTGCACCGTGCGCGGCGAGGTGACCGGCTTTTCGCGGGCCGGCAGCGGCCACTGCTACTTCTCCCTCAAGGACGCCGACGGCGCCGCGGCATCCTTGCGCTGCGCCATGTTCCGGCGCGCAGCGTCGATGGTCGGCTTCGCGGTGCGCGACGGCGAGCAGGTGGAGGTGCGCGGCCGCGTGGCGGTCTACGAGGCACGCGGCGAGTTGCAGTTCATCGTCGAATCGATGCAGCGTGTCGGCCTCGGAACGCTTTACGAGCAATTCTTGCAGTTGAAGGCACGCCTCGAAGCGCAGGGCGTGTTCGATCGCGGCGCGCAAGCGGCCGCTGCCTGCCTGGCCGCGCGCGGTGGGCGTGGTCACGTCCCTCGGGGCCGCCGCGCTGCTCGACGTGCTGAGCGCCCTGGCCCGCCGCGCGCCGCAGGTGCGCGTGGTCGTGTACCCGAGCCCGGTGCAAGGCGCGGAGGCGCCGGCGGCGCTGGTCGCGCGCCCTGGCGCTGGCCGGCCGGCGAGCCGAGGTCGACACGCTGATCCTGCTGCCGCGGCGGGGGCTCGCTGGAAGACCTGTGGGCCTTCAACGACGAACGCGTGGTTCGCGCCGTGGCCGCCTGCCCGATCCCGGTCGTGTGCGGCGTCGGACACGAGACCGACGTGTCGCTCGCCGACTTCGCGGCCGATCTGCGCGCCGCCACGCCCACGGCGGCGGCCGAGTTGGCCGCCCCCTCGCGCGACGACGCCCTGGCGTCGATCGGCGTCCTGGGCGCCCGGCTGCGCCGGCAGGCGCGCGGCCGCCTGGATTCGCACGCCCAGCGGCTGGACCACGCCGCCGCGCAGCTTGCGCGCCCGGCCCAACTGGTGCTGCGGCACGCCATGACGCTGCGCCATCTCGACGGCCGGCGCTGCGCGGCGCTGGCCAGCGTGCTGCGTCATGCGGAGCGCGGCCCGCTCACGGCGGCGCTCCACCTGCGGCGTGCCGCGGGACTGCACCTCGACCGCGCGCATGCGCGCCTGGATGCGCTCGGGCAGCGCCTGGCAGCGCTCGACCCGAAGCGGGTGCTCGCCCGCGGCTACGCCTGGGTCACGGACGACCAGGGTCAGCCGATCGTTTCAGCCCGAGCGCTGCAGGTCGGCCAGTCGGTGCAGGCGGTGTGGGCTGACGGCCGGGCGGGCGTCCAGGTACAGGACGTGCACCCGGATCCTTGAGCGCGAGCAGGGGCACGCGCCCTGCCTACAATCGCCGCCATCTTCCCGACGCGCTTGTACAGCGCGCACCATCACGAAAGGAACCCGCATGGAACACGTGCTGCCTCCGCTGCCGTACCCCCACGACGCGCTCGCGCCGTACCTGTCGCGCGAGACGATGGAGTACCACCACGACAAGCACCATCAGGCTTACGTGACGAACCTGAACAACCTCCAGAAGGGCACGGAGTTCGAGTCCATGTCCCTGGAGGACATCGTTCGCAAGGCGTCCGGCGGCATCTACAACAACGCCGCGCAGGTCTGGAACCACACGTTCTTCTGGAGCTGCATGAAGCCGAACGGCGGCGGCGAAGCCAAGGGCGCGCTCGCCCAGGCGATCGCGGCCAAGTGGGGCGGACATGCCGGCTTCAAGGAGGCCTTCCAGAAGAGCGCCGTCGGCAACTTCGGCTCCGGCTGGACCTGGCTCGTGAAGAAGGCCGACGGCAGCGTCGACATCGTCAACATGGGCGCCGCCGGCACGCCGCTCACCACCGGCGACAAGCCGCTGATGACGGTCGACGTGTGGGAGCATGCCTACTACATCGACTACCGCAACCAGCGTCCGAAGTTCGTCGAGACCTTCCTCGACAAGCTCGTGAACTGGGATTTCGCCGAGCGCCACTTCGCCTGAGCGAAGCTACTTCCCGAACGGGGTGCCGGTGAGCCGGTACCCCGGCTTGATGTTGCGCTTCGCGAACCATCCCTGGTTCATCTCGAGCACGAAGCGCACCGGGCGCGGCGGGCAGTGCGACTCGAGCGTCAGCGGCTGCATGTCGTCGAGGTGCACGATGGTGCCGTCGTCGCCGATGAATGCGATGGACAGCGGCAGCAGCGTGTTGCGCATGTAGAAGCAGTGCACGCCCGGTTCGTCGTAGACGAACAGCATTCCTTCGTGCTGCGCCATCTGGCGCCGGTGCATGAGGCCGGTGGCCTGTTGGCTGAGGGTGGAAGCCACCTCGGCCGTGATGGCATGCATGCCTGCGCTCAAGCGCACGGTCGGCAGGCGAGGCTGGGCGGCGTCCTGAGCGAACGCCTGGACGGCAAACAGCAGCAGTGCAAGGGCGGCGGACTTGAGTAGTGTCATGGCGGCATGGTGGGCCTGCGGGATTATCGACGGCCGCGCTCTCGCTCCGATCGATGGGGAACGCCCGGAGGCTGCCGAGCCACCCATGAAAAACGCCCGGCGGCTGCCGGGCGTGTCCCACCGGGGCGAGCCGATTACTTCTTCGCTTCTTCCTTCTTGGCCGCCGGTTGGCTTCTGCGGGCTTGGCGTCCGCCTTCTTGTCGGCAGCCGACGCCGCAGGCGCTGCCGCGGCGGGCTTCGCCTCGGCCTTTTTCTCTTCCTTCTTCGGGGCGTCCGCGGCGTAGGCTCCGGCGGCAAAGGCGGCAGCGATCAGGGCGGCCAGGATCTTCGACATGAAAGGACCTTTCGAGTTGATGCCTCCTCAGTGAGGCACTCCGCCAACGTTCTTCCGCAACTGCCGGTTGACGAGACGGTGGCATAGACTTCAAGGTTCCCATTCGCTGAACCGACGCCACCATGTACCAACACATCAAAGTGCCTCCAGGGCGGACAGAAGATCACCGTCAACCCGAACTTCTCCCTGAACGTGCCGGACCAGCCGATCATTCCCTACATCGAAGGCGATGGCACCGGGTTCGACATCACGCCGGTCATGATCAAGGTGGTGGACGCGGCGGTCGCAGAAGGCCTATGGCGGCAAGAAGAAGATCCACTGGATGGAGATCTACGCCGGCGAGAAGGCCACCCGGGTCTACGGCCCCGACATCTGGCTCCCCGAGGAAACCCTGACCGTCCTGCGCGACTACGTGGTGTCGATCAAGGGGCCTCTCACCACGCCGGTCGGCGGCGGCATCCGCTCGCTCAACGTGGCGCTGCGCCAGGAACTCGATCTCTACGTCTGCCTGCGCCCGGTCCGCTACTTCAAGGGCGTGCCCTCGCCCGTGAAGGAGCCCCAGAAGACCGACATGGTCATCTTCCGCGAGAACTCCGAGGACATCTACGCCGGCATCGAGTACGAAGCGGAGTCCGACAAGGCGCGGCAGCTGATCGAGTTCCTGACCCGGGAGATGGGCGTCAAGAAGATCCGGTTCCCGCAGACCTCGGGCATCGGCATCAAGCCCGTGAGCCGCGAAGGCACCGAGCGCCTGGTGCGCAAGGCGCTGCCAGTACGCGGTCGACAACGACAAGCCCAGCGTGACGCTCGTCCACAAGGGCAACATCATGAAGTACACCGAGGGCGCGTTCCGCGACTGGGGCTACGCGCTGGCGCAGCGCGAGTTCGGCGCCGAGCCGATCGACGGCGGCCCGTGGTGCAAGTTCAAGAATCCGCGCACCGGGCGCGACATCACCGTGAAGGACAGCATCGCCGACGCGTTCCTCCAGCAGATCCTGCTGCGCCCGGCGGAGTACTCGGTGATCGCCACGCTGAACCTGAACGGCGACTACGTGTCGGATGCGCTGGCCGCGCAGGTCGGGGGCATCGGCATCGCGCCCGGCGCCAACATGTCCGACTCGGTGGCGATGTTCGAAGCCACCCACGGCACCGCGCCCAAGTACGCCGGCAAGGACTACGTCAACCCCGGCTCGGAGATCCTGTCGGCCGAGATGATGCTGCGCCACATGGGCTGGACCGCAGGCCGCCGACCTCATCATCAGCTCGATGGAGAAGTCGATTCTCAGCAAGAAGGTCACGTATGACTTCGCCCGCCTGCTGGAAGGCGCAACGCAGGTCTCCTGCTCCGGCTTCGGGCAGGTGATGATCGAGAACATGTGAACGCCGCGTGACGCAAGAAAGCCCGCCGATCGCGGGCTTTTTTCATCTCCGGCCGGCCTGAAGCGGGAGGTCAACCCGCCGCCATGGCCAAATCGCTGTCCGTCACGGGGGGGCGATCCATGTCCTCGACCGGACGGATGTTCTGGGCCAGGTTGCCCTTGGGGCCCTGCATCAGCTCGAAAGCCACCCGGGCGCCCTGCTTGAGGGTGCGAAAGCCATCCATCTGGATCGCCGAGAAGTGGGCAAAGACATCAGCGCCGCCGCCCTCCGGTTCGATGAAACCGAACCCCTTGGCATCGTTGAACCACTTCACGGTGCCGTGCTGAGTGTTCCCCTCGGTCATCTCCGACCCTCCATGGGACTTGTTCTTGAAGCGCAAGATTCTCGTGCGCGGTATACAGGAGTGTCAAGCCGCGACGCAGCGTGCCCCGATGCGAACGTGGCGTCGTCGCGATTTCGCGCTTGAGTTCTCGACATGCGGGTGCAATATGCAGGTCAACCCTCGTGCAAAGCTCGAGTCGATAGAATGAATCCATGCCTTCGGAGCCCCCGAAACCGCCGGTCGATCCGGCCGCGCCGTCCCGCACGGGAGACGGGCAGGGGGCTGTCGTCGCCGAACGCAAGACAGCCCGAACGACGCCTCCGCCCATGTACCAGGTCGTCATGCTGAATGACGATTACACCCCTATGGAGTTCGTCGTGAGGGTTTTGCAGGAATACTTCAAGCGTGATCTGGAAACGGCGACGCAGATCATGCTGAAAATTCACCACGAAGGTCGCGGCGTGTGCGGTGTGTACACGAAAGACGTCGCGGCAACGAAAGTCGAACTGGTGCTTGCCGCGGCCAAGCGGGCCGGTCACCCGTTGCAGTGCATTATGGAGGCCGCATGATTGCGCAAGAGTTGGAAGTCAGCCTGCACATGGCGTTCGTCGAAGCGCGCCAGCAGCGGCACGAATTCATCACCGTCGAGCACCTGCTCATGGCGCTGCTCGACAACCCCTCGGCGGCCGAGGTCCTGCGCGCCTGCGCGGCGCACATCGACGACCTCCGCAAGAGCCTGACGGGCTTCATCAAGGAGAACACGCCCACGGTCGGGGGCACCGAGGAGGTGGACACCCAGCCCACGCTCGGGTTCCAGCGCGTGATCCAGCGCGCGATCATGCACGTGCAGTCCACCGGCAGCGGCAAGAAGGAGGTGACCGGCGCCAACGTGCTGGTCGCGATCTTCGGCGAGAAGGATTCCCATGCCGTGTACTACCTGCACCAGCAGGGCGTCACCCGGCTGGACGTCGTGAACTACATCGCCCACGGCATCAAGAAGAGCGATCCGCCCGAGCCGCAGAAGTCGAGCGACAACAGCGGCAACGAGGCCGACAAGGAAGAGGCCGCCGAAGGCAAGGGCTCTCCGCTCGACCAGTTCACGCAGAACCTCAACCAGCTGGCGCGCGACGGCAAGATCGATCCGCTTGATCGGCCGCGAGCTCGAGGTCGAGCGCGTGATCCAGGTGCTGTGCCGCCGCCGCAAGAACAACCCGCTGCTCGTGGGCGAGGCCGGCGTCGGCAAGACGGCCATCGCCGAGGGCCTGGCCTGGCGCATCACCGAGAACGAGGTGCCCGAGGTGCTGGCCGACTCCACCGTCTATGCCCTCGACATGGGCGCCCTGCTGGCCGGCACCAAGTACCGCGGCGACTTCGAGCAGCGCCTGAAGGGCGTCTTGAAGGCCCTCAAGGACCAGCCCAACGCCATCCTCTTCATCGACGAGATCCACACCCTCATCGGCGCCGGCGCGGCCTCCGGCGGCACGCTGGACGCCAGCAACCTGCTGAAGCCTGCGCTGAACACCGGCGCGATGAAGTGCATCGGGGCCACCACGTTCACCGAGTACCGCGGCATCTTCGAGAAAGACGCGGCACTCTCGCGCCGGTTCCAGAAGATCGACGTCGTCGAGCCGTCCGTCGAGCAGACCATCGAGATTCTCAAGGGCCTGAAGTCGCGCTTCGAGGAGCACCACAGCGTCAAGTACGCGCTGAACGCGCTGCAGGCGGCGGCCGAGCTGTCGGCCAAGTTCATCAACGACCGCCACCTGCCCGACAAGGCGATCGACGTGATCGACGAGGCGGGTGCGGCGCAGCGCATCCTCCCCAAGAGCAAGCAGAAGAAGACGATCACCCGCAGCGAGGTCGAGGAGATCGTGGCCAAGATCGCCCGCATCCCGCCGGCCTCGGTCTCCAGCGACGACCGCAGCAAGCTCAAGAACCTCGATCGCGATCTCAAGAGCGTGGTCTTCGGCCAGGAGCAGGCGATCGATGCGCTCGCCGCGGCGATCAAGATGGCTCGCTCCGGCCTGGGCAAGCCCGACAAGCCGATCGGCTCGTTCCTGTTCAGCGGCCCGACCGGCGTCGGCAAGACCGAGGTGGCGCGCCAGCTCGCATTCATCCTCGGCATCGAGCTGATCCGCTTCGACATGTCCGAGTACATGGAGCGCCATGCCGTGAGCCGGCTGATCGGCGCGCCGCCCGGCTATGTCGGCTTCGACCAGGGCGGCCTGCTCACCGAGGCCATCACGAAGAAGCCTCACGCCGTGCTGCTGCTCGACGAAATCGAGAAGGCGCACCCGGACGTCTTCAACGTGCTGCTGCAGGTCATGGACCACGGCACGCTCACCGATAACAACGGCCGCAAGGCCGACTTCCGGAACGTGATCATCATCATGACCACGAACGCCGGCGCCGAGATGATGGGCAAGGCGACGATCGGCTTCACCAACTCGCGCCAGCAAGGTGACGAGATGGCCGACATCAAGCGCCTGTTCACGCCGGAGTTCCGCAACCGCCTCGATGCCATCGTGAGCTTCTCTGCGCTCAACGAGGAGATCATCCTGCGCGTGGTCGACAAGTTCCTCCTGCAGCTCGAGAGCCAGCTCGCCGAGAAGAAGGTGGAGGTCACGTTCACGGACGGCTTGCGGCAGCACCTGGCCAAGAAGGGGTTCGATCCGCTCATGGGCGCTCGCCCGATGCAGCGCCTGATCCAGGACACCATCCGACGAGCGCTGGCCGACGAGTTGCTGTTCGGCCGGCTGGTGGATGGCGGCCGCCTGGTGGTCGATGTCGATGCCGAGGGAAATACCGTGCTCGACATCCAGCCGCCGAAGAAGAGCGACAACAAGCCGAAGGCGGAGCCCGCCACGGCCTGACCGACCGCTTCAGCCGGCGGGGTCCTGCCGGTAGTACGACATCAGCAGCCGGTACAACGCCGGCTGCTCTTCCTTGAGCGCCTGCGGCGTCACGAAGAAGCTCTCCGACGCGACCGCGAAGAACTCGTCCGGCCCTTCGGCGGCGTAGGGATCCAGCACGGTCTCGTGGCCGCACACCACGCGCTCGCAGAAGTTGTCGAAAGCGGGCACCAGCACGTTCATCCAGTGCTCGCGGTTCACGCCGGGCGGAACCCCGTCGGCCATGCCGTCGCCCATGTCGAGCACATGGGCGAACTCGTGGATCACCACGTTGTACGCCCAGGCAGGCGGCTCAGGCGACTCGTCTGCCGTGTCGACGAGGCCTTGCGCGTCGGACCACGACGAGCATCACCGGTCCGCCTTCCATCGCCTCGCCGCTGAGCAGCTCGTCGTACCGGTGCACGACGCCGGCTTCGTCGACGTGCTCACGCCGCGCCACCACCTCGCCGCGGTGGACCACGATGCCGACGAAGCGGCCGTAGTGTTCGAGCCCCAGGTGCAGCACCGGAAGGCAGGCCTGCGCAGCGATGGACACCGCGATCTCGTCGCTCACCACGAATCCGTCGGCACCGGTGAACTCCTTGCGGTCGAGGAACAGCATCGCAAGGCGCCTCAAGCGGTCGAGGTCCTCCGGCGACCGTCGCGACAGGAACGGGTGGCGGGCGATCGTTGCGCTCCACAGGGCGTCGGGAATGGCGCGCCGGCTTGCGGCGCGGCGTTCGCGCCAGCCACGCCACCACGTGGCGATCATCCCGGCGAGCGCCGCGTGATCCCGCCGCGCGTGAGGCGCAACACGTCCGCTCGGGGCGGCGTGGCGTCCATATCCCAGTCGCTCAGCACGTGGCGCATGTAGCCCGGCGCCACTGCACTGGCTCCCGGGCGGTGCGTGTGCCCGTGGACCATCTCCCGGGCGCCGGCCTCCCGCATCCAGGCCACGGCCGCGTCGGCGTCGACGTCGGCCCACTCGCTGCGGCCGCGCTGCGCCTGTGCGCTGGCGTCGCGCATGGCGCGGGCGATGGCCTGGCGCTCCGCCAGCGGCCGGGCGAGAAACTCGCGTTGCCAGCCCTCGCTGCGCACCTGCATGCGGAAGCGCTGGTAGTCGCACGTCGGACAGGCACAGGGCATCGCCGTGAGTGAGCAGGACGGGGCGGCCCCAGGCATCGAGCATCGACGGGATCCGGCAGCGCGGTGATGCCGCAATCGTCCAGCAGGGCGGGGCCGACGAGGAAGTCGCGGTTGCCCGCCATGAACGCGACGTGCATGCGCCGGGCGGCGGCCTGCAGGACGCCTGCGCAGGCCGCCTCGAAGGCACCGGATGCCCTGGCGTCATCGCCGACCCAAACCTCGAATAGGTCGCCCAGGATGAAGACGGCGTCGGCATCCGTGCTTGCCAGGAACGCGCGCCAGGCCTCGAATGTGCGCGGCTGCGCTGCGCTCAGATGGATGTCCGAGATGAAATCGATCGCGCGCCACGCCGGTGGCGCGGCGATGCGTTTCACGACACCTCGACGACCCGCTCGATCACGACGTCGTCGAGCGGCACGTCGTCGTGCATGCCGCGGCGGCCGGTGCGCGTGCTCTCGATCCGATCGACGACGTCCTGGCCCGACACGACCTTGCCGAAGACGGCGTAGCCCCAGCCCTGGGGCGTCTCGGACTTGAAGTCGAGGAATCCGTTGTCCGTCGTGTTGATGAAGAACTGCGCCGTGGCCGAGTGCGGCGCCGACGTGCGCGCCATGGCCAGCGTGTAGTGGGCGTTCTTCAGTCCGTTCCCGCTTCATTGGGGATCGGCTCGGCGGTGGGCTTCTGCTTCATGCCGGGTTCGAAGCCGCCGCCCTGGACCATGAAGCCCTTGATCACGCGGTGGAAGACGGTGCCGTCGTAGTGGCCCTTGCGCACGTACGACAGGAAGTTCTCGACGCTGGCCGGAGCCTTCGCGTCGTCGAGCTCGATGCGGATCACGCCCGCGCTGGTGGTCATCTCGACGGTCTTGGTCATGTCACTTCTCCAGGCTGGCCTTCTTGATCGTCACCGCTTGCGACGGGACGTTCTGATGCGGGCCGTTAGTCCCCGTGGGTACGTTCTTGATCTTGTCGACGACTTCCATGCCTTGCACGATCGCGCCCGAACACGGCATAGCCATTGCCGTCGCGCGCGTTGGGCTGGTCGAGGAAGGCGTTGTCGGAAAGGTTGATGAAGAACTGCGCGGTGGCGGAGTTCGGGTCCATCGTGCGTGCCATTGCGACTGTGCCGCGGGCATTCGCGAGGCCGTTGCGGCTTTCGAGCGGGACGGGTGGGCGGGTGGCTTTCTCCTTCATGTCGGCCGTCATGCCACCGCCCTGGATCATGAAGCCATCGATCACGCGGTGGAAGATGGTGCCGTCGTAGTGGCCGGCCTTCACGTACTGCACGAAGTTGTCGACCGTCTTGGGCGCCTTGGCTGCGTCGAGTTCCACGACGATATCGCCCATGCTGGTGGCCAGACGCACTTTCTGGGCCAGCGCGGGGCCCAGAAAGTGCGGCCATGACGGCGATTGCTGCAGCGCCGCGCAGCAGGATTCGGAGTTTCATCGATGCATCCTCGACAGGGGCTGCCGCTATACTGATTCGATTGTACTGACGCTCGCCTCACTCGCCACCACGCGCCGGCGCTTCAGGCCCAGTCCCCATCCGTCGATGACGCTGTCGATCTACAACACGCTGGCCCGGCGGGTCGAGCCGTTCCATCCCATCGAGCCTGGCCGCGTGCGCATGTACGTCTGCGGCATGACCATCTACGACCTGTGCCACGTCGGCCACGCGCGCATGATGATGGCCTTCGACGTGGTGTACCGCTGGCTGTGCACGCTGGGGTACGACGTCACCTACGTGCGCAACATCACCGACATCGATGACAAGATCATCAAGCGCGCGGTTGAGCGCGGCATGTCCATCCGCGCCCTCACGGACGAGATGATCGATCGCGATGCACACCGACATCGGCGCCCTGGGCATCGCGAAGCCGACGCACGAGCCGCGCGCAACCGAGCACATCACAGCGATGCTCGACATGATCGCCCGCCTGGAGGACAAGGGCCTGGCCTACCGCGCGAGCGATGGAGACGTGGATTTTGCGGTGCGCAAGTTTCCCCGCTACGGCCGTCTGTCGGGCAAGTCGCTCGACGAGCTGCGGGCCGGCGAGCGCGTCGCCGTGCAGGAGGGAAAGCATGATCCGCTCGACTTCGTGCTCTGGAAGGCCGCCAAGACCGACGAGCCGGCCGACGCGAAGTTCGATTCCACCTACGGGCCGGGCCGACCGGGCTGGCACATCGAATGCTCGGCCATGGCCTGCGCCGTGCTCGGCGAGCACTTCGACATCCACGGCGGCGGCATGGACCTGCAGTTTCCGCATCACGAGAACGAGATCGCCCAGGCCGAGGGCGTCGACGGGCAAGCCGTGGGTGAACGTGTGGATGCACAACGGGTTCCTGAACGTCGACAACGAGAAGATGTCGAAGTCGCTCGGGAACTTCTTCACGATCCGCGACGTGCTGCAGCGCTTCGACGGCGAGACGCTGCGCTTCTTCATGCTGCGCACCCACTACCGCAGCCCCTTCAACTTCAGCGACGCGCACCTCGACGATGCACGACAGGCCCTGCGTCGCCTGTACACGGCGCTCGACGCCGTGCCTGCCGAGCAGGCGGAGGTCGATTGGTCGCAGCCTCGCGCGGCGGCGTTCCGCGATGCGATGAACGATGACTTCAACACGCCGGGCGCAGTGGCCGTGCTGTTCGAGCTGGCCGCCGAGGTGAACCGCACGCGGTCGCGCGAGCACGCATCGCTGTTGAAAGCGCTCGGCAGCACGCTCGGGCATACTGCAGCAGGAGCCGCGTGCGTTCCTGCAGGCCGGCAGCGCCCTCGAAGACGCCGAAATTGCGCGCCGCATCGAAGCGCGCGCCGCGGCCAAGCGAGCGCGCGACTTCGCGCTCGCCGATCGCATTCGCGACGAGCTCGCCGCCGCAGGCGTCGTTCTGAAAGACGGACCCCAGGGCACCACCTGGGAAACCGCGGCGGCGAAGGTGTGATCGTGGTGCGTACCTCAACAGCCGGATCGCTGGTGCAGGTGACGCCCGGGTATTGGGACGACGCCTGCAAGCATCTCACCCGGCGCGACCGCGTCATGAAGAAGCTCATCCCGCGGTTCGGGGAAGCGCGGCTTCAGAGCCGCGGCGATGCGTTCACCACGCTCGCGCGATCCATCGTCGGGCAGCAGATTTCAGTCAAGGCGGCCCAGTCGGTCTGGGACCGCTTCGCATCGCTTTCGCCCGGCCCGTCCACGCGCGTCGTGCCGCGAGCCGTGCTGACGCTCGCGACCGACGCACTGCGCACTGCGGGCCTCTCGGCACGCAAGATCGAATATCTGCGCGACCTCGCGATGCACTTCGAGTCGGGTACGCGTGCACGTGAGCCAGTGGCGCGAGATGGACGACGAGGCCATCATCGAAGAACTCGTCGCCATCCGCGGCATCGGTCGCTGGACTGCCGAGATGTTTCTCATCTTCCACCTGATGCGGCCCAACGTGCTTCCGCTGGACGACCTCGGCCTGCTCAAGGGCATCAGCGTCAACTACTTCAGCGGCGAGCCGGTGTCCCGGGCGGAAGCGCGGGAGGTGGGGGAGGCCTGGGCGCCTTTCCGATCGGTGGCCACGTGGTACGTCTGGCGCAGCCTCGATCCGCTGCCGGTGGAATACTGAGCAAAGGTAACCGCATAATCCGCGGCTCATGAGCAAGCGACATTTCCTCGAGTTCGAACAACCGATCGCCGAGCTCGAGTCGAAGATCGAAGAACTGCGATACGTGCAGAACGAGTCCGCAGTGGACATCTCCGAGGAGATCGACCGCCTCGACAAGAAGAGCCAGCAGCTCACGAAGGAAATCTACTCGAGCCTCACGCCCTGGCAGGTGACGCAGATCGCGCGACATCCGCAGCGGCCTTACACGCTCGACTACATCAACGAGGTTTTCAGCGGACTTCCAGGAACTCCACGGCGACCGTGCCTTCGCCGATGATCAGTCCATCGTGGGCGGGCTCGCGCGCTTCAACGGCCAGGCCTGCATGGTGCTCGGCCATCAGAAAGGCCGCGACACGAAAGAGCGCGCCACGCGCAACTTCGGCATGTCCCGCCCCGAGGGCTATCGCAAGGCTCTACGCCTGATGAAGCTCGCCGAGAAGTTCGGCTTGCCGCTGTTCACCTTCGTCGACACGCCGGGCGCGTATCCCGGCATCGGCGCCGAGGAGCGCGGGCAGTCCGAAGCCATCGGTCGCAACATCTACGAGATGGCGCAGTTGCAGGTGCCGATCGTCACCACCATCATCGGGGAGGGCGGGTCGGGCGGCGCGCTGGCGATCAGCGTCGGCGACCAAGTGCTGATGCTGCAGTTTTCGGTGTACTCGGTGATCTCTCCCGAAGGTTGTGCCTCCATTCTTTGGAAGACCGCCGACCGCGCAGCCGACGCGGCCGAAGCGCTGGGCGTCACGGCGCATCGGCTGAAGGCGCTGGGCCTCATCGACAAGATCGTCAACGAGCCTGTCGGTGGCGGGCATCGCGATCCGAAGCTGATGGCCTCGCACCTCAAGCGCGCCCTCAACGACGCGCTGCGACAGGTCGTCGACCTCAAGCCGAAGGAACTGCTGCAGCGCCGCTACGAGCGCCTGCAGTCCTACGGGCGCTTTCGCGACACGAAGGAGCCGTGACGCGCGGATTCGCTGTCGCCACCAGCGGCGGCCGCGATTCCACGGCGCTGCTCCATGCCGCGCTCGCCGCGGCCCGCGGCACTCGACCTTCGAGTTCATGCACTGCACGTGCACCATGGCCTCCAGGCCGACGCCGACCGTTGGCTGGAACACGTGCGTCGGCAGTGCACGCGCTGGGCAAGCGCGGGCGCGCCGGTGCACTTCCACGGCTACCGCTTGCTGGAGTCGCCGGCCCCAGGTGCCAGCGTGGAGGCGTGGGCACGTCGGGCGCGGTATTCAGCCCTGGCTGCGATGGCGCGCGACTGCGGGGTCGATCTCGTACTGCTGGCGCATCATCGGCAAGACCAGGCCGAGACATTCCTCTTGCAGGCGCTTCGGGGGAGCGGGCCGGCCGGACTCGCCGCCATGCCTCGTGAGGTCGAGGCGCAACGGGATCACCTGGGCGCGCCCCTGGCTGGATGTACCACGCGTGTCCATCGAGGCTTATGTGCGGCACCACCGGCTTCGGTTCGTGGACGATCCCAGCAACACCGAGCCCCGTTTTGCACGCAGCCGCCTGCGCAGCCAGGTGTGGCCGGCACTGGAGGTCGCGTTTCCCGAAGCGGAGGGCGCCCTGGCAGCCGCGGCCCGCCACGCGCACGAAGCGCTGCTGGTCATCGAAGAGACCGCGGCGGCTGACCTTGCAGCCGTGCGGGACGGCGAGTCGCTGCGCGTACAGGCTTGGCAGGCGCTGTCTCCTGCGCGGCGCCAAGTGTGCTTGAGGCTGTGGCTGCGCGAGCGAAGTGGCCGGGGTGCGTCCGGTACCCTGGTGCGGCGGCTGATGGACGAGCTGGCGGACAGTGGGCCGACACGCTGGCCATTACATGCCGGCGCCGAACTGCGCCTGTACCGGGGCCGGCTGGACGTCGCGGCGGCAGCCGTCGGCGAAGGTACGCCGCTGCCCGCGACCACGCTGCATGTGAGCGGCCCCGGCGTGTACGAGCTGCCCGAGTGGGGCGGCGCCTTGTGCGTCACGGTGGCGGCCGAGGGCGGCATCGCGCTCGAGCTGCTGCACCGTTGCGAGCTGCGGCCCGAGAGGGCTCCGAGCAGTTCCAGGCGGCGCGCCAACCGGCCCGCTCGCGCGTTGAAGAAGCAGTTCCAGGCGGCGGGCATCGCACCGTGGCAGCGGTGCGCGCCGCTGCTGTATTGCGACGGCCGGCTCGTCTTCGTGCCGGGCCTCGGCATCGACGCGTCGGCGCTGGCGTGAGCCGGGGCAGCCCGAGGTTCACCTCGAGTGGCTCTGCGCCGGCCCGCTTTTGCTGCACCGCAATAGGTAGAATCTCGGACCCGCGCACCGGCGGGGTTCTCCAGATTCAGGGCTCTCCAGATTCAGACCTCATGGGACTCATCGTTCACAAGTACGGCGGCACGTCGATGGGCTCGACCGAGCGCATCCGCAACGTGGCCAAGCGCGTTGCCAAGTGGGCGCGCGCCGGGCACCGCATGGTCGTCGTTCCGTCCGCGATGAGCGGCGAGACCAATCGCCTACTCGGCACTCGCGAACGAACTGGCGCCGGCGTCGATCACCGCCGAGGTGATGCGCGAGCTCGACATGATCGCAGCGACCGGCGAGCAGGTATCGGTCGGGCTGCTGTCCATCGCCCTGCAGGCCGAAGGCCTCCAGGCGGTGAGCTACACGGGATGGCAGGTCCCCGTCGAGACCGATTCCGCTTTCACGAAAGCCCGCATCCAGCGCATCGACGACGCCCGCGTGCGCGCCGACCTGGACGCCGGCCGCGTGGTCGTGATCACCGGCTTCCAGGGCATCGACCCCGACGGCCACATCACGACACTCGGGCGCGGTGGATCCGACACGTCCGCCGTCGCGGTGGCCGCGGCGATGAAGGCCGACGAGTGCCTCATCTATACCGACGTCGATGGCGTCTACACCACCGACCCGCGCATCGTGCCCGAGGCGCGGCGGCTTCACAGCATCAGCTTCGAAGAGATGCTCGAGATGGCGAGCCTGGGCTCCAAGGTGCTGCAGATCCGCTCCGTGGAGTTCGCCGGCAAGTACCGCGTGCCGTTGCGGGTGCTGTCGAGCTTCACGCCGTGGGACATCCCGATCGCCGAGGAAGCCGAGTCCGGAACCCTGATCACATTCGAGGAAGACGCCAAGATGGAACAAGCCGTTGTGTCGGGCATCGCGTTCAATCGCGACGAAGCCAAGGTGACCGTGATGGGCGTGCCGGACAAGCCCGGCATCGCCTACCAGATCGTCGGCGAGGTGGCGGCGGCCAACATCGACGTGGACGTGATCATCCAGAACGTCTCGCACGACGGCCGCACCGATTTCTCCTTCACCGTCCACCGCAACGACTACGAGCGCACGCTGGAACTGCTCAAGTCCAAGGTGCAGCCGGCGACCGGCGCGGCGCAGGTGATGGGCGACCCGAAGATCTGCAAGGTGAGCATCGTCGGCATCGGCATGCGCAGCCACGTGGGGGTGGCCGCCAAGATGTTCCGCGCGCTGAGCGAGGAGGGCATCAACATCCAGATGATCACCACGAGCGAGATCAAGACCAGCGTCGTGATCGACGAGAAGTACATGGAACTCGCCGTGCGGGCGCTGCACAAGGCGTTCGACCTCGAGCTCGACCGCACCCCGCAGTGAGCAGCTAGAATTCGCCCTGTTCCGGAGTCGTGACCGAGCGGCCGAAGGTGCTCCCCTGCTAAGGGAGTATGCGGGCAAAACCTGCATCGAGGGTTCGAATCCCTCCGACTCCGCCAGAGATAGGCAGATCGCAGAGCCCCGGCCCAGCGGCCATCGTGCCGAGTGTGGCCCGGTGCTCACGATGCGATCAACGATGAGCGTATCGCGAGAACCGCCTCCGTTAAACGTTCTGCGGCGAGCTCGCGGCACTGCTCGCGCGTCGCGCCGGGTTGGCTGGCGAAGGCAGTGGCCGACTTGTACGGCTTGAACTCCAGTCGGCTGCGCAAGATCAAGGGCACCATCACCGCGCGCGCGGTGACGACGCAGGTCTTGTCGGACGTGAAGCCACCCTGGACCTGGCTGATGAACCCCCACTTGGACACCGGGTAGAGCTTCTGGATGCGCATGCGCATGTTCTCATCGACCTGCGCTCTCCAGATCGCGATGGCACTGTCCGTATCGATCAACTCTGGTGAAGAGTGGTCATGGAACCTGTACTGTTCGGGCGCTGCGAAGCTTGTGGAAGCGGCGAGGAGCAGCGCCGCTGCCGACAACGGGAGGAATTGCATGATGTTTCCTTCAAGAGGCACGCCGCTGGTGCACCGCTGCGACTATGAATTTGGCCCGCCGCTCCACTCCCGCGCCATAGCACCAAAGTCACATTTCCAGGGCTGACGAGTCAGGCAAAAATTGATGGGCTTTCGACTCACGCTAAGGTTGGACCGCTGGCGTCGACGCATCGGTGCGCTGGCCGAACGCAGGCTTCATGGCCAATCCTGAGCCTGGACGGCACCAAGTTCAGCAAGCTCAAGCTGTGAGGCGGGGGGCTGACCCAGTGCTGCGAACGCCCTTGAAGACGGGCGTTCTGATTCACTGGAGCTGCTGGACCTTCGCGAGGTCGCTGTAGTAGCGACCGCCGAAAAAATCGCGATAGAAAGCGAACACCGTGTGGGCGAGCCGCCGACGGCGGCCGCGACGAACCACCACTCATACGGCGCGGACATCGCCTCGCACAGCATGGAACTGGCGCCAAGCACCGAGCACAGCGCCGCTTCCGCGCCGCCCAGGCACGCGAGCAAGAGCAACGCGGCCACGCTGATACCGACGCCGCGCAGGCAACGGTACGGATTGGGCAGGCTGGGACATGCGGAACGGTGTCTCACGCCCGCAAGCTTATGGGCAGGGCGCGCTCTTGGACCCGGACGCGTGTCCGGTGGTACAGCTCTTACATCGACTCACGCCCGCTGGCGGTACGCGCACGTCCCTTCGGCGATCGGGTCATGACGCGGTGTATTTCGGTAGCCAGCTTGGCGATCATCAGCGGTTTTGTCACGAAGCCGTCTGCCCCCGCATCGAAGCATGCAGCACGCTCCGACGGTGCGTGATATGCACTCAAAACGATGATCGGGAAGGGCGGCAACTCACCTTCACGCTGCAGCCGGCGCAGCTCGCGAGTGGCCTCCAGGCCGTCCATGCGCGGCATCTGGACGTCCATCAGGATGACATCCGGCGGCTCGGTTCGGCAAGCGTCGATGGCATCGGCACCATTGGTCGCCACGCGGGCAGCGTAGCCGAGGGTGTGCAACATCCTGGGAGTCAGGATCTGCATGACGGGATCATCTTCAACGACGAGGAATTGCATATGTGCCCGCTTCTCAGGGGGCCTAGCCTAGTAGGCCTGCGTGCTGCAGACAAGCCATGCCCAAGCGATCGTAAGAGCGGGCCTGGTCAATTTTACTAACAGCGATGCTCCAGGCTCCGATCCGGGCGACCGAACGGCTTCCTCGTTCTATCGCCGAGCTGGGGCACGCGACCTCAGCGCAGCGCTCCGCGCAGCAGCCACACGCGGCTGTGCGAGCCGATCTTCATGGCGCTGTTGACAACCGCGATCTCGCCGTCGGGGCGGACAGCAAGCTTGTTCATCAACAAGCCCTGTGTACTTCCGTTGAACCCGCCTCCGGGGTCCACGCTGCCAGGGATCAGTTGCGGCGCACTGAACTGCACGCCATCCGCCGACACGGCGATGGCGATTCCGTAAGGTGCGGCCGACCCACGCAGGAGTTCCCAGATCACCACCACCCGTCCGCGCCCGTCGATGCCCAGGGCAGGAAAGGCGGCACTTGCGTAGCCTGGTGGCAGCGGGCTGGAGATGTCATGGGCCGGGCCGAAAGTGCGGCCGCCGTCGGTGGAACGGAGGTGACGGATCGAGGAAGGCTTGAACGGCCCGCCGACGCTCTCGGCGTGCACCACGTGCAGCACCCCGCGACCATCGAAGGCGAGCTTGGGTGCGTCCGAGTAGCCCGGTGTGACCTCCACTGGGCGGGGCGCACTGAAGCTCCTGCCGCCATCGCTGGAAAGCGCGATCCGGATGTCGCCTGCGGGGTCGTCGCCCGTCGCCCAGGCCAACGCCACCGCGCCATCGCTCTTGACCGCGAGGGCCGGCGCGCGTGCGGGCGGCGCGGGTGGATCGCCTGCAACCAGGACCGGTCTGGAGAAGCTTCGACCGCCGTCGCTGGAGTGGGCTAACCACAGACGGCCGTCGTACTCGGTCCAGGCGGCGAACACCCGGCCGCCGGGTGCCGCGGCGACGTCGAGGCTACCGTTGTGCCACACGTTGCGGTCGATGCGCCCCTTGCCGTCACCTTCCCTGGAGCGGGACAGGTTCACCGGCTCGGCGAAGGAACGGCCGCCGTCGTCCGAGACTGCGACCAGGATCTCGCCGCCGTGGGAACCGCCTGAGAAAATGATCTCCTGCCAGAGGACGTGAAGGCGATCGACGTCCTGCGGTGTCCATGCCAGCCGCGGCAGCCAGGAGAATGTCTTCGGCTGAAGCGACACGTCCACTAGGGCGCCGAGAGACACTTTCCCGTCGTTCGAGTAGCGCTGCAACAGCACGGCCTTGCGGCGCTGGTCGACCCACGCCACCGCCAGTTCGCCGCGTGGGCTCCACGCCACGGCGGGATCGTCGATGAAGTCGTAGCGCGACTCGTTCTGCTGCCACGCGCCGCGTTCGCCGGCGCCGCGTGCGATTTCAATCGGAGCTTGCCAGCGGATCTCCGCGGCCCAACCGGTGGCGGCGTACAGGTACAGGAGCAGCGAGGCTGCCAGCCTCGCGCACTGGACCTTATGATTTGACATAATACACATTGTCGCGTATAGAGAGATGCCGCTCAAACCTCCGTCGTGACTCGGATCCCCTTGAGCTGGCCCGCCTCGCGCCCGCGCGTTGGCCTCGGATACCGTTCGGGATCGAGACGGTGCAGAAGTTCTGCTTCTCGCGTGCGGGCCAGCGCGACGTTGGCGATCTTCACGTGACCGAACCCCCGCATCTGAAGCGGGACCAGCGCGACTTCCGTCGCGACCGGCAGCGTCTGCGGCGACAGTCCGGCGAGCAGCTCGTCGATCCGGTCCAGATAGGTCGCCAGCAGCGAGCGCTCCATGCGGCGCTCGGCCGTGAGACCGAAGATGTCCAGCGGCGTGCCGCGCAGGACGCGGCCGTGGGCCAGCAGCTTCATCGCGGCTTGCATCCATGAGCCCAGCCGCAGCTTGCGTGGCGGCTTGCCGTCTCGCGCCCGGCTGAGCAACGGCGGGGCCATGTAGAACTCGAGCTTCACGTCGCCTTCGAACTGCTGCTCCAGGCGCCGGCGAAAGTGGCCGTCGCTATAGAGCCTGGCGACTTCGTATTCATCCTTGTAGGCCATCAGCTTGAGCAGGCTCTGCGCGACCGCTCGCGTGAACGACAGCGCACTGCCGATGCCGGCGACCTCGCGCTCGCGACGGCGCACCCGCTCGACCGTTTCGGCGTACCGACGTGCGTAGGCGGCACTCTGGTAGCCGGTGAGGTGCTCGATGCCGCGCCGCACCAGGGCATCGAGATCCTCGGAGCGTTGGGCGTTGTCGTCGGCTTGCGAATCACCGAGCAGCTGCCCGCATGCTGCAGGATCGGCAGCCGATAGCCGGCCGAGCGCAAAGGCGAGCTTGTTGCTGGCCACGGCGACATCGTTGAGATCGAGCGCGCGCATCAGCGCGGGCAGCCCGACCGGCACAAGCCCGCGCTGCCAGGCGTAGCCCAGCACGAGCATGTTCGACACGATCGAGTCGCCGAGGAACGTTTCGGCGAGGGCCTGGGCGTCCAGGGTCTCGACGTTCGCGTCGCCGGCGGCGAAGCGCAGCTTGGCCAGCAGTTCGGGCACCTTGAGCGTCGCATCGGGGTTGCGCAGCGACTCTGCGACCGGCACTTCGTGCGTGTTGACGAGGATCCGCGTGCGGCCGAGGCGCACCGTCTGCAGCGCATCGGGCGACGCACCCACCACCAGGTCGCATGCCACGACGGCATCGGCCTGCTGCGTGTCGATGCGCACCTGGTTCAGCCGCGATGGCGTGTCGGCCAGGCGCACGTGGCTCACCACCGCGCCGCCCTTCTGCGCAAAACCCATGAAGTCGAGCTGGCTCGCCGACTTGCCCTCCAGGTGCGCGGCCATCGTCACGAGTGCCCCGACGGTGACCACGCCGGTGCCCCCAACGCCCGTCACCAGAAGGTCGTACGGGCCGGTCCATGTATGCGGGGCCGGCAACGGCAAGGCATCGACGCGACGCATGAACGCATCCACGCCGTCGGCACCGGCCAGTGCCCCCACCTTCTTGCGCGGCTTGCCTCCGAGCACGCCGACGAAGCTCGGGCAGAAGCCCTTGGCGCACGAGTAGTCCTTGTTGCAGGCGCTCTGGTCGATCTTGCGCTTGCGCCCGAGCGGCGTTTCCAGCGGCAGCACCGCGACGCAATTGCTCTGCACGGAACAGTCGCCGCAGCCTTCGCAGACCTGTTCGTTGATGAAGATCCGGCGCGCCGGATCCACGAGCGTGCCCTTCTTGCGCTTGCGCCGCTTCTCGGCCGCGCAGGCCTGCTCGTAGATGAGCACGGTGACGCCGGGCAGCTCGCGCAGGCGCCTCTGGACGGCATCGAGCTCGGCGCGGTCGTGGAACTGCGTGCCCGCAGGGAAGCGAGACTCCTGGCCCTTGTACTTGCCGATGTCGTCGGAGAGCACCACCACGTGCTTGACGCCCTCGGCCTCGACCTGCCGGGCGATGCCGTCCACCGTGATGGTGCCGTCCACCGGCTGGCCACCGGTCATGGCGACGGCATCGTTGAACAGGATCTTGTAGGTCATGGTGGCGCCGGCAGCCACCGCCTGGCGGATCGCGAGGTATCCGGAGTGGTAGTACGTGCCGTCGCCGAGGTTCTGGAACACGTGCGGCACGCGTGTGAACATCGCGTGCGACACCCAGTCCACGCCCTCGCCGCCCATCTGGATGAGGCCTTCGGTGCTGCGGTCCATCCAGCTCGCCATGAAGTGGCAGCCGATGCCGGCCTGCGCATGCGAGCCCTCGGGCACCTTGGTGCTGGTGTTGTGTGGGCAGCCCGCGCAGAAGTACGGCAGGCGCTTCACGGCATCGCCCGCGTTGGACAGCAGTTGCGGACTCACGAAATCGAGCACCAGCGCGCGCCGGTCCAGCGCCGGGCGATGGCGGGCGAGCCAGTTCGCCAGCAGCTCGATCAGGCGCGACGGGCGCAACTCGCCGAGCGCCGACACCAGCGGCGCGCCGTCGAGATCTCGCTTGCCAAGGATCGCGGGGCGCTGCGGCAGCGTTGTAGAACAGGTCGCGCAGCTGGGTTTCGACGATGGCGCCCTTCTCCTCGATCACGAGCACCTCGCTCAGCCCTTGCGCGAACGCGGCCATGCGCGTGGGCTCGACCGGGAACGTCAGCCCCAGCTTGCAGACTCGTACGCCGGCATCCGCCAGTGCGTCGAGCGGGATCTCGAGCCGACGCAACACCTCCATGAAGTCGTGGTGCGCCTTGCCGGCGGTGACGATGCCGATCGTCGCCGCATCGCTGTGGACCACGGTACGGTCTATCGAATTGACGCGCGCGAACGCGCGCACCGCATCGAGCTTGTGCGCGAGGCGCTCTTCGATCTTCAGCGACGGCAGGTCGGGCCAGCGATAGTGCAGGCCATCGGCCGGCGGCCGGAAACCCGTGCGAGCGCTCACGGCATCGCCGTCGAGCCAGCCGGCAGCACGCGATTGGATGAGATTGAGATCGACCGTCGAGCCGCTTTCCACCACCTCCGACAGCGCCGTGAGGCCCACCCAGCAGCCCGAGAAGCGCGACAGCGCCCAGCCGTAGAGGCCGAACTCGAGCTGCTCGGCCACGCTGCCGGGCGACACGATCGGCATGCTCCAGGCCTGAAAGGCGTGGTCGCTCTGGTGCGGCATCGACGATGAGACGCATCCGTGGTCGTCGCCCGCCACCACGAGCACGCCGCCGTGCGGTGAAGCGCCGTAGGCGTTGCCATGCTTGAGCGCGTCGCCTGCGCGGTCCACGCCGGGGCCCTTGCCGTACCAGAGCGCGAACACGCCCTCGGCGGTGCGTTCAGGATCGGCCTCCACGCGCTGCGTGCCAAGCACCGCCGTGGCGGCCAGCTCCTCGTTGATGGCCGGCAGGAAGCGCACGCCCTCCTCTGCCAGCTTGCTGCCCGCCTTCCACACAGCCATGTCCACCATCCCCAGCGGAGAGCCGCGGTAGCCGCTGATGAAGCCCTGCGTGGCCAGGCCCGCGGCCGCATCGCGCCGGCGCTGCATCACCAGCAGGCGCACCAGCGCTTGCGTGCCTGTGATGAAGACGGCGCCTCGGTCGGCCCAGAGACTGTCGGCCAGGCGGTATTCCGGGCGCTGGATGGTGTGCTGCATGGCGGGCAGGGTACGCCCGGAGTCGCGGAAATTGATTCTTCGTTTTCCGTGAATCACAATACAGAAGGGCGAGCATTCCGCTCGACGGGGTTCTCGCAGAATGGCATTCCTGGACCGCTACGACGTGACGCTCCTCAACGAGCTGCAGCGCGACGCGCGCCAGACGGTGCAGCAGCTCGCCAACAGCGCGGGCCTCTCCAGCACGCCCTGCTGGAAGCGCGTGAAGGACATGGAGGCGGCCGGCGTGATCCGCGGCTACACGGCACTGGTGGACCGTGAGAAGGTGGGGCTCGCGTTGTGCGTCATCGCCGAACTCAATCTCACGCGTCACAGCGAAGACGTCGTGCGCCAGTTCGAGCAGGCCGTGGCCGAGTGCGCTCCGATCGTCAGCTGCTACAGCACCACCGGGCAGGCCGACTACGTGGTGAAGGTACTGGTGCCGGACATCAAGGCCTACGAGGCATTCCTGCACGACACGGTGTTCAAGCTGCCAGGCGTGACGCATGTTCGCTCGAGCGTCGTGCTCAAGGAAGTGAAGTCCGAGGTGCGATTGCCGGTGGCGCTGCAGACCGGTGAGGCGCCTGCGCCGAAGGCCCGCAGGGCGCGTTGACGGCGCGACAGGTCGCGAAGGCGCCGCTCTTACACTGGCTCTCATGACAGGCAGCACCTCGTTGCGCCGCAAGGTCACGTGGGTGGTCTTGTCGACCACGCTGGCGGCCCTCGTGCTCAGTGCCGCCGCCCTGCTCGTGTACGAGCTGCTCGCCTATCGCGCGGGCTGGGTGCAGGATCTCACCACCCAGGCAGACCTCGTCGCCCGTTCCACTGCGCCGGCCCTCGCCTTCGATGACGCCAAGACCGCGCACGACAATCTGGCGCCGCTTCGGCTGCGCCCCCAGATCGAAGCGGCCGCGATCTATCGCACTGACGGGCGCCTGTTTGCCCAATACGCGGCCTCTGCGGACGCGGCGCTCCGCGTGCCGACGTCTGCGCGGCCCGAGGGGCACTTTTTCGCCGGCGAGTATCTCGAGCTCTTCCATCCGTGGAGGAAGGCGGCGAGCCGCTCGGCACGGTGTATGTTCGCGCGCGGCACGACGTGCTGGGCCGCCTGCTCGACTACCTGGCCATCCTCGTCCTGGTGATGGTGGCGAGCCTGGGGCTTGCCATCCTGATCTCGAGCCGACTGCAGGGCGCCGTCACGCGCCCGGTGCTCGCGGTGGCCGACGCGGCACGGGACGTGATCTTGCAGCGCAACTACGCACGCCGGGTGCCCCGCACCAGCGACGACGAGGTCGGCGTGCTGGTGGACGCATTCAACGACATGCTGCAGGAGGTGGGCCGGCGCACCGAGGCGCTCGAACGCAGCAACCGCGACCTGTCGATCGAGATGGAGGAGCGCCAGAAGGCCGAGCAGGCGCTGCGCGAGGCCGATCGCCGCAAGGACCAGTTCCTCGCGACGCTCGCGCACGAATTGCGCAATCCGCTCGCGCCGCTGGCCAATGCACTGGAAATCCTGGAGCGCGCCGACTCGAACCCGGTGCTGGCGCAGCGCGCCCGCGCCATCATGCTGCGCCAACTTCGGCAGATGGCCCGCCTGATCGACGATCTCGTCGACGTGTCCCGCATCAACACGGGCAAGCTCGAATTGCGGCGCGAGCCGATCGACTTGCTCGAAGTGCTGCGCGCGGCGCTCGAGATCTCCGCGCCCGCCATGCGCGATCGGCACCACGAACTGCGCACGCGCTGGCCCGAGCGGCCGGTGTGGGTGCATGGCGATGCGACGCGGCTGGCGCAGGTATTCGCCAACCTGCTCAACAACGCCGCCGTCTACGCCCACGAGGAAGGAAGGATCGGCCTGGAGGTGGACGCTTCCGACGACGAGGTGGCCGTGCGCGTGACGGACAACGGCATCGGCATCGATCCCGCGATGCAGGAGGCGATCTTCGAGATGTTCACGCAGGTCGACCAATCGCTGGAACGCGGCCGTGCCGGACTGGGCGTGGGTCTGACGCTCGCGCGCGAGCTGGTGCAGCTGCACGGCGGCCGGATCGGCGTCTATAGCGCGGGCCTGGGCCAGGGCGCGCAGTTCACGGTGACGCTGCCGCTCACGGTGGCGCCGCCGCTGCCGGCCGGGCTCGGCGCACGATGCGCGCGAGGCGCCTCGCGGGCGCGGGCTGTCAGTGTTGATCGCCGACGACAACGTCGACTTCGCGCTCAGCCTCGCGACGATGCTGGAGACGCATGGGCACACCGTGCGCGTCGTCCATGACGGGATGGCGGCCTACGAGGCGGCTGTCGAAGGAGCATCCGGACATCGCGTTCTTCGACATCGGCATGCCGGCGCTCAACGGCTACGAGCTCGCCCGAAAGCTGCGCAGCGAGCCAGGCGAGGCGGACCTCACGCTGGTGGCGATCACGGGATGGGGACAGGAGTCGGATCGTCAGCGCGCCCGGCAGGCGGGGTTCGATCATCACCTGGTCAAGCCGGTCGAGTTCGAGCGGGTGCTCGAGTTGCTGCGCGAGCGCGCAGCGGCGTGACGACCGGAAGCGAGGGTTCAGGAATCGAGCACGTCGTGGGACTGCTCGACCGTGCGGTCGAAGACGTCGGCCTCGGTCGCAGGCTTGTCGCGCAGCAGCGGCCGGTCCAGCGGGCGATAGACGCGGCTGTGGAGCTGGGCCAGGAGCCGCGAGCGCTCCATCGCCTCGATCACCGCCGTGGGATTCATCATGAGCTCGAACGGGTTGCGCGGATGTTCCATCGTGCGTCTCCGGTTGATGCAATCAATGTAGGCGCTGCATCCTGGAACGGGCAGTCGGGCCCGCGCCAAGCGCGGTGTCGGAAGCGGGCTGACAGGCAGGCGTGACTTATCGACGCAGCGCTGTTGCGCTTTCGAGTCGTTTGGCGAGGCTGTCGCGCCCATCCATGCGGGCGAAGTGGGCCGCCTCAGGTCGCGCTGGTTGCGCAGCCGCGGGTCGGCGCCTCGCGCGAGCAGCAGGTCGACGGAAGCTTCGCTGCCGTAGCGCGCGGCCATCATCAGCGGCGTGGTTCCGTTGGGACTGCGGGCGTCGACAGGCGCTCCCTTCTCGAGCAGCAGCCGCACGAACTCCGGCTCGGGGCCGGTGGCGGCGTAATGCAGCGCCGACCACCCTTCCCCATGCAGCCTCGCGCCTCGCGCAAGGAGCTTGTGCGCCCACACGAGGTGCCCGCGCAGCGCCGCCATCATCAGCGGCGTCTCGCCTGCGGTATTGGTGGCGTTCACGTCGAGCTGCGGGTGCGCCATCAGGGCGTCGGCCGCGGCCAGCGACGGCGCCCGCAGGGCCACGTAGAGCGCCACCTGCCCTTTCTCGTCGCGCGAATTGGGATCGAAGCCGCGTTGCAGCAACGCGGCTCACGGCTGCGGGCGTCGTCCCGATCGATTGCCTTGAAGAAGTCTTCGTAGGCCCCGGCGGTGGCCGTAGAAAATGCAGCTATGACAATGAGATAGACGATGATATCTAATGAAGTGACTTCATATGCGGAACAGGCGGTTGAAATTGTTGCTCGTCGCCGTAGCGATCTCTTCAACGGGTTTTTCATGGATCGCGGCGACCTGGGCGGCGACGAAGGGCACGAGGGACGGGTCGTTCGTCTTGCCGCGGTGCGGCGCGGGCGCCAGGTAGGGGCTGTCCGTCTCGATCAGCAGGCGGTCGAGCGGCACCACGCGCGCCACGTCGCGCAGCGCCTGCGCATTCTTGAACGTGAGGATGCCGGAGAAGGAAATATGGAAGCCGAGATCGAGGGCGGCGCGCGCCACGTCCATCGTCTCGGTGAAGCAATGGAACACGCCGCCGGGCTGGTCGCCGCCCTCTTCGCGCACGATGGCCAGCGTGTCGGCGCTTGCGCTGCGGGTGTGGATGACGAGCGGCTTGCCCGTGGCGCGCGCCGCGCGGATGTGAACGCGGAACCGTTCGCGCTGCCACTCCATGTCCGCCGTGCTGCGGCCGTTCAGGCGGTAGTAGTCGAGGCCGGTTTCACCGATGGCGACGACGCGCGGCAACGCGGCGCGCCGGAGCAGGTCGTCGACGGTGGGCTCCTGCACGTCTTCGTTGTCGGGGTGCACGCCCACCGACGCCCAGAAGTTGTCGTGCGCCGTCGCGAGGCCGTGCACCGTGTCGAACTCCTCGAGCGTGGTGCAGATGCAGAGCGCGCGATCCACCCCGGCGCGCGCCATGGCGTCGCGGATCTCCGGCACGCGCGCGTGCAGTTCCGGAAAGCTGAGATGGCAATGGGAGTCGACGTACATCGCGGTCAGCCGGCGCGCCGTCGGAAAGCGCAGTCAGATCGTCTGCGTGGGCTTGGACGACGAGATCGTCGTGCCGAGCAGTTCCTCGATCTTGATCTTGAGCCCGCGCGTCTTCTCGTCGCTGGGGAACCGCACGCCCACGCCCTGCGTGCGGCCGCCCGAAGCGTTGGCCGGCGTGATCCACGCAACCTTGCCGGCCACGGGATAGCGCTGCGGATCGTCCGGCAGCGAGAGCAGCAGGTAGATGTCTTCGCCGAGCTTGTATTCGCGCGTGGTGGGAACGAACAGGCCGCCATCGGAGAGCAGCGGGATGTACGCGGCGTACAACGCGCCCTTCTCGCGGAACACGAGCTGGATCACGCTCGGTCGGGAGGCGGGGTTCTGGGCTCCTCGGCGGGAGCCCGGCGGGCGGCGTCGCTCATGAGACGGGCAGTGTATCGAAGGATGACGCGCGCGGGGCGGTCGCCGTGAGGGCGCGTTGCGCCTCGATCACGAGGGCGTCGGCCAGCAGCGCGGCCTGCCACGGGTGCTCGTCGTAGCGTGCCACGCGCGCGAGCGAGCGCGACCAGGGCACGAGCGGCGCCAGCGGCCCGGGCGGCGGCATCGCGGCGTCGTCGAAGTAGCGGCCGGCCCCGCCGGCCGCCCGAGCCATGGCGTCATGGCAAAGCTTCTGCAGCGTGTCGACGATGCGCGGCACCGCGAGCCCGGAGAAAACGTCTGCATCGCCCGCGAGCGATGGCGCGCGGCAGGCCGGTCCAGCGCCGGGCATCGAGCCCTTCGCCGGCGAGCGCGAGGGCCTCCAGCGGGCGGCCGCCGGCGGCTGCGAGCAGTACCGCCGGATCGTCGATGCCTTGCGACGTAAGCCAGGACAGTGCCTCGGCCGGCGCCGGCGATTCGATGCGCAGGCGCTGGCAACGGCTGCGCAGCGTGGGCAGCAGCAACTCCGGATCGGTCGTGCACAGCACCAGCCGCAGCGACCCCGGCGGCTCCTCGAGCGTCTTCAACAGCGCATTCGCCGTGATGGCGTTCATCGCATGCGCCGGGTGGATCAGCAGCACCTTGCCCCTGCCGCGGGACGGTGTCTGGTGCGACCAATCGATCGCCGCGCGAACCGCCTCCACACGGATCTCGCGGCTCGGCTTTGCCGTGCGTGACTTCGCGCCGTCCGCATCGCCCGCATCGTCGACCCAGCCCAGGGCGACGGCGAGCGCCTCGGGCACGAGAGCGCGGAAGTCGGGATGGGCTCGAGCGTCGAGCAAGCGGCAGGCGGGGCAGCGCCCGCACGGTCGCGGGGCCGCCTCGCTCTCGCACAGCAGCGCCCGGCCGAGCGCCATGCCCAGCTCGAACTGCCCGACACCGCCGAGGCCGTGCAGCAGCAGCGCGTGCGCACGCCGCTGCACTGCCTGCTCGAGCGGTGTGTGCAGCCAGGGCAGGAGGTCGCTCGGCCCGGTCACCATCCGTGCCCCTGAAGAGCCGCTTCGAGTTGCCGCAGCACGATATCGCGCGGCTGGAGAGCATCGATGCGCACGAAGCGGTCGGGGGCGCCGGCGCAGCGCTGCGCATAGCCCTCGCGAACGCGGGCAAAGAAGGCGCCGTCCTGGCGCTCGAAGCGATCCGGATCCCGGGCCGCGGTGCGGCGCTCGGCGGCGATCGTGGGTGGGAGGTCGAACCACAGTGTGAGGTCGGGCTGGCGGCCTTCCTGCACCCAGCCTTCCAGCGTTTGCAGCACCTCGGCCGGCACGCCGCGACCGCCGCCCTGGTAGGCGAAGCTGGCATCGGTGAAGCGGTCGCACAGCACCAGGGCACCGCGGCCGAGTGCCGGCTCGATGCAACGCTTGAGGTGGTCGCGGCGGGCCGCGAACACGACCAGCGTTTCGGTCAGCGCATCCATCGGCGCGTGCAGCACGAGTTCGCGCAGCCGCTCGGCGACCTCGCTGCCGCCGGGCTCGCGCGTCGTGACCACATCGTGGCCGCGGCTGCGCAGCCACTCGGCCAGCGCGCCGATGTGCGTGGACTTGCCGGCGCCGTCGATGCCCTCGAACGTGATGAAGCCCCCGCTCATCGGCTGCTCCCGCGACGAACGCCGGCGCTGGAACCGGTCGACTGCGCGGTTGTGGGCCTCGATCGATTCGTTGAATTCGCTCGTGCCATCGCCGCGCGACACGAAATACAGCGCGCGCGTGGGCGCCGGGTTCACCGCCGCGCGCAGCGATGCCAGGCCGGGCATGGAGATCGGCGTGGGTGGCAGGCCCGCGCGCAGGTAGGTGTTGTACGGGCCGTCGGTCTGCAGGTCCACCTTGCGCAGGTTGCCGTCGAAGCGCTCGCCGAGGCCGTAGATGACCGTCGGATCCGTCTGCAGCGGCATGCCGCGGCGCAGCCGGTTGACGAACACGGCTGCTACCTTCCCGCGCTCGGACGGCGCTCCCGTTTCCTTCTCGACGATCGAGGCGAGCGTGAGCGCGTCTTCCATCGTCTTGAGCGGGGTGTCGGCGGCGCGTTCGGCCCACACCTGAATGAGCTGCCGGTGCATGTGCGCATACGCGCGCTTCAGCACGGTGAGGTCGCTCACGTTGCGGCTGTAGGCGTAGGTGTCCGGAAAGAATCGGCCTTCGGCGGGCTGCCCCATCGGCGCGCCGATGGCCGCCATGACCTGATCGTCGGTCATGTTGGCGGTCGCCGGGCGCAGCGCCTTGGCGCGCGCGAGTTCCGCGCGGAACTGCCGGAACGTCCAGCCTTCCAGCAGGCGCACTGTCTCGAGCACCTCGTCGCCGCGCACCATCGTGTCGAGCAGGCCTCGCGGTGTCGTGCCGGGCTCGAGCTGGTAGCTGCCGGCACGGATGCGCCTCGCCTCGCCGGACACGCGGAACCAGGCGTAGAGCAGGAGCGGATCGGTGCGCACGCCCGCCTGCACCCAAGCGGCGGCGACGTCGCGCGGGGGCGTGCCGGGCTCGATCGACAACTCGACCGTGGGGCCGGCCAACGGCAGCGGCCGGTACAGCCACCATGCCGCCAGGCCGACGGCCACGAGCCCGAGCGCGAGCACCAGCGCGGTCAGGCGCAGCAAGAACCTCATCGGCGCAATCCCATGGGGGGTGATGATAATGACTGCATGACAACGACTTCCCTGCAGGGTGCAGTGCGGCTGCCCGACCTGGGCGTGGTGCGCGCCGCCGGCGCCGATGCGGCCACCTTCCTGCACAGCCAGCTCACGAGTGACATCCTTTCGCTGGACAGCACGCAAGCCCGGCTTGCCGGGCATTGCTCTGCCAAGGGGCGGCTGCTCGCGAGCTTCGTGGTCTGGCGACCCGGCGTCGACGAACTGCTGCTGGCCTGCACCGCCGACCTGCTCGGGCCCGCCCTGAAGAAGCTGTCGATGTTCGTGCTGCGGGCGCGCTGCAAGCTCACCGATGCAAGCAACGAGGTGGCGCTGTACGGGCTGGCCGGCGACGCGGCCACGGCGTGGCTGGGCGATGCCGCTCCGCGAGCCGCATGGCAGCGCACCGATGTCGGCCGCGCGCAGGTGATCCGGCTGCCCGACGGGGCCGGCCAGGCGCGGTACTTGTGGGCCGCACCGCCCGATGAGGCGGCGCCCGCGCTGCCCGCGCTGCCGAAGGCCGCCTGGGAGTGGCTCGAAGTGCACAGCGGCGTGCCCCGCATCGTGGGCGCCACGGTCGAGAAGTTCGTGCCGCAGATGGTGAACTTCGAAGTGGTGGGCGGCGTCAACTTCCAGAAGGGCTGCTACCCCGGCCAGGAAGTGGTCGCGCGCAGCCAGTACCGCGGCAGCGTGAAGCGGCGCGCGCTGCTGTTCGCGCTCGATGCGCCCGGCGCCCCTGGCCAGGAGGTGTTCGCCGCGGACGACCCGCTCCAGCCGGCTGGCATGATCGTCAATGCGGCGTCGCTCGACGCGCACGCGGCGCTGGTGGAGCTGAAGCTGTCGGCCGCCGGGGCCGCGTTGCGGCTCGCTGCAGCCGATGGCCCTGCCCTGCACCCGCAGCCGCTGCCCTACCCGCTGCCGACCGAGGCCGCTTGAACACGCAGGAGCGTGCAACGCATCACGCGGCGAAGGCCGGCACGCGCCGGCTGTTCATCTACTATCGTGTGAACTCGACTCAAGTCCATGCCGCGATCGATGCCGCAACGCGCTTGCAAGCCGCGCTGCGTGCGCGACACCCAGGGCTGGAAGCCCAGCTCATGCGACGCCCAGACGCCGCCGACTCGAACGCCACGCTGATGGAGATCTACGCCATCGACGCTCTCGCGTCGCCCGCCGGCATTCACGCCGCGCTGCGCGCGGATATCGAGCAGCGGGCGGCGGCCGCCCTCGCCGGCTTGATCGTCGGCAGCCGACACGTGGAGGAGTTCGACGCATGTGCCTAGCGGCCATCGCGATCGACCAGGACCGGCGCTTCCCGCTGGTGGTGGCCGCCAATCGCGACGAATTCTTTGACCGGCCCGCCGCACGCCTGGGATGGTGGTCGCCCTCCCCCGGCGCCGGCGAGATCCTCGCCGGGCGCGATCTGCACGGCGGCGGCACCTGGCTCGGGCTGACCGCGGCGGGGCGCATGGCGCTGCTCACCAACGTGCGCCGGCCGGGTACCCGCGACGACGATGCACCCTCGCGCGGGGCGATCGTGCCCACATGGCTGCGCGGCGACCTCGACGCCGACCGTTTCTGGGTGCGCACCGCCTTGTCGGGCTACAACCCGTTCAACCTCGTGGCGGCCGATTTCCGTCGCGGCGAGTGCTTCTGGGCCACGTCCGATGAGCCCGCGCCGCGCCGGCTTGACCGCGGCCTCTACGGGCTCTCGAATGCCGCGCTGGACACGCCGTGGCCCAAGGTCACGGCATTGAAGGCTCAGGTACGCGAGGCGCTCGCCGCGTCCGCCTCGGCCGAAGACTTGTCGACCCGGCTCTTCGCGGCGCTGGCCGATCGCACCGAGGCGCCCGATGCCGAGCTGCCGTCCACCGGCATCGCGCTCGATTGGGAGCGCGCGCTGTCACCCGCCTTCATCCTCAGTGCGGACCAGCGCTACGGCACGCGATGCTCCACGCTCGTGATCGCGGAGCGCGTTGCCAAGCGGCTCGTGACGCACGTGTTCGAGCGCACCTTCCCGGCGGGCGGCGGCCTGGCGCTGCTGCGCCACGCATCGCTGCGCGACTGGCCGCCGAAGTACACCGACCGCGAGACGGTGAGCTCGCAGAGCGCGCCTGTCGCGGACCTGGCCGACGGCGCGGCGCCGCGCCGCACCCGCGTGCGCAGCCTGCTGCGGCGCTGAACTTCCGAAGCGCTCAGAGCGCGCGCACCATCTCCACGTGCGGGATGCCGGCTTCCTCGAAGACCGGCCCTCGCTGCGTGAAGCCCGCCCGCGCGTAGAACGGCGCGGCCGTCATCTGGGCGTGCAGGATCACCTCGCGGTCGGCGCGCTCGCGCGCGGCCTGCATCAACCCGTCCAGCACCGCGCGGCCGATGCGGCTGCCGCGCATCGTCTGCGACACCGCCATGCGGCCGATCTTGGCGACCCCGGGCACGTGCTCGAGCAGGCGGCCGGTCGCCAGCGGCATGCCGAAGCGGTTGTAGGCCACGGCATGCGTGCAGGACTCGTCGGCCGCGTCCCATTCCATCTCGGCAGGGATCCTCTGCTCCTGCACGAACACTGCGGTCCGGATCGCCTGGGCGTCCCGGCCGAGCTCGCTCCAGCCCCCCACGCGCACCTCGACCATCGGCTTGCCGGCCTCGAAGCCTTGCAGCACGTCGCGCAGCTCCTGGGGCACGGGCTTGCTCGTCTGCGCGTGAGGATCTGCGAAGACGTAGACGAGCTCGCCGCTCACGAGCAGCTCCTCGGCACGAAACGCCGCGGCCTGGAACTGAATCGACGAATTGCCGATGCGCGCGCATCGCATGCCGATGTCGAGCACGTCGTCGTAGCGCGCGCTGGCGTGGTATTCCAGCGTGGACTTGCGCACGAAGAGATCGCCGTCGAGGTACTCCATCGTCTGCGTGTACGGCAGGGCCATCGAGCGCCAGTAGCCGGCCACCGCGGAGTCGAAGTACATGAGGTAGTGGCCGTTGAAGACGATCTTCTGCATGTCGACCTCGACCCAGCGCACGCGCAGGCGTTCGAAGTGCTTGAACTCGGTACGCTTCATGTGGGCAGGTTCCAGGCTTTGCGGAGCGCGCGGGCGGCGACCTGCTGCGCGTCGCTCGCCTCCTTCAGCGCGCGGCCCATCTTGATGAAGTCGTGCGTCAGGCCGCGATAGAGCTCGAGCTCCACGTCGACCCCCGCGGTGCGCAGGCGATCGGCATACGCGACGCCCTCGTCCACGAGCGGATCGCACTCGGCGAGGATCACGCAGGCCGGCGCGACATCGTCCAGGTCGGCCGCCATCAGCGGCGCGAATCGCCAGTCGAGCCGCTGGGCGCGCGCGATGTAGTGGTCGAAGAACCAATCGATGCCGGCCGCCTCGAGCAGGAAGCCGTTGGCGAAGAGGCGATGCGATGGCGTGTCGGGCTGCGCCGCGGTGCCCGGCGTGACGAGCAGCTGCAGCGCGAGCGGCAACCCGATGTCGCGTGCGTGGATGGCGCTCACGGCGGCCAGCGTGCCGCCCGCGCTGTCGCCGCCGACGGCCAGGCGGTCGCCGTCGAGGCCGAGCGACCGCGCGCCTTCGGAGGCCAGCCATCGCAGTGCGGCCCACGCGTCGTACACCGCGGTGGGAAAGCGGTGCTCGGGCGCCAGCCGATAGTCCAGCGCGACCACGGCCGCACCGCTGAGCAGCGCCAGCTGCCGGCACAGGCTGTCGTGCGTCTCGAGGTTGCCGATGACGAAGCCGCCGCCGTGGAGGTAGAGCAGCACCGGCAGCGCGCCGTCGCGGCGCGCGGCGTAGAGCCGGGCCGGAAGCGGCGTGCCGTCGTCGGCCGGAATGCTCAGCTCCTCGACGCGCGCGAGCGCGGCGCGCGGCAGGTCGAGCACTTCCGAGCGCTCCTGGAAGGCCACGCGCGCTTGCGGCGGGCTCATGGTGTAGAGCGGCGGCGCGCCCGCCCGCTCGATGCGCTCGAGCAGTTCGGCCATGGCCGGTGTGAGGAGTCTGGTTTTCACGACGGCGGAAGCTTACCGTGGCCGACGGCCCCACCAAGGGCCTTCGCGCGGATCCGGCTCCGCCGGTCCGCAGCAAGAGCCCCCTTGGGGGGCAGCGACGGGAGGAGCGTGGGGGGCAGTCCCCGGCTCCGCCGGCCGCAGCAAGAGCCCCTTTGGGGCAGCGACGGGATGAGCGTGGGGGTCAAACCTCCCGCGCCGGATCGTCGCGTGCAAGCACGTCGCGGAACGCATCGAAGCGCTTCCAGCGCGGCACCGGCGGCACGCTGCCGTCGCGCGGCACGTACGGTGAATCCTCGACCATGGCCATGCGCGGGAGGTAGCGCGGGCAGTTGGGGAAGATGCGCTCGGCCTGCACCCGCACGATCAGCTGCGCACCGGGAATCGTGGCCAGGAGCGGGTCGTCGTCGGCGATCGTGGCGCGCCCGTTCACGCGCAGGCGGTTCGGCTTGTCGAAGTCGATGAAGAGAAGCGCCACGCCGCCATTCACGAGCACATTGCCGAGGCTGCGGAACATGCCGTTGCCGTCGTAGCTGGGAAAGGCGAGCTCGCCGGCACCGGTGACCCGGACGAAGCCGGGGTCGCCGCACTTGACGGAGCAGTCGGGCTGGCCCTGGGTGTCGGCGGTCGCGAAAAAGAACATGCGGCGGCTCTCGACGAAGGCGCGGTCGTCCTCGGTGAACGTCGTGCGACCGAGACGCTCGTCGAGGCGATCGGCCAGGCGCCGGGTGTCGAAGCGGTCCTGCAGGCGCCGCATGCCGTCGTGATAGGGGCTCGCCATGGGTCACTCTCCGTCGAACTCGACCGGGCGGGCCGGGCGCGTGTTCACGTGCAGCTGGAAGAGATCGGGGCGCCCGTAGTGTCCGACCACGTCCAGCGTGCGGCGGGCCATGCCGACGCGCTCGAGGTCGACCTCGGCGTAAAGGATGCCCCGCTCCTCGTGCATCGGGCCGGCGACGATCTTGCCGCCGGGTGCCACGACGACGGAGTCGCCCGGGTTGATCCACTCGTCGTCCTCCGGGTAGAGCTGCGCGCGGCCGGGCAGGCTGAGCGGCATGTCGCGGGCCTGGAACGCGACGCCGCAGCCCAGCACCCAGCAGCCGCCCTCGCGCGCAATGTGCTGCATCGAAGCGACCCAGCGCTCGCCGCTGTCGTAGGTGGGCGCGACGTAGATCTGCACGCCTTGCGCATACATCGCGCAGCGCGCGAGCGGCATGTAGCTTTCCCAGCAGAGCAGGGCACCGACGCGGCCGGCCGGGGTGTCGACCGCCTTCAGGCCCGTGGCGTCGCCGAAGCCCCACACCATGCGCTCCGGGTTCGTCGGCATGACCTTCCGGTGCCGGTTCAGGAGCGTGCCGTCGGCGCCGATCGTGACCGCCGTGTTGTACAGCGTGCTGCGGCCGAAGTCGGCATCGCGCTCGTGGACGCCGCACACGACCGTGACGCCGAGGCGGCGCGCCGCCTCCTGCAAGGGCTGAAGATCGCCGGTGGACAGGTCGACCGCCTGCGCGCTCAGGCGCGCGTGCAGCTGCTCCGACAGCGCCGCATCGGTGCCCGGCCGCAGCCGCCAGATCCATGCCGGGTAGCCCGGAACGAAGGCCTCCGGCAGCACGACGAGCTGGGCCCCGGCCCGGGCTGCTTCGTCGATGGCGCCCACCGCCTTGTCGAGCGTGGCGGCTCGGTCGAGGAACACGGGGGGATGCTGGACGAGCGCAATGCGCGGCATGGTTCACCTCGCGACACAAGAAGCGCCAAGCATAGGCAACGGCGCGGCCGCGCGATAGCCCTCAGAGCAGCTGGATGCCGTCGAGCTGCGCGGCGCACGCGCTGCGCACGATGGCCACGAAGTCCTTCATGTAGGGCCGCTCCTCCAGGGCCCGCGGGGCGACGGCGTGCAGCTCGCTCCACAAGCCGTGGGCTCCGACGCGCTTGGCGACCACCTCGCCGTGGTCGACGTGACTCTTGACGCCCCAGTTGGGCAACGCCGCGATGCCGCGCCGGCTCGCCACGAGCTGAAGGATCGCGATCGTGAGCTCCGCGGTGCGGCGTTCGAGGCGGACACCCGCGGGGCGCAGCACCTCCCGGATGAGGTCGATGCGGACCTCGGGCACCGGATACGTGATGAGCGTCTCGCCCGCGAGGTCTTGCGCCGAGACGCGGCGGCGCCCGCTCGAGCGAGTGGTCGTATCGCAAGCACGACGAGGATCTCGAAGCGGAACAGCGGCCAGACCTTGTAGGGGCGCACGGCGCGGGGGCGCGAGCCGACCACGAGATCGGCCCGGCCTTCGCGGATCAGGGCCAGCGGCTCCGGGTGGAAGCCGGCGACCAGGTCCACCTCCACCTCCGGCCACCGGCGCCGGAACTGCGTCATCACGGGCATGAGCCAGTCGAAGCAGGTGTGGCATTCGAGCGCGATGCGCAACTCGCCGCGCACGTCGCCTTGCAGCCGGGCCAGATCGCGCTCCGCCTCGCCCACCGCTCCGGCGACTTCGTGCGCCAGGGCAAGCAGACGCTGGCCGGCCGGCGTGAACCGCAAGCCCTGCCGCGGCGACCGCTCGAACAGCGAAAGGCCGTAGTGCGCCTCGAGCGCGCGGATCTGGTGCGACAGCGCCGACGCGCTCACGTGGACCAGGGCCGAAGCCGCAGCCAGCTTGCCGGACTGCTCGATGGCCAGCAGCGAGCGCAGATGGCGGACCTCGATCATGGATGAATCAGATTCATGCTTCGTTGAAAACGTGTCGCTTGATTCATTCTATGTCGCCAACCAGACTGCACCGCATCCACGACACACCTGCAGGCTCGCATCCATGCCCACTTCACACATCCTCGGCTTCCCACGCATCGGCGCACGCCGCGAACTCAAGGCCGCGCTGGAGGCGTTCTGGCGCGGCGAGTGCGACGAAGCCGCGCTGCGCGCCACCGGCGCGCAGCTGCGCCTGCGGCATTGGCAAGTGCAACGCGACGCCGGTCTCGACCTCGTCGCGGCCGGCGACTTCGCCTGGTACGACTCGATGCTCGACACCACTGTGCGCGTGGGAGCCCTGCCCCGCCGCTTCGGCATCGCCGCGCCGACGCTTGCCGAAACCTTCGAGCTGGCCCGCGGCAACGCGGCGCAGCCGGCGATGGAGATGACCAAGTGGTTCGACACGAACTACCACTACCTCGTTCCGGAGCTGGAGCCCGGCATGGCCTTCGGCCCCGACGGAAGCGCCGAGCTGCTCGCGCAGGTGCGGGAGGCGCAGGCGCTCGGCGGCGCCGTGAAGCCGGTGCTCATCGGCCCGCTCACATGGCTCGCGCTCGGCAAGGGGCGCGGCGCGGAGTTCGACAAGCTCTCCCTGCTGCCGGCACTGCTGGAAGCCTGGTCGCACACGCTGCGTGCGCTCGCAGCCGCGGGGGTGGAGTGGGTGCAGCTGGACGAGCCGGTGCTCTGCCTGGACCTGGAGCCGGCCTGGTGGGATGCCGCCCGGCGAGCCTGCGAGCACCTGTCACGGCAAGGCCCCAAGCTGTTGCTGGCCACCTACTTCGACGCGGTGGACCGCATCGACCTCGCCGCGCGGCTGCCGGTGCACGGCTTCCATGTGGATCTCGTGCGCGCGCCGCAGCAGCTCGCCGCCTGGCGCAGCCTGCTGCCCGACGACGCCGTGCTGTCGGCTGGCATCGTCGACGGCCGCAACGTCTGGCGCTGCGACCTGCGCGCGGCGCTCGCCACGCTCCGGCCGCTGCACGAGCAGCTCGGCGATCGGCTGTGGGTCGCGCCGTCGTGCTCGCTGCAGCACGTGCCGGTGTCGCTCGCGCAGGAAACCGCGCTGCCCGGTGGCGTGGCCGGATGGCTGGCGTTTGCCACCGAGAAGGTGGCCGAGGTGGTGGCGCTCGTTCGAGGGCTGTCGTCGGGTGACTCGGGAATCGCCGAGTCGCTCGCGGCCAGCGACGCCGCGCTGCTGTCGCGCCGCGAATCGCGCCGCGTCACGAAGGAGCTCGTGCAGCGGCGGTTGCAGTCGATCGGCCCGGCGATGGCCGAACGCCGCAGCCCTTACGCCCAGCGCCGCATCGCGCAGCAGGCCGCGCTGCCCCTGCCGCCGTTGCCCACGACCACGATCGGCTCGTTTCCCCAGACGCCGGAGATCCGGCGCGCGCGCCGGGCGTTCCGGCAGAACGACATCGGCGCACTGGAATACCTCGAGCGCATGCGCGCCGAGATCCGGCACGCTGTCGAGCAGCAGGAGGCCATCGGCCTGGACGTGCTCGTGCATGGCGAGCCCGAGCGCAACGACATGGTGGAGTACTTCGCCGAGCAGCTCTGGGGCTACGCCATCAGCACTCACGGCTGGGTGCAGAGCTACGGCTCGCGCTGCGTGAAGCCGCCGATCCTCTATGGCGACGTGTTCCGCCCCGAGCCGATGACGGTGGACACAGCGCAGTACGCCCAGAGCCTCACGGCCAAGCCCGTGAAGGGCATGCTCACCGGACCCGTGACGATGCTGCAATGGTCCTTCGTGCGCAACGACCAGCCGCGCGAGTCAACGGCGCTGCAGCTTGCGATGGCACTGCGCGACGAGGCGCTCGACCTCGAGCGCGCCGGCATCCGCGTGATCCAGGTCGACGAGCCCGCGTTGCGCGAAGGCCTGCCGCTGAAGCGGCGCGACTGGCCCGCCTACCTCGAATGGGCCGTGCGCGCCTTCAAGCTCGCCTGCGGCGGCGTGAAGGACGAGACGCAGATCCACACCCACATGTGCTACAGCGAATTCGGCGACATCCTGCCGGCCATCGCGGCGCTGGATGCGGACGTCATCACGATCGAGACCGCACGCTCGGCGATGGAGCTGCTCGACGCGTTCGGCGCGTTCAAGTACCCGAACGAGATCGGCCCCGGCGTGTATGACATCCACTCGCCGCGCGTGCCGAGCGCCCAGGCGATGCAGCGCCTCCTCGAGCGCGCCTGCGAGGTCGTCGCGCCCGAGCGGCTTTGGGTGAACCCGGACTGCGGGCTCAAGACCCGCGCCTGGCCGGAGACACGCCAGGCGCTGGTCAACATGGTCGCGGCCGCCCGCGCTGTGCGCGAGCAGCTGGCCGGCTGAAATCAGCCGTGCTTGCTGTCGAAGAACTGTTCGTCTTCGGTGGAGCCCTTCAGCGCCGCTGTCGACGACTGCTTCTCGATGGTGGTCGTGACGGCATCGAAGTAGCCGGTGCCGACCTCGCGCTGGTGCTTGACGGCGGTGAACCCCTTGTCCGCAGCGGCGAACTCCTTCTCCTGCAGCTCGACGAACGCGCTCATCTGGTGGCGCGCATAGCCGTGGGCCAGCTCGAACATCGAGTAGTTCAGGCTGTGGAAGCCGGCCAGCGTGATGAACTGGAACTTGTAGCCCATGGCACCCAGCTCGCGCTGGAACTTCGCGATCGTCGCGTCGTCGAGGTTCTTCTTCCAGTTGAAGCTCGGCGAGCAGTTGTACGCGAGCAGCTTGCCCGGGAACTGCTTGTGGATCGCATCGGCGAAGGCCTTGGCGTAGGCCAGGTCCGGCTTGCCGGTCTCGCACCACACGAGGTCGGCGTACGGCGCATAGCCCAGTCCGCGCGAGATGGCCTGGTCCAGGCCGGGGCGGGTGCGATAGAAGCCTTCCACCGTGCGCTCGCCGGTGCAGAACGGCCGGTCGATGTCGTCCACGTCTGACGTGACCAGATCGGCGGCCTCGGCGTCGGTGCGCGCAACCAGGATCGTCGGCACGCCCATCACGTCGGCCGCCAGGCGCGCCGCCACGAGCTTGGACACCGCCTCGCGCGTGGGCACCAGCACCTTGCCGCCCATGTGTCCGCACTTCTTCACCGCCGCAAGCTGGTCCTCGAAGTGGACGCCGGCGGCTCCCGCCTCGATCATCGCCTTCATCAGCTCGAAGGCGTTGAGCACGCCGCCGAAGCCGGCCTCGGCGTCGGCCACGATGGGCGCGAAGTAATCGATGTCGTTCTTGCCTTCGCTCCACTGGATCTGGTCGGCGCGAGCGAACGTGTTGTTGATCTTCTTCACGACCTTCGGCACCGAGTCGACCGAGTACAGCGACTGGTCGGGGTACATCTCCCCGTTGCTGTTGGCGTCGCCCGCCACCTGCCAGCCCGACAGGTAGATGGCCTTGAGGCCGGCCTTCACCTGCTGCATGGCCTGGTTGCCGGTGAGCGCGCCGAGCGCGTTGACGAACGGCTCGGTGTTGATGAGGTTCCACAGCTTCTCGGCGCCCCGACGGGCGAGCGTGTGCTCGATAGGCACGGAGCCGCGCAGGCGCACGACGTCGGCGGCCGTGTAGCCGCGCTGGATGCCCTTCCAGCGGGAGTTCTCCGCCCAATCCTTTTCGAGTGCGGCGGTTTGCTGTTCGCGGGTGGGTTGGGTCATGACAGGCTCCTTTGAGATCAGAACGAAGAGGTACTGAGAGAAGCGTATCCGGTGCCAGCCTGTCGCGCGAAACTTATGTCTTATATAAGATAACAATAAATATGCTTTGATATCAACGACTTATGTTCGCCGTTTCGGGATGCGGAATCGAGTTCATCGGGATGGGAAATGCCGGCGCCGATTCGGGCCATCTCGTTGCGCATCGTGAAACGGTGATTTCTCGATGTGCAAGACGATGCAAGGCAGTCGCGGCAGCACCGCCGTAGACTGGTGCATCGCCCCCGGCCGACGCGGAGAAACCGAATGTCCGACACCCTCGACGCTCTCTGGATGCCCTTCACGGCCAACCGCCAGTTCAAGAAGCAGCCGCGCCTGCTGGCCAAGGCGGCGGGCATGCACTACTGGAGCCATGACGGCCGCAAGATCCTCGACGGCGTGGCCGGCCTGTGGTGCGTCAATGCGGGGCACGGGCGTCCGAAGATCGTGCAGGCCATCGCGCAGCAGGCGGCCGAGCTGGACTACGCGCCGCCGTTCCAGATGGGCCACCCGAAGGCGTTCGAGCTCGCCGAGCGGCTGGTCCAGCTCACGCCGAAGGGACTCGACAAGGTGTTCTTCACCAACTCCGGCTCGGAGTCGGTCGAGACGGCGCTGAAAATGGCCATCGCCTATCACCGCGTGAAGGGTGATGCGTCGCGCACGCGGCTGATCGGGCGCGAGCGCGGCTATCACGGCGTGAACTTCGGGGGCATCTCGGTCGGCGGCATGGTGGGCAACCGGAAGATGTTCGGCACCCTGCTCGCCGGCGTCGACCACATCCGCCATACGCACGATCTGGAGCGCAACGCGTTCAGCCGGGGCCTGCCGGCCCATGGCGCCGAACTGGCCGACGACCTGGAGCGGCTGGTGCAGCTGCACGACGCATCGACCATCGCCGCCGTCATCGTCGAGCCGGTGGCGGGGTCCACCGGCGTGCTGCTGCCGCCGCAGGGCTACCTGCAGCGGCTGCGCGAGATCTGCGACCGGCACGGCATCCTGCTGATCTTCGACGAGGTCATCACCGGCTTCGGTCGCACCGGCAGCCCCTTCGGCGCCCAGACCTTCGGCGTCACGCCCGACCTGATGACGGTTGCCAAGGGAGTGACCAACGGCTGCGTGCCCATGGGCGCCGTGTTCGTGAAGCGCGAGATCCACGATGCCTTCATGAACGGGCCGGACCACCTCATCGAGTTTTTCCACGGCTACACGTATTCGTCGCATCCGCTGGCCTGCGCGGCCGGCCTCGCCACGCTGGATGTGTACGCGACGAAGGGCTGCTCACGCGGGCGAAAGAGCTCGAGGGCTACTTCGCCGACGCCGTGCACGGCCTGCGCGAGCTGCCGAACGTGATCGACGTGCGCAACATCGGCCTCGTCGCCGGCATCGAACTGCGCCCCCTGCCCGGGGCGCCGGCCAAGCGGGCGTTCGACATCTTCCTCGACCTCTGGGAGCGCGGGCTGCTGATCCGCACCACCGGCGACACGATCGCGCTGTCGCCGCCGCTCATCATCGAGAAGGGACAGATCGATCAGATCGTCGAGATGCTGGCAGGGGCCCTCAAGCGAGCGGCTTGAGCCGCGGCAGCCATGGGGGCAAACTGGGTTTCAATAAATGAAAACCCCCACGGTCCTCCCGTCGCTGCCCCGTGGTCCACGAAGAGGACCACTTCGTGGCCCTTGGGGGCTCTTGCTGCGGACCGGCGGAGCCGGATCCGCGCAAGGCCCTTGGTGTGGCCGTTTCATGCCGGCGGGGTCGCGCTTCGCGGCGGTGGACCACTGACATGAAGCCCGCCAAACCGATCGTCCTGGTGCCGGCCTGCAACCGCATGATCGGCAACCATCCCTTCCACATCGCCGGCCGGAAGTACATCGATGCGGTGCGCCTGGCCGGCTGCCAGGCCGCTGATCGTGCCCACGGCGCAACCGGGCGAACTCGACGACCTGCTGGACATGGCCGACGGCGTGCTGCTCACCGGCTCGCCGTCCAACGTGCATCCGAGCCACTTCGACGAGGAAGTGCACGATGCCGACGCTGCCGCTCGACCCGGATCGCGACGCCTGGACGCTGCCGCTGATTCCCAAGGCGATCGCGCGCGGCATGCCGCTGTTCGCGATCTGCCGCGGCATCCAGGAGACCAACGTCGCGCTCGGCGGCTCGCTGCACCAGGCGGTGCACGCCGTGGGTCCGATGCCGACCATCGGGCGCCGCTCGACGCGCCGGCGGAGGTGCAGTACGGCCTTGCGCACGCCGTCGACGGTGGAGCGCGGCGGGCTGCTGGAGCAGCTGCTCGGCGAGCGCACGTTCGACGTCAACTCGGTGCACGGCCAGGCGGTGAACCGGCTGGCGCCGGGCCTGCGCGTCGAGGCCCGCGCGCCCGACGGCCTGGTCGAGGCGTTCTCGCGTCGAGTCCGCACCCGGCTTCAACTTGTGCGTGCAGTGGCACCCCGAATGGCGCGCCGACGACCAACCCCGTGTCGATGCAGCTGCTCGAAGCCTTCGGCGCGCCTGCGCGCACCGTGACCGCACCGCGCGACAAGCGGACTGCGACACGCAGCGCGAGCTGACTGCCATGCGTCTGGTGACGCGACAACTTCACTTTCAGCGAGCTCGAGCAGTGGCTCGACGAGCACCGCGTGACCGAGATCGAGTGCCTGGTGCCCGACCTCACCGGCGTGGCGCGCGGCAAGATCCTGCCGCGCGAGAAGTTCACCGAGGACCGCGGCATGCGGCTGCCCGAGGGCGTGGTGGCGATGGGCGTGACCGGCGAGTTCCCCGACGAAGGGCCGTACTACGACGTCATCAGCCCGACCGACCGCGACATGCACCTGCGGCCCGACCCGCGCACGGTGCGCATCGTGCCGTGGGCCACCGACCCGACCGCGCAGGTGCATCCACGACTGCTACGACCGCGACGGCCGGCTGGTGCCGTTCGCGCCGCGCTCGGTGCTGCGCCGCGTCTGCGAGCCTGTACGACGCCGAAGGCTGGGAGCCGGTGGTCGCGCCCGAGCTCGAGTTCTACCTGGTCGCCCGCAACACCGACCCCGACATGCCGCTGAAGCCGCCGATCGGCCGCAGCGGCCGCGCCGAGACCTCGCGCCAGGCCTACTCGATCGACGCGGTCAACGAGTTCGATCCGCTGTTCGAGGACGTCTACGCCTACTGCGAGCAGATGGAGCTCAACGTCGACACGCTGATCCACGAGATCGGCGCCGGGCAGATGGAGATCAACTTCTTCCACGCGCGCCCGCTCGGGCTGGCCGACGAGGTGTTCTTCTTCAAGCGCACGGTGCGCGAGGCGGCGCTGCGGCACGACATGTTCGCCACCTTCATGGCCAAGCCGATCGCCGGCGAGCCGGGCAGCGCGATGCACGTGCACCAGAGCGTCGATCGACCAGGCGACGCGGCCGCAACATCTTCAGCAACGAGGACGGCACGCCGAGCAACGAGTTCTACTGGTACATCGGCGGGCTGCAGAAGTACATGCCGGCGGCGATGGCGCTGTTCGCGCCCTACGTCAACTCGCTACCGGCGCCTCGCGCGCTTCACCGCGGCGCCGATCAACATCCAGTGGGGCATCGACAACCGCACCGTCGGCATCCGCTCGCCGGTGGCCGCAGCCGTCGGCGCGGCGCATCGAGAACCGCGTGATCGGCGCCGACGCCAATCCGTACGTCGCGCTCGCGGCGACGCTGGCCTGCGGCTACCTCGGCATCAAGCAGCGCATCGAGCCGACGCCCGAGTGCAAGGGCGACGCCTACCTCGGCGCGACTACCAGCTGCCGCGCAGCCTGGGCGAGGCGCTCGACGCTGCTGCGCGACGAGGAGGACCTGCGCCGAGGTGCTCGGCAGCGAGTTCGTCACCGTGTACACCGAGGTCAAGGAGATCGAGCACGCCGAGTTCATGAAGGTGATCTCGCCGTGGGAGCGCGAGCACCTGCTGCTGCACGTCTGAGCGCCAGCGCACCACCGCACGAGCGAATGGCAGGCGCGCCGACGCCGCGCACTTCCTGCACCCGTTCACCGACTTCAAGGCCCTCGCCCGCAAGGGCTCGCGCGTCATCGACGCGCGCGCGAGGGCATCTACCTGTGGGACAGCGACGGGCAGCGCATCCTCGACGCGATGTCCGGCCTGTGGTGCGTGAACGTCGGCTACGGGCAGCGCGCGCTGATCGACGCGGCGACGCGGCAGCTGCGAGACGCTGCCGTTCTACAACGCGTTCTTCCAGACCACCACGCCGCCGGCCATCGAGCTGGCCGAGCTGCTGGCCGAAGTGACGCCGCCGCAGTTCCAGCACGTGTTCTTCGCCGGCTCGGGCTCGGAAGGCAACGACACCATCGTGCGCATGGTGCGCCGCTACTGGGACCTGCTGGGCCAGCCCGAGCGCCAGGTGATCATCGGCCGCATCAACGCCTACCACGGCTCCACGATGGCCGGCGCGTCGCTCGGCGGCATGGCGGCCATGCATGCGCAGGGCGGGCTGCCGATTCCGGGCATCGTGCACATCGAGCAGCCGTACTGGTTCGAACACGGTCGGCACGCTGTCGCGCGACGAATTCGGCCAGGTCGCCGCCGGCTGGCTGGAGGAGAAGATCCGCGAGATCGGCGCGGACCGGGTCGCCGCCTTCATCGGCGAGCCGGTGCAGGGCGCGGGCGGCGTGATCGTGCCGCCGGCCACCTACTGGCCCGAGATCCAGCGCATCTGCGACCAGCACGGCATCCTGCTCGTCAGCGACGAGGTGATCTGCGGCTTCGGCCGCACGGGGCACTGGTTCGGCTGCGAGCGCTTCGGCTTCCGCCCCGACCTGATGACCTTCGCCAAGGGCGTGACCAGCGGGTACGTGCCGCTGGGCGGCGTGATGGTGGGCGAGCGCGTGGCCGACGTGCTGATCGAGCGCGGCGGCGAGTTCGAGCACGGCTACACCTACTCGGGCCACCCGGTGGCTTGCGCGGTGGCGCTCGCCAACATCGCGGCTCGTGCAGCTCGAAGCCTGGTGGAGCAGGTGCGCGACGACGCCGGGCCCTACCTTGCCGAGCGCTTCGCCGAACTGGGCGAGCACCCGCTGGTCGGCGAGGTGCAGACCTGCGGCCTGATGGGCGCGCTGCTGCTGGTGAAGGACAAGGCCGCGCGGCACGCCGTTCCCGCCCGAGATGCAAGTCGGCATGGTCTGCCGGGGCCACTGCTTCGGCAGCGGCCTGATCATGCGCGCCGTCGGCGACCGGATGATCGTCGCGCCGCCGCTCGTGATCACGCGCGCGCAGATCGACGAGATGGTGGCGCTGATCCGGCACTGCCTTGACGCGACGCTCGCCGACGTGCGCCACAACGGCTGGCTGTAGGAGGTTCGCGATGGACACACCGGTCGTTTCGTGGCGGGAGCGGGCTGCGGCACTGAGCATCGACGGCCGCCTGGTGATCGACGGCGAGCGGCGCGACAGCGCGGCCGGCGAGGTCTTCGACTGCGTGTCTCCGATCGACGCACGCGTGCTCGGCACGGTGGCGCGCGGCCGGGCGGCCGATGTCGACGCCGCCGTGCGCAGCGCGCGGGCCGCCTTCGACGATGCCCGCTGGGCCGGGCAGCCGCCTGCGGCACGCAAGAAGGTGCTGCAGCGCTTTGCCGAGAAGATGCTCGCGGCGCGCGACGAGCTGGCGCTGCTCGAGACGCTGGACGTGGGCAAGCCGATCGGCGACTCGCTGTCGGTGGACGTGCCCTCCTCCGCGCGAACGATCGCCTGGTATGCCGAAGCAGTGGACAAGATCTACGGCGAGGTGGCGCCCGCGCCGCGCAGCGCGCTGGCCCTCGTGACGCGCGAGCCGATGGGCGTGGTCGGCGCGATCGTGCCGTGGAACTATCCGCTGCTGATGACGGCGTGGAAGCTCGGTCCGGCGCTCGCCGCCGGCAATTCGGTGGTGCTGAAGCCGAGCGAGAAGAGCTCGCTCACCGCGCTGCGACTGGCGGAGATCGCGGTGGAAGCCGGCCTGCCGCCCGGCGTGTTCAACGTGGTGCCCGGCTACGGAGCCGAAGCCGGCGAGGCGCTCGCGCTGCACATGGATGTCGACGCCATCGGCTTCACCGGCTCCACGCGCACCGGGCGGCGCATGCTCGAGTACGCCGGGCGGTCGAACCTGAAGCGTGTGTTCAACGAGCTGGGGGGCAAGAGCGCGGTGCTGGTGTTCGACGACTTCGCCGACATCGAGCGTGCGGCGAAGACCGTGGCGGCAAGCATGTTCTACAACCAGGGTGAAAGCTGCAACGCGCCGTCGCGCGTGCTGGTGCACGAGAGCGTGGCCGACCGCTTCGTCGAGATCGCGGCCGGCTGTGCGCCGTCGCACCAGCCCGGCGACCCGCTCGACCTCGACACCCGGATGGGCGCGATCGTCGACGAGACGCAGCTGAAGACGGTGATGGGGTACATCGAAGCCGGCGTCGCCGAAGGCGCCCGCTGCGTCGCCGGCGGGCGCCGCGCGCGCGAGGACACCGGCGGCTGGTACGTGGAGCCGACCGTGTTCGACCGCGTGGGCAACGGCATGAAGATCGCGCGCGAGGAGATCTTCGGCCCGGTGCTGTCGGTGGTGCGCTTTCGCACCGAGGAGGAAGCCGTGCGCCTGGCCAACGACTCCGCCTACGGCCTGCAGGCCAGCGTGTGGAGCGACAGCCTCAACCGCGCGCACCGCGTCGCGCGAGCCCTGCGCGCAGGCACCGTGCACGTGAACCAGTACGACGAGGACGACATCACCGTGCCGTTCGGCGGCTACAAGCAAAGCGGCAACGGGCGCGACAAGTCGCTGCATGCGTTCGACAAGGTCACGGAGCTGAAGACGACCTGGATCCGCATCGATCCGGCTTGATTCACTTCAGGCCTGCTTAAGCATGGTCGGCAAGAATGCCGGCCGATGACCCCTTCCCTGCGGCGTGACGCTGCCCTGCTCTCGATCGCCTTGTGTGCCGTGGTGGCCTGGGACATGAGCGGCCTCGATCTGTGGTTGACCCGTTTCTTCGGCGGCTCGCACGGCTTCCCCTTGCGGGAGCATTGGCTCGCCGCCGGCGTGCTGCATGACGGCGGCCGGGTTGCCGGATGGCTGGTGCTGGCCACCGCCATGCTGCGTCGGGACGTCTCCGCCCCGCAGCGCCTGTGGTGGCTCGGCACCACGCTGGCTTGCGCCATCGCGGTTCAGCTGCTGAAGCAGGCCAGCGCGACGAGCTGTCCGTGGGCGCAGGCCGAGTTCGGCGGGATCGCGACGTATGTGTCGCATTGGCGATGGGGGGTTGCCGATGGCGGTTCGGGCCGGTGCTTCCCCTCGGGGCACGCGGCCAGCGCGCTGGCACTGCTGCCCGGCGTGTACGTGCTGCGCGGCGCGGCGGCGCGGCGTTGGCTTCTGATGGTGATCGCGGGTGCCGTGCTCTTCGGCGCGGCACAGCTCGTGCGCGGCGCGCACTACGCGAGCCACACGCTATGGACGGCGTGGGTCTGCTGGGCCCTCACCGCAGCGTCGCATCATGCGGCTGCCGCGGCTGCGTGGCGTCGTCCGCGCGCCGCAACGGACGGCATCTCGGGGTGTCTGCGGCAGCCGGCAGAGAGGTCGAAGGCGCCGTCGTAGACGTGGGTGCGAACGTCCAGCAAGCCGAGCACGGTGTGGAAGAGATGGTCATGGCTGACCGGCTGTTGCGCGCGCGCGCTCATGCAGTCCATGTCGAGCGCCGCGCTGTGCGCGAAGCCGGGTGACAGCCACGCCACCATCGGCACCTGGGTCTGCTCGCGCGGTGCGATCGCGCGCGGCAGGCCATGGCCGACGGAAGCACTGCAGACATGGGAAGGCGGCGTGCGGAAGTGACCGCGCGATTGTTCGGGCGCGATCCTTAACAGCGACTTAGCAGGCCGAGCGATCCCCCGTGCCGCCCCAGCGCCAGGCCGCCGCCAGAGCGGCGAGCGCCGCGCCGGCCCCCAGCGCGAACGCACTTGGCGAGCCCTGCACGGTCCACAGCCACCCCGCCAGGGCTGCTCCGCCGAACTGGAAGACTCCGGTGACGAAGTGGAAGACACCGAAGGCCGTGGCGCGCAGGGACGCCGGTGCGGCTGCTGCGACGGCGGCCGACAGCGCGCCCTGCGTCAGCCCCAGGTGAAGCCCGTAGAGCGCCACTCCGGCCCAGAGCGCGGCGGCGTGGTCCCATGCGCCCAGGGCCCCGAACGAGCCGACCAGCGCCAACAGCCCCGCCACGAGCAGCGCGCGGCGGCCCCGGCGTGCAGCCAGCAGCCCCGCGGGGTAAGCCGCCGCGGCGTAGCAGGCGCTCATGACGATCATCACGAGCGGGATCAGCGCCAGGCGCAGCGAGAGCTCTTGCGCGCGCAGCACCAGGAACGCTTCGGCGAGCCTGGCCACCGCGAAGAGCGCGGCCAGCACGACGAGGCCCCAGAACGCCGGCGGCAGCGTGCGCAACGACGACCAGCGCCAACGCTGGCGCGCACGGGCCGGCACGGCCGCCCGCGGCGGCTCGTCGAGCCCGACGGCGAGCAACGCGACCGCGATGGCCGCCGGCACGCTGGCCGCCCACAGCACGGCGCGAAGATCCCCGGCCCACCACACGATGAGGCCCATCGCCAGCAGCGGGCCGATGAACGCGCCCACCGTGTCCAGCGCCTGCCGAAGGCCGTAGGCGGCGTCGCGCATGTCGGCCGGCGTCACGTCGGCGACGAGTGCATCGCGCGGCGCACCGCGGATGCCCTTGCCGAGGCGGTCGACGAAGCGTGCCGCGACGACGCCGCCGGCGCCGTCCGCCAGCGGAAACACCGGCTTGGTGAGCGCGGCCAGGCCGTAGCCGAGCAGCACCAGCGGCTTGCGCGCGGCGTAGCGGTCCGACACCACGCCGGAGACCAGCTTCATCATCGACGCGGTGGCTTCGGCGATGCCCTCGATCACGCCCACGGCAAGCACCGAGAGGCCGAGCGCCGAGGTGAGGTAGACCGGGAGCACGGCATGGACGAGCTCCGACGACATGTCCATGAACAGGCTCACGAAGCCGAGCACCCACACGGCGCGCGGCATGCGGGGCCGATCAGGCGGCGTCATCGGTGGCGGGCGACATGAACAGCACCCGCCAGCTCGTCCAGGTCGAACGGCTTCACGACGTAGTCGTCGGCGCCGGCATCGAGGCCGGCGATGCGGTCGGCCACGTCGTCGCGCGCGGTCGCGATGAGCACCGGCGTGCGGTTGCCGTCGGCGCGGGCCGCCGCCAGCACCGCCATGCCGTCCTGCCGGGGCAGCCCCAGGTCCAGCACGGCGACGTCGTGACCGCCGTCGGCCAGCGCCAGCGTCGCGGCGCGGCCGTCCGTCACCCAGTCGACGGTGAACCCGGCGTCCGTCAGCCCGGCGCGCACGGCGCTGCCGATCATGGGGTCGTCCTCGACGAGCAGCACGCGCATGCCCCATTGTCGCGAGCCCGGCGGCCGTGCGCCCGGACCTGTTGCATGATGCGCGGCCCATGCATGCCCGCGTCCCGCTTGCCGCCTACGCCTGCCTGGCCGCCAGCATGGCGCTGGTCGGCAGCTACGTGGGCCTGTCCAAGCTGCTGGTGGCGACCTTCCCGGTGTTCCTGCTGGCCGGCCTGCGCTTTGCAATCGGCGCCGCCGCGATGCCGCACTGGCTGCGCCGGCAGCCCGGCGAGGCTGCCGCTGTCTCCCCGAGACCGCGTGCTGCTGTTCTGGGCGTCGTTCCTCGGGAACTTCCTGTTCTCGATCTGCATGCTGTCCGGCATCGCGCGCTCCACGGCACTTGCCGCCGGCGTGATCATGGCCGCCATGCCGGCCGTCGTGGCCGTGCTGTCGCGCGTGTTCCTCGGCGAACGGATCGCCCCGCGGGTCGCCGCCGGCATCGCCTGCGCGGTCGCCGGCATCGCGCTCGTGTCGCTGGCGCGTGAGGCGCCCGGAGGCACGGGGACACTGCTCGGCAACGGGCTGCTGTTCGGTGCCGTGGTGTGCGAGGCGAGCTATGTCGTGATCGGCAAGCGGCTGGCAGCGCAGGTATCGGCCCGCCGCATCAGTGCGCTCGTGAACGCCTGGGGCCTGGCGCTGGTGGCGCCGTTCGCCTTGTGGCAGGCGCTGGGTTTCGACTTTCACGCCGTGGCGGCACCGATGTGGGTCCTGCTGCTCTTCTACAGCATCGCGGCCAGCGTGGTCACGGTCTGGCTCTGGATGACCGGGTTGCGGCACGTCCCGGCGTCGTCGGCCGGCGTGTTCACGGTGCTCCTGCCGGTCGCCGCCGCCGCGGTCGGCGTGCTCTTCCTCGGCGAGCGCGTCACGCCCGCGCAGGGGGCCGCGTTCGCGTTGGCACTGGCCGGCGTCGTGCTCGCCACGTGGCGGCGTCGAGCGGCCGGGCCGCTGCCCGCCTGACGCGTTCCCTTCAGGCCTCCAGGGCGCCGAAGCAGCACCCGCGGTGGCGCCCCTCGGGGGGAGGCGCCGAAGGCGCTTCGGGGGGATTCATCTAGGCCGTCGAGGTCTCGGCCAGCCCCTGCTGGAGCGCGGCGGCCGCCAGGCGCTGCACCTCGCGCGGCGATCGGTCCTTCAGGCGATGGTCGCTCCACACCTGGCGCCAGCGCCGGGCTCCTGGGGTGCCGTTCCACAGGCCCATCATGTGCCGTGCGATGCGGGCCCAGGGCTGGCCCCGGGCGGCGTGCTCACGTTCCATGTAGGCCACCATCGCGTCCTCCACGCCGGCGCGGCCGACATGCCCGGCCGGGTCGCCGAAGAAGGCATGGTCCCAGCCGGCCATCGCCCATGGGTGGTGGTAGGCATGGCGGCCCACCATGACGCCGTCGACCGCGGCGAGTTGCCCGGCGATGGTGCCGTCGTCCACGATCCCGCCGTTGATCACGATCGTGAGGCCCGGGAAGTCGTGCTTGAGCCGGTGGACGAAAGCGTGCCGCAACGGGGGCACCTCCCGGTTCTCCTTCGGGCTCAGGCCCTGGAGCCAGGCGTTGCGCGCATGCACGACGAAGACCGTGCATCCGGCCTCCGACACCGTGCCGACGAAATCGCGCACGAAGCCGTAGTCCTCGCTGCGGTCGATGCCGATGCGGTGCTTCACCGTCACCTGGATCGAGACGGCATCGCGCATGGCCGCCACGCCATCGGCCACCAACGGCGGCTCCGCCATCAGGCAGGCCCCGAAGGCGCCCCGCTGCACGCGCTCGGACGGGCAGCCGCAGTTCAGGTTGACCTCGTCGTACCCCCACCGCTCGGCCAGCCGCGCGCAGGCCGCGAGGTCGGCGGGCTCGCTGCCGCCGATCTGCAGCGCCACGGGGTGCTCGGCCGGGTCGAAGTCGAGGTGGCGCGGCTGATCGCCGTGGATCAGCGCCCCGGTGGTCACCATTTCGGTGTATAGCCGCGTGCGGCGGGAAATCTGGCGGTGGAAGAAGCGACAATGGCGATCTGTCCAGTCCATCATCGGTGCCACCGCCAGTCGCCAAGGGGAAATGCTCACGGTCGCAATTGTCGCCGCGCCCTGGAAATTGGCCCTATCCGCCCCCATCTCCGGTTTTCCGGTCATCATTCCGATCCGGCTCATATTCATTCGAGATGTCCAAAACACCCGTCAAGACCGCCATGCAGCCCGATGGTCTGCGTTACCGCTCCAAGGCCGGTGGGTCGCCGTTCGCGGCGCCCGGCGTGTTCAGCGCGGCCACCATGTCGTGCTTCATCTGCGGCAAACACCGTTCGCGTGACGCGTTGAAATCCCGCAAGCTCGTCGGCAAGACCCAGTTCGTCTGCTCGCCGTCGTGCAAGACGGCCGACGCCGCCTGACGCCACTTCCGCGCGTCGCACCGACGACGCATAGGGTTCCTCACCGGCTTGTGTAACAGCAGGGGGTGTGAGAGTTTCCAGCCACGCGCCGCAAGAGCGCGGCTGCTCTCTCGTTCCCCCCACTGTCCTCAACGTCGTAGAGGTTGTACCCATGTCTCGTCACGAGCTTCAATTTGCCGTGCGCCACGCCCAGACCGATGCCGATCTGCGTGCCGCATGCGCTGTCCGGGCCACGGCCTATGGCCGCCACCTGCCCAACGTCACCAGCCTGTGGAGCGAGCCCGATGCGCTCGACCGCTCCCCCGACAGCGCAGTGTTCGTCGCTTTCTGCAAGCGCACCGGCGAGGCGGTCGGCACCATCCGCCTCACCACCAACGCGCGGCAGCCGACACAGATCGAGCAGAGCACCGCGATGCCGCACGGCATCGGCGAACGCTCCATCGCCGAGCTCACGCGCTTCGCCGTGCGCGCCGGACATGCCGACCCCGGCGTGAAGCTGGGCCTGATGAAAGCCGCCTACCTCTACTGCCTCGCGCACCAGGTGCACTGGATGGTGATCGGCGCGCGCAACGCCGCGCTCGCGCGGCAGTACAAGCGCCTCGGCTTCACCGACCTGGCCGGCGGCGCGATGGTGCCGCTGGCGCATGCGGCCGACCTGCCGCACCGCGTGCTGGCGTTCGACGTGGTCTCGGCCGAGCGCAACTGGTTCGCGGTGCGCCACCCGCTCTACGAATTCATGGTGCGGCACTACCACCCGGACATCCGCCCGTTCGCTGCCGGGGCAGGGGCAGTGGCGGCGGCCGCAGCTTAGGAGTCCGATGCACCCGTCGTGCCGTGCCGCAGGCACGCCGCGACGACGGACAACAGCTCGCGCTCGGTGAAAGGCTTGCCGAGGAAGTGATCCATGCCGGCGCGCCGGCATGCTTCGCGGTCGTCCATCGAGGTGTTTGCCGTGAGCGCGATCACGGGCACCGGCGCCAGCCCGAGGCGCCGTTCGCGCTCGCGGATGCGCCGTGTGGCCTCGAGGCCGTCGACCACCGGCATCTGGCAGTCCATCAGCACGAGGTCGATGTTGCGGTCCACGGCCGAGCCGAGCCTCACGGCGTCGTCGCCGTTGTCGACCTTGGCCACGTCGCAGCCGATGCGCTCCAGCATCGCCTCGACCACCAGCGCGTTGACCTCGTTGTCCTCGGCCAGCAGCACGCGGCGCGACTCGGTGGCCACGTCGCCCAGCAGCCAGGCGCTTTCGCGCGGCGGCGGGTTCGGGTGCGGCTCCACCGGTGCGAGCGGCAGATCGAGCACGAACAGCGAGCCGCGTTCGAGTTCGCTCTCGCAGCGAATGGAGCCGCCCATGGCCCGCGCCATCTCGCGCGCAATGCTCAGGCCGAGGCCGGCGCCGCCGGCGCGGCGGCGCCCGGAGCCCGCCTGGTAGAAGGCCTCGAACACGCGCGACAGGTCCCCCGGAGCGATGCCATGGCCGGTGTCGCGCACCCAGAACTCGACGACGTCGCTGCCCGGCAGCCGCTCCACGTGCAGCGAGACCTCCCCGGCATCGGTGAACTTCAGGGCATTGCCAAGCAGGTTGTGCAGCACCTGCCGCAACCGGGTCGGGTCGCCCTTCACCCAGCACTCGGCGCCGAGCTCGATGTGCGCCGCAAAGCCCAGCTTGCGTTCCTGGGACCGGACGTAGTAGATGTCGATGAGCTCCTCGAGCTCGGCGAGCAGGTCGAACTCGAGTTCGATGACCTCCACGCGCCCGGCTTCGATGCGCGAACTGTCGATGAGGTCGTTGATGAGCTGCAGCAGGTGTTCGCCCGAGTGCTCGATGAGCCCCAGCCGATGGCGCAGCTCCGCGTCATCGTGCTGCCTGCGCAGCACCCGCGTGAGCCCGAGGATGCCGTGCAGCGGGGTGCGCAGCTCGTGGCTCATGGCGGCCAGGAACTCGGTCTTGACCAGGCTCTGCCGGCGCGCCTGCTCCAGCGCGTGGGCCCGCTCCGCCGAGATGCGATCGGTCAGCAGGCGCAGCGAAAACACCTCGGCCAGGCGCATCTGCGAGCGCCGGGCGGTGGCCAGCAGCAGGCCCAGGAACAGCAGCAGCCCGACGCCGGCGAACACGCCGAAGCGGTCGGCGCGCAGCAGGAGCGCAAGCGTGGGAGGCAGGATCATCGGCACGACGTAGGCGGCGGTGGACACGAGGCGCACCTGCAGGCCGAACGTGGCGACCGATGCGACGGCACACAGGCTCGCCACGACCACCGCGACGAGCTCCACCGGCTCGTTCATCGCCCACGCACCGCCGATGCCCCACACGGCGCCGTCCGCAACCAGCAGGAGATCGGTGCGCCGCTGCCAGGCGCGGTCGCCCGGACGGCCCCGCAGGCGGTAGAGTTGCGCTTGCAGCGCGCGCGGCACCGCGATGCCGAGCTTGACGGCTATCCAGATCCACACCGGCAGCGGCGACACGACATGGCCCATGACGTGGGCCGCGAGCGCGAAGGCGAACACGGTGGCGACCAGCGTGCCGATCGCCATGTGCTCGAACACCATGCGCAACTGTTCCGCCGCCACGTCGTCGGCGAGCTGCTCATCCGGCGGCGTGGCCGTCTCCAGGGCCGCATCGGCCATGGCTGTCATTGTTGTCCTCCCTTGACGGCCCCGCGAGTGTGCCGCGGCCCGCCACAGGCGGCAATAATGCAGCATGCTGCAAGCGATTGAAGTACAGACCGGAGAGAACCCGCAGGCCAGCATCATCGTGCTGCACGGCCTCGGCGCCGACGGCCGCGATTTCCTGCCCGTCGCCCAGGCCCTCGACCTGCGCAAGATCGGCGACGTGCGCTACTTGTTGCCCCACGCGCCGATCCGCCCGGTGACGCTCAACAATGGCTACCCGATGCGCGCCTGGTACGACATCGTCGCGCTGGGCAGCCGGGCGCCGGAAGACGAGGCCGGGCTGCGCGAATCGCAGCGCGCGGTGGAAGAACTGGTGGAGCGCGAGCGCAACCGCGGCGTCTCGCCCGGGCGCATCGTCCTGATGGGCTTCTCGCAAGGCTGCGCCCTCGCGCTGATGACCGGCCTGCGCCACCGCGAACGCCTGGCCGGCATCGTGGGCCTGTCCGGCTACCTGCCGCTCGCGAGCACCTATCCGGCAGAGCTGTCGCCCGCCAACGGTGACCTGCCTGTATTTCTTGCACACGGGCGTGACGATCCGACGATCGCCTTGTCACGCGGCCTGCAAACACGTGATGCTCTGGCCGGGCTCGGCGTGCCGGTGGAATGGCACGAGTACCCGATGGGGCACGAGGTGTGCAATGAGGAGCTGGTCGATCTGCAGCGCTGGCTGCTGCGCGTGCTGCGTCAGGAACACTGATTGCTATAGAACACCGAAATTCGCGGAGAACACCCATGACAGAGCTACCCCGAACCGCGGAAGAAGGCGGTCGGCTCGAGGCCCAGGCGGAGCCTCTCGACAACGCCTGGCGTCTCCCGCCAGGGATCACTCGCGCGCAGCTCGAAGCCGCAGCCCGCGTGATCCGCGCCCATGCCGACCGCCTGGCAGCGCACTGGCGCGATCCCGACGCCGGCGAGCGTGTCGGAGCCCCCATCGAACACTGATCAGCCGGGCGCTCCGGCGCCCTGCCTGGCGCGCGTGATGCGCAGCGCGCCGGCCTCGTTGGCCACCAAGGCGGCCAGCACCAGAGCCCCGCCCCCCAGCACGGAGGCCGAGGGCGTTTCGCCGGCCCCGATCCATGCCCAGGCCACGCCGAAGACGACTTCGAGCAGCGCGAGCAGCGAAATCTCGGGTGCGCTGAGCACCTGGGCCAGCGTGACCGCGATCAGGCACGGAATTGCCAGTTGCACGACGCCCAGCAGCGCAAGCAGCCCGATGTCGTGAGCGCTGGCGGACACGGGCAGCGCCAGCGACAAGGCCAGCGCCGCCGACAGCACGGCGCCGATCAGCACGGCGGGCAGCATGTCCTGCGCCCGGCCGCTGCCGCGAGCGTTGTGCTGGATCACGGTCCAGTTCACGGCCGCCGCCACCGGCACGCACAGCGCCACCAGCACGCCGGCCAGATGCCGCGGATCGCCGCCCGCCACCTCAGCGCCGTACATCCACGAGATGCCGAGGCCCGCAACGACGATCGCGACCCACGTCCGCGCGGGCAGGCGATGGCCGAGCGCAGATGCGCGCCACCAGTGCGGTGAGGAACGGCGAGATCGCCATCGTGACGAGCACGTTGGCCACGGTCGTGAGCGTGAGCGCGACCATGAAGGCCGTGAACATCACGCTCCAGCACACGCCCGAAAGCCACAGCGTGCGGCCGCCATGCTTCAACGCATGCGAGAGCTGCCACGGGCCGCGCCACCAGAGCAACAGCAGCACGAGCGCCAGCGCATTGAAGGCGCTGCGCCAGAAGGTGACCTCGAATGCGCGGGCCGAGTCGAGTTGCCGCGTGACGACTCCGGCGATGCTCCACATCAGCGTCACGAGGACCATGAGTCCTACGGCACGGCGATGCGTCATGGCTCTGTGCTACGCGGCCTCGCGTTGCGCACGCTTTCTGTCGTGCTCCTTCAGCCAGCGCTTGCGGATCCGAATGGACTTCGGCGTGATCTCGACCAGCTCGTCGTCCTCGATGAACTCGACCGCGTATTCCAGCGTGAGCTCGATCGGCGGCGTGATCTTGATCGCGTCTTCCTTGCCGGAGACGCGGAAGTTGGTGAGCTGCTTGGTGCGCACCGCGTTCACGACCAGGTCGTTGTCGCGGTTGTGGATGCCGACGATCATGCCTTCGTACACCGGGTCGCCCGGCTTGACGAACATGCGGCCGCGGTCGTCGAGCTTGCCGAGCGCGTAGGTCACGATCTCGCCGTCGTTCATGGCAGATCAGCACGCCGTTCTTGCGGCTGCCGATCTCGCCCTTGTACGCCTCGTAGCCATCGAAGATGTTGCTGATGAGGCCGGTGCCGCGCGTGAGGTTCATGAACTCGTTCTGGAAGCCGATCAGGCCGCGCGCCGGAATGCGGTATTCCAGGCGCACGCGGCCCATGCCGTCGGTCTCCATGTTCACCAGCTCCGCCCTTGCGCTCGCCGAGCGCCTGCATCACGCCGCCCTGGTGCTGGTCCTCGACGTCGGCGGTGACCAGCTCGATCGGCTCGTGGCGCTCGCCCGTCGACCTCGTGGAACACGACGCGCGGCTTGCACACCGCCAGCTCGTAGCCTTCGCGGCGCATGTTCTCCAGCAGGATGGTGAGGTGCAGCTCGCCGCGGCCCGACACCTCGAAGATGCCGTCTTCGTCGGTTTCCCGCACCCTCAGCGCAACGTTGCTCTGCAGCTCGCGCTGCAGCCGGTCCCAGATCTGGCGGCTGGTGACGAACTTGCCTTCGCGGCCGGCCAGCGGCGAGTTGTTGACGCAGAAGTTCATCGTGAGCGTCGGCTCGTCGATGCTGCAGCATGGGCAGCGGCTGCGGGTCGTCCGGGTCGGTGATCGTCACGCCGATGCCGATGTCCTCGATGCCGTTGACCAGCACGATGTCGCCCGGCCCGGCCTCCTCGGCCTGACGGCGCTCCAGGCCCTCGAACTTCAGCACCTGGTTGATGCGCGCGCTTGCGTGGACGTGCCGTCCGGGCCCTCGTACACGGCGACGTCCGTCGCAGGCTTCAGCGTGCCCTGGTTGATGCGGCCGATGCCGATGCGGCCCACGTAGCTGGAGTAGTCGAGCGAGCAGATCTGCAGCTGCAGCGGCGCATCCACGTCACCCTCGTGCGGCGGCACGTGCTTCAGCACGGCCTCGAAGAGCGGCGCCAGGTCGGTGCCCACTCTCGCCTTGCTGCAGGCTGGCCCAGCCGTTCAGGCCGGAGGCGAAGACGACGGGGAAGTCGAGCTGCTCCTCGGTGGCGCCGAGCTTGTCGAACAGATCGAACGTGGCGTTGATCACGTAGTCGGGCCGCGCGCCGGGGCGGTCGACCTTGTTGACGACGACGATGGGCTGCAGGCCCAGCGCCAGCGCCTTCTTCGTGACGAAGCGGGTCTGCGGCATGGGGCCTTCGACGGCGTCGACCAGCAGCAGCACGCCGTCGACCATCGACAGCACGCGCTCCACCTCGCCGCCGAAGTCGGCGTGGCCCGGCGTGTCGACGATGTTGACGTGCGTGCCCTGCCAGGTCACGGCGCAGTTCTTGGCCAGGATCGTGATGCCGCGCTCGCGCTCCAGGTCGTTGCTGTCCATCACGCGCTCGGCGATCTGCTGGTTGTCGCGGAAGGTGCCGCTCTGGCGCAGCAGCTGGTCGACCAGCGTGGTCTTGCCGTGGTCGACGTGGGCGATGATCGCGATGTTGCGGATCTGCTTGTTGCTCATGGGGTGCTTTCGAGAAGGCCCGCGACTTCGGCCGGGCTCAGGAGCCGGTCGGCGATCAGCTCGCCGGCCGTGATGTGGGCGCTGCCGAGGAAGGCGCGCGGTTCGGGGCCGTAGACGCGCACCGCGGGCGCATCGGCCAGCGCGGTGCGGCGGCGCAGGCCGGAGAGGAAGCGGCCGGCCTCGTCGTCGGCCAGGCGCACCGGCGGCCATTCGGCCAGCAGCCAGTCGGCGGGTTTGAGCAGCGCATCGCGCGCCGCCTCGTCCAGGGCCGCCAGCTGGTCGAGCGTTGCCGCGTCGCCCACGTGGAGCGGGCCGCTGGCGGTGCGGCGCAGGGCCGAGAGGTGCGCGCCGCAGCCGAGCCGCTCGCCGATGTCCTCGGCCAGCGTGCGGATGTAGGTGCCCTTGCTGCACGACACGTCGACGGTGAGTTCGTCATCGTGCCAGGCGAGGATCTCGATGCCGTGGATGCGCACCGGACGGGGCGCACGCTCGACGTCGATGCCGGCGCGCGCGTATTCGTACAGGGCCTTGCCGTCCTTTTTCAGCGCCGAGTGCATCGGGGGCATCTGCTCGATCGCGCCGACGAAGGCGGCACAGGCGGCGTCGATCGCCGCGCGGTCGACCGCCACGGCGCGTTGGCGCAGCACCTCGCCTTCGGCGTCGCCGGTGGTCGTGGTGCGGCCGAGCTTGAGCGTGGCGGTGTAGCGCTTGTCCGCGTCCAGGCTCACCTGGGAGAACTTGGTCGCTGCACCGAAGCACAGGGGCAGCAGGCCGGTCGCCAGCGGGTCGAGCGTGCCGGTGTGGCCTGCCTTCTCCGCCCGCAACAGGCGCTTGGCGCGCTGCAGGGCGTCGTTGCTGGACAAGCCGACCGGCTTGTCGAGCAGCAGCACCCCGTGCAGCGCACGGCGCTCGAGGCGGACACCGCGGGCGGGAGCTTCATTCCTTGGCCTTGTCGGCGGCGGCGCGCTGGATCAGCGCGGTGAGGTCCGCGGCGCGCTCCGTCGTGCGGTCGAACTGGAAGTGCAGCGTCGGCACGGTGTGGATCTGCAGGCGCTTGAAGAGGCCGTTGCGCAGGAAGCCGGCCGCCTCGTTCAAGCCGGCCTCGCACTCGGCCGGGTCGCCGACCAGCACCGAGAAGAAGACCTTGGCGTGGGCGTAGTCGGGCGTGACCTCCACCGCATTGATCGTGACCATGCCGACCCGCGGATCCTTCAGCTCGCGGATGAGCTCCGCCAGGTCGCGCTGGATCTGGTCGGCGACGCGGAAGCTGCGGTTGGGTGTGCTTTTCTTGTGCCTCATCTGGTGCTCCAAACAAAAGGCCCCGCCTGCCGGCGGGGCCTCCTGATTCGCGGCGAGCCCCGCCTGACTCACAGCGTTCGCGCGACTTCCTTGATCTCGAAGAACTCGAGCTGGTCGCCGTTCGCGATGTCGTTGTAGTTCTTCAGCTTGATACCGCACTCGAAGCCTTCCTTGACTTCGCGAACGTCGTCCTTCAGGCGCTTGAGCGACTCGATCTCGCCGGTGTGGACGACGACGTTGTCGCGCAGCAGGCGATAGCGCGCGCCGCGATGGACCACGCCGGCGGTGACCATGCAGCCGGCCACCGTGCCGATCTTGGACGCCACGAAGACGTTGCGGATCTCGGCCATGCCGATGACTTCCTCGCGCTGCTCGGGAGCCAGCATGCCGCACATCGCCGCCTTCACCTCGTCGACCGCGTCGTAGATGATGTTGTAGTAGCGGATGTCGACGCCGTTGCCCTCGGCCAGCTTGCGCGCGCCCGAATCGGCGCGCACGTTGAAGCCGATGATGACCGCCTTCGACGCGATGGCGAGGTTGACGTCGCTCTCGGTGATGCCGCCCACGGCCCGCGTGCACCACCTGCACCTTGACCTCGTCGGTGGACAGCTTGACGAGCGACTGGGCCAGCGCCTCCTGCGAGCCCTGCACGTCGGCCTTGAGGATGAGCGACAGCGTCTGCACGTCGCCCTGCCCCATCTGCTCGAACATGTTCTCGAGCTTGGCGGCCTGCTGGCGGGCCAGCTTCACGTTGCGGTACTTGCCCTGGCGGAACGTGGCGATCTCGCGCGCGCGGCGCTCGTCGGCCAGCACCATGAACTCGTCGCCGGCCTGCGGCACCTCGGTGAGGCCCTGGATCTCGACCGGGATCGACGGGCCGGCCTCGGCCGTGGTCTTGCCGTTCTCGTCGAGCATCGCGCGAACGCGGCCGTAGCTGGAGCCCGCGAGGACGACGTCGCCGCGCTTGAGCGTGCCGGACTGCACCAGCACCGTGGCGACCGGGCCGCGGCCCTTGTCGAGCTGCGCCTCGATCACGAGGCCCTTGGCCATCGCCTCCAGCGGCGCCTTGAGCTCCAGCACCTCGGCCTGCAGCAGCACCTGCTCCAGCAGCGCGTCGATGCCCTGCCCCGTCTTGGCGGACACCGGCACGAACGGCGAATCGCCGCCGAATTCTTCCGGCACGACCTGCTCGGCCACGAGCTCGCTCTTCACGCGCTCGGGGTTGGCCTCGGGCTTGTCGATCTTGTTCATCGCCACGACGATCGGCACGCCGGCCGCCTTGGCGTGGTGGATGGCTTCCTTGGTCTGGGGCATGACGCCGTCGTCGGCGGCCACCACCAGGATGACGATGTCGGTCGCCTTCGCGCCACGCGCGCGCATGGCCGTGAAGGCCGCGTGGCCCGGGGTGTCGAGGAAGGTGATCATGCCGCGCGGCGTGTCGACGTGGTAGGCGCCGATGTGCTGCGTGATGCCCCCGGCTTCGCCGGCGGCCACGCGCGTGCGGCGCACGTAGTCGAGCAGCGAGGTCTTGCCGTGGTCGACGTGGCCCATGACGGTGACCACCGGCGCGCGAGGCAGGCCCTCGGCCGTCTGGGCGGCCTGCTCTTCCTCGGTGAACGCCTCGGGGTCGTCCAGCTTGGCGGCCAGGGCCTTGTGGCCCATTTCCTCGACGACGATCATCGCCGTCTCCTGGTCGAGCTGCTGGTTGATGGTGACCATCTGCCCGAGCTTCATGAGCTGCTTGATGACCTCGGCCGCCTTGACGCTCATCTTGTGCGCGAGGTCGGCGACGCTGATGGTTTCCGGCACGTGCACTTCCTGCGTCACGGCCTCGGCCGGGGCCTGGTAGCCGCCGCCGCCATCACCGCGCTCGCCACGGCGTGCGGCGCCGCGCGGCGCGCGCCAGCCGGCGCGACCGCCGCCGTCGCCGCGCGTCTTGAGCGCCGCGCGCTTCTTGGCGGCGTCGTCGGCCCAGCTCGACGAGAGCTTCTCGGACTTGATCGATTTCTTCTCGCCGGGCTTCGGCGGCGCCGGGCGCGGCGGGCGCGCCGGGGGTGCCCGGCTTGGCCGTGGGCTTGTGGATCGTGCCCTTGATCTCGACGCCCGGCTTGGCTTCCTCGGGCTTCTTCGCGGTGAGCACCTTCTTGGGCGCGGCCATCATGGCCCGGATGGCCGCGGCCTCGGCCTCGGCGGCCTTGCGGCGCTTGTCGAGCTCGTCGGTGCGCTGCTTCTCGGCAGCGTTGACATCGGCCGCGCGCACGACGCGCAGCGCCGGCTTGGGCGGCGGCGCGGGCTCGGCCGGCGCAGCGGCAGGCGTCGGCGCCGGCGCTGGCGGCGCCGGCGCGGTTGCGGCAGCCGGCTGGCTGGCCACGCCTCCGCGGCCGGAGCAGCCGCGATCGCGGCAGCCTGGGCGGCCGCGATCGCGGCCTCCTTCTCGGCGGCCTCGCGGCGGCGCTGCTCGGCGGCCTCCTGCTCGGCACGCGCCTCGGCCTCGCGGCGCTGGCGCTCGGCCAGCTCTTCTTCCTGGCGACGCATCAGCTCGGCCTGGCGGCGAGCCTCCTCGGCGCGCTTCTCCTGCTCGGCCTCGTCGATCGACGGGAGCGGCCGGCGCCGGGGCTTCCTCGACGCACGGGCGCTTCGTCGCGCTTGACGAACGTGCGCTTCTTGCGCACCTCGACCTGGATCGTGCGGGCCTTGCCGGACGCATCGGCCTGCTTGATCTCGCTCGTGCTCTTGCGGGTGAGCGTGATCTTGCGCCGGTCGCCGCCTATCGTGCCGTGGCTGGAGCGCAGGTAGTCGAGCAGGCGCTCCTTGTCGCCGTCGGTCAGCGCGTCGTCGGTCGAACGCTTGCTGACGCCGGCAGACTGGAGCTGCTCGAGCAGCGTCGTCGCCGGGCGATTGAGCTCGGCGGCGAACTGGGCGACGGTGGTCACGGCCATGTGTGGGCTTCCTTGCTGCTTTCTTTCAGGCGGCGAACCAGTGCTCGCGCGCCTTCATGATCAATGTCTTGGCTTGCGCCTCGTCGACGCCGCTCACCTCGGTGAGCTCGTCGACCGCCAGGTCGGCGAGGTCGTCACGCGTGTGGATGCCGGCGTCGGCCAGCTTGCCGATGAGCTCGGGCGTGAGGCCTTCGAGATCGCGCAGATCCTGCGAGACTTCGTCGACGTTCTCCTCGCGCCCGATTTCCATCGTGAGCAACGCATCCTTCGCGCGGGTGCGAAGCTCGTTGAGGGTGTCCTCGTCGAAGGCTTCGATCTCGAGCATCTCCTGCATCGGGACGTAGGCCACTTCTTCCAGGCTGCCGAAGCCTTCGGCGATCAGGATGTCGGCGACTTCCTGGTCGACGTCGAGCTTCTCGACGAACAGCTTGCGCACGGAATCGGTCTCCTGCGCCTGCTTCTGCGCGGATTCCTCGGCCGTCATGATGTTGATGCGCCAGCCGGTGAGCTCGGAGGCCAGGCGAACGTTCTGGCCGCCGCGGCCGATCGCGATGGCGAGGTTTTCCTCGTCGACCACGACGTCCATCGCATGGCGCTCTTCGTCGACGACGATCGACTGGACGTTGGCCGGCGCCAGGGCGCCGATCACGAATTGGGCCGGATCGTCGGACCACAAGACGATGTCGACGCGCTCGCCGGCGAGCTCGTTGGTCACCGCGTTGACGCGCGAGCCGCGCACGCCGACGCAGGTGCCGATCGGGTCGACGCGCTTGTCGTGCGACACCACGGCGATCTTGGCGCGCGAGCCCGGATCGCGCGCGCAGCTCTTGATCTCGAGCAGGCCCTGCTCGATCTCGGGCACTTCCTGCGCGAAGAGCTCCATCATGAAGCCGGGCGCCGAGCGCGACAGCATGATCTGCGGGCCGCGCACGGTGGGGTCGATGCCCAGGATGAACGCGCGCACGCGGTCGCCGGAGCGCAGGTTCTCCTTGGGGATCATCTCGGTGCGCTTCAGGCGCCCTTCGACCCGGCCGCTCTCGACGATGATGTCGCCCTTGTCGAGCCGCTTGACGGTGCCGACCATGATCTTGTCGCCGCGCGAGAGGAAGTCGTTGAGCAGCTGCTCGCGCTCGGCGTCGCGGATCTTCTGGAGGATGACCTGCTTGGCGGCCTGCGCGCCGATGCGCCCGATCGGCACGGAGTCGATCGGTTCCTCGATGTGGTCGTCGACCTCGATGTCGGAGATCTGCTCCTTCGCCTCGAAGTGGAGGATCTCGGCGTCGGGGATCTGCAGGCCGGCGTCGTCCGGCACCACGTGCCAGCGGCGGAAGGTCTCGTAGTCGCCCGTCTCGCGGTCGACCGACACGCGGATGTCGACCTCGCCGCCGTGCAACTTCTTGGTGGCCTGGGCCAGCGCGGATTCGACGGCGCCGAACACGACATCGCGATCCACGCCCTTCTCGCGCGAGATCGCATCCACCAGCATCAACATTTCGCGGTTCATTCTTTTCGACCTCCGTCCGTCGGCTCGGCCGACGCCTTGCCCTTGCGGCCCTTGAAATCCAGCACCGGCACGAGCCGGGTTTCGCGAACTTCATCGAGCGTGAAATCGAGTGCCTGGTCGCCCTTGCCGTCGTTGAACACCACGCGCCAGCCGTCACCTTCCGCCAGCAGCCGGCCACGAAACTTCTTCCGGCCATCCACCGGCATCCGCAGGGTGAGCTCCACCTCGCTGCCGGCAAAGCGTGCGTAGTCCTCAGGCTTCTTCAGCGGCCGGTCCAACCCGGGGGACGACACCTCCAGCCGCGCGTAATCGAAATTTTCCACTTCGAGCACGTACTGAAGCTGCCGCGTGACGGCTTCGCAGTCTTCCACCGTCACCGCAGTCGCCGCCGTCCGGATACGGCCGCCCGGCCAGGCGGTCGATGAAGACGCGCAGCAGACCACCCCCCGAACGTTCGAGGTCGACCAGCTCGTACCCGAGCCCGGAAACCGTTCGATCGACGGCGATCTGCCAACTCATTCCGGTCACGTCCGGTCCACAACCTCGTAAAAGCGTTCCGGCAAAAAAAATGGGCTGGAAGAGTCCGCCCACCTTTGCACACCACTAGCGAAGCTCGCCATTGTAGCCTGCAAGACGCGTACCGGCAATCCACCCCCGGTCCGCATGCCAGAATCCTGGCTTTTCCACCAGGGCCGGACCAAGGCCTGGGAGCGACCATGGGATTTCTTGCCGGAAAGCGGCTGCTCGTGACAGGCGTGCTGTCGAACCGCTCGATCGCCTACGGCATCGCCCGGGCCTGCCGCCGCGAGGGTGCCGAGCTCGCATTCAGCTACGTGGGCGAGCGCTTCAAGGAGCGCATCACCGAGTTCGCCGCCGAATTCGACTCCACCCTGGTGTTCGACTGCGACGTCGGCGACGACGCCCAGATCGAGCGCCTGTTCGCCCAGCTCGGCGAGCACTGGAGCGGCTTCGACGGCTTCGTGCACTCCATCGGGTTCGCCCCGCGCGAAGCGATCGCCGGAGACTTCCTCGAAGGCCTCTCGCGCGACGCCTTCCGCATCGCGCACGACATCTCGGCCTACAGCTTCCCGGCGATGGCCAAGGCGGCGCTGCCGCGGCTGAACCCGGGCAGCGCGCTGCTCACCCTCACCTACCTGGGTAGCCAGCGGGTGGTGGCCAACTACAACACCATGGGCCTGGCCAAGGCATCGCTCGAGGCCAGCGTGCGCTACCTGGCCGGCAGCCTCGGCCCGCGGGGCATCCGGGTGAACGGCATTTCGGCCGGCCCGATCAAGACGCTGGCGGCCGCCGGAATCAAGGGCTTCGGCAAGATCCTGGAGGTCGTGGAGACGAACGCGCCGCTGCGCCGGAACGTCACGATCGACGACGTGGGCAACGTGGCGGCTTTCCTGCTGTCCGACCTGGCCGCAGGCGTCACCGCCGAAATCACCTATGTCGACGGCGGCTTCAGCAACGTGATGGCCGGCGCCCCGGATTAGTGCCCCACCAAGGCCTTGCGCGGATCCGGCTCCGCCGGTCCGCAGCAAGAGCCCCCTCGGGGGGCAGCGACGGGAGGAGCATGGGGGCTTCATCTCACGCCTGATCGAGCGCCTGGGCCGCGCCCAGGAGCGCAGGCGATGTCTCGGCCGTGATCACGTAGGCGGGGATCGGGCGCAGGTAGGCCGCCATGCGGCCCTTGTCTTCGAAGCGGGCGCGGAACGCCGAGCGCTGGAACGCCGCCCCCAGCCGCGGGACGATGCCCCCGCCCACGTACACGCCGCCGCGCGCGCCGAGCGTGAGCACGAGGTTGCCGGCAATGCTGCCGAACATCGCGCAGAACATGTCGACCACTTTCGCGCAGGCGGCGTCCGAGCCGTCGATGGCGCGTGCGGTGATGTCGGCCGCGGCCAGCGGCGGCGCACCGCCCGACAGCGCTTCGTACAGGTTCTCCAGCCCCTGGCCGGAGAGCACACGCTCGGCCGACGCGTGGCCGAAGCGCTCGCGCAGGCGGCGGACGACGCGCTCTTCATCGTCATTCACCGCGCACAGCGTGACGTGCCCGCCCTCGCCGTCCAGCGCCACCCTGGCCCGTCCATCGGGCATGAAGACGAGCCCGGACACGCCCAGGCCCGTGCCTGGGCCGATCAAGGCCAGCGGCTCGCCCGGCTCGGGCACCCGGCCGCCCACCTGCACGAGATCGCCCGGCGAGAGCATCGGCAGCGACAGCGCCAGCGCATGGAAGTCGTTGACCACGACCAGGCGTTCCAGGCCCAGGGCGACGCGGGTCTCCTCGATCGAAAAGGTCCAGGGATGGTTGGTCATGCGGATGCGATCACCCGTCACGGGGTTGGCGATGCCGATCGCCGCCAGAGCGACCTGGGGCACCCCCTCTTCCCCAGGTAGCGGCGCACCGCATCGACCAGGGTCGGGCAGTCGTCGGTGGCAAAGCGCCGCACGCGCTGGGGCGCGGTGCCGGGAGCCTCCTGGAGCGCGAATCGGGCATTGGTGCCGCCGATGTCGCCGAGCAGGCGCGGATAGGACGATGCAGGCATGCTTGAAGTCTAGATGCCCCCCGCGGCCCGCCGATTGCTGGCAAGGCCGAAGGACCGGGCAGCGCCCGGCTTGCCAACAGGGTTGTGGGCGCCCGAAGGGCTGTGCTACGGTGCCCCGCGCCACAACACCCCTTTCCCAATACCAAGAAGTGTTGAGCGACCACGACGTCTACCTGTTCCGCGAGGGCTCCCACACGCGGATGTACGAGAAGCTCGGCTGCCGGCTTCGCGACGGCGGCGCCGAGTTCGCGGTATGGGCACCCAACGCGAGCGAGGTCTCCGTCATCGGAGAATTCAACGGCTGGAATGCCGCGGCGCAGCCGATGCGCTCGCGCGGCGACGGCTCGGGCATCTGGCAGGCGCGAGGTGCCAAGGCGTGCAGCGAGGCCAGGCCTACAAGTACCGCATCGTGTCGCGCGACGGCCGGCACGTGGTCGACAAGGCCGACCCGTTCGCCTTGCGCGCCGAGCTGCCGCCGGCCACCGGCTCGCTGGCGTGGTCGCTCGAGTACGACTGGGGCGACGCCGAATGGATGGCGTCGCGCGGCGCGAAGAACGCGCTCGACGCGCCGATGGCGATGTACGAGGTGCACGCTGGGGTCGTGGCGCCGTCCCGACGGCCGCATGCCGAGCTAGCGCGAGCTGGCGCCGCTGCTGGCCGACCACGTGATCGAGACCGGCTTCACGCACGTGGAGCTGATGCCCGTCACCGAGCACCCGTTCTACGGCTCCTGGGGCTACCAGACCACCGGCTACTTCGCGCCGACCGCCCGCTACGGCACGCCGCAGGACTTCATGCACTTCGTGGACCACCTGCACCAGCGCGGCATCGGCGTGATCCTCGACTGGGTGCCCTCGCACTTTCCGACCGACGAGCACGGGCTGGCCTACTTCGACGGCACGCACCTGTTCGAGCACGAGGACCCGCGCCAGGGCTTCCACCCGGAGTGGAACTCGAGCATCTTCAACTACGGGCGCGACGAGGTGCGCAGCTTCCTCGCATCGTCGGGACTGTTCTGGCTCGACAAGTACCACGTCGACGGCTTGCGCGTGGACGCAGTGGCGTCGATGCTGTACCTGGACTATGCGCGGCAGCGAAGGCGAGTGGATCCCGAACCGCCTCGGCGGCCGCGAGAACCTGGAGGCGGTGGAGTTCCTGCGCCGCTTCAACGAAGCGGTCTACCGCGAGCACCCCGACACCGTGACGATCGCCGAGGAGTCGACCGCCTGGCCGATGGTGTCGAGGCCCACGTCGATGGGCGGCCTCGGCTTCGGCATGAAGTGGAACATGGGCTGGATGCACGACACGCTGTCCTACATGAAGGAGGATCCGGTCCATCGCCGGCACCACCACCACATGCTCACGTTCTCGCTCGTCTACGCGTTCAACGAGAACTTCGTGCTGCCGCTTTCGCACGACGAGGTGGTGCACGGCAAGGGCTCGCTGATCGGCAAGATGCCGGGCGACGACTGGCAGCAGTTCGCCAACCTGCGAGCGCTCTTCGGGCTGATGTGGGCGCACCCGGGCAAGAAGCTGCTGTTCATGGGCGGCGAGTTCGGCCAGCGGCGGGAGTGGACGCACGAGGGCGAGCTGGAGTGGTTCGTGAGCGGCATGCGAAGGCCACGCCGGCGTGATGCGGCTTCGTCGCCGACCTCAACCGCGTCTATCGCAGCGAACCGGCGCTGCACCAGCTCGACTTCACGCCCGACGGCTTCGAGTGGGTCGAGCGACGACTCGCAGACCAGCGTGATCGTCTTCCTGCGCCGCCCGCGCGACCGGCGGCACGCTCGTGCTGGTGGTTTGCAACCTCACGCCGGTGCCGCGCACCAACGTGGTGCGTGGGCGTGCCGCACGCCGGCTTGTGGCGCGAGCTGCTCAACAGCGACGCCAAGCACTACGGCGGCGCCGGCTGGGGCAACCTCGGCGGCGTGCGCGCGTCGCCGCTGCCGGCGCACGGCCGGCCGCACTCGGTGACGCTGACGCTGCCGCCCCTGTCCACCATCGTCCTGCGGCATGAAGCCCATGCGCTAGCAAGCCGGACGGCCGCGTGCGGGCCGTGATCGATGCGGTGCGTCCGTGCGTCGACGGCGGCCGCTTCGCCGCCAAGCGCGTGGCGGGCGACGACATGGTGGTGGAGGCCGACTGCTTCACCGACGGCCACGACGTGGTGCGCGCCGTGCTGATGCTGGCGCCTTGCCGGCGAGGCGGCCGTTCCATGAAGTGGAGATGGAGCCGCTGCCGCAACGACGTCTACCGCGGCAGCTTCCCGATGCGCACGCTCGGCCGCTACGAGTACACCGTGGCCGCGTGGGTCGATCACTTCGAGTCGTGGCGCCACGAGCTGGAGCGGCGGGTGGACGCGCGAGGACATCCGCATCGCCGCGCGCGTGGGCGCCGCGCTGATCGACGAGGCTGCCGCGCGCGCGCGCGGCAGCGAGCGGCGCGCCCTCGCGGGCTGGGCGGCGAAGCTGCGCGACGGTGCGGCCGATCGAGGACGCGAACGCCACGGCGCTGAAGGAGCTGGCGCTCGACGAGGCGCTGGGCGCGCATCGCCGCGCGCTACCCCGACCGGCGGCTGCAGGCGCTGCACCCGCTCGTGCTGCCGGTCGTCGCCGACCCGGAGCGCGCGCGCTTCAGCACGCTGGTACGAGCTCTTTCCGCGCTCGGCATCGGCGGAGCCGGGGCGGCACGGCACGTTCAAGGATGTGGAGGCGCGGCTGCCCTACGTCGCGGAGCTGGGCTTCGACGTGCTCTACTTTCCGCCGATCCACCCGATCGGCCGCGTGCAGCGCAAGGGGCCGCAACAACACGCTCGCCGCCGGGCCCGACGACGTGGGCAGCCCCTGGGCCATCGGCGCCGACGAGGGCGGCCACACGGCCATCCTCCCGGAGCTCGGCACGCTCGACGACTTCCGGCGCCTGGTGGCCAAGGCCGGCGACCACGGCATCGAGATCGCGCTGGACATCGCGTTCCAGTGCGCGCCCGACCACCCTTGGGTGACGGAGCACCCGGACTGGTTCCGCTGGCGGCCCGACGGCACCGTGCAGTACGCCGAGAACCCGCCGAAGAAGTACCAGGACATCTACCCGTTCAACTTCGAGTGCGAGGACTGGCAGGGCGCTGTGGAGCGAGCTCAAGGGCGTCTTCGAGCACTGGATCGCGCAGGGCGTGAAGATCTTTCGCGTCGACAACCCGCACACCAAGTCGTTCGCGTTCTGGGAGTGGGTCATCACCGAGATCGAAGCGCGAGCACCCGGCGACGATCTTCCTCGCCGAGGCGTTCACGCGGCCGAAGGTGATGCACCGGCTGGCCAAGCTCGGCTTCACGCAGTCGTACACCTACTTCACCTGGCGCAACACCAAGCACGAGCTGGTCGAGTACTTCACCGAGCTGTCGCAGGGGCCGGGGCGCGAGTACTTCCGGCCCAACGCCTGGCCGAACACGCCGGACATCCTGCACGAGCAGCTGCACGGCGGGCGCCGCGCCGTGTTCATGGCGCGGCTGGTGCTGGCGGCCACGCTGGCGGCCAACTACGGCATCTACGGCCCGGCGTACGAGCTGCTCGAGGGCACGCCGCGCGAGCCGGGCAGCGAGGAGTACCGCGACTCGGAGAAGTACCAGCTGCGCCACTGGGATCTCGATCGGCCCGACAGCCTGCGCGCCTTCGTCGCGCGCGTCAACGCGCATCCGCCGCGAGAACCCGGCGCTGCACGTCGGACTGGAGCCTGCGTTCTGCCCCGTCGACAACGACCAGCTCATCGCCTACGTGAAGACGCAGCGGCGACAACGTCGATCCTCACCGTGGTGAACCTCGACCCGAACCACGCGCAGTCGGGCTGGCTGGAGCTCGATCTCGACATGCTCGGCCTCGCCGCCGGACCGCCCGTACCAGATGCACGACCTGCTGACCGACCAGCGCTTCCTGTGGCACGGCGCCCGCAACTTCGTGATGCTCGACCCGCAACGCGCTGCCGGCGCACATCCTGCGGCTGCGCCCGCGCGTGCGCAGCGAGCGCGACTTCGACTACTTCCTGTAGCGCCGCCGATGAAGCCATCCACCGACGACGAACTCGCCGCCGCGCAGCAGGCCGTCACGGCGCCGCCGGAGGATCCGCTCTGGTACAAGGACGCGGTCATCTACCAGCTCCACGTCAAGGCGTTCTTCGACTCCAACGACGACGGCGTGGGCGACTTCAAGGGCCTGACCTCGAAGCTCGACTACGTGCAAGCGACCTGGGCGTCAACACGATCTGGCTGATGCCGTTCTACCCCTCGCCGCTGCGCGACGACGGCTACGACATCGCCGACTACCACGACGTGCATCCGCAGTACGGCACGCTCGGCCGACTTCCGCACGATGCTGCGCGAGGCGCACCGGCGCGGCCTGAAGGTGATCACCGAGCTGGTGATCAACCACACCTCCGACGCGCACCCCTGGTTCCAGGCCGCGCGCCGCGCGCCGCCCGGCTCGCCCGAAGCGCAACTTCTACGTGTGGAGCGACACCGACGAGAAGTACAAGGAAACGCGGATCATCTTCACGGACACCGAGACGTCCAACTGGGCGTGGGACCCGGTGGCCAAGGCGCTACTACTGGCACCGCTTCTTCAGCCACCAGCCCGATCTCAACTTCGACAACCCGCAGGTGCTGAAGGCGATCTTTCGCACGATGCGCTTCTGGCTGGACATGGGGGTGGACGGCTTCCGCCTCGACGCCATCCCCTACCTCGTGCGAGCGCGACGGCACGAACAACGAGAACCTGCCCGAGACGCACGCGGTGATCAAGCAGCTGCGCGCGGCCATCGACGCGCGCTACCGCAACCGCTTCCTGCTCGCCGAGGCCAACCAGTGGCCGGAGGACGTGCGCGAGTACTTCGGCGCCGGCGACGAGTGCCACATGGCCTACCACTTCCCGCTGATGCCGCGCATCTACATGGCGATCGCGCAGGAAGACCGCCACCCGATCGTCGAGATCATGCAGCAGACGCCCGAGATCCCGGACGACTGCCAGTGGGCGATCTTCCTGCGCAACCACGACGAGCTGACGCTCGAGATGGTGACGAGCAAGGAGCGCGACTACATGTACCGCATGTACGCCGCCGACCCGCGCGCGCGCATCAACCTCGGCATCCGCCGCCGCCTCGCGCCGCTGATGGAGAACGACATCGACCGCATCAAGCTCGATGAACAGCCTGCTGCTGTCGATGCCGGGCTCGCCGATCATCTACTACGGCGACGAGATCGGCATGGGCGACAACGTCTTCATCGGCGACCGCAACGGCGTGCGCACGCCGATGCAGTGGAGCCCCGACCGCAACGCCGGCTTCTCGCGCGCCGACCCGCAGCGCCTGTACCTGCCGCCCATCATGGATCCGATGTACGGCTACCAGTCGATCAACGTGGAGGCGCAGGCGCGCGATCCGAGCTCGCTGCTGAACTGGACGCGCCGCATGCTCGCGGTGCGCAAGACGAGCCACGCGTTCGGCCGCGGCGCGCGCACCTTCCTGCGGCCCGGCAACCGCAAGGTGCTGGCCTACCTGCGCGAGCACGACAGACGACGCCATCCTCTGCGTGGCCAACCTGTCGCGCTCGGCACAGCCGGTGGAGCTGGACCTGTCGCGCTTCCGGGGCCGCGTGCCGGTGGAGATTGCTGGGCCGCACGCCCTTCCCGCCCATCGGCGACCTGCCCTACCTGCTGACGCTGCCGGCGCTACGGCTTCTACTGGTTCCGCCTCGCCACCGACGCGGAGACGCCCGACTGGCAGCCAGGAGCGTGCTGCCGCCCGAGGAGCTGCCGGTGCTCGTGCTGTTCGACGGCTGGACGAGCCTGTTCCGCGAACGCGTGGTGCCGTGGCGCATCGCACATGGCGGAGAAGACGCGCCAGCAGTTCGAGCGCGAGCTGCTGCCGCGCTTCATCGAGACGCAGCGCTGGTACGGCTGCCAAGGGCTCGCACATCAAGCGCGCCGCGCTGTCCGACCAGGTGCTCTGGGAGGAAGGCCGGATCACGCTGGATGCTTGCGCTGCTCGATCTCGACGGCCCGCCGGCGCCCTCCACCTACTTCGTGCCGCTGGCCCTCGCCTGGGAAGACCGCGACGAGGAACGCATGCGCGGCCTGGCCTCTGCCGCGGTGGCCAAGGTGCGGCAGCAGGCCCAGGTCGGCGTGCTCGGCGACGCCTTCGCCGACGAGGCCTTCTGCGCGCGTGCTCGTCGCGGCGGTGGCCGCCGGGCGCACCCTGCCCACCGCGCGCGGTCGGCTGCACTTCCGGCCGACGAGCCGGTTCGAGCAGCTTGCCGGGCCCGACATCGCCCGCGCTGCCGGTGCGCCGTGCGCCGGCGACAGAGCAGCAACACGGTGGTGACCATCGACGAGCGGCTCTTCCTCAAGGGCTACCGGCGGCTGCGCGCCGGCATCCAGCCCGGAGCTGGAGATCGGCCGCTTCCTCACCGAGGTGGCGAAGTTCACGCACTGCGTGCCGGTGGCCGGCGCCGTGGAGTACGACGGCCGAGGACGGCACGCACGCTGACGCTCGCGATGCTCCAGGCGTACGTGTCGAACCAGGGCGATGGCTGGGCCTACACGGTGGGCTATCTCGAGCGCTACCTCGAGGACCGGCGCACCACGCACGAGCGAGCCGCCGCCGGACGTGCACGGCGCCTACCTGGCGCTGGTGCAGGTGCTGGGCACGCGCACCGCCGAGCTGCACCTGGCGTTCTCGCGCCCGAGCGGCAATCCCGCGTTCGAGCCCGAGCCCCTGACCGGCACCGACGTGATCGCCGACCGCGAGCAGGCGAGCGCCGACCTGGATGCGGCGATGCGCCTCCTGCGAAGCGCGCATCGCCGACCTGCCCGCGACGGTGCGCGACGAGGCCCGCGGCCGTGCTCGCCGACGCGAGACCGCCTGCTCGGCCGCCTCGCCGCCTGCGCCGACGCGCCGGGCAAGGCGCTCAAGACGCGCCTGCACGGCGACTACCATCTGGGCCAGGTGCTGCTGCACGAACAACGACTTCCTGATCATCGACTTCGAGGGCGAGCCGGCGCGCAGCTTCGAGGAGCGCCGCGCCAAGCGTTCGCCGCTGCGCGACGTCGCGGGCATGTTGCGGTCGTTCGACTACGCGCGCTGGTCGGCGCTGCGCCGCGTGGCGCAGGAGCCCTCCGACATGGAGCGCCTGGCGCCGCTCGCGCTGCGCTGGCGCGACGAGGTCGCAGGCGGCTTTCCTGCGCGCCTACGACGAAGCCGCGCGCGGCAGCGGGCTGTATGCGTCGCTCGCGCCCGGCCGCGGCCTGCTCGGCCTCTACGAGATCGAGAAGGTGCTGTACGAGCTGCGCTACGAGCTGGCCAACCGGCCCGACTGGGTGCAGATCCCGCTGCGCGGGCTGCTCGAGGCGGCCGAACCCCGCTGACGACGCAACGAGCGCGCGCTCCATGGAGGACCCCATGCAAAGCGTCGACATGATGTTCGAGCCGGTGCGCGCCTTTCTGCCAGATCGGCGTGTTCCTGCCCCGCCTGATGCTGGCGCTGCTGGTGCTCGTGGCCGGATGGCTGGTGGCCAAGCTGGCGCGGCTTGCCATCGAGAAGGCGCTGCGCGCGATCAATTTCCACGTGCTCACCGAGCGTGCGGGCATCGACGGCTTCCTGCGCCAGGGCGGCATGCAGACCGACAGCGTGTCGATCTTCGGCGCGCTGGTCTACTGGCTCGTGATCCTCGCGGCGCTGATCATCGCCTTCAACGGGCTCGGGCTCACCTACATCACCGACCTGCTCGGCCGCGTGGTGCTGTTCGTGCCCAGGGTGTTCGTGGCGCTGCTGATGCTGGCCTTCGGCGCGTACTTCGCGCGCTTCGTCGGCGACGCCGTGCGCACCTACTGCCGCAACATCGACCTGCAGGACGGCGAGTTTCTCGGCCCGCCTGGCGCAGTACGCCATCATCGCGTTCGTGGTGCTGATCGCGCTCGACCAGATGCAGATCGGCGGCGACATCGTGCGCCTGACGCTTCCTGATCCTGCTGGCCGGCGTCGTCTTCGCGCTCGCCCTCGCGTTCGGCCTCGGCGGCAAGGACTGGGCGGCCGAGCGGCTCGAGCGCTGGTGGCCCCGGCCGAAGGACCGGCGCGACGAGCGACCGGCGATGAGAGCGGTCCGGCGACACCCGACGCCGGCACGCAGAGCCCCCGATCACCGAGCTGTCTGGCCCGGCCGGCCCTATCCGCGCGGCGCCACCTGGGACGGCGAGGGCGTGAACTTCGCGCTGTTCTCGCGAGCATGCCGACAAGGTCGAGCTGTGCCTGTTCGACGATCCGGCCGCCACGAGCTGCCAGCGTGTCGAGCTGCGCGAGCGCACCGACCACATCTGGCACGGCTACCTGCCGCAGGCGCGGCCCGGGCATGGTCTACGGCTATCGCGTGCACGGGCCCTACGCGCCCGAGCAGGGCCACCGCTTCAATCCGCACAAGCTGCTGCTCGACCCGTACGCGCGCGACCTGGTGGGCTCGCTGCGCTGGAGCGACGCGCTCTTCGGCTACACGGTGGGCCACGCAAGCGCGGCGACCTCTCGTTCGACCGGCGCGACAGCGCCGCCTACATGCCCAAGGCGCGCGTCCTCGAGCCGGCATTCACGTGGGGCGACGACCGGCGGCCGCGCGTGCCGTGGCAGGACACGGTGATCTACGAGCTGCACGTGCGCGGCTTCACGATGCAGCACCCGGACGTGCCGCCCGCGCTGCGCGGCACCTACGCGGCGCTGGCCAGCACGCCCGTGATCGACACCTGAAGCGGCTGGGCGTGACCACCGTCGAGCTGCTGCCGGTGCACGCCTACATCGACGACCGGCTGCTGGTCGAGAAGCGGCCTGCGCAACTACTGGGGCTACAACACGCTCGGCTTCTTCGCGCCCGAGACGCGCTACTGCGCGTCGGGCAAGGTGAAGGAGTTCAAGACGATGGTGAAGACGCTGCACTCGGCCGGCCTCGAGGTGATGCTGGACGTCGTCTACAACCACACCTGCGAGGGCAACCAGCTCGGGCCCACGCTGTCGCTGCGCGGCATCGACAACGCCGCCTACTACATCGCTCAACCGCCGAGGAGCCGCGCTACTACGACCGACTTCACCGGCTGCGGCAACACGCTCAACCTGGAGCATCCGCACGCGCTGCAGCTGGTGATGGACTCGCTGCGCTACTGGGTCGAGGAGATGCACGTCGACGGCTTTCGCTTCGACCTCGCCCCGGCGCTGGCGCGCGAGGCCGGGCAAGGTGGAGCACTTCGGCGGCTTCTTCGACGCCATTCGGCAGGACCCGGTGCTCAACCAGGTGAAGCTCATCGCCGAGCCGTGGGACCTCGGCCATGGCGGCTACCAGGTGGGCAACTTTCCGCTCGGCTGGGCCGAGTGGAACGACCGCTACCGCGACGCCATGCGCGCCTACTGGAAGGGCGACGGCGGGCGTGATCGGCGAGTTTGCGACAGCGGCTCACCGGCTCGAGCGATCTCTACGGCTGGTCCGGCAAGCGGCCTCACGCCAGCATCAACTTCGTGACGGCGCACGACGGCTTCACGCTGCACGACCTGGTCTCCTACAACGACAAGCACAACGAGGCGAACGGCGAGGACAACCGCGACGGCACCGACCACAACCTGTCGTGGAACTGCGGCGTCGAAGGGCCGACCGACGATCCGGAGGTCAACGCGCTGCGCGAGCGCCAGAAGCGCAACCTGCTGGCCACGCTGCTGCTGTCGCAGGGCGTGCCGATGCTGCTGGCCGGCGACGAGCGCGGCCACACGCAGCAGGGCAACAACAACGCCTACTGCCAGGACAACGAGATCGGCTGGATCGACTGGACGCCGACGCCGGAGCGCGAGGCGCTGCTGGGCTTCGTGCGGCGGCTGATCGCGCTGCGCCGGGATCACCCGTCGTTCCGCCGCCGCGATTTCTTCCAGGGCCGGCCGCTCCACGGCGACGCGGCGTGAAGGACATGCTGTGGATGAAGCCCGACGGCCAGCGAGATGACCGCCGACGACTGGGGCAGCGCGCACGCGCGCAGCCTGGGCATGCTATCTGGCCGGCCACGGCATCAGCGACGTGGGCCGCGCGGCGAGCCGCTGAACGACGACGACTTCCTCATGCTCTTCAACGCGCACGACGATGACCTGGAGTTCACGCTGCCTGCGATTCCCGGCGATGCCTGGCGGCTCGGTGCTCGACACGTTCAACGACGATGGCGCTTGCGACAGGCGACGTCGTTCGCATGCTGGGCGACGTGCTACCCCTTGCAGGGCGCGTTCGCTGGCGCTGCTGACGCGCCGCGGCGGCGTCATGAAGCGCGTGCACGAGATGCCCTTCGGCGCCGCGGTGCAGGCCGATGGCGGCGGTGCGGTTTCGCGCTGTGGGCGCCGGAGCAGCAGGCGCCGTGGTGCTGGAGCTGGCGGCCGCGGCGCGAGTTCGCGATGCGAGCCGGTGGCGGCGATGCCGGCAGCGGCGTGGCATCGGCTGGCGCCCTGCCCGAGGCCGCGCGCCGGCGCCGCCTTGCGCTACCGGTTCCGCTTCGCCGACGGCCTGCGCGTGCCCGACCCGGCCTCGCGCTCCAACCCCGACGACGTGCACGGCCCAGCGCCGTCGTCGACCCGCGCGCGCTACGACTGGCGCGACGACGCATGGCGCGGGCGGCCCTGGCACGAGGCCGTGGTGCTACGAGCTGCACGTGGGCACCTTCACGCCCGAAGGAACGTTCGCCGCCGCGGCTGCGCGCCTGCCCGATCTCGCGGCGCTCGGCATCACGGCGATCGAGCTGATGCCGCGTGGCCGACTTTCCCGGCCGGCGCAACTGGGGCTACGACGGCGTGCTGCACTTCGCGCCCGACGCCGCCTACGGCACGCCCGACGACCTGAAGCGCTCGTCGACGACCGCCCACGGGCTCGGCCTGATGGTGCTGCTCGACGTGGTCTACAACCACTTCGGTCCGGACGGCAACTACCTGCACGCCTACTGCCCGCAGTTCTTCGACACCGGCCGCACCCGACGCCGTGGGGCGCCGGCATCAGCTTCGATGGCGACACCGCACCGTGCGCGACTTCTTCGTCCACAACGCGCTCTACTGGGTCGAGGAATTCCACCTCGACGGCCTGCGCTGGATGCCGTGCACGCGATCCGCGACGACTCGCCCGAGCACATCACGACCGAGATCGCGCGCGCCCTGCGCGACGGGCCCGGGCGCGCGCGGCACGTGCACCTCGTGCTGGAGAACGACGCCAACCAGGCGTCCTCTGGCGCGCGGCCGCGGCCGCGGCCACCGCGCAGTGGAACGACGACCTGCATCACGCGGCCCACGTGCTCGCCACCGGCGAATCGGACGGCTACTACGCCGACTACGCCGACGCGCCGCTGCAGCGGCTCGGGCGCGCGCTGGCGCAGGGCTTCGCCTACCAGGGCGAGGCGTCGGCGTTCCGCGGCGGCGAGCGGCGCGGCGAGCCGAGCCGTCACCTGCCGCCCACGGCCTTCGTCTCGTCGCTGCAGACGCACGACCAGGTGGGCAACCGCGCCTTCGGCGACCGCATCGGGCGGCTCGCCGACGCGCCGGTGCTGCGACGCGCTGTACGCGTGCCTGCTGCTCTCGCCGCACGTGCCGATGCTCTTCATGGGCGAGGAGTTCGACGCCTCCACGCCGTTCCTCTTCTTCTGCGACTTCGAAGCCGAGCTGGCCGCCGCCGTGACCCGGGGGCGACGCGAGGAATTCGCGCGCTTCGCCGCGTTCTCCGACCCGGAGGACCGCGAGCGCATTCCCGATCCGAACGCCGCGTCGACGTTCGAGGCCTCGAAGCTGCGGTGGGACGAAGCCGGCGCCGGCAGGCATGCGCAGCGGCGCGCGCTGGTGCGCGAGCTGCTCGCGTTGCGGCACCAGCACCTCGTGCCACGGCTGGACGGCGCGATGCAGGGCGGTCGGTTCGATGCGGCGGGGCCGATGCTGCGCGTCGAATGGACGCTGGCCGACGGCGCGCGCTGGCACCTGCTGGCGCCACTTCGGCGACGATCCGCGGACGCTGCAGGCGCCGCCGCCCGGGCAGACGATCCATCGCCTGGGCTTCGACGGCGCCACGGCCCGTCGCGGCGCGGCCTGGGTGACGCTGGATGTCTGACCGGCGCGCTGCGCTCGAGCGCCTGTGCGCGCGGCTCGGCGTGGCGCCGGCTTATCACGACATCTGGGGGGCGCGGCACGCGGCATCGGACGAGAGCCTGGTGGCCTTGCTCGGCGCTTTCGGCGTGGATGCGGCCAGCGACGAGGCGATCGCGTCGGCGGAGCGAGCGGCGGACGCGGCGCAGATCGCGGGTGGGCATGCCGCCGGCGGCGGCGATCGAGGCGGAGTCGGCGGACTGGTCGGTCGAGCGTGCGCGTGCCGCAGGACTGGTCTCGGGTGGAGTGGGTCGTGCTGACCGAGGAGGGACGGCGGCATGCGGGAAGCAGCGCCCTCACCCCGGCCCTCTCGCCGCAGCGGGAGAGGGAGAGGGAGTCTGATGCGCGGATCGCTCCTGGCGATCGCGCTGCCGCCGGGGTATCACCGGCTGAGCGTGGGGGACCTGGCAGGCGAGACGCTGCTCATCTGCGCGCCGCCGCGCTGCTGGCGACCGGCGCTGCTGGAGAGCGGTGGCCGCTTGTGGGGCCCGACGCTGCAGCTGTACGGCGTGCGCTCCGACGACAACTGGGGCATCGGCGACTTCGGCGACCTGGCGCGCATCGTCGAGCAGTGGGGCGGGCGCGGCGCGGGCATCGTGGGCCTGAACCCGCTGCACGCGCTGTTCGCGCACAACCCGGCGCACGTGAGCCCGTACAGCCCGTCGTCGCGACTGCGCCTGAACACGCTCTACATCGACGTCGAGGCCGTGGACGACATGCGCGAGCTGCGAGCCGGCGCAGCGCCTCGTGCGCTCGGCAGCATTCCAGGCGCGCCTGGAGCGGCTGCGCGACGCCGAGCAGGTGGACTACCCCGGCGTGTCGGCCGCGAAGCACGAGGTGCTCGAGCGCCTCTACGCGCACTTTCGCGCGCATCACCTGGCCGCGGACAGCGAGCGTGCCGCCGATTTCCGCGCCTTCCAGCGCGCGGGCGGCGAGTCGCTGCGCGCGCATGCGCTGTTCGAGGCGCTGCAGGCGCGTTTCCATGCCGAGGATCGCAACGTCTGGGGCTGGCCGGTCTGGCCCGAAGCCTGGCGCGACCCGGCTTCGCCGCTCGTGCAGCGCTTCGCGCGGGACGAGATCGAGCGCGTGGAGTACCACGAATACCTGCAATGGCTGGCCGAGCGCCAGCTCGCGCGCGTGCAGGCGCACTGCGCAGGCGCGCGGGCATGCGCGGTGGGCCTCTACCTGGACCTCGCCGTCTCGGTCGACCGGGCCGGCTCGGACACCTGGGCGCATGCGCGACACCTACGCGCTCGATGCCAGCGTGGGCGCGCCGCCCGACGACTTCAACCGCCAGGGCCAGGCCTGGGGCCTGCCGCCGCTGCGGCCCGACCGCCTGCGCGAGACCGGCTATCGCCTCTTCATCGAGACGCTGCGCGCCAGCATGCGGCACGCCGGCGCCCTGCGGATCGACCACGTGATGGGGCTGATGCGCCTGTTCTGGATCCCGCCGGGGCAGACGCGCGAAGGACGGCGCGTACGTGCACTACGCGGCCGACGAACTGCTGGCCATCGTGGCCCTGGAGAGCCAGCGCGAGCATTGCCTCGTGATCGGCGAGGACCTCGGCACCGTGCCCGACGAGATCCGCGCCGCGCCTGGCCGCGCGCGGCGTGCTGTCGTACCGGCTGCTCTACTTCGAGCGCGACGCGCGAAGGCCGCTTCAAGCCGCCGCAAGACTACCCGCGCGACGCGCTCGTCGCCGTCTCGACGCACGACCTGCCGACGCTGGCCGGGTGGTGGCAGGGACGCGACATCGCAGTGGCGCCGCGATCTCGGCCTGCTGCCGCCGGCCCGAGCATCGGCGCGAGGAGCTCGCGGATCGCGCCGCTGCTGCCAGGTCGAACGCCGCGGCCTGTCGACCGCGCTGCGGCAAGCCGACCGGAGCACGCCGACGCCCGCCGCTGGAAGAGTCGCAGCTCTACCTCGCGGCAACGCCGTCGGCCGTGCTGGTGCTGCAGCTGGAGGACGCGCTCGGCGTGCGTCGAGCAGGCCAACCTGCCCGGCACCATCGACGAGCACCCCAACTGGCGCCGCAAGCTGCCGTGCGACCTCGACGCGATGGCCGACGACGAGCGACTGCAGCGCCTGTCCGCCCTGCTCGCGCGCGCACGCCCGCATCCGCCGCTCGCGCCGCCCGCGCCTGCCGCGGTGCAGGCGCGCGTGCCGCGCGCCACCTACCGGCTGCAGCTGCATGCCGGCTTCACCTTCGACGACGCGGCGCGCGTGCTGCCTTATCTCGCGCGCCTGGGCGTGAGCCACGTCTACTGCTCGCCGATCACACGCGCGCGTGCCGGGCAGCCAGCACGGCTACGACGTGGTGGCGCACGACGAGATCAACCCCGAGCTGGGCGGCTCGGCGGGCTTCGAGCGCCTGCGCTCGGCGCTGCGCGAGCACGGCCTCGGGCTGCTGCTCGACCTCGTGCCCAACCACATGGGCGTGTCCGGGGTCGACAACGCGTGGTGGCAGGACGTGCTGGAGAACGGCCCGGCCTCGCCCTACGCCCAGCATTTCGACATCGACTGGCAGCCGCTCGACGCGCGACCTGCGCGGCAAGGTGCTGCTGCCGGTGCTCGGCGCGCCGTACGGCGACGTGCTGGAGCGCGGCGAGCTGCGCGTCGCCTTCGATGCCGCGCGCGGCGCCTTCTCGGTGCGCTACTTCGATCACCGCTTCCCGCTGGACGTGCGCGGCTATGCCGGCGCTGCTGTCGCCGCGTGCAGCTCGACGACGCCGCCGCGCCGCGAGGCGCTCGCAGCCGTGGGCGCGGGCTTCGATGCCCTGCCGCCGCGCGACGCGACCGCGCCCGATCTCGTGGCCGAGCGCGCCGCGCGCAAGCGGCGGCTGCAGGAGCAGCTGCGCGAAGCTCGCCGCCGATCATGCGGCGCTCGCACCGGCCATCGAGGCCGTGCTGGAGCCGCTGCAGGCGCCCGATGCGCTGCACGCGCTGCTCGAGGCGCAGGCGTGGCGCCTGGCGTACTGGCGCGTGGCCGCCGACGAGATCAACTACCGCCGCTTCTTCGACATCAACGACGCTGGCCGCGCTGCGCATCGAGCGGCGCGGCGTGTTCGAGGCGACGCAGGCGCTGCCCCTGGAGCTGGCCGCCGCCGGTGTCGCCGACGGGCTGCGCATCGACCATCCCGACGGCCTGCGCGACCCGGCGCAGTACTTCCGCCGCCTGCAGCACGGCTACGCCCGGCGCGCCGGGATCGTGCTGCCCGAGGCGCCGGGCGACCAGCGCCCCGCGCGCCCGCTCTACCTCGTGGCCGAGAAGATCACCGCCTCGCACGAAGACGTGCCCGAGGCGTGGCCCGTGCACGGCACCACCGGCTACCGGTTCGCTATCGCTGCTCAACGGCGCTCTTCGTGGACGCCGACATGGCGGCGAAGTTCGACCGCGTCTGGCGCGGCTTCTCGCACGACGCCGAGCCGTTCGACGACCACGCGTACCGCGGCAAGCGTGCCGTGATGCGCAGCGCCCTCGCCTCCGAGCTCACGGTGCTGGCCAGCGAGCTGCTGCGCATCGCCCGCGCCCACCGCCGCACGCGCGACCACACCTTCAACGCACTGCGCCAGGCGCTGGCGGAGGTCGTGGCATGCATGCCGGTCTACCGCACCTACATCGTCGCATGCGCCCTCGGCGCAGGACCGTCGCTACATCGACTGGGCCGTGGCGCAGGCGCGGCGGCGCGCGCCGATGGCCGACACCTCGGTGCTCGACTTCCTGCGCGCCTGCCTGCTCGGCCACGCCATGGACGGCGCCGACGCGGCGCTCACCGAGCGCGTGCTGCGCTGGGCCACGCGGTTCCAGCAGTTCAGCTCGCCCGTGGCGGCCAAGGGCGTGGAGGACACGGCTTTCTACCGCTATACGCGACTGGCCTCGCTCAACGAGGTGGGCGGCGACCCGGCGCGCTTCGGCGTGACGGTGCGCGCCTTCCACGGCGCCAGCGCCGACCGCTGCGCGCGCTGGCCGCACACGATCCTGGCCACGTCCACGCACGACCACAAGCGCTCGGAAGACGTGCGCCACCGCATCGACGTGCTCTCGGAGCGGCCCGCGGCCTGGCGGCTGCTGCTGCGGCGCTTCGCGCGGCTGAACCGCACGCACCGCGCGAGCATGGACGACGCACGCCCGGCGCCTTCGGCCACCGACGAGTACCTGCTCTACCAGACGCTGCTCGGCACGCTGCCGGTCGAGGGGCTCGACGATCGCTCGCTGCCGGCGTACCGCGAGCGCATGGAGCACTACATGCTGAAGGCAGTGCGCGAGGCCAAGACACACACGAGCTGGATCAGCCCGGACGAGGCCTACGAGGCGGCGCTGCGCGGCTTCGTCGGCGCGGCGCTGGCGCGGGTGCAGCCCAACCTCTTCCTCGACGAGCTCACGCGCGAGGCGCGGTGGCTCGCCTGGTTCGGAGCGCTGAACAGCCTGAGCGCGACGCTGCTGAAGTTCACGTCACCGGGCGTGCCGGATCTGTACCAGGGCCACGAGACGATGGCGCTCACGCTGGTGGACCCGGACAACCGCCGGCCGGTGGACTACGGGGCGCTCGAGCGCGGCCTGAAGGCACTCGAATCGCACGCGCCCGAGCATGTGGGCTACTTGCTGGAGTCGCTGCACGACGGGCGCGCCAAGGTATGGATCACGTGGCGGCTGCTGTCGCTGCGGCGCGAACGGCCGGCGTTGTTTCGCGATGGCGACTATGCGCCGCTGGACGCCTCGGGCACCCACGCGAACCACGTCGTCGCCTTTGTGCGGCGGCATGAAGGCACGACGCTCGTCACGATCGCCGCGCGGCTGTTCGTGTCGCTGCTCGGCGAGCCGGAGCGGCTGCCGCTGGGCGAGGCGGTGTGGGAAGACACCACCGTGAGCATCGACCTGCCGGACGGCGCGCAACTCGTCGACTTGCTGACGGGCGCCTCGATCGTCGTGAACGATGGACGGATTGCCGTCGGGGCGGCGCTGGCGCTGTTTCCCGGCGCGGCGCTGCTGGGCTGATCACTCCTGCTTCACGCAGTCGACGTAGTACATCTGGCCGTCGCCGCCGGCGGTCTCCTCCTCCACCAGGCCGTGCACGTCGGTGTCGAAGCCGGGGAACTGGCGGTTGAACTCGCGCGCGAACTGCAGGTAGTCGACGATCTTGCGGTTGAAGCGCTCGCCGGGAATCAGCAGCGGGATGCCCGGCGGGTACGGCGTGAGCAGCGACGTGGTGATGCGGCCTTCGAGCTCGTCGATGTCCACCCGCTCGGTCTTGCGGTGCGCGATGTGCGCGAACGCGTCGGTGGGCTTCATCGCCGGCTGCAGGTCCGACAGGTACATCTCGGTCGTGAGGCGCGCGACGTCGTGCTTGGCGTACGTCTCGTGGATGTGCTGGCACAGGTCGCGCAGGCCCATGCGCTCGTAGCGCGGGAAGTCGCGGCAGAACTCGGGCAGGATGCGCCACATCGGCTGGTTGCGGTCGTAGTCGTCCTTGAACTGCTGCAGCGCCGTCAGCAGCGTGTTCCAGCGGCCCTTGGTGATGCCGATGGTGAACATGATGAAGAACGAGTAGAGGCCCGTCTTCTCCACGATGACGCCGTGCTCGGCGAGGAACTTGGTGACGATGGAGGCCGGGATGCCGGTCTTGGCGAACTTGCCCGTCACGTCGAGCCCCGGCGTGACGATGGTGCACTTGATCGGGTCGAGCAGGTTGAAGCCCGGCGGCCAGGTTGCCGAAGCCGTGCCACTTCTCGTTGGCGCGCCAGCATCCAGTCCTCGGCGCTTGCCGCCGTCCTCGGCGGCGAGCTTGTCCGGGCCCCAGACCTTGAACCACCAGTCCTTGCCGCACTCCTCGTCCACCTTGCGCATGGCGCGGCGGAAGTCGAGCGCCTCCTTCAGGCTCTCCTCCACCAGCGCGGTGCCGCCGGGCGGCTCCATCATGGCCGCGGCCACGTCGCAGCTCGCGATGATCGCGTACTGCGGCGACGTGGACGTGTGCATCAGGTAGGCCTCGTTGAAGAGGTGCCGGTCGAGCTTCGCGGTCTGCGAATCCTGCACCAGCACCTGCGAGGCCTGGCTGATGCCGGCCAGCAGCTTGTGCGTGGTCTGCGTGGCGAAGACCAGCGCCTCCTTCGGCCGCGGGCGGTTCTTGCCCATCGCGTGGTAGCTGCCGTAGAACGGGTGGAAGGCGGCGTGCGGCAGCCAGGCCTCGTCGAAGTGCAGCGTGTCGATCTAGCCGTCGAGCAGGTTCTTGATGGTCTCGGTGTTGTAGAGCACGCCGTCGTAGGTGCTCTGCGTGAGCGTCAGGATGCGCGGCTTGACCTTCTTCGGCGTCCACGCCCGCGAGCAGCGGGTTGGCGGCGATCTTGCGCTGGATGGACTCGCGGCGCGAACTCGCGCTCGCGGAATCGGCCCGATGATGCCGAAGTGGTTGCGCGTGGGCGTCAGGAACACCGGCATCGCGCCGGTCATGATGATCGAGTGCAGGATCGACTTGTGGCAGTTGCGGTCGACCACCACCACGTCGCCCGGCGCCACCGTGTGGTGCCACACCATCTTGTTGCTGGTGCTGGTGCCGTTGGTGACGAAGAAGCAGTGGTCGGCGTTGAAGATGCGCGCCGCGTTGCGCTCGCTGGCGGCCACCGGGCCGGTGTGGTCGAGCAGCTGGCCGAGTTCCTCCACCGCATTGCAGACGTCGGCGCGCAGCATGTTCTCGCCGAAGAACTGGTGGAACATCTGGCCCACCGGGCTCTTCAGGAACGCCACGCCGCCCGAGTGGCCCGGGCAGTGCCACGAGTAGGAGCCGTCCTCCGCGTAGTCCAGCAGCGCCTTGAAGAACGGCGGCGCCAGGCCTTCGAGGTAGCTCTTGGCCTCGCGGATGATGTGGCGCGCCACGAACTCCGGCGTGTCCTCGAACATGTGGATGAAGCCGTGCAGCTCGCGCAGGATGTCGTTGGGCATGTGCTCGCGAGGTGCGCGTCTCGCCGTAGAGGTAGATCGGCATGTCCGCGTTCTTGCGCGGATCTCCTCGATGAAGTTGCGCAGGTTCAGCACCGCCGGGGCGGTGATCTCGGGCCGGGGGTGAACTCCTCGTCGTCGATCGACAGGATGAAGGCGCTGGCGCGGCTTTGCTGCTGGGCGAACGGACGACAGGTCGCCGTAGCTGGTGACGCCCAGCACCTCGAAGCCCTCTTTCTCGATCGCCTGCGCCAGCGCGCGGATGCCGAGGCCCGAGGTGTTCTCGGAGCGGTAGTCCTCGTCGATGATGACGATCGGGAAGCGGAATCGAAGCATCTGCGCGGCCGCCGGAGAACTGAAACGGGCAAGTGTAGGACTGATTACACTGCGGCGCGCGGTGCCTGCCCGGCAGCCGAGGAGGAGCGATGGACTGGAGTCACGCGACATGGTGGTGGGTGGCGACCGGCGTGCTCGTCGCCGCCGAGCTGGCCACCGGCACGTTCTACCTGCTGATGCTGGCCATCGGCACTGCCGCGGCGGCGCTGTCGGCGCACGCCGGCGTGCCCTTCAGCGGCCAGCTCGTGGCGGCGGCGCTGGTCGGCGGCGGCGCGGTGCTCGGCCTGGCACCTCAAGCGCGGCCGCGAGCCCGGGCGCCCGAGGCCGGCGCCAACCGCGACGTGAACCTGGACGTCGGCGAGCTCGTCGACGTCGACGCCTGGGACGCCGACGGCACCGCCCGCATCCAGTACCGCGGCGCCGACTGGAGCGCTCGCTGGGCGGGCAGCGGCGCCTGCACTGCCGGGCGAGCACGTCATCCGCGCGATCGACGGCAGCCGCCTGCTGCTCGACCGCGACCCATCATGAAACAGAGGAAGGGAAACACCATGGAAATCGTCGCCTCGTCCTGCTCGTCATCGCCGTCGATCTTCGTCGTGCGCACGCATCAAGGTCGTGCCGCAGCAGAACGCCTGGGTGGTCGAGCGCCTGGGCAAGTACCACGCCACGCTCACGCCGGGCCTGAACTTCCTGATCCCCTTCGTCGACGCGGTGGCCTACAAGCACAGCCTGAAGGAGATCCCGCTCGACGTGCCGAGCCAGGTCTGCATCACGCGCGACAACACGCAGCTCCAGGTGGACGGCATCCTGTACTTCCAGGTGACCGACCCGATGCGCGCGAGCTACGGCTCGTCCAACTACATCGTCGCCATCACCCAGCTGGCGCAGACCACGCTGCGCAGCGTGATCGGCAAGCTGGAGCTGGACAAGACCTTCGAGGAGCGCGACATCATCAACGCGCAGGTGGTGCAGGCGCATCGACGAGGCGGCGCTGCAACTGGGGCGTGAAGGTGCTGCGCTACGAGATCAAGGACCTGACGCCGCCGAAGGAGATCCTGCACGCGATGCAGGCCCAGATCACGGCCGAGCGCGAGAAGCGCGCGCTGATCGCCGCCTCCGAAGGCCGGCGCCAGGAGCAGATCAACATCGCCACCGGCGAGCGCGAGGCCTTCATCGCCCGCTCCGAGGGCGAGAAGCAGGCCGAGATCAACAACGCCCAGGGCGAGGCGGCGGCGATCACGGCGGTGGCCGAAGCGACCGCCGGCGCCATCCGCAAGATCGCCGCAGCGATCCGCGCAGCCCGGCGGCGAGCAGGCGGTGCAGCTGAAGGTGGCCGAGCGCGCGGTGGACGCGTTTGCGCAGCTCGCGCAGAAGAACAACACGATGATCGTGCCGGCCAACATGACCGAGGTCGCGGCGCTGATCGGCACCGCCATGACGCTGATCAAGGGCGGCACGCCACAGCGCTAAAATCCCGCCCCTGCCTGAAGTCGTCCCTGCGGAGGGATGGATGAGCGGTTTAAGTCGCACGCCTGGAAAGCGTGTGTGGGTTAACAGCCCACCGCGGGTTCGAATCCCGCTCCCTCCGCCAGTACGCTATGTCCGCGATCACCGGCGCCAGCGTGCGTGCGCTGAGCCCGCCGCGCAAGCCAGGCTCCCAGGGACACTCGCCGTCAGCTCCGCCGGCGTTCTGTGTCTCCGGCGGCTCGACAACTGGTCAAGCCTAAAGAAGCGCGCGCGCGGCGGGAAGAAGGCCGGAGTACAGGAGCAGCCAGAGGCGAATCACCAGAATGGTGACGTTCGCTTCGGCCGCCAGCCAGTCGAGTAGATTGAGTTCTCTCGCTTGCGACTCGACTGTTTCTGCGGTTGCTTCCTGCTGCTTGGACAGCCAGGCGAGCATCGCACTGAGGACCGGGAAAGGCGTCTCTGCCGATAGTCCAAGTGACTGACGGAGCTCGACTGGATCGCCAGCCTCAATGGCCCTTCTACATCTGATCAAACTGTTCTGCCAGGGTCCCAAACTGGATGACTCCACCGGCGGTCTTTGTACGGAAGGTGTGGGTGCTCGAGGGGCCGCTGGCAACTGCCTGCCGATCCGTCTCGCCGGCTGGGCGTCGTAGAGGTCGCCTGAGTCGCACGAGTGGCATGCGATAGGTCTTTGCACTGCGGAATCGAAGAAGTGCAGGCGGCCACAAGTTACACAGCCCCACGTCGAACTGGTGCGCGGCACACAGGGCACCGGAGCCGACACTTGCGATAGGCGCCCGGAATATTCCATAGACTTCGCCGTTTTCATGCAGCAAGCTTCTCCTTTGAGCCAGCGGGACAGCAATTCACATGCCTTTGTCCCAGCGCACCTAGCGGCGGCGTTTGTCCGCTGGACGAACTTCCGCGATCCGCGGCATGAAGTCGAAGCGGTGACACCGGCCGGGCAGCCCATCTGCGCACCGTTGCGGTGACTGCCAGCCCGCAGTTGGGGCCGCGGTCACACGAATGGGGCGGAGGGGCACGTGGCAAGCAACAAAGCGGGGCCACCGGCCGCTTCCGGCGTGGCGTGGTCAGACAATGCCCGTGAGGCCGTAGACCACGATCACGACGAGCACCGCCAACGTCTTGATCAGCGTGACGGCGAAGATGTCACCGTAGGACTGGCGGTGCGTCAGCCCCGCCACGGACAGCAGGGTGATCACCGCGCCGTTGTGCGGCAGCGTGTCCATGCCGCCGCTGGCCATCGCCGCCACGCGGTGAAAGACCTCCAGCGGGATGCCTGCCGCTTGCGCGTTGGCGATGAAGCTGTCGGCCATCGCCGCCAGCGCGATGCTCATGCCGCCGGAGGCCGAGCCCGTCACGCCGGCCAGCGTCGTCACGGTGATCGCCTCGTTCAGCAGCGGGTAGGGGATGGCCTTCAATGCGTCGGCGATGACAAGAAAGCCCGGCAGTGCCGCGATGACCCCGCCAAAGCCGTATTCCGAGGCGGTGTTCAGCGAAGCGAGCAGCGCGCCGGCGATCGCCGACTTGCTGCCCTCGGCGAATTTGCCGATCACCGGCTTCCAGGCGAACGCGATGACCGTGAGGATGCCGAGCAGCAAGGCCGCCTCGACGGCCCAGATGGCATTGACCTTGGCCACCTCGGTAACGATCGGCTTCGCGCCGGCCAGCGGCATCTCGTACGAGGCGCCGTAGAGCCGCGGGATGAGACCGGTGAACACCCGGTTGGCCACGCCGACGACGACCAGCGGAAGCAGCGCGATCCAGGGGCTCGGCAGGTTCGTCGCCGCGAACGGCTCCGGCTCGTTGCGCAGCTCGGTTCCGTAGCCCTCGCCGGCAGCCTGCGCCGAGCGTCGCCGCCACTCGAGATAGGCCATGCCCGTGATGAGGATGAAGACCGCGCCGATCAGGCCCAGCCAGGGCGCGGCCCAGGTGTTGGTCTTGAAGAACGTCGTCGGGATGATGTTCTGGATCTGCGGGCTGCCGGGCAGCGCATCCATCGTGAAGCTGAATGCGCCGAGTGCGATCGTGCCCGGGATCAGGCGCTTCGGTATGCCGGCCTGCCGGAACATCTCGGCGGCAAACGGATAGACGGCGAACACGACGACGAACAGCGACACCCCGCCATAAGTCAGCAGCGCGCACACGATGACGATCGCCAACATGGCGCGGCCGCTGCCGAGCACGCGCATCACCGAGGCGACGATGGACTTGGAGAAGCCGGACAGCTCGATGACCTTGCCGAACACGGCCCCGAGCACGAAGACCGGGAAGTAGCTTTCGATGAAGCCCACCATCTTCTTCATGAAGACGGAAGAGAACATCGGCGCGACCCAGGCGGGGTCGGTCAGCAGCACGGCACCGAGCGCGGCCACCGGCGCGAACAGGATCACGCTGTGGCCCCGGTAGGCCACGTACATCAGGAAGACCAGCGCGGCGATGACGATCAGGAGACTCATGGGTGTCCCCCCATCCCTCAGCAGAGGGACTGGTATGCGGCCAGGCGCTCGCGCTCGAATTCGGCCAGCACGCGCCGGTGGTGCGCCACGGCCTCGCGCAGCAGGTCTCGCACCGACAGGACCGCAACGACGCGCCCGCCGTCGACCACCGGCAGGTGGCGAGCGCCGCGTTCGTCCATCAGTGCCATGCAGCGCACGATGCGCTCGTCGGGCGTGACCGTGGCCACGTCACGGGTCATCAGGGCCGACACCTGCAGTTCGCGAAACGCAGCGCCGCCCTCGGTCACACCCGTGCGGCGCAGCAGATCGCGCTCGGACAGCACGCCCACCAAGCGCTCCTTGTCGAGCACGACGACGAGGCCGATGTTGTGCTCGGCCATCAGGCGCATCGCCCGCTCCACCGTGTCGTCGGGCGCCACCGCGTGCACCACGGGACGCTGTCCAGCGAAGATCTCGCGCAGCGAGCGGTATGGGAAAAGCTCTTCAGCGTGCTTGATCGATCCGGGCATGTTCGCCTTTCACGCAGTGCTCAGCTGATCGGCATGGTGCCGACATTCCCGATCATCCACCTGATGTCCGCTCGGCACAGACATGTCGACATGCCGCCGCGAATCAGGCCGAACGAGATTGTGCTGACGAATGTAGCCCCATCGGGGACCGTTGTCACGGGCCAGCTGGCATGGCCGCTGCGGCCTGCGAGCCCGACCCGGATTTGGCGGTATCCCAGGGAGGTGCTCATAGGGCTTGAGAACCCGGCGACACGGGTGTAACGTCGGTGCAGCGACGAGGACATCATGCCACTCACGTTGAATCCGGGATCCGGCGAGGCGCTCGCCGGCACCGTTCGCGCCGTGCTGGAGCAAAAGGGCTGGGACGTGCACTCCATCGACCCGAAGGCAACGGTCTACGATGCGATCGCCAAGATGGACGAACTGATGGTCGGGGCACTGTTCGTCATCGAGGATTCGAGTCTCGTCGGCGTCATCTCCGAGCGCGACTACGCGCGCAAGGTCATCCTTCGCGACCGTGCCTCGAAACACACGCTCGTGCGCGAGATCATGACGACGCCGGTGATCTATGTCGAGGCGTCCACGCCGCTGTCGGAATGCATGCGCATCATCAACAGTGAGCGCGTGCGCCATCTGCCGGTGATGGAAGCGGGCAAGCTCGTGGGCGTCGTCAGCATCGGCGATGTCGTGCGGACCATCATTGCGCAGCAGGCAGACAAGATCGAGTACATGAACACCCTGATGACGGATCCTTATCCAGGCTGAGCGCTCGCCGTGCCGGTGACGCACCGGTACGCCAGCCGACAAGGGCAGTCGGCAACGCGCGACAACGCGAGGAATCGGCGACGTGAATGCGTACGTATACCTGCTGATCTTCATCCTCGCCACGCTCAGTGTCGTCGGACTCACGCTGGGGTTGAACGCGCTGCTGGGGCCGCGCGTGACGCCGAGCGCCGCGAAGCTCGAACCCTTCGAGTGCGGCGCCCCGCCGATCCAGCAGCGCAACGTGCGGCGCCTCTCGGTCAAGTACTACGCGATCGCGATCTTCTTCCTGCTCTTCGACCTGGAGACCGTGCTGCTGTTCATCTGGGCGGGCTCCTTCGGCCGCAGCGAGCTTGCGACGCTGTCCTTGCTGTCGTTCCTGTTCTTCATGGGCCTGCTGAGTCTCGCCTTCGCCTACCTCTGGAGACAGGGGGGCTTGCAATGGCGATGATGGACTACATGACGACCAAGAAGGACGAGCTGGTCGGGTGGATCCGCAAGTTCAGCCTGTTTCCCTATCCCTTCGTCACGGCCTGCTGCGGCATGGAGTTCATGGCGGTGAGCTCGACGCTCTACGACACCGACCGCTTCGGCGCGGCGCTGCCGCGCTTCACGCCGCGGCAGTCGGATCTGCTGATGGTCGTCGGCACGATCAGCCACAAGGAGGCGCCGATCCTGAAGAAGGTCTACGACCAGATGTGCGAGCCGAAATGGGTGATGGCCTTCGGCGCGTGCGCGACGAGCGGCGGTTTCTATCGCAACTATGGCGTGCTGCAGGGCATCGACCGCGTGATTCCGGTCGACATCTACGTACCCGGCTGCCCACCCCGCCCCGAGACCGTCATTGACGCCATCATCATGCTGCAGGACCAGATCGCGCGCGATCACCATCCGATCCTGCCCGCGGAGCAACGCGGGCGCGAGGCCTCGCACGCGAACAAGGTGTTCCCGATCTTCCCCGCCGCGGACCGTGTGCCGCCGAGCCAGACGTGACCGGGCGCGCACCACTGTCGCAGGAGGCACTCGAGCGCGAGCTCGGCCCGCTGGTCGAGCAGTCGTGGCAAAGCTTCGGCATGCCCGTGCTCGAGCTGCGCACCGACAACTTGCTCCCGCTCGTCACCCGGCTGCGCGAGAGCTTCGACTTTGCGCTGTTCCTCGACGTCACCGCGGTCGACTATCCGCAGCGCACGCCGCGCTTCGACGTCGTCTATCACTTCTACAGCCACCGCCACAACCAGCGCATCCGGCTCAAGCTGCCCGTGCCGGCGGAGCGGCCGGTCGTGCCGACGCTCACCGGGCACTACGGTGCGGCCCGCTACATGGAGCGCGAAGTGCACGACATGTACGGCATCGAGTTCGCGGGCAACGAGGACCTGCGCCCGATCCTGCTCTACGAAGGCTTCGTCGGTCATCCGCTGCGCAAGGATTACCCGATCGAGCGCGAGCAGCCGATGGTTTCGTACCGCACCACGTGACGCCATGGACGTCGTCTCGCCGCTGCAATGCAAATCGACCGGGCCGCCGACGCCGGCAACGTCGTCGTCAACATCGGTCCGTCGCACCCGGCAACGCACGGGACGATTCAGATCGTCGCCGAACTCGACGGCGAGACGGTGAAGCGAGCCGACGTGCATTGCGGCTACCTGCATCGCGGGTTCGAGAAGGAGGCGGAGCATCACACCTATCACAAGGTGATTCCGTACGTCGACCGCCTGAACTATTGCTCCGCGCTCAACAACGGCTTCGCCTACGCGGAGGCCGTCGAGAAGATGCTCGGCATCGAGATCACGCGCCGCTGCGTCGTGCTGCGCACACTGCTGTGCGAGTACAACCGCATCGCCGACCACATGACCTGCGTCGCCGCATCGATCATGGAGATGGGCGCGATGACCGCGTTCCTCTACCTGATGACGGTGCGCGACTACATCTTCGAGCACCTGAATCACCTGACCGGCGCGCGGCTGACGTACTCCTACGTGCGCATCGGCGGCCTGGCGCGCGATCTCCCCGAAGGCTGGCTCACGCGGCTCGAGGAGATCCTCGTTTTCACGGAGGAGTATCTCGAGCGCATCCACGGGCTGATCGACCGCAACCGCATCTTCATCGATCGCACGCGCGACGTCGCGGTGATGACGTCACCCATGCGCTCAACTGGGGCTTCACCGGCCCGACGCTGCGCTCCACCGGGCTCGCGATCGATCTGCGCAAGGATGCGCCCTATCTTGCGTACCCCGAGCTCGACTTCGAGGTGCCGGTGGGCATCAAGGGCGACAACTACGATCGCTACTACGTGCGCATGTGCGAGATCGACGAGTCGATCTCGATGGTTCGCCAATGCGTGCGGCTGCTGAGCGATGGCCCGGTGAGCGTCGATGACCCGCGCGTGACGCTGCCCGCCAAGGACCTCGTCTACACCCAGATCGAGGCGCTCGTGCACCACTTCAAGATCGTCAGCCAAGGCATCGTCGTGCCGCCGGGGGAGATCTACGTGTCGCACGAGGCGCCCAACGGCGAGCTCGGCTTCTACCTCGTCAGCGACGGCACGTCGCGCCCCTACAAGCTCCACGTGCGCGCGCCGAGCTTCGTGCACATGGGCGGCATGCACACGCTGCTCGAGGGCTACGAAGTCGCCGACGTGGTGCCCACCTTCGGGTCGATGAACATGGTCGGCGGGGAGTGCGACCGATGACGGGCGCTCGGGCGACACGGGCACGAGCGAACTGCTGGAAGAGTTCGATCGGCTGCGCCGCACCTATCCGCAGACGATGAACGCGTCCCTCGTGCTGCCGCTGCTGCAGATCGTGCAGCAGCACAAGGGACACGTCACCACTGCCGACGCGCACTTCGTCGCGGACTATGCCGGCGTGCCGCCGATGCAGGCCATCGAGGCCTTGAGCTGGTACACCATGCTGCGCCGGCAGCCGGTCGGGCGGCATGTCGTCAAGGTCTGCCGCAACATCGCCTGCGCGTTGCGCGGCTCCGACCGGCTCCTCGGTCACATCGAGAAGACGCTCGGCGTCGCGCCCGGAGGCACGACCGCGGACGGGCGCTTCACCTTCCTCGCCGTGGAGTGCCTGGCCTCCTGTGGCACCGCGCCGGTGATGCAGGTCGACGAGACCTACCACGAGCAGCTCGACGAGGCCAAGGTCGACCGCGTCCTGGAGGACCTGCGATGAGCGGCCCTGCAGCGCAAGACGTGCGCGCCGACAACGTGTTCATGAGCTTCGCGGTGACAAGCGACTCGCACACGCTCGATGCCTATCGCGCGCGCGGCGGCTACGAGGCGCTCGCGAAAGCGCTGCGCACCTTGCAGCCGGAGGACGTGGAGCGTGAGGTGACCACCTCGGGGTTGCGCGGCCGGGGCGGGGCAACTTTCCGGTGGGCGCGAAGTGGTCGTTCGTGAACAAGCAGAGCCCGAACGTGTACCTGTGCTGCAATGCCGACGAAGGCGAGCCCGGAACTTTCAAGGACCGCTGGATCCTCGAGCAGCTGCGCATCAGCTCGTCGAGGGCATCCTGCTTGCCGCCTTCGCGTTGCAGCGCGGCATGCGTTCGTGTACATCCGCGGCGAGTTCGACCTGCCGCTGCGCCGGCTCCAGGAAGCACTGCAGGAGGCCCGCGCCGCCGGGCTCGTCGGCGAGCGCATTCTCGGCAGTGCATTCGCGTGCGAGATCGTCGTTCATCGCGGCGGAGGCGCCTACGTCTGCGGCGAGGAGTCGAGCCTCATCAACTCGCTCGAGGGGAAGAAGGGATATCCGCGCAACAAGCCGCCATTTCCAGCCGTCAAGGGCTTCTACGGCGCGCCGACCGTCGTCAACAACGTCGAGACGCTGGCCAACGTGCCCTGGATCGTCGCGCACGGTGGCGCGGCCTACGCCGCGCTCGGAGCAAGGCAATCCGGGACACGGTTGTTCGGCATTTCCGGTCACGTGAAGAAGCCCGCGGTCTACGAGCGCCCGACCGGTTATCCGTTGAAGCGCATCATCTTCGAAGACGCGGGCGGCATTCTCGGCGACAAACCGCTCAAGGCCGTCATTCCCGGCGGCAGTTCCACGCCCGTGCTCACCGCCGGGCGAGATCGAGAACATCACGCTCGACGCGCCTCGCTTCAGCAGGCGGGCAGCATGCTCGGGTCCGGCGGCATCATCGTCATCGCCGAAGGCACGTGCATGGTGCGCGTTCTGCATGTGCTCACGCGTTTCTACAGTCACGAGTCCTGCGGGCAATGCACGCCTTGCCGCGAAGGCACCGCCTGGATGAACGACATCGTCGACGCGAATCGTCGCGGGCGGGGCACGCGCGGATCTGGAGAATCTGCAGAACATTCCCGACGGCATTCCGGCAACACGCTGTGTGCGCTCGGCGATGCGGCGTCGATGCCGGTCTTGAGCTTTCTCAAGAAGTTCCGCAGCGAGTTCGAGTACTTCATCGAGCATGGTCGCTCGCTGCACGAGGGGCGCCTCGAGGCGTGAACGCCATGGAGATCAAGATCAACGATCGATCCATCGAGGCGCGCGAGGCGAGAGTGCTTCGAAGCCGCGCTGCGCCATGGCATCGAGATTCCGCACTTCTGCTATCACCCGCATCTGTCCGTCGCGGGCAATTGCCGCATGTGCCTCGTGAAAGTGGAAAACGTGCCGAAGCTGATGCCGGCGTGCAACATGCATGTCGCCGCCAACATGAAGGTGTCGACGTGGGGCCCGAGGTCGCGCGCGCGCGCCAGAAGATCATGCAGTTCCTGATGCTCAATCATCCGGTCGACTGCGGGATCTGCGACAAGGCCGGTGAGTGTCGCCTGCAGGATTACGAATTCGAATACGGCGTGTCGCGCTCACGGTCGCTCGAACCGAAGCATCGCAAACGCAAGCTGTACCCGCTGAGCGAGCGCATTCAACTCGACAACGAACGCTGCATCCTCTGCAGCCGCTGCGTGCGTTTCACCCGCGAGGTGTCGAAGTCCAACATGCTCGGCATCGTCGAGCGCGGCGGGCATGCCATGGTGGATCGCGCGATGGCGAAGGGCGCTGAAGATCCCTATTCGGACAACGTCATCGGCCTGTGCCCCACCGGCGCGCTGCTCTCGAGCGACTTTCTATACAAGAGCCGCAGCTGGTATCTCGAGCCCGTGCGTTCGGTATGCACGGGTTGTGCGCGCGGCTGCAGCGTCAACATCTGGCGCCGCAAGAAAGAGTGGCAGTTGCGCTCGTCGGCGAAGAACGCAACCGCAGGCGTACCGCATCACCGTCCCCAACCCGGAGATCAACGGGCCGTGGATCTGCAACAAGGGCTTCGACCTGCACAAGGAGCGAGCGGGAACGACGCTGACTCCAATGCTCGGCGGCGTGCCGGCGTGGACCAGGAAGCGATCGATCGTGCTGAGACCTGCTGGCCCAACGCGAAGTGCCGGCCGCCATGGTCTCGGCGCAGGCTTCCAACGAAGAGCTCGACGCGTTTCAAGGCCACACTCGGCCCGCGCCTGAGCATCTATGTGCGCGAGGACGCGTCCCGCCGCCCGGTGAGGTGGTGGAGGACCGATGCTCATCAAGGCCGACAAGAACCCGAACAGCTTCGGCGTGCGCGAACGGTTCGGCTCGAGACGCCTCGACGCGGCGCCGCGGGCCACGATCTGTTGCTGATCTGGGGTGAGTGGCACGAGTCCGTCGACCTCGGTCGCTGCACCCGTGATTCATCTGACGGCATTCGCGCGCCGCCCGATCCGCAAAAGCCCGACGTGCTGATCCCGCTGTCCACGAATTTCGAGCGCAGCGGCACCTTCTGCAATTTCGAAGGCAAGCACAACCGATTCGACCAGGTGTTCGAGAAGCCGGCGTTCGCACAGCACGCCGCCGAGCTGTTCGCGCCGGGGGTGTGGGCCGCGACGGCTCGAGGCCCCATGAGCGACCTCGCCGTCCATGGCTTCTTCATGTTGTTCGCCATCTCCTTCATGATGGGACTCGCCACGGTTTTCACGTGGGTGGAGCGCAAGCAATCGGCCATCACCTCCGACCGCATCGGCGCCAACCGTTGTTACGTGCGCATACCGTTCACCAACATCAAGTTCGTCGCCTGGGGCTTGTTTCACGGCGTCGCCGACGGCGGCAAGTTGCTGCTCAAGGAAAACTTCACGCCGCGCACTTACGACCGCTTCTGCTACAACCTTGCGCCGTGGCTCGCGGGAGTGCCGGTGCTGCTCGTGTTCGCGGTGATCCCGTTCGGCGGTGCGCTCAGGTGGATGGGGGGTCGGCGAGCGCAGCTACATAATGCAGATTGCCCCGCTCGACGCGGGCGTCTTGTTCGTGCTGGCCATCTCCGGCATCGGCGTGCTCGGGACGATGCTCGCGGGCTGGTCGTCCAACAACAAGTTCTCGCTCATGGGCGCGGCGCGCGGCGCCTCGCAGATGATCTCGTACGAAGTGGCCATGGGGCTCGCGCTCATCAGCATGGTGGTCACGTACGGCACGCTCGATCTGAATGCGATGGTGCGATGGCAATCGCATCTGCTGGGCGGCGTCTTGCCCGCGTGGGGCATCTTCATTCAGCCCGTGGCGTTCATCCTGTTCATCACGGCGGGCATCGCCGAAAACAAGCGCATCCCGTTCGATCTGCCCGAGTGCGAGTCCGAGCTGGTAGCCGGCTACTTCACCGAATACACCTCGATGAAGATGGGCATGTTCATGCTGAGCGAGTTCATCGAGATCGTGGTGATCTCCGCGCTCCTCGTGACCGTCTTCCTCGGCGGGTACAACCTGCCGTACTTCAACGACAGCGGCTTCACATTCCCGGGCGGCGTGAGCTGGGCGTTGCCGCACTGGGCCGTGGTGGTGCTGCAGGTGGGCACGTTTCGCTGAAAACATTCCTGGTCGGCTGCTTCCAGATCCAGGTGCGATGGACGTTGCCGAGGTTCCGCTACGACCAGCTCATGTCGTTCGGCTGGAAATTCCTGATGCCGTTTGCGGCGATCAATCTGGTGGTCACCGTGTGTATCCGTTTGCTCACGTTGTGAGAGGAGCATGAAGAAGCGTTACTGGAACGAACCGAAGATGGGCTTTCGCGAGCGCATCTACTTCATCGAGATCGCGCGCGGGCTCGGGATCACCTTTGGCGTGTTCTTCCGCAACATGTGGAAGTGGGTCACGTTCCGCAAGGGCGCGCTCACCGCCTACTACCCGGAAGAAATCCGCAGCGACTATTCGCCCAACAATCGCGGCCGCCATGTGCTGACGCTGCGCCCGAACGGCGAAGTGCAATGCGTGTCCTGCAACATGTGCGCGACCGCGTGTCCGGCCTATTGCATCGAAATTCAATCGAAGCCGCGGATTTCAACGATCCGCAGCATCCCAAATCTCCGAAGCGTTCGAGATCGACTACTCGCGTTGCATCTTCTGCGGCTACTGCGTGGAGGCGTGCCCCGAAGACGCGATCCGCATGGTCAAGGACGTACCCGACCTTCCGTCCTTCGATCGACGCGACATGTCCGGCAAGATCGACCTGCTTCAGCAATGGCGGCCGACCAGCGATCCGCGCAAGCCCTACCCGGCCCCACCGCCGTACGACCAAGGCCGCCATGACGGCACACGTCATCATCTTCGAGCTTCGCGCCTGATCTTCGCCGTGCTGGTCGTGGTGTTGCGTCAGCCCATGCGCGCTGCGCTCGCGCTCATTGCACACATGATCAGCCTCGCCGCGATATTCGCCTGCCTCAACGTGCACGTCGTGGCGCTGTTCCAGGTACTCATCTACGTCGGCGCGGTCATGGTGCTGATGATCTACACCATCATGCTGCTCGACGATAGCGACCCGTCCTACGTCAAATCTTCTCGCGCTGGTCGGTGCCGGCGATCGTCGTCGCGGCCATCGTGATGGTGGCGTTGGGCGTGTTGCTCGCGGATGGGCGCCCGATGCGCCCGCTGCGACAGCCGGGGCTGCGCCGTGGGCTTCTCCGAATTTTCCATCGCGTTCATGTCGCGCTACTGGCTCCACTTCGAGATCGCCACGGCGTTGCTCGCCATCGGCATCGTGGCCGCATGGACCTTTCTCAGGGAGCAGAGATGATGAACGACTATGACCTCCTGATCGGGCTTGCGATCGCGACGTTCACGACGGGGCTGATCGGCGTCGTGGTACGCCGCAACCTGCTCGTGGTCGTCATGTGCGTGGAAGTCATGCTGAACGCAGTGGTGCTGGCTTTCGTGACGTTCGCCGCGCGCTCGCAGTCGCTGCCAGGCGTGGCGATGACATTCTTCATCTACATCGCGGCCGCCTGCGAGATTGCGGTGGCAATGGCCATCGTCGTGTTGCTGGCCAAACGTCGTGGCTCGCTCGACCTCGCCCACGGCGATGAACTGAAAGGATAGAGGGAAACAGACTGAGCTCTCTCGGCCTCCTGACTGCGCTGCCGCTCGCGGGATTCCTCGTGAACGGCTTGCTGCGGCGCGAAGTTGCCGAAGAGGTTGGTGGCGTCGATTGCCTGCATGCCTGCCGGCGCTGGCGTTTGTCGGATATCCGTGAGCCTGTTCGCGCAGTTGTTGCGCGACGGCACACCGATCAGCGAAAGAGCGCTGTTCACGCTGGGCCGCGAGATGGGCCCGGGGCTTCAACGTCGACGCGGCGTTCTACTTCGATCAGATCACTGCCGTCATGTGCCTGATCGTCACCGGCATCGGCACGCTCATCCATATCTATTCGATCGGCTACATGGCGCATGACGCCGGGTTCGCGCGCTATTTCGCCTATCTGAACCTGTTCCTGTTCTTCATGCTGATGCTCGTGCTCGGCAAAAACCTCGTGGTGGTATTCGTCGGGTGGGAAGGTGTCGGCCTCGCGTCGTATCTGCTCATCGGCTTCTGGTTCAACGATCCGGCCAAGACTGCCGCGGGCGTCAAAGCCTTCGTCGTCAACCGTGTCGGCGAACGGGTTTCGTGCTGGCAGCCTTCCTGCTCTTCGGCCTCGTCGGTTCTTTCGACTTCCAGGTCATCAACACCTATTTCTCCAGGCAGCAGTCGCCTGGCCTCGCCACGGCGATTGGCCTGTTGCTGTTGCTAGGCGTTTGCGGCAAGTCGGCGCAGATCCCGTTGCATGTCTGGCTGCCGGACGCGATGGCCGGCCCCACCCCGGTGTCGGCGCTGATCCACGCGGCGACGATGGTCACCGCCGGCGTCTACCTGATCGCCCGCATGCAGGGTTTCTACGTGCACGCACCGGTCGCGATGAATGTCATCGCGTGGATCGGCGCGGCGACCGCCTTGCTAGGCGCCACCGTGGCGTCACGCAGTTCAATCTCAAGAAGGTGCTGGCGTATTCGACCATCTCGCAGCTCGGCCTGATGGTCCTTGCCTGCGGCGTCGGCGCATTCTCGGTCGGACTCTTCCACCTGCTCACACACGCCTTCTTCAAGGCCTGCCTCTTCCTCGGCGCAGGAGCCGTGCTGCACGCGCTGAACGGCGAAGAGGACATGCGCAACATGGGCGCGCTCGCGCGCCGGCTGCCGTTTACGTTCGTGACATTTCTCGTGGGAGCGCTGGCGCTCTGCGGGATTCCGCCCTTCTCCGGCTTCTTCTCCAAGGACGAAATCCTGTTCAACGCCTGGACCGCGGCCAACGGATCGGTGTGGCTCTGGGCCGTGGCCAGCGCCGCGTCGGCGCTGACAGCGTTCTACATGTTCCGCGCGATCTTCATGACGTTCTTCGGCAGAGACAATGTGGCGCGGGCTCAGGATATTCACCCGCCGTCATTCTCGATGTCGTCGGTGCTGGCCGTACTGGCGTTGGGCTCACTCGTCGTGGGTTTCATCGGGCTGCCGGCTGCGTGGCGGGACTCCCTGGGATTCACAGCGCCGTTTTACGATTTCGTGGCGCCGGCCATGAGCGCTGTTGAAGCCGCACACGGCTCGCATCGAACCGAAATCGTGCTGATGGTGGTGGCGACGCTGCTGGCGATAGCGGGAATCCTGATCGCGTGGCTGTACTACGGCGCGAGCGTGCGCCGGGCGCCGTGCGGCGCGAACCCGGCTACGTACACGCGATGGTCGATCGGGGCTATTTCTTCGACGACTTCTACGACCGCGTGATCGTGCGTGGCGCGGCATGGGTGTCGGACTCGATCCTGGTGCCCGTCTTCGAAACGCCGCTGGCCAAAGCCACGCTCACGCGATCCGCCGAAGCGACGCGCTACGTCTCGACGCTGTTTGCGCGCCTGCAGACCGGCAACGTGCAGGCGTATGCCTTCTACGCGCTGGCAGGTCTCGCGATCGCGCTGTGGTGGGGTGCCGCCCATGTTTGAATCCTGGGCGCTACTGCTGATCCTGGGCGCGCCGTTGTTAGGCGCACTGGGTGTTGCCGCGTTCCGGAATGGCACGGGCAGCGCCGCGCGCGCCATCACCATGTCCGCGATGCTCATCGTGCTGGTCGCGGCCTTGCGGATCTTCTTCATTTACGACGCCAACACCGAGGCGGCGCGCTTCGCGCTCGATGTCGCGTGGATGCCATCGCTCGGCATTCGCTTTCACGTCGCCGTGGACGGCTTCAACATCTATCTGCTGCTGGTCGCTGCCCTGTTGTTTCCCGTCGCGCTCGCGGCAAGCTGGACCACGGCAGGCGAGCCGCCGGCCGCTGTATCTCGCGCTGCTGCTCATCCTGCAAACCAGCTTGTTAGGTGCCTTCGTCGCGCAGAACCTGGTGCTGTTCTTCGTCTACTGGGAGACCGTGCTGATTCCCATGGGCATCCTGATCCTCGTCTTCGGCGGGCGCGAGCGGCGTGCGGCGGCGATGACGTTCTTCATGTACACGCTGGCCGGCAGCGTTCTGCTGCTGGCCGCGGTCATCGCGCTCGGCGCCGAAGCGATGCACCAGACCGGCCAATGGTCCTTCGAGCTCGGCGTGCTGTACGGCCTGCATCTGGATCCCGCGCAGCAGATGTTCGTCTTCGTCGCGATCGTGCTCGCCTGCCTGGTGAAGTGTCCGCTGGCGCCGTTTCATTCCTGGTTGATACCCGCCTACTACGAGGCGCCGCCCGTCGCATCGGCGCTCATGTCGGGCGCGATGTCGAAAATGGGCGCATTCGGCCTGCTCAAGCTCGCACTGCCGCTCGCGCCGGACGCGGCCGTCGCAGCTGGCGCCTTACCTGGTTGCGCTCGCGGTCTTCAACATTGTGTATGGCGCGCTGCTCGCGCTGCGGGAGAAGAGCTACAAGAAACTCGTGGCCTACGCGTCGCTCAGTCACATGGGCTACATCGTGCTCGGCATCTTCTCGTTCGAGTACGCGTCGATCCAGGGCTCGATGCTGCAGATGTTGAGTCACGCGATGGTGACGGCCGGACTCTTCCTCATTCTCGGCATGCTGGAACAACAACGCGGCCCGGCCTACGCGTCCACGACGTGCTCTCGCAAGCTCGGCTCCGCGTCTCGCCGTACTGCTCACGGTGTTCGTGCTGACATCGGTCGCGGTGCCATTGACCAGCGGCTTCGCGGCTGAATTCCTCATCCTGTTCGGCGCGTTCCAGCGCGGCTCGCTACGTGGCAGGCAGACGGCGGCGCGCAACTGCTGGTCGCTGGCCGTGATCGCGTCCTCAGGGATGGTGCTCGGCGCCGCCTACATGCTGCGCTTCCACGCGCGAACTGCTGTTCGGCAAGGCGGATCAACCCGCGGCGGTGCGCGATGTGCACTTCGGCGAAGCTGCGAGCCTTGCCGTGCCGCTGCTGCTCACGTTCTGGATCGGGATCGCACCGGGCCTCATGCAAGCGCATCATCGCCAAGACCAGCGACGTCGTAACCGAACTGACGGAAGCGCCCGCGATGGCAGATGGGAGCATCATGGCGACTGACCTCTGGTATGGCTTGTTACCCGAGCACCTGTTGCTCGGGACGTTGCTCGCGCTGATGGCGCTCGAGATGTGCAAGGCGCCCGCACTCCTGGGTAATGCGCTGGTCCTGATCGCGCTGATGGCGGCCGAAGTCGTGCTGGTGCGCCAGTATTCGCAGGGTTACGCCATCGATCTGTTGCCCGAAGAAATCCGCATCGACCGTTTGCGCTGCTTGCGAAGCTCGTGATTGTCGGCTGCGGCCTTGCATGGGCTTTCGTCTTCACCGCACAGGCAACGTACAAATCGGGAATGCTGTTGTGTTCCTGCCTGCTGGGCGCCTGCGTCATGATGGACAGCGCAGGATTCATACCGCTGGTACTCGGCATCGAGATGCTCTCCCTGCCGGCGTTCGCGCTCATGGTTCACGGCGCCGGCGCCAGTGTCGCCAGCGAAGGCGCCTTCAAATATCTGCTGCTGTCGTCAATCGCGAGCGCGCTGATCATGTTCGGCATCGCGTTCTCATACGGCGCGACGGGAACGCTGGCGATCGATGCGTTCGTTCAGCTCGGCGCGAGCGGCTCCGCGCAGGGTTTGGCGGCAACCGTGCTCATCGTCAGCGGATTCTTCTTCAAGGCGGCCGTGTTTCCGTTTCACGCCTGGGCCCCGGATGCCTACAGCTCGGTCCGGGTCCATGTGACCGCATTCCTCGCCTCGCTGGTGAAAGGCGCCGTGATCCTCGGGCTCGTGAGGATTCTATCTACCACCCCGTTGAACCAGACCATGGTCGCCATCATCGCGACCCTGGCGGTGGTCTCGATCCTGTACGGCAACACCACCGCCATCCGGCAAACGACCTTCAAACGCATGCTGGCCTACTCATCGATCGCCCATGCGGGCTACATGATGTTCGCCTTCGTCGACACCACCGGCGGGCGCGTTTCGGACCTGCTCTGGTACGTCGTCATCTATGCGCTCACGGTGATCGTCGCCTGCGCGAGCTTCAATTCGTTGTGCCGCGGCGAGGACGACGACCTGCACACACTCGATGGCGCCTTTCAGACCAGCCCCGTGGCGGCGCTCATCTTCGGGCTCGCGATGCTGTCGCTTGCGGGCCTGCCGCCGCTGCCGGGATTTTTCGCCAAGTTGTTCGTGTTCCGGTCGGCGATCGCATCGGGCTATCTCGTGCCCGCCATCGTCGCGTTCGTCGGAAGTTTCATCGGCGCGATCTTCTATCTCGCGATCTTCTATCGACTGTTCGCAACCCAGCGTTCTCATGAGAAGGTGGCTTGAACACGCGCGACTCCACAGTGATCGAGGCGCCGGCCTTGCCGGGCGCGCGCAAGCCAGTCGATGGCCTGCCCGACTCGATCTGGTCGCAGAGCCTCTCGGGACTGGTGCTCGGCCCTGTTCATGTGGGGCCACATGTTGTTCGTCGTCCTCGATCCTGCTCGGCAAGGACGTCATGTGGACGGTGAGCCGCGCGTTCGAGGGCTATTTTTTCTTCGGCAAGCCTTATCCGGGCATCGTGTCGGTGCGTGGTGATCGTCGTGATGCTGCTGATCGTCGTGCATGCGCGCGCTGGCGCTGCGCAAGTTTCCGGCGAATTACGCGCAGTACGCGACCTTCCGCGGTCACATGCGCGAGCTGCAGCACGAGGACACGACACTGTGGATGTGGCAGGTCGTCACCGGATTCGCGTTGTTTTTCCTGGCTTCGTGCATCTCTATCATATGCTGATCAGTCCGGATCGCATCGGCCCTTACGAATCGGCCGATCGCGTCTGGAGCGATCAGCTGTGGCCGCTGTACCTCGTGCTGCTGTTCGCGGTGGAGTTCCACGGCGGCGTCGGCCTCTATCGGCTGTGCGGTGAAATGGGGCTGGTTCGCGGGCAAGGACGCGGACCGCGACGCGGCGCAAGCGGCTGCAAGTCGGCCAAGTGGGCCATCACGGTTTTCTTCCTGGTGCTCGGCCTCGCGACGCTCGCGGCGTACATGAAGATCGGCATCGAGCACGAGCCGCGCTACGGCGAGCGTTACGTGCCGGCGATCGAGTCGCCACGGCGGCACCGCCAAGATGGCCACCGGTGAAGATGAGAATCGTCATACACCGACGTGCTGGTCATCGGCGGCGGCCTTGCGGGGCTGCGCGTCGCCATCGCGCGCGAAGCGGCGCGGTCACGACGCGATCGTGCTGTCGCTGGTGCCGCCGAAGCGCTCGCACTCCTCGGCCGCGCAGGGCGGCATGCAGGCGAGCCTCGGAAACGTCATCAAGGGCCAGGGCGACAACGAGGACGTCCACTTCGAGGACACCGTCCGCGGCAGCGACTGGGGCGCCGATCAGCGCGTCGTGCGCATGTTCGTCAACACCGCGCCCAAGGCCGTGCGCGAACTCGCCGCGTGGGGCGTGCCGTGGAGCCGCGTTCAGCGCAGGGCGACCGCGCAGGTCATCATCAATGGCGAGAAGGTGACGATCACCGAGCGCGCCGAGGCGCACGGCCTGGTGGCGCAGCGCGACTTCGGCGGCACGCGCAAATGGCGCACCTGCTACGTCTCGGACGGCACCGGCCACGCGATGTTGTTCGCGGTGGGCGACCGGCCATCGCGCAGCAGATTCCCGTGCACGAGCGCACCGAGGCGCTGGCGCTGATCCATGACGGCGAGCGCTGTTACGGCGCGGTGGTGCGCAACCTCGTCACCGGCGAGCTCGCGGCCTACGTGGCCAAGGCCACGGCCATCGCCACCGGCGGCGCCGGGCGGTTCTATCGGGTGACGACCAATGCCGTCATCTGCGAAGGCATCGGCGCTGCGCTCGCGCTCGAGACCGGCGTGGCGACGCTCGGCAACATGGAAGCCGTGCAGTTCCACCCGACCGGCGATCTTCCCGGCCGGCATCCTCGTCACCGAAGGCTGCCGCGGCGACGGCGGCCTGCTGCGGGATGTCGATGGCCATCGCTTCATGCCCGACTACGAGCCGGAGAAGAAGGAACTGGCCTCGCGCGACGTGGTCTCGCGGCGCATGGAGGAGCACATTCGCAAGCGGCAAGGCGGTGCAAGTCGCGGTTCGGCGAGCACCTGTGGCTCGACATCACGCTGCTCGGCGCGCAAGCACATCGAAGCGCAACCTGCGCGAGGTCAAGGAGATCTGCCAGTACTTCCTCGGCGTCGATCCGATCGACGCAGATGATCCCGGTGCGGCCCGGCGCAGCACTACACGATGGGCGGCGTGCGCACCGACCACACCGGCCAGAGCCCGACGCTCAAGGGCCTGTTTGCGGCCGGCGAGGCGGCCTGCTGGGACATGCACGGCTTCAATCGACTGGGCGGCAACTCCGTCGCCGAGACGGTCGTGGCCGGCATGATCGTCGGCGAGTACATCGCCGACTTCTGCGACGCGTCCGAGAACGAAGTCGACATTCCCGACGGCGCTGGTGCGCGAGTTCCTGCGGCGCGAGCAGGCAAGCTCGACGCGCTCGCTCGGCGGTAACGGCAACGAGGATGCCACCGCGCTGCGCACGCGATGCAGCAGATCATGACCGACGAAGGTGGGCATCTTCCGCACGCGGCGAGGACGCTCGCAGGCGCCGTCGACGAGTTGCAGAAGCTGCTGGTTCGCAGCCGCAACATCGGGCTGCGCTATCCGCGCGACGGGCGCCAACCCCGAACTCGTGACCGCCTACCGCGTGCAGAAGATGCTGAAGGTCGCGCTGTGCGTCGCCTACGGCGCGCTGACGCGCACCGAGAGCCGCGGCGCGCATTTCCGCGAAGACTATCCGCGTCGCAACGATGCGCAGTGGCTGAAGCGCACGCTCGCGACGCTGGCGCCGATGCCGATGCGCTGCCCACAGCTCGCTTACGAAGCGCTCGACGTCGATGCGCATGGAGCTGCCGCCCGGCTGGCGCGGCTATGGCAGCGAAGGACTACATCGATCATCCCGGACACGCCGCAGCGCGCGGCGCGAGGTGGAGAGCATGCGCGAAGACGATGGCGGACGCGAGCCGCATCGACGATCCAGCACGCGCTGATGCCCTACGAGCACCTGCTGCCCGAGCGCTGCGCGGTCGCAACGAACGCATCGACGAGCGACTCCCGAGCGACGCCACGCGAACGTCGGCAAGCGCGCGCAGCACGAAGGTCGCTGCACGATCGCGATCGACGCCGCCCCGGCGCAGCGCGCAGCTGCACGTTCCGCATCCTGCGCTACAACCCGCAGGACCCGGCGAGCGTGCCGCGCATGCAGACGTATTCGAGCTCGAGGAGGCGGACGGCATGACGCTGTTCATCGCGCTCGAACGAGATCCGCGAGAAGCCAGACCCGTCGCTGCAGTTCGACTTCGTCTGCCGCGCCGGCATCTGCGGCAGCTGCGCGATGGTGATCAACGGGCGGCCCGACGCTCGCCTGCCGCACGCTGACCAGGAACTGGGCCGAGACATCACGCTCGCCCCGCTGCCGGTGTTCGAGCTGATCGCCGACCTGTCGGTCAACACGGGCAAGTGGATGCGCGGCATGAGCGAGCGGCTCGAGACCTGGCTGCACATGCGCGAGGACGAAGTCGGACCTGCGCCGGCTCGAAGAGCGCATGGACCCCGAGCTCGCGGAGAAGATCTACGAGCTCGATCGCTGCATCGAGTGCGGCTGCTGCGTCGCGGCTTGCGGCACCGCGCGCATGCGCGAGGACTTCGTCGGCGCGGTCGGGCTCGAACAAGATCGCGCGCTTCCGCCTCGATCCGCGCGACAAGCGCAGCGACGAGGAGTTCTACGAGCTCGTCGGCAACGACGACGGCGTGTTCGGCTGCATGTCGCTGCTCGCCTGCCACGACGTCTGCCCGAAGCAATTGCCGCTGCAGACGCAGATCGCGTTCATTCGCCGGAAGATGGTGCGACAGGGCCTCAAGTAGCAGAGCAGGCCTTGGGCGAGTGAAGACTTCGCATCGCCGCACGCGACTTCGTGCCCGTCGGCCGCATTTCGCGAAGCCATCCAAGAATGCGGTCCCCTCAAGCAACCAGCGACCGCAATCGGACTTTCCAATGGGCAATCGCGTCTCCTCCTCCGCCGCCAGCTCGATCGTGTGCTGCAAACCCTCCTCCAGCGACGACTCGTCTTCGACGAGGTCGACCTGACAGCCTGACCACGGACTCGGGGAGTTTTTCCAGCGTTCCGGGCGATCCGAGCCGCTCGTGCGTCCACGGGATCCCTGCCGCGAACCGCCTCGCTGTCCGGCGACTCGCGGCGCGGCAGCCTGCAGCTTCCGTCCGAAGCATCGTCGGTTTCGAGCCTGAGCACGGCCTCGGTACATACCGAGTCTTCGGGCGTTGGCGCGTCCGAGGCGCTCCTGCTCGATGTCGGGCAGCGCCATGGACAGGGGCCAGGAGATTGGCGGTGACGCGAGCGATTTTCGGTGCCGCCATGCGGACCGCTGCCGCGGCATCCGTCGACTTGACGCCTGCTGCGTTGGTCGTCTTCTGCATGCCAGCGATCCGGAATCCGATCCTGCTGTGGTCCCCGTGCATGCGCATGCCGGCCTCGACCAGCGCAAGCGGCCCGCTGCCCTTGTCGCGGAGCGCGATCACTACCGCACCGCTGCGCCCGTCGCGCAGCGTCAAGCGCGCGTCGTACCTCTTGAGGACGGGGTCATGCCTTGCCGGCTTCAATGCGCCGCGTTGCAGCGCTTCGAGCACGGCGAGAGCCAACGCGGCCTTGTCGGCGTCATCGCCCTGGGAGATCTCGCGCAGCCGCTGCAGCGACTCGGGGGCCAGCTGATCTTCGCGCAGTGCAGCCGTCGGCTGCAGCGTGGCCGCACGCGGGGGGCGGTGCCGCTTGCGTTGCCGGCCCGACCCGGCAACGACGAATGCATCGTCGAACAGGCGACGTATCGGGCGTCGCAAGACGCTCCGTCAGCGGCACACTCGTTCCGACCTTCATGGCGCTCCACCTCCGCGCCCCGCCATCGTCTCTCTCAACGCGATGAATCGATCACGCAGGCCCCGAATCGGGGGACATCGAAGCGAAGCACGCTGCACCCAGCCACTTCCCCAGACGACAATCTGCGGCATGGAGACATCCCAAGCCGCCATTGCACGGTCGCAGTACGGGCTGAAGGCGTTCGTGCACCGCGAGCTGGTGCTGCGATTGCTTGTCGGCTGCGTCGGCATCGCCGCCCTGTTCAGCGCGGGCGCGTATCTGACGCGCTACGACATCATCGGTCAGGATGCCGTCACGCACGCGGTCAACGGCGTCGAACGGCTCGAGGCGCGGGTGCAGGCCATCGCGCAAGAAACGGGCATCACGCCGGCTGCAGCCATCCAACGCGCGCTCGACGAGGAGCCCGACCATCGCGTGATCTCGCGTCACGGGCAGTTCGCCCTCGTTCGCTTCTACAAAGCCGACGGATCCATCCTCGCGCAGCGCGCCTTGGCCGGGCCGCCGCAGTCGGCGCAATTGGAGGCTTGGCTGAAGCAGCTCGTCGCTTCTCTATCCGGCCCTGACGAGCCGCGGAGCGCAAAGGTGGAGATCGGCGGGCGGCCGCATATCCGGGTGGCGTTCGGCCATCCCTGACCGCCGCGGCGTGGTGGTCGCCTACGGCGAAGGCCTTTACGCGCTGTCCGACTCGGCCATCGCGAGCGCGAGACGCGCGGCGATGGAGGACTGCCGGCTACGTGGCGCTGATCGTCCTGGCAACGAGCTTGTTGATGTACCCGGTCGTCCTCAGGCTGACCCGCCGGCTGGCGAACTTCTCGGAACGCCTGCTCGCCGCCAATCTGGAGACGGTGCAGGTGCTCGGCAGCTCGATCGCGCACCGCGACAGCGATACCGACGCGCACAACTATCGCGTGACGCTCTACACCGCCCACCTCGCCGAGGCGGCCGGCTTGAGCAGCGAACAGATTCGCGCGCTGATCAAGGGCGCATTCCTTCATGACGTCGGCAAGATCGGCATCAGCGACCAGATCCTGCACAAGCCCGGCAAGCTCGATGATGTCGAGTTCTCCATCATGAAGCTGCACGTCGATCACGGGCTGGAGATCGTGCAGCGATCGGAGTGGCTGGCGGACGCCAACGACGTCATCGGCGCGCATCATGAGAAGTTCGATGGCAGCGGCTATCCCAACCGGTTGCAGGGCGGGCAGATCCCGATCGCTGCCCGGATCTTCGCGATCGCGGACGTCTTCGACGCGCTCACCTCGCGTCGGCCGTACAAGGAGCCGTTCACCCTCGAGGCATCGATGCAGATCCTCGAACAGGGTCGCGGCACGCATTTCGACCCTGCCCTGCTGGACATGTTTGGCGGCCTGGTGAAGGACCTGCATGCCCGATACGGGGGACGCGACGATCCCGGCCTGCGGGCTGAGCTGAGCCAGTACGTGAAGCGCTATTTCACCGCAGGGCTCGACACGATGGTGTCCTGACGCCGGCACGCTGTGTCAGGCCGTGTGAACGCTGATTGCACGCGCCGTGCAAGGCTTCACGCGGGCTCTACCCCATCCCTCAACAAGTCTCAACAGCATCTCGCCGCGCGCTGGGCCACCCCTAGAGTCGCCCAGCCAAACAACACGGAGAGAAGCCATGGGCTCAGTCAGGACAGTTGCAAGATGGATGGCGGTGACGACGCTGGCGTGTGCGTCCACGCTGATCCAGGCGCAGGTCAAGGGCGCCGGGTCCACGTTCGCCGCGAACCTGTACGGCACCTGGACCCGCGCGCTGCCGCAGGGCCACGACGCCCGAATGGACTACGAGCCGATCGGCTCCGGCGGCGGCATCGCGGCGCTGCAGAACAAGCAGGTCGACTTCGCCGGTTCCGACCGCCCGATGCAACGCGCCACACTGGAGCAGCACGGCTTCGTACAGTTCCCCACCGCCGTAGGCGGCGTCGTGATCATCACGAACCTCCCCGGCATCGAAGGCGCACGCGCGTGAAGCTCGACGCCCAGGCGCTCGCCGAGACCTACCTCGGCAAGCTCACGAATGGAGCGATCCGGCGCTGGCACGGCTGAACCCGGAGCTGACGCTGCCCAAGATGCCGATCGTGCCCGTCCACCGTTCGGACAGCTCCCACCTCATTCGTCTTCACCAGCTACCTGTCCAAGGTGCACGGCGAGTTCAAGTCGACGGTCGGGGTCACGTCCACGCTCAAGGTCGCAGAGGGCAAGTCCGGCAAGACGTCCGGCGAAGTGCTGAAGGTGCTGCAGGCCACACCGGGTGCCATCGCCTACCTGGACTTCGCCAACGCCCACGAGCTGCAGCTGCCATCGGCGCAGCTGAAGAACGCATGGGGCAAGTTCGTGACCTCCACGCCCGAATCGATGCAATTGGCCATGCGGGCGGCCGACTGGGAAATGATGATGATCGACCAGGAGCCGACCTTCGAGATGGACTTGACGAACGCGGGCTGCCCCGGATGCTGGCCGATCGCCGCGGCGACGTACGTCCTGGTGCCGCTGCGCGGGCGCAACGCCAACAGCTACCGCGTGCTCGACTTCTTCGAGAACGCGATCGGCGGCGGCGACGAGATGGCAGCCAAGGAGGGCTACGTGCCGCTGCCGTCGAAGGCCAAGAGCATGGTGCTGACGTCCATGCGGCGCTGGCACCAGACGCTCGAGCGCTCCGGAGCCGGGCGGCCGGTGCGCCGCAGCGAGGACACGATGCCCACCGCCACGGCGCTGGCGCTCGCGCCTTCCGCCTCCGACTGAGGCGCCCTCCGCTGGAAGCCCGGTCGGCGCGATCAGTCGGACGAGCCGCCGGGTGAGTCGACGTCCAGCTGCACGCCGCGCAGCGCGAGGTTCAGCCGGACCTGCTCCTGGTCGCTTGCGGACAGCTGGTCGTACGCCACGAATCGCAGGTTGTCCTGGACCATATCGAGCGAGCCCTGCTGCCGCCGGATCTCACGCCCGTTCGGCTGGCCGGCAAAGCGCGCCGCAATCAGGGGTGCAAGGCGCTCCGGTTCGTCCCACAGCTGCATGAACAGGTCGACGCTCACTCCCGCGTTCATGCTCATCTGGTTCAGCGCGTGCCATTGGTTTTCCGGCAGCAGTCGGCGGTTGCGCTCCAGCACCGTGCGGCCGAGTTCAGCGCCGAACGCTGAATTGCCTTCGAATGCGTCCAGGCAAGCGCCGAGCTCCTTCAACAGCAGCTTGCGGCCCTCCTCCGGCAGGTCGTCGATGCGCTGCACCAGGCAGACGGTTGCGTCGTACGCGTCCCGAATGATGGCCGTGAAGGTCGTGTCATTGCCGAGTACGTCCTGGAAGCTGCCGATCTGTCGTTGGGCCGGCAGTTCGGCGATCAACCCGGCAAACCGGGCCAGCCTTCCGCCCTGCAGATGCGGCTGGAGCCCTTCGGTAAGCCTCAGAAGCTGGCTGTAGAACGTGATGGAAGCTGGCAATGGGTTCGCCAGGAAGGATCGCAACACATCCGTGCCGGCATCGATGAGGCGCCCCCGATCCTCTCCCTGCCATGCATTGAGCAACCATGCCGAAGTAGGTGATGCCCGCCAACTGCGCGCTCCCGCTGGGCAGCGTGATCAGGCCGCTCGCCAGGCCCGCCCATGCGTTCGATTGGTGCTCCGGCGGAAGCCCTGCGACGGCGCCGGAGAGCAGCATGAAGGTGGGCATGAGAAGCATGTGCGGCAACAGCGACTGTTGCGTGCCGAGGTGCGCGATGCCGTCGCTGCGTTCGCGATCGCTCAACGGGGCAGTCAGGCTCGCCAGCGGCACCAGGCCGGGGGTGCCCGGCGGGGCGAAGCGCCGCAGCAAGTCCCACAAGACGCTGAAGCGTTGATTCGGCGGCACGCTGCCCAGGTGTGCCGCCCTGCCTTCGTGGGCCAATGGCTGAACCTGCACGTGGATGCTTCCGGGAAGTCTGTGCAAGCCGGGCCAGCGCGAGCTGCGCCGCATCGCGTTGACCGTTCGGGTCCGTGACCTCGGCCAGCAGCATGTTGCCGATATGCCGGACGATTTCGGGCGGCATGCTGCTGAGCGCGATGCGCGGTCGCTGCGTCGCCACGTTTGCAGTGGGCGGGCGTTGCTGCGGCTGCTGCGGCTGCTGCGGCTGCTGCTGCTGGGCGGCGCTGGTAGAGCGCAGGTTGTAGTTGTGAGTGGGGCGGATGTTGATGGTCATGTGGCGAGGGTGCTCAACGAAGGCGCGAATCATTGCCGCGGTTGCCGAAAACGCAGAGGTGCACGAGCGAAGGCGCGTCAGCGAATGCGAAGGCCGCCGTTGCCCGGCGGAGCACCCCCCAACCGAATGACTGCTTCGCGTCTTGAGCATTGTTGAGAAACCGCCCTTCCCCGGCGTGACTTCCTCGGTCGCCGAGCGCTCACCCCGCCCATAGAGTCGCTTCGAAGCCTGTCGCACCCTCGCGCAGGCATCCCTGGAGCGAGGTTCCCGATGCAGCTGCGTTCAACGGCGCCAACACCGCGTGGATGCTGATCTCCACCGTGCTCGTCATGAGGAAGGCCGCGTGAAGCACCACGGCATGAATCCCGTGCTGGAGAGCCTGCTCCTGCCGGACGGCTTGTCGTGGACCTACTTCCACCGCTGCCTGGACGACGGGATCCCGTTCATCTGGCACTACCACGAGGAGTTCGAGCTCACGCTCACGACGAACAGCCGCGGCACGCGCTACGTCGGCGACTGCATCGAGCCCTACGCCGACGGCGACCTCGTGCTGCTCGGCTCGAATCTGCCGCACACCTGGATGTCGCAAGGCTGCGCCGAGCCCGCCTCGCCGCACGTGGCGCACGTGTTCTGGATCCGACCGGACTGGATCCGCCAGGTCATCGATCGCCTCACGGAACTGCGCCCGCTCGGCAGCCTGCTCGCCAACGCCAACCGCGGCATCGTCTTTTCCGAGGCGACATCGCGTGCGGTGCAGGCGTGCATGGCAGGAATGAACAGCATGGTCGCCGAGCCGACGCGTCGTGCGCTTCGTGGAAATTCTCGGGCTGCTGTCAGAGGCGCGCGACTACCGCATGCTGTGCGCGCCTCGTCCCGAGGCGTTGTCGCCAAACGCCGCCGACCGGCCGCGCATCGAACGAACGCTGGCCTACATCCACAAGCACTACCAGTCGGACATCCCCATCCCCCAGTTGGCATCGATCGCTGCACTGAGTGTTTCGGGGCTGCATCGCTTGTTCAAGCGCCATACCCGCCTGACGGTCGGCGATTACATCGCGCAGCTGCGGATCGGCAAGGCCTGCGCCCTGCTCATCTCCACCGACAAGCCGATTCGCTGCATCGCCGAGGAGGTCGGCTACACCGGCCCCTCCTATTTCAACCGGCAGTTCCTGGCGATCAAGAACGTCACGCCGCGCGACTTCCGGCGCGCCTTCCCGAGCGGCCCGACCTCGCCGGGTCAGTGAACCGGCGCCGGCGCGACCTTCACGCTCACCGGCTCCGAAGTGGCCATCACGTCGCGCGGTGCGGCGTTGCGCACGAGCTGCAGCCGCAGCACGTAGTCGCCGGGCGGCGGCTGCAGCCAGGCTTCGGTCGCGCCATTGGCGAACACGATGCGCTCGGCCGGCTGCCCCTCGCGCTCGGCGACGAGCTGGAAGTGGCCGGCCGACGCGTCGTCGATCGCGGTGTGGGAGACGTTCAGTGCCGAGGCATGGAACTGAAGCCGGAACGGAGGCTTCACGACGGCGCCGGCTCGCGGCTCGAGAATCGTCACGCCGGGCTTGACCAGCGTCTTCGGGATCGACCGTTTCCTGCTTGCGCGTGACGGTGATCCGCAGCGGCTTGCTGTAGATGAAGTGAGGGATGTGCTTGTGGTCCGCCAGCAGGAGCCGCATCGTGTACTCGCCCGGCGGGAACGTGAGCACCGTCTGCATCTGGCCCTTGCCGAAGTGGATGTACTGGTCGTTGAAGGGCAACGGCTTCGTGAAGTCGAGCGGCAGGTCGCGGTTCACCAGCAGGTGGTGGTGGCCCGTGCTCGGCACGTCCTTCACGATCTGCGCCAGACCGAAACGCGACAGGCCGAACTTGAGAACGAAGGGCGTTTCGATCTTGTCGCCGTCGGCGAGGTTGGTGAAGTATGTGGCCGGCGGCCTGCGGCACGATGGCGCCGCTCACCCAGGGGTGCAGTTCCGTTTTCGGCGCCGCGAGCGCGCCGGTGCACATGGCGATCGCGAGGGCGGCGGCGACTGAGAGACGCGGGGTCATGGAAGACTCCTGGGGTTGGGGCGCCGCGCATCGTGGCAGCGGCACATTCAGCAGCGGCATGGCAAAGGTCTCATCCGCAGGCGCCATCGCGCGGCCGGACGCAGAGAACGACCGGCGGATGTGGATTAAGTCACGTCGCCGAACGTGCTCGCGCGAACGAACGGCCTGCCCTTCCGACGCGCCATCCCAGCCACCGAACCTCCGTCGCGGGCTCCTGCTTCTCGAGTTCGCAGACGTTCGAGCCGATAACCTCGCCCGTAGGTGGTGCGGATCACCACGCCCCGCTCGACGTTCAGCGGCACCTTCCGGCGCAGCTTGTAGACGTGCTGCTCGATGGTGCGATTGGCGATGTCCTTGCCCGGCCCCCCAGATGGCGAAGCCGATGGCGTCGCGGGCCATGCGCTCGCCCGGGCTGCTGAAGAAGAGCCAGGCCAGCGAGAACTCGCGCGGCGTGAGGCGCACCGCCCTGCCACGGTCTTGCAGCGTGCCGCGCACCCGGTCGAGGGTGAAGCCGGCAAGATCGATGCGGGTGCGGGCCCGGCGGGCCAGGCCGCTGCGCCGCAGCACGGCCCGGATGCGCGCCATCGATTCCACCGGGTCGAGCGGCTTGGTGATGCAGTCGTCCGCACCGGCCTCCAGGGCGCGCGCGACTCGCTGCGCGCTCCAGTGCGATCGCAACGAGGATCACCGGCACGGCCTCGGCGCTGCGGCAAGCGAGCCAGGCGAGCACGGACGCCTCCAGGTCGGGCGTGTGGCCGGCGTCCATCAGCACGAGGTCGATGCCGCTGCGGTGGTGCAGCGCGCGCATGAGCGAAGCTTCGTCGTGGAAGAGCTCGCAGCGCAGCCCATCGCCCATCACCCATGCGGCCACACGGTCGCGCAAGGCTGGATCTCGCATGCAACACGCAATGTTCATGTGCGCACAGTATTGCGAGCGGCCAGGCCCGCGTGTGGTCGAGGCTCGGCGAATATCGATACGATTCAAGCGCATGCCGACAACCTCTTCCAGCAGCCCCGCCTCAGTGCGTCTCGGTCGCCTCGCGTTCGAGCGGCTCGCCTGGCAATCCGGCCCGGCGGAGGCGAGCATCGCCAAGCTGGAACTGGTCGATGCGACCGGCACGATGTCCTCCCTGCGGGCCGCCCGCGCGCACCTGCATGGCGTGGAGATCACGCTGCAGAACTTCGGCGCCGCGCGCACGAACAGCGCTTCCGTGCTGCCGAAGCCGGCCACGTGGCGGCTCGAGCCTCTCGAAGGCCTCGAAGGCCGCATCGAGGCGCTCATCACCGATGCGCACTGGGTGCTGGATGCGGATGTCACGGTGCCCATCGAAGACGGCCGCATCGACTTCAACCGCGTGGCGGTGGAGCACATCGGCCCCGACTCGTCGATGGGCCTGAGCCCCATGGGCCTGTACGTCGACGCCCCGAACGGCCGCACCTACCTGTACCTGCTCAGCGCCACTCACGTGCCCGGCGCGCGCTTCGAGCGCCGCGGTTCGCTGTTCGGCGCCCGCATGGCCGACCGCGGCGCGCTCGAACTCCGGCCGCTGGTCGAAGGCCTGCTGTCCGGCATGACGCTCGGCAGCCCGGCGCGCGACGCGCAAAGCCAGCTCGACCGCACGCGGCTGTCGGGCACGCTGCAGCTCGGTGACGGCGCGCTGGGTGCCGACCGCCATGAAATCACGCTCGCAGGGCGCGCTCAGGGCCGCAACCGGATCACGCTCGCGGCCGAAGTCGTCGGCCAGGAGGTGACGGCCCAGCTGCCGGAGTTCTCCGCCAGCGGCGCCCGCCTCGAGGCGCTCGGCAAGCGGGTGACCTGCGGCGCGATCACGGCGGCGTTGCGCATCACCCTCGCGCGCCAGTCCGTCCGCCTGCTGGCCGATGAGATCTCGGTGGCCGACCTGGCGATCGGCGACCCCCCGCCCTGAGGCGTGCCGCGAAAACAACGAGGGCCCCGGAAGGGGCCCTCGTTTCGGGGATGCGTCGCGGCCGCACCACAGCTTCGACCGCGACGCTACCCCGCCACTCCCGTCACCAGCAGCAGTGCGCCGAAGAACACGGCCACCGCTGCCAGCGGCCCCCACCATGACGGTTCTTCTTCCACTCCCAGCCTCCTCAGGCGGCGCGCGCCTGCAGCATCAGGTCCTGCAGCCACAGCGCCGAGCGAGACATCGCCTCCGAGCGCCGCGGCGCCTCGTGGCGCAGCCCGATCGCGACGCGGCCCGTCCACCACACCATGCGGCCCGTGCCCGGGAAGCACCACGGGACCCACGTGGCCCGGCGGAAGGGCGACCGGCGGGGCGACTTCGTTGTGGCGAATGAAACCATCTACTGACATATCCACCTCCGATAAGGCTTGACGAGGCGAATCTTGTCGTGTGGAAGCGCATCAGACATCTCCTTGAACACGGGGCCCGCAGTCGCGGGGGATACGGCCGGGAACGCCGGTTGCTGGTTGAAGCCGTTCATCACAGGAGAGTCGACATGAACCTTTTGATTTGGCTTGTCGTGGGTGGGGTGCTGGGCTGGATCGCCAGCAAGATCATGCGCACCGATGCGCAGCAGGGAGTCATCCTCAACGTCGTCGTCGGCATCATCGGCGCGCTGCTGGGCGGTTGGTTCCTCGCGCCGTTGTTCGGCACGGGCACCATCAACTCGAACGACTTCAGCATCGCCGGGCTGCTCGTGTCGCTGCTGGGCGCCGTCATCCTGCTCGCGATCGTCAACATGTTCCGTCGCGGCCGCGTCCGCTGATCCGAAGCAAGCGAGCAAAAGAAGAACGCCCGCCATAGGCGGGCGTTCTCACAACGGCCGGGGGCCGTCGCCGGTCAGCGCACGACCGAGAGCTGCTCCTTGTTGCCGCCCTTGTAGGTGTAGAGCGTCAGGGCGCCGTTCTTGATGTCGCCCTTCTGGTCGAAACCGATGGTGCCGGTCACGCCCTTGTAGCCGTCCATCTTGGCCAGCACCGGCAGGTACTTCGCCGGGTCGGCCGAGCCGGCCTTCTTCATGGCCTCGACCATCACCATGGTGGCGTCGTACACATAAGGCGCGTACAGCTGCACGTCGGTGTTGAACTTCTTCTTGAAGTCGGTGCGGAACTTGTCCAGCGACTGCTTGAACTCGCCTTCGACACCACCGGCCTCGGCGCACACGACCTGGCTGTCGCCCATCGTGCCGGCCGCCAGCTTGGGCAGCTCGCCGGTGCAGATGCCGTCGCCGCCGACGAACTTGGCGTTCAGGCCGAGCTGCTTCATCTGGCGCAGCATCGGGCCGGCCACCGCATCCATGCCGCCGAAGAACACCACGTCGGGGTTCTTCGCCTTGAGGCTGGTCAGGATGGCGGTGAAGTCGGTCGCCTTGTCGTTGGTGAACTCGCGGCCCACGACCTTGCCGCCGGCAGACTTCACGCCCTTCTCGAACTCGTCGGCCACGCCTTGCCCGTAGGCGGTGCGATCGTCGATCACGGCGATGTTCTTGCCCTTGAGCTCCTTCACGGCGTACTTGCCGAGCGTGCCGCCCAGGTGCACGTCATCGGCCACGACGCGGAAGGTGGTCTTCAGGCCCTGGCGGGTGAACTTCGGGTTGGTGGCCGACGGGGAGATCTGGGGAATGCCGGCGTCGCTGTAGATCTTGGAGGCCGGGATGCTGGTGCCGGAGTTCAGGTGGCCGATCACGCCGTTGACCTTGTTGTCCACCAGCTTCTGGGCGGCGGCGGTGCCTTGCTTCGGGTCGCCGGCGTCGTCCTCGGCGAGCAGCTCGAACTTCGCCTTCTTGCCGCCGATCATCACGCCCTTGGCGTTCAGGTCGTCGATCGCCATGCGGGCGCCGTACTCGTTGTCCTTGCCCAGGTGCGCGATCTGCCCGCTGGTGGGACCGACGTGACCGATCTTGACCACCATGTCCTGGGCGCTGGCGGCCCCGGCGAGCAGCGTCGCAGCCGCTGCGGCGACGATCACGTTGGATTTGAAGTGCATGCAGAACCTCCGGAAGGATGTGTTGAAAACGGCCGGAACGATACTCTCAAAAGGACACGGTCTCTCTCCGGGTATGCGCTACCGGCCGAGCCGCGCCGCATGCGGCGTGCCAAACCTCAACGCACGATCTAGCGGCCGCGATGACGGGCCAATTCCTGGGCCACGGCGCGCGCCACCAGCTCGCGCATCGAAGCGGCCAGATCGGTGCGCACTTCCCGGATCAGGGCGTCGGCGGTGCGCGCCAGCGCCGGGCCGATCGCCTCGCGCAGCCGGTATTCGAGCATCAGGTCGATCTGGCGCTGCAGGTCGGCGAGGATGTTCTGGGTGAGCTGCGCCTCGTCCGGCATCGCGGCGCCGGGGGGCAGCACCACCGTCTGCGACCAGTCCGGCTCGGGTTCGGGCCCCTCGGGCGGGCTGGCCGGCTGGGGTGCCCCGGGCGGACGCGGCGCTTCGAGCTGCACCACCTCGGTCAGCGTCGGGACGTGCGCGGGACCGCGCGGCACGGGTGCGTTCATGGCGCCGGATGATGCTTGATCGTGCGCCCCGCCGCCTCCCAGGCGCGCCAGCGCCGGCGTCCGGCCGTGCGATCCGCCTCGTCGGCGCCCACGATCTCGATGACCCGGTCGAAGGTTTCGTGGCCATCGGCCATCTCCGGCCCCAGGTTCACCAGCACCTCCCGATGCGGCGGCGTGGCGCCGGGCTCCACCAGCCAGATCGGCGTCGGGGCCAGCCTTGCCGGCGGCGTCTCGCCGGCGCGCACGCGCGCGTGCGGCACGAAGTCGAGCGGCTCGAAGGTCCAGAGCGCCTGGTCGAGCCGGGCCAGCAGCCCCGGCTCCCCGCTCACCACCACCTTCGCGCCCTGCCGGTAGGCCTTGCGCAGCAGCCGGCAGCCGTGCGCCAGCTTGTCGGCCACGCCGGTGTGAAAGGCCACCTCGGAAGTCATCGCCGCCGGCCTGCGCTTCTTCAGCCGGCCCGTGACAGCACGAAGTGCGTGAGCAGCGGCACCGGGCGGCCGCTCGCCCCCTTGGCGGCGCCCGATTTCCATGCCGTGCCGGCGATGTCCAGGTGGGCCCACGGGTACTTGGAGGTGTAGCGCTTGAGGAACATCGCCGCCGTGATCGCGCCGCCGGCGCGCGGGCCGACGTTGGCCATGTCGGCGAAGTTGCTCTTCAGCGCCTCGTCGTACTCCTCGTCCAGCGGCATGCGCCAGGCCGGGTCGAGCGCGCGTCGGCCGGCCCCCAGCAGCTCGTCGGCCAGGCCGTCGTCGGCGCTGAAGAGGCCCGAGTTGTGGTGGCCGAGGGCGATCACGCAGGCGCCGGTGAGCGTGGCGATGTCGACCACCGCCGCCGGCTTGAAGCGCTCGGCATAGCTCAGGGCGTCGCACAGCACCAGCCGCCCTTCCGCGTCGGTGTTCAGGATCTCGATGGTCTGGCCGGACATCGACGGTGACCACGTCGCCCGGCTTCACGGCACGGCCGCTGGGCATGTTCTCGCACGCCGGGATGAGGCCCGACCAGGTTGATCTTCGGCCGCAGCTGCGCCACGGCCCGGAAGGTGCCCAGCACGCTGGCCGCGCCGCCCATGTCGAACTTCATCTCGTCCATCTCGGCCGACGGCTTGATGGAGATGCCGCCGGTGTCGAACGTGATGCCCTTGCCCACCAGCACGACCGGCGCCTGCGCCTTCGCGGCGCCCGAGTAGCGCAGCACGATGAAGCGCGGCGGCTCGTCGGAGCCCTGCGCCACGGCCAGGAACGCGCCCATGCCGAGCTTCTGGGCGTCCTTGCGGTCGAGCACCTCCACCTTGATGCCGAACTCCTTGCCCAGGCCCTGGGCCGTCTCGGCCAGGAAGGTGGGCGTGCAGTGGTTGGCCGGACGATTGGCGCACTCGCGCGCCAGCGTCGACGCCGGCCGCCACGGCCGCGCCGCGCTCGAGCCCCTGCTGGACGGCGCGCTGCTGGGCCTTCGCACCGAGCAAGGTCACGCGCTCCAGCCGGGGCGCCGCTGGCGCGCTCGGCTTGGTGTGCCGGTACAGGTACACCGCGTCGCTGACCGCCCCCACGAGGGCCTCGGCATGCTCGCCGCCAAGCTCGGCCGGCCCGCGACACGGCCAGGTGCTTGACGCCCACGGCCTTGAGCGCGCCGACCGCCGCCGCCGCCGCCGCCCGGAATGCCTTGGCCGATGCGTCCGCCGCTACGGCGAGCGCGAGACGCGGCGCCTTCACGCCGGCCGGCCGGTGCAGGTACAGCGCGCGGCCGGCCTTCAGCTCCAGGTCGCCATGGCCCACGGCGTCCTTCAGGAGCGCCGCGACCGGCGGCTCCAGACCGGCGCCGGCCGAGCCTGCCGGCACGACCACGAGCAACCCGTCGGCAGCCACGCCGGCGGCGCCGGACGCGGGAAGAACCTGGAATCGGAAGTCCATAATTCGATGCCGTTACCAAACCGCCGGATGTTATTCGATACCTCGTTACGCAAAGAGCTGGCCCGCAGCTTCGGCGCCACGCTCGTCGTCATCCTGACGATCGTGCTCACGATGATGCTCATCCGCACGCTCGGCCAGGCCGCCGGCGGCGTCATCGCGCCGCAGGACGTGGTGCTGTTGCTCGGCTACACCGGGCTCGGCCAGTTGCCCACCATGCTGGCGCTTTCGCTGTTCATCGCCATCGTCGTCACGCTCGGGCGCATGTACCGCGACAGCGAGATGGCGATCTGGTTCGCCAGCGGCATCGGGCTGCCGCGCTTCGTGCGGCCCGTGCTGCGCATGAGCTGGCCGGTGCTGCTGGTGGTGGCCCTGCTCGTGCTCATCGTGTGGCCCTGGGGCAACCGGCAGAGCCTGGAACTGCGCGACCGCTACGAGCAGCGCTCCGACCTGTCGCGCGTGGCGCCCGGCGTCTTCCAGAGCTCGCGCGACGGCAACCGCGTGTTCTTCGTCGAGCGCGAGCATGACGAGACCGTGAGCGCGCGGAACGTCTTCATCCTCTCCAAGGACGGCGAGCGCGAAAGCGTCACGTCGGCGCGCAGCGGCCGGCTCGTGACGGAGGGCGACGATCGCTTCGTGGTGCTCGACCGCGGCCAGCGCAACGAGAGCGACGCAGCCCGCGGCATCCGGTCGCAGGCCACGTTCGAGTCGTACCGCATCCTCGCCAGCGAGCGCGCCGTGCGCAGCGCCGAGGCACGCCCGCCGAGGGCCACGCGCACCATCGACCTGCTGCGCGCAGCCCACGCCTGCGAACCTCGGCGAGCTGACCTGGCGCTTCGGCCTGCTCTTCGGCGCCGCCAACCTGCTGCTGCTCGGCATCGGCCTGTCGGTCACCAACCCGCGCCGCGCGAGCAACTGGAACCTGCTCTTCGCGCTGCTCGGCTTCGTCGTCTACTACAACCTCATCAACCTCACGCAGACCTGGGTGGCGAGCGGCCGCATCGGCATGGGCACCGCGCTGCTGGTGCTGCACGGCGTCATGTTCGCGGTCGCGCTCGCGCTGCTCTGGTGGCGCGACCACGCCGCCGTGACACGGCGGCGGCGCGGCGGCGCGCATGAAGACGGTCCGCCGCCTGCTGTACCGCGACATCGTCGTCGGCGGTCGCGTTCGTCGCGCTCGCTTTCCTGTCGCTGTTCCTCTTCATCGACTTCGTCGACGAGCTCGGCGACATCGGCAAGCGCGGCTACGCGCATGGGCGCGGCGCTGCTCGCCGCGCTGCTCGAGGCGCCGGGCAACTTCTACGAGCTGTTCCCGATCGCGGTGCTCATCGGCACCATCTATTCGATGTCGCGCCTGGCGCAATCGTCGGAATACACCATCCTGCGCACCGGCGGCCTCGGCCCCGGGCGGGCGCTGTGGCTGCTCGCCGCGCTCGGCATCGTCTTCGGCATCGTCACCTTCGTCGTCGGCGACTACGCCGCCCCGCTGTCCGAGCGCGAGTCTGCGCTGATCAAGGCGCAATACAAGGGCCAGCGCACCGGCCGCGCCGGCGCCTGGCTCAAGGACCGCCATCCGCTCGGCCGACGGCGACCTCAGCGCGTCGGTGAACGTGCAGGCGCTGGAGGCCGACGGCACCCTCCTCGGCATCCGCATCTTCGAGTTCGACGACGGCGGCCGCCTGCTGCGGCGCATCGCCGCGCCCAAGCGGCCGCGCGGGCGCCGATGGCGCCTGGCTGCTGAGCGACGTCCGCATCACGCACTGGCCGCCGGACCATCCCGACGCCCGCGTGATCGAGGAGTCGCGCCCCACCTGGCGCTGGCAGAGCACGCTGCCGCCCGGCGTGGTGGCTGCCGCCCTGCTGCCGCTGAGCACGATGTCCACGGTCGACCTGTGGCGCTACAGCGCGCCACCTGAGCGGCCAGGACCAGGCCGCCCAGCGCCATGCGATCCAGTTCTGGAAGAAGGCGCTCTACCCGCTGGCCTGCCTCGTGATGATGGCGCTGGCCCTGCCGTTCGCGTACCTCCACGCGCGCGCCGGCGGCGTGAGCCTGAAGGTGTTCGGCGGCATCCTGCTCGGCATCAGCTTCGTGCTGCTCAACAACGTCGCGGGCCACCTCGGCCTGCTGCGCGACTGGACGCCCTGGGTCGTCGCCGCCACGCCGAGCCTGATCTACCTGCTGCTGTCGATGGCGGCGTTCGCCTGGCTGGTGAGGTATAGATGACCCGAAGCGCCTTCGGCGCTTCCCTCAGGCGCGCGCACCGGCGAACCGGCGGAGCCGGATCCGCGGTTCCGCCTGGCGTCGGTACGGGCCGTCAACGGGAACCCCGCACATTCGGCGTCGCGGGTGGCGCGCAGCGCAATGGACACTGACTGAGCGTCGGCATCCTCTTCGCCCACGGCGCGCGCGATGCCGACTGGTCCGCCCCTTCGAGCACGTGGCGCGCGAACTGCGCGCGCTGCGGCCGGACGTCGCCGTGCGCCTGGCCTACCTCGAGCTCATGTCGCCGACGATGGGCGACGCCGGTGCCGAGCTCGTCGCTGCCGGCTGCTCGCGCATCGAGATCGTGCCCCTGTTCCTCGGCGCCGGAGGCCACGTCCGCAAGGACGTGCCCGAGCTGCTCGCACGGCTGCAGGCCGCCCACCCTGGCGTGCGGTTCACGCTGCACCGCCGCCATCGGCGAGGCGCCGTCCGTGGTGGCCGCAATGGCGGCGGCAACGGCCGCGCTGATCGACGACCACTCCGCTTTCCCATGAACCTGCACCAGTTCCGCTTCGTCCAGGAGGCCGTGCGCCGCAACCTCAACCTGACCGAGACGGCCAAGGCGCTGTACACGTCGCAGCCCGGGCATCAGCAAGGCCATCCTGGAGCTCGAGGAGGAGCTCGGCGTGGACATCTTCGCGCGCCACGGCAAGCGGCTGCGCCGCGTCACCGAGCCGGGCCAGCAAGTGCTCAAGGCCATCGAGATCATCATGCGCGAGGTGGGCAACCTCAAGCGCATCGGCGAGGAGTTCAGCGCAGCAGGACACCGGCACGCTGTCCATCGCCACCACGCACACCCAGGCCCGCTACGTCCTGCCCGAGCCGGTGGCGCTGCTGCGCCGCCGCCACCCGAAGGTGCAGCGTGAGCCTGCACCAGGGCACGCCCGAGCAGGTGGCGCGGATGCTGATCGAGGAAGTCGGCCGACATCGGCCTGGCCACCGAGTCGCTGTCCGAGTTCGAAGAGCTGGTCACCCTGCCCTGCTACGAATGGCAGCACGTGGTGGTGCGTGCCCGCGTCGCATCCGCTGGCCGGCGTCGAGCGCCCGACGCTCGAGCAGCTCGCGGCCGAGCCCATCGTCACCTACCACCCCTCCTTCACCGGCCGCACGCGCATCGACCAGGCGTTCGCGCAGCGCGCGGCTCAAGCCGCGCATCGTGCTCGAGGCGATCGACTCCGACGTCATCAAGACCTATGTGCGCCTGGGCCTGGGCGTGGGCATCGTCGCCGAGATGGCGGTGCGCGACGACGCCGGGAACAGCGACCTCGCCTGCGCGCCCGGCCGGACACCTGTTCGGCCAGAACGTCTCGCGCGTCGCCTTCAAGCGCGGCGCCTACCTGCGCAACTTCGTCTACACCTTCGCCGAGCTGCTGTCCGACCGCCTCACGCGCGCGCTCATCGTGCGCGCGATGGACGGCCACGGCGACGACGACTACGTGCTCTGAGACACGCACCAGCCATGACACCCGCCATCGAGAGCCGCCTGCCGCACGTCGGCACCACCATCTTCACCGTCATGTCGCGCCCTCGCGCAGGAGCACGACGCCGTGAACCTCGGCCAGGGCTTCCCCGATTTCGACTGCGACCCGCGCCTGGTCGACGCAGTCACCGCGGCGATGCGCGAGGGCCTGAACCAGTACCCGCCGATGGCCGGCGTGCCGGCGCTGCGCGAGGCCGTGGCCGGCAAGATCGAAGCGCTGTACGGGCGCCGCTACGACCCGGGCAGCGAGATCACCATCACCGCCGGCGCCACGCAGGCGCATCCTCACGGCCATCCTGTCGTGCGTGCACCCCGGCGACGAGGTGATCGTGCTGGAGCCTTGCTACGACAGCTACGGCCCGAACATCGAGCTGGCCGGCGGCACCGTCGTGCGCGTGCCGCTCACGCCGCGGCACCTTCCGCCCCGACTTCGCCGCCATCGCGGCCGCCCTCACGCCGCGCACGCGCGCGATCATCGTGAACACGCCCGCACAACCCGAGCGCCACCGTCTGGACGGCCGCGGAGATGCAGCAGCCTGTCCGACCTGCTCGCGCCCACCGACGTGCTCTGATCAGCGACGAGGTCTACGAGCACATGGTCTACGACGGCCAGCGCGCACCAGAGCGTCGCGCGCTTTCCCGCGCTGGCGGAGCGCGCGTTCGTCGTCTCCAGCTTCGGCAAGACCTACCACGTGACCGGCTGGAAGGTCGGCTACGTCGCCGCGCCGCGCGACGCTCACGGCCGAGTTCCGCAAGGTGCACCAGTTCAACGTGTTCACCGTCAACACGCCGGTGCAGCACGCGCTGGCGCGCTACATGGCCGACCCCCGGCCCCACCTCGAGCTGCCCGCGTTCTACCAGCGCAAGCGCGACCTGTTCCGCGACGGCCTGGCGCGCACCCGCTTCACCGCGCTGCCCAGCGAGGGCACGCTACTTCCAGTGCGTCGACTACGCGAAGATCGACGACTCGCGCAACGAGGCGGATTTCTGCCGCTGGCTCACGAGCGAAGTCGGCGTGGCGGCGATTCCGCTGTCGGCGTTCTATGCGGACGGCTTCGAGCAGCGCATCGTGCGCTTCTGCTTCGCCAAGCAGGACGAGACGCTGCAGCGCGCCCTCGAGCGCCTGGCCGCGATCTGACGCTCAGGTCTCGTCGCTCGACGACGGCCGGGCCGCCGGCACGTCACGCAGCTTCATGTCGCCGTCGTCGATGGAACGGGAACACGTGCTCTTCCTCGCCGCTCAGGTCGAGGTCGAGCGAGACGAACTCGCGACGCTTGGCCGCCGGCCCGCGCAACGTGGCCGTGCGATCCATCTCGACATGGCGCACCGACATCGGGTCTGCGGACGCGCCGTCGCCGATGGGCAGAAGCACGTCCACCGGCCAGGCCGCGGCCTGGCCGGCATCCTGCTCGTGCTGGTGCAGGTCGCGCGCCACCTGGTAGAGGCACAGCACATCGAGATAGGCCGGCAGGTCGAAGAGCTCGGCGCCCTCCCCCTTGCGGAACAGCATCGATTCCAGCTCGGCCATCGCGTCCAGCGGAGTCCACCACACGCGCTGCATGCGCGCCAGCACGACCGGGTACTCCTCCAGCGAGCGTCCGGCCGACGGGTCGTCGCTCCAGGCCGGCGCGACGCCGTTGAAGCGCTGATTGAAGCGGATCCGCGTGCGGTCGTAGGCATCGTGGTCGCCGCAGCGCCTGTAGATGTCCAGCAGCTTCAGGTAGGGCATCGGGCTGGTGCCGCCGGTGCCGCGCAGGTGGGTGAGGAGCAGGTCGATGGCGGCGTCGTCCTGTCCGAGCGCGATGAAGAAATCGGCCTGCTGCTCGAGGTCGATCTGCTCCTCCACCGTCACCTCGCGATGGCGGTGCGACGCGACGGCAAGCGACTGTGGGCGCGTCTCGCCGTGCGGAGCCGGGGCGGAAGCCACGGCAGCACCCGCCACCGCGGCGCGCATCTCGGCAGCGGGCGCCGGCGACTTGACTTCGCCGTGCATCGATTCCGGCATCTCGGACGGACCGTACCAGCGTTCGCCGGTGCCGCTGCGCACCGGCGGGCGCGACAGCTGGATCAGCCGCCAGCCCAGCCCGATGGCCAGCAGCACGAGCAGCGCCAGCAGGCCGATCAGCCAAGGCAGGTAGCTGGACCCGAGGGTGGTCACGGGCGCCCTTGACCGAAGCTGCGTCAGCGCCTCGCGGTTGGCCTGCGCATCGGCACGCAACTTCGCCAGCTCGGCCTCCATCGTGCGCATGCGGGCGTCGGCTGCGGAGGCGGCCATCTGCGCTGCGGCCAGCTCGGTTCGCGCGGCGGAGGCGGCCTCTGCCGCGACGGCCTGCGCGTCCGACGTGGGTGGGGCGGAGGCGGTGGCGGTGGCGGGCAGCGGCTCGACGACGTCCAGCTTCAGCCGTGGTTGTGCGGCCGGGGCGGCGGGTGCGGCACGCGGGGCGCTCGGCGCGGTGGCGACGGCCCGGCGCGCGGGTGCGCCTTCAGGGCGAGCAACGCGGCGGCGCGGCGCGGGCCGGGCCTGCGTCGTCGCGGCGCTGCGCGGCTCCGTCGGCGTCGAGGCGGCGCGCGTCTCGGAAGACCCGGTGGGCGACGCCGGCACTGCATCGGCCGGCGGCGCCGGCACCGCTGCCGGCTGCGCTGCAAGCGCCGATGATGGCGCCTGCGACGGCTCGGCCTGCGCCATGCGGAATTCGGGCGGGTCGGCGAACGTCACGAACTTGCGCGAGATGCGCGGCGGGCAGCCGGCAGTGAGCGTGAGCGTGACGACCGGCTCGTTGATGGCGCCGAGCGTCGTGACGCGGATCAGTCGCTCGCCGGAGTCGCCGGTGCGGGTGACGCGCACGCGCACGCTGTCGCGGTCGATCATGTCGTCGCCCGCCTGCACTTCGGCGCGAACACACTCCGCTTCCAGTTCCTCGTCGGCCTCGAGCCGCACCGGCACCGCGATGTTCAGCGGCTGGCCCAGCAGCGTGGCGCTGCGCACGCTCCCGAAACCCATCGCGGAGACGTCGGCGCTCGCCAATGACGCTGCGACGGCGAGGGCGACGAACGATGGGAGAGCTTGGGGCATGCCCTTTGGTTGTATGACACGTTGTTACCGGCGGCACTCTAGCATGAGCACCCCTGGCGGAACCCTCTGTTGCTCGCATGCCGCGCAGGGCTGCGTGCCACAATCCTCAACAAGTCATGACTATTCTTCTCATGCCTTCCGAACTGCTCACGGAACGTCAGAACCGCACGCTCGTGCTCACGGTGAGCGACCCAGCCACGCGCAACACGCTGTCGCCGCAGGTCTATGCCGCCGGCGTCGAGGCGCTCAACACCGCCGAGGCGGACGACGCGGTGCGCTGCGTCGTGCTGAGGGGCGACGGCGCCCACTTCTGCTCCGGCGGCAACCTGCAGCGCCTGGCGCACAACCGCGCGGTCGGCCCGCATGAGCAACTGCAGTCGGTCGAGAGCTTCCACGAGCTCATCCAGGCCCTGCGCACGTTCCCCAAGCCGGTGATCGCCGCGGTGGAGGGGGCTGCCGCCGGCGGCGGCTTCTCGCTGGCCCTGGCGTGCGACCTGATCGTGGCGGCGGAGGACGCCACCTTCGTGATGTCGTACGCACGAGCGGGCCTGTCGCCCGACGGAGGCGGCACCTATCACCTGGCCCAGGCCCTGCCCCGCGCGCTGCTGCTGCAAATGCTGTGGCTGCCGGAGCCGATGCCCGCGCGCACGCTGCTGCAGCACGGGCTTGTCAACGTCGTGACAGACAGCGGCCAGGCCCTGCCGGAAGCTCTGCGCCTGGCCGAGCGGCTGGCTGCGATGGCGCCGAACGCGACTGCGAGCGCAAAGGAACTCGCGAACCAGGCGCCGGGGCGCCGCCTGCACGAGCAGCTCGATGGCGAACGCGATCACTTCGTCGACAACCTCTTTCACGCCAACGGCGCCGAGGGCTTGCAGGCCTTCCTGGACAAGCGGCCGCCTCGCTTTCAATAGACGTTCGACCGCCCACCCTTGGATCCGTACGCCCTGCTGAAGTCCGAGCGCCGCCGCATCTACCTGATGCGCCACGGCTCGGTGGACTACTTCCGCCCGGACGGCTCCGCGGTGCCGCCCGACGGCGTCACCCTGAACCCCCAGGGCCGCGCCCAGGCCGACTCGGCGGGGGACCTGTTCGCCCGCGGCGGCGTGCGCTTCGACAAGGTGCTCGCCAGCGGCCTGCCGCGCACGCTGGAGACGGCCGAGCGCGTGCTGGCCGCGGCCGGCCAGCGTGCCCCCGTGGCCATCGATCCGCGCCTGCAGGAGATCCGGCCCGGCCGCCTGGCCGACATCCCGCCCGACCAGCTCGCGCAGGCCTTCCTCGGCGCGTTTTCCGGCGCGGGCCAGGTGGAGGCGCATCGGTTCCTCGGCGGGGAATCGGTAGGCGAGCTGCTCGACCGCGTGCTGCCCGCCTTCGACGACCTGCTCGCCGACACGGCTTGGCACAGCGCGCTCGTCGTGCTGCACGGCGGCGTCAACCGCGCGCTCATCTCGCGCGTGCTTGCCGGCTCGCGCGCCTTCTTCGGCCGCATCGAGCAGGCGCCGGCATGCATCAACATCATCGACGTCGGCGCCGACGACCTGGTGCTGCGCGGAGTGAACCTCGCGCCCACGCAATGGCTCCACGAGCGCGAGCGGCACACCACGATGGAGAAGCTGCTCGCGCAATTCCTGAAGCTGCGCCAGGCCTCCTGACAGGGCGCTTCGTCGGGCAGCACAATAGCCGTGCCGCCGTGCGCCATGAACAACCCCGTCCTCACCATCCCGGAGCGACACAACATCGAGTCGGGGTCGTGGTTCTCGAAGCTGTCGCAGCCGCTGCGCAATGCCATCCTGTCGCGCGCGGTCGTGCGCCGGCTGCCTGACGGCGCGCTGCTCGCGTCACGCGGCGAGCCGGCGTCGGAGTGGGTGGGCGTCGCCAAGGGCGCCGTGCGCGTGAGCTCGGTGTCGCTGTCGGGCAAGCAGGTCACGCTGGCCTACGTGGAGCCCGGCACCTGGTTCGGCGACATCGCCCTGTTCGACGGCCTGCCCCGCACGCACGATGCCAACGCCCACGGCGAAACCACGCTGTTGGTCGTGCGCAAGCCCGACTTCAAGGAGCTCCTGTCGCAGCATGTCGAGCTGTACGAAGCGCTGCTGCGCCTGAACTGCCGCCGCCTGCGCCTGATGTTCAACCAGATCGAGGATCTGAACACGCGGCCGTTGGCGTCGCGCCTGGCCAAGCAGGTGCTGCTGCTGGCCAAGAGCTATGGCATCGAGCACGGCGAAGAGGTGCGCATCGGCCTGCAGCTGGCGCAGGAAGACCTCGCCCAGCTGCTCGGCGCCTCGCGCCAGCGCGTGAACCAGGAACTCAAGGGCTTCGAGCGCGAAGGCGCCGTGCGCGTGGAACCCACGCGCCTCGTCGTCTTGTCCAAGGAAAAGCTTCTGGCCATTGCAGAGCGCTGATCTCTTCATGGAACACTTCACCGGCACCAAGCCCGTCAGCGAGCAGCACGCCTTCGATGCCGCGGCGCTGCAGGCGTACCTCGAGCGGCACCTGAGCGGCTTCCGGGGGCCCCTGTCGGTCGAGCAATTCAAGGGCGGCCAGTCGAACCCCACGTACAAGCTGGTGACGCCGGGGGCCGCTTTCGTGATGCGCACGAAGCCGGCGCCGGCCGCGAAGCTGCTGCCGTCGGCGCACGCGATCGAGCGCGAGTACCGCGTGATGCACGCGCTGCGCGACACGGCCGTGCCGGTGCCGCGCATGCACCTGCTGTGCGACGACGAGTCGGTGATCGGGCGCGCCTTCTACGTGATGTCCTTCGTGGAGGGCCGCGTGCTGTGGGACCAGACCCTGCCCGACATGACGCCCCCGCAGCGCGCGGCCATCTACGACGAGATGAACCGCGTGATCGCGGCGCTGCACAGCGTGGACGTGCAGGCGGCGGGCCTGGCCGACTACGGCAAGCCGGGCAACTACTTCGAGCGCCAGATCGGCCGCTGGAGCAAGCAGTACCAGGCGTCCATCACCGAGCCCATCGAGGCCATGGACCGGCTGATCGAGTGGCTGCCCGCGCACATTCCGCCCGGCGCGCGCGACGCGACCCAGGTCTCGGTGGTGCATGGCGACTTCCGGCTCGACAACCTCGTGTTCCACCCTGCCGAGCCGCGTGTGCTCGCGGTGCTCGACTGGGAGCTCTCCACGCTCGGCCACCCGCTGGCCGACTTCAGCTACCACTGCATGTCCTGGCACATCCCGCGGCGCCTGGGCCGCGGCATCGGCGGCGTGGACATCGCGTCGCTCGGCATCCCGGCCGAGGCCGACTACGTGCGGCGCTACTGCGAGCGCACCGGCCGCACCGACACTGTCGCGCTGGCGGCAGACTGGAACTTCTACCTCGCGTACAACCTGTTCCGCATCGCCGCCATCCTGCAGGGCATCGCCCGGCGCGTGGTCGACGGCACGGCCGCCAGCGCGCAGGCGCGCGAAGCGGGTGCCGGCGCCCGACCGCTGGCCGAGCTCGGCTGGTCGTTCGCGCACAAGGCTTAGGAACAGGACACACCCGATGGATTTCAACTACTCGCCCCGCACCCAGGAACTCCGAGGCCGGCTCGATGCCTTCATGGAGCGGCATGTGTACGCTGCCGAAGCGCAGGTCGCCGCAGAGCTCGAAGAGAACACGCACGCGGGCAAGCGCTGGACGCCGCTGCGCACGATCGAGGGGCTGAAGGGCAAGGCGCGGGCCGAGGGCCTGTGGAACCTGTTCCTCCCCGAAAGCGAGTACGGCGCCGGCCTCACCAACCAGGAGTACGCGCCGCTGGCCGAGATCATGGGCGCGGTGCCCTGGTCCCCCGAGGTCTTCAACTGCTCCGCGCCGGACACCGGCAACATGGAAGTGCTGGCGCGCTACGGCACGGCAGAGCAGAAGAAGCGCTGGCTCGAACCGCTGCTCGACGGCAAGATCCGCAGCGCCTTCGCGATGACGGAGCCTGCGGTCGCCTCCAGCGACGCCACGAACATCGAGTCCAGCATCCGGCGCGACGGCGACGACTACGTCATCAACGGCCGCAAGTGGTGGACGAGCGGCGCCGGAGACCCGCGCTGCGCCGTGTACATCTTCATGGGCAAGACCGATCCCGATGCCCCGCGGCACAGCCAGCAGTCGATGATCCTCGTGCCGGCCGATGCCCCGGGCGTGAAGGTCCTGCGCCCGCTGCAGGTGTACGGCTGGGACGACGCACCGCACGGCCACATGGAAGTGCTGTTCCAGGACGTGCGCGTGCCGGCCTCCAGCATCCTGCTCGGCGAAGGCCGCGGGTTCGAGATTGCCCAGGGCCGCCTCGGGCCCGGACGCATCCACCATTGCATGCGCCTCATCGGCCTGGCCGAGCGCTCTCTCGGGCTGATGTGCCGACGCGCCGCGTCGCGCGTGGCGTTCGGCAAGCCGGTGGCCGCGCAGACGGTCACTCAGGAGCGCATCGCCGAGGCGCGCTGCCTCATCGAGCAGGCGCGCCTGCTCACGCTGAAGGCGGCCTGGATGATGGACGTGGCGGGCAACAAGGCCGCCAAGGCCGAGATCGCCATGATCAAGGTGGTGGCGCCCAGCATGGCCTGCCAGGTGATCGACTGGGCGATCCAGGTGCACGGCGGCGCCGGCGTCAGCCAGGACTTTCCGCTGGCCAGCTTCTACGCCAACGCCCGCACGCTGCGCTTTGCCGACGGCCCGGACGAAGTGCACCGCAACGCCATCGCCAAGATCGAGCTCGGGCGGCACGCGCCGCGGCAGTGATCCGCCGCGTCAGGCGTTGAACTGGCGCATGACGCGCCGCGACTCGGCCAGCGCCACGTCGAAGAGCGCGGCCGCCGCCTCCATGCGCGCCGGCTCGGGTTGCGGCATGGCCGTGCGCAGCGTGAGGCGCCCGCGCTGCACGATCAGCACGAGGCGGTCTTCGCGCGCAAGCCAGCTTCGCGCCGCCTCGAGCAGCTTGGCGGTGAGCGCGCCATTGAGCCACGCCGGCAGCGCCTCCGGGACGATTGCGACGGCGCCGTAGTGCTCCCGAAGCTCCTTCGACTCGGGCGCAGTGAACTTCGGAAACATCACGAGCCAGCGCATCTCCTCCGGAGTGGCGGTGTCGATGCGCGTCTGCGTGCCCTCGGTGAACTCCTCGAAGACCTGCCGCTCGAGCGCTTCCATCAGCAGGCGGGAGACCACCAGCAGCTGCAGCTCGGGACCGTCTCGCAACTCGGCGCGCAGGCGCAGCTCGCCGCCGGTGATGTAGTCGCGCTGCGAAGGACCCCATTCGAGGCGCCAGCGGTCCTCGCCCTGGGCCTCCACCACGAAGCCGCCGCTGTCGCGCGTGCGCTTGAAGACATGCCCTCGGGCAAGCGCCCATTGCTCGCACGCCTCCCACCCTGCCTGGCTGGGCGTTCCGGCGAACAGGCGCTTGATCGATCCGAGCATGCTTCTGGTCGATGAACTAGAGTCGAGCCTCACGCGCACGGCGCGCGGAAAGAACCAACGCGATGATCGAAGTGTATTCGTGGGCCACGCCCAACGGGCACAAGGTGCACATCATGCTGGAAGAGTGCGGGCTGCCCTACCGCGTGATTCCGGTGGACATCGGTGCGGGCGACCAGTTCAAGCCCGAATTCCTCGCCATCAGCCCGAACAACAAGATCCCCGCCATCGTCGATCCCGAGGGCCCGGACGGCACCCGATTCGCGATGTTCGAGTCCGGCGCGATCCTCCTGTACCTGGCCACCAAGACAGGCCGCTTCCTTCCCGCCGGCACGGCCGACCGCTACAGGGTGATGCAGTGGCTCATGTTCCAGGTCGGCCACATCGGCCCGCTGCTCGGGCAGGCGCACCACTTCCGCATCTACGCCACCGAGAAGATCCCGTACGCGATCGACCGCTACACGAACGAAGCCCGGCGGCTGTACGGGGTGCTCGATCGCCAGCTCGGCCGCTCGAAGTACGTGGCCTGCAACGAGCTCACCATCGCCGACATCGCGATGTTCCCGTGGCTGCGCTCGTGGAAGAACCAGGGCATCGACTGGACCGAGTTCCCGCAGCTCAAGGGGTGGTTCGACGAGATCGCAGCGCGCCCGGCCGTGCAGCGCGGCGTGCAGGTGCTGGCGGACCGTCGCAAGCCGCTGGTGGACGAGCAGTCCCGCTCCGTGCTGTTCGGCGAGCAGCAGTACGCGCGCCGTCACTAGAATGGATCGCGCTGCCCGTAGCTCAACTGGATAGAGCAGCTGCCTTCTAAGCAGCAGGTCGGGGGTTCGAGTCCCTCCGGGCAGGCCACCGATCGATGACCCACGAGACGCCCGAATCCACCGCAACCGCGACCGCCTGGGCGCCGCTCGGCAATCCGCTCTTCCTTCGCCTGTGGCTGGCCTGGCTGATGGCCAACGTCTGCATGTGGATGAACGACGTCGCGGCCGCCTGGATGATGACGTCGCTGTCGCCCGACCCGGTGATGGTGGCGCTGGTGCAGACCGCCTCGACGCTGCCGGTGTTCCTGCTCGGCCTGCCGAGCGGCGCCATGGCAGACATCGTCGACCGAAGGCGGTGGTTCATGGGCACGCAGCTCTGGGTCACCGCCACGGCAACCTTGCTCGCCGTGACGGCATGGTTCGATGCGCTGAGCGCGCCGCTGCTGCTGCTGCTGGTGTTCGCCAACGGCATCGGCCTGGCCACGCGCTGGCCGGTGTTCGCGGCCATCGTGCCCGAGGTCGTGAAGCGCTCGGAGCTGACGGCCGCGCTGGCGCTGAACGGCGTGTCGATGAACATGTCGCGCATCGTCGGCCCCATCGTGGCCGGCGGCATCATCGCCGCCCTGAGCAGCTCCTACGTCTTCGCGCTCAACGCGGTCCTGTCGCTCGTGGCCGCCTTCATCATCTGGCGCTGGCGCTCCACGCCGCGCGTGAGCGCGCTGCCGGGCGAGCGTTTCGTGGGCGCCATGCGCGTCGGCCTGCAGTACGTCGCGCAGTCGCCGGGCATGCGCGTGGTGCTGGTGCGCATCTTCGTGTTCTTCCTGCAGGGCACGGCCCTGATCGCACTGCTGCCCCTCACGGCCCGTCGGTTCGAGGGCGCCGGCGCCGGCACGTTCACGTTCCTGCTGGCATGCATGGGGATGGGCGCCATCGCTGCAGCGCTGGTGCTGCCGCGCCTGCGCGCGCGGCTCGACTACGACGGCTTGGTCCTGTGGGGCACGGTGCTCAATGCATTGGCGGTCGTGGTGGTTGCGATCGCGCCCAGCGTCTGGGTGGCCGCGCCCGCGATGGTCGCGGCCGGCGGCGCATGGATCTCCGTGGCCAACTCGCTCACCGTCACCGCGCAGCTCACGCTGCCCGACTGGGTGCGCGCGCGCGGCATGGCCATCTACCAGATGGCGCTGATGGCGGGGAGCGCGCTCGGCGCAGCGCTGTGGGGCCAGGTGGCCAGCTTGTCCAGCCTGCGCACGAGCCTGCTGGCTTCGGCCGTGCTCGCCATGGTGGGCGTGGTGGTGCTGCGCCGCTGGCGCCTCGGCGCATACAGCGAGGAAGACCTCACACCGCAGCGCGTGTGGACCGAGCCGGTGGCGGCGATTCCGCTGCAGCCCGACGGACGGTCCGGTGATGGTCACCGTCGAATACGTGATCGACGATGGCGACGCCGCGGAGTTCGCCGACCTGATGCGCGAGAGCCGGCGCCATCGCTTGCAGAAAGGTGCGCTGTCGTGGGGACTGTTCCGCGACACCGGCGACCCGCGCCGCTACATCGAGTACTTCGTCGACGAGTCATGGGTCGAGCACCTGCGCCGCTTCGATCGGGTCACGGCGTTCGGAGGTTCGCCTGCGCGAACGCCGCTTCGCGCTGCACCGCGGCGAGGGACCGCCGAAGGTCAGTCGTTACCTCGCCGAAACGTTTGACCGATAGCGCGCTGGGCACCCGATTTGCCGGGAGAAGGCGTGCGTCCGACCGGGCGCATTTCCCGAGAAACAGGAGATGGACATGCCTCAACAACGCAACCAGGACCAGCAGCAACAGAATCAGGGCGACCAGCGTTACAACGCGCCGGAGTCGGGCACTGAGCGGCAAGGGTCGCAGAGCGGCCAGGGCCAGCAGGGCGGCATGGCCGGCCAAGGCCAGGGCGGCCAGCGCAGCGGTCAATCCGGCACGGGCCAGCAAGGCGGCATGGCCGACCAGGGCCAGCGCAGCAATCAGTCGGACCAGGGCTCGCAGCAAGGCGGGCAAGGCGGTGGCAGGCGACCAGGGCCATCGCGGCGGGCAATCGGGCCAGGGCTCGCAAGGCGGGCAAGGCGGCAGGCGGATCAAGGCCAGCGCGGTGGCCAACAGGCGGGCGGCATGGGCGAGCGTGGCTCGCAAGGCGGCCAGGGCGGTGACAAGGCGGGCAAGGCGGCCAAGGCCGTCGCTGATCAGCCCACGTCGAGAAGAAAGGGCCGCCGGCATGCGCCGGTGGCCCTTTTCGTGATTGGTCGGGGTGTACCGCTGGCGCCCCCGCTCCGTCTGGGGCGAAAAGGAGTACTTCACTCTTGCCTGCTGTCAGCGTTGAATTGACCGAGAGCGCGTCGCCCGTGGCGCTGAGCGCCGACTCGTCGACAAGGGTCCCGTTCAAGAAGGCCGTGTACATGGTCAGGTCTGGACAAGGCAGCGCCATGCGTGAAATTCGGGTTAGCGCATTGACTTCCGCGTCCGAACTGTTGAATTCCGCGGGGCGCCCCTTCGCATCGGGTCCGAATATCAGGACCTTGAGACTCCCAGTTGCAGGCAGGCAGACAGTGACGTCCTGCTGGCTGACTCGGTAAAGATCCGTCGGAAGGACCACGTCGCCGACGTAGACGGTGAATTGGTCGCGCGGCACTCGTGCCCATGTCGCATCGGCCGGTTCTATGACTCGGGAGGTCATGGCGCGCCGGCTCGGGCACCAAAGGGCACCGTCGTGGGCGAACGCAAACCGCAAAGTCGAGTGTTGCTCCTTTGCCGATGTACTTTCGGGGCGGGACGCTGCTGAAGATGGCCCATGCGCAACGGCACAGCCGGAGCAATTGCCGACAACCACCGCAATGACGAGCGACCGCGCAATCCTGGTAAGCGTCATATCCACCTCGAACCAAGAGCCGTGGCAGCGTGCAGCGTATAGCTGCGACGCGGCACGGGCTGTTGATGCCCTCGTTACGCCGTCTTCGTTTCCCGCAGGGGAATTACAGGCTGTGCATTTACAGTAAAGGCAGCTATCGCAGTCATCTTGCGCCCGTGATTGCGGTGAAGAACTTCGGGCAGTGTTAAGCGACGCGCTTGCAGACCTGCTGCATGCCAGGTAGGTCCACCATCTCGGGTTGCAACGGGCCATCGTCGTCTACACCCAGAGCAGTCGGACCTCGCGCTGGTCCCTGTACTTGATCGGCTTAACAAACCCCATGGGCCCGGGTACCTCCTCCCCGTCCGCGAAGGCGCGTTCCCCGTACGTGATGGGGCCCCAAAAGGCCTGACGAACGGGATGCCGTTCGCCCGGAGCGCCCGTGATGCGATGGAGCAGCGCCCATGGGTCGTCGATCTGCACGCAATGCTTCCCAAAAGTGGTGCCCAGTTCTTCGGGCAGGTACATGGCGGTGCAGCACAGTACGAAGGCATCGGGAATTTGGTGCTCGCCTGAGCAGTTGATGAACGTTCCTCTGATGCCGTGTATCGCCGCCCCCAGATGGCGGACGCGACGCACGTAATCGGGATGCTCTGTATCGAGCCTACTGACGCTGTAGACCTGCTTCGCTTCGTCCGCGTCCCCGCGCAATGGGTCTTCGTACTGCCTACAGCGACCGATCGTTGACACGAACACCTGCCCGTTGACGAAGTCATCGGCATGGTGGGGGTTGTCAGAAAAACCGGAACAGGCGCGCAGGCTGCGAAGCCTCCGCAAGCTTGCGACGACGTGCTTCTCCCACATGCCCTCCTCGCCGGCCGGGAGGTAGCCAGCAAGACGTCCCGGGCAACGCTCTAGTTAGCAAGTGCTATCGAGCTAGCCCCCGCATTTATTGGTCGGGGTGAAGTGATTCGAACACTCGACCCACTGCTCCCAAAGCAGTTGCGCTACCAGGCTGCGCTACACCCCGAGGCGATGATTATGAGTCAGGCCACGCGTTCCAGCGGTCTCGAGCGGTGCGGGAAGCTGCAATTGCTTCGCAATGTCCATGCACTGGCGGATGTGCTGCTCGCAGACGAACTTCAGCGCGCCATAGGTCAGCGCTGCCGAAACGGCCTGCCCGGCGATCGGCACGTACTTGGCGGCCTGCTGCGTGGTGAGACGCACGCCCACCAGCTTGAGCAGGCGCAGCACGACTTCGCGCGTGACCACCTTGCCGACCACGAGCCCGCCGCCGGCTGACAGCACCTTGTAGACGACGACCTGCCGGTCCGGCGCGAGGCGCTCGATCTGCTCGGGCGTGAGGCCGAACGCCTCGTTGATCTGCGGCAGCACACGCATGAGCACGCCGATGTCGGTGACCCAGTCGATGCCCGGCACGGGCACCACGGCGACGCCGGCGGCGAGCAGCGCGCGCTGGTTCACGAGCTTGCGGCAATGGCTCGCGACGGCCTCGATCTGCTCGGGTGTCGACGGCACGACAGGCGGGATGCTGGCGGCATGGACTTCGTCGGCCTTCATGCGTTCTCCACTTTGCGGATCGGCGGTTTCACGTCTTCGCGGCGCGGGGGCAGCATCACCTGGTGGACACGCGCGGCGTTCAGGATGATGGAGGTGGAGGTCTCGGTGAGGATGCAGAACTTCGTGACCACGGCATCCAGGTGCGCCACGTCGATCACCGCGATCTCGAGTATCCAGCTGTCTTCACCCGTCACGTTGTACGCGTTCACGACCTCCGGCGTCTGCTGGATGAGCTTGACCACGCGCGCGTATTCCGCGCGGCCGACACGGATCACCGCGCGGATGCCGTAGCCGAGCGCGCCGAGGTTCACCGTGGCGCGATAGCCGGTGATGACGCCGGCCGCCTTCGAGCTTGCGCACGCGCTCGGTCACCGCCGGCTGGCGAGAGGTGCACGCGGCGGCCCAGCTCGGCCATGGACAGGCGCGCGTCGGCCTGCAGCTCGGCGAGGATGCGGGTGTCGTAGTGATCGAGTGGCGCGCCGTTCATTCTCAAAGTTTAACTGCGGCAAGGACCCATAGAATCGCGACCGACAGCGCTTCATTGCCTTGAAAAACCACTAGAAACCGGGCTCTCACGCCAATAGCATCGAACGCATGAGCACCGCCCTCGCCGCCCGTGTCCCGGGCATCGCCCTGTCCCCGTTGATCGTCGCCTGCCTCGCCGCCACCTGGCTCGTCTGGGGCTCCACCTACCTCGCGATCAAGTTTGCGCTCGAGAGCTTTCCGCCGTTCTTCCAGATGGGCACGCGCTTCCTGGTGGCCGGCGCGCTGCTGCTGGCGTGGATGAAGCTGGCTCGCGGGGCCGCGATGCCGACGCGCCGGCAATGGGTGCATGCGCTCGTCGTCGGCACGCTGATGCTGGGCGGCGGCATGGGCGGCACGGCCTACGCGGAGCAGACGGTGGGCTCCGGGCTCGTCGTGGCCTTCATCGCCGTCGTGCCGCTGATGATTGCCGCTCGTGAACCTCGCCTTCGGCGTGCGTGCCGCGGCCGCTCGAGGGCGCGGGCATCGGCGTCGGGCTGGTCGGCGTGCTGCTGCTCACGCAGGGCGACGGATTCCAGGCCTCGCCGGCCGGATTGGCCGCGATCTCGATTGCGTGCGTCACGTGGTCGGTCGGCAGCGTGCTGAGCCAGCGCAAGCTGCCGCTGGCGCCGGGCGCCATGGGGTTCGGGAGCGAGATGCTGTGCGGCGGCGCCGTGCTGATGGTGCTGTCGCTCGTCACGGGCGAGGTGCCTCGGGCGCCCACCGCCGAGGCGCTGGCGGCGTGGCTGTACCTCGTGGTCTTCGGCTCGCTGATCGCCTTCAACGCCTACATGGTGCTGCTGGCGCGCGCGTCCGCCGGGCTCGCGTCGAGCTACACCTTCGTCAATCCGGTGATCGCGATGCTGCTGGGCGTGGCGATCGCGGGAGAGACGGTGACGCCGTTCGAGTGGGGCGCTGTCGCCGTGGTGCTCGCGGGCGTGGTGCTGCTGGTGTGGCGCGGGCGGTGCCAGCTCGTGCGAGTACTCTCCCGACGGGCGGCCGCGCGGATGGCGGTGAGCGTCGTCCGGGTGGTGCTGACGTCGGCGTCGCAGCTTCAGGTGAAGCAGCGTGGGCCGGCCCGACTCCAGCGAACGCCTGCAGGGCCGGCTCGAATTGCGCCGTGCGATCGACCCGCGTCGGCGTCCCATCCATAGGCCTTCGCCAGCGCGCAGAAGTCGGGGTTGAACAGATCGCTCCCGCTCACGCGGCCGGGATAGTCGCGCTCCTGGTGCATGCGGATGGTGCCGTAGGTGCCGTTGTCGACCACCACGCTGAGCAGCCGGCCGGCGCCGTAGCCGGTGGCCGTGGCGAGTTCCTGGCCGTTCATGAGGAAGTCGCCGTCGCCGGCGATGTTGACGACCGTGCGGTGCGGCGCCAGCAGGCTGGCCGCCACCGCCGCCGGCACGCCGTAGCCCATGGCGCCCGACGTGCGGCGCGAGCTGCGTGCGGCCGTGGTGCTGCAGGCCCGGATAGCGCACGTAGCGGTGCAGCCAGCCGCTGAAGTTGCCGGCGCCGTTGGTGTAGACGGTGTCTTCCGGCAGCAGGCGCTGGATCGTCTTCATCACCTGCGCCAGGTCCAGCGGCTCCACCGGCGACGCCGCCTGGTTGGCCTCGTAGTCGGCGTTGGCCGGAGCGCGTCCAGTCGGTCCACGGCGCGTGCCGGCGGGCGCTGGCAGCGCCTCGAGCGCGGCGGCGGCGCAGGCCATCGAGGCCTGGAGCGTCACGTCGGCGGCATAGACGCGGCCCAGTTCCTCGGCGCCGGCGTGGATGTGCACCAGCTTCTGCTTCGGCCGCGGCGCCTCCAGCAAGGTGTAGCCGCCGGTGGTCATCTCGCCCAGCCGCACGCCGATCGCGATGACGAGATCGGCCTCGCGCACGCGCTGCGCGAGCTTCGGGTTGATGCCGATGCCGACGTCGCCCGCGTAGAGCGGGTGGCGGTTGTCGAAGGTGTCCTGGAAGCGGAAGCCGCAGCCCACCGGCAGGCTCCAGCGCTCGGCGAAGCGCTGCAGCGCCATCGCGCTGTCGGCCGTCCAGCCGCTGCCGCCGGCGATCACGAGCGGGCGCTTCGCCGCCTCCAGCAGCTCGCGCAGCGCGGCCAGGCCGCCGGGCTCGGGCCAGGCCCGCGCGGGCTCGACGCGCGGCAGCACCGGCGCGGTGGTCTGCGTGGTGAGCATGTCTTCGGGCAGCACCAGCACCACCGGCCCGGGCCGGCCCTGCATCGCGGTGCGGAAGGCGCGCGCGACGTACTCGGGCAGGCGGTCGGGGTCGTGCACTTCGCCCACCCACTTCGCCATGCCGAGCGTGCCGGGGCCGAACATGTGGCGGTAGTCCACCTCCTGGAACGCCTCGCGGTCGCGCTGGTCGCTCGCGACCTGGCCGACGAACAGGATCATCGGCGTCGAATCCTGGAACGCGGTGTGCAGGCCGATCGCGGCGTTGGTGGCCCCCGGGCCCGCGCGTGACGAAGCAGATGCCCGGCCGCCCGCTGAGCTTGCCCTGCGCCTCGGCCATGAACGCCGCCCCGCCCTCCTGCCGGCAGGCGATGAAGCGGATGCGCTCGCGATGCTCGTGGAAGCCGTCGAGCGCGGCCAGGAAGCTCTCGCCCGGCACGCCGAAGGCGGTGTCGACGCCCTGCTCGATCAGGCATTCGACGAGGGCGTGTCCGGCGAGTCGTGTCGTCATGGGTCTCTCGCGTTTCTCTGTGATGCGAGCCATTGTGGAGCAGGCGGGTCGCCCTCGGGTTCGTGCGGATGGTTGTAATTCACCAGATGGTGAATCATCGCCGCGCATGAGCAAAGCCCTGGCCGCGACCGCTGCTGGAACCGCCCCGCGCCGCGCGACGCGGAGCGCTCACGCGAGGCCATCCTGGACGCCGCGCGCGACGAGTTCGCGCAGCACGGGCTGGGCGGCGCGCGGGTGGACCGCATCGCCGAGCGCGCGGCCGTGAACAAGCGGCTCATCTACTACTACTTCGGCAACAAGGACGAGCTGTTCCTCGCCGTGCTGGAAGACACGTACGCGGGCATCCGCGAGGCGGAGCGCGCGCTGCACCTGACCGACCTGCCGCCGGTCGAGGCGGTGCGCAGGCTCATCGAGTTCACCTGGAACTACTACCTCGAGCACCCGGAGTTCCTCACGCTGCTGAACAGCGCGAACCTGCACCGCGCCGAGCACCTGGCGCGCTCGGATCGCGTGCGCGAGATGAACTCGCCGCTCATCGCGACGCTCGGCGAGATCCTCGAGCGCGGCCGCGTGGAGGGGCAATTCCGCGGCGGCGTGGACCCGGTGCAGCTCTACATCTCGATCGCCGGGCTCGCGTACTTCTACCTGTCGAACCGCCACACGCTGTCGGCCATCTTCGGGCGCGACCTGATGACGCCGAAGGCACGCGCGCAGCGGCTGTCGCACATGACCGAGGTCATCCTCGGGTATGTCCTGAGGGCCTGACCCACCCGGGCGCCGCACATTCACTGTCTGGTGAATTAAACGAGGAGACCAAGCACCATGATCCGAAGCTCCACACCCTGCTCGCGGGAGCCGCGCTCGCTGCCTCGGCCACGCGGCGCGGCCGCGCAGTGGCAGCCCAGCAAGCCCATCACCATCATCGTCCCGTGGGCTGCCGGCGGCTCCACCGACCAGGTGACGCGCGTCACCGCGGCCGAAATCGAGAAGGTGCTGAACCAGAAGATCGTGATCCTGAACCAGCCCGGGGCCTCGGGCTCGGTGGGCACGAAGAACGCGTTCGAGGCGGCCAAGGACGGCTACACCTGGACCGCGGGCGCCGCGAAGGACCTCGGCACCTACAAGGTGCTCGGCATGCTCGACACGTCCGCGAAGGACTGGAACATGTACCTCAACGTCGCGCACATCGCCGTGGTGGGCGTGAACGCCGATGCCCCGTACAAGACCATGACGGAACTGATCGAGGCGATGAAGGCGAAGCCCGGCCAGGTGGCGGTGGCCACGGCCGGCGTGAACTCGAGCGGGCATTCGGCCATCGAGGCGATCGCACGCGCCACGGGCACCACCTACAAGCACGTGACGTATGACGGCGGCAACCCGGCGGTCGTGGCCACGGTGTCCGGCGAGACGCAGGTGACGACGCAGCTCGCCGCCGAGCAGACCGACATGATCCGCGCCAAGAGGATCCGCCCGCTCGCCGTGGTGGGCGACAAGCCGCTGGAGATCGAGGGCTTCGGCACCGTGCCGCCGCTGTCGCAGTTCGTGCCCGGCTTCAAGGACCCGATCAACTACTTCGGCATCTTCGTGCCGAAGGGCGTGCCGGCGGAAGTGACGGCCGCGCTCGACAAGGTGTGGGGCGCGCAGATCGCCAACAACGCCGCGCTGAAGAAGTACGCGCAGGAGCGCGGCGCGCTGTTCGCGCCGATGCACGGCGAGGACGCGCAGAAGGCGGTGTTCCCGGCGATCCAGTCGTACGCCTGGACGCAGCAGGCGGCCGGCAAGGCGAAGGTGTCGCCCGACACGATCGGCATCCCGAAGCCCTGAGCGAGCGCGGAAGTGCACATGGAATCGGGCGGCCGCACCGCCCGCTCCGACCTTCTCGGCGGCGCGGGCTGGATCGTGCTCGGCGCGGCCATCGTGGCGGCCGCGCTGAGGATGGACCGGTTCGAGGCCATGGGGGCGACGCTGTACACGATGCCCGGCTTCGTGCCGGTGATCTTCGGCACGGCGCTGGTGCTGCTCGGCGCCGCCCTGGCGCTGCGCGGATGGCGACGGCGTGCCGCCTCGCCGGAGGCCGCGCCCGCGATGCTCAACCGCCGCGTCGTCCTGATGCTCGCGCTGTCGCTCATCTACGCGGTCGGGCTGATCGGCCGCGTTCCCTTCTGGCTCGCGACGCCGCTGTTCGTCGCGGCCTTCATCTTCCTGTTCACCGACGACACCCGCACGCTGCCGCGCCGCGCCGCGCTCGCTGCGGCCGTGGCCGTGCTCACGACCGTGACGGTCGTCGTCGTGTTCGAGCAGATCTTCCTCGTTCGCCTGCCCTAGGGTCGACGCGCATGTTCGAAGGACTCTTCGCGTTCGGCCGCTCGCTGGCGCACTTCGGGACGCCGGAAACCATCTTCCTCGCGCTGGTGGCCTCGCTGGTCGGCGTGATCATCGGCGCCCTGCCCGGCCTCACCGCCACGATGGGCCTGGCGCTGATGACCACGCTCACCATCCGGCTGCAGCCCGACCAGGCGCTGCTGATCCTGATCTGCACCTACGTGGGCGCCATCTACGGCGGCTCGCCGCTCGGCCATCCTGCTCAACATCCCCGGCACCCCGGCGTCCGCCGCGTCGTGCCTCGACGGCCATGCGCTCGCGCGCCAGGGCCTGGCCGGCCGCGCGATGGGCATCGCCACCACCGGCTCGGTGCTCGGCACGCTGATCGGCATGGTGGCGCTCGCGTTCTTCACGCCGGTGCTCGGCAACTTCGCGCTGAAGTTCGGCGCCTACGAGTTCTTCTGGCTCGCTCTCTTCGGCGTGATCATCGCCGGCACGCTCACCGGCGACGACCCGCTCAAGGGCTGGATCGCCGGCATCGCCGGCCTCTTCGTCGCCACGATCGGGCAGGAGGCGCAATACGCGTACGAGCGCTTCTCGTTCGGCGTGCGCGATCTCGCCGGCGGCATCCAGCTCGTTCCGGCGCTGGTCGGCGCCTTCGGCTTCGCGGAGTTGCTGGTGGCGATCAAGGAGCGCCAGCAGCCGGTGAAGATCAGCCCCTTCGACACCGTGGTGCCGCGCATCGCGGACGTGCGTCAAGTACTGGCGCACCATCATCCGCTCGGGGCTCATCGGCACCGGCATCGGCATCATCCCGGGCGTGGGCGAGGACGTGGCGGCCTGGTCGTCCTACGCCGCGGCGCGCCGCGCGAGCAAGGAGAAGGAGCTGTTCGGCAAGGGCTCGGTCGAGGGCCTGATGGCGGCCGAGACCGGCGACAACGCCTGCGTGCCGGGCGCCGTGATCCCGGTGCTCACGCTGGCGGTGCCCGGCTCCGCGCCGGCGGCCGTGCTGCTGGCCGCGATGATCATCCACGGCGTTCGGCCGGGGCCGATGATCATGGTCGAGAACGCGCAGTTCGTGTACGACGTGGTGGCGATGATGCTGTTCGCGACGATCGGCATCCTGATCTACGGGCTCACGCTCACGCGGCTGCTGGTGCAGGTGCTGCGCGTGCCGCAGCACATCATCGTGCCGATCATCTTCGTGCTGTGCGCGGTGGGCAGCTTCTCGATCTCGGGGCGACTCTTCGACGTGTACGTGATGCTCGCGTTCGGCATCATCGGCTTCGTGCTGCGCCAGTTCAACTACCCGATGGCGCCGCTCGTGCTGGGCATCGTGCTCGGCGACCTGCTGGAGAAGAACCTGCGCCGCGCGCTCGTGCTGTCGGACGGCGACCTGACGCCGTTCTTCACGCGGCCGATCTCCGGGATGCTCGCGGCGCTGCTCATCGGCACGGTGGCATGGAAGCTGGTCGGCAGCCGCTTCGTGCCGCGCAGGAGCGCCGCCACATGAAGCTCGCGCTCTGCAACGAGGTTCTGGCGGGCCGGCCGCTCGCCGAGCAGTGCCGGCTCGCCGCCGCGCTCGGCTACGAGGGTCTGGAGCTCGCGCCGTTCACGCTGTCGGACGATCCGTCCACGCTCACCGAGCGCGATGCGGCCGGCTGGCGCGATGCCGCGTCCGCGCACGGGCTCGGTGTCTCGAGCCTGCATTGGCTGCTCGTGAAGCCGGTTGGGCTTTCATTGACGAGCGACGATGCCGGCGTGCGCGGCCGCACGCTGGACCTGCTGCGGCGCCTCATCGGCCTGGCCGCCGCGGCCGGGGCGCGCGTGCTCGTGCATGGCTCGCCGAAGCAGCGTTCGCCTCAACCCGGCCAATCGGCGGCCGAGGCGCTCGCGCGGCTCGAAGACGCGCTCGCCCGGCTCGCGCCGGTGGCGCACGACGCGGGCGTCATCTACTGCATAGAGCCGCTGGGCCCAAGCGAAACGCCTGTGGTCAACACCGTGGCCGAGGCCGCCGCGCTGGTCGACCGCATCGGATCGCCCGCGCTGCGCACCATGCTCGACATGAGCGCGGCGAGCCAGTCGGAAGCGGAGCCGCCTGCGCAGGTGCTGCGCCGATTCCTGGCCAGCGGCCACATCGCGCACGTGCAGTTCAACGACCGCAACCGGCGCGGGCCCGGCCAGGGCGAGACCCGCCATGCCGAAGCCGTCGAGGTGCTGCGCGGGGCCGGCTACGACGGCTGGATCGCCGTCGAGCCGTTCGAGTATTGGCCCGATCCCGTGGCTTGCGCCGCGTTCTCGGCCGGCTACGTGCGCGGCCTGCTGGAGGTGACGTCCCGATGAACGCCTTGCTTCTGCGAGTCCGCTCGGTCGAGCTGTACGAGCGCCCGGTGGTGCTGCGCCTGCCGTTCCGCTTCGGCGCCGCCACGGTCACGCGCTGCCCTCAGGCCTTCGTTCGCGTCGAGGCCGACGTGGGCGCGCAGCGCACCGTGGGTGCCACCGCCGAGCTGATGGTGCCGAAGTGGTTCGACAAGTCGCCCAGCCTCACGCACGAGCAGAACTTCGAGCAGCTGCGCCAGTCGCTGCGTGTCGCGCGGGAGGCGTACCTGGGCGAGCCGCAGCCGATGACGCCGCATGCCCTGTCGCTGCAGGCGGGCGCCGCGGCGGTCGAGCGCGGCGTGGCGCTCGGCCTGCCGCGGCTGGCCGCGCAGTTCGGCGCCGCCGAGCTCGACAAGGCCGTCGCCGACGCCGCGCTGCGCGCCGCCGGGCTCGACTTCGTCGGCGGCGTGCGCGCCGGCGTGCTCGGCGATCCGTTCGCGTCGAAGCTCGCGCTGCAGGCGCCGGCGCGCGTCAACCTGCGCCACACCGTGGGCCTGGCCGACCGGCTCACCGACGCCGATCCCGGCAGCGACCCGCATGACGGCCTGCCGGCCACGCTGGACGCCGCCGTCGCCGAATACGGCCTGCGCTACTTCAAGCTCAAGCTGGCCGGCCAGGCCGGGACGGACCTCGATCGCCTCGCGCGCATCGCCGCCGTGCTGGAGGCCAATGCGCGCGACTGGCACGTGACGCTCGACGGCAACGAGACGTTCGACAGCGCCGAGGCGCTCGGCGCGTGGTGGCGCGCCTTCCTCGCCGACCCGCGCCTGCGCCTGCTGCGCCAGCGCACGCTGCTGCTCGAGCAGCCGCTTGCACGCCGCGTGGCGCTGGCCGAGGACATCGGCTCGCTGGACATCGGCGTGCCGGTGATCCTGGACGAATCCGACGACGATGACGAGGTCTTCGAGCGCGGCCTCGCACTCGGCTATCGCGGCATCTCGAGCAAGGCGTGCAAGGGCCTCTATCGCTCGCTCGCGAATGCCGTGCGCGTGGCGCGCGAGCCGCAACGCCTGCGGCTGTCCGGCGAAGACCTCACCTGCCAGGCCGGGCTCGCCGTACAGCAGGACACCCTGCTCGCCGCAAGCCTCGGCGTGACGCACATCGAGCGCAACGGCCACCACTACGTGCACGGCTTCGGCGTCGCTCCGGCGGCCGAGGCGCGCGCGTTCGCCGCGGCCCACCCCACCCTGTACCGCGCCGACGGCGATGGCGCCGTGCTGGCCGTGCGCGACGGCCGGCTCGATCTTTCCAGTCTTCACGTGCCCGGCTTCGCGAGTGCCGCGCGGCCGTCGTGGGAAGACCTCATTCCATTGCACTAGCCTCGAGGAGCCCTTCCATGGCCACCCGCAGACTCGGACTCATCATGCACGGCGTGACCGGCCGCATGGGCATGAACCAGCACCTGATCCGGTCGATCGTCGCGATCCGCGCCCAGGGCGGCGTGCCGCTGTCGAACGGCGACCGCGTGATGCCCGACCCGATCCTCATCGGGCGCAACGCCGAGAAGATCGAGGCGCTCGCGCGCACCCACGGCATCTCGCGCTGGGGCACCGACCTCGCCGCCGCGCTCGCCGACAAGGACGACACCGTCTTCTTCGACGCCGGCACCACGCAGATGCGCCCCACGCTGCTGGCGCAGGCGATCCGCGCCGGCAAGCACGTGTATTGCGAGAAGCCGATCGCGACGAACCTGAACGAGGCGGTGGAGGTCTGCCGGCTGGCCCAGTCGTCCGGCCTCAAGCACGGCGCGGTGCAGGACAAGCTCTTCCTGCCGGGCCTGCGCAAGCTCGCCCTGCTGCGCAGCGCCGGCTTCTTCGGCCGCATCCTCTCGGTGCGCATCGAGTTCGGCTACTGGGTGTTCGAGGGCGACCTGCAGCCGATCCAGCGGCCGTCGTGGAACTACCGCACCGAAGATGGCGGCGGCATCATCCTCGACATGGTGTGCCACTGGCGCTATGTGCTCGACAACCTCTTCGGGCCGGTGAAGTCGGTGTCGTGCCTCGGCGCCACGCACATCCCGAAGCGCTGGGACGAATCCGGCGAGCCCTACCGCGCCACCGCCGACGACGCGGCCTACGCCACGCTCGAGCTCGACGACGGCGCGGGCGGCACGATCGTCGCGCAGGTCAACAGCTCATGGGCCACGCGCGTGCGGCGCGACGACCTCGTCACGTTCCATGTCGACGGCACGCACGGCTCGGCGGTGGCCGGGCTCACCGACTGCCGAAGCCAGTCGCGCGTGAACACGCCGCGGCCGGTGTGGAACCCCGATGCGCGGCAGACGATGGACTTCTTCGACCAGTGGCAGGAGGTGCCGGACACGCAGGTCTACGACAACGGCTTCAAGGTGCAGTGGGAGCACTTCATCCGCCACGTCGTGGAAGACGCGCCGTATCGCTGGACGCTGCCCGAAGGCGCCAAGGGCGTGCAGCTCGTGGAGGCCGCGCTGCAAGAGCTGGAAGGAGCGCCGCTGGATCGACGTCGAGGAACTGTCCCCCGAGGCGCCTCCGGCGGACCGGCAGAGCCGGTTCCGCGGTGGCACTTGATGAGGAACCTTCGAGGAGTGCCTGCCATGCAACTGAACCTGCCCACTTCGAAGGGCGCCCTCGAGCGCTACACGCTGCGCGCCAGCGCGCCCATCGTGCCGCCCACCGGCGCGCGCTTCAATCGCATCGCCTATTCCGCCGCGCACGTCGTCGCCGACCCGCGCGCCGCGGTGGACCCGTGGCTGCAGTGCGCGATCGACTGGGACACCACCATCGCCTACCGCCGCCGCCTGTGGTCGCTCGGGCTCGGCGTGGCCGAGGCGATGGACACCGCCCAGCGCGGCATGGGGCTGGACTGGCCCACGTCGCTCGAGCTGATCCGCCGCACGGTCGACGCCGCGAAGGACGTGCCGGGCGCACTCGTCGCCAGCGGCTGCGGCACCGACCACCTCGCGCCTGGACGCCGTGACGTCGGTCGACGATGTGATCGCGCGCCTACGAGGAGCAGATGGCCGCCATCGAGCGCCTGGGCGGCCGGCTCATCGTGATGGCGAGCCGGGCCCTCGCCCGCGTCGCGCGCGGCCCCGACGACTACGCGCGCGTCTACGGCCGCGTGCTGTCGCAGGCGCGGCAGCCGGTGATCCTGCACTGGCTCGGCGAGATGTTCGATCCCGCGCTGGCCGGCTACTGGGGCGGCGCCGATGTCGACGCCGCGATGGAGACGGCGCTCGGAAGTGATCGCGTCGCACGCGTCGAAGGTGGACGGCATCAAGATCTCGCTGCTCGACAAGAACAAGGAGATCGCGATGCGCCGGCGCCTGCCGCCGGGCGTGCGCATGTACACCGGCGACGACTTCAACTATGCCGAGCTGATCGCCGGCGATGGCGTGGGCGACGAGCCGACTCATCGCCACAGCGACGCGCTGCTCGGCATCTTCGACGCCATCGCGCCCGCCGCCAGCGCCGCCCTTGCCGCGCTGGCCGCCGGCGAGACCCAGCGCTTCCACGACCTGCTCGCGCCCACGGTGCCGCTGTCGCGCCACATCTTCCAGGCGCCCACGCGCTTCTACAAGACCGGCGTCGTGTTCATGGCCTGGCTCAACGGCCACCAGGACCACTTCGTGATGGTCGGCGGGCAGCAGAGCGCACGCTCCCTGCTGCACTTTGCCGAAGCGTTCCGGCTCGCGGACCAGGCGGGCCTCCTCGAGAAGCCGGACCTCGCGGTGCGCCGCATGAAGACGCTGCTCGCACTCCACGGCATCGAGTGAACATGCGCGACTTCACCGCCGACCACCGCTGGCTGTCCATCAACACGGCCACCGTGCGCCGGCAGCACGGCCGCGAATGGCCGCTGCTGGACATCCTCGACGCGTGCGCACGCCACGGCATCCGCGCGCTGTCGCCGTGGCGCGACCAGGTCGCGCAGGCCGGCGTCGCCGCCACGGCTCGCACGCTGAAGGCCCACGGCATGGAGCTCTCGGGCTACTGCCGCGGCGGCATGTTCACGTCACCGAACGCCCGCGACGACAACCTGCGCGCGCTCGACGAAGCCTGCGAGTTGCAGGCGCCGTGCCTCGTGCTCGTGGTCGGCGGCCTTCCCGGCGCGCTGGCCGGCCGCCCCGAGCACAAGGACATCGCCAATGCGCGGCACGTCGTGCACGAAGGCATCGCCACGCTGCTCGAAGCGGCGCGCGAGCGCCGCATGCCGCTGGCCATCGAGCCGCTGCACCCGATGTACGCGGCAGACCGCGCCTGCATCAACACGCTGGAGCAGGCGCTGGATGTCTGCGACGCGCTCGATCCGCAACGCTCCGGCGCGATCGGCGTCGCGGTCGACCTCTACCACGTGTGGTGGGATCCGAAGCTGCAGGCGCAGATCGAGCGTGCCGGACGCGATCGCCTGCTCGCCTTCCACGTGTGCGACTGGCTCGTGCCCACCACCGATCTGCTCGAGGACCGCGGCATGATGGGCGACGGCGTGATCGACATCCGGCGCGTGCGCGGCTGGGTCGAGGCGGCCGGGTTCGCCGGCTACAGCGAAGTGGAGATCTTCTCCAAGCGCTGGTGGTCGATGGCCGGCGACGACGTGCTCGCCACCTGCATCGAACGCCACCGCCGCTGCGTCTGATTCGCCGCCCCGCACGCGACTTCGCGACGGCTCGCCGCGCGCAGCCGGGTGCGTCTACGCTGGGTCATCTTTGACTTGGAGACGACCATGAGCATCGGCATTCCTCCCGGCGGCGGCGGTGGCTATCCGCAGACGGACACCCAGCAGACGGAAGAGACGAAAATGCCCTCCCCGTTCGAGAAGTCCGAGGAGGACGAGGAGGACGAGGAGCTGGACGAGAGCGAAGCGGAGTGACGGGTCACGCGGCGGCCGCCGCGACCGCCGGCGGCGCGCGCCGCTTCAGGTTGAAGCCGTTGACGATCAGCAGCGCCTGCGCCAGCGCGACGACCATCCACACCGCCGCGTAGCGGCCGTCGTCCATCAGCACGCCGAGCAACGCCGGCGCGATCGCCTGGCCGACGTCGAGCCCCGAGTACACGACGCCGTAGACGCGCCCGGTGGCACCCGCCGGCGTCGCCTGCTTGACGAGCAGGTCGCGCGAGGGGCCGGCAATGCCGGCGCCGAAGCCCATCACGCCGAACAGCACCGGCACCATCCAGCCCGGCCACGTGCCGAAGCCGATCGCCAGCGCCACCAGCGCCGCCAGGCCGAAGCCGACGGCCACGACGAGCGTGCGTGCGCCGCGGGTCGCTCACGAGATGGCCGCCCAGCACCATCGCGCCCGCCGACGCGAACATGTAGGCCGACAGGCACACCGCGACATCGGCAGCCGAAACGCCGTGCAGCCGCGCCGCCGCCACCGGGCCGAAGGTCTGCACGCCCGACAGCGCGACCGCGAACGTGAGGAAGAACGCGAAGCAGAACCACACCGCCGGCACGCGCAGGAACCCGAAGCTGCCGCCATCGGCGCTCGCCGCCCGCGGGCCGCAGCCGCGCCCGCCGCCTGCATCGCAAGCGCCTGGCGCTGCCAGACCAGCACGGCGAGCACCGCCGCCACGAGCACGCCGACCGACGCCAAGCGCGACACGCCACGACGAGGCCTGCGCCACGCCGACGACGAACACCGGCGCGAGCGCCCAGCCCAGGTTGCCGGAGATGCCGTGCGCCGCATACGCATGCCCGAGCCGCGGCTGGCTCACGCGGGCGTTGAGGATGGAGAAGTCCACCGGATGGAAGACGCAGTTGCCGAGGCCGGCCAGCGCCATGAAGGCGAACATCGACGCGTAGTTCGGCGCCGCGGCCAGCCCGAACGCCGCCAGCGCGAGACAGGCCATGCCGCCGAACAGCACGCGCGGCGCGCCGTAGCGGTCGACCACGAAGCCGGCCAGTCGCCTGGCCGACGCAGGAGACCACGAAGAACACCGTCATGAGCAGGCCGAGCTGCGTGTTGCTCAGGGTGAAGGCCGCGGCGATCCAGGGGAACAGCGGCGGCACGATGAGCTGGCAGAAGTGCGACAGGCCGTGCGCCACGCTCACCAGCCCGATCGTGGAGGCGTCGCGCCGCAGGGGGGCGAGCGGCGGGGCGGCGAGCGACGTCATGAAGGCATTCTGGCCAACGCGGGCACGGCAGGGTGGCGATAATTCGTCAAGTTCTATCGAGATCATGCCAACGCCGCCCCGCCGCGCCCTGCTGCCCGCCGCTCGATCCGGTGCGTTACACGCCGACGCCCGGCCGGCCGGTGCGCGCCAAGGCCCGAACGCTGGAAGCCGACAGCGAGATCGCGCCCCACAGCCACGCCTGGGCCCAGGTGGCGATCTCGGTTTCCGGGGTGGCGCGCATCACGGCCGGCCACGCGACCTACCTGGTGCCGGCCTGGCGCGCCGTGTGGATCCCGCCCGGCATCGAGCACGTGGTGATGGCCGTCGAGAAGGCCGAGCTGCGCACGCTCTACATCGACCAGTCCGAAGGCGTCGGCCCTGGCGTGCCGGCCGCCGCGCGCGCCGCCTGGACCGCCTGCCGTGTGCTGGAGGTGTCGCCGCTGCTGCGCGAGCTCGTGATGCAGATGGACGTGGCGATGGATGCCGCGACTGGCGCCTCGCGAACGGCATGCGCGCAGCCCTGCCGCCCGGCTTGCTCGCGCGCGAGCGCCTGATGGGCGCTCTCGCGCTGGACGAGCTGCGCCGCGCGGCCCCGGTGCGCCTGGGCATCGAGCTGCCGCAGGACAAGCGCCTGCGCGCACTGTGCGAGGCCGTCATCGCCGACCCGAGCCGCCACCCGTCGCTGGAAGGTTGGGCCCGCGAGGCCGGCGCCAGCACGCGCACCGTGGCGCGCCTGTTCCGCCAGGAGCTCTCCACCTCCTTCGGCCCGTGGCGCCAGCAGGTGCTGCTCGCGCGCGCGCTCACGCTGGCGGCGCGCGGCGTGCCGATGGGCGTGATCGCCTCCGAGCTCGGCTACGCAAGCGCCAGCGCCTTCACGGCGATGGTCCGCCGCTCGGTCGGCGCGCCGCCGGGGCGTTTCTTCGGCGCGGCGGCCTGAGGGCGCACTGCGGGTTACCATTTCCGCTCGACATGGAACAGGTTCTCTTCGACTACACCAAGCAGGATGCCAGCGGCGCCTCCTGCGTCTCCCACGCCTGGGCGAAGGTGCCGCAGCCGCTCACCACGCTGCAGCGGCGCGAGTACAAGCAGCGCGCGGCCGAGATGCTGAAGCGGCACGACGCCGTGCTCGTGGCCCACTACTACGTCGACGGCGACCTGCAGGACCTGGCGCTCGAGACCGGCGGCTGCGTGGCCGATTCCCTCGAGATGGCGCGCTTCGGCCGCGAGCATCCGGCGCGCACGCTGGTCGTGGCCGGCGTGCGCTTCATGGGCGAGTCGGCCAAGATCCTCAGCCCCGAGAAGCGCGTGCTGATGCCCGACGTGGAGGCGACCTGCTCGCTCGACCTCGGCTGCCCGCCGGAAGACTTCGCCCGCTTCTGCGACGCGCACCCCGACCGCACCGTCGTCGTCTACGCCAACACCAGCGCCGCCGTGAAGGCGCGCGCCGACTGGATGGTCACGAGCTCGTGCGCGCTGGCCATCGTCAACCACCTGCAGGCGCGCGGCGAGAAGGTGCTCTGGGCGCCCGACCGCCACCTCGGCCGCTACATCCAGGAGCAGACCGGCGCCGACATGCTGATGTGGAACGGCGCCTGCATCGTGCACGACGAGTTCAAGGGCATCGAGCTCGACCTGCTGCGAGCGCAGCCACCCGAACGCGCAGATCCTCGTGCACCCCGAGTCACCGGAGAGCGTCGTGCGCCAGGCCCACGTGGTGGGCTCCACCACGCAGCTGCTGCGCGCCGTCGTGGAAGGCGACGCGCAGGAATACATCGTGGCCACCGACAACGGCATCCTGCACCGCATGCGCCAGCTCGCGCCCGGCAAGACGCTGATCGAAGCGCCCGACCGCCGGCACCGGCGCCACGTGCAAGAGCTGCGCGCACTGCCCCTGGATGGCGATGAACGCGCTCCAGGGCGTGGTGCAGGCCCTCGAAGCCGGCAGCGGCGAGATCGTCGTGCCCGAGCCCACGCGCAGCGAAGCGCTCGGCTGCATCGAGCGCATGCTCGAGTTCGTCGCGAAGAATCCGTCGAGCATCGCGAAGCCGCAGCAGGGCTTCGTGCCGAAGCTCGGCGCGGCCTGACCGCCGTGTTCGCCGTCAACGAAACCCTCGAGCAGGCGCGCGCGCGCAACATCGCCGACGCGCTGCGCGAGGACCTCGGCACCGGCGACTGGACCGCCCAGCTCGTCGCCGACGCGCGCTCGAGCGCGCGCGTCACCGTGCGCGAGAACGCGGTGCTGTGCGGGCGCGACTGGTTCGAAGGCTGCGTGCGCGCGACTCGATCCGCACGCCCGCATCGCGTGGCGCTACGACGAAGGCGCCGACATGGAAGCCGGCACGCTCGTCGTCGAGCTGGAAGGCGGCGCCCGCGCGCTGCTGTCCGCCGAGCGGCCGGCGCTGAACTTCCTGCAGCTCCTGTCCGGCACGGCCACCGTCACGCGCCGCCACGTGCAAGCCATCGCCGGCGCCTCGCCCAACCCGCGCGGCTGCGCGGTGCTCGACACGCGCAAGACCCTCCCCGGCCTGCGCCAGGCGCAGAAATACGCGGTGCGCGTGGGCGGCGGCGCCAACCAGCGCATGGCGCTGTGGCACGGCATCCTCATCAAGGAGAACCACGTCGCGGCGGCCGGCAGCGTCGGCGCCGCGCTGCGGCGCGCGCAGGCGCTGGACGCCGGCGTCGACATCCAGGTGGAGGTCGAGACGCTCGCGCAGCTGCAGGAGGCGCTCGACCACGGCGCGGCCAGCGTGCTGCTCGACAACTTCGGCCTCGACGAAATGCGCCAGGCCGTGGCCATGAACCGCGGCCATGCGCTGCTCGAAGTCTCGGGCGGCGTGACGCTGGCCACGCTGCGCGACATCGCCGCCACCGGCGTCGACCGCATCTCGGTCGGCAAGCTCACGAAGGACGTCGCCGCCGTCGACTACTCCATGCGGATGCTGCCCGGCTGAAGCCCAAGCGTGAAGCGACGCGGTGCCGGCATCGGGCCGCGCCGAGGTGCGAGTTCAGCTCGCGCCCGGGCCCGATCAGCACCGTCGGGAAGCTCACCGGCAGCGTGTAGGGATAGTCGCGGCTGTAGTGCAGCCCCCGGCTCTCGTGGCGCATCAGCGCCGAGCGCACGATAAGCTCCGCGCACTCCACGAGGTTGCGCAGCTCCAGCAGGTCGCGATTGACGCGGAAGTTGGCGTAGTACTCGTCGATCTCGCTCTTCAGCAGCTCGATGCGGTGCAGCGCGCGCTGCAGCCGCTTCGTCGTGCGCACGATGCCGACGTAGTTCCACATCAGCAGGCGCAGCTCGTCCCAGTTGTGCGAGATCACCACCTGCTCGTCGGCGTTCTCCACCTGGCTCTCGTCCCAGGACGGCAGCACCGCGCCGTCGGCCGGCGCGGCGGCGAGGATGGCGCCGGCGGCGGTGCGGCCGAGCACCACGCATTCGAGCAGCGAGTTGCTCGCGAGCCGGTTCGCCCCGTGCAGCCCGGTGTAGGTGGTCTCGCCGACGGCGTACAGCCCCGGCACGTCGGTGCGCCCTTCGAGGTCGGTCACGATGCCGCCGCACGTGTAGTGCGCCGCCGGCACCACGGGGATCGGCTGGCGCGCGATGTCGATGCCGAGCCGCGCGCAGCGCGCGTGGATGGTCGGGAAGTGCTCCTTCAGGAACGCCTCGCCGAGATGCGTGGCGTCCAGCCAGACGTGGTCGATGCCGTGCCGCTTCATCTCGAAGTCGATCGCGCGCGCCACGATGTCGCGCGGCGCGAGTTCCGCGCGTGCGTCGTGCGCGGGCATGAAGCGCGTGCCGTCGAGCAGCTTCAGCAGCCGCGCCCTCCCCGCGCAGCGCCTCGGTGATGAGGAAGGTGCGCTCCTGGGGGTGGTAGAGGCAGGTCGGGTGGAACTGGATGAACTCCATGTTCCCGATCCGGCAGCCGGCGCGCCAGGCCATCGCGATGCCGTCGCCGGTGGCGGTCTCGGGGTTGCTCGTGTAGCGGTAGACCTTGCCCACGCCGCCGGTGGCCAGCACCACGGCGCTGGCGGGCAGCGTCTCGACCCGCTGGCTCGTCGATGTCGAGCGCATACACGCCGTAGCAGCGCGCCGGCTCGTCGCGCCGCAGATGGCGCGACGTGATCAGATCCACCGCCATCCAGCGTTCGCGCAGCGTGATGCTGGGGTGGCGCTTCACCTGCGCGAGCAGCGCCTCGTGGATGGCCCGGCCCGTGGCGTCGGCGGCGTGCGCGATGCGCCGCACCGCATGGCCGCCCTCGCGCGTGAGGTGCAGCCCCAGCGGGCCTTCGGGGTCGGGCGAGAACGGCACGCCCTGCGCCACCAGCCACTCCACCGCGGCGGCGCTGTGCTCGGCAATGAAGCGGGCGGTGTTCTCGTCCACCAGGCCGGCACCGGCATCCTGCGTGTCGCGCACGTGGGAGTCGACGCTGTCGTCGTCGCCCAGCACGCCCACGATGCCGCCCTGCGCCCAGGCGGTGGCGGCTTCGTCGAGCCTGCGCTTGGCCAGCACCACCACCGGCCGGTCGCCGGCCAGGTGCAGCGCCGACGGTCAGCCCGGCCAGGCCGGCCCCCACGATCACCACGGGATGGGCGGCGGGCGGCGGGGTGGCGGTCATGGCGGGATTCTATGGACGCAGCGCCGCCGGCGCCGTCTTACACTGGCGCCGCACGCCGCTGACCTCGTCTGCCCATGATCAAGCCGCTTCAAGACATGTCCTCCTGGAACCCGTCGGCGCATTCGCGCACGCCGGAGGAAGACGCCCATGGCAGGCCACCCGCCAGGTTGCGGGCCAGGCCACGCAGATGGTGGGCGACGAGGAAGACTACCTCGCCGCCGGCGCGCGCGAGATCGGGCGCGACCTCGGGGGCGGCCAGTGGGAGCTCTTCGTCGTCTGCGATCCCGGCGAGGCCATGCACCAGCAGTTCGAGCACCTGCGGCCCGAGTACATCGCCATCCACGACATCGGCACCACCTCGTCGCGCCGGCTGCTCGGCGGGGCTGGCCGCGGCCACCGGCTCGCCCGTCCACAAGCTCGTGATCCGGCGCCAGGGCCACGGCGTCGCGCTCGCCACCCTCGAGTTCGTGGAGCTGAGCACCGGCGACACGCGGCCGCTGCGCCTGTACACCACCGAGGCCGACGCCGACACCAACCAGCGCCGCGAGCTCGCGAAGGTGCTGCTCGCCTTCAGCCGGCTCGGCGTCGTGATGGTGGGCGACCTGCCCGCGCACGCGCTCGAGCCGTCGCTGCAGCCGCTGCGCGAGGCCATGATCAAGGGCCCGTGGCCGAACCGCAACCTGCTGCTGCTGCCGCTGTCGTCGGCCAGCGCCGTCACGGCGCAGGCCGCCCAGATCGCGCGCGGCACCGGCGTGTCGGTGCGCACCACGCCGCAGGTCACGCGTCCGGCCGACGCCTGGAACTTCATCGTCGGCACCTGGAACAAGCTGCGCGAGCATGCGGCGGCCACCGGCACCGAGCTGCCGATGCTCAGCGCCGGCGTCCGCGCCCGCCGGCCCGGCCACGCCCGAGGCGGGAGCATCCGCCACCTCCGCGGCTGGGCCGGTCATCGCCTCGCCGGCTGCCGTCCGCCGGTTTCCGCGCCGGCGGCGCCGGTCGCGCCGCCCGTGTCGATGGCGCCGGCACCGGGCTTCACGACAGGCGCCACCCGCCCTGCGCCGCTCACCTTCACGGCCGAGTTCGCCTCCGGCCCGGCGGCCAGCCCGGCCGCGCTGCCCGCGCACGCCCCGGCGCCGGTGCCGGCTCCTCGCGCCGCGCCCGTCGCGCCGCCGGCCAGCCGGGCGGTCGGCCAGGAGCCGCTCCTGGCGGCCTACGCCAAGCGCGTGGCGGAGATCAAGGGCATGGTCAGCTGCTGCCTGTTCGAAACGGCCACGCAGCGCCCCATTGCCCACGCCGGCACCCGCCCGGGCCCGGCCAGCCTCGCGGCGCAGGGCGCCGCGCTGTTCGCCGCGATGACCGATGCCGGCAAGCTGATGGGGCTCGGCGAGGCCTGCCCGACGCCGCGGTCACGCTCGCGTCGCACCACCTGCTGCTGCGACCGCTGCCCAACCATCCCGGCCTGGCGCTGCATGCGGTGCTCGACCGCAGCATCGCCAACCTCACGCTCGTGAGGCTGCAGCTGCAGCGGCTGGACGAGATGCTCGAAGCGCGCACCTGACGGCGGCGCGCCCGCGGGCATGCGGGCCGCGCCGTCAGTGCACGGTGCGCTCGAAGACGAACTGCCCGTCGTGCACGTCCACCGGGATCACGTCCTTCGGCCCGAAGCGGCCTTCCAGGATCAGCCTCGCCACCGGGTTCTCGATGCGCTGCTGGATCGCCCGCTTGAGCGGCCGCGCCCCGAACACCGGATCGAAGCCCGCCTTGGCCAGCACGCTGAGCGCGTCCGGCGACACGTCGAGCTTCATCTCCATCTTCTCGAGCCGCAGCTCCAGCGCGCGCAGCTGGATCTTCGCGATCGCGCCGATCTGCGCCGCGTCGAGGGCATGGAACACCACCGTCTCGTCGACCCGGTTCAGGAACTCCGGCCGGAAGTGCGCCTTCAGCTCCACCCACACGGCATCGCGGATCTCGTCGTAGGGGCGTCCCGCCATCTGCATGATGTGGTGCGAGCCGAGGTTGCTCGTCATCACGATCACCGTGTTCTGGAAGTCCACCGTGCGGCCCTGGCCGTCGGTCAGGCGGCCGTCGTCGAGCACCTGCAGCAGCACGTTGAAGACGTCCGGGTGGGCCTTTTCCACCTCGTCGAGCAGCACCACGCTGTACGGCTTGCGCCGCACGGCCTCGGTCAGGTAGCCGCCCTCCTCGTAGCCCACGTAGCCCGGGGGCGCGCCGATCAGCCGCGCCACCGAGTGCTTCTCCATGAACTCGCTCATGTCGATGCGGATCATGTGGTCCTCGGCATCGAACAGGAAGGCGGCCAGCGCCTTGCACAGCTCCGTCTTGCCCACGCCGGTGGGCCCGAGGAAGAGGAACGAGCCGTACGGCCGGTTCGGGTCGCTCAAGCCCGCGCGCGAGCGCCGGATCGCGTCGGCCACCGCCGAGATGGCCTCGTCCTGGCCCACCACGCGCTCGTGCAGCTTCGCCTCCATCTGCAGCAGCTTGTCGCGCTCGCCCTGCATCAGCTTGCTCACCGGGATGCCGGTGGCGCGCGACACGACCTCGGCGATCTCCTCGGCGCCGACCATGCGTGCGCAGCAGCTTGGGCGCGCTGCGTCTGCGCCTTCGCCTCCTCGTGCGCCTGCGCCTCCTTCAGCCGCCGCTCGAGATCGGGCAGCCGCCCGTACTGCAGCTCGGCCACCTTGTTGAAGTCGCCCTTGCGCTTGAGCTCCTCGATCTGGATCTTGATGCGGTCGATCTCGGCCAGCACGTCGCCCGAGGTCTGCGCGCTCGCCTTCTCTGACTTCCAGATCTCCTCGAGGTCGGCGTACTCGCGCTCGAGCTTCGCCAGCTCGTCCTCGATCAGGCCGAGCCGCCGCTGCGACGCCTCGTCCTTCTCCTTCTTCACCGCCTCGCGCTCGATCTTCAGCTGGATCATGCGGCGGTCGAGCCGGTCCATCGCCTCCGGCTTGGAGTCGATCTCGATCTTGATCTTCGCCGCCGCCTCGTCGATCAGGTCGATCGCCTTGTCGGGCAGGAAGCGGTCGGTGATGTAGCGGTGGCTCAGCTCGGCCGCGGCGACGATCGCCGGGTCGGTGATCTGCACGCCGTGGTGCACCTCGTAGCGCTCTTGCAGGCCGCGCAGGATGGCGATCGTCGCCTCCACCGAGGGCTCGTCGACCAACACCTTCTGGAAGCGGCGCTCAAGCGCGGCGTCCTTCTCGACGTACTTGCGATACTCGTCGAGCGTGGTCGCGCCGATGCAGTGCAGCTCGCCGCGCGCGAGCGCGGGCTTGAGCATGTTGCCGGCGTCGATCGCGCCTTCGGCCTTGCCGGCGCCGACCATCGTATGCAGCTCGTCGATGAACAGGATGATGCGGCCCTCGTCCTGGCTCACTTCCTTCAGCACCGCCTTCAGCCGCTCCTCGAACTCGCCGCGGTACTTCGCGCCGGCCAGCAGGCCGGCCATGTCGAGCACGAGCACGCGCTTGTCCTTCAGGCTCTCCGGCACCTCGCCGTTGACGATGCGCTGCGCCAATCCTTCGACGATGGCCGTCTTGCCCACGCCCGGCTCGCCGATCAGCACCGGGTTGTTCTTCGTGCGCCGCTGCAGCACCTGGATGGCGCGGCGGATCTCGTCGTCGCGGCCGATCACCGGATCGAGCTTGCCCAGGCGGGCGCGCTCGGTGAGGTCGAGGGTGTATTTCTTCAGCGCCTCGCGCTGGCCTTCCGATTCGGCACTGTCCACCTTCGCGCCGCCGCGCACCGCCTCGATCGCGCCTTCCAGCGCCTTGCGGGTCAGGCCATGGCCGCGAACCACGCCACCCAGGTCGGTGCGCGCATCGGCCAGCGCCAGCAGGAACATCTCGCTGGCGATGAACTGGTCGCCGCGCTTGCTGGCCTCCTTCTCGGCCGCCTGAAGCAGCGCGATGAGGTCGCGGCCGGGCTGCACCACCTGGCCGGCGCCCTGCACCTGCGGCAGCCCGCCGATGGCGCGTCTCGGCCGCCGTGCGCAGGCCCGCCACGTTGGCGCCGGCCCGCTCGACCAGCGCGCGCGGGCCGTCGGGCTGGGCCAACATCGCCGACAGCACGTGGGCCGGCTCGATGTAGGGGTTGTCGCGCGTGACGGCCAGGCTCTGCGCCTCGCCGAGCGCCTGCTGGAAAGCGGTCGTGAACTTGTTTTCGATGGCCATGGTGGTTCCCGTTGCCGTTGGACATGGGGGAAGCGCGCATCATTTCAAGAAGGCAGGCCTCCACAATCCGGTTCGTGGATATCCATCAGATCGAAGTTCGCTACCTGCCCGAGGCCGACCGGATGCTGATGCAGGTGCGCACGCGCGCGGGGGAGCTGGTTTCCATCTGGTTCACGCGCCGTCTCATGCTGCGCCTGTGGAAGCCCCTGCAGGAGGTGGCGGCCCGCCTGGCCGTGGCAAGAACGGCGCCCGACGCCGTGGCGGTGCCCGAGGCGCGAGAGATGCTGTCCCAGGCCGCGCGCCAGCGGGTGCTCGAGGACAGCGACTTCAAGACGCCGTTCGACCGCACGCCGGCCGGCCATCCGCTCGGGGCCGAGCCCCTGCTCGCGTCCCACGTCGAGCTGGCGCCCATGCCGCAGCAGGGCATGACATTCAAGATCCAGGAGCATCGCGGCCGCCACCTGTCGATGACCCTCACCGCCTCGCTGACGAACGCCGTTACGCAGCTGTTCGAGCGCGCGCTCGCGGCCTCCGAGTGGAGCGTGCCGGCCGCCGCGCCGGTGGCCCCGCCGGCGCAGGCCGAGGCGCACCCGACGATGCTGAACTGATCGCCGCTGCACGCGCCCGGGCGCTCACGGCTCGATCGCCTCGTCCTGGTCGCCGGCCTCGTAAAGGCACTCGCGCCCGAGGCGATCGATGCACAGCTCCGCCGTCCAGGGCAGCATCAGCGAGCCGCAGCGCGAATCGCGGTACAGGCGCTCCAGCGGCAGCGATTTCAGCACCGCCTGCCCGCCGCAGGTACGCACCGCGAGCCGGCAGATCTCGTTCGCGTTCTCCATGATGGTGTAGTGCGCGCACAAGAGCCGCATGCGCGCATCCTTGTCGGGGTCGATGCGCGCGTCGCGCGCGTTGGCGAGGAACAGCGCGCGCGTCTGCTCCAGCCGCACCCGCATCTCCGCCACCGCGATCTGCTTGGTGGGATACATCCGGCGGCGTACCGGCGGCATGCCGGGCACCTCGCCGCGCAGGTACTGCACGGTGAAGTCGTAGGCCGCCTGGGCGATGCCCATGTACGTGGGCGACAGCGTGGAGAACATGTGCGGCCAGCGCGCGGCCGCCTGCCAGTACACGCCCTCGGGCATCAGCCGCGCGCTGTCGGGCACCTGCACGTCGTGGAACACGAGGTTGCGCGACACCGTGCCGCGCATGCCCAGCGGATCCCAGTCGCCGACCACGCTCACGCCGGCCGCGTCCGAAGGCACCGCCAGGTACAGCGTGTCGCGCTGCGAGGCGCCGGGGCGGTCCAGCGTGCACAGCACGCCGTACACGTCCGCCACACCCGCGAGCGAGGCGAAGATCTTCTTCCCGTTGATCACGTAGCCGCCATCCACGCGGCGCGCCAGCGTGCCCCACGGCGCCTTGCCCGCCGCGGCCGCGCCGCCTTCGGAAAAGGGTTCCGCATACACCTTGCCGCGCACCACGATGTGCTCGTAGTGGCCCGCGCGGTTGCGCTCGTGGTCCTCCCGCTGCTCGGGCGTCATGTCCAGCGCATCCGCGATCGGCCCGCTCCACAGGCAGGAGTTCACGTGCATGTTGAACGTGAGCGCGGTGGCGCCGCAATGCCGCCCGAGCTCGGCCGACACGATCACGTAGGTTTCGAAATCGGCGCCCAGGCCGCCGTATGCCTGCGGCACGCACAGGCCGAGCAGCCCCGCGCGGCGCAGGTCGCCGTAGTTTTCAGCCGGAAAGCTCGCCTCGCGATCGTGCTTGGCCGCGCGCGGCGCGAAGTTCTCGCGCCCGAGCCGCGCCGCCAGGTCGATCAGCTCGCGCTGACGGACGGTGAGCGCGTCCGGGTTGCCTGCGATGTGAGCCATGGCTGCCTCCAACGCGGTGGTCACAGGATCTCCCCGAGCAGGTGGTAGTGCCCGGCGTGGAACACCAGCGGCGCCAGCGGCGCTTCGGTGACCCGGCGCACGTGGCCGATGAAGAGCACGTGGTCGCCGGCCTCCTGGCTCGAGACGGTTTCGCATTCGAACACCGCCGCGCAGCCGGTCAGCACCGGCACACCTCCTTCACCGCGGCTCCACGCGCCGTCGGCGAACTTGTCCGGCACCTGCGATGCGAAGCGGCGAGACAGGTCCACCTGCGCTTCCGACAGCACGTTCACCGCGAAGTACGGCGCCTGCATGAAGGCGTGCACGCTGGGGCTGGAGCGGCGCAGCGACCACAGCACCAGCGGCGGATCCAGCGAGAGCGCGTTGAACGAGTTCGCCGTGAGGCCGATGCTCATGCCGGCGTCGTCGATGCAGGTCACGATCGTCACGCCCGTGGTGAAGCGGCTGAGCGCCGCGCGCAGCGACGCAGCCGGCAAGCTGGGGCTCGCCGCGTCGTTCATGCCGGAGCGAGGATCCACCGCACGCTCCACAAGCCGAGCAGCGTGAGGGCCAGCGACCCGCCCACATGCGCAAACAGCCCCGCCACGGCCCAACCCACGTCGCCGCGCAGCACGGCCTCCACGACCTCGGCCGAGAACGCGGAGAACGTCGTGAGGCCGCCAAGGAAGCCGGTGGTGGCGAACAGCCGCGCCTCTGGCGGCAGGTCCGCCCGCAGCGAAAAGAACGCGATCGCCGCTCCCGCCAGGTAGCCGCCGATCAGGTTGGCCGTCAGCGTGCCGAGCGGCATCGCGGGCATGAGCGGCGTGAGCCACAGATGCAATCCCCAGCGCAGGCAGGCGCCGATGCCGGCGCCCAGGAACACGCAGAGCAGCGCCCCGGCCAACATCAGCGCGCGGCGTTGCCGCTCGACAGGCCCCAGCGCGAGAGCGCCTGGTCGTCGGCAACGCGGGCATCGACCCAGCGCTCGCCGTCCGGGGTGGTTTCCTTCTTCCAGAACGGCGCCTGCGTCTTCAGGTAGTCCATCAGGAACTCGCACGCCTGGAAAGCCGCATGCCGGTGCACCGCGGTGACCACGACCAGCACGATGCGCTCCGCCGCCTCCAGCCGACCCACCCGGTGCACCACGCGCGCCGCCCGCACCGGAAAACGCCGCAGCGCCTCGTCGATCATCGACTCGATCGCACGTTCGGTCATGCCGGGATAGTGTTCGAGCTCCAGCGCCTGCACGCATCGCCCTTCGTCGGCATCACGCACGGTGCCGACGAAGGCCGCCACGGCCCCGACGCCACGATCCTCGTAGCGAAGGTCGTCGACCTCCTGTGAAAGGTCGAAGTCCTCCGTCTGGATGCGCACGCGCGGCATGCCCGCATTATGGGCACGCGGCGCCGCGGGCAGAGCCCCGCGCTCCCGGCCTCAGCTCACGTCGCCGGTGCGGCGGAACTCCCGGCATTGCGGGTGCGCGCTGTAGTTCGGCTTGCGGCACTGCTGCTGCATGCAGTAGACGAGCGAGAAGTTGGTGCGGTCGCCGCAGACGGCGCGAGGGCTCGGCAAGGCCGGTTGCGCCGCGGCACGCCGCGGATCCGGCCGGGCCGGCCGTGATGGCGCCGAGCGAGGCGCCCGGGCAGCCGGCTCGGGCACTTCCGCCACGGTCGACTCGGCGCGCCGGGGCGAAGCCGCGCCGTTGATATCGCCGCCCGGGCCTTCGGTCGGGAGGACCGGCGCCGCGGCCACCTCCGCGCCCGGCGCGTTGGGGGCCGCCCCGACGGGAGACTGGCCCGTCTGACGTTCCGCCGGCAGAGGGTCCGCGGGCGCAGGCGACGGACGGGCCTTTTCGCCGGCCGCGGTCGGCGGTACCCCGGCCGGATCCGGCACGGCCGCCGGGGGAACGGCCGGAGTCGCGACCGGGGGTACGGCAACCTCACGCTGCACCGGCGGCCGCGTGCCGTCGCCCGCACGATCGGTGGCGGCCGGCGCCGCGGCCATGCGTGCGGCACGGTCGGCCTGCAGTTCGTTCCAGCGCCAGGCCCCTGCGCCGACAGCGATCCCAACGACCAGCGCGGCCGCCCACGCCCAGCCGGATCGCCGCGGGCGCATCGCCTGCCTGCGCACCATCTCGGGATCGGCCGGCCGGTCGGCCATCCACGGCGGCACCGCGCCCTCGCCGTCCGCCTCCATCGGCTGCGGTTCGGGCGTTTGGCGCTGCACGGCCCAGACGCGCGTCCGTTGCGTCGATGTCCACGGCCTCCGGCGGCGTCTGCGCGGCAGCGCCCGGCATCAGCAAGGGCTCGACCGGCGCCCTGGCCCCGGTGTCGAGTGCCTTGCGGCTGGAGGCGACGCGCGGCCCCAGGCCGAAGGGCATCGTCCGTGCGGGCTTTCCGGAGCGCGATGGCATCGAGAGGTACGCCGGGATCGTGTCCGGCCCTTCGTCGCGGGGCGGATGCCCGTGGGCCCGCGCAGCAACGGCAGCCGCGGCCGCACGCGCCACCGCGGCGTCCACGCGCGGATCCTCCACGCGTTCGGGCTTCGTCGGCGCGGCTGTCGCCCGGGGTGCGGGCTGCGCCGGCGGCATTGCCATCACCGAAGGCCTGGCCTGCATCGGCGGCGGTGCCTGCACCGGTGGCGGCGCCTGCACGATCGGCCGCGCCTGAATCGGCGGCGGTACCTTCAAGGACGCCGACACCTGCACGGGCGGTGGTGTTTGCACACGCGGCTCCACCTGCGCCGGCGGCGCGGAGGGCACCGACGGATTCGAAGGCGCCTGCGTCATGGAAGAGGCCTCTGGCCTCGGGGGCACGTTGCGGGCCGAGGGCGGCTCCGGCACGTTCAGTGGCTGCGTGCCCGGGATGCCTGCCACCGCCGCCGCGATGGCAGCGCGCACGCGCGGATCCGGCTCCGGCGGCAACTCCGGCTGCATCGGCTCGGCGGCCTCCACCGGCACCCCGCCGAGCAGCGAGCGCATCTCGGCCACGCTCTGGGGCCGAGACGCCGCGGCAGTTACGAGCGCCTTCGCCAGTGCCATGCACAGGCGGTCCCGCTCCTGCCGGGCGGAGTCCTGTTCCGCCGGCCCGAAGGCAGCATCGAAGGCCGCGCGCAGGTCCAGCGGCCGCATGGTCGGCGGCGCCTTGCCCATCACCGCGAACCAGCTCAGCGCGGCCAGCGAGTACAGGTCCGTCCAGGGCCCGCGCTGCAAGTGGTGCCCGACGGCCGAGAGCTCCGGCGGCGCGTAGCCCTCTTCCTGCCGGCGCCCGAGAACGCGCGCCGCGGAACCGAAGCCCAGCAGCAATGGCCGATCGTCGGAGCGCAGCAGCACCTGGCCGGGATGGACGTGGCCGTGCACGATGCCGGCATCGTGAAGCGCCTCCAGCGCACCGAGCAGCTCGTCGATCATCCGCCGCAGCCAATCGTCGCCCGGCGGCACGCCCCGTTCGGCACGGGCCAGTGCCAACGTGGGGCCCGCATGCAGGGGCATGATTCGGTAGGCCGTCTGGTGCAGGTCGTAGGCGCCCACCACGCGAACGAGCGCCGGATGGTCGAGGCGCGCGAGCAGGCGCGACTCCTCGATGAAGGCGTCACGCCCGGCCATCACCGTGCGGTGGTCCGAGGCGCTGCGCGCGCGCATCTGCGTGCCGGCATGCCGAACGGCCAGCGAGGACGGAAAGTACTCCTTGATCGCCACTTGGCGTGCGAGCAGAGAGTCGCTCGCAAGGTAGACGAAACCGGTGTCGCCGACCGAGATGACGGCTTCGATCGCGTGACCACCGATCTCGATGCCGATCGGCAGCGCTGCGTCAGGATTCATGGGGCGGGTTGTCATGCGGCACCATCGCGCAGCATTCGCTCTTGATGTTCCAAAGCGTTTCCCCAGCAGACTACAGCGGACCGAACGTTACTGCTCTCACTCGAAAGCCGCTACTACCCCCCTGTCACGGGGGGGAAGAATGCCACCTCTGCTCCTTCTCGGAGCAGCACTTCCTCCGCGCTCATGGCTTGGTCCAGCGCGCAGCGCACAGCCCTGCCCCGGGCCAGCACCACCGCATGACGCTCGCTGGAGCCTACCAGGTGGTCGCGCAAACCGCCCAACGTCGTGCCGGGTGGCACCTCCACCGATTCCCCGGCGCCCAGGGCCTCCCTCAGGGAGGCGAAGTAGCGCACCGAGATTCTCACCGCAGCAGCCCTTCGAGCGGCAGGAACGCTACCGTGTCGCCGCGGCGGATCACCTGGCCGGCGGGGTTGTCCAGGAGTCCATCGGCCCAGCAGACGGAGGTCAGCACGCCGGAACTCTGGTTCGGGAAGATCTCCAGCCCGCCCTCGGCATTGCGCCGCACCCGCAGAAACTCGCGCCGGCGATCCGGCGACGGCCAATCGAAGTCGGCGCGCGTCGGCCAGGGGGCTGGCAGCGCCGGGTCGGCGCCCTGCAGCACGCGCAGAACCGCCCGCACTGCCAGGACGAACGTGACGAAGCTCGACACGGGATTGCCCGGCAACCCGACGTACAACGCCTCCCCGCCGTCGCGCCGCACCGCGCCGAACGCGAGCGGCTTGCCCGGCTTGATCGCGATCTGCCAGAGCTCGAGCCGCCCTTCCGCCTGCAGCGCCGGGCGGAGATGGTCTTCCTCGCCCACCGAGACGCCGCCGCACGTCACGATCAGGTCGCTGCCTTCGGCGGCCCGTCGCAGCGCCTCGCGCGTGGCGTCCAGCCGGTCGGGCACGATGCCGAGATCGGCGACGTCGCATCCCGCGGCCTCCAGCAAGCCGCGCAGCGTGTAGCGATTGCTGTTGTAGATCGCGCCGGGCTTCAGCGGCTCGCCCGGCATCACGAGCTCGTCGCCCGTGGAGAACAGCGCCACGCGCGGCCGGCGAACCACGCCGAGCCGCCCCGCGCCGACGGATGCCGCGAGACCCATGGACTGCGGCGTCATGCGGGTGCCGCGCCCGAGCACGACGGCGTCGGCGACGACATCCTCGCCGCGCCGGCGGATCCACTGCCCCGGCGACGGCACCGCCAGGATGCGCACCGCGCCGTCGAGCGCCTCGCAATGCTCCTGCATCACCACCGCGTCGGCCCCGGCAGGCACCTGCGCACCGGTGAAGATGCGTGCGGCGCTTCCCGCGGCGAGCGGCTGGCCCACCACGCCCGCCGGGATGCGCTGCACCACGGGCAGCACGACGCCGGCGGCCGCGCACATCGCAGGCCCTCATGGCGTAGCCATCCATCGCGCTGTTGTCCGCCGGGGGGACGTCCAGCGTCGACCTCACGTCCTCGGCCAGCACCCGGCCCAGCGCATCGAAGGTCGAGACGGTTTCGGTCTCGGCGATAGCGGCCGTCCGCGCTCCGGCGGCCAACCGCTCGAGGGCTTCGTCCAGGGTCATCATCGCGGCCGAAGCCATGGGTGTCAGCGGCAATGCGCCTGGATGAAGGTCTTGACGCGCTGCACGTCGGCGGGCACCGCCGTGAAACGCAGGGGCTGCGCCTCCAGCGCGTCCAGCGCCGGGGGACGCGTCGGTTCGCGGCCGAGCGCCTCGCGGATCGTCGCGGCAAACTTGGCCGGCTGCGCGGTCTCGAGCACGATCATCGGCACGCCGCGGCGTGAGGTGCTCGCGCGCCACCTTCAGGCCGTCGGCCGTGTGCGGGTCGATCATCGTGCCGAACGCATTCCACGTGTCGCGGATGGTCTGCACGCGATCCGCGTGCCGGCTGCTGCCGGAGACGAAGCCGAACCGGCGCACCAGCCCGAAGGTTTCGCCTTCGAGCACGAAGCGGCCGTCTCGCGCCAGCGCGTCGCCGAAGAGCGCCCGCCGTGGCCGCCAGCGTCTCGCCCGAGCAGGTCGAAGACAAAGCGCTCGAAGTTGCTCGCCTTGCTGATGTCCATCGACGGGCTCGATGTCTCGTGCGTCTCGGCGCTGCGCCGAACCCGGTACACACCGGTGCGAAAGAACTCGTCGAGCACGTCGTTCTCGTTGGTGGCCAGCACCAGCCGGTGGATCGGCAAGCCCATCATGCGCGCAACGTGGCCGGCGCAGATGTTCCCGAAGTTGCCCGACGGCACGGCAAAGTCGACACGCTCACCATCATCGCTCGTGGCCTGGAAGTACCCGAAGAAGTAGTAGACGACCTGCGCCAGCAGGCGCGCCCAGTTGATGGAGTTCACCGTGCCGATTCGGTGCGAGCGCTTGAAATCCAGGTCGGCGCTCACGGCCTTGACGATGTCCTGGCAATCGTCGAAGACACCGTCCACCGCCAGGTTGTGGATGTTCGGATCGTGCAGGCTGAACATCTGCGCCTGCTGGAACGGGCTCATGCGCCCGCTCGGGCTCAGCATGAACACGCGCACGCCGTGTTTGCCCCGCATCGCGTATTCCGCGGCGCTGCCCGTGTCGCCCGAGGTCGCGCCCAGGATGTTGAGCGTCTCGCCGCGCCGCGCGAGCTCGTACTCGAACAGCTGGCCGAGCAGTTGCATCGCCATGTCCTTGAAGGCCAGCGTGGGGCCATTCGACAGGGCCTGCACGAAGACGCCCGGCTCCAGCGGCCTCAAGGGCGCGATCTCTTCGGTGCCGAAGACGCCCGCGGTGTAGGTGCGCGCGCAGATCGCCCTCAGGTCATCGGCCGGGATGTCGTCGATGTAGAGCGAAAGCACCTCGACGGCGAGGTCCGCGTACGACAGGTTGCGCCATCCGGCCAGCGTGGCGGAGTCCACCGTGGGATAGCGGCTGGGAAGGTAAAGGCCGCCGTCCGGCGCCAGGCCTTCGAGCAGGATCTCGCAGAAGCGGCGCGGCGTGGCGTCGCCGCGCGTGCTCACGTAGCGCACCGGCCCGGCCGCGCTCACGCCAGCTCTTCCTTTCGAAGGCTCACGATCGGCGCCAGCACCGTGGGCAGCGCCTGCACCCGGGCCAGCGCCTCGCGCATGCTGCCCTCCACCGTGTCGTGCGTGAGGATGATGACGTCCGTCTGCTTCTCGCCCTCCCCCGATTCGCGCTGCAGCAGCGCGTCGATGGAGATGCCATGCTCGGCCAGGATGCCGGTGATGGCGGCCAGCACGCCGGCCTCGTCGGCCACCCGGATGCGCAGGTAGAAAGCCGTCACGACCTGGTCGATCGGCAGGATTGCGGTGTCGGCCATGGCATCCGGCTGGAACGCAAGATGCGGCACGCGGTGGTGCGGGTCGGCCGTGAGCAGCCGGGTCACGTCCACCAGGTCGGCCACCACGGCGGATGCCGTCGGCTCCGAGCCCGCGCCCTTGCCGTAGTAGAGCGTCGTGCCCACGGCGTCGCCCTGCACCACCACGGCATTCATGGCACCCTCCACGTTCGCGATCAGCCGCTTGGACGGCACGAGCGTGGGATGCACGCGCAGCTCGATGCCGTGGTCGCGTCGCCGCGCGATGCCCAGCAGCTTGATGCGATAGCCCAGCTGCTCGGCGTAGCGGATGTCGATCGCCTGGAGCCGGGTGATGCCCTCCACGTGCGCACGCTCGAATTGCACCGGCACGCCGAACGCGATCGCGCAGAGGATCGTTGCCTTGTGCGCCGCATCCACGCCTTCTATGTCGAAGGTCGGGTCGGCCTCGGCATAGCCCAGCCGCTGCGCCTCCTTCAGCACGACGTCGAAGTCGAGGCCCTTCGCCCGCATTTCAGAGAGGATGAAGTTCGTCGTGCCGTTGATGATGCCGGCCAGCCACTCGATCCGATTGGCCGTAAGCCCCTCACGCAATGCCTTGATGATCGGGATGCCGCCCGCGACCGCGGCCTCGAAAGCCACCATCACGCCCTTCTCACGAGCCGCGGCGAAGATCTCGTTGCCGTGCACTGCCAGCAGCGCCTTGTTCGCCGTCACAACGTGCTTGCCGGCAGCGATGGCCTCCATGACGAGCGTGCGGGCGACGCCATAGCCGCCGATCAGCTCGACCACGATGTCGATGTCCGGATCGGCGATGACCTGCCGCGCATCGGTGACGATCTGCGCATGGTCGCCCACGATGCGGCGCGCGCGCTCGACATCCAGGTCGGCCACCATCGCGATGCGGATGCCGCGACCGGCGCGGCGAAGTATTTCGGGCTGGTTGCGGGCCAGCACGTTGAACGTGCCGCTGCCCACGGTGCCGATGCCCAGCAGTCCCACTTGGATCGGTTTCATGGTCGGTTCAGAGAGTGTGGCGCTTGCGGTAGTTGTCGAGAAAGCGCGCGATGCGCCCGATCGCGTCGGTGAGGTCGTCGGAATTGGGCAAGAAAACCAGGCGAAAGTGGTCCGGCGACGGCCAGTTGAAGCCGGTACCCTGAACGATGAGAACCTTCTCGTCAGCCAGCAGCTCGTAGGCCAGCTGCTGGTCGTCGGCGATCGGATACACCTTCGGGTCGAGCCGCGGGAACATGTAGAGCGCAGCCTTCGGCTTGACCACCGAGACACCCGGGATCTGTGTGAGGAGTTCGTACGCGAGGTCGCGCTGGCGGCAAAGTCGCCCGGTGGGGGCCACCAGATCCTTGATGCTTTGGTAGCCGCCCAGCGCGGTCTGGATGGCGAGCTGGCCCGGCGTGTTGGCGCACAGGCGCATAGACGCCAGCATGTCCAGGCCTTCGATGTAGTCGCGCGCGTGGCGCTTGTCCCCCGACACCACCATCCAGCCCGCCCGATAGCCGCACGACCGGTAGTTCTTGGACAGCCCGTTGAAGGTCACGCAGAGCACGTCGTCGGCCAGCGAGGCGATGCTCGTGTGCACATGGCCGTCGTACAGGGTCTTGTCGTAGATCTCGTCGGCGAACACGATCAGCTCGTGCGTGCGCGCCACCTCGATGATCTGCTCCAGGAGCGCCTTGGGGTAGAGCGCCCCCGTCGGGTTGTTCGGGTTGATGACCACGATCGCGCGCGTACGCGGCGTGATCTTGGCCCGGATGTCCTCGATGTCGGGCATCCAGTCGCCGCCTTCGTCGCAGAGGTAGTGCACCGGGCGGCCGCCGGAGAGCGACACCGCCGCCGTCCAGAGCGGGTAATCCGGGGCCGGCACCAGCACCTCGTCGCCGTTGTCGAGCAGTGCGTTCAGGCTCATGGCGATGAGCTCCGATGCGCCGTTGCCGAGATAGACGTCGTCCACCGTCACGCCGGCAATGTGCTTTTCCTGCGTGTAGTGGACCACCGCCTTGCGCGGCGCGAACAGGCCCTTGCTGTCGGTGTACGCCGCTGCGTGAGGCAGGTTCCGGATCATGTCCTGCACGATCTCGTCGGGCGGCTCCAGCCCGAACGCGGCCACGTTGCCGATATTCAGCTTGATGATCTTGTGCCCTTCGTCCTCCATCTCGCGGGCCTTCTCCAGCACGGGGCCGCGGATGTCATAGCACACGTCCGCCAGCTTGCTGGACTTCGCGATCATCTTCAAAGGGGTCTCCTCCCGGCGACGCGGCGCATGCTGCGCCGCAAAACTAGAATTATGAACGTGAAGCTGCAGCCCGACCGCCCCGATGGCGCCAACCTGATCGCCCGGCATGAGCCGTCGCGCGTGTGGGTAAATGCCACGGAATGGACTAGCAGCGTGATCGTTCCGGCCCGGGGTACGCCCGAGGCGTGGCCCATCGACCGGCTGGAGCAGCTCACCGCCGAACACTTCGAGCAGCTTCTGGCCTTCGAGCCCGAACTCGTCGTCTTCGGCTCTGGCGCTCGACTGCGCTTCGTGCCGCCCGCGCTCCAGCGAAGCCCTCATCGAGCGCCGCATAGGCGTCGAGACCATGGATACCGTGGCCGCGTGCCGAACGTTCAACGTGCTGGCCGGCGAGGGCCGAGCCGTCACTGCTGCACTGCTGATCGAGGCTTCCGCATGACACCGCGTTCAGGGGCTTGTCAGGGTCCGGCCGCATGGAGGGGCTATCGGTCGACCCCGTATAATTGCGGGCCGCGTCGGTCCCCAGGCGCGTCTTCCAGAACTCTCCCCTTCCATGACGCCAGCCCTCAACAAACCCCTCCCGGAATTTGAAGCGCTCGCCACCGGCGGTGTGAAGTTCACGCCCGCGGCTTTCGCAGGCCAGACCGTGGTCCTGTACTTCTACCCGAAGGACAACACCCCCGGCTGCACCACCGAAGCCATGCAGTTTCGCGATCGCCACAAGGACTTCGTGAAGGCTGGTGCCGTGGTCTTCGGCATATCTCGCGACAACATGGCTTCGCACGAGAAGTTCAAGCAGAACCTGGAACTGCCGTTCGAGCTCATTGCCGACACCGAAGAGAAGTTTGCCACATGTTCGGGGTCGTCAAGAACAAGATCATGTACGGCAAGAAGGTGAAGGGCATCGAGCGCAGCACCTTCCTGATCGACGGCTCCGGCGTGCTCCGGGCCGAGTGGCGGGGGATCAAGGTGGCCGGACACGTCGACGAGATCCTGAAGGCCGTCAAGGGCCTGAAGAAGGCGGTCCCCGCCTGACGGAGCGGCACGCGCATTGCTCATCGAAGCCGGCCAAGTGCCGGCTTTTTCATTTCGAGGGGTTCGATACCCGATCCGCCGGCAAGGCGCCTGTGCATAATGACAGCCATGCCCGAGTCTCGCGAACCGAGCACCACAAGCCGAGCCGCACAGTCGACTGTGCGGCTTTTTGTTTTTGAGGACCACGCCACTCCATGCCACTGCCCAAGCCGCCTGCGCGCAAAGCCGCCCTCCTCGCTCCGTCCGACTACGAATCCCAGGCCGCGCCGAAGACCGGCAAGAAAACGTTGAAACCTGGCCCGGCCGCCGAACCGGCGGCCGGCACCCTGGACCTCTACGGGGGCAGCACGGAGGTGGCGGCGGCCCGTGAGGAAGTGCGTCCATGTTCCTGCGCCGGCGGCCCCCCGCTCAGCACCCGAACCGCGTCCTCGCAAGCCCCGCGGGACCGGCCCCGCGCGGCTGTTCGTGCTGGACACGAACGTGCTGATGCACGACCCGACGTCGATCTTCCGGTTCGACGAGCACGACATCTACCTGCCGATGATCACGCTCGAGGAACTCGACGGCCACAAGAAGGGCATGAGCGAGGTCGCACGCAACGTGCGGCAAGTGAGCCGGGATCTCGACGCTCTTGCCTCCGGCGGCATCACCGGCGGGCGAGGACGGCATTCCGCTGGCCAAGACCGGCCACAAGGAGGCTGGCGGGAAGCTGTACTTCCAGACCCAACTCCTGGACGTGAAGCTGCCCGCCGGCCTGCCGCAGGGCAAGGCGGACAACCAGATCCTCGGCGTCGTGCAATCGTTGCGCGACAAGCTGCCCGGCAAGGACGTGGTGCTGGTGTCCAAGGACATCAACATGCGCGTGAAGGCGCGCGCGCTCGGACTGCCGGCGGAGGATTACTTCAACGACAAGACGCTGGACGATGTCGACCTGCTCTACACCGGCGTGCTGCCGCTGCCGCCCGACTTCTGGGAGCGCCATGGCAAGACGATGGAGAGCTGGCAGCAAGGGGGGTACACCTACTACCGGATTTCCGGCCCGATGGTCCCGGTGCTCCTCATCAACCAGTTCGTCTATCTCGAAACGCCCGGTGCCGCGCCGCTCTACGCCCGCGTGACCGAGATCACCGGGAAGACGGCCGTGCTCAAGACGCTGAGGGAGTACACCCACCAGAAGAACGCCGTCTGGGGCGTCACGGCTCGCAATCGAGAGCAGAACTTCGCGCTCAACCTGCTGATGGATCCGGAGTGCGACTTCATCACCCTCACCGGCACGGCCGGGACCGGCAAGACGCTGATGACGCTGGCCGCGGGCTTGAGCCAGGTGATGGACGAGCGCCGCTACACCGAGATCATCGTCACGCGGGTCACCGTTCCGGTCGGCGAGGACATCGGCTTCCTGCCCGGCACCGAGGAAGAGAAGATGGGCCCTTGGATGGGCGCACTCGACGACAACCTCGAAGTGCTCGCCCGGGCCGACAGCAGCGCCGGAGAGTGGGGACGCGCGGCCACCAACGATCTGGTGCGCAGCAAGATCAAGATCAAGAGCCTGAACTTCATGCGCGGGCGCACGTTCCTGAACAAGTACGTGATCATCGACGAGGCGCAGAACCTCACGCCCAAGCAGATGAAGACGCTGATCACCCGCGCCGGTCCCGGGACGAAGATCGTGTGCCTGGGCAACCTGGCGCAGATCGACACGCCGTATCTCACCGAAGGCAGTTCCGGCTTGACCTATGCCGTGGATCGCTTCAAGGGATGGCCGCACAGCGGGCACATCATGCTGGCGCGCGGCGAGCGCTCGCGCCTGGCGGACTTCGCCTCCGAAGTGCTTTGACGCGTCAGGCCGCGGGCGGCGGGACCAGGGGCGCCAGCCAGTAGCTGGGCCCCGGCTCCCACAGTTCGCCCGGTTCGGTGAGTTCCTTGTGCATGACACGGATCAGGGCCGGCGCCGTCTTGATGGCCAGGCGCCGCAGGAGCTCCACCTGGTGCGGCGTCCACTGGGCGGCCCGCCGCACCTGCTCGCAACCCATGGTGCCGTAAATCAGCCCGTTGAGCGAGATGGCGACGTCGAGCACCGAGCGGACGCCACATTGCGCAAAGGTGTCCCGCACGGGATCGGGCATGCGCGATTCGTTGGCCACTTCGGTGGCGACGAGGCCACCGCCGCGCGACACGGTGGCGAGGTAGGCATCCACCTCGTCGCCGATGATGTCGGGCACGTGCGGCGTGCCGTGGAGCGAACTGTCGAAGAGGGCCACGGTCTTGAGCGTGCGGCCCAGGCGCGTGTCCATCACGAGGCGGACGGCGAAGCGCTCGCATCCGAGCTCCTGCGCCATTGCCGAGGCGAGCTCGCGCAGGAAGGTGTCGGTGTCGAGCTCGCCCCATTCGCTCTGGCCGAGCAGCTTGCTGATGCTGGCGGGGGCATTGACCACGCCGGCACTCCTGGAGCTTTCAGTGGGTGACAACGCCTGCCGGGGGTTCAAGGTCGATCCAGCACGCGAAGACGGGATGGCCCTCGACGACGATGGGCGGGCCGGCTCGGTGCGCGCGGAACCCGGCCTTGCGCAACAGCCGCTCGACACCCAGCGGGGAGACAGTGATGAGGCGCTGCGCGCCAAGCTCGGCCGCCACGCGCATCGCCTCCCGAAGCAAGCCGACCGCTACTGGAGATGACACTTGAGCGGCGACCTGGGATACGGGAGTCGTGCGGGTGGAGTCGAAATCGACGGCGGCGAACCTCGACAGTTCCCAGACGGCCGCGGTGCAAGGCAAAGGTTGTTCGTGGAGAAGCTGCGGAAAGACGTCCCTGAGCAGATATGGTCTTGTTGTTGGAAGCAGCCGGGCGATGCCGACGACGGCGCCATGCTCATTGCGAGCGGCGACGTAGACGGTATCGGCCCTGTCGAACTGGTCGAGTTCCAGACCATCTCGCGTCTGCAACTCCCAGCCCAACATCTCCACGAACACCCGATGACGGAAGCGCGCCAGCCCGACGAACACCTCTGCGGCCAAGCTGGTCGAGGTCCCGCTGATGTAGTGCACGCCGTCGTCTCCTTTTGAGCCCGTCGGATGCATTGAAACGGAGCGTGACCGCGCGCGGAACTAGAAACCTTTGTAGGTTGACATTCGACGAGATGCTATGCCGCATATCGCTCGCCGACTGCCGTCTTCGCCTGCTCCTGCCACGGAATGGCATCCACCACCGTGGCCAGCACCACGAGATTGCGTTCCCAGGCGTAGTCGTTTTGTGCGGTGTCGACCAGCAGCAGATTGCTTCGCGGCAGGCCGATGCGCCGCCAGTAAGAGCCGCTGTCGGTCGGCGCGATGATCCAGTCCCAGCCGACGGTGATCTTCGGCTGCGTGTCGCTGACCCATTCGGTGTAGCCGGAGATCGTCGTGCACGTGCCGCAAGGCAGCGGCGCCGGCTCCTCGTCGATGCCCGATACCAGATGCTTGAAGGGAACGGACAGGACGTCGTCCAGGGTCAGCCGGACGAAGCCGTCAGGTGAAGTGAACATGGCGCGAATTCGACCATGCCGCGGGCGGCTTGAAACCTCCCAACCCTTGTAGGCTAGTTCAGCAGGCCCAGCACCGCGGCCTTCACCACCGCAGCGGTCTTGTTCGACGAGTCGAGCTTGCGCATGGCATTGCCCATGTGGAAGGCAACGGTGTGCTCGGACACGTGCAGGATGTCGCTGATCTCGCCGGCGGTCTTGCCGTCGGCAGTCCACTGCAGTATCTCGACCTCGCGCGGCGTGAGCGGGCTGTCGGGCCGCCCCGTCACCTTCGGCGCCATGCGCCTGGACAATGCGAGGTGCGCCATGTTCACGAGCCAGCGCATCTTGACCTCGTTGGCAGCGAGTTCGCCGGGGAGGATGTCGTCGCGCGAGCGCGCCAGCGTAAGCATGCCGCCGATGCCGTGCCCATCCAGGCTGGACTGCGCCCAGCCGACCCGCAATCCGTGCGCGCGCGCTTCTGTCCAGAGGTCTTCGGCGCCGACGAACAGCTCATCGCTCCAGACGATGGGCGCCTGCGACCGGCGGCCATGCAGTACGGTGGGATCGCGCTGCACGTATCCCGCTTCCTGGTAGCGGCGGCGCCATGCGTCGGGATAGTTGTTGAGCATGACGATCTGCGGCTTGGTCACCGGGATCGGAACCCGCAGGCCGTAGGCACAGTATTCAAAGCCAACGGCGACGGCGGCGCGCTCCATACGGCCGAAGATGCCCTGCTCGTCGAGGGATTCATCCTCGAGCGCCGTCAACATGTCTTCCTGCCAGCCGCGCATGCTGCACCTCGACCAAGCCCTTACTGTAGACCTTTCAGGTAGTCCAAAAACGCCTTCGACGTGGTCTCGCGGCCCAGGAAATCCCGTACCAGAGCCGCCGGGGGCCGCTGTCCGCCCGTCAGGCCCTGCCGCGAGCGTTTCAGGCCGGGCGCACGAGCACCTTGATCTGCTCGAGCGCCGAAGGATCCTCGATGGTGGTGAGGTCGCCCGGATCGCGGCCCTCGCAGACGGCCTGGATCGCCCTGCGCAACATCTTGCCGGAACGGGTCTTCGGCAGCATACCGACGAAGCGCACTCGGCTCGGCCGCGCGACGGCACCCAGTTGGTCGTCCACCCGTTTCATGATCTCGCCCTCCAGGCGCAGCGCGGCGTGCTCGTCAGCCAGCACGGAGGCGTCTTTCAAGACTGCGAAGGCCATCGCCACCTGTCCCTTCAGCGCATCGGCGACGCCGACCACCGCAACCTCGGCGATGGCGGGATGGCTGGAGATGCTCTCCTCGATCTCCCGCGTGCCCAGGCGGTGGCCGGCGACGTTGATGACGTCGTCGGTGCGCCCGAGGATGAAGAAGTAGCCCTCCTCGTCGCGAATGCCCCAGTCGAACGTGCTGTAGACCTGCCGTCCGGGAATGGTGGACCAGTACGTGTCGACGAAGCGCGCGTCGTCGCCCCACACGGTCTGCATGCATCCGGGCGGCAGCGGCCCTTCGATGGTGACGACGCCCTTCTGGTAGGCGCCGGTGAGCTCCGCGCCGCTGGCCTCGTCGACGAGCTTCACGTTGTAGCCGTACACCGGCAGTCCCGGGCTGCCGAACTTGGTCGGCTGGCGCTCGATGCCCTGGCAGGTGGCGAGGATGGGCCAGCCGGTCTCGGTCTGCCAGTAGTTGTCGATCACCGGGCGGCCGAGGCTTTCGGAGATCCAGCGCGCCGTGGGTTCGTCCAGCGGCTCGCCGGCCAGGAACAGCGCGCGCAGGCTGGACAGATCGTGGCGCTTCAGGTACGCCGGGTCGTGCTTCTTGAGCACGCGCACCGCCGTGGGCGCGCTGAACATCGCCGTGACGGCGTACTTCTCGACCAGGCTCCACCAGATGCCCGGGTCCGGGCGGATCGGCAGGCCCTCGTAGAGGATGGTTGCCATGCCGGCGATGAGCGGGCCGTACACGATGTAGCTGTGCCCGACGACCCAGCCGATGTCGCTGGTGGAGAAGTAGGTCTCGCCGGGCTGGCCCAGGAAGATGTGCCGCATGCTCGACGCGAGCGCCACGGCGTAGCCCCCGGTGTCGCGCTGCACGCCCTTGGGACGGCCCGTGGTGCCGCTCGTGTAGAGCGTGTAGCTCGGATGCGCCGCGTCGAGCCAGGCGCACGGCACAACGGCGCCCTCATGCTGCCTGCACAACTGCGCGTAATCGACGTCGCGGCCGGCCACGCGCTCCATCGGCGCGAGCCCGCGGTCGATGAGCACCACGCGCTCGGGCTTGTGCGCGGCCAGCCGGATCGCCTCGTCGAGCAGGGGCTTGTACGGCACCACCTTGCCCGCGCGGCTGCCGGCGTCCGCGCTCACGACGACCTTCGGCTTGGCGTCGTCGATGCGGCTGGCCAGGCTCACGCTGGCGAAGCCCCCGAACACCACCGAGTGGATCGCGCCGATGCGCGCGCAGGCCAGCATCGCAAACGCCGCCTCGGGGACCATTGGCATGTAAACGAGCACGCGATCGCCCTTCTCGACCCCCTGCGCCAGCAGGATGGCGGCCATGCGCTGGACCTCGGCATGGAGCTCGGCGAAAGAGTAGACGTGCTCCTGGTCGACCTCGGTCGAGACCCAGATCAGGGCGTTGCGATCGGGGTGCTCGGCGGCGTGGCGGTCGACCGCGTTGTGGCAGAGGTTGGTCTGCCCGCCCGCGAAACCAGTGTGCGAACGGCGGGCGGCTGTGGTCGCACACCGTGTCGAAGGGGCGGTGCCAGTCGATGGCCCGGGCTTCCCCGGTCCAGAAGCTGTCGCGCTCGTGGATCGAGCGGCGATAGAACTCGCGATAGTCCATGTGTGTCTCCGTGCTGAATCGCACACTCGCCGGCGCTGACGGCGCTGAATTGTGGGCGGCGGCGGCGTGAGCAGTGGTTTTCACTTGTCGATGCTCGTCGACTGACGCTAACCTCACGGACCGTGAAGTTCATCCCGCTCGCTTTGCTGCAGCTCGCGGCCCTGGCGCTGGCCGGGTCGGCCGCCCTCGCGCAGGAAGCGGACCTCGGCACGACGCCGCGTGGGAGCACCCTGCTCCCGCGATGCCGCCGAGCGCGCCGTCCGAGCCCGACGAGGCATCGAACCTCGTGATCGCGGCGCTCCAGTTCCTGGACGTGCCCTATCGCCGTGGCGGTGCCGGCGTGGAGGGCTTCGACTGCAGCGGCTTCACGCGGCATATCGTGCAGCTGACGCTCGGCCTCGCGCTGCCCCGGCGCGCCGACGAGCAGGCGCATGCGCCGCACCTGCGCGAAGTGCGGCAGGACGAACTGCAGCCGGGCGACCTGGTGTTCTTCAACACGCTGCGCCGCACCTTCTCGCACGTCGGCATCTACATGGGTGAAGGCCGGTTCATCCACGCGCCGCGCACCGGCAGCGCCGTGCGCATCGAGAGCATGGGCGCGCCGTACTGGGCGCGGCGCTACACCGGCGCGCGCCGCTTGCGGATGGCGTCTCCCGGCAATCCCTAGGAACCGGCGCGTGCCGGGCCTGCGCGGCACAATGGCCGCATGGCCGAAAAAGTCATTCCGCTGGCCGACCTGCGCTACGCCGCAAGCGTGCCGCGCATTCCCGAGGGCGCGCCGGCGCCGACGGGCCTGCTGGCCGATCGCCTGGGCCGCCCGCTGCACGACCTGCGCATCTCGGTCACCGACCGCTGCAACTTCCGCTGCGGCTACTGCATGCCCAAGGAGGTGTTCGGCCGCGACTACGCCTTCCTGCCGCAGTCCTCGCTGCTGAGCTTCGAGGAGATCACGCGACTGTCGGCGGCCTTCACGCGGCATGGCGTGCGCAAGCTGCGCCTGACCGGCGGCGAGCCGCTGCTGCGCCGCAACCTGGAGCGGCTCGTCGACATGCTGGCGCAGCTGCGCACCGTCGACGGCGATCCGCTGGACATCACGCTCACCACCAACGGCTCGCTGCTCGCGCGCAAGGCGCAGGCGTTGAAATCGGCCGGGCTGGAGCGTGTCACGGTGAGCCTGGACGCGTTGGACGATGCCGTGTTCCGGCGCATGAACGACGCAGAATTTCCGGTGGCAGACGTGCTGGCGGGCATCGAGGCCGCGCAACGCGCGGGCCTGGCCCCGATCAAGGTCAACATGGTCGTCCAGCGCGGCGTGAACGACCACGAGATCGTGCCGATGGCCCGGCACTTCCGCGGCTCGGGCATCGTGCTGCGCTTCATCGAGTTCATGGACGTCGGCACCAGCAATGGCTGGCGCATGGACCAGGTGCTGCCGTCGGCGCAGGTGCTGGAGCGGCTGCAGACCGTGGGTGCGCTGGAGGTGCTGGAGCCGGGTGCTCCCGGCGAGACGGCCGAGCGCTGGCGATGGCGCGACGGCGCCGGGGAGATCGGGCTCATCTCCAGCGTGACCCAGGCGTTCTGCCGGGACTGCAACCGCGCCCGGCTCTCGACCGAGGGCAAGCTGTTCCTTTGCCTCTTCGCCAGCCGCGGCCACGACCTGCGGGCGCTGTTGCGCGGCGGCGCCACGGACGAGCAGATCGCGGCCGCCATCGGGCCCATCTGGAACGAGCGCGACGATCGCTACTCCGAGCTGCGGGGCGCTTCAAGCGCGCCGGCGGGCGAGCGACGCGTCGAGATGCACTACATCGGGGGCTAGGCGATGCAGCGCGACGGCCGTGACCGGACTGGTCCTCGCAGGCGGGCGTGGCAGCCGCATGGGCGGCGTGGACAAAGGCCTGCAGACCCTGCGCGGCGAGCCGCTCGCCCGGCATGCGCTGGACCGGCTCGCGCCGCAGGTCGGGCCGCTGATGATCAGCGCGAACCGGCACCTGGATGCCTATGCCGCTTTCGGCGTGCCGGTGTGGCCCGACGAGCCGCCGGACTACGCCGGCCCGCTCGCCGGCTTTATCGCGGGACTCGGCCACTGCGTTACGCCGTGGCTCGTCACCGTGCCGGTCGACACGCCGCGATTCCCGGAAGATCTGGTCGCCCGCCTCACCGCAGGCGCAGCCGACATCGCCGTGCCCGTCACGCTGGAAGACGGCCGGCGGCGCCGTCAACCCGCGTTCTGCCTCATGCGCACCGCCTTGCGCGACGATCTCGCGGAGTTCGTTCGAGGGGGCGGCCGCAAGATCGATGACTGGCTGGCCCGCCATGCCGTGGCGGACGTGCCGTTCGACGACGCCGCGGCCTTCTTCAATGCCAACACGCTGGACGAGCTCGACCGGCTCGAACGCGACGCATGAAAGCGCACGTGCGCCGGCTCGACCCGGACGACCTGCGTGCGTACAAGGCGCTGCGCGACGAGATGTTGCAAGCGCATCCGGATGCCTTCACGTCAGACGCCGCGGGCGAGCGACTGAAGCCGCCGCACGCCTATCTGGGGCGGCTCGGCCTGGACCGGCCCGAAGGCGGGCATTTCCTGCTCGGCGCATTTGCCGAGACCGCGCTGATCGGCGCGATCGGGTGCGACCGTGATGCCCGCCCGAAGGTGCGGCATCTGGCGCAGGTCGTCGGCATGATGGTGCGGCCGGCCTGGCGCGGCCATGGTGTGGCGGGAGCCTTGCTGCAAGCGTGCATCGAGGAGGCGCGGCGCGCCGGCATCGAGACGCTGACCTTGAGCGTCACCGCCGGCAATCACGGGGCCGAGCGGCTCTACGCGCGCGCCGGCTTCGTGCGCTATGGCCTGCTGCCCGACGCGGTGCGTGAATCCGGGCGGTCGCACGACAAGGCGCTGATGGCGCTGAAGATTTGATGAAGCTCGCGGAGGTGGTCTCCTGCGTCTCGGGGTACGACCCGAACGCCCTGCCGATGGCCGCCGCCCGGGACGCCATCGCACGGCTGCTGCCGACCGTGGGCGAGACGCAGGTGGTCGCGCTGCGCGATGCCTTGGGGCGCATCCTCGCGCAGGACGTCACATCGCCGATCGACGTGCCCGCCCACGACAACGCCGCGATGGACGGGTTCGCCTTGCGCGGCGCCGAGCTGAAGCGCGACGGGCCGACGGTGCTGCGGATCGCCGGCACCGGCCTGGCCGGCAGGCGCTTCGACGGCGCGGTGAACGCCGGCGAATGCGTGCGCGTCATGACCGGCGCCGTGATGCCGGCGGGCCTGGACACCGTCGTGCCCCAGGAGTTCGCGCAGGGGCACGGCGACACGCTGAGCATTCCAACGGGCGTCGTGCGCACCGGGGACCATCGCCGCGTCGCCGGCGAAGACCTTCCGCGCGGCTCGGTGGCGCTGCGTGCCGGCCGCCGCGTGCGACCGGCCGACGTCGGCCTGCTCGCCTCGCTCGGCTTGGGCGAGATCGCAGTGCGCCGTCGCCTGCGCGTGGCGTACTTTTCCACTGGGGACGAGCTGCGTTCTGTCGGCGAGCCACTGGAGCCCGGCTGCGTGTATGACAGCAACCGATACACGCTTCACGCCATGCTGCGGCGCCTGGACGTCGACGCGATCGACCTCGGCGTCGTGCGCGACGAGCCGGCGCCGCTCGAGGCCGCGTTCGCCCGCGCCGCAAGCGAAGCCGACGCGGTCGTCACCTCCGGCGGCGTGAGCGTCGGCGAGGCCGACCACACGAAGCGAGTGATGGCGCGGCTGGGCGACGTGCTCTTCTGGAGGATCGCGATGCGCCCGGGGCGCCCGCTCGCGGTCGGCCGGATCGGGCAGGCGATGCTCTTCGGACTGCCCGGCAACCCGGTCGCGGTGATGGTGACCTTCTATGCGTTCGTCCGCGACGCGCTGCTCGCGATGGGCGGTGCCACGGAGCCGCCGCTGCCGATGCTTCGTGTGGCCTGCGCACATCCCTTGCGCAAGAGGCCCGGCCGCACGGAGTACCAGCGTGGCATCGTCAGCCAGCGCGCAGACGGCTGCTGGCAGGTGGCCATCACGGGAGCGCAGGGATCGGGGATCCTGCGCAGCATGAGCGAGGCCAACGCCTTCGTGGTGCTGGAGCACGACCGCGGCGACGTGGCCGCCGGCGAGCTGGTCGACGTGATCCTGTTCGACGGCCTGGTCTAGGCGTGCTTCTGCGCCAGCGCCGGGGTCGTGATCTCGCCGGGAACCTTCGATCGCGCGAACCAGGTGTAGACGGTCGGCACGACGAAGATCGTGAGCAGCGTGCCGACCGTCATGCCGCCCACGATCACCCAGCCGATCTGCTGGCGGCTCTCGGCCCCGGCACCCGTGGCGAGCGCCAGCGGCAAGGCGCCGAGCACCATGGCGCCGGTGGTCATCAGGATCGGACGCAGGCGCAGGGTGGCGGCCTCGATCACGGCCTGCTTCACGTCGCGGCCCTGCTGCCGAAGCTGGTTGCTGAACTCCACGATCAGGATGCCGTGCTTGCTGATCAGCCCGACGAGCGTGATGAGGCCGATCTTCGAGTAGACGTTGAGCGTGCTTCCCGACAGGTGCAGCGCCGCGAGCGCGCCGACGATCGTCAGCGGCACGGCGAGCAGGATCACGAACGGATCGACGAAGCTCTCGAACTGCGCCGACAGCACCAGGAAGATGAACAGCAGCGCCAGCACGAACACGAGGCCGAGCGCACCCGCCGACGCGCGGAACTCGCGGCTGACGCCGTTCAGCTCCGTGGCGTAGCCCGGCTCGGCAGCACGCGCTGCGCCGTCTCGTCCATGAACTCCAGCGCCTCGCCCAGCGCATAGCCCGGCGCGAGGTTGGCGGTGATGGCCACCGAGCGGCGCTGGTTGAAGTGGTTCAGCTCGCGCGGGCTCACCGCCTCGCGCACCTTCACGAGCGACGACAGCGGGACCATCGCATCGTTGCGCCCGCGCACGAAGATCTTCTCGATGTCCTCGGGCGTGGTGCGGCCCCGGCTGGCCGTCTGCACGAGCACGTCGTACTGGTCGGCATCGCGCTTGAAGCGCGTGACGGCGCGGCCGCCAAGCATCGTCTCGACCGTGCGCGCCACCTGGTCGACCGCCACGCCGGCGTCGGCCGCGCGTTCACGATCGACCTCCACGAAGAGCTCGGGCTTGTTCAGGCGCAGGTCGGTGTCGGGCTGGACGAAGCCCGGGTACTTCGCCATCTCGGCGATGAACTGCTGCGACACGCGCGACAGGTTGTCGTAGCTGTCGCTCGTGACGATCACGTAGTTGATCGCGCGCTCGCGAAAGCCCTGGCCCAGGCTCGGCGGCGTGATGGGAAACGCCGAGACGCCCGGCAGCGCGCTGAACTGGGGCTGCAGCTCGCGCGCGAGCTGCTGCGTGGACTTCGTGCGGTCGTCCCAGTCGACCGTGCGCAGGAACGAGATGCCCTGCGACACCGTGGGGTTGCCGGCGACCACGAACACGCGGTCGAACTCGGGGCGGGTCATGCCGATGCGCTCGATCTCCGTCAGGTAGCGGGCGGTGTATTCGAGCGTGGAGCCGTCCGGCGCATTGACGTTGGCGAGGATCACGCCGCGGTCCTCGATGGGCGCGAGCTCTTCCTTGGCGCTCGTGTAGAGCCACGCGCTGCCGCTGCCGGCCAGCGCCATCACGATGAGCACGATCCAGCGGTGCGCCAGCACGAAGGTCAGCGCGCCGGCGTAGCGCTGCGTGAGCCACACGAGGAACTGTTCCATGCCGCGGTCGAAGCGCGACGGGCGCGGGTTGTGGCGCAGCAGCTTGCTGCACATCATCGGCGTGAGCGTGAGCGCGACGAACCCCGACACGACCACCGCCCCGGCCAGCGTGAGCGCGAATTCCACGAAGAGCCGGCCGGTGCGGCCGGGCGTGAAAGCGAGCGGCGCGTAGACGGCGGCCAGCGTCAGCGTCATCGCGACCACCGCGAAGCTGATCTCGTGCGCGCCCTTCAACGCCGCCTGGAAAGGCGTCAGGCCCTCCTCGATGTGGCGGAAGATGTTCTCCAGCACGACGATGGCGTCGTCGACGACAAGGCCGATCGCGAGCACCAGCGCCAGCAGCGTCAGCGTGTTCACCGTGAAGCCGGCGGCGGCCATGATGCCGAAGGCGCCGATCAGGCTCACTGGAATGGTGACGAGCGGAATGATCGACGCGCGCACCGTGCGCAGGAACACGAACACCACCAGGGCCACGAGCAGCACGGCCTCGGCGATGGTCCTGTAGACCGACTTCATCGAGCGGTCGATGAAGACCGAGTTGTCGTTCGCCACCTGCACCGTGAGGCCCGGCGGCAGATCCTGCTGGATCTGCGGCATCACCGCCCGCACCCCTTCGGAGATGTCGAGCGGGTTGGCGGTGGCGTTGCGCACGATGCCGGTGCCGATCGACGGCACGCCGTTCAGCCGCACGCTGCTGCGCTCGCTGGCCGCCGCCTGCTCGATGCGGGCCACGTCGCGCAGGCGCACGGTGTAGCCGTTGGCGGTGCGCAACGCGACCTCGCCGAACTGCGCGACGGTGGCGAGGTCCGTGCGCGCGGTGACGTTGAACTCGCGCTGGCTGGCTTTCGATGCGCCCGGCCGGCACCTCGAGGTTCTGCTTGCGCAGCGCATCCTCGACGTCCTGCACGGTGAGGCGGTAGGCGGCGAGCTGGTCGGGGTCGAGCCAGATGCGCATCGAGAGCGTGCGATCGCCGTTGACGTTCACTTGCGCGACGCCGGGCACCGTCTGCAGCCGCGGCTTGACGATGCGCTCGATGATGTTCGTGACCTCGAGCGGGCTCAGCGTGTCGGACGTGAACGCCAGCCAGATGACGGGGAACGCATCGGCCTCCACCTTCGCGATCACCGGCTCGTCGACGGCGTCCGGCAGGCGTCCGCGCACGCGCGAGACGCGGTCGCGCACGTCTGCGGCGGCGTCGTCCGGATTGCGGGCCAGCTTGAAGCGTACCGAGATCTGGCTCTGCTCTGCACGCGAGATCGACGTGAGCACGTCGACGCCGTCGATGCCGGCGATGGAATCCTCCAGCGGCTTCGTGACCTGCGACTCGATGACTTCCGACGACGCCCCGATCAGTCTCGTGTTCACCGTGACCACCGGCTCGTCGATGCGCGGGTACTCGCGCACCGCCAGCCGGTTGTACGACACCAGCGCCGATCAGGATGATCAGCAGCGACATGACCGTGGCGAGGACCGGCCGGCGGATGGAGGTCTCGGAGATGCGCATCGCAGCCTGCTCAGACGGCCGACGCCGGAGCGCGTCGGCGACGGGCGACGCCGGGCGGCCCGGCCCGACCGATCTCGACCACCCTCACGGCCAGGCCGTCGCCGCGCATCAGGTTCGACTGCCCTGCCGTGACCACCGTGTCGCCGGCGGCCAGGCCCTCGAGCACCTCCACCTTGCCCGGCAGCCGCGCGCCGATCTTCGCTTCCAGGCGCTGCGAGACCGGTCCGATTGGGCCCCTCCACGAGCTTCACGACGAACTGCCGCCCGCCCTGCGGAACGAGGGCCTCCTCAGGCACCACCAGGGCGTTGGCCCGCGTGCCGAACACGATGCGCGTGCGCGCGAACATGCCCGATTTCAGCTCGCCGCCGGAGTTGTCGATGCGTGCGCGGACCAGCAGGGAGCGGCCATCGGCGTCGATCAGCGAATCGAGCGCCTCGACGCGGCCCGCGAAGCGGCGCCCGGGCAGCGCGTCGAACGAGACATCGACGACCTGGGCGGTCTTCACGCTCGCGCTGAAGCGCTCCGGCAGGCGGAAATCCACCCACACCGAGGAAAGGTCCTCGATCTGGACCACGTCGGCGCCGTCCTTCACGTAGTCGCCGACGTCCACGTTGCGGATGCCGGCCACCCCTTCGAACGGTGCGACGATGGTCATGCGCGCGAGCTGCGCCCGCATGAGCGAGACCTGCGCCTCGGCCACTTCGAGCGCCGCCGCGTTCTGGTCGACCGCGCTCTGGCTGACGAAGTTCTGCGCCACGAGCTCGCGGCTGCGCTGGAGGTTGGTGCGGGCGATGCTCGCTTGCGCCTGCGCCTGCTGCAGCTGGGCCTGCTGCAGCGTGTCGTCCAGCTTGACGAGCAACTTGCCCGCGCCGGATGGGCTGGCCGTCGGTGAAGCCCAGCCGCACGATGCGTCCGCTGACCTCGGGCCGCACCATCACGCCCTGGCGGGCGCGCACGGTGCCGACGGCCTGCGCGTCGTCGTCCAGCGTCACGGCCTCGACCTTGCCCACTTCCACGGCCACCGGGCCGGACACGGCCGCGTTCGGTGCAGTCGCCGCGTTGGCGGCCACGCTGGGCGCCGAGCTGCGCCCCTGGAACCACCAGGCCGCACCCGCCGCGACCGCGATGCCTACCACGGCTACGACGGTGTGCACTTTCTTCATTGTCATCAAATGTCACTCCAGCCGCGACTGTACCGGCTGTCTCATGCGTTCGCTTCCGCACAACCCCTGTTGGCGAGGCGGTCGGCACGCTCGTTCCCGGGGTCGCCGGCATGGCCGCGCACCCAGTGCCATTGCACCTGGTGCTGCGCGGCCACGGCATCGAGCCGTTGCCATAGCTCGATGTTCTTCACCGGCTTCTTGTCGGCCGTCTTCCAGCCGCGCTGCTTCCAGCCGTGGATCCAGGTCGTGATGCCGTTGCGCACGTATTCGCTGTCCGTATAGAGGGCGACCCGCGAGGACCGCTTGAGCGAAGCGAGCGCCTGGATCACGGCCGTGAGTTCCATGCGGTTATTGGTCGTGAGCGGTTCGCCGCCCCAAAGTTCCTTCTCGTGGGCTCCGTAGGCCAGCCAGGCGCCCCATCCGCCCGGGCCGGGGTTGCCCTTGCAGGCCCCATCCGTGTAGATCGTCACGGTCTTGTCGTCGTCGCTCATGGGCTCCGTTCGGTGATCGTTTCGCGTCGGCGGTTCGCCACGACGGCAGGGGCGGCCTGCGGCTTCGCGCGTTCCTTGCGCGCCAGCCCCACCAGGCGCATGCCGCGCACGCGCTTGACGGCAATGAGGAAGTACACGGCGCCCAGCACGGGCCACCAGCGGTCGCCGGTCGCCTCCACCCAGGCGAACCGGTCGAGCCAGCGCAGCGAAGCCAGCGGTGGCCGATAGCACCCGAAGCGCCCGCCCTCGACCTCGAAGCTCAGCAGCCGCAGCCAGTCGCGCAGCCGCCAGTAGCCGATGAACTCGCCGGTGCGCGGCAGGAACAGCGCCTTGCGGCCGCCCAGGCCCTGGCGCAGGCGGCCCATGCGCTGGCGCAGGCCCCACAGGCTGGTCGGGATTGAAGCCGAGGATGACGACCCGCCCTTCCGGCACGAGAACGCGCTCCACCTCTCGCAGCGTCTGATGGGCGTCGCGCGCGAATTCCAGCGCATGCGGCAGCACGACGAGGTCCAGGCTCTGGTTCGGAAACGGCAGGGCATCGAAGTCGCAATGCAGTGCCACGGCGCGCGGAGCGGGCGCCTCGGCGTCGAAGCAAGCCGGATCGGTGCCGTCGCACGCGAGCCAGCGGTGGGGCATGCGGTTGGCGCGCAGACGCGTCGAGCTCGGGCAGGCCGAGTTGCAGGGCATGGAAGCCGAAGAGATCGACCACGGCGGCATCCATGCGCTGCTCCTCCCATGCGAGCAGGTAGCGCCCAGGAGGCGTCGCGAGCCATGCCGCGAGCTCGTGTGAGGGAGGCGCGGTCGGTCCGGTATGCACAGGCGAGGCTCCTAGAGCGAGGCCTGCGCTGCCCGCGCGAGGCTCTCGGCTCGCCGGAATTCTAGTGACCCGGGCCGGCCACGCCGCGATCGAGGCGCCGCACGCGTCGCTCCGTGGCCTCAGGCAGTGGCAGACCGTGCAATAGTTTGTTTCGTCCACCCATAGTCTCTCGCCATTTCGCGGTTTGAGAGCCCGGTTGCCCGGCACAATCGTGCACCGATGCCTGCGTCGCTGCACTCGCGACCTGGCGCCGCTACGAAAGAACCACGCGTGAGGAAGCTTCTGTCGATCCTTGCGCTGCTCGCGATGGCGGGCTGCGCAACCTCTCCGTCGGTGGAGCCCCCGCCGCCGCAAGGCACGGCCATGCCGGTCGCCGCACCAGCGTCGGCACCCGTGGCGGAGGCCACGGTCGCGCAGGCCGAGCCGATGGCGCCCGCCGCTTCGGACCCGCCGCCGGCGTCTTCCGATGCCACCGCCACACCGAGCGATCCGCTGCGCCCCGGCGTCTACGTGGACCTCGACGACCGCAGCGCCAAGCGCGACCTCTGGGAGCGCGTGCGCCTGGGCTTCTCGATGCCGGCGCTCGATGGCGAGCTGGTCATGCAGCACGAGCAGTGGTATGCCACCCGCCCAGACTACGTGCAACGCATGACGGAGCGCGGTGCGCGCTACCTCTTCCACATCGTCGAGGAAGTGGAGCGGCGCCAATTGCCGGCCGAGCTGGCACTGCTTCCGTTCGTGGAGAGCGCCTTCAACCCGCAGGCGATGTCCACGGCCAAGGCCTCGGGCATGTGGCAGTTCATGCCGGGCACGGGTCGCGATTTCGAGCTGGCGCAGAACGTCTTTCGCGACGACCGGCGCAGCGTGCTGGATTCCACGCGTGCCGCGCTCGACTACCTGGAGCGCCTGCATGCGCGCTTCGGCGACTGGCACCTGGCGCTGGCTGCCTACAACTGGGGCGAAGGCAATGTGCAGCGCGCCATCGCGCGCAACCAGAAGAAGCGCCTGCCGACCGACTACGCCAGCCTGAAGATGCCGAGCGAAACGCGCCACTACGTGCCCAAGCTCCAGGCGGTGAAGAACATCGTCCTGCGTCCAGCCGACTTCGGCCTCGCGCTGCCCGCGATCGACAACCACCCGTACTTCCTGACCGTGGCCGTCGAAAGCGATATCGACGTCGAGCTCGCGGCGAAACTCGCCGGGATCGACCTCGACGCTTTCCACCAACTCAACCCCCAGCTCAACAAGCCGGTGATCCTGGCCGCCGGCACACCGCAGATCCTGCTCCCCTACGACAACGCCAACGCCTTCGTCCGCAACGTCAACCGGCACGATGGCCCCATGGCCAGCTGGACGGCGTGGGTCGCCCCGAAGACGATGCGGCCGGGCGAGGTGGCGAAGAAGGTGGGCATGAGCGAGTCCGACCTTCGCGAGGTGAACCGCATACCCGCTCGCATGCTGGTCAAGCAAGGGTCCACGCTGCTCGTGCCCCGCAACGGGCGCGGCCACGAGGACGTGTCGCTGAAGATCGCCGACAACGCGCGCATGCTGCTGGCGCCGGAGTTTCCGGCGCGCAAGCGCGTGAAGGTGAAGGTACGCACCAAGGGCGGCAAGACGCTCACTGTCATTTCGACGAAGTCGGCACCGAAGAAGAGCGCGAAGGCCGAGGCGCCGAGCCGCTCGGTGAATCTCGCCAGCAAAGCCGCCGCCTTGCGCCGCTGAGCCCGATGCGCAGCGCCGTCAGCGGCGGTCCACCAGCGCGTGCGCGATGGTGGAGAGGTCTACATACTCGAGCTCGCTTCCGGCGGGAACACCACGCGCCAGGCGCGTGACGCGTACCCCCCGCGCGCGCAGCGCCTCCGCCAGCACATGGGCCGTCGCCTCGCCTTCGGCGGTGAAGTTGAGTGCGAGGATCACCTCCTCCACCGTGCCGTCGCCCGCCCGCTCGAGCAGGCGCTCCGCGCCGATCTCCCGCGTGCCGATGCCATCGAGCGGACTGATCCGCCCCATCAGCACGAAGTACAGGCCGCGGTAGCTGGCGGTGCGCTCCAGCGCCGCCTGGTCGGCCGGCGTCTCGACCACGCACAGCAGCCGCGCGTCGCGCGACGCATCGGAGCAGGTGGCACACGACGCCGTCTCGCTGAACGTGTGGCAGCGCTCGCAGTGACCGATGCGCTGCACCGCGCCCTGCAACGCGCCGGCCAGGCGCAGCGCACCCTCGCGATCGTGCTGCAGCAGGTGGAACGCCATGCGCTGCGCCGACTTCACACCGACCCCGGGCAGGCGACGCAGGCCGTCGATCAGCGCCTGGAGACTGTCCACGCCCGCGTCAGAAGGGCAGCTTCATGCCCGGGGGCAGCGGCATGCCGGCCGTCAGCTTGCCCATCTTCTCCTGGCTCACTTCTTCCGCGCGGCGAATGGCGTCGTTGAAGGCGGCTGCGACCAGGTCCTCGAGCATGTCCTTGTCGTCGGCGAGCAGGCTCGGGTCGATGGCCACGCGCTTGACGTCGTGCTTGCACGTCATGGTGACCTTCACGAGGCCTGCGCCGGACTGGCCCTCGACCTCGATGGTCGCCAGCTCTTCCTGCGCACGCTTGAGGTTGTCCTGCATCGCCTGGGCCTGCTTCATCAGACCGGCCAGCTGGTTCTTCATCATCAGGGGTTCTCCTTCAATGGGGCTTGATCGATCCGGGAACGATGCGTGCGGTCTTGAACTGCCCCATCAGCTCCTGGACGAGCGGGTCGCCGTGGATGATCTGCTCGGCTTCTCGCTGGCGGCGCTCGCGCTCCGCGGCATCGCGCCGCGCGGGCGAATCCGCGGCGACGCCACTCTCCGTCTCGAGCTGCACGGGCTCGCCGAGCAACTCGGCCAGCGACGCCTGCAGCTTGTCTCGCAGCGGCGCGGCTCGCAGCGACTCTCGCTCGACCCGCAGGCGCCAGGTGCTGGCATCGATGGCCACCAGCTCGCCCTGCACGGCGAGCTCGCGCACGAGCGCCGTGACGGCTTGCCGCTCCACCAGCCGGGCGACGACGGCAGCCCAGCGATCACCCAGCGGGGTGCGCAGGATCGGCTCCGGCGGCGCGGGCTGGCGGATGTCGGCGACCGGTGCGGCGGCCGCCGTCAGGGGCTCGGCCTCGTCGGGCGGAGCTTCGTCGACCCACGGCGGTGGCTCCGGGTCGGTGCGGCGTAGCGCGGGCGGGGCTTTCACTGTCGTGGCTGCCGCGGTTGCCTTCGCGGCTTGCCATCGCGCTTGCGACTGCGGGTCCTCGGGCGGTGGGCGCCGGAGCGGGGGCCGCCTTGGGCGTCGGCGCGGCGATCTGGCGTGCGGCGCCACCTTCCGAAGGAAACGCCAGCATCCGCAGCAGCACCATCGTGAGGGCGGCGTACTCGTCGGGTGCGAGCGTCAGTTCCTCGCGACCGCGCAGGACGATGCCATAGAGCAGCTGCGTCTCGTCGGGAGGCAGGTCGCCAGCCAGTTCGCGAGCGGCCGCGGTCTCGGGGTCATCGGCATCGAGCGCGCCCGGCACCGCCTGCTCGACCGCCATCTGCTGCAGCAGCGCGGCCATTTCCTCGAGCGTCCCGGCAGCCGACCGCCCGTTGACGCGAAGCTCGTCGACGCCGGACAGCACGGCCCGGCCGTCGCGGCGCGCCAGAGCCTGCACGAGCGCGGCCGCATGGGTGCGGTCGACGGCGCCGAGCATCGTGCGCACCACGGGTTCGTCGAGCCGGCCGCCGCCGTAGGCGATGGCCTGGTCGGCGAGCGAGAGTGCGTCGCGCATCGAGCCGCGCGCGGCTCGCGACAGCAGGCGCACGGACACGGCGTCGTGCGCAACGCCCTCCTGCGCCAGCACCTGCACCAGGTGGTCGTGAACGACTTCGGGCGCCATGGGACGCAGATTGAACTGCAGGCAGCGGCTGAGCACCGTGGGCAGCATCTTCTCGGGGTCGGTCGTCGCCAGCACGAACTTCAGGTATTCGGGCGGTTCCTCCAGCGTCTTGAGCAGCGCGTTGAACGATTCCTTCGTGAGCTGGTGCGCCTCGTCGATCATGAAGACCTTGAAGCGGCCGACGCTGGGCTTGTACGCCGCGCGCTCCAGCAGGTCGCGGATCTCGTCGATGCCGCGGTTGGAGGCGGCATCGAGCTCGATGTAGTCGACATAGCGGTCGGCGTCGATCTCGATGCAGGCGCCGCACCGGCCGCAGGGCTCGGCCGTGACGCCGCCCTGCCCGTCCGGCCCGACGCAGTTGAGGCTCTTGGCGAGGATGCGCGACACGGTCGTCTTGCCGATGCCGCGCGTGCCGGTGAAGAGGTACGCGTGATGCAGGCGCCCGGTGCTCAACGCGTTCGACAAGGCGCGCACGACATGCTCCTGCCCCACCATCTGCGCGAACGTGCGCGGACGGTACTTGCGGGCGAGGACGATGTAGCTCATCCGGGCCATTCTACGGGTGGGGGTCGGGGATAATTTGCGCATGGAACCTACCGCCACGCCCGCCGGGCACGCCACGCTGAGCTACGAGCAGGCCGGCGTCGACTACGACCTGATCGACCCCTTGAAGGTCGCCGCCCAGCGCGCCGCAGCATCCACCGCGACCCAGCTTCAGGCGCATGGCTTCACGGAGGTGGCGGCATCGCGCGGCGAGTCGGCCTACGTCGTGGATGTCGGCCCGTTCTACCTCGCCAGCATCGTGGAGTGCCTGGGTTCCAAGGCGCTCGTGGCCGACGAGATGCATCGCCTCACGGGCCGCAGCTACTACGCCGGCATCGCACAGGACACCATCGCGATGGCGGTGAACGACCTCATCACCGTGGGGGCCACGCCGCTGGTGGTGCAGGCCTACTGGGCCGCCGGCGGCAGCGAATGGTTCGCCGATGCGCAGCGGGCGCAGGCGCTCGTCGCCGGCTGGAAGAAGGCATGCGAGGCCTGCGGCGTGGCCTGGGGCGGTGGCGAGACGCCTGCGCTGGCCGGTATCGTCGAAGCCGGCCGCATCGACCTCGCGGCATCGTGCACGGGCCTGATCAATCCGAAGTCACGCTTGTCCGTCGGCGACCGGCTCGGCGCGGGCGACGCGATCGTGCTGCTGGCGTCCAGCGGCATCCATGCCAACGGCCTGAGCCTCGCCCGCAAGCTCGTGGAGCGCCTGCCGCAGGGCTACCTCACGCCGCTGTCCACAGGCGCAACGTACGGCGATGCCCTGCTCGCGCCCACCCTCCTCTATTCGCCGGTGACCGAGGCGCTGCACCGCGCCGGCATCGCGCCGCACTACTGCGCCAACATCACCGGCCACGGCTGGCGCAAGCTGCTGCGGCATGCCGCGAGCCTCACCTACCGCATCGATGCGCTGCCCCCGGTGCCGCCGGTGCTCGCCTTCATGCAGCATCACGCGCGCCTGGACGACCGCGAGGCCTACAGCACGCTCAACATGGGCGCAGGCTTCGCACTGTTCGTCGATGCGGCCGACGCCGACCGCACCGTGGGCGTCGCGCGCTCCGTCGGGGTCGAGGCCATGGTCGCCGGGCGCGTCGAGCAGGGGCCGAAGCAACTCCTCATCAAGCCGCTGGGTATCACGTTCGGCAGCGACGACCTTCAACTGCGCTAGAGGATGCGCGCCCGATAGAATGTCCGTGACGGGCCTCCTCGCATGGAAGCGCGGCCAACCGGGTCAGGTCGGGAACGAAGCAGCCCTAACCGTTGCAACCAGTGCCGAGGTAAGGCTCGTCACCTCGCTTCAGCTTCGGCATGGCGCCAGCGCCAGCCGGAGCCGGCTTATCCGGCGTCGCCCGGCTCCACGAGCTCGCCGGCTCCCGTGATGAACGCTGCACGCACACGAGCTTGCGGCTGCAGGATCTGCACGGCCTGGCGGTAGCGCCGCAGCTGTTCGCGCCAGGGCTCCACATCCTGTGGGGCATGCTGCATCTTGTAGTCGAGCACCCACCACTGCGGCTCGCCGGCTCCCTCGAGGAGCACCAGCCGGTCGATCCGCAGCACTTCGCCCTCGGGGCCCGTGACAGGAACTTCGTTGCCGGCCCAACGCAGGCCGGTGCGATCGAAGAAGCGCCGGACAGCCGGACTGGCCAGGACGCGACCGGCAATCGTCTCGACCTGGGCTGCGTGGCCGGGGCCGAGCCCGAATTGCGCCGCGGCCGACACCGCCAGCGCCTGCACCGGTGTGTCGCCGAGCGGCCCGGCTGCCCACTCCAGCACGCGATGCACCGCCTGGCCGAGCCGTGCCGCCAACGCGTCGCCCGCCTGCGCCGGCGCGCTGGCCGCCTCGCAGCGAGGGGGCGCGGGCGGCAGCGTGGCGACCTCCACGACACGGGCGTCGTCGAGGCCGGCCGCGACCTCGGGCACCGGCAGCGGCCGCACCAGCCCCGCGATCCGCGCCCACCATGACGGCTCGTCGCTCGCCCGCGCCGGTTCCGCGCGGCTGAACACGAGGCGTTCCCGGGCTCGCGTCATGGCAACGTAGAGCCCGTTCAGCTCTTCCCGCTCGCGCGCCGCGTTCTCTTCGGCGAGCAGCGCGCGCAGCGACGGCGGGCACTTCGCCTCGCTGGCAACGAACGCCACGCGGCGCGGACGCGGCGACGCCACCGGCCAATCGACCAGCAGCGTGGTGTGGTCCGGGTTCTGGCGCTCGGGGTCTGCGTCCATCACGAACACGGCGCGCGCTTCGAGCCCCTTGGCGCCGTGGATCGTGAGCAGCTGAACCGCGTCCGGTCGGGCGGGCGCGACGGTCTTCAGGATGCGGCGCCGCAGTGCGCGCACGAAGTTGTACGGCGTGGCGTAGCGCGCGCCATCGAGCTGCAGCGAAAGCGCCAGCAGCGCGTCGATGGCGGCCAGCGCCGCGGAGCGCCGCTCCGCCGGCACGGCTGCCGAGACACGCGCGAGCAGGTCGCCCTCGGCCACGATGCGGTCGAGCAGGTCATGGGGCGGGAGCAGCCGCGCAGCCTCGCTCCAGCTGCCCGACGAGACGACGGGCGCGTTCGAGCCCTGGGTGCTCGGACGCGGCCAGCGCCTGCATCCAGGAGACGCCGCGTTCGCGGGCCTGGGTCGACAGCCAGAGCAGCTGCGCGTCGTCCGCGCCGAGCAGCGGGCTCTTGAGTGCCTGCGCCAGCGACAGGTCGTGCCCGGGTGAAGCCAGCACGTCGAGCAGCGCCACGAGGTCGAGCACCTCCGGCAACTCGTCGAGCCGCATCTCCTCGGGCGACGCGAAGGGCACGTGCAGCGCGGACAGCGCCTGCGCCGCCGCCCGCAGCGACACGCGCTTGCGTGCCAGCACGAGCACGTCTCCGGGCGCCACGCCGCCATTGGCGATGAGATCGCGCACTGCGCATGCCAACTGGCGCGCCTCTTCGTCGCGCAGCCGTTCCTCGGGTTGACGTCGGGGCGTTGCGAGGGAGTCGCGCCAACCCGTAGCGACGACACCGGGAGTTTCGCGATCGAGCCGGTCGGCGCCCGGCAGCGCCGCGACATCGCCGCCCGCAGGCAACCTCCGTCGTGTGCGTGCGGAAGCCCGCGTAGCGCCCCTGCGCTTCAAGCCGCGCGAACACGCGTGTTCAGGACATCCATCACTCCGGGTGCATTGCGGCGCGTGTGGTCGCACTCCAGCACGGCGCCCCCGAGCCCCTCGGCCACGAACCGCCGCGCGGCCTCGAAGACGCGCGGCTCGGCGCGTCGGAATCGGTAGATGCTCTGCTTCGGATCCCCCACGATGAACACGCTCGGCGCGCTCGCGCCCGCCGCCAGCGCCCGCGTAGGCCGACAGCCAGCTCCACAGCGCGTGCCACTGCAGCGGGCTCGTGTCCTGGAACTCGTCGATCAGAACGTGGCGCACGCGCGCGTCAAGCCGCTCCTGCACCCAGCCGGCCATGGCCGAATCCGACAACAGGGCCATTGCGCACTGCTCCAGGTCGGACATGTCCGCCAGCGAACGCTCACGCTTGAGCGCCGCGTACTCCGCCTGCAGCACGCGCGACAGGCGCACCAGCCGCACGTGGTCGGCGTGCGCCTCGCGCTGGTCGAGCGCATCGCGCACGTGGAGCAGCGCATCGCAGGCGTTCGTGAGCCCGGGCACATCCGCCAGCTTTCGCGGCTGCCCGTCCTTGGTGAACAGCGCCTTCCACAACGCCGAAAACGCGTCTTCGTCCGATGCTCCGAGTGCCGCTTCGATCGCCTGCGCGGCCACGATCTCGCGCTTGCCGCGCTCGCTGCCGAGCCGCTGCGCCAGCGCTGCCAATCCCGCCCGATCCGGCCACGGCGGCACGGCGTCCGGCACGCCGTCCTCCAGCGTGCCGGCCGCATCGGCCAGCGCGAGCTCGATGCGCTTGTCCCAGGCCGCGTCGAGCCACTTCATGAGCTTGGCTCTGCCATGGCGGTGGAGCAGCGCGGCATAGTCGCGCCCGGCCGGCCGCATCGGCGAGCAGCGCCAGGTGAAAGCGCCGGAACAGCTCGGGCCGCAGGTCGTCCAGGTCCTCGATGAGCTCGAGCTGCGGGGCCAGTCCGAGGTCGGCCAGCATGTCCAGCGGCGCCGCGCGAAGAAGCTGCGAGAACCATGCGTGGAAGGTGTGCACCTCCACCACGCGGCCGCCCGACAGCACCCGCTCGTGCAACGCCTGCAGAGTGAGCTCGAGTTCACGGGTCTGCGCCGCGTTCACGCCGCGCTCGGCCAGTGCCGCGAGTCGGGCCGCGTGCGTCCGCCTGCGACCACTGCTTCAGCCACTGCGAAAGGCGCGTGCGCATCTCGCCGGCCGCCTTGCGCGTGAACGTGATGGCGAGGATCTCGTGCGGCTGGGCGCCGTCCAGCAGCGCACGCACGATGCGCGACACGAGCATCCAGGTCTTGCCCGCGCCAGCGCAAGCTTCCACGACGACGCTGCGGCGTGGATCGCATGCGATCGCGTAGAACGATGCGCGAGTGGCCGGCGCACCGTCGACGTGGTAGGCGGGCGCCGCGGTTCCGGAGCTGTTCATGGCGTCCAGTCATCGCGGCGGCACAGGCCGCGCATCTCGCAGTACTCGCACACGCGGCCTTCTCCGAGCGCCGCCATGCCGGTGCCCGCCCGAATCCGCTCGAGATCCCCGCGCCAGGCCGTCCAGCAGCGCTTGCGCGCTCGCCGCCACGTCTTCGTGAGCGAATCTCCCGCGGCCCTCGGCGCTCGTCCAGCGCGAGATACATGGCGGTGAGCTGCGCATCGTTCCCAGCGCCGACCAGCGCCGCGTAGAACGGCAGCTGCGTGTCCTCCAGCGGGTTCTCGACCTTGCGCCGCAGCTCGGCTTCGGCCCCCGTCTTGTAGTCGATGAGCTGGATGACGCCGGCACGGCGGTCGAGCCGGTCGATCACGCCGTGCAGCCCGGTGCCGCCCAGGCGCGGCGGGACGATCCGCATCTCCAGCTCGCCGCTCTCCCAGGCCCAGCCTTCGGCGTCGCGCTCGTGCAGCCAGCGCACGTACGCCGGCGCCAGCGCTTCCAGGGCGACCCGATACGGCATCAGCTCGGCCGGGTCGAGGCCGCGTTCCAGGTGCAGGTCGTCCGCCAGCGCAAGCAGCCGCGCGGTTTCGGCCGCCTCGCCAGCCGGCGCCCCGCGCTCTTCGTGGAACCGGTGCAGCAGCGCATGAATCCAGCTGCCGTAGTCGCGCTTTTCCAGCGGCGCGTCGAGCTCGCGTGCCTCGCCCAGGCGCAGCACGACGCGCGCGAAGAACCGGTAGGGGCAATCTCGCAGGGCCTCGACCGCGCTTGCGCTCAACGACGCCGGCAGTCCCGCGGGAGCCGCCGGCGCCGGCCGGGGTACCGGCGCGCGCTCGACGGCGCCGCAGCGGCATTGCCGCAGGTGCTTCCTGCGGCACCGGAAGCCCGGCACGCTGCCTGGCCACCATCGCACGCTCCACCCACGGGCTGTCGGACAAGGGCTCGATGCCGTCGGCCGCCCGGCGCAGCAGCACGAGCTGCGGCGCACGCATCAGTTGGGCGAAGGCGAGCGTGTCGCGCAGGCGCCGCTGAGCGGTATCCGCGAGGCCGATCTCGCGCGCCAGTGCATCGCCCAGCAGTGGATCGGCCGGCACGCCCGCACCGAGCCGGCGCTCGTCGGTGCCGGGAAACACGACGGCCCCGAACGGCCGCAGAAGCGCGCGCGACAGCGGCGTGATCACAACCGCCGCCTCGCCGTCGTCCGGCGGAACGAAGGTCGCGTCTTCCAGCACGGCATCGACCCAGGCGGTGAACTCGACGAGATCGAGCCGCGTCTGCCGCGCCAGCGCCTGCCAGGCGTCGTCTCCCGGCTCGTCCAGACGCAGGGCCGCAAGCACCTGGGCTCCGGCCGCATCGGCGGCCATGCGCCCGCGCGTCGCCCATCGCCGCGCGCAGCGCCTTCTGCCACTCGACGAGCGGCTGCAGCCCGCCGAACACCAACGGCGCCAGTCGAGCCTGCGCGCGCTGCCACAGGGCTTCTCCCGCTTCTCCAGGGGCGCGGCCGCGCCGCCACGCGCCTTCGAGCGCCGCCAATGCGCCGCCGAGCCAGGCGTATCGGCCTTCAGCCAGTCCAGCCGCGCATCGATCCCGGCCCGGGGATGGGCCGCCCGCAGCAACGCCATCACCTGCGCAGCAGCCCGTGTGGTGGAAAGCTTCCAGCCCGTCTCGTCGCGGATCGACACGTCGGCACGATCGAGCAACGCCCGCACCCGGCGCACCAGCGATCGATCGTGCGCGATGAGCGCGACCGGCGTCGATCCGCGGCGCAGTGCCTCGATCACCTCCAGGGCGGCTGCCTGCGCTTCGCCCTCGAAGGCTTCCGCCACGACCCGCCGCGGCGGCGCGAGGCGGGCCGCCACGTCGAAAGGCGCCTCCGGGGAAGGATCGGTGTCGACGACCAGCCCCGGCACGCCGCCGTGCTCCAGCAGCCCCCGCGTCAGCGCCGGCAGGCCCGCTGCCGACACGACGAGCCAGGCGGAGGGCCGAAGCGAGAACAGCGCGTCGCTGTCTCCACTGTCCGAGGCCGCGGCCCACTCGAGGGCCATCCGGGCGAGCATCCGTTCGACGGCCCCCGGCCCCTCGACCGGCGTGAGGCGGGCACGTGCGGCGTCATGCCACGCTGCGCGTCGGGCCGGCGGGAGGGCCGCGGCAGCGTCGGCCATGGCCTTCGTCGTCGTCACCAGAGCGCGCGCGGCCTGCTCGAAGGCCGGGGCATCCCGCTTTGCCCAGTCCCGAGCCCAGGATTGCCGCCGCAGCAAACCCTGCGCGACGAGCCCGTCGCTCGCGGCATCGAGCCGCAACTGCTCGAACTGCGGCGGCAGCGCAGGCCCGATCGACGCCCGCAGCGTCTGGGTGGTCTCCACGCGCGGCTGCCAGCCGCCACAAGCCGCGAAGGCCCGGCGCGCGGGCGCGAGCAGTTGCGCGTACGGCACGAGAACGATCGCGTCGCGCAGCTCCACCCCCTCCTGGCCGGCCCACGCCACGGCCCGGCGTGCCAGCGCCAGCCAGAAGTCGGCGTCGACGGGGTGCTCCGAAAAGGGTATGCGGGCTATGGTCGCCATAGGCAGCCCGCGAGCGTCGGCCCGGGGCCTTTATGTCAGAATGGTTTGCGTCGGGCCGGCGCTTCGCGCCATTGCTTCGCGCGGCGAAGCAAGCTTGCGACGCCATTCGCAGATTGTGCCTTCCCCAAGGACTCCCCCATGAGCAGCGAACTGATCCAACATGTCTCCGACGCGTCCTTCCAGTCAGACGTGCTCGAGTCGAGCACGCCGGTGCTCGTCGACTATTGGGCCGAGTGGTGCGGCCCCTGCAAGATGATCGCTCCCATCCTCGACGAGGTCTCCAAGACCTACGACGGCCGGCTGAAGATCGCCAAGCTCAACGTCGACGACAACCGGGAGGTGCCGGCGAAGTTCGGCATCCGCGGCATCCCGACGCTGATGCTCTTCAAGGGCGGCCAGCTCGCGGCCACCAAGGTCGGCGCCCTGTCCAAGGCCCAGTTGACCGCGTTCCTCGACGGTCACCTATAATCTGCTCAATCGCGGCCGGCGCTGCTCCAAAAGCGCACCCGGCCGCACCAGAAACCGCCACCACGCCCCCAAGGGCGCGTGGGTCCGGCCCCTCCTCCTGCGTTTCTGTCTCGAGCCGTCCGTCGTTCCTCGAGGGTCAACACCCATGCATCTTTCCGAACTGAAAGCGCAGCACGTCTCCGAGCTCATCAAGATGGGCGAGGAACTGGAGATCGACAACGTCAGCCGCATGCGCAAGCAGGAGCTGATGTTCGCGATCATGAAGAAGCGCGCCAAGGGCGGCGAGCAGGTATTCGGCGACGGCGTGCTCGAGGTGCTTGCCCGACGGCTTCGGCTTCCTGCGCTCTCCCGACACCAGCTACATGGCCAGCACCGACGACATCTACCTGTCGCCGAGCCAGATCCGCCGCTTCAACCTGCACACCGGCGACGCCATCGAAGGCGAGGTGCGTGTCCCGAAGGACGGCGAGCGCTACTTCGCGCTCGTCAAGGTCGATCGCGTCAACGGCCTGACGCCCGAGGAGAACAAGCACAAGATCATGTTCGAGAACTTGACGCCGCTCTTCCCGAAGGAGCAGTTCAAGCTCGAGCGCGAGCTCAAGGCCGACGAGAACATCACGAGCCGCATCATCGACCTCATCGCGCCCATCGGCAAAGGCCAGCGCGCGCTGCTCGTCTCCCCGCCCAAGAGCGGCAAGACGGTGATGATGCAGCACCTGGCCCATGCCATCGTCGCCAACCACCCGGACGTCTACCTCATCGTGCTGCTGGTCGACGAGCGGCCCGAGGAAGTGACCGAAATGCAGCGCACGGTGCGCGGCGAGGTCATCAGCTCCACATTCGACGAGCCGGCCGCGCGCCACGTGCAGGTGGCCGAGATGGTGATCGAGCGCGCGAAGCGCCTCGTCGAGCTGCGCAAGGATGTCGTCATCCTGCTCGACTCCATCACCCGCCTGGCACGCGCCTACAACAACGTGCTGCCGTCGTCCGGCAAGGTGCTCACCGGCGGCGTGGATGCCAATGCCCTCCAGCGCCCGAAGCGGTTCTTCGGCGCGGCTCGCAACATCGAGGAAGGCGGCTCGCTCACCATCATCGGCACCGCCCTCGTGGACACCGGCAGCCGCATGGACGAGGTGATCTACGAGGAATTCAAGGGCACTGGCAACTGCGAAATCCACCTCGACCGGCGGATGTCCGAGAAGCGCGTGTACCCGTCCATCCTGCTCAACAAGAGCGGGACGCGGCGCGAGGAGCTGCTGCTGAAGCCCGAGATCCTCCAGAAGACCTGGATCCTGCGCAAGCTGCTCTACCCGATGGACGAGATCGAGGCGATGGAGTTCATCCTCGACAAGATGAAGTCGACCAAGAACAACCTCGACTTCTTCGACATGATGCGGCGCGGCGGCTGACCTTATAATCAGCGGTTTTCCGCCGACATCAAGCGAGCCCCAGCCATGCAAGAAGGCAAACACCCCAACTACCGCGAAGTCTGCTTCATGGACCTGTCCAACGGGTTCAAGTTCGTCACGCGCTCATGCGTGCAGACGAAGGAGACCATCAAGATGGACGACGGGCGGGAGCTGCCGCTGTACAAGGTGGAAACCACCAGCGAAACGCATCCCTTCTACACGGGCACGCAAAAGAGCGTGGACAGCCTGGGCGGCCGCGTCGAGAAGTTCCGCAACAAGTTCGCGCGCGTCGGCATCAAGAAGTGATCGCCGCGGGCGACCCGAGCAAAGGCAGCCCAGGCTGCCTTTTCAATGAAGGCAGCCGCGGCTGCCTTTTCTTTTCTGCGCGGTGAGTTCGAGCAGCCCGACCCCGGCCCTCGTCACGCAGCGCGCCGCGCAGCGCCTGCCGCGGCTCGCCCTGCTGCTGCTGTGCGCGGCCTACGTGCTCCCGGGCCTCGTCGGCCGCGATCCCTGGAAAAGCGCCGACGTCACCGCCTTCGGCTACATGGTCTGCCATCGCGGAGGGTCGTGCGCCGTGGCTGGCGCCCACGCTGGGCGCCCTGCCGATCGACGCGGCGCGGCTGCCTCACTGGCTCGGTGCCGCCTTCATCCAGCTGCTGTCGCCGGCGCTCGATCCGGCGCTCGCCGCGCGCGTTCCTTTCGCGCTGCTGCTGACGCTCACCTTGGTGCTCGTCTGGTACACCACCTTCCACCTCGCCCGCACCGAAGCGGCCCAGCCCGTGCCTTTCGCGTTCGGCGGCGAGGCGAGCGCGGTTGACTACGCGCGCGCCATGGCCGATGGCGCGTTGCTTGCGCTGATCGCGTCGCTCGGCCTGCTGCAACTCGGCCACGAGACCACGCCCGACCTGGTCCAGCTGTTCTGCGTCGCCCTGTTCCTCTGGGGCCTGGCGGCGTCGCCGTTCCGCGGCGCGCGCACCGCCTGGGCGGTCATTGCCGCACTGCCGCTGCTGGCCGCCAGCGGCGCACCGACCACCGCGGTAGCCATGGGCGCTCGCCGGCACCCTCGTGTGCATGCGGTCCACGTACGAGACGGCTCGGCACTTCGCGCGCTGGACGGCCGTGGGCACGCTCGCGGCAGCGGCGCTGTCGCAGGGGCTCGGCCTGTGGACGCTGGCGCGCGGCGTTCCGTCCCGACCTCGCCCAGGGCCTGCAACTCGCCCGCCTCTTCGTCTGGTTCCTGTGGCCGGCATGGCTGCTCGCGCTCTGGACGCTCTGGCGCTGGCGGCACCACCTCTTCCATCGCCACATCTCGGTGCCGTGCGTCGCGCCGCGCTGGTGGCCATGGCGTCGTGCGTCGTGATGGGTGGCTCCGACCGGGCCCTCATGCTCGCGCTGCCGGGGCTCGCCGTCCTCGCCGCGTTCGCGCTGCCGACGATGCGCCGAAGCGTCACCGCGGCGATCGACTGGTTCTCGGTGTTCTTCTTCACTGTCTGCGCCATTGCGATCTGGGTCATCTACATGGCCATGCAGACCGGCGTGCCGGCCAAGCCGCTGGCCAACGTCATGAAGCTCGCACCCGGCTTCGAGCCGCAGTTCTCCATGGTCGCGCTGGCCATCGCCGCGGCAGGCACTGCGGCCTGGCTCGCGCTGGTGCGCTGGCGCACCGGGCGGCACCAGCATGCGCTGTGGAAGAGCCTCGTGCTGCCGGCGGCCGGCGTCGTGCTGTGCTGGCTGCTTCTCATGACGCTGTGGCTGCCCTTGCTCGACTACGCGCGCAGCTACCGCGCCCTGGGTGGCGCGGGTGGCCCTGCACGTGCCGGCCGGCGCCTGCATCGCGGCGCCGGGCCTCGGGCGGGCCCCCATCGCCGCGCTCGAGTACTTCGGCGGCTGGGTGGTGGACGGCCGCGACAGCTCGCTGCAGGGAGCTTGCGATTTCCTGCTGGCGCCGGACAGCCGCGTGCGGCGCTGCCGCGGTGCGGCCCGGATGGCAATACGTGGGCAGCGAGCGCCGCCCCACCGACCGGGACGGGGCGACCGGCATCTTTCGCCGCAGGCGCTGAATCAGGCCGCGAGCGTGGGCACGGCCGCAGCGCGCACGCGCGACGGCGGGAAGACCAGCCGGAAGCGTGAGCCCTTGCCCGGCTCGCTGTGGATGTCGAGCTCCCCGCCGTGCCGCTGCACCACGTGCTTCACGATCGACAGCCCGAGGCCCGGTTCCGCCGGTCTCGCGAGAGCGGCTTCCGTCCACGCGGTAGAAACGCTCGGTCAGGCGCGGCAGGTGCTCGCGCTCGATGCCGATGCCGGTGTCGCTCACCTCGAACTGGCCCGCGCCGTCCGGCCGCACGCGCCAGCTGACGTCGATGGAGCCGCCCTCCGGGGTGTAGCGGATGGCGTTCGTCACGAGGTTGGCCAACGCGCTCGCGATCTCGTCGGGATGCCCGGCGAGCTGCGCAGGCCGCTCGACCGCGAACGACAAGCGAATGCCTGCCGCCGGACAAGGCCGCGCGCGTCGGCCTCGACCTGCGCCATCAGCGTCTCCACGGCTGCCCACCGGTCCGGCGCCGGGCGAGGACTGCCTTCGAGCTGCGCGAGCGTGAGCAGGTCGGCGACGAGGGTCTGCATGCGTTCGGTCTGCTGCTGCATCAGGTGCAGGATGCGCTTGCGCTCCGACTCGCCCAGCGGCAGCGCGCTCATGGTCTCGACGAAGCCGGCCAGCACCGTCAACGGCGTTCGGATCTCGTGCGACACGTTGGCGACGAAGTCGCGCCGCATGGCTTCGGAGCGCTCCCGCTCGGTCACGTCCTGCGTCAGCACGAGCTTCATGCCGTCGCCGTAGCGGCGCACCAGCACGGAGAGCGTGCGCGTCGCCGCGCGGGCTGGTGAACTTCACCGGCTCGTCGAACTGGCCGAGCTGCAGGTACGCAACGAAGGCCGGCGATCGAACCAGATTCGTCAGGCGCTGGCGGCGATCGCGCACCGGATCGAGCCCGAAGTGGTCGGCCGCGACCGAGTTGAACCAGTCGACCTGGCCGCGCGCATCCAGCAGCAGCACACCATTCGGCGAGGCTTCGATGGCGGACGAGGAACTGGTCGAGCCGCTCGCGCTCCTTCTCCACCGAGCGCTCCCGCAAGCGCACCGAGCGCTCGACGCGATAGCCGATCTCGCCCCAGAATCCCGTGTCGCGCGGTGCCTGCTCCTCCTGCGCGCCGCGCAGCCATCGCATGAGCCGGTGCGCGCGCAGCGAATCGACCAGCACCACCAGCGCCACGCCGGCACAACCGCCGGCCACCATGCTGCAGCACCGGTGCATGCACCGGCTCGCCGAGCAGCAGGCCGGCGCAGGCGCCGGTGATGAGGGCCAGCAGCGCCGCCGTGATGCGCGGGAAGAGCCAGCTCATCTGCGGCTCGTCAGGGCGAAAGGGCGCGGGTCGGCTGCGTCAGGCGATAGCCGGCGCCGCGCACCGTCTCGATCCAGTGTGCGCACTGGGCCGGCGCGAGCGCTTCGCGCAGTCGCTTGACGTGGACATCGACGGTGCGCTCCTCGATGAAAACGTGGTCGCCCCACACGCGGTCGAGCAGCTGCGCGCGGCTGTGGACGCGCTCGGGATGCGTCATGAAGAAGTGCAGCAGGCGGAACTCGGTGGGACCCGACCTTCACTTCCGTCACCCCGCCGTCGACGCTGCCGCGTGACGCGGCGCGTGGACGGATCCAGGCGCAAGCCCGACAGATCCACCGCGGCATCGAGCGCCTGCGGGCGCGCGCCGGCGCAGCACGGCGCGAATGCGGGCAAGCAGTTCCTTGGGCGAGAACGGCTTGGTGATGTAGTCGTCGGCGCCCGCATCCAGCCCCGTGATCGTGTCGGCCTCGTCGGCGCGCGCCGTGAGCATGACGATCGGCAGCTCGCGCGTGCGCGGATCGGTGCGCCAGCGCTTGGCCAGCTGGAGGCCGCTCTGGCCGGGCAGCATCCAGTCGAGCACCACGAGGTCGGGCAACACCGCCACGACCTCGTCCTGCGCCCGGTCTGCCGTTTCGGCGACCGTGACCTCGTAGCCCGCATGCCGCAGGTTGATCGCGATCAGCTCGGCGATCGCGGATTCGTCCTCGACCACCAGCACCCGGCTCATCGCACCGCATCCTCGACGGCCGCGACGGACGTGTGCCGCACGTCGGTGCCCTTCACGATGTAGATGATCACCTCGGCGAGGTTCTTCGCGTGATCGCCGACGCGCTCGATCGCCTTCGCGACGAACACGAGGTCGATGCTCGCGGAGATGGTGCGCGGATCTTCCATCATGTAGGTGATCAGCTTGCGCAGCAGGCCGTCGAACTCCTGGTCGATCTGGTCGTCTTGCTTGAGCACTTCCAGCGCCCGCGCCGTATCGAGCCGCGCGAAGGCGTCGAGCGCCTTGCGAAGCTGGGCGGTGGCGAGCTCGGCCTCGAACACCAGGTCTGCAACCGGCAGCCGCATGCGGCTCGAGACGCCGGTATTGATCAGGCGCTGGACGGTGCGTGCAATGCGCGCGGCCTCGTCGCCCACGCGCTCGAGGTTGGCGATGGTCTTGCTCACCGCGATGAGCAGCCGCAGGTCGCGGGCGGTCGGCTGGCGGCGCGCGATGATGGCGGACAGGTCGCGGTCGATCTCGACCTCCATCTGGTTGACCCGCTCTTCCTGCTGCAGCACTTGCGAGGCCGTCTCGCCGCTGAAGTTCGTGAGGGCGTAGATCGCCTGGGCCACCTGCGACTCCACCAGGCCGCCCATCTCCAGCACGCGACCGGAGATGCCGCTCAACTCGGCGTCGAACTGGGTGGAAAGATGCTTGTCCGTCATGTCGTTCTCCTCATCGGGCGGCCGGCATCAGCCGAACCGGCCGGTGATGTAGTCCTCCGTCTCCTTGCGCCTGGGCTTCATGAAGATGTCCTTCGTGTCGCCGAACTCGATCAGCTCGCCGAGGTACATGTAGGCGGTGTAATCCGAGACGCGGGCCGCCTGCTGCATGTTGTGCGTGACGATCAGCACCGTGACCTTGCTCTTGATCTCGCCGATCAGCTCCTCGATGCTGCCGGTGGCGATCGGGTCGAGCGCGGAGGTCGGCTCATCGAAGAGCAGGATCTCCGGGTCGGTGGCGAGTGACCGCGCGATGCACAGCCGCTGCTGCTGGCCGCCGGACAAGTTGACCGCCACCTCGTCGAGCCTGTCCTTCACTTCGTCCCAAAGGGCTGCGCCCTTCAGGGCCGCCTCGACCTTGTCCTCCAGGAACGTGCGCGACTTCTCGCCCCGCACACGCAGCCCGTAGGCCACGTTCTCGAAGATGGACTTCGGAAACGGATTGGGCTTCTGGAACACCATCGACACCCGCATGCGCACCTCGATCGGGTCAACGGACGAATGCAGTACGTCCACCTCGTCAGGATGCAGGTGGATGCTGCCATCGTAGCGGTGGCCCGGGTAGAGATCGTGCATGCGGTTGAAGCAGCGCAGGTAGGTGCTCTTGCCGCAGCCGCTGGGGCCGATCAGGGCCGTTACCTTGTGCTCGTACACCGGCATCGACACTCCCTTCAGCGCTTTGAAGTCGCCGTAGTAGAAGTCGAGCTTCTTCGATTCCGCCTTGAGCGAGGGCGACGGGTTGGGCAGCGTGATGGTGGATGTCATGTCGGAAGGCGCGGCGGGTCACCACTTGATGTTCTTGCGCAGGCGGTAGCGCAGCCAGATCGCGAGGCCGTTCATGCCCAGCGTCATGAATACGAGCACGAAGCTCGCTGCGGCGGCGTTCTGGTGGAACGCCGGGTCGGGGCGCGACGTCCAGTTGAAGATCTGGATCGGCATCACCGTGAAGGGCGAGAACACCCAGTCGAGCATGCCTGCCGGCGGTTCGCCCGTGAACGGCACCGGCGGCAGGAAGGCAATGAAGGTCAGCGCACCGATCGTGATGATGGGCGCCGTCTCGCCGATCGCACGCGCGAGGCCGATGATCACGCCGGTGAGAATGCCGGGCAGGCCATACGGCAGCAGATGGTGCTTGACCACCTGCCACTGCGACGCGCCGCAGGCATAGGCCCCTTCGCGGATGTGCTGCGGAATGGAGCGCAGCGCCTCGCGCGTGGTCACGATCACGATCGGCAGGATCAGCAGCGCCAGCGTGAGGCCGGCCGAAAGGATGCTCTGGCCGAACCCGAACGTGTACACGAAGAGGCCGAGCGCGAGCAGCCCGTAGACGATCGACGGCACGCCCGCGAGATTGGTGATGTTGATCTCGATGACGTCGGTGAACCAGTTCTTGCGGGCGTATTCCTCGAGGTAGACGGCGCCCGCAATGCCGATCGGCACGGCCACGATGGCCGTCACGAGCATCACGAGCACCGAGCCGATCCACGCAGAAAGTATGCCGGCCTGGCCGGGACGGCGCGACGGGAACGACGTGAAGAAGTCTCCGGTCAGGCGCGGGAATGCCGTCGATGGCCATGTTGGCGAACAGCGCCGCCAGCGTGAGCACGCCCACCATCATCGCCAGCAGGCCGAGCATGCCGAACAGCGCGTCCCAGCGCTTGTGGGCGCGAATGATCGCCCGCAGTTCGCTCTTGCGGTCCATCAGTACGCCTCCCGGTACTTGCGGCGCATCCAGTAGCCGATGAGATTGAAGAACAGCGTCAGCAGGAGCAGCATGAGGCCGGCGGCGAAGATCGTCTGGTAGCCGATGCTGCCGTGGGGCAGGTCGCCGAGCGCCACCTGCACGATGTACGAGGTGATCGTCGCGGCCGGCTCGAGCGGGTTGAGCGTCAGGTTCGGCTGCATGCCCGCCGCCACGGCCAGGATCATCGTCTCGCCCACTGCGCGGGAGATGCCGAGGATGTAGGCCGCCGCGATGCCGGACAGCGCCGCCGGCACGACCACCTTGACAGCCGTCTGGAACCGCGTGGCGCCCATCGCGTACGAGCCCTCGCGCAGGCTCATCGGCACCGCGCGCATCGCATCCTCGGAGAGAGACGACACGTAGGGAATGATCATCACGCCCATGACGATGCCGGCCGACAGCACGTTGAACCCCGGGAGCTCGGGATAGAGCTTCTGAAGCAGCGGCGTGACGAAGAGCAGTGCGAAGTAGCCGTAGATGATGGTCGGCACGCCGCTCAGCATCTCGAGCAGCGGCTTCATGATCTCTCGCGTCTTGTGGCCGGCGAACTCCGACAGGTAGATCGCGATGATCGTCCCGAGGGGAATCGCGATGCTCAAGGCCACCGCAGAGCTGCTCACGGTGCCGGCCAGCAGCACCAGGATGCCGAAGTGGGCATCGTCGAACAGCGGCGTCCATTGCGTGTCGGTGAGGAACGTCCACAGCGGCACGTGCGCGAAGAAGCTGGCGGACTCCCGCACCAGGATGTAGACGATGCCGATGGTCGTGAACACCGACACGCAGGCCGCGAGCAGCAGCACGCCCTCGATCACCCGCTCGGTGCGCCGGCGACGTGCCTTCGCGCGGGCATATTCGGCGAGCTTTGCCGCGCCGGTGATCGACGGGGAGGTCACGGCAAGGGTTGACGTCGTGGAAGTGACGGCCATTCTAGGATCCCACAGCTTTCGCAGCGGCCCGACAACGTGACGCGGCCCGGGAACGCCCCGGGCCGCCAGAAGAGTCCGCAGCGGATCAAAGTTTCGCTTCGCGCGCCTGGAGCTTCTCGATGGTGATCCCCACCTCGCTGGTGCCGCCGAACACCGTGCCCTTCTTGCCCTTCGCCAGGTGCTCCAGGTTGGTGTCGTAGGCCTTGGCAGGCAGCGGGACGTACTTCACTTCCTTGGCGATGTCCGTCGCCTGCTTCATGTAGTACTCGACGAACTCGCGCACCTCGGGCTTCTGCATCGACTTCACGTTGACGTAGATGAAGATCGGGCGCGACAGCGGCTGGTACGTGCCATCGAGCACCGTTTTCTCGCTCGGGCCACGGCCGGCTTGCCGCCCTTGTCGGCGATCGGCACGGCTTTCACGCGGTTCTGGTTCTCGGCGTAGTAGGCATAGCCGAAGAAGCCCAGGGCATTGACGTCCTGCGCCACGCCCTGCACGAGCACGTTGTCGTCCTCGGACGCCGTGAAGTCGCCGCGGCTCGACTTCGCCTTGCCGGTCACGGCTTCGGTGAAGTAGTCGAACGTGCCGGAATCGGCACCCGCGCCGAAAAGCTTCAGCGGCGCGTCCGGGAAGGCCGGATTGACCTGGTTCCAGCGCGTGATCTTGCCCTGCGCCGCCGGCTCCCACATGGCCTTCAGCTCATCGACCGACAGTTGCTTGATGAAGGTATTCTTCGGGTTGACGACGACCGTCAGCGCATCGAACGCCACGGGCAGTTCGTAGTACTCGACCCCGGCCGCCTTGCAGTCGTCCATCTCCTTCTTCTGGATGGGGCGGGACGCGCCGGAGATGTCCGTCTCGCTCGCGGCAGAACTTCTTGAAGCCGCCGCCGGTGCCGGAGATGCCGACCGTGACCTTGATCGCGCCCTTCTTGGCCTTCTGGAAGTCTTCGGCAACGCCTTCCGTGATCGGATAGACGGTGGAGGAGCCGTCGATCTTGATCACCTGAGCGCTGGCCGCGCCAGTGAGTGCGAGCGTCGCAAGGGCCGCGACCATCGCGGAGGTCTTGAAGCGGTTGCGCATCGTGTTTCCTTCGTTCCGTTGCATGTTCACAGCGCAGGACTGTAGACAGCCACGATGAAGCTTTCGTGACACGCGGGCGCCGGTCAGGTCTCCCGGACGGCGGCGGCCAGCTTCTCGGCGCAGCGCCGGGCCAGTGCCGCGTCGCGGGCCTCGACCATCACGCGCAGCAGCGGCTCCGTGCCGGACGGGCGGATCAGCACCCTGCCCTCGTCGCCTAGCTCGCGGATGACGTCGCCCTGCGCGGCGGCCAGCGATGCGTTGGCGCGCCAATCGCTGCCGTTGCCCAGGCGCACGTTGATCAGCGTCTGCGGGAACAGTGCGACGCCGGACAGCAGGTCCGCCAGCGTCCGGCCGCTGCGACGCACTGCCTGCAGCACCTGCAGGGCGCTCACGATGCCATCGCCGGTGGTGTGCTTGTCGAGCGCCAGCAGATGCCCGGAGCCCTCGCCGCCGAGCAGCCAGCCGCGCGAGCCGTCAGCTCCTCCAGCACGTAGCGGTCGCCCACCTTGGCGCGCACCAGCTCGACGCCGCGCTGGCGCAGCGCCACTTCCACCGCCATGTTGGTCATCAGCGTGCCGACGGCGCCCGGCACGGACTGGCCCGCGGCGAGGCGATCCACCACGACGACGAAGAGCAGCTCGTCGCCGTTGTAGAGCCGACCCTGCGCGTCCACCATCTGGAGGCGGTCGGCATCGCCGTCGAGGGCCACGCCGAAGTCGGCACCGTGGTTCGCGACGGCCTGCACCAGCGCCGCGGGCGACGTGGCCCCGACGCCGTCGTTGATGTTCATGCCGTTGGGGTGGCATCCGATGCGGAAGACCTCGGCGCCGAGCTCGTGGAAGACATCGGGCGCAACGTGATAGGCCGCGCCGTGCGCGGCATCGACCACGATCTTCAGGCCCTTGAGCGTGAGGTCGTTGCTGAACGTGCCCTTGCAGAACTCGATGTAGCGCCCGCTGGCGTCTTCGATGCGCCGGACCTTGCCCAGGCCCGCGGAATCGACCCACTGCGGCGGCTCCGCCAGGCGTCGCCTCCACCGCCTGCTCCCACTCGTCCGGCAGCTTCTCTCCGCTCGACGAGAAGAACTTCACCCCGTTGTCGGGGAAAGGCGTTGTGCGAGGCGCTGATGACCACGCCCAGGTCCAGGCGCAGCGCCCGCGTGAGGTAGGCGACGCCCGGCGTCGGCAGCGGGCCGGTCATGCGTACGTCCACCCCCGCAGAGGCGAACCCTGCCTCCAGCGCAGACTCGATCATGTAGCCGGAGATGCGCGTGTCCTTGCCGATCAGTACCGTCGGGCGCGAGGCACTGCGCTTGAGCACACGGCCAACGGCGTGTCCGAGGCGCATCATGAAATCGGGCGTGATGGGCTCGGTGCCCACCGTGCCGCGAATGCCGTCGGTGCCGAAGTGCATTCTTGTCATGCTGTCTCCTCCGAAGGGGTCAGGCCCGCTGCGCGCCACACCGACAGCGCGTCCACGGTAGCCGCCACGTCGTGCACCCGCACGATGCTGGCGCCCTGACGCGACGGCCGCAAGCGCCGCCGCCACGCTGGCCGCCAGCCGCTCCTCGACCGCGCGACCGGTCACTGCGCCCAGCGTCGACTTTCGCGACCATCCCACCAGAAGCGGGTAACCCTCGACCAGCAATTGGCGTTGACAGCGCAGCAAGGTCAGATTGTGATCGATCGTCTTCGCGAACCCGATGCCCGGATCGAGCACGATGCGCTCGCGCGCCACGCCCCGGGCGAGGGCCACGCACGCACGATCGGCCAGGAAGGCGCGCACCTCGACCACGACGTCGGCGTACTCCGCCAACGACTGCATCGTGGAGGGCTCGCCCTTCATGTGCATCAGGCACACCCCAGCCGCGGGATGCCGGGCGAGCACGTCGAGCGCGCCCGGCCGCTGCAGCGCGCGCACGTCGTTGACGATGTCGGCGCCGGCGTCGAGCGCGCCCTGCATCACTTCGGGCCGGCTGGTGTCGACGGACACCGGTACTCTTAGCGTCACCGCATGCCTCACGACGGGCAGGACGCGGGCAAGCTCTTCCTCGACGCTGGGCGTGCGGGCGCCCGGGCGCGTCGATTCGCCGCCGATGTCGAGGATGTCCGCGCCTTGCGCCACCAGGTCCTCGCAGCGGGCCATCGCGCTCTGACGGCGTCGCAGGAGTGCCGCCGTCGGCGAAGGAGTCCGGCGTCACGTTGACGATGCCCATCACCCTGGGCAGGTCCAACGCGATGCGGAAGCGGGCGGTTTGCCAGTGCCTCATGGCGGCAGTGTCCGGAAAAAACGGGGCCGAAGCCCCGTTCCGAGACGCTGGACCGGACTCACGCCGTGGCAGGCGCGCCGTCGGTGTTGACCGGCGGCGGCGTGCCCGGCTTGGCAGGCGCAGGCGTCCAGTCTTTCGGCGGGCGCGGAGGCTTGCCGTTCATGATGTCGTCGATCTGGTCGCTGTCGATGGTTTCCCACTCGAGCAGCGCCTTGGCCATCGCGTGCATCTTGTCCTGGTTGTCTTCGATCAGCCTTGCGGGCGACGGCGTACTGCGTGTCGATGATCTTGCGGATCTCGCGGTCGACCTTCTGCATCGTCTGTTCGGAGACGTTCACCTGCTTGGTGATCGAGCGGCCGAGGAACACCTCGCCTTCGTTCTCGGCATAGACCATCGGTCCGAGCTCGTCGGTCATGCCGTAGCGGGTGACCATGTCGCGCGCGATCTGGGTGGCACGCTCGAAGTCGTTGCTGGCGCCGGTGGTCATCTGGTGCATGAACACCTCCTCGGCGATGCGTCCGCCGAAGAGCACGGAGATGGTGGACAGCATGCGGTCCTTGTCCATGCTGTAGCGGTCGCCCTCGGGCAGTTGCATCGTCACGCCGAGCGCGCGGCCGCGCGGGATCACGGTGACCTTGTGCACCGGGTCGGTCTTGGGAAGCATGCGTGCCACCAGCGCATGGCCCGCCTCGTGGTAGGCCGTGTTGCGGCGCTCTTCCTCGGGCATGACCATGGACTTGCGCTCCGGGCCCATGAGGATCTTGTCCTTGGCCTTCTCGAAATCGGTCATCTCGACCACGCGCGCGTTGCGGCGGGCGGCGAACAGCGCCGCCTCGTTCACAAGGTTGGCCAGGTCGGCGCCGGAGAAGCCGGGGGTGCCGCGCGCGAGGATGTCGGCCCGGATGTCCTGGCCGATCGGCACCTTGCGCATGTGAACGTTGAGGATCTGCTCGCGTCCGCGGACGTCGGGCAGCGTGACGTAGACCTGGCGGTCGAAGCGGCCCGGACGCAGCAGGGCCGGGTCCAGGATGTCGGGCCGGTTGGTGGCCGCCATCACGATGACGCCGAGGTTGGTCTCGAAGCCGTCCATCTCGACGAGCATCTGGTTGAGCGTCTGCTCGCGCTCGTCGTTGCCGCCGCCCAGGCCGGCGCCGCGATGCCGGCCGACGGCATCGATCTCGTCGACGAAGATGATGCACGGCGCGCTCTTCTTGGCCTGCTCGAACATGTCGCGCACGCGGGCTGCGCCGACGCCGACGAACATCTCGACGAAGTCGGAGCCGGAGATGCTGAAGAACGGCACCTTCGCCTCGCCGGCGATCGCCTTGGCCAGCAGCGTCTTGCCGGTGCCCGGAGGGCCGACCATGAGCACGCCGCGCGGGATGCGGCCGCCGAGCTTCTGGAACTTCTGCGGATCCTTCAGGAAATCGACGAGTTCCTTGACCTCTTCCTTCGCTTCGTCGCATCCGGCGACGTCGGCGAAAGTGACGGAGTTGTTGGTCTCGTCGAGCATGCGCGCGCGCGACTTGCCGAAGCTGAACGCGCCGCCCTTGCCGCCGCCCTGCATCTGCCGCATGAAGTAGATCCACACGCCGATCAGCAGCAGCATCGGCCCCCAGCTGATGAGGATGCTCATCAGGATGGAAGGCTCTTCGCGAGGCTTGACGTCGAACTTGACGTTGTTGGCGATCAGGTCGCCCACCAGGCCGCGGTCGAGGTAGGTGGCGGTGCTGCGGATGCGCTTGTCATCGTTCGTGATGGCGAGGATCTCCGTGCCGCCGGGGCCCTCCTGCAGCGTGACGGCCTTGATGCGCTTGCTGCGCACCTCCTCCAGGAAATCGGAATATCCGACCTGCGCGCCTTGAGTGGCGCCACGATCGAACTGCTTGAACACGGTGAACAGCACAAGGGCGATCACCAGCCAAACAGCCACCTTCGAGAACCATTGATTGTTCACCGCGGCTCCTTCTCGCGAAAACACCATAGCGCCGTTGGGGCGCTACCACGGCAATTGGGGACGATTCTATTCGGAACAAGCCTGGCAGCCCGCTTGCCCGGCCCCCGCGAATCGCGGGTCTTTGCGCACATTTGGACGCAAGTCAAGGCGGCACGCCTCGCTTCAGACCGATTCCGACGAGGAAGGTTTCAGCCGACTTGTCGCGCGAGGCTTTCGGCTTGACCGGCTTGACCGTGCGGAAGTGCCGCTTGAACACCTCGACCAGCTGGCTGTAGCCGCTGCCATGAAACACCTTGGCGACAAGGGCGCCCTCCGGCCGAAGGTGGCGGGCGCTGAAATCGACCGCCAGCTCGACGAGGTCGGCCATCCGGGCCGCGTCGGAACTCTCGATGCCCGAGAGGTTGGGCGCCATGTCGGACAGCACCACGTCCACCGGCCGCCCGGCCACGGCTCTGCTCGAGCGCCTCCAGCGTGGGGGCCTCGCGGAAGTCGCCCTGGATGAAGACGACGCCTTCGATCGGCTCGAACGGCAACAGGTCCAGCGCGATGATCGTGCCGCGCAGTTCGCCGGCGGCCGCGCCGTCGGGCGCGAACCGGCGCCGCAGCACCTGGCTCCAGGCCCCCGGCGTCGCACCCAGATCGACGACCACCTGGCCGGGCTTGAGCAGGTTGCAGCGCCGCATCGATCTCCAGCAGCTTGTAGGCGGCTCGGGAGCGGTAGCCTTCCTTCGCGGCCAGCTTCACGTAGGGGTCGTTGACGTGGTCGGCCAGCCAGGCCTTGTTCACCTTCTTGCTTCGGGTCTTGATCTTCATGGGCGTAGCGATAATACGGAGATGCCCGCCCTCTTCCTGACGCCCGCCGAACGCAAGGCACACCGTGCCGCAGCGCACCATCTGCACCCGGTCGTGGCCATCGGCGCGGAGGGCCTGACCCCGGCCGTGACGAAGGAGGCCGATGCCGCGCTTCGGCGCGCATGGCCTGATCAAGCTGCGCGTGTTCTCCGACGACCGGGCCGCACGGGAACAATCATGGAACGACTCGCCGATGCGCTCGACGCCGCGCCCGTGCAGCACATCGGGAAGCTGCTCGTGCTGTGGCGGCCGCTGCCCGAAACGCCGCGGGCGGAGCGCGAGAACCGCCGGGCCGGGCCGAAGGTCGTGAAGCTGGTCAAGTTCTCGAAAAGCGGCAATCACCGCCCGCAGGTGAAGAAGGTCACGGTGATGGGCAACCAGCGCGTCACCGCCGGCGGCTCGATCAAGCGCGCGAAGAAGCGCGCCGCGAGCGTCAAGAAAGCTGCCCAGGCGAGCTGACGGCGCCGCCCGGCAGGGCGCACCGCCAAGCCAGCACCAGCAGCAGCACGGCCCTTCAGCGCGAACAGCGCCACGCTGAAGCCGTGCAGCGTGCCGAAATCCCAGGGCGCCATGGCCTGCCCTCGCGGCGGCCATCATCGGCTGCACCGCGAAGTGGCCGGCCACCGTGCAGAACAGGGCCGCCAGCGCGAGCATCGTGTTGCCGCCCAGCGCCCCGCCGCCGAGCCGGCGCTCCAGCATCACGAAGAAAGCGCGGCCGCCAGGCTGGCATGGGCCTCGTAGGTGAAGAGCCGCGCGGCCACCCGCCCGGCCTCGGCCGGCGCCAGCGCGGCAAACGACGCCGGTGCGGCCAGCAGGCCGACGCACAGCACCATGCCGGCCCACAGCGCCGGCAAAAGCACACGCAGCCGGGCCAGCGCCATCAAGGTCAGACGTAGCGGACGTCGACGATCTCGTAGTGCTTCAGGCCGCCCGGGGCCTGCACCTCGGCGACGTCGCCCGCCACCTTGCCGATCAGCGCGCGCGCGATCGGGGAACTGATGGAGATCAGGCCCTGCTTCAGGTCCGCCTCGTCGTCGCCGACGATCTGGTAGGTGACGCCGGCGCCGGTGGCTTCGTCTTCGAGCTGCACGGTGGCGCCGAACACCACCTGGCCATCCGCATCGAGGGAGGCCGGGTCGATGACCTGCGCGGTGGCGAGCTTGGCTTCGATCTCCAGGATGCGCCCTTCGATGAAGCCTTGCTTGTCCTTCGCGGCGTCGTACTCGGCGTTCTCGGACAAGTCGCCTTGCGCGCGCGCCTCGGCGATGGCGCGGATGACGGCGTGGCGCTCGACGTTCTTCAGTTGCGCGAGCTCCTGCTTGAGCTTTTCGGCGCCGCGTCGGGTAAGGGGAATGGTGGCCATGTTCTCGGCGATCCAAAAGTGAAAACGCGCCCGAGGCGCGTTTGGCGAAGCAGAGGCGGCAAGTCTACCGGAGTTGGGCGTGCAGCTCCTGGAGGGACATGACGCTGAGGTCGTCCTGGTGCTTCAGGGCCTCGGTGGCCGCCTCGCAGCCGGCCATCGTCGTGTAGTAGGTCACCCGCTGTGCGATGGCGGCGGTGCGGATGTAGCGCGAGTCGGCGATCGCGGTGCGCGTCTCGTCCACCGTGCTGAACACGAGCTGGACCTCGCCCGCCTTGAGCAGGTCGGCGATGTGCGGCCGGCCATCCTTGATCTTGTGCACGGTCTTCACCGGCAGCTCGGCCTGGGCGATGGCGGCCGCCGTGCCCTTGGTCGCGGCCAGGGAGAACCCGAGGTTGTAGAGGTCGCCGGCCACCTTCACGGCCCGCGCCTTGTCGCCGTTCTTCACGGTGATCACCACGGTGCCCTTGGAGGGCAGGCGCGAGCCGGCACCGAGCTGGCTCTTGAGCATGGCTTCGCCGAAGGTGCGCCCGGCACCCATCACCTCGCCCGTGGACCGCATCTCCGGGCCGAGGATGGGGTCGACGCCCGGGAACTTGTTGAACGGAAACACGGCTTCCTTGACGCTGAAGTAAGGCGGAATCACCTCTCCCTTCACGCCCGGCTGGTCGGACAGGGCGCGCCCTGCCATGCAGCGCGCGGCAATCTTGGCCAGCGGCTGGCCGGTCGCCTTGCTGACGAAGGGCACGGTGCGCGAGGCGCGCGGGTTCACTTCCAGCACGAAGACCACTGCGTCGTCGCCCTCGCCCTGAATCGCGAACTGCACGTTCATGAGGCCGATCACCTTCAGCGCGCGCGCCATCAAGGCGGTCTGGCGGCGCAACTCGTCCTGCAGCGCGGGCGACAGGGAGTACGGGGGCAGCGAGCAGGCCGAGTCGCCCGAGTGCACGCCCGCCTGCTCGATGTGCTCCATGATGCCGCCGATCATGACCTCGCGGCCGTCGCTGATGCAGTCGACGTCGACCTCGATCGCATCGTCCAGGAAGCGGTCGAGCAGCACCGGAGACTTCTCGCTCACCTTGACCGCTTCGCGCATGTAGCGCTCGAGATCCTTGTCGCCGTGCACGATTTCCATCGCGCGGCCGCCGAGCACGTAGCTCGGTCGCACGACGAGCGGATAGCCGATCTCGTGCGCAAGCTCGATCGCCTGCTCTTCGGCGCGCGCGGTGCGGTTCGGCGGCTGCTTCAGGCCGAGTTGATGCAGCAGCTTCTGGAAGCGCTCGCGGTCCTCCGCGACATCGATGCTGTCGGGCGAGGTGCCGATGATCGGCACGCCGTTGGCCTCCAGGTCCAGGGCGAGCTTCAGCGGCGTCTGGCCGCCGTACTGCACGATGACGCCGAACGGCTTCTCCTTGTCGACGATCTCGAGCACGTCTTCCAGGGTGACGGGCTCGAAGTAGAGCCGGTCGGAGGTGTCGTAGTCGGTCGACACGGTCTCCGGGTTGCAATTGACCATGATGGTCTCGTAGCCGTCTTCGCGCATCGCCAGCGAGGCGTGGACGCAGCAGTAGTCGAACTCGATGCCCTGGCCGATGCGGTTGGGACCGCCGCCGAGCACCATGATCTTGCGATTCGCGGTGGGCTCCGCCTCGCACTCCTCGTCGTAGGTGGAGTACATGTAGGCGGTCTGCGTCGCGAACTCGGCAGCGCAGGTGTCGACGCGCTTGTAGACGGGGCGGATGCCGTGGGCATGGCGCAGCGCGCGCACGGCGTGCTGGTCGCAGCCGAGCAGCTTGGCGAGCCGGCGGTCGGAGTAGCCCTTGCGCTTGAGGTAGCGCAGCTCGTCGGCCGACAGCGAGTCGCAGCGGCGCCCGGCCAGCGACTGCTCGATGTGCACGAGCTGCTCGATCTGCGCCAGGAACCACGGATCGATGGCCGTTTCCTCGTGGATCTCTTCCAGCGTCATGCCGATGCGGAAGGCGTCGGCGACGTAGAGGATGCGTTCGGGGCCGGCGTTGCCGATCGCCTCGACGATCTCGTCGCGATCGCCGCCGTGGACATCGGTGCGTTCGGTCAGGCCGTCGATGCCGGTCTCGAGGCCACGCAGCGCCTTCTGGAAGCTCTCCTGGAAGGTGCGGCCGATCGCCATCACCTCGCCGACCGACTTCATCTGCGTGGTCAGGGTGGGATCGGCCTCGCGGAACTTCTCGAACGCGAAGCGGGGGATCTTCGTGACGACGTAGTCGATGCTCGGCTCGAAGCTCGCCGGCGTGGCTCCGCCGGTGATGTCGTTCTTCAGCTCGTCGAGCGTGTAGCCGACGGCCAGCTTGGCGGCAACCTTGGCGATCGGGAATCCGGTGGCCTTGGAGGCCAGCGCGGAGCTGCGCGATACGCGCGGGTTCATCTCGATGACGATCATCCGGCCGGTGCGCGGATCGATCGAGAACTGGACGTTCGAGCCGCCGGTGTCCACGCCGATCTCGCGCAGGATCGCGATCGACGCATTGCGCATCAGCTGGTATTCCTTGTCGGTGAGCGTCTGCGCCGGCGCGACCGTGATGGAATCGCCGGTGTGGATGCCCATCGGGTCGAGGTTCTCGATCGAGCAGACGATGATGCAGTTGTCGGCATGGTCGCGAACGACCTCCATCTCGAACTCCTTCCAGCCGATCAGCGACTCTTCGATCAGGAGCTCGCTGGTGGGGGAAAGGTCGATGCCGCGCTTGCAGATCTCCTCGAACTCCTCCGGGTTGTAGGCGATGCCGCCGCCGGTGCCGCCGAGCGTGAAGCTGGGCCGGATCACGGCCGGGAAGCCGGTGCCGCCGATCTCGCCGGCGATGCGCTTCTGCACGGCCCAGGCTTCCTCCATCGAGTGCGCGATGCCGCTCTTGGCGGAATCGAGCCCGATGCTGGTCATGGCGTCCTTGAACTTGAGGCGGTCCTCGGCCTTCTCGATGGCGTGCTCGTTGGCCCCGATCATCTCGACGCCGTAGCGCTCGAGCACGCCGTTGCGGTGCAGGTCGAGCGCGCAATTCAGCGCCGTCTGGCCGCCCATGGTGGGCAGCAGCGCATCGGGGCGTTCCTTGGCGATGATCTTCTCGACCACGTGCCACGTGATGGGCTCGATGTAGGTGGCGTCGGCCATCCCCGGGTCGGTCATGATGGTCGCCGGGTTGCTGTTGACGAGGACCACGCGGTAGCCCTCCTCGCGCAGCGCCTTGCAGGCCTGGGCGCCCGAATAGTCGAACTCGCAGGCCTGCCCGATGACGATGGGGCCGGCCCCGATGATCAGGATGCTGCGCAGGTCGTCGCGCTTAGGCATTGGGCGCTCCTTCGCCCATCATGGAGACGAAGCGGTCGAACAGGTAGCCGATGTCTTGCGGCCCGGGCGACGCTTCGGGATGACCCTGGAAGCAGAAAGCCGGGCGGTCGGTGCGCGCGAGGCCCTGCAGCGTGCCGTCGAACAGGCTCACGTGCGTGGCGCGCAGGTTGGAGGGCAGCGTGCTCTCGTCGACTGCGAAGCCGTGGTTCTGGCTGGTGATGCTGACGCGGCCGGTGTCGAGATCCTTCACCGGGTGGTTGGCGCCGTGGTGGCCGAATTTCATCTTGAAGGTCTTCGCGCCCGAGGCGAGCGCCATGATCTGGTGGCCCAGGCAGATGCCGAAGGTGGGGAAGCCCGCTTCGACGAGCTCGCGGGTGGCCGAGATGGCGTAGTTGCACGGCTCGGGATCCCCGGGGCCGTTGGAGAGGAAGACGCCGTCCGGGCGCAGGGCGCGCACCTCGGCGGCCGTCGTGCGTGCCGGCACCACGGTGACCCGGCAGCCGCGCTCGGCCAGCATGCGCAGGATGTTGCGCTTGACGCCGTAGTCGAACGCGACCACATGGCGGCGCGCGGCGCTGGCGGTGCCGTGGCCCTCGCCGAGGCGCCACTCGGTCTGGGTCCATTCGTACGGGCGATCGACCGAGACCACCTGCGCCAGGTCGAGCCCGCTCATGCTCGGCGCGGCCTGGGCGCGCGACACCGCTTCGTCGACATGCGCGGGCGTGATGGACGTGCCGGCCGCATACGAAGCGATGCAGCCGTTCTGCGCACCCCGGGTGCGCAGAACGCGGGTGAGGCGACGGGTGTCGATGTCGGCGATGGCCACGGTGCCTTCGCGCTCGAGGTACTGCGAGAGCGAGCCTTCGGCGCGGAAGCTGGACACGCGCAGCGGCAGATCCTTGATGACGAGGCCCGCGGCATGGACCTTCGACGCCTCGGCATCCTCCGCGTTGACGCCGTAATTGCCGATGTGCGGGTACGTCAGCGTGACGATCTGCTGCGCGTAGCTCGGGTCGGTGAGGATTTCCTGGTAGCCGGTAAGCGCGGTGTTGAACACCACTTCGCCCACCGTGACGCCGGGGGCGCCGATGGACGTGCCTCGGAAGACCGTGCCGTCTGCGAGTGCGAGCAGGGCGGGAGGCATGACGGGCAGCACGGAGAACTCCGGGTGAGTGCGCGCCCGCAACAAGTCATCGGCATCGATGCCTGCATCGATGTCTGCATGGAGATTTGCAGAGGCGGCGGTGGTGGCAGGCAAACCGCGGAAGTATAGCGGGGCGACCCGCCGGCGTCAGGGCAGCACCGAAGAGATTCCCGCGCGGGCGATCTGCGCGTCTTCGTGCGACTTGACGCCGCTGACACCGACCGCGCCTACGCAGTGGCCGTCCGCCATGATCGGCACGCCGCCTTCGAGCATGCCCTGCAGCGACGGGGCGCTGAGAAAGGCGACCCGGCCCTGGTTGATGATGTCTTCGTACGCCTTGCTGTCGCGGCGGCCCATGGCGGCGGTGCGGGCCTTGGCCGGCGCGATCTGCGCCGAAACGGGCGCTGCACCGTCCAGCCGCTGCAGCCACAGCAGGTGTCCGCCGTCGTCGACGATCGCGATCGTCACGGCCCAGCCGTGCCGCAGCGCCTCCGCTTCCGCCGCCCCTGCGATGCGCTTTGCGTCGTCCAGCGTGAGAAACGGCTTCGTGTCCACGGGTTTTCCTTGTCGAACGGAGATGGAATCGCGACTCTAAGCCTCCATATGGGGAACTAGAATCGCTGCGCGCGGGTCCGAGCATCCGCTCACTGTCTTTTACACCCATGGAGGTCGCATGAACGAAAGCCTGCAAACGGTCTACACCGGAAACGCCGGTGCGGGCGCGCTTGCGCAGCAACGCAACCGGGTCTTGCGCAACACGTACTGGCTGCTCGCTCTTTCGCCTGCTGCCCACGGTGCTCGGCGCCTGGATCGGCGTGACCACGGGCATCTGTCGTCCCTGAGCCCCGGCATCGGTCTGATGGTGTTCCTCGTCGGCGCGTTCGGCCTGATGTTCGCCGTCGAGAAGACGAAGAACTCGTCCGCCGGCGTGGTGGTGCTGCTGGCGCTTCACGTTCTTCATGGGCCTGATGCTGTCGCGCATGCTGGCGATGGTGCTGGGCCTGTCGAACGGCGCCTCGCTGGTCATGACGGCCTTCGGCGGCACCGCCGGCGATCTTCTTCGCCATGGCCACGCTGGCCACGTGATCAAGCGCGACCTGTCCGGCATGGGCAAGTTCCTGATCGTCGGCGCGCTGGATCCTGTTCGTCGCCTTCATCCAACGTGTTCCTGCAGTCCAGCGCGCTCATGCTCACGTGCTCGGTGCTGTGCCTCGGCATGTTCTCCGCCTTCATGCTGTACGACGTGAAGCGGGTCATCGACGGCGGCGAGACCAACTACATCAGCGCCACGCTCGCGATCTACCTGGACCTGTACAACGTGTTCCAGAGCCTGCTGGCGCTGCTCGGGCATCTTCGGCGGCGAGAGAGACTAGCCCTCACGCTCCGCTCGTTGCTGCGGCGGACCGGCGGAGCCGGATCCACGCAAGACGCTTGAGAGACGGCCCCCTGTCGGGGGCCTTTTTCATGGCTCGTCCGGTCGAAGACCGCGATGCTCTCCACGTGCGCGGTGTGCGGGAACATGTTGACCGCGCCGGCAGCCGCTGCAGCGGTAGCCCGCCTGGTGCACCAGCAGGCCGGCGTCGCGCGCCAGCGTGGCGGGGTTGCAGCTGACATAGACGATGCGCTGCGGCGGCGGCCAGCCGCCGCGCAGCGGGCTGCTGGTGCAGGTCCGCCAGCGCCTTGGCCAGCGCGAAGGCGCCCTCGCGCGGCGGATCGACCAGCCACTTGTCGGCCGCGCCGTCGGCGACGCAGCTGCCGGCCGTCGAGATCTCGAACAGGTTGCGCGCCGCGAACCGGGCGCGCTTGAGCCGAGCCCGTTGCGGCGCGCGTTGTCGCTCGAGCCCGCGTTCACGAGCGCCTGCGCTGCCTTCGATGCCGAGCACCTCGCGCGCCCGCGTGGCGATCGGCAGCGTGAAGTTGCCGAGGCCGCAGAACCAGTCGATCACGCGCTCGTGCGGCTGCGCGTCCAGCAGCCGCATGCGCGCGGCCAACCAGCACTCGGTTGATGTGCGTGGTTGACCTGCGTGAAGTCGGTCGGCTTGAACGGCATCGTGATGCCGAACTCCGGCAGCGCATAGGACAGTTCCGCGCCGCCCTCGTCCAGCAGCTTGCACCGTGTCCGGGCCCTTGGGCTGCAGCCACCACTGCACGGCCGTGCTCGCGCGCGAAGGCCCGCAGGCGGTCGACGTCGGCGGCGCTGAGCGGCTCCAGGTGGCGCAGCACCAGCGCCGTGACGCTCATCGCCGCACGGCCAGCTCGATCTGCGGGCAGGTCTCGCGCGCGTCCATCGAGCCGATCAGCGCGCGCAGCGGCAGCAGCAGCGTCGCTCACGCTGCGGCGGCACGCACGTGGCACTCGCGCATGTCGGCCACGTAGCGGCGTCTTGCGTTCGTGGAAGCCGACCAGCACCGCCGCCCTTCTTGCGCACGTGCCGCACGGACAGCCGGGCGCGCTAGCGGTAGCCCCAGGCCGGGCCCTCGATGGGCCGCAGGATGCGCTCGGGCTTCACCTTGCCCAGGTGCCACGAGGTTGTCTTCGAGCACGCGCTGCTTCACGGCCACCTGCGCCGCGGCGTGCAGGTGCTGCATCTTGCAGCCGCCGCAGGCGCCCGCATGCAGGCCGAAGTGCGGGCAGCGCGGCCGCACGCGCTGCGCGCTCTCGCGGCGCAGGGCGGTCAGGGTGCCCTGCTCCCAGTTGTTCTTGCGCGCGGTTGACCTGGACCTGCACCTCCTCGCCCGGCAGCGCGCCCTCGATGAACACCACCTTGCCGTCGGCGCGGCGGGCCACGCCCTGCGCTTCGAGGTCGAGCGCGACTCAGCCACCTTCGGGAGCCGCATCTTCCGTCGGTCAGCCCGATTGTCTCAGTCGCGCGGCCACTGCCGCCAGGTATTCCTGCCAGTGCGGCTCGTCGATGCGGCGCCCAGCGCTTCACTGCACGAAGGCGATCTCCTGCTCGTACTCGACCTCGGTGAAGCCGCCGCGCATCTTCTGGAAGCGGCAGTACAGCAGGTAGGTGTTCATCACGTCGGTCTCGCAGTAGCGGCGGATCTCCTCGAGCTTGCCTTCGAGATAGGCCGCGTACACCTGCCGAGCCGTCCATCCCGAGCTTGCCCGGGAAGCCGCACAGCTTGGCCATCGCATCCAGCGGCGCGCTGGCGCGCGGCTGGTACATCGCCAGCAGGTCCATCAGGTCCAGGTGGCGCATGTGGTAGCGGCCGATGTAGTTGTTCCACTTGAACTCGCGGTCGTCCTCGCCCGCCGATCCCAGTACTTGTCGGCCACGACGCCGTGGCGCAGGCCGCGGTAGTGCAGCACCGGCAGGTCGAAGCCGCCGCCGTTCCAGCTCACCAGCTGGGGCACGTGCTTCTCGACGCGTGCTGAAGAACTGTCTGGATCACCTTGCCCTTCGCTGCGCCGTCGTCGCGGTCGACGAAGGAATGCACGCGCAGGCCTTCGGCGTTGCGAAACACGCAGCTGATGACCAGCACGCGCTGCAGGTGAGCGGCATGAAGTCGCTCTGGCCGCTTTCCTTGCGCTCCGCGCACTCAGCTGCGCGTACACCTCGGCATCGCTGAGCGTCGCATCGGCTCGCCGCGCAGCAGGCGCAGGCCGGCGATGTCGGGAATGGATTCGATGTCGAAGACGAGGACGGGCCAGCGACATGCAGCCACTGTAGCATGCTAGAATAGCGCGTCCTGTCGATGCCGCTGCCGCACCATGTGGCGCTTGAGCTTGAGCAGGGCTTCTTCTGGATCTGGCGCACGCGCTCGCGCGTCAGGCCCAGGCGGTCGCTCAGCACCTCCAGCGTCTCGGGCTCGCGGTCGTGCAGGCCGAAGCGGCCTTCCAGCACCTCCTTCTCGCGATCGGTGAGCGTCCGATCCACGTGGTTCAGCAGCCGCTCGACCTCGTGGTTCTGCGTGACGCCCGTCGGGTCCATCGGCCAGTTCGTCGGCCACGGTGTCGCCCAGCGTCGTGCTCGTCTCGCGTCGCGCTCCAGCGGCGGCGTCCAGCGAGCGCGGCGTCTCCGCCATGGCCAGCAGGTCGGCCACTTCCTGGACGTCCGGCCGAGCAGCGCGGCGACATCCTCCACGCGCACGCCTTCGCCCTCGGCGCCGTCGCGCGCTGGCGAACGCCGGCTCGTTCTCCAGCGTGCGGCGCGCGCGCAGCACCTGGCTGCAGCTCGCGCACCACATGCACCGGCAGGCGGATCACGCCGGCCCTGGTTCATCACCGCGCGCTCGACGGACTGGCGGATCCACCAGTGGCATAGGTCGAGAAACGGAAGCCGCGCTCGGGCTCGAACTTGTCGATGGCGTGCATCAGGCCGAGGTTGCCCTCCTCGATCAGGTCGGACAGCGGCACGCCGCGGCCCAGGTAGCCCTTGGCGATGCTGACCACCAGCCGCAGGTTGTGCTCGATCATCGACTGCCGCGCCGCGAAATCGCCGGCGCGCGCGCGCGTGGCGGTGTCGAATTCCTCCTGCGGCGGTGAACAGCGGCGTGCGGCGGACCTCGCGCAGGTAGAGCGTCAGCGTGTCGCTCGACTCGCCGGCGAGCTCGACGGCGACGTCACGCTGGTGACGTCGCTGCCGCGGCTCCGGCCGCGGACATCGGCGGCACGTCGCCATCGCCGCTGTCGAGCCGGCCCGGCGCACCAGTCGCATGTCCGTCGCGCGCGGAACGCGCAGGCTTGCTGGCCATGCCGTTGCGCCTGCTTTCATGCGCTACCTCGGCGGCAGGTACCTGGCGGGATCGACCGGCTTGCCCTGCCGGCGGATCTCGAAGTGCAGCTTGCACCCGGTCGGCGTCGCTGGTGCCCATCTCGGCGATCTTCTGGCCCTTGCGCACCGATCTGGTCTTCCTTGACCAGCAGCGCCTGGTTGTGCGCGTAGGCGGTGAGGTAGGTGTTGTTGTGCTTGAGGATGATCAGGTTGCCGTAGCCGCGCAGCCCGGCGCCGGCGTAGACGACGCGGCCATCGGCCGCGGCGAGCACCGGGTCGCCGGGCTTGCCGGCGATGTCCAGGCCCTTGTTGCGCTGCCTCGTCGAAGCCGGCGAGCACGCGGTGCCCGGCGCGGGCCAGGCCCAGGCGATGTCGTCGTCGGCTCGCGCGGCACCGGCGCGGCGCCGGATGCGGCTGCGGCGGGCGCCCTGCCGGCGGCGCGGTGTCGCTGCGCGGCCGCGCTGGCGCGCCGCGGCGCGGTGCGGCGCAGCCGGCGCGTGCGGCGCAGCGGCCGCGTCTCGACACTGCGACGCCGGCACGGCCGCGCGACGCGACGCTGGTCGGATCGGCGCCCGGCGGCGGCGCACGCGCAGCACCTGGCCGACCTCGATGACGTTCGGGTTGTCGATGTTGTTCCAGCGCGCGATGTCGCGCCAGTTCTGGCCGTCTCCAGGCCGATGCGGATCAGCGTGTCGCCAGGCTGCACCGTGTAGTAGCCCGGGCTTGCCGGCGTTCTCGGCGCCCGGCAGCGCGCGTGTCGGCGCCGTCGATCGGCGCACGACGCGACCGGCGCAGCGCGGCGCGGCGCCGCGCGCTGCGGTCCTCCACCGGCGCCGGTGCGCGCGGCGACGCGCAGCCCGCCAGCACGCAGCGCCGAGCAGCACCACGCAGCCGCGATCTGCCACGATGCCGACCGGTCGATCATCGTTCTGTCCTTCAAGCGATGCCGGATTTTAGGGGGACAAAGTGAACGGCCTCAAGCACGCGTCTGGTTGAATCTCGCGCTCGCTGTCTTTCGACCACCACCAGCGCCTGCGTGCCGCCGGCGTCCTGCATGCGGCGCGACGATGCGGCCGCCCACCGCGAGCTGCTCGATCCACGCCTGCGGCACCGCCTCGCCGCCGGCCGCCGCGATGATCCGCATAGGGCGCGTTCGTCGCATAGCCGAGCCATGCCGTCGCCAAACAGCAGGTGCACGTTGTCGCAGGCGCAGCGGCCGCAGGTTCTCGCGCGCCTTGTCGTGCAGGCCGCGCAGGCGCTCGATGCTGTAGACCCCGTGCGCGACACAGGCTCAGCACGGCGGCCTGGTAGCCGCAGCCGGTGCCGATCTCGAGCACGCGGCCCAGCCTGCCGCGCGCTGCGCGCTGGCGCCGCCGAGCAGCAGCTCGATCATGCGCGCCACGACGATGGGCTTGGAGATCGTCTGGCCCAGGCCGATCGGCAGGCTGGTGTCTTCGTAGGCCTGGTTGACCAGCGCGCTGTCGACGAAGCGGTGGCGCTCGACTGCGCCCAACGCGGCGAGCACGCGCGCGTCGGCGCATGCCGTCGGCCGCGCAGGCGCTCGCACCATGCGCGCGCGCACGCCGGCGAATCGAGGCCGATGGCCCGCGGGCGCCTGCTGGCGCGCGGCGCGCGTCGCCGGCGCCGTGGCGCAGCGCCGCGGCGCAGCCGACGCGCTCGAGCCGGCGAGCGGGAAATCCGGGCCGGCGGCTTGGTCATGCGGCTGTCCCGCCGCCGAGCAGCGTCGCGCCAGGCCGGGCAGTGCGTCGTGGTCGGTCAGGTCCACCTGCAGCGGCGTGATGGACACGCGCCCTGCGCGGTGGCGTGGAAATCGGTGCCCTCGCGCCGCCTTGGCGCGCGCCGGCCGGGCCGATCCAGTACATGGTCTCGCCGCGCGGGCTTGGTCTGCGAGATCACCTTCTCGGCGGCGTGGCGGCGGCCGAGCCGGCTGACGCGGCGCGGCTGAGCGTCGGCATCCGCGGCGGTTCGGGATGTTGACGTTGAGCAGCCACGGCGCGCTCGTGCGACAGGCAGCGGCGATGACCTGCTCGACCAGGTCGCGCGCCACTTGCGCGGCGGCATCCAGGTGGGCCCAGCCCTTCTCGACCTGCGAGAACGCGATGGCCGGGATGCCGAACAGGAAGCCCTTCCATCGCCGCGCCCACGGTGCCGGAGTAGATCGTGTCGTCGCCCATGTTGGCGCCGTTGTTGATGCCGCAGACCACCAGGTCGGGCCGATGCGGAGCAGGCCGGTCAGCGCGACGTGGACGCAGTCGGCCGGGGTGCCGTTGACGTAGCGAAAGCCGTTGCCCGGCGTGGACACGTACAGCGGCGAGTGCAGCGTGAGCGCGTTGGACTTGGCGCTGTTGTTGTGCTCGGGCGCGACGACGTCGACCTCGCCGAGGCCTTGATCGCATCGTACAGCGCGGCGATGCCGGGCGCCTGGTAGCCGTCGTCGTTGGCGATCAGAATGTTCATCGGCGACTGCCCGGCCGCTTGAAAGGCGTTGAGAGCCCGCGGGGGTCGCACGCAGAGACCGTGGGGGCTGTCCATACGGGCGATTGTAGGATGCGCCCCTTCATCTCCGAGGAGTCGAACATGCAAGCCTGGCTTTGCGAAAACCCTGTCGGCGTGGAAGCGCTGCAGTGGAAGGAACTGCCCACGCCGCGAGCCCAAGGCGGGCGAGGTGCTGATCGAGATGAAGGCCGCGAGCCTGAACTTCCCCGACCTGCTGATCGTGCAGAACAAGTACCAGGTCAAGCCGCCGCTGCCGTTCGTGCCGGGCTCCGAGTACGCCGGCCACGTGGAGGCGGTGGGCGACGGCGTGACGCACCTGAAGCCCGGCGACGCGGTTGCCGCGTCGGTGCACCGGCGGCTTCGCCACCCACGCCATCGCGCCGGCCGCGCTGTGCATGCCGCTGCCGCCGGGCTTCGACATCGTGGATGCGCGCCGCCTTCAGCATTGATCTACGCCACCTCGCATCACGCGCTGATGGATCGCGCGCAGCTGAAGGCCGGCGAGACCGTGCTGGTGCTGGGCGCGGCGGGCGGCGTGGGCACCGCGGCGATCCAGATCGCCAAGGCGGCAGGCGCGCGCGTCATCGCCGCGGCGTCGACGCCGAGAAGTGCGCGCTGTGCGGTCGATCGGCGCCGACGCGACGATCAACTATGGCAGCCGAGAGCCTGCGCGACGCCCTCAAGGCGATGACCGACGGGCGCGGCCCGGACGTGATCTACGACCCGGTCGGCGGCGAGTTCGCCGAGCCGGCGTTCCGCTCGATCGCCTGGCGCGGCCGCTACCTCGTGGTCGGCTTCGCCGGCGGGCCCCATTCCGGCGCTGCCGTTGAACCTGGCGCTGCTCAAGGGCGCCTCGCTGGTGGGCGTGTTCTGGGGCGACTTCGTGCGCCGGGAACCGCGGGCGTACGCCGCCGTGATGGCCGAGCTGGCGGGCTGGTATGCGCGCGGGCAAGGTCAAGCCGGTGATCGACGCCCGGCTGCCCATGGCCGAGCTGCCCGAGGCGTACGCGCGCATGGGCATCGCGCGGCGTCAAGGGCAAGCTGCTGCTCGTCAACGCGTAACCACTCGCCCAGTCGAAGTCCCGGCCTGGAGATCTTCCCCCTTGCGCTACCATCGCCCGGTTCGAGGCAGCGCTGCCGTCCAAGGGAGACTCTCACATGGCCGTCAAGGTCCTGATACTGGAAGACAACCCGGTGGCTCGCAGCTTTCTGTGCCGCGTCGTGCGTGAAAGCTTCAGCGACACCATTGCCATCACGGAGGCCGGCGACCTCGAGAGCGCCCGCCACCAGATCGGTCTCACCGGCGGCCCCCGCGGTGTGCATGGCGCCGATCCCTTCAAGCTCATCCTCGTCGACCTCGAACTGCCCGACGGCAACGGCATGGAGCTGCTGGCCGAGCTCGCCCAGTACCCGTCGACCAAGATCGTCACCACGCTGTACTCCGACGACGACCACCTCTTCCCCGCGCTGCAGCGCGGCGCAGACGGCTACCTTCTGAAGGAAGACCGCTTCGAGGTGCTGGTGGAGGAACTGCAGAAGATCGTGCGCGGCCAGCCGCCGCTGTCGCCGGCCATCGCACGCCGCCTGCTCACGCACTTCCGGCACGGCGCGCAGAGCGAAGGGTCGGCGCCGGACGCCGGCTTCGCGCCGCCCTCCAGCTTCACGTCCAGCCGCCCGGTACCGATGGAGACCCCGCTCGACCACGAGCGCCTCACCCCGCGCGAGAGCGAGGTGCTGACCTACCTCAGCAAGGGTTTCACGATCAAGGAGATCGCGAGCCTGATGGGCATCAAGTGGTTCACCGTGAACGACCACATCAAGTCCATCTACAAGAAGCTGAACGTGTCCAGCCGAGCCGAGGCTGCGGTGCTGGCGAGCAAGCAGGGCCTGGTCTGACACGCCGCGGCGGCCATGGCTTCGCGCCCTGTCTCAATGCCGCTGGACACCGAGTTCGGTACGACGTTCCCTGATTCGTCTTTCGAGACGCGCGCCTTCGAGCGCATCCTCGCCGCGCCCCTGGAACCGACGCGATGGATGGGCACGCGGCTTCGCCTGCTGGTCGTCGTCGCCCTGGTGGGCTGCCTGAGCCTTTTCCTGTGGATCCGCATTCTCGCGCAGGCGCCGCACATCGATGCGTCGTGGGCACGCACCGCCCAGGGGCAGCTCCAGCTTTCCGTCACGGGCGACACGCGCTTGCGCGGCTTCGAAGGCAAGGCGCTCGCGGGTGTCGAAATCGACGGCCGCGTCGAGCCGCTGGACGCGTTGCTGCTGCAGCGCTCGCCGCGCTGGCTCGTGAATGACGAGGAGCGCGAACTGCTGGTATCGCAGTGGAGCAGGTTTGCCGCCGCGCTCGAGCACCGCGACGTGAAGCTCGTGTTCGATGACGGCAGCGTGGCGCACGTGCAGCCGAAGGCGAGGGGGGTGGGCGGTCTCGGCGCCATGTTCTGGCTGTTCGCCGCGCTTGCGCTCGTGCTGTATCTGGTGGCCATGGTCGTGCTGCTGGTGCGGCCGAACATGCGCAACCTCATGTACGCGCTCATGTCGGTGTGCCAGGCAGGCAACCTGGCCTTCATGGCCGCGGAGACCATCCCGGACCTCGGTCTCCCGCACGGGCTGGCCCGGTGGGACTTCGCCGGCCGCATCGCCTTCGACGTCTTCACGGCGGCGGCGATCGTGCACGCGACCACCATCCACCCGCGGCAGGTGCCGGGGCACAGCGCGATCTCCGGATTCGTCTGGCTCATGGCGGCGGCCATTGTGTCGTTCGCGGCGGCGGACCGTCTTCCCGGGGCGTGGTGGTGGACACAGGGCGCCTCGATCTCGTTCGGCGTGCTGGGCATCGTCCTGCTGAGCTGGTCGTACAAGCTGCAGCCGCATCCGTTCGCCGTGGTCGTGCGGCGCTTCTCGATCGTGGCGATCGGCACGCTCACGCTCCTGACCGTCGCCGTCGCGGCGGCCGAGGGACGTGCCAACACGCAACATTCGATCGCCGCCGTGGGGTCGATGGTCTGGTACGTGTTTCTCGCCTCGCTGCTGCTTTTGGTGCCGTTCCTGTCGCGCTCGCAGCAGGTGATGCGCGAGTTCTCGTTGCTGGCCGGCATCAGCACGGTGGCGACGTCGCTCGACCTGCTGTTCGTCGCCGTGTTCTCGCTCGGGCAGTTCGCCTCACTCACGCTGTCGCTGTTCCTGTCGCTGGGTGCCTACGCGGGCGTGCGGCAGTGGATCCTCAATCAGATGCTTGGCACCAACATGCTGACCACCGAGCGCATGTTCGAGCAGCTGTACCGCGCGGCGCGCGAGGTGGAGGTGGAGCCGGACAAGACCGCCGAGCTGCTGTCGCGACTGCTGCGCGAGCTGTTCGAGCCGCTGGAGGTGCTGCGCGCCGAACGGCCCGCCGGCCGCACGCGGGTGCTGGCCGACGGATCGGCCCTCGTGGTGCCGGTGCCTGCGCTCGGTGCCGGCACGCAGGCCGGGTCGCTCGTGCTGCGCTTCGCACGTCGCGGCAAGCGCATGTTCACGCAGGACGACGCGCGCCTGACCGATCGCGTCGTCGAGCAGCTCAAGCGGGCGGTTGCGTACGACCGGGCGGTCGAGCATGGGCGCAGCGAAGAACGCGTACGCATCGCACAAGACCTTCACGACGACATCGGCGCGCGCCTGCTGACGCTCATGTACAAGGCGCCGAACCCGGAGATGGAAGACTATGTCCGCCACACGCTGCAGGACTTGAAGACGCTCACCCGCGGCCTGGCGGCGCCCACGCACCGGCTCTCCCACGCGGCCGCCGAATGGAAGGCGGACATCTCGCAGCGCCTGTCCGCCGCGCATTGCGAGCTCGGCTGGTCGTTCTCGAGCGACCGCGACATCATGCTGTCCGTCGTCCAGTGGTCGGCGCTGACGCGCGTGCTGCGCGAGCTGGTGACCAACGCGATCTCGCATGCCCAGGCCACGCGCGTGGACGTGGAGGCCAGTTTCGAGGACGGGGCCTTCACGCTCAGGGTGGTGGACAACGGCATGGGCCGCAACCCGCAGGCCTGGGCCCACGGGCTCGGTCTGGGGGGCGTGCGCAAGCGCGTGAAGCAGCTCGGCGGCGACGTGCGCTGGAGCGAGAACCCGCCACAGGGCATCGTGTGCCGCGTCCACGTGCCCGAGCTCGTGCCCCGGCGATGAACCGCAGGGTGGCCGCCGGGGATAAACCACCATTCCCGAAATTCAGGAGGTTTGCCATGACGTTGCGTCGATCATCCCTCGCGTTCCTCGCCGCGCTGCTCGCAGCTTCGCTGGCCGTCGCCGACGGCGGTGGCGGTGGCGGAGGAGGCGGAGGCCCCGACAGCGCCAACAGCGACCCGGACTACGTCAAGGCCGTGCAGCTCATTGAAAACAATCGCTACGCCGAGGCCATTCCCCTGCTGAAGACCTACGCGGCGAAGGCGCCCGACGACGCGAACGCGCAGAACTGGCTGGGCTACTCGCTCCGCAAGACAGGCGACCTGGACGGCGCCTTCAAGTACTACGGGCGGGCGCTGGAGCTGGATCCGAAGCATCGGGGGGCCCACGAGTACGTCGGTGAGGCCTACCTGATGGCCGGCAACCTTCCCAAGGCCGAGGAGCACCTGAAAATTCTCGACAAGCTGTGCTGGCTGCCGTGCGAGGAGCATGGCGACCTGAAGAAGGCGATCGCCTCCTACAAGGCGAACGGCAACAAGGTCGTCGCCCGCTGACCCGCCTGCGGCGCCGTCATTCCGGCAGCGTGTACTCGCGCTCGATCGCCTCGCGCATGAGCGCGCGCGTGCGCTGCGGCGGCTCCTCTTGCATGCCCTCGATGCGGCGTGCCTCCAGCGCCATCGATTCGTCCTTGATGCCCTCGGCGAACCAGCGCGAGTAGTCGCCGCGCCGGAGGTGGTGCCGCCACGTGTCGTCGTCGACACCGTCGGCCATCTGCAGGAACATGAACAGGTTGCGGGCGCGCAGGTTGAGCTTCTCGTCCGGCCCGCGGAAATAGAAGCTGCGGTCCGGCGGCAGCTCGCCTTCGGCGTACTTGCGGTTGTGGCGGCGGTGCTCGATGCGGCTGGGCTGCGTGCGAACGCGCAAGGGTCGCGCGACCTCGCCGCGCACCCACACCAGGGCTTCCCCGGCCTCGAGCGGCGGCTCGCCGGCAGGCGCATCGATCGCAGTGCCGACCTGGGCGGCGATCTGGTGCAGGGTCTGTCCAGGGTCGTTGCCGATCACGACGGCGGCGTTCACACCGCGCACGGCGGACGGCGCGATCGAATCCGGGTGCACGCTGATCATCGCCACGCCACCCACGCGTTCGGGCAACGCATGCTCGGCCGACTGCAGCGCGGCAGGCAGGAGATGGTGCGCCTCGTCGAAGATGAGCCAGTGCGGCTGGCCGGTGCGCGTGCGCAAGGCCATGATGCGCGGCAGCAGCGCGAGGAAGAACGCGGGGCGGTCGTCCATCGGCAGGCCGACGAGGTTGACCACGGCGTTTTCGCGCTTCTCCAGGAGCTGCATCGCTTCGTCCGCGCTCGGCGCCCTCTCGGGCGTTCCGAGCGTCACGGCGCCGGGCAGGTTTTCGTAGTCGCCCTCCGGATCCACGATGCAGAACGAGTAGCCGCGCTCGGCGATGCGCTCGATGAGGCCCTTGGCGACGGTCGACTTGCCGCTGCCCGACGTGCCGGCGATGAGCAGGCGGGTGGCATGCGGGTCCAGCGACAGTGCTTGCCCGTCGGCCGCCGCGCCGAGCGCGATCCGGTGGCGTGCGAGCCGAGGGGCGCGCCGGGCGAGGTCGTCCTGGAGCATCTCGTTGATGAGCTCCGATACGCCGGCGCCGTGGTCCGCCTCGGTGACGATGTCGGCCGCTTCCTTCAGCGCCGGCAGCGCGTTGGCCACCGCGACCGCGCATTCGCACAGCGTCAGGAAGGCATGGTCGTTCTCGGCGTCGCCGACCCCCACGGCATTTCGCGGCGAGAGATCCATGGAGTCGAGCGCGGCGGCCAGGCCCGTGGCCTTGTTGACGCCCGAGGGCAACACCATCACGGCGCCCTTGTTGAAGATCACCTGCAGCTCCAGGCCGAGATCGCGGATGGCACGCAGCACGGTGGGATCGTGCGGCTCCCAGGTGGCGACGATGCACCGGCCGACCGACAGCGGAGTGACGGCGCGCTCCTGCAGCGTCTGCACCAGCGCCGGCGGCGGCGCATCAGCGAGCAACCGCTCCTCGCGCGTGGCAGGCGTGTACAGCAGGGCACCGTTCTCGGCGACGACGCGCTCGAAGAGATCGAGCCGGGGGAACACGCGCTGCAGATCGTCCAGTTCACGGCCGGTGACGAGGACCAGGTGGCGCCCAGACGCCACGAGCCGCTCGAGTGCGCCGATCGTGGCGTCGTCGACGACGCCGTGGTGGGCGATGGTGCCGTCGTAATCGCAGCAGAGGGCGAGGTAGCGCATGCCGCGTGCGTGGCAAGCGGTGTGCCGGCTTCAGCGCTCCGGCTGCTGCTCCATCAGCAGGTAGGTGTTGTAGGCGTTCATGCGATTGGCCGCGGAGAACAGCGGCAGGTGCGCATAGCGCGACCAGTCGGCGCGGGCGTAGGCTTCCTCGAACGGCTCCAGGCTGCGCGCGGCCTCGCCCATGGTGCGGCGCAGGTGCGCGAGGTACTCGCGCGTGAGAGAAAGGTCGGCCAGGGGATCGTCGGTGGACGCCGGTCCGTGGCCGGGGAGGATGACCTTCGGTCGCAGGACCATGAGGCGGTCGAGCGACGCGATCCACTGCCGGCTGTCGGCCTGGCCGACGAACGGGATGCGGCCGCGGAAAACGAGGTCGCCGGCGAAGAGGACGCTGCCCTTCTCGACGAACACGACCAGGTCTTCGGGCGTGTGCGAGGGGCCGACGTGGCGCAGGCGCAGCTCGTGCGTGCCCAGGCGCAGCACGGTGTCGTCCTGCTCGACCCAGCGGTCCGCGCCGACCAGCCGGGTGCTGCCGTCGACCCAGGGCGCGAGCTGCTCGCGGCTCGCCTCCAGCCTCCGGGCTGCCGCGTCGGACTGCAGGTATTCGCGGCCGGCCGGATGCCCGACGATCGCGGCCCCCGCCTCCTTGAACGCCTGCAGCCCGTAGATGTGGTCGGCATGGAAGTGCGTGACGATCACGTAGCGGATCGGCTGTGCCGTGACGCGGCGGATCTCGGCGATGAGCTCGCGCGCGAGCGCCGGCGAGCCGAGGGCATCGACCACCACGACGCCGTCGCCCGTGACGACGAAGCCGGCGTTGGAGATGAAATTGCGGTTGGCCGGCGAGCCGAGCGCCGCCTGCCCCTGGACGAACCAGACATCCTCGGCTACCTTGACGGCCTTCACCGGCTCGGCCGCCCCGACGGCGTGCGCGAGCAGCAGCCACACGACCAGGGGGCACCATGCGCAACGCCGGCGGATCCAGGACGACATCGATCGTTGCACGGAGTGGGGATCGAACGATCTTATCGGCCCCTTCGAGAAGCTTGACCGCAGGCCTCGTGCTTGCGGCTGCCGCCCTGGCCGCGCAGCACGCACTGGCGCAAGATGCCCGAGCCCTGAACGCGCGGGCGCTGGCAGCCACATGTGCCCACTGCCATGGCACCGATGGCCGGGCCCATCCCGACAGCGCCGTCGCGTCGCTGGCCGGGATGCCGCGCGCGTACCTGGCGACGCAGATGCGCGACTTCCGCGATGGGAAACGCAACGCCACCGTGATGCACCAGCTCGCCAAGGGCTACACCGACGAGCAGATCGAGACGATCGCGGCGTACTTCGCCGCCCAGAGCAAGTGAGGCACGGCATGCAACGACGTCAACTGGTGCAGGGGCTCTTCGCCGGCGGCACGCTCGCCGCCCTCGGCGGCTGCGCATCGATGGGCGGCGCGCCGTCCAGCGCGAAGGTGGTGGTGGTCGGCGGCGGCTACGGCGGCGCCACTGCGGCGCGGTACGTGCGCCTGTTCTCGGACCGCTCGATCGACGTCGTGCTGGTCGAGCCCAACCGCAGCTTCGTGTCTTGCCCGATCTCGAACCTCGTGGTCGGTGGTGCCCGCCAGCTCGGCGACATCACCGTGCCGTACGACGGCCTGCACAAGCACGGCGTGACCATCGTCCACGACACGGTGGCGTCGATCGACCTCGCCGGCAAGAAGGTGCGCCTCGCCGGCGGCCCCGAGATCCGCTACGACAAGCTGGTGCTGTCGCCGGGCGTGGACCTGATGTTCGACGGCGTGGAGGGCCTGCGGCAGGCGCAGGCTGACGGCACCGTGCTGCAGGCCTGGAAAGCCGGGCCCGAGACGGTCGCGCTGCACCGGCAACTCGTCGCCATGCCGGACGGCGGCGTGTACGCGATCACGATTCCCGAGGCGCCCTACCGTTGCCCGCCGGGGCCGTACGAGCGCGCCAGCGTCGTCGCGGCCTACCTGAAGGCGCACAAGCCGAAGTCCAAGGTGCTGATCCTGGACGCGAACCCCGATGTCACGTCGAAGGGGCCGCTGTTCAGGAAGGCGTGGACCGAGCTCTACGGCTCGATGGTGGAGTATCGCGGCCAGCACAAGACCATCGCCGTGGACGCGAAGGCGAAGACGATCAAGTTCGAGGTGCAGGACGACGTGAAGGCCGACGTGCTCAACGTGCTGCCGCCGATGCGCGCCGGCATGATCGCGGTGCAGTCCGGCCTCGCGAACGCCAACGCACGCTGGTGCCAGGTGAACTACCAGACGTTCGAGTCCACCGCTGCGAAGGACGTGCACGTGCTGGGCGACGCGATCCAGATCGCGCCGGCGATGCCGAAGTCGGGCCACATGGCGAATGGCCACGCCAAAGTGGCCGCCGCGGCCATCGTGGCGCAGCTGAAGGGCTGGGACGGGAACGCGACGCCGATGCTCACGAACACCTGCTACAGCTTCGTGAGCCCGGAGGAGGTGATCCACGTCGCGAGCGTTCACGAATACGTGGCGGCGGAGAAGACGTTCAAGACCGTCGCGGGCTCGGGCGGCGTGTCGGCCGCAAGGTCGACGCAGGAGGCCTCCTACGCCCACTCGTGGGCGCGCAACATCTGGGCCGACATGCTGGGCTGAGTTCAGCGGCCCGCGGGCGTCATTGGAATTCCAGGGCGTCCGCGATCTTTGCGATGCCGGCCTTGGCGCAGGCGTCGTCGGCATCGCCGCCCGGGGCGCCGGAGACGCCGATCGCACCGACGAGCGTGCCGGCGCTTTCGATCGGCAGGCCGCCGCCTGCGGCCAGCACGCGGGGCAACGCGCGAAGGCCGCTCATCGGCTTGCCTGCTTGCGTCTCCGCCGCGAGGGCCGTGGTGGCGATCTTGAAGCTGGCGGCCGTCCAGGCCTTGTCGGTGGCGGCATCGAGGGTATGGGCGCCCGCGTAGCGGTCGCGCAGCAGCGCCTGGACGAGCCCGGCCCGGTCGACGACCGCGACCGCCACCTGATAGCCCTGCGCGCGGCAATGTTCGAGCGCGCCACGCGCGGCGGCCAGCGCGGTCTCGGGCGTCATGGCCCGGACGTTGAACGTGGCCTGCTGAGCGCCCGCGCCGGCCGTGACGACGGCCAGCACGGCCGCGAGAGCTTGCGCAGCGTGCTTCATGTCATGCCTCTGCCCTGCCGGGGTTGCCCTGCACACCCACCAGTCGCGGTGTGTTGATGCGGCGCGGGGCCACGCGACCGCCCTGCCCCTTGAGCCAGGCTTCGACGTGATCCCACACCGGCTTGACGTTCGGGGCGCGTCGCGCCTCCTCGGCGACGGGCGCCCAGCCCGCCACCTTGTACTTCCTGTCGGCCTCGATCGGCCGGCCGCCCAGGCGCATGTCGTCGATGCGGCGACCCATCGCAGCGGCGGGATCGCAGGTGTAGGCGAGCCCGCCGACGCGCACCATGTCGCCGCCTTGCTGGTAGTACGGGATCGGGGTTGAAGAGGTTGTCCGCGACGTCCTCGAGGATGGTCTTGATCGTCTCGCCGCTCATCTCGGTGAGGGTGGCGTAGGGATACGTGATGGCGAGCTGGTCCATCATGTGCTCGCGCGTGATGACCTCGCCCGGCAGCAGCGAGGTGCCCCAGCGGAAGCCCGGCGAGAACGCGATCTCGGCGCCCTGCGTCTCCATCAGCGCGTCGCACACCAGCTGGTCCCAGGTGCCGTTGAAGTTGCCGCGCCGGTACAGCAGGCCGTCGGTCACCGCGAGCGGCTCGGCCAGCCGCGCCTCGTAGGGCGCGCGCACCTTGGCGATCAGCGCCTCCATGGCCGGGTCGGCGGCGAGCTGGTTGGCGAACACCGGCAGCAGGCGGTAGCGGAAGTCCGCCACGCTGCCGCCCTTGACCTCGAAGTCCATCACGCCGAGGAACTTGCCGTTGCTGCCGGCGTTGGTGACCAGCGTCGTGCCGCCCGCGTTCGCGACCGGCACGGCGACGGGCACGCCGTCGTGCGTGTGGCCGCCGAAGATGGCGTCGATGCCGCGCACGCGCGACGCCAGCTTCAGGTCGACGTCCATGCCGTTGTGCGAGAGCAGCACGACGACCTTCGCGCCCTTGGCGCGCGCCTCGTCGACCGTCTTCTGCATGTTCTCGTCCTGGATGCCGAAGGACCAGTCGGCCACGAAGTAGCGCGGGTTGGCGATGGGCGTGTAGGGGAAGGCCTGGCCGATGATGGCGCACGGGCACGCCGTTGATCTCGCGCATCACGTAGGGCTTGAACACCGGGTCGCCGAAGTCGGTGGTCTTGACGTTCTGCGCGACGAACTCGATGCGGCCCGGCGAAGTCCTTCTCGACGATCTCCTTGACGCGGTCCATGCCGTAGGTGAACTCCCAGTGCCCGGTCATCACGTCGACGCCGAGCAGCTTGGAGGCATCGACCATGTCCTGCGCCTGCGTCCACAGCGCCGTGGCCGAGCCCTGCCAGGTGTCGCCGCCGTCGAGCAGCAGCGCGCTGCGGCCGGCTCGCCTTCAGCTGCTTGACCAGCGTGGCCAGGTGCGCGAAGCCGCCGACCTTGCCGTAGCGCCGCGCCGCCTGCTCGAAGTCGAGGTAGGTGAACGCATGGGCGGCCGCGGTGCCCGGGGGCACGCCGGCCGCCTTCAGCAGCGCCTCGCCCACCAGGTGCGGCAGCCGGCCGTGCATCGGCCCCGACGCCGAGGTTGACGCTCGGCTCGCGGAAGTGGATCGGCTTCAGCTGCGCGTGGCAGTCGGTCATGTGCAGGAACGACACGTTGCCGAAGCGCGGAATGTCGTACAGCGCGGCCTGCGCGCCGGCGGCGTCGGCCTGCGCCGTGGCGGCCGAGCGCGAGCCCCGCGCGCCGAGGCAGCGCCCAGCACCTGAAGGAACTCGCGTCGCGGAAAGGCTGCGGCACCTACTGGTTGACCGGCGACTTCGGGTCGAGCAGCAGCGCCATGATGTCCTTCATCTGCTTCTCGTTGAGCAGCTGGCATGGCCGAAGCGCGGCATGCCGGAGCACGCGTTGTAGGCCTTGGCGTTGTAGAGCTTGCCCCAGGTGTACTCGACGATCGGCTTGGCGGCCGGGCTGGCCGGATCGGTGACGCCGCGCAGCTTGCCGTAGTTGTACAGGCTCGGGCCGATGGTGCCGAAGGAGATCTCCTCCTTGCTGATCTGGTGGCAGTTGTAGCAGTTGCCGCCGTTGGCGGCGGTGTCGGCAGACGGTCGGTCCAGGTCATGCCGCGGCCGTTCTGCGCGAGCTGCTCGCCCTCCTGCCAGTCGCCGATGAACTGCGCCGTCGGCCGGCAACTTCACCGTCTTCAGGTTCTCCTCCTCGATCGCCTTCCGGCCGCGCCTGCGGCAGCGGATTGCCCTCGGCCTTGGAGCACTCGGCGTTGGACGCGTCCTGCTGCAGCCGGTCGACCTTGGCGATGCCTTGGTCGCGGAACGATGCCTTCACCATGTCGGCGGTCAGCGCGTCGTAGTCGGGCGCGGGCGCCAGGCCGCGCAGCCGGCCAGCACGAGCAGCGCAGCGACGGCGGCCGCTGCGTATCGGGTGTTCATGCATTCCTGGTTCCCTCAGCGCTTGATGGCGGGCGCGATCGACTCGGCGCCCTTGGCGTTGACGCCCATGTACGACGCCGAGCGCGATGGTGACGTCGGACGCGTAGCCGGGATACGGGAAGCGCTGCTGGCGGTAGCAGTCGTTCAGGCGCCGCTGCATGCTCCACAGCTCGCCGTTGGACACGCGGTAGGCCGGCCAGGCCGCGAAGCCGATGCCGTCGCCCGGGTTCTTGGTGAGGTTGGGCAGGTCCTGCAGGCGGATGCGCTTGCCGTCTTCGCCGTGGCAGGAGGCGCAGGAGAAGTCGTGCGGGCCGGCGCGCATAGAAGAACAGCGCGCTTGCCGAGCTCGAACATCGTTCTTCTCTTCGGCATGGGCCTGCGGCAGGTTGAAGCTGCATGCCCGCGCGACTCGGCGGCGACCCAGGCGACGAGCGCCGTCCATGTTGGCCTGCTCGCCGCGGCCGAACGGCGTCTTGGCGATCTCGGCGGCGTTGAAGCCCTGCAGCGTCTCCATGCAGGTGAGCAGCCGCGACTCCAGGTCCTGCACCTTGCTGGGTGTCGGCGAAGTAGCGCGGCAGCTCGACGAACGCGCCCTTGACCACGCCCGGGCCCTTGCCCAGGTCGCACTGCTCGAGCGACGCGTTCTTCGGGCCCGCGCTTGTGCTTCCACAGGTCCTCGCCCTTGGCCTCGAACAGCTCGGCCGGGTTGCCGTCCTCGAGCATCTTGCGGTATTCGGCGATGCCGTCGGCGGCGCTTGGGCTGTGCTGCGCCGGCGGCGCACGGCCGCGCCGCGACGAGCGGCCAGGCGCGCATGCGATCCGCATCGCGTGTCTCCGCTTGCGATGGCGATGCCGCTGGCGTCAGGTCACGGTGGCTTCGTCGGTGCGCGTGTCGCCCTTGTTGTCCTTCCAGGTCACGGCGATCTTGTCGCCGGCCTTCGCGCCCTTGACGGTGAACTGCAGGAACGGGTTCTTCGCCACGGCCGGGCCCCACTGCGCGCTCAGCACGGGCTTGCCGTTGTGCTGGCCGTCACCTCCTGGATGAACCAGGCCGGGATCGTCTTGCCGGCCGCGTCCTTGCGCTGGCCGGTTTCCATCTCGTGGCTCATCAGCACCCGCACGGTGGCCTTGTCGCCCTGCGGCTTGGGCGCGGATGCGCATCGGATCTGCCATGGAGTACTCCTGGATCGATTGAATGGAATGGCCACGGCGTGCGCGGAAGCGACTCAGCCGCCGCAGCCGCCGAGCGTGACCTTGATTTCCTTCTTCGCGAACAGCGCCTTGCCGTCGCCCATGAGCGCGACCGCGTAGACATTGGACGACTGGCCCATCTTACGCGCGTGGAGACGTTGGGCTCGATCGCATCGGTGACGTCGAACATCGCCGACAAGCGCGTTGGGGTTCTTCTCGACCAGGATCAGCAGGCGCTTGACGCCCGGCAGCGTGGTCGACGGCGCCGACCGGCACGACGGCGCCGTTCTCGGCGATGTCCGGGCCGGTGACGGTGACGTCCTTGCTCTCGGCCGGCGCGCCGCCGCCCAGCGCCTTCATCAGCGTCGGCCATGTTCTTGGCGTCGAAGGCAGCGGCGTTCCATGGCGTGCCCTGCGCACGCGCCAGCGCGGGCAGCAGGCCTAGCGCCGCGAGCAGCGCCGCAACGCGGGCCGAATGGGAAAGCATCTTCTCGACGTGACTGCATCGAACGCTCCTCCATGTGAATATCCTAATAAGCGATCAGGCCTGATCGCTTCGGGACGATCCCGTAGTGTCCCTCACCGCTTCGCGCCGGCGGCCAGCCACGCCGCGATCGCCCTGGCATCTTCGTCGGTCACCGCCTGCGGCGGCATGGGGATGGCGCCCCACACGCCGGAGCCGCCCGCCTTGATCTTGCCGGCGAGGTAGGCCGCCGCATCGGCGCGCGCTTCGTATTTGCGCGCGATGTCGCTCGAAGCTCGGGCCCACGAGCTTGCTGTCGATGCCGTGGCAGGCGGTGCAGCTGTGCTGCTGCGCCAGCGCCCAGTGCCGCGGCCGCGCCGGCCGGGCTCGCCGCAGCGCTCGTGGCCTCCAGCGCCAAGGCCCGCTGCCGAGCTTCGGCGAGCGAGGCGGGCGGCGGCTGCGTCGTGTCGGCGCCGCGCTGCGGGCCGACGCCGCGGTTCTGCTCGGCCAGGTTGCCGTGCGCGTTGCGCGCGTACTCGGGCAGGACGACGCCACCTTCGGCTCGGGCGGGCAGTCCTTCATGCAGCGCGAGCCCTGCACGTCCGGCTTGCCGGCCGGTCGCGCCCGGCCACAGCGCGTGCGTGCGTGGTCATGCCGTTGCGGTTCGGCAGTGCGCCTGCACCTCGCGCGATGTTGCGGTCGGACAGCATGAAGTCGTCGGGCACGATGCCGCCCAGGTTCAGCATGTAGGCCGTGACGGCGTACACCTCGTCCGGCGTCAGCGACTTCGGCGCGGTCCACGGCATCGCGCGGTTGATGTAGTCCCACAGCGTCGAGACGGTCGACAGCTTCATCAGCGTGGTGCGGCCCGGGATAGCTCGGGTCGCTGAGGCGCGCCGACGCGGCCGGTCTTGATGTCGTCGGCGGTCGTGCCGCCGACCAGCGGGCTGAAGACCTCGTTGCTCTCGCCGAACACGCCGTGGCAGGACGCGCACTTGCCCTTCCCAGACCTCCATGCCCTGCGCCACCGACCCGGCGCCCTTCGGCAGGCCCTTGAAGTCGGGCCGCACGTCGATGTCCCAGGCGGCGATCTCGGCGGGCGTGGCGAGCGCGGCCGATGCCGGCATAGTCCGTGACCTGCGCCAGCTGCGCGACATGTGCAACCCAGCGCGAGCGCGACGGCCAGCGCAGGCTACGCCAGCTGGACATTGCTCACCTCGCCGCTCTCCTGCACCAGCCAGGACTGGATGGCGTTGTTGTGGTAGATCGACCGCGTGCCGCGCACCGCGCGCAGCTGGCGGATCGTGGGCTGCACGTAGCCGGTCTCGTCGATCGCCGCGGCTCAGGACGAGGGCCGGCTTGCCGTCCCACACCCAGTCGATGTTGAAGCGCGTCAGGCACTTCGACAGCACCGGCGACTCCAGCCGCGCCGTGCGCCAGTTGCGGCCGCCGTCGACCGACACGTCGACCCGCTTCACCTTGCCGCGCCCCGACCAGGCCAGGCCGCTGATGTTGTAGAAGCCCTTGTCGAGCAGCACCTGCCCGCCCGACGGCGTGGTGACCACGCTCTTGCACTCCTGGATGCTGGTGTACTGCCGGTGCAGCCCGTCGGGCATCAGGTCGACGTAGTGGAGCGCCTCGTCCTTGGTGCCGTAGGGCTGGTCGCCGACCTCGATGCGGCGCAGGTACTTGACCCAGCTCACGCCCTGCACGCCCGGCACCACCAGGCGCAGCGGGTAGCCGTTCTCCGGGCCGCAGCATCTCGCCGTTCTGCCCGTACGCCACGAGCACTTCGCCGCGGTCCACGAGCGCCATCGGCATCGTGCGCGTCATGGACGAGCCGTCGGCGCCCTTCGGCCAGCACGAACCGCCCGCGCTTCGCAGTCGGCGCCCGCCATCTCGAGCAGCAGCTTCAGCGGCACGCCGGTGAACTCGCTGCAGCTGAGCATGCCGTGCGTGTACTGCACGGTCGGCACCGCGACGTTGCCCCACTCCATGCCGCTGTTGGCGCCGCATTCGATGAAGTGGAAGCGCGACACCGACGGCAGGCGCATCAGCTCGTCCATCGTGAACACGAGCGGCCGGCGCACGATGCGTCGTCCGAGCCGTTGATCATCAGGCGGTGCTGTCGACGGATCGATGTCCCACCAGCCCTGGTGGTGTCGCTCGAAGTGCAGCCCGCTGGGCGTGACGATGCCGAACAGCGACTGCAGCGGCGCGAACGACACGGAGGCCTGCGTCGTCTGCGTCAGTCCGGGGCTGCTGGCGGCGCTGCACGTTCGCTTCGTGCTTCGACGGATTGCCATAGCCGTCGGTGGCCACCGGCTGGCCGAGGCCCTTGCTGTGCGCCGGCAGCTCGAGGATCGCCGGATCACCGGTGGCTGCCAGCGCGGCAGGCGCCGCCGCGGCCGTCGCGGCGGCAAAGGCCCGGCGGATGAAGTCGCGCCGTCCGCTGCGCCCCTCGGCGTAGACGCGGGCAATGTCCGCGGGGGCCAGGAAGTTCTCCGGGGCCTTGGCAAGTCGCCCCGCGGTCACGCCTCGCTGCGACACCGTGTCTCCAACATATCAACTGCGGCGAATATTAGTCACGGATGAATTTGATTCGAGCCGGGTAAACCCGGGCAGCCGTCGCCGGACGTGCACAAGCGTCGTCGACTGCCGCGCCGACTCCCAAGGTTGAAGGGTTCAAGACGATCCCCTAGGGGTATCCCTCGGTTGCGACGGTGACGAGCATGCGCTTACCCGTGCGCGGTCGCTCACGGGGTGCAAGCGACGCCGGCCGCACTGCCGGCGCCAACCGCGGTGAACTAGCTCGGGCCGCGCGTCAGCCGACACGGGCCCCGGGGCCACCGCCCCGGGGCCTTTTTTCGCTCGCGGCGCGAGGCATGTGCCGGACAGATCGGCTACAACGCCAGCGTGCACCGCCGCTTCCTGCTGCTGCTTGCTCTCTCGGTTGCCGCCATCGCCCCGGCAGGCGCCACCGAAGAGGCCGCCTGGACGGCGCTGCGCCGCGGCGCCATCGCGCTGGTGCGCCACACGGATGCACCGGGCACCGGCGACCCTCCCGGCTGGCGGCTCGACGACTGCGCGACGCAACGCAACCTGAGCGCCACCGGCCGAGCCGATGCACGAGCACTCGGCAGTGCCCTGCGCGCCCAGCGCGTCCCGATCGCCCAGGTGCTCAGCTCGCCGTGGTGCCGCTGCCTCGACACGGCGCGGCTGATGGACGTGGGACCGGTGCAGACCGAGCCGGCGTTCTCCAACGCCTTCGTGCTGAACGACCGTCGCGACGAGCTCACCGCCGAGGGCCTGGCGGTGCTTCGCCGATGGCGAGGCCCGGGCACGCTCATCGTCGTCACGCACGGCTCGAACATCACGGCGCTCACGGGGCGCAACCCGGCGTCGGGCGAGGCGGTGGTGGTGTCGCTCGGCCCGGAAGGTGCGCTCCGCGTGGAGGGCAGCTTTCTCGCCAGGAGCCGGTAGCCGCGCCCGAAAGTCAGCCCGAGGCGCTCGGCTGCGAGGCTTCGTCGGTCTCGAACGTGGCCGTGATGCGGCCGCTGGCGTGCAGCCAGACGTCGACGCGCTGGCCGGCCGCCTCGAGCACCATCCACCAATGGTTGTTCGACATCTGCTCCAGGTGCACCTTGCCCCGGCCGACAACCTCGAGCAGCTGGGAGCCTTCGCAGCGCACCTCGAGCGGGGGGTCGGCGTCGTTCGAATCGCCCGCCGCGCGCTCGACGTGCCGCACCGCGGGCGCCGACGCCGCCGCATCCTTCGCAAAGGCGGCCCGGAGCGCGGCCACCGCAGCGGCCTCCTCCTTGCTGGCCTGCTCGTCGGATTCCCAGCGGGCGCGGCACCATTGCACCTTGCTGCTCGCCCGGACGACATTGGCGATCAGGCGATCGATGTCAGGGCGTTCGGAGTCGGCGGGGCTGCTCATGAATGCAAAAAGCCGTTGGCATGCAACGGCTTCGGGGGCTTGATGGTAGAGGTGGGGTGGCTGATGGGACTCGAACCCACGACGACCAGAATCACAATCTGGGACTCTACCAACTGAGCTACAGCCACCGCAGAGCCCGAGATTATAGCGACGCGCGGGTGTATCACCGCTGCGGATCCGCGGCCGGTGCCGACGCGGGCGGCGTCGGCGCCTTGATCTCCACGTCCAGCCGCTCTTTCAGCGTGTTGTAGTAGGCCTGCTGCTCGGCCGCCGACCATGCGTTCGCGTAGAGCCCCTGCAGTTGCTTCAGCTCGTCGCCGGCCAGCGCGGGCGGCTCCACCTTCACGACGCGCGCCACGAGGTAGCCCTGGTCCCCGAGGTCGACGCCCAGCACCGCGGGCAGCTTGGCTGCGTCGGCGCGCATCACGGCATCGAGCGCCGGGCGGGGCAGGTTCTGCGGCTGGTTGCGCGACACCGGCACCGATGCAGGCAGCGCCGGCGCATCTGCGCCGCCCTGCTTCAGCTGCGCCAGGCGCGCCTCGCCTTCCTTGCGCGCGAGCGCGGCCGATTGTTGCGAGACCACGTGCTGGCGCACGCGGTCCCTCACCTCGGCCAGCGGCAGTGTGCGTGCCGGCGTGTGCTGCAGCACGCGGGCGGATACGAGCTGGTTCGGCGCCGTCTCCACCGCATCGGTGTTGCGCTTGTTCTTCACTGCGTCGTTGGAGAACACTGCATCGAGCAGCTTGGACGAGGCCAGCGGCGCCTGGGTGCCCGGAGGCGGCGTGCGCTGCACCGTGGCCGTGCGCTTCGTGAGCTTGAGCTTGTCGATCACGGGCTGGAGGCTCTCGGGCTGCTCGTAGACCGTGTCGCGGAACTGCTCTGCCGCTTCGGAGAACTTCTTCTGCGCGTCCTGCGTGCGCTTGTCCTGCTCGATGCCGGCGCGCACCGACTCGAACGGCTGCTTCTGGCCGCCGCGCACCCCGGTGAGCCGCACCACGTGGTAGCCAAACTCCGTCTCGGCCAAGCCGACCTCGCCGGACTGCATCGCGAAGATCTTGTCCTCCAGCTCCTTGGCCGCGAAGCCGCCGCGGCCGTTGAAGGACAAGTCGCCCCCCTGCGCCGCGGACGCCGGGTCGTCGGAATTCTTCTTCGCCAGCTCGGCAAAGGCCGCCGGGCTCTTGCGCACCTGCTCGACCAGCCCCTCGGCCTTGGTCTTGGCGGCCTGGCGGTCCTTCGCGGGCGCGTCTTTCGGGGCCTGCACCAGGATGTGGCTGGCGCGGCGCTCCTCGGCGCTGGTGAAGCGCGAGATGTTCTCTTCGTAGAACTTGCGCAGGTCGGCCTCGGCCACCGTGATGCCCTGCTTCACCGCTTCCAGGTCGAGCACGACGTACTCGATGCTGGCCTGCTCGGGGGCGCGGAACTGCGCCTCCTGGGCCTTGTAGTAGGCCTCGATGTCGGCGTCGGTCGGGGCCACCTTGTCGGCGTACTGGCGCGGCTCGAAGCGCTGGAGCTGCACGTCGCGGCGCTGCAGCAGCGTATCGAGCGCGGCCTGGGTGACGCTGCGCGGCGTCAGCGCGCCCTCGGCCAGGCCCTGCATCACCTGGCGCTGCGAGAGCTCCTGGCGCAGCGCCGCCTCGAACTGCTCCACGCTGCGCCCCTGCGCGGCGAGGAGATCCTTGTTGACGCTGCCGTCGGGGTTGCGCAGACCCGCGAACTGCGGGTCGCTGACGAATGTGCGCGCCAGGCGCTCGTCGCCGACGGCGAGGTGCGCCTTGTCGGCCGTGACCACCAGCACGCGCTCGCGCACCATGGCGTCCAGGGTCTCGCGCCGCACGGCCGGGGAATCGAGCATCTTCGCATCGATGCCGGGCATCTGGCGCCGCAGCATCTCAACCTGGCGCTGGTGCGCCGCATCCCACTCGCCTTGCGTGATGTTGGTGCGGCCGACCTCGGCCACCGTGGACGCCGCCGGATCGGTGAAGCTGGAATAGCCCTGCACGGCCACCAGCACGAACGACAGCGCAATGATGAGGAGCAGGAAGAGCTGCAGCGGCCGGCCGCGGGTACGGATGAAGTCGAGCATCGGGAAACCTTCGTGGCGACGGGCAGCCCCACAAGCACAGAAGGCGAACCGGAGGTTCGCCTTCTGCGGGGCGGCGCGATGGGGATTCTAGCTGCGCGGGTGGTGGGTGCTGACGGGATCGAACCGCCGACCTACGCCGTGTAAAGGCGCCGCTCTGCCAGCTGAGCTAAGCACCCCCATGCGAAATCAGAGTGCGTCTTTCAGCGCCTTGCCGGCGCGGAACTTCGGAACCTTGGCGGCCTTGATCTTGATGCTGGCCCCGGTGCGCGGGTTGCGGCCGGTGCGAGCGGCACGTTTGCTCACCGAGAACGTGCCGAAGCCGACGAGCGACACGCTGCCGCCTTTCTTGAGCGTCGTCTTGACACCGCCGATCACGGCCTCGAGCGCGCGGCCGGCAGCCGCCTTGGAGATGTCGGCCTGGCTGGCGATGTGGTCGATCAATTCACTCTTGTTCACGAAGGTACCCCCTCTCGAAAGGATGTCTCAACAGTCTGATTGATGGTGGTGGGGCAGGCCGCGCTGCGTCGCAAGGGAGGCCGGGCCTGTCCGGTTCATTACAGCCCTGCCTCTGGGCAGTGTCAAGCTGCGGCGGCGATTCTAGGCGCAATCCCTGTGGTGTCCTGGTGTCTGGAGCGGTGCAGATCGCACGCCGATTGCGCAGGAGTGCACACGGTGGCGCGCTACTTGCGCGCGACCACTTGTTCCAGGGCACGGCCAAGATCGCTCGTCGACGCCTTGCCGCCGAGATCGGGCGTGCGGGGTGCGGCCGGGTCTGCCAGCAGTGCCTCGATGGCCTGCAGCACGGCGTCATGCGCGTCGCGGTGGCCGAGGAAGTCGAGCATGAGCGCGGCTGTCCACACCTGCGCGATCGGGTTCGCGACGCCGCGCCCGGCGATGTCGGGCGCCGAGCCGTGCACCGGCTCGAACAGCGACGGCCACGCGCGCGTGGGATTCAGGTTGGCCGACGGCGCGATGCCGATGGTGCCGGTGCACGCCGGCCCCAGGTCGGAGAGGATGTCGCCAAACAGGTTGCTGGCGACGACCACGTCGAACATCTGCGGGCGCTGGACGAAGTGCGCGGTGAGGATGTCGATGTGGAAGCGGTCGACGGCGACGTCGGGGTAGCCGCGCGCCATGGCCTCCACGCGCTCATCCCAGAACGGCATGGTGATGGCGATGCCGTTGCTCTTCGTGGCCGACGTGAGCTTGCGCCGCGGGCGCGTGCGCGCGAGCTCGAACGCGAACTTCAGCACGCGGTCGACGCCGGTGCGGGACATGACCGTTTCCTGGATCACGATCTCGCGCTCGGTGCCTTCGTACATGCGGCCACCGACGCTCGAGTACTCGCCCTCGGTGTTTTCGCGCACGATCATCATGTCGATGTCGCCCGGCTTCAGGGGCGCGCCCTGGCGGTCGACCAGCGGCGAGCGGATGCCCGGCATCAAGCGCGCGGGGCGCAGGTTGACGTACTGGTCGAACTCGCGGCGGAACTTCAGCAGCGATCCCCACAGCGAGACGTGGTCGGGCACGGTCGCCGGCCAGCCCACGGCCCCGAAGAAGATGGCGTCGTGGCCGCCGATGCGGTCTTTCCAGTCGGGCGGCAGCATGCTGCCGTGGCGCGCCAGGTAGTCGCAGCTGGCGAAGTCGAAGGGGTCGAGCTGCAGCGCGATGCCGAAGCGACGCGCCGCGGCATCGAGCACGCGCAGGCCCTCGGGCATGACTTCCTTGCCGATGCCGTCGCCGGCGATGACCGCGATGCGATGCGTCATGAGCGCTCTCCCGATGCGAGGTCGTTCATTTTGCGCCCCGCTGCCCCCGGCTCTCGGGCGACGAGACCCACGCCCACCGCCGTGAGTGCGAGGCCGGCGACCACGAGCCCGGTGAGCGCCTCGCCGAACAGCAGCCACGCGAGCACCGCCGTGCAAGGCGGCACCAGGTACATGAGGCTCGTCACGCGCGTGGCGGCACCGCGCTGGATCAGCAAGTACAGCAGTGAGCTGCCGCCCAGCGTGAGCACCAGCACGGACCACGCCATGGCCCCCACGAACTCCGGATGCAGCCGGATCGGCTCGGTCTCCATCAGCGCGAACGGCAGCGTGACGGCCAGGGCCATGGCGAGCTGGACCGTGTTGGCTGTGCGCACATCGCACGGCTCGACGTAACGCTTCTGGTAGAGGGTGCCGAGCGTGATGCTCGCCAGGGCGCCCAGCGACAGCGCGAGGTTCCAGGCCGTCACCTCGCCGATGCCGAGCTTGCGCCACACGACGAGGGTGAGCCCTGCGAGGCCGAGCAGCAGGCCGGCCCAGTGGCGGGACGTGATGCGGTGCTCGCTGCCGCTGGCCGACACCCACATGGCCGTGAGCAGCGGCTGCAGTCCGACGATCAAGGCGACCGTGCCCGCGGAGATGCCGTCCTTGACAGCTGCCCAGACGCCCCCGAGATAGCCCGCATGCATCAGGATGCCGGTCACGCCGAGATGCAGCCACTGCCGCGACGTGGCGGGCCAGGACGGGCGGGCGATGCCGATCCACGCGGCGAAGGCGAGGATCGACAACGCGTAGCGCCAGGCCAGGAACGACATCGGCGGCGCATGCGGCATGCCGTACCGCGCCACGACGAAGCCCGTGCTCCAGATGAGCACGAACACCGCCGGCATGGCGCGCACCGGGATCGGCGCGTTCATCGAGCCTTGGCCCGGATCTCCGGCAGTGCGCGCCGCAGGTAGTAGATCATCGACCAGATCGTGAGCACCGCGGCGATGTAGATCAGCACCGTGCCCCAGAGATGGGTGTCGATGACGCCGAACAGGCGGCCGTCGTAGAGCAGGAACGGGATGGCGACCATCTGCACCATGGTCTTCACCTTGCCGATCATGTGCACGGCAACGCTGCGCGAGGCGCCGATCTGGGCCATCCACTCGCGCAGCGCGGAGATGGCGATCTCGCGGCCGATGATGACGAGCGCGACGAGCGCATCGAGCCGGTCGAGCTGCACCAGGATGAGCAGCGACGCCGACACGAGGAACTTGTCGGCCACGGGATCGAGGAACGCGCCGAACGACGAGGTCTGGTTCAGCCGGCGCGCGAGATAGCCGTCGGCCCAGTCGGTGAGCGCCACCACGATGAACAGCACGGTGGCCGCCATGTTGCGCGTGGCTTCGGCCAGCGGCAGCTCGAACACGCCGACGATCAGAGGGATCGCGACGATGCGCGCCCAGGTGAGCAGGGTCGGCACGGTGAAGAACATGGCGGGCATTGTGCCGGGGATTGCCGCCACGCGAGCCGAGGGCTCAATCGACGTCGAGCGTGCGCGGCATGAAGCGTCGGTTGTCGTCGAACAGGAACACCTCTGCGAACCGCCACGGCTTGGGCAGGCGCGACACGTCGCCGAACGGCGCCGCCCGCTTCACTGCCTCGATTGCGATCTGCACCGTGTCGAGCGCCTGCCCCGGGTAGCGCAGCACCTTGATCTTCCTCACGTCGCCGTCGGCATCGACCTCGATCTCGAGCACCGGCACGGCCAGCAGCACATCAGGCACCGTGCCGACATACGTATTGGCCGGGTTCGCCATCACCAGCCGCCGCGCCGCCTGCACCTGGTATTGCTCCCAACTCGACGCCCGGGCGGGCGCGGGCATCGCCACCAGCGGCTGCACAGCCGGCCGATACTGCGGCGCCGGCTCAGGCACCCGAGGACGCGATGGCGCGCACGCAGACAAAAGAGCGAGCGCGACGACAACGAAACAGCCGCCCAAGCGGCCACCGCGGATCCGGCTCCGCCGGTCCGCCGGCGTGCCTTGCAGGCCGCCCGCCAGGGGGTCCCACGGGCCAGCGGCCCTTCGAGGGGGGAGCGGCCAGCGGCCGCTACGGGGGTGGGTCTAGTGCAACGCACGATAGATCTCCTCTGCCAGGCCTCTCGATATGCCGTCCACGCCGGCGATGTCTTCCACGCTCGCGCTGGCCACGCCCCGCACGCCGCCGAAACGCTGCAACAGGCGCGCGCGCTTCTTCGGCCCGATGCCGGGGATGTCCTCCAGGCTGCTCGTGCGGGTGCGCACGCTGGCCCGGCGCGCGCGCATGCCGGTGATCGCGAAGCGGTGTGCCTCGTCGCGAATCTGGGCGACCAGCATCAAGGCGGCCGAATCGTGGCCGAGCGCCACCTTCGGGCGATCGTCCGCGAAGACGAGTTCCTCCAGGCCGACCTTGCGGCCCTCACCCTTCTCGACGCCGACGATGAGCGAGCGGTCCAGCCCGAGCTCCTCGAACACTTCGCGCGCGACAGCCACCTGCCCCCGCCCGCCGTCGATGAGCACGAGATCCGGCATGCGCGCACTGCCCGTGGCCGCGCCTTCGGCCAGCTTGGAGTAGCGCCGCGTAAGCACCTGCCTCATCGCCGCGTAGTCGTCTCCAGGAGTGATTGGAGCCCCCACGCTCGCTGCGCTCGCTGCCCCCCGCGGGGGCGCGCGTTCCGCTCGAGGCGGCTCGGCACTGCGCGCGACCGCAATATTGAAGCGCCGGTATTCGCCGTTGCGCATCTGGTGGTTCTCGAACACGACGCAGCTCGCCTGCGTCGATTCACCGGCCGTGTGGCTCACGTCGAAGCACTCGATGCGCAGCTTGTCGAGGTCGGGCACGTCGAGGTCGAGCGCCTCGGCGAGCGCTCGCGTGCGTTCGCGTTGCGAGCCTTCCTCGGCGAGCAGCCGCGCGAGGGCGATGTCGGCGCCCTTCTCGGCCATCTCGAGCCAGACGCGACGCTGGCCGCGCGGGTTGTGCTGCGCGTGCACGTGCACGCCGCTGTGCTGTGCGAGGGCCTCCAGCAGGGTGTCGTCCACCGGATGGCTCGTCACGAGCGACGGCGGCACGGGGCTGTCGAGGTAGTGCTGCGCGACGAAGGCCTCGAGCACCTGCACCTCGGGCGGGGGCGTCGGCCCCTCCTGCTCGGCTTCGATCGCGGTGGCCTCGTCGACGTGGGCCGGAAAGAACGCGCGATCGCCCAGATGGCGGCCGCCGCGCACCATCGCGAGGTTCACGCACGCACGCCCGCCCTGCACGCGCACGGCGAGGATGTCAGCGTCCCGGTCGCTCGCGGACAGGCTGCTCTCGTCCATCACCTGCTGGTGCAGCACGCGCGAGAGCGCCTGGATCTGGTTGCGCAGCTCGGCCGCCTTCTCGTACTCGAAAGCGTCGGAGTGGGCCATCATGCGCTCCTGCAGGGCGTCGAGCACCTCCTGCTGCTGGCCGAGGAGAAAGCGCTCGGTGTTGGCCACGTCGCGCTCGTAGTCCTTCGGATCGATGAAGCCGACGCACGGGGCGCTGCACCGGCGGATCTGGTAGAGCAGGCAGGGCCGGCTGCGGTTGGCGAACACGGTGTCTTCGCAGGTGCGCAGGCGGAACACCTTCTGGATGTGCTGGATCGAGTCCTTCACGGCCCAGGCGCTCGGGTACGGGCCGAAGTAGCGATGCTTGCGGTCCACTGCGCCGCGGTAGTAGGCCACGCGCGGGAACGGCCCCGAGACGATCTTCAGGTAGGGGTAGCTCTTGTCGTCCCGGAACAGGATGTTGAACTTCGGGTCGAGCGTCTTGATGAGGTTGTTCTCGAGCAGGAGCGCCTCGGCCTCGTTGCGCACGACGGTGGTCTCGAAGCGAACGATGCGCGCGACCATCGCGCCGATGCGCGTGCCTCCGTGGTCCTTGTGGAAGTAGCTCGAAACCCGCTTCTTCAGGTTGCGGGCCTTGCCGACATACAACACCTGGCCGGCCGCGTCGTAATAGCGATAGACGCCCGGCAACGGCGGCAGCGCGGCCACTTCGGCCAGCAGCCGCTCGCGCGCCTCGTCGATCGTTGCCTCGGGGTTCATGGTGCAAATTGTGCCGCCTCGATAATCGGCCCATGCGTTGGGATGTGTTCTGCCGCGTCATCGACAACTTCGGCGACATCGGCGTGTGCTGGCGGCTGGCCGCTGACCTCGCAGGCCGCGGCGAGCCGGTGCGTCTGTGGGTGGACGATGCGGCCGCGCTGCGCTGGATGGCGCCCGGCGGCGCGCCCGGGGTGGACGTGATGTCCTGGACCGACGACGCGCCGGCTCCCGAGCCGGGCGACGCGGTGATCGAGGCCTTCGGGTGCGACCCGCATCCAGCGTTCGTTTCCCGGATGGCAGCGCGCGAGCCGGCGCCCGTGTGGATCAACCTGGAGTACCTGAGCGCCGAGGACTACGTGGAGCGCAGCCATCGCCTGCCCTCCCCCCAGCCGAACGGGCTGACCAAGTGGTTCTTCTATCCCGGCTTCACCGCGCGCACGGGCGGCCTGCTGCGCGAGCCCGGGCTGGCGGCCGCGCGCGACGCGTTCGACCGCGATGCCTGGCTCGCCGAACACGGCATCGAGCGCCGGCCGGGGGAGCGGCTGGCGAGCCTCTTCTGCTACGCCAGCCCGGCGCTGCCGGCGCTGCTGGACGACCTGTCGCGCGAGCCGACGCTGCTGCTTGCGGCGCCGGGGGATGCGCGACACGCGGTCGGAGCCGATCGCGGCGCCCTGCGCGTGCAGGCACTGCCCTGGCTGACCCAGGCCGACTACGACCGGCTGCTGTGGGCGTGCGACCTCAACTTCGTGCGCGGCGAGGATTCGTTCGTGCGCGCGCAGTGGGCCGCCGCGCCGTTCGTCTGGCAGATCTATCCTCAGCACGACGCAGCCCATGCGGCCAAGCTGGATGCGTTCCTCGACCGCTTCGGCGCGGACGAACCCTTGCGCGCGCTCACCTTCGCCTGGAACGGACTTGGCTCCTGGCCGGCGGCCTGGCCGGATCCGGCCGGCTGGGGCGCGGCCTGCCGCCATTGGCGTGATGCCCTGCTCGCGCACCCGGACTTGACGCGCCAGCTGATCGAGTTCGCGGCGGGCGAAAACGCTAGAATCACAGGCTTTGCGCGGCATGTACAAGCCGCGGACTTCGTGTACCGCAGTTTGCGCACCACTTCGCACCCGCACTTCAGGCCAGTGATATGAAACTCGCTCAGGAAATCCGCGCCGGGAACGTCATCATGCAGGGCAAGGACCCGATGGTCGTGCTCAAGACCGAATACAGCCGCGGCGGCCGGGGCGCAGCCACGGTGCGCATGAAGATGAAGAACCTGCTCAACGCCTCGGGGGCCGAAGTCGTCTTCAAGGCCGACGACAAGATGGACCAGGTGATCCTCGAGCACAAGGAGTGCACCTACACCTACTTCGCCGACCCGATGTACGTGTTCATGGACTCCGAGTACAACCAGTTCGAGGTCGAGGCCGAGAACATGGGCGACGCGATCCAGTACCTCGAGGACAACATGCCCGTGGAGGTCGTGTTCTACGACGGCAAGGCGATCTCCGTCGAGCTGCCCACCACGGTCGTGCGCGAGATCGTCACCGAGCCGGCGGTCAAGGGCGACACGTCGGGCAAGGTGTTGAAGCCGGCCAAGCTCGTGGGCACCGGCTTCGAGGTGTCCGTGCCGCTGTTCGTGGACAGCGGCGACAAGATCGAGATCGACACCCGCACGCACGAGTACCGCAAGCGCGTGTGAACGCGCGGGCCCGGGTGCGGCCATGAAGTCGCAGCCGGTGGTCCCGGCGCGCATCGACTTCTCCGGCGGAACGCCCTACGCACCCGACTTCGCGGATGTCTACCATCCGCGCGCCGGCGCCCTCGCCCAGGCGCAGCACGTCTTCCTCCGCGGCAGCGGCCTGCCGCAACGCTGGCAGGGGCGCGACCGCTTCGTGGTGCTCGAGACCGGCTTCGGCCTCGGCAACAACTTTCTCGCCACTTGGGCGGCCTGGCGCGACGATCCGCAGCGGTGCGACCGGCTGTGGTTCGTGTCGATGGAGAAGCACCCGCCGACACTCTCCGACCTCGCGCGCGCCCACGAAGGCTCGGCCGAGGCGGCGCTGGCGCACGCGCTGAAAGACGCCTGGCCCCCGCTGACACCCAACCTCCACACGCTCGACTTCGACGGCGGCCGCGTCACCCTGCTGCTGGCGCTCGGGGACGCGGCGCAGTGGCTGCCGGAGATCGTCGCCCGCGTGGATGCGTTCTATCTCGACGGCTTTGCGCCCGAGCGCAACCCCGCGATGTGGGACGCTCGGCTGTTCAAGGGGCTCGGCCGGCTGGCCGCGCCGGGCGCCACCGCGGCCACCTGGAGCGTTGCGCGCAGCGTGCGCGACGGGCTGCAACGCGCAGGCTTCGTCGCGGAGCGGGCGCCGGGCTTCGGCGACAAGCGGGAGATGACCGTGGCCCGCTTCGAGCCGCGCTTCATGCCGCGGCCGCCGCCGGGGCGGGTGCCGCCCACCTCGGGGCGCGACGCGCTCGTGATCGGTGCCGGGCTGGCAGGCGCGGCGACGGCACAGGCGCTGGCCCGGCTCGGCTTCGCGTGCCGGGTGCTCGATGCTGCCCCGCGGCCGGCGCAGGGCGCCTCGGGCAATGCTGCGGGCTTGTTCCATGGCACGGTACACGCGAACGACGGGCCGCACGCCCGCTTCGTTCGCGCGGCCGCCCTGGATGCGGCCCGCAGCTTGGGGCCGCTGGTGGAGACGGGACGAGTGCCTGGGCAGATGCAGGGCCTGCTGCGGATCGAGGCCTCGCTGCCGATCGATGCGATGCGGGCCCGACTGGAGGCGCTCGGTCTGCCGCCTGGCTGGGTCCAGGCGCTCGATGCGCCGGCCGCCGCGGCGCTCGCCGGCTGGCCGCTTGCCGGGCCGGCCTGGTTCTACCCGGGCGGCGGGTGGATCGATCCGGCGGCGCTCGTGCGGCACTGGCTGGCCGCCCCGGCGATCGACCTGGCGTGCGGGGTGGCCGTGGACGGCCTGCGCCGGCACGCGGGTCGTTGGCAGGCGCTGGATGCGGCCGGCCGGGTGCTGGGCGAGGCCGACGTGGTGGTGCTGGCCGCGGCGCTCGACACGGTGCGCCTCGCGGGTCATGCCGCCTGGCCGCTGGAAAGTGTGCGAGGGCAAGTCACCCGGGTGCCGCCGGGTCTCGTGCCGCCGCCGCGCGTGCCGGTCGCCGGGGCCGGCTACGCCATCCCCCTGCCGGGCGGCGCGGTGTTGTGCGGCGCGACGTCCCGGGCGGGCGTCGGGCAACCCGATCTGCTCGAGGCGGATCACCGGCACAACCTGGAGCGGCTGGCCAGCCTCGCGAATCTGCCGCCGGTGGCCGCGCCGCTGGACGGCCGCGTCGGCTGGCGCCTCACGGCGCAAGACCGGCTGCCACTCGTCGGCGCCCTGCACGCGGCGCCCGGCGGCGTGCGCCACGACCAGCCCCGCCTCATTCCCCGCGAGCCGGGGCTGTTCGTGCATGCGGCGCTCGGCTCGCGCGGCCTCACCTGGGCCGCGCTGAACGCGCGGTCGCTGGCCGCGGCCATCGCAGGGGCGCCGTCTCCGCTGGAAAGCAGCCTGCTGGACGCCATCGATCCGGCGCGCTTCGACGCGCGCGCGGTCAGAAGGTCAGCGTCCTGACGCCGGTGGCCGTGCCGAGCAGGCAGACGCTCGCCTTGTGGCGCGCGAAGATGCCGACCGTGACGACGCCCGGCCACTGGTTGACCTCGGTCTCCATGGCCATCGGATCGCGAATCGACAGGCCGCGCACGTCGAGGATGCGGTTGCCGTTGTCGGTGACGACGCCTTCGCGCACGCGGGCCTCGCCGCCGAGCCGCCCGAAACGCCGGGCCACCTGCGCGGCCGCCATCGGGATCACCTCGACCGGCAGCGCAAAGGCGCCGAGCGTGTCGACGAGCTTGGACTCGTCGGCGATGCAAACGAAGCGCCGTGCCAGGTCGGCGACGATCTTTTCGCGCGTGAGGGCGGCGCCGCCGCCCTTGATCATGTGGCCGCGGCCGTCGATCTCGTCGGCGCCGTCGATGTAGACGGGCAGGCCCTCCACGTCGTTGCAGTCGATCACCCGGATGCCGTGCGCAAGCAGCCGCTCGCTGCTCTTGAGCGAGCTCGACACGGCGCCGGCGATGCGCTCGCGCCGCGTGGCCAGGGCATCGATGAAATGGTTCACCGTCGAGCCCGTGCCCACGCCGACGATCGCGCCGTCTTCCACGTACTCGAGCGCCGCGCGGCCTACGAGCGCCTTCAGTTCGTCCTGCGTCATGGGGGCGATTATCGATGCCGCGGATGCGCCGACAATGGCGTGATGTCCCTCGTGCCGTACGCCCTCACCCGACCGTTTCTCTTCGGCCTGGACGCCGAGCATGCCCACGAGCTCACGCTGCGGTCGATCGCCACGCTGCAGAACACCGGCGCGCAGTGCCTGTGGTCGCAGCCCGTGGTCGACGACCCGGTGACGATCGCCGGCCTGCGCTTCCCGAATCGCATCGGGCTGGCCGCCGGGCTGGACAAGAACGGGCGCTGCATCGATGGCTTCGGCGCCATGGGCTTCGGCTTCATCGAAGTCGGCACGGTGACGCCGCGGGCGCAGCCCGGCAACCCGAAGCCGCGCCTGTTCCGCCTGACGCAGGCGCAGGCGCTCGTCAACCGGCTCGGCTTCAACAACGACGGGCTCGCCGCCTTCGTCGCCAACGTGCGCCGCGCGCGCACGTTCCGGGCCCGCGGCGGCATCCTCGGGCTGAACATCGGCAAGAACGCCTCCACGCCGATCGACCGCGCCGTCGACGACTATGCCGAAGCCCTGCGCGGCGTCTATCCGCACGCCGACTACGTGACGGTGAACATCTCCAGCCCGAACACGAAGGACCTGCGCTCCCTGCAGGCCGACGACGCGCTCGACGCACTGCTTGGCGCGCTCCAGGTGTGCCGGACCGCGCTCGAAGCCGAGCACAGCCGGCGCGTGCCGATCTTCGTGAAGATCGCGCCCGACCTCGACGACGCCCAGGTGCGCGTGATCGCGCTCGCGCTGCGCCGCCACGGCGTGGACGGCGTCATCGCCACCAACACGACGCTGGCGCGCGACGCCGTGCAGGGCCAGCCGCATGCCGACGAAGCCGGCGGGCTCTCGGGCGCTCCGCTGCTGGCGGCCAGCAACCGCGTGATCGCTCAGCTGCGCGACGCGCTGGGCCGCGGCTATCCGATCATCGGCGTGGGCGGCGTGCTGAGCAGCGAAGACGCCGCAGCGAAGCGAGCCGCCGGCGCCGACCTGGTGCAGCTCTACACCGGGCTCATCTACCGAGGGCCCACGTTGGTGCATGCCGCTGCCCGCGCCCTGCGCGGCTGAGGCGCCGCCGGCACAACTCCCGCACCAGGGCCCCGGGCATGCCAGGTGCCAACTCCCGTGACGTGATGGCCCTGAGCTTTCGAGTGCTGACCGTCAATGCCCACAAGGGCTTTGGATTCTTCAATCGCCGCTTCATCCTGAGGGAGCTGCGCGATGCGGTGCGCACGGTTTCGGCGGACATCGTGTTCCTGCAGGAAGTGTTGGGCACGCACGCGCTGCATGCCAAGCGCTATACCGACTGGCCCGACCAGCCGCAGTACGAGTTCCTGGCCGACACGATGTGGACGGACCACGCCTACGGGCGCAACTCGGTGTACCCCCACGGCGACCATGGCAACGCGCTGCTCTCGCGCTACCCGATCAGCTACCACGCCAACCACGACGCCTCGCACCGCGGCGACGAGGAGCGCGGCCTGCTGCACTGCGTGCTCGACGCGGCCGGCGACGGCATGCGCGTGCATGCGATCTGCGTGCACCTGGGCCTGCGCGAATCGCATCGGGAGCGCCAGCTCGCGCAGCTGTGCCGGCTGATCGACCGCGAGGTGCCGCCGGACGCACCGCTCGTGGTGGCCGGCGACTTCAACGACTGGCGCATGGCGGCGCACGAGCGGCTGCTGGCTTGCGCCGGGCTGCGCGAGATCTATGCGTCCGCCCACGGGCAGGCGGCGCGCACGTTTCCCGCGCGCTGGCCCCTGCTGAGGCTCGACCGCATCTACGTGCGCAACGCGCGCTCGCACCGGCCCATCGCCCTGCCGCGCCAGCCCTGGTCGCACCTGTCGGACCACGCGCCGCTGGCCGCAGAGATCCACGTATGAGTCGCGGGCACCGATGAATCCCTTTCACATCCGCCGCATCCGCCCCCAGCGCGACTGGGTGGACGGCAACCGCATCGAACTGCTGGAGGACGGCGAGGCGTACTTTCCGGCCGTGTTCGAAGCCGTGGAGCAGGCGCGCCGCGAGGTCCTCGTGGAGACGTTCATCCTGTTCGAGGACAAGGTGGGCCTCGCGCTGCAGGAGCGCCTCGTGGCAGCAGCCGGGCGCGGCGTGAACGTGGACGTCACGGTCGACGGCTACGGCTCTCCCGACCTGTCCGGGGAGTTCATCGCGCGCATGACCGGCGCCGGCATCCGGCTGCACATCTACGACCCTCGGCCGCGCCTGATGGGACTGCGCACGAATATTTTCCGGCGCCTGCACCGGAAGGTCGTGGTGGTGGACGGCGCAGGTGGCCTTCGTGGGCGGCATCAACTTCTCGCACGACCACCTGCGCGACTTCGGCCCCCAAGCCAAGCACGACCACGCGGTGCGTGTGCGCGGGCCGCTCGTAACGCAGATCCACCGCTTCGCGCTCGAGCAGCTGCCGGGCCAGCGCCCCATGCCCTCCGTGCCGCAGCCGCCGGCGGGCCGCTCGCTCGGCATGTTCGTGACACGCGACAACCAGCACCACCGCAACGACATCGAGCGCCAGTACCGTGCCGCGATCCGCAGCGCGCGGCGCGAGGTGCTGATCGCCAACGCCTATTTCTTCCCCGGCTACCGCCTGTTGAAGGCGCTGCGGCAGGCGGCGCGGCGCGGCGTGCGCGTGAACCTCATCCTGCAGGGCGCACCCGACATGCCGCTGGTGAAGCGGGCCACCGACCTCCTCTATGCCCAGCTCGTGCGCGAGGGCGTGCGCATCCACGAATACTGCGAGCGGCCCATGCACACCAAGGTTGCGCTGGTGGACGACCACTGGGCCACGGTGGGGTCGAGCAACCTCGACCCGCTGAGCCTGGCGTTCAACCTCGAGGCGAACGTGATGATCCGCGATGCAACGTTCAATGCGGAACTGCGCGGGCGCCTTCAGGGGCTCATCGACCACCACTGCCGCGTGATCGAGGCCGGCGCGGTCGATCAGCGCACGCGCTGGCGCGTGCTGCTGGACACCCTGGCCTATCACTTCACCCGCCACTTCCCGTCGTGGGCCGGCTGGCTGCCGGCGCATACGCCGACGGTCACGACCCTGGAGACCGTCCAGGCGCAGGAGTGGTCCTCGGAGCCCGCGGAGCGCGAGCCCGTCGGCCGGACGCGATGAACCCGCACGCGCTCCCGGTACCCCACCCGGACGCGCACCGGCCATCGCACAGGCGCCATCGTCGGGTCTGGAAGTGGCTGGGGCGGGCCTTCATCGCGGTGATCGTCGCGCTCGCGGCCTGGCTGCTGCTGCGCCTGCTGCGCGACGTCGACTGGAACGAGGTGATGGCCACGCTGGCCGCCTATCCGGCGACCACGCTCGCCGGCGCCGCCGTCATGGTCATCTGCAGCTACCTGCTGTACGGCGCGTACGACTTGCTCGGGCGCCACTACACGCACCACACGCTCTCGCGCCGGACGACGGCGGCCATCGCGTTCGTGGCGTACGCGTGCAACCTCAACCTCGGGCCGATCGTCGGCGCGGTGGGCCTGCGGCTGCGGCTGTACACGCGCTATGGCGTGCGAGCCGCGCAGGTGGCTCGCATCGTGGGCTTGAGCTTCGTGACGAACTGGTCCGGTTACCTGCTGCTCGGCGGCGCGGTGCTTGCACTGCGCCAGCTCGAGCTGCCGCCGTCGATGGCGATCGGCACCGGCGCGCTGCAGGCGCTGGGCGTGCTCATGATGGCGCTGCCCTTCGCCTACGTGGTGGCCTGCGCGCGCTCCAAGCGGCGCGAGTGGCATGTGCGTGGCCACCACTTCCGGCTCCCGGCGGCGCGCACCGCGGCGCTGCAGGTGGCTTGCGCCTGTGCCAACTGGGCCGTGATCGCCGGCGTGATCTGGGCGCTGCTGCCGGCACACGTGGCCTATGGCACGGTGCTGGCCACGTTCCTCAGCGCGTCCGTGGTGGCGCTGGCCATGCACATCCCCGGCGGCCTGGGCGTGCTCGAAGGCGTGTTCCTGTACGCGCTCGGCGACCGGGTGGCGCCGCACACGCTGCTCGCAGCGCTGCTGGCGTTCCGCGCGATGTACTACCTGCTGCCGCTCGCCATCGCGGGCGCGATGTTCTTCGTGCTCGAGGCCCGGGCGCGGCGCCGCGGCTGAGCCGCGCTCATTGCAGCGCTCAGTGCAGCGCCACGCCGGTCTTGCCCTGCAGCTCGTCCCTCGTGACGCCGGGCGCGAGCTCGACGACCTTCAGGCCCTTCGGGCGTGACGTCGAGCACCGCGAGGTCGGTGATGATGCGGTTGACCACGCCCACGCCGGTGAGGGGCAGCGTGCACTGCGGCAGGATCTTGAGGTCGGTGCTGCCGTCTTTCTTGCGCGCGACGTGCTCCATCACGACGATCACGCGCGGCACGCCGGCGACGAGGTCCATCGCGCCGCCCATGCCCTTGACCATCTTGCCCGGGATCATCCAGTTCGCGAGGTCGCCTTTCTCGCTCACCTGCATCGCGCCGAGGATCGACAGGTTGATCTTGCCGCCGCGGATCATCGCGAACGAATCGTGCGAGCCGAAGATGCTGGAGCCGGGGATGGTGGTGACGGTCTGCTTGCCGGCGTTGATGAGGTCGGCGTCGACCTCGTCTTCGGTGGGGAACGGGCCGATGCCGAGCATGCCGTTCTCGCTCTGCAGCCACACCTCGATGTTCTTCGGCACGAAGTTGGCCACCAGCGTCGGGATGCCGATCCCGAGGTTGACGTAGTAGCCGTCCTTCAGTTCCTGCGCGGCCTTGGCGGCCATCTGGTCCTGGGTCCAGGGCATGAGAGTCTCCTTGCTCAGGCGGTGCGGATGGTGCGCTTCTCGATGCGCTTCTCGGGATGGGCGTTGACGACGATGCGCTGCACGTAGATGCCGGGCAGGTGCACGTCGTCGGGATCGATCTCGCCCACCTCGACGACACGCTCGACCTCGACGATCGTGGTCTTGCCGGCCATCGCGCAGGCGGGGTTGAAGTTGCGCGCGGTGCGCCGGAACACGAGGTTGCCGCTCTTGTCGGCGACATGCGCCTTCACGAGCGCCACGTCGGGGTTCAGCGCGCGCTCCATCACGTACATGTGGCCGTCGAACTCGCGCGTCTCCTTGCCCTCGGCGACGAGCGTGCCCACGCCCGTGCGCGTGAAGAACGCGGGGATGCCGGCGCCGCCCGCGCGCAGCTTCTCGGCCAGCGTGCCCTGCGGAGTGAACTCGAGCTCGAGCTCGCCGGCCAGGTACTGGCGCTCGAACTCCTTGTTCTCGCCGACGTAGCTGGAGATCATGCGTTGGATCTGGCGCGTCTCGAGCAGCTTGCCGAGGCCGAAGCCGTCGACGCCGGCGTTGTTGGAGATGACGGTGAGATTCTTGACGCCGCTGTCCTTCAGCGCATCGATCAGCGCCTCCGGGATGCCGCAGAGGCCGAAGCCGCCGACGGCGAGCAGCTGGCCGTCGTGCACGATGCCCTTCAGCGCCTCGGCGGCGCTCGGATAGACCTTGTTCATCGCGATGTGTCTCCTGTCGGCAAAGCTGGAAGCAACACCCGACAGCGTACTACGTAACACATTACGTAGGCGTTACGTAGAATTGCCTAAGGAGGTTTTCATGACGGACATCGACAAGCTGCAGGCCGCGCTGGCGACGTTGTTCGCGCCCTGGGTGCAGCTGCTCGAGCTGCGCGTGCTGGAGGCGCGCGAGGGCGAGGTGGTGTTCGCGCTGCCGGTCCATGCGCGCCATGTTCACGGCGGGGGCGTGATGTGCGGCCAGACCATGATGGCCGCGGCCGACACCGCGATGGTGCTGGCGATCATGACGCACCTGGGCGAGTTCAAGCCCATGACCACCGTGCAGATGCAGACGAGCTTCCTGCGCCCCATCGCCGGCGGCAGTGCCGACGCCCGCATGACGGCGCGGGTGCTGCGCATGGGCCGGGCGATCGTGTTCGGCGAGATCGAGATCGCCGACGCCGCGGGCAAGCTCGCCGCGCACGCGACGACCACCTACGCCCTGCTCTGAACGTGGACTACAAGACCGCATTCGAGCTGGCGCCCATCGGCCTCGTGCTGTCGCGCAACCGCCTGATGGTGGACTGCAACCAGCAGCTGCTGTCGATGTTCGGCGCCCAGCGCGACGAGCTCGTCGGGCAATCGTTCGAGGTGCTCTACCCGTCGCCGGACGAATTCGAGCGCACCGGCGCGCGCATCGTCGCGAGCCTGGACACGCGCGGCTTCTATGCCGACGAGCGAGTCATGAAGCGGCGCAACGGCGACCTGTTCTGGTGCCACGTGAGCGGCCGCGCGCTCGATCCGAAGCAGCCGCACGCCGCCGGCATCTGGAGCTTCGAGGACCTGTCGGCCTCGCGGCAGCTCAAGGCCGACCTCACCGCGCGCGAGCGCGAGATCGCCGCGCTGCTGATCGAGGGCCTCACCAGCAAGCTGATCGGCAAGCGCCTGGACATCAGCCCGCGCACGGTGGACGTGTACCGCGCGCGACTCATGCGCAAGTACGGCGCATCCACCACGCCCGAGCTGGTCCACAAGCTGCTCTCGGCATGACATCGAAAGCATCCATGATCACCGTCCACCACCTCGACAACTCCCGCTCGCAGCGCGTGCTCTGGCTGCTCGAGGAGCTGGGCCTGCCGTACGAGATCAAGCACTACAAGCGCGACCGCAAGACGATGCTCGCGCCGCCGGAGCTGCGGCAGGTGCACCCGCTGGGCAAGTCCCCGGTGGTGACGGACGGCGACATCACGCTCGCCGAATCGGGCGCCGTCATCGAGTACCTCGTGCAGACCTACGGTCGCGAAGCCATGCTGCCGCGCGACGCGGAGAACCAGCGCCGCTACACCTACTGGCTGCACTTCGCCGAGGGCAGCGCGATGTCGCCGCTGCTGATGAAGCTGGTCTTCGACCGCATCCGCAAGGCGCCGCTGCTGGTGCGGCCCATCGCCAATGCGATCGCGAACCAGGTGATGAGCAGCTTCGTTCAGCCCAACATCGATCGGCAGCTGGCCTTCATCGAGGCGGAGCTTGCGGCACGCCCGTGGTTCGCAGGGCCGGCGTTCAGCGCGGCGGACATCCAGATGAGCTTCCCGCTCGAGGTGAGCGAAGGCCGCGTGGGGCTGCCGCTCGGCAAGTACCCTCGCATCAACGACTACCTGAAGCGCATCCACGCGCGCCCGGCCTACCGGCGCGCCCTCGAACGAGGCGGGCCTTTCAAGGTCGGCAGTTGACGCGGCCGCTCAGAGACAGCGCGCGCATCCAGTCGGGCAGCGGCACCGACTTCTGCTGCTGGAAGTTCACCCACACCATCGTTGCGCCCCCTTCGGCGTAGGTGACGCCGGGCTGGTCGGTGCGCTCGATGGTGAGGTAGGTGTCGAAGCTCGTGCGGCCCGGATTCGCGACGTAGTGGCGCAGCCGGATGTCGCCGGGGTATTCGAGCTGCTTGATGAACGTGCAGAACGCGTTGACGATCACCGGGCCGTCGCCACCGGGGTTCGGCGTGCCGCCGATCTCGTTCATCCAGTCGATGCGGATGGTCTCGAAGTAGCGGAAGTACGCGTGTTGTTGACATGGCCCATGGCGTCCATGTCGCCCCAGCGGATGGGCATGACCATCTCGTAGACGAGCTTCTTCTGCTCAGGCACCTCGAAGCGCATGGCTCAAGCCTCCGGAGTCGATGCCGGCGTGGCGGGCGAGCCGCGTGACGAGCTCGCGCAGGCGGGCCACCTCGTCGCGCAGCTCGGCCAGCTCGTTGCCGGCTGGCGGTGGCGGCTCCGACACGGCGAAGGCAGCCGAGGCGGCGACGTCGCCGCACAGCAGGTGCGCCCAGCGCGCCTCGCGCGAGCCCGGGGCACGGGCCAGCCGCACCACGCGCGGCAGGAACCTTGGCCGCCAGCTCGTCGAGGAACGCCTCGACCGACGACGTGTCGGCGAAACGGTGCAGCCGATCGGCGTTCGCGCGCAGCTCCGCCGCGGTCTGCGGGCCACGCAGCATCAGCGTGGCCAGCAGCGCAACCGCCTGCGCTCGGCACGCCGAGGCCGCGGCCGGCGTTGTGCTCGTAGCGCGTGACGCGCGACCCGCTCACCTCGTTGAGCAGCGTGAGCCCGCGCAGGCCTTCGATGGCCTCCAGCACGTCGGCCTCGCTCGCGTTCATCGCCGGGTCGCGCGCGGTCTTCTGGTTGCAGCCGGCCACCAGCGAATTCAGCGACAGCGGGTAGGTGTCGGGCACCGTGGCCTGCTTCTCGACGAGCACGCCGAGCACGCGGGCCTCCAGCGACGTGAGCGGCCTCATGCCGCCGGCTCCATCAGACCGAGAAGCCGTCGTCAGCGGCGACGACGGCGCCGTTCACGAAGTGGCTTTCCTTCGCGCAGAGCATCATCAGCACGGCATCGAGATCTTCCGGCTTGCCGATGCGCTTGCGCGGCATCATGGACAGCAGCTTGCGGCCGCTCTCGCTCTGCCAATGGTGGTGGTTGATCTCGGTGTCGATGTAGCCGGGGCAGATCGCGTTCACGTTGATGTCGTAGCGGCCCCACTCCAACGCCATGGCGCGCGTCATGTGCACCACCGCCGCCTTGCTCATCGCGTAGACGCCGATCTGGCCCAGCACGCGCAGGCCGGCCATCGAGGCGATGTTGACGATGCGCCCGCCGGTGTAGGTGCCCGGCGCCGCGCCCTTGGCGCGCGCGATCATGCGCTTGGCCACCTCCTGGGCGACGAAGAACGCGCCCTTGGTGTTGGTGTCCATCACGTAGTCGTAGTCGTCCGGCGTCACGTCGGTGAGCTTCTGCGTGGTGCTCACGCCGGAGTTGTTCACCAGGATGTCGATCGCGCCGACCTCGGTCTCGGCGTGCGCCACGGCGGCGCGGATGCCGTCGGTGTCGCACACGTCCAGGCCCACGACGTGGGCATCGCCGCCGGCGGCCTCGATCTCGGCGCGCAGGGTCTTCAGCCGCTCGACGCGGCGCGCCGCCAGGACCACCGCCGCCCCGGCCGACGCGAGCGTGCGCGCGAACTGTGCACCGAGGCCGCTGGACGCACCGGTGACCAGCGCGACGCGCCCGGCCAGGTCGATGCAGTAGCTCATGCGTACTCCTCTGTACTTGGGGCGGAGCACGATAGCACGCAAGAAAAAGCACGATCGTTCGATTCTGCGATGCCGGCTCGTAGAATGGCCGCCGATATCCATGCCTGGAGACCGTGTATGACACCCGCCGAAATCCTCGAGCAGTTCGGCCCGCGCGAAGCGATGGAATACGACGTGGTCGTGGTCGGCGCCGGCCCGGCCGGCCTCGCCACCGCGATCCGCCTGAAGCAGCTGGCGCAGGAGGCCGGCAAGGAGATCTCGGTGGTGGTGCTCGAGAAAGGCAGCGAGCCGGGCGCGCACATCCTCTCCGGCGCGGTGATGGACCCGCGCGGCATGAACGAGCTGCTGCCCAACTGGAAAGAGCTCGGCGCGCCGCTGAACCAGCCCGTGACCGGGGACGACGTGCTGTTCCTCAGCGAGAAGGGCGCGCGGCGCACGCCGGACTTCCTGGTGCCCGGGTGCTTCCACAACGACGGCAACTACGTCGTGAGCTTGAGCAACGTCGTCAAGTGGCTGGCGCAGCAGGCCGAGGCGCTCGGCGTCGAGATCTTCCCCGGGTTCCCCGCCGCCGAGGTGCTGTACGACGAGCAGGGGCGCGTGCGCGGCGTGGCCACCGGGAACCTGGGCGTCGGCAAGGACGGCAACCCCACCGACGCGTTCCAGCTCGGCATGGAGTTGCTGGGCAAGTACACCGTGTTCGCCGAGGGCGCGCGCGGGCACCTCGGGCCGCCAGCTCATCGACCGCTTCAAGCTCGCCGACGGGCGCGACCCCGCGAGCTACGCCATCGGCCTGAAGGAGCTGTGGGAGGTGGACCCGGCGAAGGCGAAGCCCGGGCTCGTCGTGCACACCGCCGGCTGGCCGATGGACGCCGAGACCTTCGGCGGCGGCTTCCTCTACCACCTCGAGGACAACAAGGTGACGCTCGGCCTCGTCGTGGGCCTGGACTACCAGAACCCGTGGCTGAGCCCGTTCGAGGAGTTCCAGCGCTGGAAGACGCACCCGGCCATCCGCGCCCATCTGGAGGGCGCCAAGCGCCTCGGCTACGGCGCGCGGGCCATCAACAACGGCAGCCCCCAGTGCCTGCCGAAGACGGTGTTCCCGGGCGGCGCGCTCGTCGGCTGCGACGCCGGCTACATGAACGCGGCGCGCATCAAGGGCAGCCATGCGGCATTGAAGAGCGGCATGCTGTGCGCCGAAGCGGCGTTCGAGGCGGTTCAGGCGGGCCGCTCGCACGACGAGCTCGCGGCCTATCCCGAGGCTTTCGAGCGCAGCTGGCTGAATGAGGAGCTGCAGCAGACGCGCAACTTCAAGGTCTGGTTCAAGCGCGGCCGGCTCGTGGGCAACCTCATGACGGGCATCGAGCAGTGGCTGCTGCCCAAGCTCGGCATCCGCAAGCCGCCGTGGACGCTGCACAACCGCACGCCCGACCATGCGCGCCTGAAGCCGGCAGACCAGTACGCAGCCCATCGACTATCCCAAGCCCGACGGCAAGCTCACGTTCGACCGGCTCAGCTCGGTGTTCGTGAGCAACACCAGCCACGACGAGCACCAGCCGGCGCACCTCACGCTGCGCGACGCGTCGATCCCGGTGGACGTGAACCTGCGCACCTACGCCGGCCCGGAGAGCCGCTACTGCCCGGCTGCCGTCTACGAGTTCGTGAAGACGCCCGAGGGCGGCGACCGGCTGCAGATCAACGCCGCGAACTGCGTGCACTGCAAGACCTGCGACATCAAGGATCCGAAGCAGAACATCGTCTGGGTGACGCCCGAAGGCGGCGGCGGCCCGAACTACGTGGGCATGTGACCTGCCGGTACTGCGGCGTCGCATGAACGAGACCGACGCCCGCCACGTGCTGCTCGTGCGCGCCTTCGAGGCGCCGCCGACGCCGCCGTGGACCGAACGGGACGCCGATGCGGCCACGCGCGAGGCCTCCCGCGAGCAGGGCGCGCAGGCCTCGGACGACAGCTTCCTCGCCGCTCGCGCCCGCATCGCGTCCGCCCGGCTCGCCGAGCGCGAGGCCGGACGTGGCCCGCATGCTGTCGCCGTCAGCCGCGCATGGGTGGGCGCTGCGATCGTGCTCGTCGCATTCGCGATCGGCGTGGCGGGCGACGCGATCGGCACGCCGCAGCGCATCAACATCCTGGCGCCGCCGCTGCTGGCCGTGATGGCGTGGAACGTGCTCGTCTATGTCGGCCTCGTGCTGCAGCCGCGCGCGGCCGGAACGATGCGAACGAGCCCTGTCGCGCGCGCTGCAGCGCGCGGGCCGCGCCGGCGGGGCCCTCGGGCGCTTCGGTGCCGACTGGGCGCGTGCCGCGCAGCCGCTTCATCTGGCGCGCGCTGCGTCGACGCTTCATGCCGCCGCGGCCGTGCTCGCGCTGGGCATGCTCGCATCGCTCTACCTGCGCGGGCTGGCCTTCGAGTACCGCGCCGGCTGGGAGAGCACGTTCTTCGGTGCGGACCACGTGCATGCGCTGCTGTCCTTCGTGCTCGGGCCGGCGTCGCGGATCACGGGCATCGCGCTGCCGGACGCGGCTCATCTCGAGTCGCTGCGAGCGCCCGGCGGCGAGAACGCGGCGCGCTGGATCCACCTGCACGCGGTGACGGCCGCGCTCGTGGTGGTGGTGCCGCGATGCTGCTTGCCCTGGCGGCGGCCTGGCGAGCGAGGCGCCTCGGCGCCGACCTGCCGCTGCCGCTCGAGCGATCCGTATTTCCAGCGCCTCCTGAACGCGCGCTCGGGGCGTGCGACGCCGGTGCACGTGGTGCCCTACAGCTATGAGCTGCCCGCCGAGCTGCGGCCGGGGCTGCAGCGCGCGCTCGAGCGCCATCTGGCAACGGCGGTGGTGCCGTCGCTGGCCGCGACCGTGCCGCAAGGCGAGGAAGATCGCATGGCCACGCCGCCCGCCGACACCGCGGTCGTCGCGCTGCTGGCGCTCACGGCCACGCCGGAGCGCGAGACGCACGGCCGGTTCGTGCAGGCGCTCGGCGCGGTCGCCGGCGGCGCCACGCGGCTGACGGTGCTGGTGGACGAATCGGGCTTCCGGCTGCGCTTCGGCTCGGCGCGCCTGGCCGAGCGGCGCGAGGCCTGGCAGCGCATGCTCGGCGAGGTGGGCCAGGCGCCGGTGTTCGCAGACCTTTCCTCCTGACGCCTCGCGCATGCACGTCGCCCTCAGCCTCGTCTCGCACACCAACGTCGGCAAGACGACGCTCGCCCGCACGCTGCTGCGGCGCGACATCGGCGAGGTGCGCGACGAGGCGCACGTGACGCTGGAGGCCGAGCGCCACCTGCTGATCGATGCGGGCGAGGACCGCCTCGAGCTTTGGGATACGCCGGGCTTCGGCGACAGCGTGCGCCTGGCGCGCCGGCTGTCGCAGGCGCGCAATCCGATCGGGTGGTTCCTGCTCGAGGTGTGGGACCGCTGGCGCGACCGCGCGTTCTGGTCGAGCCAGCGCGCAGTGCGCCACATCCTGGACGACGCCGACATGGTGCTGTACCTCGTCAACGCGGCGGAGGCCCCGCAGGATGCGGCGTACCTGGACGCCGAGCTGAGCATTCTCGACCTCATCGGCAAGCCGGTGATCGTGCTGCTCAACCAGCTCGGCGCGCCTCGCCCGCGCAGCGAGGAGGCGGCGGAGGTGGCGCGATGGCGCGAGCGCACGGCCGGCTTCAAGTGCGTTCGCCAGGTGCTGGCGCTCGACGCCTTCGCGCGCGCCTGGGTGCAGGAAGATGCCCTGCTCGACGCGGTGGCGCGCGCACTGGACCCGGCGAAGGCCGGCGCGTTCGAGCGCCTCCGGGCGGCTTGGCGTGAGCGCGGGGAAGCGACATGGCGGGCGTCGATGGCGGTGCTCGCCGAGCGCATGGCGCGCGCGGCACGAGACCGCGAGGACGATTGCCGACAGCGCGGCTCGGCGGCCGGCTGCAGCGAGATCGGCGCCGCGCTCGGCCTGCGGCGCGGCCGCGGCCGCACGCCGCGCGAGCAGGCGATGCACGAGCTGGCGCTTCGCCTGGATGCGGACGTCCGGCGCACGACCGACCGGCTCATCGAGCTGCATGGCCTCTCGGGCCGTGCCGCCGCCACCGTGCTCACGCGGCTGGCGGAGCACTACGCCGTGCACATGCCGCTGTCGGAAGGCAAGGCGGCGGTGCTCGGCGGCGTCGCCACCGGCGCGCTGGCCGGCCTGAAAGCCGACCTCGCCACCGGCGGCATGACGCTCGGCGCGGGCCTGCTCGTCGGCGGCGTTCTCGGGGCGCTCGGCGCGGTGGGCCTGGCGCGCGGCTACAACCTCGTGCGCGGGGTCGAACGGCCGATGCTCGCGTGGAGCGACGACGTGCTGGACGAACTGGTGCGCGCCGGCGTGCTGGGCTACCTGGCGGTGGCCCACTATGGCCGCGGGCGCGGCGACTGGGAGGAGTCCGAGCACCCCTCGCACTGGGCCGACGCGCTGGACGCGACGCTGAGTTCGCATCGCGAGGCCCTGCACGCGCTGTGGGAGCGGCGCCACGAGACGTCGCTCGAGGAGGAGCTTCAGGCGCTGCTCGGCCGGGTGACGGCCCAGGTGCTCGACCGGCTCTACCCGGGCAGCGCTAGCATCGGCGCATGAATGGCCTCACGCTCGCGCTCTGCGCTTCCCTCGTGCTTGCCGCCTGCGGCGCGCCCAAAGGCGCGTTCGCCCCGGCCCACGCCGCCGACTACTCCGCCTGCCGCATCGAGGCCGATCGCGCACCGCTCGAGTCCCTCGGCCAGCGCATCCGCTTCATCGACGAATGCATGGCCAAGCGGGGCTGGACGCCCACGCCCGCGTGCGTCCAGACCGACCAGCAGGGCACGTCCTTCTGCGACTACCGTCGTTGACGGACGCGAACGTCGTCCCTGCCCTACGCGGCGTGCTGCCCGATGCCGACAGACCCGGCGTGCCGGCCGCCGCGAGACTGCGGGCATGAACAAGAGAGCACGCATACGGGGCGAGGTCCACTATCGCGAGGGCGATGGACCGCAGATGCCGATCCGGCCCGGCCCGATCGAGATCGTGGAGACGCCGCAGGACGTCACGATCGCCTGGGTGGACGGCAAGACGAGAAGCTCGGCGGCCATTCCCCAGGCGGACTTCCAGCGCTACGTCGACACCGGCGCCATCGAGGTATTCGATTGAGACTCCCTCTCCCACTTGCGGGAGAGGGAGCCTCAACGGTCGTTCGATGCCCAGGACGGCGCGCGCTTCTCGATGAAGGCCTGCACGCCCTCGAGCGCGCAGTCGTCCATCATGTTGCACGCCATCGTGCGCGACGCATCGTCGTAGGCCGCGGCGATGCCCTTCTCCAGTTGCCGATAGAACAGCTGCTTGCCCAGCGCCACGGCCACGCGCGGCTTGGCGACGATGCTGGCGGCGAGCTTCTCGATCTCGGCATCGAGCGCATCGGGCTCCGCGACGCGGTTGACGAGGCCGCGTGCCCTCGCCTCGTGCGCGTCGACGAATTCGCCGGTGACCAGCATCTCGAACGCCGCCTTGCGCGCGACGTTGCGCGACAGCGCGACGCCGGGCGTGGAGCAGAACAGGCCGAGCGTGACGCCGCTGACCGCGAACTTCGCCGTGGTGGAGGCGACCGCGAGATCGCACATCGCCACGAGCTGGCAGCCCGCGGCGGTGGCTATGCCGTGGACGCGCGCGATGACGGGGATGGGCAGCCGCTGGATGCTCATCATCATGCGTCCGCACTGCTCGAACAGGCGCTCGTAGTAGGCCTGCGACGGCGCCGCGCGCATCTCTTTCAGGTCGTGCCCGGCACAGAAGGCACGTCCGGCGCCGCCGATCACGAGCACGCGGGCGCGATCGTCATTGCGAGAGTGCTTCCAGCTCGCGCTGCAGCGCTTCGAGCATGGCCTCGGACAGCGAGTTGAACGCCTGCGGGCGGTTGAGCGTGAGGGTGACGACGCCGCGCTCGTCGCGAGTGGACTGCAGCAGCGGTTCCCGGGTGGTCAGCATGGGGCCTCTTTCATTCGATGGCGGTCGATGACTTCGCGCGGTCGCGCAGCTGGAACTTCTGGATCTTGCCGGTGGAGGTCTTGGGGATCTCCTCGAAGCGGATCTCGCGCGGCACCTTGTAGCGCGCGAGCAGGCCCGTGCAGTGGGCCAGGAGGTCCTTCGCCGTGGCCGTTGCGCCGGGCTTGAGCTCGACATAGGCCACGGGCGTCTCGCCCCACTTCGGATCGGGCCGCGCCACCACGGCGCAGGCCATCACGGCCGGGTGCCGGTACAGCGCATCCTCGACCTCCAGCGAGCTGATGTTCTCGCCGCCGGAGATGATCACGTCCTTGCTGCGATCGCGGATCTTCACGTAGCGGTCGGGCTCCAGCACGGCGAGGTCGCCAGTGTGGAACCAGCCGCCCTCGAATGCCTTGGCCGTGGCTGCCGGATTCTTCAGGTAGCCGTTCATCACGATGTTGCCGCGGAACATGATCTCGCCCATGGTGGCGCCGTCGGCGGGGACTTCCTTCATCGTGTGCGGGTCGAGCACGGCCATGCCTTCCTGCAGCGCATAGCGCACGCCCTGGCGCCCGTTCAGCGCGTCTGCTCGGACAGGTCGGCGTCGGCCCACGACGGGCGCTTGACGGCGACGGCCGCGGGGCCGTAGACCTCGGTGAGCCCGTAGACGTGCGTGATGTCGAAGCCGATGCGCGCCATGCCCTCGATCATCGCGGCGGGCGGGGCGGCGCCGGCCACCATGCCTCGCACCGGATGGTCGATGCCGGCGCGCAGCTCGGCAGGCGCGGCGATCAGCAGGTTGTGAACGATGGGCGCGGCGCAGTAGTGGTCCGCCCGGTGCTCGCGGATGGCGTCGAGGATCGCGTTCGCCTCGACCCTGCGCAGGCACACGTGCGTGCCGCCGAGCATGGCCACCGTCCAGGGGAAGCACCACCCGTTGCAGTGGAACATCGGCAGCGTCCACAGGTACTTCGGGAAGTGCGGCATCGTCCACGTGGCCGCGTTGCAGACGGCATTCAGGTAGGCGCCCCGGTGGTGCGTGACGACGCCCTTCGGGTCGCCGGTGGTGCCGGAGGTGTAGCTCACCGCGATGGCGTCCCACTCGTCCGCCGGGCCCTCGAGCCGCGCGAGCGGCTCGTGGGCGGCCAGCAGCGCCTCGTACTCATGGCTGCCCAGCCGGTCTCCCGCGCCGGCGTATTCGCTGTCGTCCACGTCGATCACGATCGGCGTGCGGCCGTGGCGCTCCTTCAGCAGCGCGAGCGCCGGGCCGATGACCGGCGCGAACTCGCGATCGGTGATGAGCACGCGAGCCTCGCAGTGGTTCATCTGCCACGCGAGCAACGGGGCATCGAGCCGGGTGTTCAGCGTGTTCAGGACGGCGTTGAGCGCGGGAACGGCGTAATGCGCCTCGACCATCTCCGGCGTGTTGGTGAGCATCGCGCTCACGGTGTCGCCGCGTCCGATGCCCATGGCGCGCAGCGCCGCGGCGAGCCGTGCGGAGCGTTCCCGCAGCTGCGCCCACGTGTTGCGCCGGGCGGCCGTGGATCACCGCGGGCAGGTCTGCGAAGACTTCGGCGCTGCGCTCCACGAAGCTCACGGGCGAGAGCGCGACGAAGTTGGCGGCGTTCTTGTCGAGACTTTCTTCGTAGATGCTGCTCATCGGGGATGCTCCGTGCTCAGTGCCTGGTCGATGTCCCAGAGGATGTCGTCGATGTGCTCCAGCCCCACCGAGATCCGGATCATGTCCGGCAGCACCCCGGCTGAGATCTGTTGCGCTTCGTCGAGCTGGCGATGAGTGGTCGACGCGGGATGGATGATCAGCGTGCGCGTGTCGCCGATGTTGGCGAGATGGCTCATGAACTGCGCCGCCTCGATGAAGCGGACACCCGCAGCCACGCCGCCTTTCACCCCGAACGCGAGCAGGCCCGACGCGCCGCGCATCTGCCGGCGCATCAACGCGTGCTGCGGGTGGTCTTCCAGGCCCGGGTAGTTGACCCAGCTCACGCGCGGATGGCTGCGCAGGAACTGCGCCACGGCGAGCGCATTCGCGCAATGCCGCTCCATGCGCAGCGGCAGCGTCTCCACGCCCTGCAGGATCTGCCACGCGCTCATGGCCGGCAGCGCGGCGCCGTACACGCGCAGCGTCTCCATGCGGGCGCGCATCGAGAAGCTGAAGTCGCCGAAGGTCTCGTGGAAGATCACGCCGTGGTAGCCGGGGGACGGCCGGGTCATCTCGGGAAACTTGCCATTGCCCCAGGGGAATCCGCCGGCCTCCACCATGACGCCGCCGAGCGTCGTGCCGTGCCCGCCCAGGTACTTGGTGGCCGAGTGCACCACGATGTCGGCCCCGAGGGCGATCGGATTGCACAGGAACGGGCTCGGCACCGTGTTGTCGACGATCAACGGGATGCCGTGCGCATGCGCGACGTCGGCGACGGCACGGATGTCCAGCACCGTGAGGCTCGGGTTGCCGAGCGTCTCGGCGAAGATGGCTCGGGTCGTTGGGGCGCAGCGCCGCCGCAAAGGCGTCTGGCTTTGTCGCGTCCACGAACGTGGTCTGGACGCCGAACTTGGCGAGGTTCACCGCCAGCATCGTCACGGTGCCCCCGTACAAGGCGCCGGCGCAGACGACATGGTCGCCCGACTGCAGGATCGTCATCAGCGCCATCGCCTCGGCGGCCATGCCGCTGGCCGAGGCCACTGCGGCGCGGCCGCCTTCGAGCGCGGCCACGCGCTCCTCCAGCGCGCACACCGTGGGATTCGACAGCCGCGAGTAGACGTTGCCGAAGGTCTGCAGGTTGAACAGGCTCGCCGCGTGGTCGGCGCTGTCGAAGACGAAGCTGGTGGTCTGGTATATCGGCAGCGCCCGGGCGCCGGTGGCGGGGTCGGGGATCTGGCCGGCGTGGATGGCCAGTGTCTCGGGCTTGAATTCGTGATCGCTCATTTACGGATAGAATCTCCTGGCGGAAATCACTTTCGTGTTGACCCCGGCCCAGTGCAGGCCGCCGAACAGCCGGCCATGCTCGATCTTTACGCAGCGGTTCATCACGGAATCGAGGCCGGCATCGCGCGCGAGCCGGTCGGCCTCGAGGTTCGTCACGCCCAGCTGCTGCCATAGGCACTTGGCGCCGATGGCGATGGCCGAGCGGGCGATGGGCACCACGTCCTGGGTGCGCCGGAAGACGTCGACGATGTCCACCGGCACGGGGACTTCCTCGAGCGCCGCGAAGCAGCGCTCGCCGAGCACTTCCGCGTACCGCGGGTTGACCGGGATCACCTTGTACCCGTGGTGCTGCATGTACTTCGCGGCGAAGTTGCTCGGGCGGATCCAGTCGGCCGAGAGGCCGACCACCGCGATCGTGCGCGCGCTCTTCAGGATGCGGCGCAGGGTGGCGATGTCGTCTTGCATGCGGCCACCTTAGCGCAATCCCGCGGCGCGGACACTTGCTGCATCCACGGGGCTTCTGGAACACTTGCAGGCCGCTGCCAGGGATTGCCATGACCCGGATCCTCCACCGCACGATGAAGCACCAGCTGCCGACCGCCGTCGGGGGCCGCGGCGTCACGATCACCGACGCCGCGGGGCGCGCCTATATCGATGCCTCGGGCGGCGCGGCGGTGTCCTGCCTCGGCCACGGCCACCCGGACGTGATCGCCGCGATGCACGCGCAGATCGACCGCCTCGCCTACGCGCACACGAGCTTCTTCACGACCGAGGTGGCCGAGGAGCTGGCCGACGTGCTGGTGGGCGCCGCGCCGGCGGGCACGAGCCACGCGTACTTCGTCTCCGGGGGCTCCGAGGCCGTGGAGGCCGCGCTCAAGATGGCCCGGCAGTATTTCGTCGAGACGGGGCAGCCGCAGCGGCGCCACTTCATCGCGCGCAAGCAGAGCTACCACGGCAACACGCTCGGCGCGCTGTCGGTCGGGGGCAACGAATGGCGGCGCCGCCAGTTCGCACCCCTGCTGATCGACGTGACCCACGTCTCTCCCTGCTACGAGTACCGCGACCGCCGCGTCGACGAGACGGCCGAGCAGTACGGCCGGCGCCTGGTCGACGAGCTGGCGCTGGCCATCGAGCGCCTGGGGCCGCAGAACGTGATCGCGTTCGTCGCCGAGACGGTGGTCGGCGCCACATCGGGCGCCCTGGTGCCGGTGCCGGGCTACCTGCGCGGCGTGCGCGAGCTCTGCACGCGCCACGGCATCCTGCTGATCCTCGACGAGGTGATGTGCGGCATGGGCCGCACCGGCACGCTGCACGCGTGCGAGCAGGAAGGCGTGGCGCCCGATCTCCTCACGATCGCCAAGGGGCTGGGCGGCGGCTACCAGCCGATCGGCGCGGTGCTGGCGCAAGGCGAGATCGTCGAGGCCTTCGCCAAGGGCAGCGGCATGTTCCACCATGGCCACACGTACCTCGGCCACCCCGTGGCCTGTGCCGCGGCGCTCGCAGTGCAGAAGGTGATCGTGCGCGACAACCTCCTCGACGCCGTGCGCGCTCGCGGACGCGGGCTGTGCCGAGCGCCTGGCCGCGGCCTTCGGCGGCCATCCGCACGTTGGCGACATCCGCGGCCGGGGCCTCTTCATGGCGCTGGAGCTGGTGGCCGACCGCGCCTCCAAGCAGCCGTTCGACCCGGCCTTGCGCCTGCACGCCAGCGTCAAGGCGCGGGCGATGGCCGAGGGCCTGATGGTTTACCCGATGGGGGGCACGATCGACGGCCGGCTGGGCGATCATGTGCTTCTGGCGCCGCCGTTCATCGTCACCGAGGCCGATCTCGACACCATCGTCGACCGCCTGCGGCGCGCGATCGACGGCGCGCTCGCCGACACCCTTTCCCGCTAATCACACCAAAGGAGAACCCTGATGAAGACATCCGCCCGGTCCCTGCGCCTTGCTCTTGCAGGGACCGCGCTCGCGCTCGCGCTGCCTGCCACCCCCGCGCTGGCGCAGCAGAAGTTCATCACCATCGGCACCGGTGGCGTGACAGGCGTGTACTACGCGGCAGGCGGCGCCATCTGCCGCCTCGTGAACAAGGACCGCGCCAAGCACAACATCCGCTGCTCGGTGGAATCCACCGGCGGCTCGGTGTTCAACGTGAACACCATCAAGGCCGGCGAGCTCGACCTCGGCTTCACGCAGTCGGACGTGCAGTTCAACGCGCTGAAGGGCGTGGCCCAGTTCAAGGACCAGGCCTACGGCGACCTGCGCGCCGTGTTCTCGGTGCATCCGGAGCCGTTCACCGTGCTCGCGCGCAAGGAAGCGAACGTGAAGACCTTCGCCGACTTCAAGGGCAAGCGCTTCAACGTGGGCAACCCGGGCTCCGGCACGCGCGCGTCCATGGAGGAACTGCTCGCCGGCATGGGCTGGAAGCTCAGCGACTTCTCGCTGGCGTCCGAGCTGAAGGCCGACGAGCACGGCCCGGCGCTGTGCGACGGCAAGATCGACGGCTTCTTCTACGGCGTCGGCCACCCGTCGGCCAACATCCAGGACCCGACGATCTCCTGCGGCGCGAAGCTGGTCTCGCTGACCGGCCCGGCCGTGGACAAGCTGGTGGCCGAGAAGCCGTACTACGCCAAGGCGACGATTCCCGGCGGCCTCTACTCCAACAACCCGGACCCCACCACGACCTACGGCGTGCTCGCCACCGTGGTGGCGTCCAGCAAGGTGCCGGCCGACACGGTGTACCAGGTGGTCAAGGCGGTGTTCGACAACTTCGACGAGTTCAAGAAGCTGCACCCGGCGCTGGCCAACCTCTCGCCCGAGCAGATGGTGAAGGACGGCCTGTCCGCGCCGCTGCACGAAGGCGCGGTGAAGTACTACAAGGAAAAGGGCTGGGTCAAGTAACCCGCGGCTGAAGGGGCAGCGCCATGGCGACCGACATCGAGAAGGCTCCGGAGGCACTCCAGGAGCTCGTGGCCCAGACGGACACCGGCGGCCGCAAGCCGACGGGCTGGACCGCGAAAGTGATCTTCGCCGTGGCGCTCGCCTGGGCGCTGTTCCAGACCTGGTACGCCTCGCCGCTGCCGTTCACGTTCGGCTTCGGCATCTTGAACGACACCGAGGCGCGGGCGGTCCACCTCGCCTTCGCACTGTTCCTCGCGTTCGTCGCCTGGCCCGCGTCGAAGCGATCGCCGCGCGACCATGTGCCGCTGCTCGACTGGGTGTTCGCGTTCGCCGGCGCCTTCGCCGGCGCCTACCTGCTGCTCTTCTACGCCGCGATCGCCACGCGGCCCGGCCAGCCGACCACGATGGACATCGCCACCGCGCTGGTCGGCATGGTGCTGCTGCTGGAAGCCACGCGGCGATCGGTGGGCTGGCCGATGGCGGCGCTGGCGCTGCTGTTCCTGGTGTACGCGATGGCCGGTCCCCTGCTGCCCGAGGTGCTGGCGCACAAGGGCGCGTCGCTGAACCGGCTGATGTCGCACATGTGGCTCACGACCGAAGGCGTCTACGGCATCGCGATAGGCGTGTCGACCGGCGCGATCTTCGTCTACGTGCTGTTCGGCTCGCTGCTCGACCGCGCGGGCGGCGGCAACTACATGATGCAGGTGAGCTTCGCGATGCTCGGCCACCTGCGCGGCGGCCCGGCAAAGGTCGCCGTGGTGTCGTCGGCGCTGAACGGCCTCATCTCCGGCTCGTCGGTGAGCAACGTCGTGTCCGGCGGCATCTTCACGATCCCGCTGATGAAGAAGGCCGGCTACGGCGGCGTGAAGGCCGGCGCGATCGAGACCATGAGCTCGGTGAACGGCCAGATCATGCCGCCGGTGATGGGCGCGGCCGCGTTCCTGATGGTGGAGTACGTGGGCATCCCGTACAGCGACGTCGTGAAGCACGCCATCCTGCCGGCCGTGCTGTCGTACATCGGGCTCTTCTACATCGTGCACATCGAGGCGCTGAAGCTCGGCATGAACCCGATGATCCGGCGCGAGCCGCGGCCCGTGGCGCGACAGGATGATCCGGGTCGGCCTCGGGATCTCCGGCAGCATCATCGTGGTGGCCGCGCTGTTCTACCTCTTCGAGGGCGCTGCAGGCGCTGCTCGGCGCCGCTGCGCCCTATGCCATCGGCGTCGTCTCCATCGTGCTGTACCTGGTGTCGATCCGCGCCGCCGCGCGCAGCCCCGACCTGCCGCAGGACATCGACGTCGAGAACCCGAAGCCGCTGGACACGTGGCCCACCGTGCGGGCCGGCCTGCACTACCTGCTGCCCATCGGCACGCTCATCTGGTGCCTGATGGTGGAGGAGCTGTCGCCCGCGCTGTCGGCCTACTGGGCGATCGTGATCCTCGTGATCCTGATGGCGACGCAGCGCCCGCTGATCGACTACTTCCGCGGCCGCAAGACGCCCGGCGCCTGGGCCGACGGCATGAACGACGTCGTGCAGGGCTTCAACGACGGCGCGCGCAACATGATCGGCATCGGGGTGGCGACCGCGACGGCCGGCATCGTCGTGGGCGTCATCACGCTCACGGGCCTCGGCCTGCGCATGACGGAGTTCGTCGAGTTCGTCTCGCAGGGCAACGTGATCGTCATGCTGCTGTTCATCGCCTTCGTGTGCCTCGTGCTCGGCCTCGGCGTGCCGACGACGGCGAACTACGTGCTCGTCGCCACGCTGATGGCGCCCGTGGTCGTGGAGCTGGGCGCGCAGTCGGGGCTGGTGATCCCGCTCATCGCGGTGCATCTCTTCGTCTTCTACTACGGGATCATGGGCGACATCACGCCGCCCGTGGGGCTGGCGACCTTCGCCGCGGCCGCCATATCGGGCGAGGACTCCATCGCCACCGGCATCCAGGGCGCGGTCTACGCGCTGCGCACGGTCATCCTCCCGTTCATCTGGATCTTCAATCCCCAGCTGCTGCTGATCGACGTGCACGGGCCGGGCGAGGTGGTGCGCGTGGTGCTCGCCAGCACCATCGCGATGTGCGTGTTCGCCGCCGTCACGATGAACTGGTTCCGCGTCGCCACGCGCTGGTGGGAGACCGTGCTGCTGGCCGTGGCCGTCGCGCTGCTGTTCCGCCCGGACGCGGTCATGGATCGCCTCGCGCCTCCGACGCAGGACGCCAAGCCGAGCCAGGTCTACGACGTGGCGAAGAACGCCGCCACCGACGAGACCATGGTGATGGTGATCAAGGGCACGACGATCGAGGGCGAAGACGTCATGAAGACGGTGGCCCTGCAGCTCGGGGATCAGGGCGCCGACGGGCGCAAGCGCCTGGCCGATGGCGGCCTGCAGCTCAGCGTCCTGGGCGACCAGGTGCAGGTGGGCACCGTGAAGTTCGGCTCGCGGGCGCAGAAGAGCGGCTTCGAAGCGGGCTGGGAGGTGGCGGCGCTGAAGGTGCCGACCGACCGCCCGAGCGCGCACTGGTTCTACCTGCCTGCGCTGGCGCTCATCGCGTTCGTGTGGTGGAACCAGGGCCGCCGGCTGCACCCGCTGCCGCGCGGGCTCGCGCCGGCATGAGGGCAGCGGCATGAGCGCGCCCCGGCCGCTCCGAAGCGCTCATCCCGCAGCGCGCAGTGCGGAGGGTCGTCCAATGAGCGCCCGGCCGTGCCGCGGATCGCCCTGATCCACGCGCTCGCGCACTCCGTCGCGCCGATCAACGACGCGTTGGCGCGCGCATGGCCCGAGTGCGTGCGCATGAACCTGCTCGACGACAGCCTGTCGGCCGACCTCGCCGCGTCTGCGAGCGGCCTCGACGACAAGATGACGGCGCGTTTCATCGCACTGGCGGACTACGCCGTCGGCACCGGCGCGCAGGGCATCCTGTTCACCTGCTCGGCATTCGGGCCGTGCATCGACGCGGTGGCGCGGCGGCACGCCGGCATCCCGGTGCTGAAGCCGAACGAGGCGATGGTGGTCGAGGCGGCTGCGACCGGAGAGCGCATCGGACTGGTGGCGAGCTTCGGTCCGACGTTGCAGTCGATGCCGGCGGAGTTTCCGGCGGGGGTGGAGCTGAGGACTGCGCTGGCGGAGGGGGCGCTGGAGGCGCTGAACGCCGGTGATGGCGCCCTGCACGATGCGCTGGTGGCGCAGGCGGCGTCTCGGCTCGTGGATGACGGCTGCGGCGTGGTCGCGCTCGCGCAGTTCAGCTTGGCGCGCGCTGCTGACGCGGTTGCGCAGCGTTGTGGCGTTCCTGTTCTGACGACGGTGGACAGCGCGGTGCGCGCGTTGCGGGTCCGGTTGTCGAGGCCATCCTCCGGCTGAGCGGCTGCCCGGCACCGAGGATCGCGACGTCTGCCTACGCACCAACAACGAAGCTTGGGCCAACGACTGCATCGATCAACTACGACCTCGACATCCAGCATCGTTAGTGACCGCGATGCTATCGCTTTCCTTGCTCGGCGGCTGCGAGTCGGACGACCAGCTACCTGGCATGACCTTGAACTTCAAATGCATCGGCAAGCCGCTAGGGATTACCAGGTTTCAACCCGAAGGTCTGCGGGGCATGCCTTCGGGCACTTTAGGTTGTGGGCCTCGAAGCGGTGCGCAAATGGGCTTCATGCCAGTAGATGCAAACGGTCGAGAGCCAAGCTATGTCGACATCGAGTGGGTCATCGAGAACGAGGAGTCCCAGCGGTTATGGCGAGAATGGGAGCAACATCCCGATCCACACGGAGCACTCGGAACGCAGGCTTATGAGCGCTACTCGAAAGCTCTGTCGCGATACACCGCACGGGTAGACCTTCGAAGTGTGATAACGCCTGACGCACTGGCCGCTGTCAGGAAGAATCCATCCACGACGCAACTTCGGCTGACCATCCTGTTCAATGAAGGGAAGGTAGACGTCAAGGCAAGCGCGTTCCAATGGCAATAGTAGGCCGGGGCAGGTCCGGCGGGGCTACGCGCGGGTCCTTGCGGGCCGCCTCGATGGCAACGACGTAGCCTCGGGCCATGGCCGCAGGGTCGTCGGCCTGAACGATTCCTCTGAGCACTGCAATGCCATCCGCACCACAGCGCGCAGCCTCGGCGGCGCGCGGCACATCCAAGCCGCCAATTGCGACGACCGGAACATTCAACGTCGCGCACCAGTAGGCCAGGTTGTGGGCGCCCTGCGGCACCCACGGCATCTGCTTGGTCGTCGTGGGATAGATCGGCCCGCATGCGATGTAACTCGGCCTCACGCTGACCGCCCTGGCCACTTCCCAAGGCGCGTGGCTGCTCACCCCCAGGCGCAGGCCCGCGGCGGCAATTGCGTCGAGGTCAGCGTCCTCCAGATCCTGCTGGCCCAGGTGCACGCCGTACGCGCGATGCGCGATGGCCAGCCGCCAATGGTCATTGATGAAAAGACGCATGCCCAGGCGACCGGCGGCCGCGACGGCGGCGCGAACCTGCGCGTCCAGCGCCGCAGTACCTGCGTCGGCTTCCTTGATGCGCAATTGCACCGTGCGCACGCCCGCCGACGCCAGCCGCTCCAGCCAGCGTGCGTCGTCCACCACTGCATAGAGACCCAGCGGCCCGCCATCCATCGGCGCAAAGGTGGCGGACACCGTCGGAGTCTCGGCCGTCCACCAGTGCGGCAGCAGATCGCCGCGCCGCGCAAAGCCTCTCTCGGGCGCACGGGGCCGGCCCCCTGCCCTGCAGACCTGCTGTGGTGAAGGGCGGAGGCCGTGGCCATCTTCGCCAGCACCGCGGCGTCAGCCTCGCAGAAGCCTAGCGCGAGCGCCGCAGCTATGGAGGAGGCGTGGACACAGCCGGTGCCGTGATGGTGGCGCGTGTGGACGCGCGGCGCGACGAGCCAGCCGCTCGCCTGCGGTGTTGCGACAGCGTCGCGCGCGTCGGCGCCTTCCGCATCTCCCCCCGTCACGACCGCGGCGCGCGCGCCCGCACGGCGCAGCGCCGCTGCGGCCTCGCTAGGCGGCAGTTCTTCGCCCAACAGCCAGGCGGCCTCGGCACGATTGGGCGTGACCACGGCCGCGAGCGGCATCAGGTCCTCACGCAAGGCCGCGAGCAGATCGCCGCCCGCCATGGCCGCGCCCGTCGTCGCACGCCAGACCGGATCGACGACGAGCGGAACCCCCAGCCGCCGCACCCACCGCGCGAGCACGCGCACGTTGTCCGCACTCCCCAGCAGCCCGCTCTTGATCGCCAGCGGCGGCAGGTCGTCTGCCAGCGCGGCCAGTTGCGCGTCCAGCAGATCCGGCATCACCGCATCGACGCGCCGCACCGCCACCGAGTTCTGCGCAGTGATCGCCGCCACCGCCGTGCAGCCGTGCACGCCGAAGGCATCGAAGGCACGCAGGTCGGCCTGGATGCCGGCGCCGCCGCCGCTGTCCGAGCCGGCCACGCTCCAGACGATCGGGCGTCGGTCCGTCACAGCGTGAACGGCCGGCCGGTCACCGGCGTGCTCGCCACGGCCATCGTCTGCGGTGCGATCAGCCCGGCTTCGTACCCGAGCCGCGCGCCTTCGATGGCGAGCCGGAACGCCCGCGCCATCGCCACCGGATCGGCGGCCTGCGCGACGGCGGAGTTGAGCAGCACGGCGTCATAGCCGAGCTCCATCGCCTGCGCGGCATGCGACGGCGCGCCGATGCCGGCATCGACGATGAGCGGCACGCCCGGCAAGCGCGCTCGCAGCGTGCGCAGCGCATACGGGTTGACGAGCCCCTGGCCGGAGCCGATCGGCGCGCCCCAGGGCATGAGCACGCGGCAGCCGGCATCGAGCAGCCGCTGGCAGGTGACGAGGTCGTCGGTGCAATACGGGAACACCTCGAAGCCCAGCCCCACCAGCGTGCGGGCCGCGTCGACGAGCTCGACCGGGTCGGGCTGCAGCGTGTACTCGTCGCCCACCACCTCGAGCTTGATCCAGTGCGTGTCGAGCAGCTCGCGCGCCATCTGCGCGAGCGTCACCGCCTCCCGAGCGGTGCGGCAGCCGGCGGTGTTCGGCAGCAGCCGCACGCCGCGCGCGCGCACGGCGGCGACGAAGCCGTTGTCGTTGCCCGCGCCGGCCAGCTGCCGACGCAGGCCCACGGTGACGACCTCGGCGCCCGAGGCCTCGATGGCGCGGGCCAGCACGTCGGGCGACGGGTAGCCCGCGCTGCCGATGAGGAAGCGGCTGTTCAGCGGCACGCCGGCCAGTTCGAACGGCTTCATCTGGGGCCTAGCCTCCGACGATGGGCTGGAAGCAGGTCACCGCGTCGCCGTCGCGCAGCGCTTGCGCGGCACGCGACGCGCGGGGCACGAACTCGCCGTTGACGGCGGTGGCCTGCGCCTCCTGCGGAAGGTCGAGCGCGCGCAGCAGCGCCTCGAGCGTGCTGCCTTCCGGCAGCTCGTGCGGCTCGCCGTTCACCGTGACCCTCATGAGCAGGCCCTCTTCATCGCATCGTCGACCAGCGCCGGCGCGATCAGCCAGCCGTGGCGGAACAGGCCGTTGATGCGCAGCAGGCCGGGCGCCGATTCGACCCTCGGGAGGTTGTCGGGCAGCGCCGGGCGCAGGTTCGTCTCGGCATGCACGACGCGCGCCTCGGCGAGCTCGGGCAGCACGCTGTGCGCGGCGGCGAGCAGCTCCACCATCGAGCGCACGCTCACGGGCGAGCGGTCTTCGCTCTCGATCTCGCTGGCGCCCACCACGACGATGTCGCCCGGGCGCGGCACGAGGTACACGCGGTGGCGCGGGTGCAGCAGCCGCACCGGGTGGTTCAGCACCACGCCGGGCGCATGCAGCCAGACGATCTCGCCGCGCACGCCGCGCACCGGCAGCACAGGCTTCGCGCCGATGCCGCGCACGTCGACGGCCAGGTCGAAGCGCTCGTCGTCGAGCCGGCCGGGGGCCACTTCGCGCACCGCGCTCGACCACCGCCAGCGCACGCCGGGCGCCTGCGCCTGCAGCGCCTGCATCGCCTGCACGGAGTGGATCTGCCCCTCGCCTTCGATGTGCCAGGCGAGCAGCCCGCGCGCGACGGCCGGCTCCAGCGTCGTGGAGCTGCGCCGCGTCGAGCGGCACCGGCGCATGGCGTGACGACTGCGCCGCGATGCGCGCGTGCCAGCGGTCCGCGCTGCCGCGGTCGCCGGCGTGCGCCACCACCAGGCTGCCGCGCTGCGCGAAGTGCACCGGCGCGTCGAGCTGCGCCAGCCACTGCGGCCACAGCGCGAGCGACCGCCAGCCGAGCTCGGCGACGTTCGCGTCGGCGCATTCGAGCTCGGCCACCGGGCTCAGCATGCCGGCGGCGGTGAAGCCGGCGGCGATGCGGTCGTCCGGGCCGGTGGCGGGGTCGAGGACGGTGACGACGTGGCCGTCGCGGGCCGCGCGCCAGGCCAGCAGGCGGCCGAGCAGGCCGGCACCGGCGATGCCGATTCTCACGCCGCGCCCTCCTTGCAGGGCGCACGCCGGCCTGCAAGCCGGCGTCGCTCGCAGGGCTCGGCGCATGCGCCTCGAAATCCCCCGCTCGCCCCCGGCCCTCTCCCGCTGCAGCGGGAGAGGGAGTTGCCGGGTGGATCGGCACGTACAGCTCGCCACCCCCGGCTCTGAACTCGGCGCTCTTCGCCGCCATGCCGTCCTGCGCGGCGGCGTAGTCGCGCACCTCCTGCGTGATCTTCATCGAGCAGAACTTCGGGCCGCACATCGAGCAGAAGTGCGCCACCTTGCTCGATTCCTTCGGCAGCGTCTCGTCGTGGAACTCGCGCGCGGTGTCCGGGTCGAGCCCGAGGTTGAACTGGTCGTTCCAGCGGAAATCGAAGCGCGCCTGGCTGATCGCGTCGTCTCGCGCGCGGGCACCCGGGTGTCCCTTGGCGATGTCGGCCGCGTGCGCGGCGATCTTGTAGGCCATCAGGCCTTGCTTCACGTCGTCGCGGTTCGGCAGCCCCAGGTGCTCCTTCGGCGTCACGTAGCACAGCATCGCGGTGCCGAACCAGCCGATCATCGCGGCGCCGATGGCGCTGGCGATGTGGTCGTAGCCGGGCGAGCAGTCCACCGTCAGCGGCCCCAGCGTGTAGAACGGCGCCTCGCCGCAGTGCTTGAGCTGCTCCTCCATGTTGGCCTGGATCAGGTGCATCGGCACGTGGCCCGGGCCTTCGATCATGGTCTGCACGTCGTGCTTCCACGCGATCTGCGTGAGCTCGCCGAGCGTGCGCAGCTCGGCGAACTGGGCTTCGTCGTTCGCGTCGGCCGTGCAGCCGGGGCGCAGGCCGTCGCCGAGCGAGAAGCTCACGTCGTACGCCTTCATGATCTCGCAGATCTCTTCGAAGTGCGTGTAGAGGAAGTTCTCCTTGTGGTGCGAGATGCACCACTTGGCGAGGATGGAGCCGCCGCGCGAGACGATGCCGGTGCGGCGCTTCACGGTCATGGGGATGAACGGCAGGCGCACGCCGGCGTGGATGGTGAAGTAGTCCACCCCCTGCTCGGCCTGCTCGATGAGCGTGTCGCGGAACACCGCCCAGCTCAGCTCCTCGGCCACGCCGCCCACCTTCTCGAGCGCCTGGTAGATGGGCACCGTGCCGATGGGCACCGGGCTGTTGCGCAGGATCCAGTCGCGCGTGGTGTGGATGTTGCGGCCGGTGGAGAGATCCATCACGGTGTCGGCGCCCCAGCGGATCGACCACACCAGCTTCTCCACCTCCTCCTCGATGCTCGACGTGACGGCCGAGTTGCCGATGTTGGCGTTGACCTTGACGAGGAAGTTGCGGCCGATCGCCATCGGCTCGATCTCGGGATGGTTGATGTTCGCCGGGATGATGGCGCGACCGCGCGCCACTTCGTCGCGCACGAATTCGGGCGTGATGGACTCGGGGATCGACGCGCCCAGCGGGTTGCCGCGCAGGCGCTGCTCGCGCTCGGCGTCGCCGAGGTACTCGCGCCATCCATTCGCGGCGGCCGTTCTCGCGCGCGGCGACGAAGGCCATCTCGGGCGTCACGATGCCGCGGCGCGCATAGTGCATCTGCGAGACGTTGGCGCCGCCGCGCGCGCGGCGCGGCCGGCGCTGCAGTGCGGCGGCATCGGCGCGCAGCGCACGCAGCCGCTCGGCGGCTTCGTCCTTCGTGCCGTCGTCCAGCGCCTGCGCGATGCGCCCGTCGTAGGGCTCGGTGTCGGCGCGGTCGGCGATCCACGCCGCGCGCATCGGCGCGAGGCCGCGGCGCACGTCGATGGCGGCGGCCGGGTCGGTGTAGGGGCCCGACGTGTCGTACAGCGTGACCGTCTCGCCGTTGGTCAGCGCCACCTCGCGCATCGGCACGCGCAGGTCGCCGGCATGGACCTTCTTCGAGGCGGGAAACGGCTGGCGCGAGAGGGCGAGGCGTTCGTCGAGGGGGCGGGAGGTTTCGGTCATGCAGGGCTCCTTCGGGTGGCGGTGCTCCGGAAGGGCGCCCGGCGGCCGCGCGGAATGCGCGGGAGGCAGGACATCGACTCTCCTTACGCCGGCATGAACCGGATCAAGTTCGCGGGTTCGGTGGGGTTCACCGTCTCAGCCCTGTTGCACACTCTGCAGGACACCCCGGAGCCTCTTCAGTATAGGCCGGCCGGCCCCGCTCGGCTACACTGCCCGGTCTGCCAGGAGAGCGCTTCGAAGCGAAGCCGCCGAAGGCGCAGGGGGATCCTCAGGGGCCTTCCAAACGCTCAGGCAAAAGGACTGGCAGCACGCCGGGAAGGCTCGGCGTTCCTCACTGGAGAGAGGCGGGCCCCAAGGCCCGCCCACCGAAGGGGCAAGCGGAAACTCCGGCCACACCGGCTCCGCCAATCTCTCAGGTAAAGCGGACAGCGAGGGCACCTGACGGCACACTGCCGAATATGACTGCCCTCGAAAGCAACGCCATGTCCGTCGACCTGCTCAAGACCCCGCTGCATCCGCTCCACCTGGAGCTCGGCGCCAAGATGGTGGCGTTCGCCGGCTACGACATGCCGGTGGCGTACCCCGAGGGCATCCTCGCCGAGCACCGCCACTGCCGCGCGTCCGCCGCCCTCTTCGACGTCTCCCACATGGGGCAGCTCCGCCTGATCGGCGACGGCGCGGCCGCGGCGCTCGAATCGCTGATGCCGGTGGACCTGGTCGACCTGGCGGTGGGCCGCCAGCGCTACGGCTTCTTCACGAATGCGGCCGGCGGCATCCTCGACGACCTGATGGTGACGCGGCGCGAGCGCGACCTCTTCATGGTGGTGAACGCATCGTGCAAGGAAGCCGATACGCGCCACCTCATGACGCACATCGGCCACCGCTGCCAGATCGTGCCGATGCCCGATCGCGCGCTGCTCGCGCTGCAGGGCCCGAAGGCGGTGGATGCGCTCGCCGCCCTGAATGCCGACGTCTCCCGCCTCACGTTCATGACCGGCGGCAGCTTCGTGCTGGCCGGCTCCGAGTGCTTCGTCACGCGCTCGGGCTACACCGGGGAAGACGGCTTCGAGATCTCGGTGCCGGCCGACAACGCCGTCGCGCTGGCCAAGGCGCTGCTGGCCCGGCCGCAGGTGAAGCCGGCCGGCCTCGGCGCGCGCGACACGCTGCGCCTGGAAGCCGGGCTGTGCCTGTACGGCCACGACATCGACGAAACCACCACGCCCGTCGAGGCCGGGCTCACGTGGGCGATCCAGAAGGTGCGCCGGCCCGGCGGTGCGCGCGAGGGCCGCTACCCGGGCGCCGCCGCCATCGAGGCGCAGCTTTCCGCCGGCCCTCCGTCGAAGCGCGTCGGCCTCGTGGGCCTGGAGCGCGTGCCGGTGCGCGAGGGCGCGCCGCTGAGCGATGGCGGAAACCGGAAGCTCGGCCGCGTGACCAGCGGCACCATCTCCCCGATGCTCGACAAGCCGATCGCGATGGCCTACCTCGCGGTCAACCACGCCCACCCGGCGGGCGAAGTGTGGGCCGAAGTGCGCCTCAAGCGCCAGCCGATGCGCGTCTCGCCGATGCCCTTCACCCCGCACCGCTACCACCGCGGTTGACCAACCAGGAGCCCAAGCCCATGACCACCAAGTTCACCTCCGACCACGAGTGGATCAACATCGAGGACCACGAGGCCGCCGTCGTCGGCATCACGCTGCATGCGCAGGATGCCCTGGGCGACGTGGTGTTCGTCGACCTGCCCGAGGTCGGCAAGACCTTCAGCAAGGGCGAGGTCGCCGGCGTCGTCGAATCGGTGAAGGCCGCGGCCGACATCTACATGCCGGTGACCGGCGAGGTCGTGGAGGTGAACGAGGAGCTGCGCGCCGATCCGTCTCTGGCCAACCGCGATCCGATGGGCAACGGCTGGTTCTTCAAGGTGCACGTGACCAAGATGGCCGAGTTCGACGAGCTGATGGACCCGCCGGCCTACGACGCGCTGCTCAAGACCCTCTGACACCCCCCGCCACCCACCAAAACCTGCCGCATTGCCCGCCATGCTCATGTCCGCTGCCCGCCCGCTCGCCGAGCTCGAGAACGCCGCCGAGTTCGCCGCCCGCCACATCGGCCCCGATGCGGCCGACGAAGCCCGGATGCTCTCGGTCATCGGCGCCGCGTCGCGCCAGGCGCTGATCGACGCGGTGGTGCCGCGCTCCATCGTGCGGTCGCGCCCGATGGACCTCCCGCCGCCGGCCACCGAGGCGCAGGCGCTGGCCGAGCTGGCCGCCATCGCGGCGAAGAACCGCGTGCTCAAGAGCTTCATCGGCCAGGGCTACCACGGCACGCTGACCCCGGGCGTCATCCTGCGCAACGTGCTGGAAAGCCCGGCCTGGTACACCGCCTACACGCCCTATCAGGCCGAGATCTCGCAGGGCCGCATGGAGGCCCTCGTCAACTTCCAGACGATGGTGAGCGACCTCACCGGCATGGCGATCTCCAACGCATCGATGCTCGACGAAGCCACCGCGGCGGCCGAGGCCATGACGCTCGCCGCGCGCGTCGGCCGCAGCAAGAGCACGAGCTTCTTCGTGGCCGACGACGTGCTCCCGCAGACGCTCGAGGTCGTGCGCACGCGCGCCGCGCCGCTCAAGTTCACCGTGACGGTGGGGCCGGCCGAGCGATGCCGCGAGCGGCGATCACTTCGCCGCGCTCTTCCAGTACCCCGGCGTCACCGGCCGCGTGCGCGACCTGCGCGCGCTGGCGGACGGCGTGCACCAGCGCGGCGGGCTCGTGATCGTGGCGGCCGACCTGCTCGCGCTCGCGCTGCTCGTGCCGCCCGGCGAACAGGGCGCGGACATCGTCTGCGGCACCACGCAGCGCTTCGGCATGCCGATGGGCGCCGGCGGCCCGCACGCCGCCTACCTCGCCACGCGCGACGAGTTCAAGCGCTCGCTGCCCGGCCGCCTGGTGGGCGTGAGCGTGGATGCGCAAGGCGCGCCGGCGTACCGGCTGGCGCTGCAGACGCGCGAGCAGCACATCCGCCGCGAGAAGGCGACGTCGAACATCTGCACGGCGCAGGTGCTGCCCGCCGTCGTGGCAAGCATGTACGCGGTCTACCACGGGCCGCAGGGGCTGCAGCGCATCGCGCGGCGCGTGGCATGCTATGCGGCCGTGCTGGCGCAAGGGCTGAAGGCGCTGGGCGTGTCCCTCGTGCACGAGGAGGCCTTCGACACGCTCGAGCTCGCCACCGGCGCACAGACCGACGCGCTCCTGGCCGCGGCGCGGGACGCCGGCATGAACCTGCGCCGCGCCAGCGCCGGCAGCCTCTCCGTCACGCTCGACGAGACCACCACGCGCGACGACCTGCTCGCGCTCTGGCGCGTGTTCGCGCAGGGCCGGCCGCTGCCGTCCTTCGACCGCTTCGAAAAGGGCATCGCGCCGCTCGTGCCGGCGCCGCTGCTGCGCACCAGCGCCTTCCTCACGCACCCGGTGTTCAACACGCACCACAGCGAGACCGAGATGCTGCGCTACCTGCGCATGCTGGCCGACAAGGATCTCGCGCTCGACCGCTCGATGATTCCGCTCGGCTCATGCACGATGAAGCTGAACGCGACGAGCGAGATGATCCCCATCACCTGGCCCGCGTTCGCGCACATGCACCCGTTCGCGCCGGCCGACCAGCTCGCCGGCTACGCGGAGCTCGACGCGCAGCTGCGCGCCTGGCTGTCGCAGGCCACGGGCTATTCCGGCATCAGCCTGCAGCCCAATGCCGGCTCGCAAGGCGAGTACGCCGGGCTGCTGGCCATCAAGGCGTGGCACGAGTCGCGCAACGAAGCGCGGCCGCGACATCTGCCTGATCCCGGAATCGGCGCACGGCACCAACCCGGCGAGCGCCCAGATGGTCGGGCTTCAAGTGGTGGTGGTGAAGTGCGACGACCTCGGCAACGTCGACCTCGACGACCTGGCCGCGAAGTGCGAGCGCCATGGCGCCCAGACTCGCCTGCATGATGATCACCTACCCCTCCACCTACGGCGTCTTCGAGCCGCGCGTGAAGGAGCTGTGCGCGCTCGTGCACCGCGCCGGCGGCCGCGTGTACGTGGACGGCGCCAACATGAATGCGCTCGTCGGCATCGCCGCCCCCGGCGAGTTCGGCGGCGACGTGAGCCACCTCAACCTGCACAAGACCTTCTGCATCCCGCACGGCGGCGGCGGGCCGGGCGTGGGGCCGGTGTGCGTGGCGAGCGACCTCGTGCCGTTCCTGCCCGCGCACCGCACCAGCGGCGGCGAGCATGCGGCCGGCGGCGTGGGCGCCGTGTCGGCCGCGCCGCTCGGCAATGCCGCGGTGCTGCCGATCTCGTGGATGTACATCCGCATGATGGGCAGCGCGGGCCTGACCGCGGCCACCGAGACTGCGATCCTCGCAGCCAACTACGTGGCGGCGCGGCTGGACGGGCACTACGACATCCACTACAGCGGCGAGATCGCCGGCATCAAGGGCGGCGGCGTGGCGCACGAGTGCATCCTCGACCTGCGACCGCTGAAGGAGACGAGCGGCGTGAGCGCGGAGGACGTGGCCAAGCGGCTGATCGACTACGGCTTCCACGCCCCCACGCTGAGTTTCCCGGTGCCGGGCACGCTGATGGTGGAGCCCACCGAGAGCGAGTCGCTGGCCGAGCTGGAGCGCTTCTGCGACGCGATGCTGCGCATCCGCGACGAGATCCGCAAGGTCGAGCAGGGGCAGTGGCCGAAGGACGACAACCCGCTGAAGAATGCGCCGCACACCGCGGCCGCGCTGCTGGGTGCCGAATGGCCGCATCCGTACACGCGCGAGGAAGCGGCCTACCCGCTGGCGTCGCTGCGCCGCGTGAAGTACTGGAGCCCGGTCGGGCGCGTGGACAACGTCTACGGCGACCGCAACCTGTTCTGCAGCTGTCCGCCGCTGTCGGCTTACGACCCGACCTGAACATGCAAGCCGCCGCCGCTTCCTCCCTCTCCCGCTCGCGGGAGAGGGTCGGGGTGAGGGCGCGGCGCTTCGGCCAGGAGGAAGCAGGATTCGCCATGGTCCTTGCGATGAGCACGTTTCTTTCAGGCTGCGTGGAGAACCAGTTCTTCTATCCTGACCGCATCGACTACGGCTCGCCGCGCGCGCTCGGACTGGAGGCCACGGACGTGCAGATCGCGGGCCCGGAAAACACCGCGCTGCACGGCTGGTGGCTCCCCGCCGTAGGCCCTGCCAAAGGCAGCGTGCTGCACCTGCACGGCAACGCCGCCAACGTGTCGAACCACCTGCCGCTCGTCGCGTGGCTGCCGCGCGCGGGCTGGCACGTGCTGATGCTCGACTACCGCGGCTTCGGGCGCTCGCAGGGCAAGCCGTCGCTGAACGGCGTGGTCGCCGATGCGCGCGCCGCGCTGGCCTGGATGCGCGCGCAACGCCACGTGCCGATCGTCGTGCTCGGCCAGAGCCTGGGCGGCGCCACGGCCTTGCGTGCCGTGGCGGGCGACAGCGCAGGCGTGAAGCTCGTGATCGTCGATGCGGCGTTCGCCAGCTACCGCGGCATCGCACGCGATGCGCTCGGCGTGCTCGGCTGGGCGGCCGCGCCGGCGCTGCTCGCCCTGCCCGGCACGCGGGACGATCCCGTCACCGCCGCGGCATCGCTCGACGTGCCGCTGCTGGTGCTGCACGGCACGCAGGATCGCGTGATTCCGCACCACCATGGCAAGGCCCTGTTCGCCGCCGCGCGCGAACCGAAGCAATGGCTCGAGGTCGAAGGGGGAGACCACCTCGACGCTCTGGCGCGCGAGCCCGTGCGGCGGCAGTTGCTCGCTGCCATGGACCGCGCCGTCGCGGCCCGATGAGGAAATCGCCATGGCCGTCTCCGTCTTCGACCTCTTCAAGATCGGCATCGGGCCGAGCAGCTCGCACACCGTGGGGCCCATGCGCGCGGCGCACATGTTCGTCGCGCGGCTGCGCCGCGAGGGGCTGCTCGAACGCGTGGCGCGCGTGCAGTGCACGCTGTATGGATCGCTCGGCGCCACCGGCAAGGGCCACGGCAGCGACAAGGCGGTGCTGCTCGGGCTGGCCGGGTACGAGCCCGACACGGTGAACGTCGACGCGGTGCCGCAGATCGTGGACGCGATGCGGCGCGAACAGGCGCTCACGCTCGACGGCACGCATCGCATCGCTTTCGCCGAGCGCGCCGACCTGGTCTTCAACCGGCGCGAGTCGCTGCCCTTCCATGCCAACGGGATGCGGCTGGCCGCCTTCGACGCATCCGGCGCGACGGTTGCCGAGCGCACGTACTACTCGGTGGGCGGCGGCTTCGTGGTGAGCGACGAAGTCGCGGCCGACGGCACGCGGCTGAAGACCATCGCGCCCGACACCACCGTGCTGCCCTACCCCTTCCACAGCGGCGAGCAGCTGCTGCAGCTCACGCACGCGCAGCACTGCTCCATCGCCGAGATCATGCGGCGCAACGAGCGCCACTGGCGCAGCGACAGCGAGATCGACGCCGGGCTGCTGCGCATCTGGCAGGTGATGCAGGACTGCGTGGCGCGCGGCTGCCGCACCGACGGCGTGCTGCCCGGCGGCTTCAAGGTGACGCGCCGCGCGCCCGAGCTGCACCGGCAGCTGACGCGCCCCACCGACGCGCCGCGCGATCCGCTGGAGGTGATGGACTGGGTGAACCTGTACGCGCTCGCGGTGAACGAGGAGAACGCGGCGGGCGGGCGCGTGGTCACGGCGCCGACGAACGGCGCGGCGGGCATCATGCCGGCCGTGCTGCACTACTACACGCGCTTCACGACGGGCGCCAGCGACGCCGGCGTGATCGACTTCCTGCTCACGGCCGGCGCGATCGGCATGCTCTACAAGGAGAACGCCAGCATCTCGGGCGCCGAGGTCGGCTGCCAGGGCGAAGTGGGCGTGGCCTGCTCGATGGCCGCAGGAGCGCTGGCCGCGGTGATGGGCGGCACGCCGGCGCAGGCCGAGAACGCGGCCGAGATCGGCATGGAGCACCACCTCGGGCTCACGTGCGACCCGGTCGGCGGGCTGGTGCAGATCCCGTGCATCGAACGCAACGCGATCGCATCGGTGAAGGCCATCAACGCCGCCCGCATGGCGCTGCGCGGCGACGGCACGCACCACGTGAGCCTGGACAAGGTCATCAAGACGATGCGCGAGACCGGCGCGGACATGATGACCAAGTACAAGGAGACCGCGCGCGGCGGCCTCGCGGTGAACATCGTCGAGTGCTGACCCGTCGGCTGGCGCCGCTGTTCAAGCCGCGTCGTCAGAGCGGTGCGGGCCGCGTCACGAGCGCGCCGAAGGCCGAGGGGCGCGGCGCGGAGCGCCGCTGCACCGGGGCCGGCCTGCCGGTGCGCGAGGCGGTCTGCAGGGGCCGGCCGAGCGAGCAGGAAACCCTGGAACTCGTCGCAGCCGTGGCGCTGCAGCCGCTGCATCTGCTCGGCCGTCTCGACACCCTCGGCGTTGACGCGGATCTGCAGCGAATGGGCCAGCGAGATGATCGAGCGCACGATCAGGTCCACCTTCGGGTCGGCACCCATGCCCTGCGTGAAGGCGCGGTCGATCTTCACCTTGTCGAACGGGAAGCGCCACAGGTAAGCAAGGCTCGAGTAGCCGGTGCCGAAGTCGTCCATCGCGATGCGCACGCCCATCGCCGACAGCGTCTTGAGCGTGCGCATCACCTGGTCGGTGTTGCTCATCAGGAGCGACTCGGTGATCTCGAGCTCGAGACGCCGTGCGTCGAGACCCGACATGTCGAGCGCCCGCTGCACCACGCCCACCAGCCCGTCGTCACGGAACTGCGCGGCGGACAGGTTCACCGATACCGAGAGCGGCTGCGGCCACGTCGAGGCCTCGGCGCAGGCCCGCTCGAGCGCCCAGCGGCCAAGCTCGTCGATGAGCCCGAGCTCCTCCGCGAGCGGAATGAACTCGGACGGCGGCACGTTGCCGCGCATGGGGTGCGTCCAGCGCAGCAGCGCCTCGTAGCCGATCAGCTCCGCGCCGCATGCGGCATACAGAGCCTGGTAGTGCAGCGAGATGGCCGGTGAGCCGATCGCCTCGCGCAGGTCGATCGAGAGGGTGCGTTGCTGCTGCAGCTGCTGCTCGAGCGCACCGTCGTAGAAGCTGAAGCGACCGCGGCCGCTCGACTTGGCGCGGTAGAGCGCGAGCTCGGCCTTCTGCATGAGCTCGGCGCCGGCGGTCGCGTCGATGCCCAGGATCGCGGCACCCACGCTCGCGCCGCACTGGATCCGGCGTCCACCGAGCTCGTAGGGCGCGGACAGCTGCTCCACCGTGCGCTGCGCCAGCGTGGTCACGTCGGCAGGCGAGTAGACCCCGCTCTGCAGGATGGCGAACTCGTCGCTGCCCAGGCGCGCGATGAAGTCGCCCTGCCGCACGAGCTGCCGCAGCCGCTGCGCTGCCTGGCGCAGCACTTCGTCGCCCGCAGCGCGGCCGTAGGCGTCGTTCACGTCCTTGAACCGATCGAGGTCCATGCACAGCACGGCGAACGCCGGCCCTGCGGGCTCGTGCCGCCACGTGGCCTGCTGGAGCGCCTGGTCGAAGCTCGCGCGGTTCAGCGCGCCGCTCAGCAGGTCGTGCTCCGCGAGGTAGCGCACGCGCTCCTCGGCGCGGCGCTGCGCGCGCATGCGATGCAGCCAGTGGGCGCTGCCGAGCAGGCCCACGAGCGTGAGCACGCCGGTCAGGGCAGCCGCCACGCGAAAGAAAGCGGCCTGGATGCCACTCTGGCGCTCGGTCTGGTCGACGTACACCTCCACGACGCCGATGAGCGCCCCGCGGCGCAGCACCGGCACGTACGCCTCGCTATAGACCGGGGGGCGATCAGGCTTGCCGGCGCCGCTCTTCAGCGCCACGTGGCTTCTTCCCTGCAGCACGATCTCCTGCACCTGCGGCGCTTCGATGGTCGGAGATCGATTCGCCCGACGCCGCTCCGACCGTCAGCCGGTCGAGGTCGTCGGACACCAGCAGCAGGCGGCCCTCGCGGTCGAAGAGCTTGAATCGAAACACATCGCCCGCATGGCGCAGCCGGCGCATCTGGACGACGGCTTCGGCCGACGCGCCCTGGTGGGCGAAGAGCGCGTCGAGGTCCGGCACCGTGTTCGCGATGAAGTGGGCGTACTGGATCGCAGTGTGTTCCGCGTCCGCCTCCAGCTGCCGCTGGCCCGCATGGCGCAGCACCGCCACCGTGGCGCCGAGCCCGCCCAGGACACAGGCGGCCCAGAGGAGCAGCGTGCCCCAGTCCTTGTTGATGCGTGCCATGAGTGCCTATCGGCATCGCGCTTCGGCGCTTTAGAGCCGCCACGGCGGGCCGTGACATGCGGCACGCAGCTGACGCATTCAGCCGCAACCTTGCGAGTTTTGTTTCTGTTTGAACCGTTTGGTTACAGCTTCTTGCTAAGTCGTCCGTTTTTGTTGCCGTAACACAGACGTGCCCGGTGCTCAACGCGCAGACAGCGTCTGCCAACGCCAGGCGAAACGACAGCGGTGACCACCACCGCGCCACATCGACCCCCTCGTCGATCCGCTCGCCGCCAGAAGTAGCGATCGCTGCCCGCCATCGATCGCATGTCGTCAAGCCGATTTTTCATGGACCCCGCGAAGACGGGTCCCGAGGGGTTCTCCATGTCATCAGCCGCTACCGTGCAACAGAGTCCTGCGCGACTGCTCGGGCTCTCCGTTCTGTGCTCCACCGTCGTGCTGCTCGCCGCCTGCGGCGGGGGCAACGGGACGGACGAAGCCGCGACCGATCACGAGTCGGCGCAGAAGTCTTCGAACGCCAAGTCGGACAAAGGCCGCCCGGCCTGGGGCGATCTTGCGCCTGCGCCTGCTCCGACGCCCGAGCCCACGCCCGCTCCGGAACCCGCACCGGCACCAACGCCTGCACCGGCCCCCGCCTGCCCCGGAGCCTGCACCGGCCCCTGCACCGGCCCCTGCACCGGCCCCCGCACCGGCCCCCGCACCGGCCCCCGCACCGGCACCCGCACCAACACCCGCACCAACACCGGCACCGGCCCCCGCCCCGCCCCCGCACCCGCGGCCCCGACCGTCGTCGGCGGCACCTTCGTGCGCCCGGCCGGCGCCGCTCCGCTGCTCGGCATGAACATCGGTGCGAAGAACTACGACGACCCCGCCTACCAGGCCAAGCTGGCGCGGCTGGACACTGCGATCCTCGGTTTCTATCCCGGCTGGCGCGGCGACACCAACGGTTCGATCATCCGCAAGGCCGTGCAGCAGATGAAAGCGCTGAACCCGAACCTGAAGGTCGGGCAGTACACCATCCTGAACGAGCAGGTCGACGATCCGGCGAAGACATCGAACACCGATGTCATCACCAAGCTCGACCAGATGAACTGGTGGCTGCGCGACGCCGCGACGGGCGCCAAGACGCAGTGGACCACCTCGTACGCCGCCTACGACATCAACTTCACGACCTGGAGCCATGCCGACTCGAACGGCGAGCGCTATCCGCAGTGGCTGGCCCGGCGCAACTTCAACCGCTACTTCTCGCCGGTGCCCGAGATCGACGTCTGGTACTACGACAACGTCATGAAGTATTCGCGCGTGTCTCAGGCCAACTGGCGCCTCGACGGCTCGAACATCAGCAGCCAGGAGTCGACCGTGGCGGCCGGCTACCGCAGCGGCCAGGCCGCCTACTGGGCCGCCGCCGCCGCGCTGGCCCCCGGCCGCATTCACATGGGCAATACGGACAGCGAGCTCAACTACCCCGAGTACAAGGGCAAGCTCTCGGCCGCGTTCCTCGAAGGCCTGATGGGCAAGTCGTACTCGGTGGAGGCGTGGGGCGGCTGGACCATGATGATGCAGCGCTACTTCAACACCATGGCGAACCTGAAGTCGCCGGCGCTGCTCGGCTTCAACGTGCACGGCAGCCCGACCGACTACCGGTTCTTCCGGTACGCGCTCGCCTCGTGCCTCATGGGCAATGGCCAGTTCTCGTTCACCGATGAGGTCGCCGGCTACAGCTCGGTGCCGTGGTTCGACGAGTACGAGGTGGCGCTCGGCGCCGCGATCGACGCGCCAACGCTCACCGCATGGTCGAACGGCGTGCATCGTCGCCGCTTCGACAAGGCGATGGTGCTGGTCAACCCGAACGCGGATGCCCGCTCGGTGCAGATCGAGCCGGGCTGGCGCCGCCTGCTGGCACGCCAGGATCCGGTGGCCAACGATGGCACGCCGGTCACGTACCTGACGCTCGGCCCGAAGGAAGGCCTGGTGCTGGTGCGGCAGTAGGTGCGGCAGTAGGCCGCATCAGGGGCCGAGGGCGAGCGCGTCGCGCACGCTGCCGCCCGCTTCGGCAAGCCGGCCTTCCGCGCCGGCGATGTCGAGCTTCCCGAGCAGAGAGACCACGGCCACCTTCACGCGGTGGCCGCTGTCTTCCAGGGCACGGCGCGCAGTGGCTTCATCCGCGCCGGTGGCGCGCATGGTGATGTCCAGCGCGCGCCGCAGCAGCTTGAGGTTGGTGGGCTGCAGGTCCACCATCAGGTTGCCGTACACCTTCTGCAGCCGCACCATGATGGCGCTGGACAGCGCATTGAGCGCGATCTTCTGCGCGGTGCCGGCCTTCAGGCGCGTGCTGCCGGAGATCACCTCGCTGCCGGTGTCGAGCAGGATGGGAATCTGCGCGGCGCGCAGCAGCGGCGTGTCGGGGTTGTTGGCCAGCGCGATCGTGAGTGCACCGGCGGACCAGGCGGCCTCGATCGCTCCGATCACGAACAGCGTGGTGCCGGACGCCGCGATGCCGATCACCACGTCGTCGAGGCCGATGCCTGCGGCGCGCATCTCGGCGGCGCCCTGCTCGGCGCTGTCCTCGGCGCCTTCCACGGCCTGGAACATCGCGCCCGGGCCCCCGGCGAGCACGGCAACGGCGCGCTCCGGCGGCCACGAGAACGTGGGCAGCAGCTCCACGCTGTCGAGCATGCCGAGGCGGCCCGACGTGCCGGCGCCGACGTAGACGAGCCGTCCGCCCCCGGCGATGCGCGGCACGGCCGCCTCCACCGCGTCGGCGATGCGCACGCTCGCCGCGCGCACGGCGGTCGCGGCCAAAGCCTGGTCGTCGACGAACGCATCGACGAGCTGGCCCACCGGATAGCGGTCGAGGTCGCGGTGCCGGTCGTCCGGCGCTTCGGTCTTCAGCACGGCGCCGCTCCGGCCGGCGCGGGCGACTCGTGGAACAGGCGCACGGGGCAGCGCGCGCAGATGGAAGCGTCGAGCTTCGGCACGATGGTCGCGATTGCCGTGTGCTTGTCGGGGAAGATGTGGTCGCGACCGATCTCGTCGAGAAAGCCCGAGCGCTCCCACAGTTCCATCACGGCCGGCCGCGGGCGGTGGAAGTAGAGGTCGCCGCCCATGGCGCGCCGCGCGCGCAGCTCGTCGGCCCACAACTGGGCCCCGGCGAGGTCGATGAAGTTCATGCTCTTGCCCATGATGAGCAGGTGCTTCTGCGGATCGGGCGCGCTGCGCAGCGCATGCAGCCGGTCGCTGACGTAGGGCGCGGCGCCGAAGTAGATCGAGCCTTCCATGCGCAACAGCTTGAGCTGCGGGCACTCCGGCAGCGCGGCGGGGTTGTCGTCGACGATCACGAACGGGCGGCCCGGCGCCATGGTGTCGAAGCCCATCGTGCGCATGGCCGGTCGCGCGGTGCGCCACAGGTAGGCCACGAGCGAGAGCAGCGTGCCGAGCAGGATGGCGACGTCGAGCCGGATCGCGAGCGTGGCCGCGAGCGTGGCGAGCGCGATGCCGAACTCGCTGCGCGAGAGGTGCGCGCGCCGCCGCCAGCCGGACAGGTCGAGCAGCGACCACGCCACGAGCAGCAGCACGCCCGCGATCGACGCCATGGGAATGCGCGCCAGCAGCGGCGCGCTGAAGGTCACGAGCCCGAGCAGCAGCAGCGCGGAGAACACCGACGCGAGCGGCGTGCGTGCCCCGCTTTCCAGGTTGGGCAGCGAGCGGTTCAGCGAGCCGCACGACACGTAGCAGCTGAAGAGGCCGCCGACCGCATTCGACAGTCCCTGGCCGATGAACTCGCGGTTGGCGTCCAGGTGCTGGCCCGAGCGCGCGGCGAGCGCCTTCGCGATCGACATCGACTGGCCGAGGGCGACGATGGTGAGCGCAAAGGCGAGGCCGACGAGCTCGGGCAGCACGGCCCAGTCGATCTGCGGCGGGCTCCAGTGCGGCCAGGGCGTCGGCACCGGGCCCACGGTGCGCACCGTTCCCGTCACGAGCGCGAAAGCCGTGCCGGCCGCGAGCGCGAGCAGCAGCGCCGGCCAGCGGGGCGCGAGGCGGCGCACCAGCACGGAAGCGACCACGGTGACCGCGCCGACAGCGAGCGCGGCCGGCTGCATCTCATGGCCTCGTCTCGCAAGCGATACCAGCACCTCGCCGGCCCCCAGCCCCGCGGGCAACGCGATGCCGAGCAGGTCCTTCAATGCGTGCACGGCGATCAGGATCGCCGCCCCGCCCATGAAGCCCTGCAGCGCCGCGGGCGAGATGAAGTGGGCGAGCGTGCCCAGGCGCAAGACGCCGATGGCCAGCTGCATCAGGCCGACGAGCAGCGTGACCGCCAGCGCGAGCTGGATGTAGGCCGGGCTGCCGACGACCGCCAGCGGCGCCAGCATGGCGAACAGGGCCAGCGAGTTGGCATTGGTGGGCCCGGACATCACGTGCCGGCTCGAGCCGAACAGCGCGGCGACGATGCACGGCAGGATGGCGGTGGCGAGCCCGTACTGCGGCGGCAGCCCGGCGAGCGCGGCGAACGCGATGGCTTGCGGCAGCACCAGCACGGCGCCGAGCAGGCCGGCCAGCGCGTCGGCGCGCAGCGTGTGCGGGCCGACCTCGCGCACCCAGGGGCCGAATAGGCGGTCGATCATCGTGGGCATCGTTGGCGCGGATCATAGGGGGCACGACAACCGCCCCGGAGCCGCCCATGCCCACTCCTCCCGACGCCCTGTCCCTGGGCGACACCGCACCCGACTTCTCGCTCCCGGGTGTCGACGGCCGCACGGTCCGGCTGGCCGACGTCTCGGGCCCGAACGGTGCGGTGGTGATGTTCATCTGCAACCACTGCCCGTACGTGAAGGCCGTGGTGGACCGCATCGTCAGCGACATGGCGGCGCTGCGCGAACTCGGCATCGGCGCCGTGGCCATCAGCAGCAACGACGCGCAGGCGTATCCCGAGGATGGCTTCGAGCCGATGAAGGCCTTCGCGAAGCAGCACGGCTTCGGCTTTCCGTACCTCCATGACGAGTCGCAGGCCGTGGCGCGCGCGTACGGCGCGGTGTGCACGCCCGACTTCTTCGGCTTCGACAGCCGGCAGCGGCTGGTCTATCGCGGCCGGCTCGATGCGTCCGGCCGCCAGGCGGCCGCGCCCGGACTGAAGCGCGAGTTGTTCGAAGCGATGAAGGCGGTGGCAGCCGGCGGTGCGGCACCGAGCGAACAGCTTGCAAGCATCGGCTGCTCGATCAAGTGGCGGGCTGGATAGCACGTTTTCAAAGCCGGCCACGGCCGGCACGTCATGTCCGGGAAGCGGTCGGATCGGCTCGCGGCGCAATTGGTGTGCCCATCGTGCCCGGCGAGGTTGGGCACGCTGCCTGCTGAGGGTAGTCGTTCGCTGACAAAAACTTGACGATGAAACCGACACTGCCCCGCAAGCTGTGCGCACCGGCCGACGTGGCTCGGTGCGCATCGCTGCTCGCAAGACCGCTGGTTTTTACCAACGGGGTGTTCGACATGCTGCATCGCGGCCACGTCGAGAGTCTGAAGGCGGCGGCGAGCCTGGGGCGCTCGCTCGTGGTGGGCCTGAACAGCGATGCCGGCGCGCGTGCGCTCGGCAAGGGGCCGGACCGCCCGCTGAACACCGAGATCGATCGTGCATTCATGCTCGACGCCCTGCACTGCGTGACCATGATCGTGCTGTTCGACGAGAGCAAGCCGCTGGAACTGCTGCGCCAAGTGCGGCCCGAGATCTACGTGAAGGGCGGCGACTGCGACGTGCGAGACCTCGAGGAGGCCCGCCTCGTGGAGTCCTGGGGCGGCCGCGCACTCGCCCTGGGCTTCGTGCCCGGGTATTCCACCACCTCGCTCGTGGAGCGCATCCGGCGGGAGCCGCGCCAGGAGCGATCGTGGCCCGCATCCTGATCGTCGCGAGCTCGCGCTGACCGGCGCAGCTTCGTAACACCTGCGCTCGCACGCAAAGCGGCGCGTCGCGCGATACTGCCGCGAATGAAGGCGCTGCCCGACTTTCGCACCCCGGACTTCCTGCGTGCGCAGGCGCTGGCGATCATGTCGTTCTACGACGGCCGCTGCGTCGACCCGGCAGGCGGCTTCTTCCACTACTTCAAGGACGACGGCACCGTCTACGACCGCAGCACGCGCCACCTCGTGAGCAGCGCGCGCTTCGTCGTCACCCACGCCTGGGCCGCCCGGCGTTTCCCGGAAGACCCGCGCGCCGCTTCATGGCGCTCGCACGCCGCGCACGGCCTGCGCTTCCTGCAGCAGGTGCACCGCGACGACGAAGGCCGCTACGCGTGGCTCCTGAAGTTCGAAGGCGGCCGCAGCACTGTCGTCGACGGCACGCAGTACGCCTACGGCCTGTCGTTCGTGCTGCTGGCGCACGCCGCGGCCCTGGACTGCGGCATCGACGAAGCCGCCGAGGGCATGGCCGGTGCGTTCCGCACGCTGGAGCGCCACTTCTGGGAGCCGCAGCACGGCCTGTACGCGAACGACGCCGACGGGCGCTGGCAACTCTCGCCGTACCGCGGGCAGAACGCCAACATGCACGCCGTCGAAGCGCTGCTCGCCGCGCATGCCGCTACCGGGGAAGTTCCCTACCTCGAGCGCGCCGTCGCCGTGGCCGACTCACTCACGCGCCGGCTCGCCGAGGCGCACGGCGGCCTGGTGTGGGAGCACTACCACGCCGACTGGACCCCCGACCTCGACTTCAACAAGGGCGAGCGCGGCGACCTCTTCCGCCCCTGGGGCTTCCAGCCCGGCCACCTGTGCGAGTGGGCGCGCCTGCTGCTCGCGCTGGAGCGCGCGCTCCCCGACCTCGACACCGAGAACTGGCTCCAGCATCGTGCGCGCGCGCTCTTCGGGGCCGCCGTGCAGCACGGCTGGGACCGCTCCCACGGCGGCCTCGTGTACACCTTCGGCCCCGACTTCACCGTGGACGACGCCGACAAGCACTTCTGGGTGCAGGCCGAGGCCATCGGCGCGGCGGCGGCCCTCGCCGAACGCACCGTCGAGGGCGGCTACTGGGACTGGTACGACCGGCTCTGGGCTTACGCCTGGGAGCATCTCGTCGATCACGAGCACGGCGCCTGGTTCCGCCAGCTCGACGCCAGGAACCAGCGCGTGGACGACAACAAGAGCCCCGCCCCGAAGACCGACTACCACACGCTGGGCGCCTGCCTGGAGGCGCTGGACGCCCTCTCGCGCTGAAGCGCGCGCCGCTTCAGCGCACGCCGGCACTCCCATTCCCCGACGACAAGCCGCTGGCGCGCCCCTGCCAGGAGAGCCAGTCATTCCACGCTGCCGTAGCCAGCGCCATCGCCTGGCGCGTTGCCTCCTGTGCCGGAAACACAAACGGGCTCGCCGCCAGCGGGTTGATCACATGATCCACTTCCGCCTCGATGCGCTCCAGGCCGGCCGAGTCTTTCGAGAGAACGCCCATCCACTGCGCCGCCGCCTTCCAGGCCTCCTCGTTGAACCGCACCCACCCCGCAGCGCCCTCCTTCCAGAACTCGAACGCCATCTGCACCCCTTGCACGTACGCAGCCGGGGCATCGAGGCTCATCGATGCGAAATCCTGCGCGGTGGGCTCGGTCACGGGCTCGGTCGCGGGCGCGGCCACCTTGCGCGGCTCGGTGCGGGTCTTGCGGGATGTCGACATGGCGCTCTCCAGGGTTCGGGCGGTGAACCCGTCACCATAGACCCGCCGCTGTGGCAGAGCAAGGCGCCCCACCGCAGCGGTCGGGTAACGCCGTGCTACTCCTTCGACGCCGGCATCGGCACCGCGGCGCTGCCCGCGCCGGCCGGCGCCCGGCGTTCGCGCACCAGGTAGCTGTAGATCACCGGCACCACCACCAGCGTGAGCAGCGTGGACGTGATCACGCCGCCGATGATGGCGCGTCCCATCGGCGCCTGGATCTCGCCGCCTTCGTTCAGCGCCAGCGCGAGCGGCAGCATGCCGAACACCATCGCCGCCGTGGTCATCATGATCGGGCGCATCCGGATCAATCCCGCCTGCAGCACCGCCTCGGCCACCGTGGCGCCCGCCTTGCGCGCATGGTTCGCGAAGTCCACCAGCAGGATGGCGTTCTTCGTCACCAGGCCCATCAGCATCACGAGGCCGATCATCGAGAACACGTTCAGCGTGCTGTGCCAGAACAGCAGCGCCAGCATCACGCCGATCAGCGACAGCGGCAGCGAGGCCATGATCGCGATGGGCTGCACGAAGCTGCCGAACTGGCTCGCGAGCACGATGTAGATGAAGATCACCGCCAGCGTCATCGCGCCCACCATCGCGCCGAAGGCCTCGTCCTGCTCCTGCGTGGCGCCGCCCACCATGAAGCTGTAGCCGGGCGGCAGCTCGATGCTCTTGACGAGCGCCTGCACGTCCTTGCCCACGTCGCCCACCGGGCGGCCCTCCACGCCGGCGAAGATCGCCTCCCGGCGCTGCAGGTCCTGGCGGCGGATCACCTCGGGGTTCGTCACCGACTCGATCGTCGCCACCGCCTCGAGCGGGATCGGCGCGCCGTCCGGCGAGAACGCCACCGGCAGCAGGCGCATCTGGTCGACGCGCTCGCGCTGCTCGCGCGGCAGCCGCAGCAGCACCTCCACCTGCTGGCCGTCGGGCGTGGTCCAGTAGGTGGCGGCCTCGCCGTTCACGTAGGCGCGCAGGCTCGACGCGATCTGCGAGCCGGTGAGCCCGAGCTCGCGCACCGCGCCTGGCTTCAGCCGCACTGCATAGGCCGGCAGACCGGGCTTGAGCGACAGGTCGACATCCACCACGCCGGGGACCTTCCTCAGCCTTGCGGTGAAGTCCGTCGCAATGGGCCCCAGCACGTCCGGGTCGGGTCCGAGCGCGGCGACGTAGATCGGCCGTTCGAAGCCCACTGACGTCTCGATGCCGGGAATCTTGGCGATCTGCGCCCGAATGGCGTCCTCGATTTGCTTCTGCGAGCGATTGCGCTCCTTGCGCGGCACCAGGCCGATGTTCAGCGTGGCCTGGTTGCGCGCCGTCGACAGCCCTTCTCCGGTGCCGCCGATGCTGGTGGACACGATGCGCACCTCCGGGAAGCTCGAAACGATCTCCTCCACCTGGCGCACCTTGGCGCTGCTGCGCTCCAGGCTCGACCCGACCGGCAGCCGCACGGCCAGCTGGGTGAATCCCTGGTCCGTCTGCGGAATGAACTCCGTGCCCACGAGCGGCGCCAGCGCGATGGCGCCGACGAAGCTCGCCACGCCGACGCAGAGGATGATGCCGCGCGGCCCGAACACCTTCAGGTAGCGCCGGCCCGAGAACGCCCAGCGGATGAGCCGCTCGTAGGCCACGTGCATCACGTCCATCAGCCGGTCCGTGCCGCGGATCAGATGGCCGATCACCGGCCACGACTTCAGCCGCACGTTCGGCGGATCCTTCCACACCGACGACAGCATCGGGTCGAGCGTGAAGCTGACGAAGAGGCTCACCAGCACCGCCACCGTCACCGTGACGCCGAACGGATAGAAGAACTTGCCGACGATGCCGCCCATGAACGCCACCGGCACGAACACCGCGCAGATGGCGAACGTGGTCGCCATCACCGCCAGGCCGATCTCGTCCGTGGCCTCGCGCGCCGCGGTGTGGTGGTCCTTGCCCATCGCCACGTGGCGCACGATGTTCTCGCGCACGACGATCGCATCGTCGATCAGCAGGCCGATGCACAGGCTGAGCGCCATCATCGTCATGAAGTTCAGCGTGAAGCCGAACGCATACACGGCGATGAAGCTCGAGATCACCGCGATCGGCAGCGTGAGGCCGGTGATCACGGTGGAACGCCACGAGTGCAGGAAAAGGAACACGATCGCCACCGTGAGCAGCGCGCCTTCCACCAGCGTGCGCTGCAGGCCGTTCAGCGAGTTCTTCACGAAGTCGCTGTTGGCGTAGACGAGCCGCAGCTCGGTGTCCGTCGGCAGCGTCTTGCGCACCTCCTCCATCGCCGCCTTCAGGGCGTCGCCGGTGGCCACGATGTTCGCGTCCTGCTGCTTGTGCACGTTGAACGTGACGGCGCTCTGGCCGTTGATGCGCGCCAGCGTATCGGGCTCCTGCTCGCGCTCCACGAGCTGGCCGAGGTCACCCAGCGTCAGCGGCAGGCCCGCCCGCCGTGCCACGATCACGTCGGCAAACTGCTTCGGGTCGCGCACCCGCCCCTCGACGCGCAGCAGCGCGTCCTGCGTCGGGTCCGACAGCAGGCCGACCGGCTGGTCGGCGTTGGCCTCCTTCAGCGCACGGCTGATCTCGGCGGGCGTGATGCCGTACGCGCGCAGCCGCACGGCGTCGAGGTCGATGCGCACCTCGCGCGTCGTCATGCCGGAAATGTCCACGCGCGCCACGCCCTCCACACGCTGCAGGCGCTTGGACACCACCTGGTCGGCGAGCTGCGACAGCTCGCGCGCGCTGCGCGTCTTCGACAGCAGGGCCATCACCACCGTGGGCTGGCTGTTCTCGTTGTCGAAGCGCGCCACCGTGGGCGCCTTCGCGTCTTCCGGGAAGCTGGACTGCACGGCCGCGATGCGGTCGCGCACGTCCTGCATCGCGCGGCTCATGTCCGCGTTCAGCGTGAACTCCACGCTCGTCTGGCTGCGGCCCTCGAACGAGCGCGACATGATCCGCTTCACGCCGGCGATGCTGTTCAGCGCCTCCTCCACCACCTTGCTGATCTCGCGCTCCACCGCCTCCGGCGATGCGCCGGGATAGAGCACGTCGACGAACGCCACCGGCGGCGCCACGTCGGGCAGCTGCTCCACGCCCACGCGCATGTACGAGAAGAGGCCCAGCACGCACAGCGCCACCATCACCATGGTGGCGAAGACCGGGTTGTTGATGGAAACGCGGGTGACCCACATGGCGTGTCCTTACTGCAGCGTGGACGAGGCGGCGCCCGAAGCCACCGGCGCGGCCTTCGCCACCACCGCCGCCTTCGTGCCCTCGCGCAGGTTGTCGAAGCGTGCCGCCAGCACCTGGGCGCCCTGCGGCACGCCCTGCAGCAGCTCGACCCGCCCGGTCGCGTCGTCGCGGCGGCCGGTGGTCACCGCCCGGCGTGCGAGCTGGCCGCCCTCGATCACCCACACGTGCTCCTGGCCGGCGCTGCTGCCGATGGCGGACGACGGCAGCGTGAGGCGCTGGCGGTTGTCGGCCAGCACCACGCGGGCCAGCGCATATTGGCCGGCGCGGTACAGCTCGTCGGGATTCGCCAGCTCCACCGTGACGCCGATCGAGCGCGTGCCGGCCTCGGCCGCCGGCGCAATGCGCGCCAGGCGCGCCGTCACCGGCTTCGCAACGCCCTCCACCTGCACCTGCACCGGCATGCCCGGCTCGAGCAGCGAAACCTCGTGCGTGCCGACGCTGCCCGCAAGCTCCAGGCGCGACAGATCGACGATGGTCACCACCGCCTGCTGCTCCAGCCCGAGCTTCTCGCCGGGCACGGCATGCCGCTTCGCCACCACGCCCGAGATCGGGGCCCGCAGGGCGGAGTCCCGCCACGTGGCCTGGAGGGAGTCGACCTGGGCCTTCGCGGCGTTCACCTGGGCGCGCGCGGTCTCCAGTGCGGCGCGGGAGTTCTCCAGCGCGATCGGGCGAGATGAACTGCTGGTCGGACAGCTTCTGGTTCGACGCGTGGGTGCGCTCGGCCTGCGCGAGCACCGTGCGCGCGGACTCGAGCATCGCGTTGCGCTCGTTGACCCGACCCGACAGCTCGTCCAGGTCCAGCGTGCCGATCACCTGCCCGGCCTTCACGCGGCTGCCTTCCGCCACGTACAGCGCCTGCAACGTGCCCCTGGCGCGCGCGGCAGCCGTCTGTGGCGCCACCAGCGGGCCGGAGAAGGAGATCGTCACCGGCAGCGACGCCATCGTGGGCTGCACGATCTCGCGCTGCGTGAATTCCAGCGTGACATCGGGTTTACCCTTGGGCTTGTCGGCATTGCGCCCGATAGCCACCCCGGCGATCAACGCCACGGCGACGACGGCCGCCAATCCCCCCATGACCCAGCGCTTGCCCATTGTTGGTTCCTTTCTTCCGCTCTCGTGAAGCGGCCCGCAGTCTAAGTCCACGCGGTAACGGAAATCGAGATGATGCGACGAAGTGCGCGTTGCGGGCGATGAACTGCGGACGGCGGCGAAGTTCCTCCTGGGGATGTCCTCGGCGTCAGCGCGGTGCGGAGCCCGGGATGGGAGGCACGGGCAGGGACACGTCGCCGCATTGGGCGCGGTGGCGCAGCGCATGGTCCATCACCACGAGCGCGAGCATCGCCTCGGCGATCGGCGTCGCCCGGATGCCGACGCACGGGTCGTGGCGGCCGAAGGTCTCCACGGTGGTCGGCTGGCCGGCGCGGTCGATCGACGCGCGCGGCTGCCGGATGGAGCTGGTGGGCTTGATGGCCAGCGAGACGACGAGGTCCTGCCCGGTGGATATGCCGCCGAGCACGCCGCCGGCGTTGTTGCTGCGAAAGCCGCCGGGGCTCAGCTCGTCGCCGTGCTCGCTGCCCTTCTGGGCGACGGCCCGGAAGCCGGCCCCGATCTCGACGCCCTTGACGGCGTTGATGCCCATCATCGCGTAGGCGATGTCGGCATCGAGCTTGTCGAACAGCGGCTCGCCGAGGCCGGGCGGAACGCCGCGCGCCGTCACGACGATGCGCGCGCCCACCGAGTCGCCCGAGCGGCGCAACTCGTCCATGCGCGCTTCGAGTGCGGGCACGACGGACGCGCCGGGCGCGAAGAACGGGTTGGCCGCGATCTGCGATTCATCCTCGAACGGAATCTCGATGTCGCCGAGCGCCGCCATCCAGCCGACGAAGCTGGTGCCGTGGTGCTCGCGCAGCCACTTCTTCGCCACCGCGCCGGCGGCGACCATCGGCGCCGTGAGGCGCGCCGATGCGCGGCCCCCGCCGCGCGGATCGCGCAGGCCGTACTTGCGCCAGTAGGTGTAGTCGGCGTGGCCGGGCCGGAAGGTGTCGAGCAGGTTGCCGTAGTCCTTGCTGCGCTGGTCCGTGTTGCGGATCAGCAGGCAGATCGGCGTGCCGGTGGTGAGGCCCTCGTGCACCCCCGAGAGGATCTCGACGGCATCGGCCTCGTTGCGCTGCGTGACATGGCGCGACGTGCCCGGGCGCCGGCGGTCCAGGTCGGGCTGGATGTCGGCGGGCGACAGCGCCAGCCCGGGAGGGCAGCCGTCGATCACGCAGCCGATCGCCGGCCCGTGGCTTTCGCCGAAGTTGGTGACGCTGAAGAGGAGGCCAAGAGTGCTGCCGGACATGGCGGCGATCGTACCGTGCCGAGGAATGATTCGCAGTGCAGCGGCCCGCTCGTCCGGACGCCAGATTCGTATCGATATTGGCGCTGATCCCGCGTAGTGACGGCAAGGACGGCCGCCTAGCATGCATGCAAAGAACAGCGAATCAGGGAGCTGCTGCTAGAGCCGGGATCCACTCCCGCCGGGAGCCGCAATGATCGCCATCGAGCACCGCCGCACTGCAGCGGCTTCGTCCCCGCCGGATGCGCACTGGTGGGCACTCGTCGCCCACGTGAGCCATGAGTTGCGCACGCCGTTGAATGCCGCGCTGGGCTTTGCGCAGCTCCTCGAATCCGATCCCGCGGTCGAGCTGCCAGCCGATCGCAAGGCTTGGCTCACCTACATGGCAGGCGCCTGCCGGCATGTCGTGGAGCTCGTCCAGGATCTGCTCGACCTGTCCCGCCTCGAGCAGGGCGGCATGCCGCTGTCGTGCTCGCCCGTCATGCTGCAGCCGCTGCTGCTGGAGGTTGCGGGCCTGCTGCAGCCCGAGGCCGCCTTGGGCGGAGTCACCGTGCACTGCATCGACGAAACGCCGCCGTCCCATGCGCGGGCCGATGCCCGCGCGCTGCGCCAGGTGCTGCTCAACCTGCTGAGCAACGCCATCAAGTACAACCGCCCCGGCGGCCGTGTCGAGCTTCGAGTGCGCGCGGGGGAGCACGTCGCGATCGAAGTGCGAGACACCGGCCGCGGCCTGTCCTCCGCCCAGCTGTCGCATCTGTACGAGCCGTTCAACCGCCTCGGGGCGGAAGGCTCGGAGGTGCAGGGCAGCGGCCTCGGCCTCGCGATCACGCGGCGCCTGTGCGAGGCGATGTCCGGCAGCATCACGCTGCACAGCGAGCCCGGCCTCGGCACCCGCGCCATCGTCACGCTGCCACCGGTCGTGCGGTGCTGACTGCCGCGGCGCACCCGCAGCGCACGGCCCTCATGAAGATCCTCGTCGTCGACGACAGCCCCGTGAACCTCAAGCTCCTGGGCACGCTGGTCGCGTGCGCCGGCGGCGAGACGCCGGCCTGCATGTCCGACGCCCCCGCAGCGCTCGCCCACGCGCTGCGGCAGCCGCAGGATCTCATCGTGGTCGACTACATGATGCCCGGCATCGACGGCCTGCAGTTCATCGAGCGCCTGCGCGCCAGCGAAGCCGGGCGCGACGCCCCGATCATCATGGTCACCACGGCCGACGCCCTCGCGGTGCGCCAGCGCGCCCTCGCGCTCGGTGCCACCGATTTCCTCACCAAGCCGATCGACAGCGTCGAGCTGAAGCTGCGCGTGCGCAACCTGCTGTCGCTGCGCCGCGCGCAGAACCTCCTGGCCGACCGCGCCGCCCTGCTCGCCGCCGAAGTCACGGCCGCCACCGCCGACGTGCGCGCGCGCGAGCACGAGCTCGTGATGCGGCTGGCGCGCGCCGCCGAGTCGCGCGATCCCGAAACCGGCGGCCACATCCAGCGCATGGCGCACTACTCGGCGCTCGTCGCCGGCGAGCTCGGCCTCGACGCCGGCTGGCGCGGGCGGCTGCTGGCCGCGGCGCCCATGCACGACATCGGCAAGGTCGGCACGCCGGACCACATCCTCCTGAAGCCCGGCCGCCTCGACCCCGCCGAACTCGCGCAGATGCGCGAGCACGCGCGCATCGGCGAGCGCATCCTCGCCGACAGCGCCTCGCCGCTGCTGCAGATGGCCTGCGAGATCGCCGGCGCCCACCACGAGCGGTGGGACGGCGGGGGCTATCCGCGCGGCCTCGCCGGCGAGGCCATTCCATTGTCGGCGCGCATCGTCGCCGTGGCCGACGTGCTGGACGCGCTCACGTCGGTGCGCCCGTACAAGCCCGCCTGGAGCTTCGATGCCGCGCGCGAGCACATCGCCGGCGGCCGCGGCTCCCACTTCGACCCCCGCTGCGTCGATGCATTGCTGGGTGCCTGGGACGCCGTGCTCGCGATCCACCGCCGCTTCCCCGACTGAGAAGCTGTGACGCCCGCGCGATGAACACCCTGGCCCTGCACCTGGAGCGGCCCGAGCGCTTCCACGCGCTCGCCGCAGCGCTGGCCGCGTTCCGCCCTCACCTGGTGCTGGCCTTCGGCGCCAGCGAGCTGTTCGAGCCGGGCGGCCCGGCCGAGCGGCTCGCCGCGGCCGTGCCCGATGCGGTGGTCGCCGGCTGCAGCGGCGCGGGCGCGATCGCCGGCGGCCTGGTGCACGACGGCACGCTGAGCGTCGCAGCGATGCGCTTCGCACGTGCGCATGTCCGGCTCGCAACGGCCGACGTCGGCGCCATGGACGACTCCGCGGCCGCAGGCGCCCGCGCCGCGGCCGGGTTGCCGGTCGAAGGGCTGCGCCATGTGCTGCTGTTCGGGCCGGGCCTGGACCTCAACGGCAGCGCGCTCGTGGCGGGCATCCGCTCTGCGCTTCCTGCCGCTGTCGGCATCTCGGGCGGGCTCGCGGCCGACGGCACGGCGTTCGAGCGCACCTTCACGCTCGCCGGCCCCCGGGCCGGGGCGCGCCAGACGGTCGCGGTCGGCCTGTACGGATCCACGCTGCGCATCGCGAGCGCCGCCCAGGGCGGCTGGCAGCCCTTCGGCCCCGCCCGGCACGTGCGCCGCTGCCACGCCAATGTGCTGTTCGAGCTCGACGACGAACGCGCGCTCGACGTCTACCGCCGCTACCTCGGCGAATACGCCGACGGCCTGCCATCCTCGGGCCGCCTGTTTCCGTTCGAGATCCTCGACGCCGAGCACCGGCCCACCGGCCTGATGCGCACGCTCCAGGCGTTCGACGACGCACAGGGCTCCCTCACGCTCGCCGGCGAAGTGCCGCCCGGCGGCCACCTGCGCCTCATGCACGCCACCACCGATCGGCTGGTGGACGCCGCGGAGGCGGCCGCCGCTTCCGTGCGGCGCGCCCTGCACGAGCACGCAGGCGACAGCCTCGCACTCATCGTCAGCTGCGACGGCCGGCGCCTGGTGATGGGCGACCGCGTCGACGAAGAGATCGAGGCCGTCGCGGCCTGCCTGGGGCCCCGCCCCGCGCTGTGCGGCTTCTACTCGTACGGCGAGATCGCGCACGCCGAGTTCTTCGGCGACTGCCGCCTTCACAACCAGACACTCACCGTCACGCTGATTGCGGAAGACGAACAAGACCGTGATACCTTTGATGCACACGTCGCACCGCCTGCTCGCGCGCCAGCTCCGGCGCCTTTGGAATCTCTCTTCACCGGCGGCCACCGGCATGCTGTTCGACCGCCTCGAGGCCCTCGCGGCGTCGCCGGGCCTCGACCGCGAGACGCGCAATGCGCTGCTCGGCCTGCGCGCCTTCGTCGAGCGTGTCGACGCCAGCTACCACCAGTTCGAGCGTGCGCTGTCGCTGCGCGCGCGCAGCCTCGACCTCAGCTCGCGCGAGCTGCTCGGCTCGAACCGCCGGCTGCAGGCCGAGCTCGAGGCGCGCTCGGGCGCGGCGGCGTCGCTGCGTGAGCTCGCCGAGGCGCTCGTGGCGGCCGGCGTGCCGGCGCCTGATCGGCCCGAGGTGACGAGCGACGACACCGCCGGCGACGACGAGTTCGGAGGCCTGGCCCAGGCCATCGCCGCCCTCGGCCGCCGCATCGAGCAGGACCGCCGCCAGCTGCGCGAGGCGCGCGACGCCGCCGAGCGCGCCAGCCGTATGAAGAGCGAGTTCCTCGCCAACATGAGCCACGAGATCCGCACGCCGATGAACGGCGTCATCGGCATGGCCGACCTGGCGCTTCACCTGGCGCGCGACGAGCGCCAGCGCGACTACCTCGCCACCCTTCGCTCATCGGCCACCGCACTGCTCACGATCCTGAACGACATGCTCGACTTCGCGAAGATCGAGTCCGGGCACCTGCAACTCGAATCCACCTCCTTCCACCTGGAGCGGCTGCTGCGCGACATCGCGCGCCCGCATTCGGTGAAAGCTGCCGAACGCGGGGTGGCGTTCGAGCTCGCGGTGTCGCCGGCGCTGCCGCGGCGCCTCGTCGGCGACCCGGTACGCGTCGGCCAGGTGCTGGGCAACCTGCTGTCCAACGCCGTGAAGTTCACGCCCGGCGGCCGCATCCGCTGCGCGGCGTCACCGGGGTCGCGGCGCGGCGGCAGCCTTCGCCTGGAAGTGGCCGACAGCGGCATCGGCATCGCGCTCGAGCAGCAGGCGCGCATCTTCGAGCCCTTCGTGCAAGCCGAGAGCTCCACCACCCGGCGTTTCGGCGGCACGGGGCTCGGGCTGTCGATCACGCGCCGGCTCGTCGATGCGATGGGCGGGCGCATCGTGCTCGACAGCGAGCCCGGGCGCGGCGCCCGCTTCGTCGTCGAGCTGCCGGTCCAGGCCGACGACGCCACGGCGGACACCTGGCACGGCATGCTCGAGGGCGCCCTGCCCGGGCCCGCCGAAGCCGCGTCGGCCGCCGGCCCCCGCGTGCTGCTCGCCGAGGATCACCCGGTGAACCAGAAGGTGGCCAGCGAGATCCTGCGCCGCCAGGGTTGCCGCATCGAGGTGGCCGAGGACGGAGCGGAGGCGGTGCGACTGTGGCTGCACGGCGACTTCGACCTCGTGCTGATGGACATGCACATGCCGCTCATGAGCGGGCTCGATGCCGCGCGCGAGATCCGGCGGCGCGAACGGGCCGGCGGGCGGCGCACCCCCATCGTGGCGCTCACCGCCAGCGCGCTGCCGAGCGACCGCGACCGCTGCCTCGCCGCGGGCATGGACCACTTCATTGCCAAGCCGATCCGCGCCGGCGAGCTGCTCGACGTCGTGGCTCGCTGCACCGGCGCACCGCCGCCCTTCGACTACGCTTGCGCGCTGCGCAGCGCCGATGCGGAGGTGGCGCACATCGTGGCCGACGCCTTCCTCGACCAGGCACCGCAGGATCTCGCCCAGATGCGCGCCGCCATCGAGCAGGCCGATGCAGACACGCTGCGCCGCATCGCGCACTCGACTGAGATCACTGCTCGAAGGATTGAAGGCCACGCCCGCGCAGCGGCAAGCCGAGCGGCTCGAGTCGCTGGCATCGACACTCCCGGCAGGCGACCGCCGAAGCGTTCGCGGCGCTGCGCCTGCTCGATGTCGAGATCGGGACACTCGCGCCGCACCTGCGGCGCCACGCCCTGCGCTACAGCTTCGGCTCGGGGGACGGTTCGTCTTCGACCGGCCAGTCGCGGATATAGGCCTTCAGCATGCGGTTCTCGAAGTCCTGGCTGTCGACCACCGCCTTGGCGACGTCGTAGAAGGAGATCACGCCCATCAGCGTGCGCTGGCTGACCACCGGCATGTAGCGCGCATGGCGCTGCAGCATCATGCGCCGCACCTCGTCGAGCTCGGTCTCGGGGGTGCAGCTGAGGGGCGAGTCGTCCATGATGCGGCCGACCGTGGCGTCACCCACCACGCCGCCGTTGGCGACCACCGCCTGGATGACCTCCCGGAACGTGAGCATGCCGGTGAGGTCGCCGTGGTCCATCACCACGAGCGAGCCGATGTCCATCTCGGCCATCGTGGCCACGGCCCGGGCCAGCGGCTCCTGCGGCGTGACGGTGTACAGCGTGTTGCCCTTGACGCGAAGGATGTCGCTGACTTTCATCGCCCTTGCTCCTGATCGCGTGCACCAGGGCCAACATAGCACAATCGTCGCCATCCATCGACCGAAAGACCAGCATGCCCGGCCCTTCCGACCCCGCGTTCGACACGCTGGCCCTGCACGCGGGCGCGGCGCCCGACCCGGCCACCGGCGCCCGCGCCGTGCCGATCCACCTGTCCACCTCGTTCGTGTTCGAGAACAGCGAGCACGCCGCGTCGCTGTTCAACATGGAGCGCGCGGGCCACGTCTACAGCCGCATCAGCAACCCGACCAATGCGGTGCTGGAGGAGCGCGTGGCCGCGCTCGAAGGCGGCGTCGGCGCCATCGCGACGGCCAGCGGCCAGGCGGCGCTGCACCTGGCCGTCGTCACGCTGGCGGGCGCCGGCTCGCACATCGTCGCCAGCGCGGCGCTCTACGGCGGCTCGCACAACCTGCTTGCATTACACGCTGGCCCGCTTCGGCATCGAGACCACCTTCGTCAAGCCCGGCGACATCGACGGCTGGCGCGCAGGCGATCCGGCCGAACACCCGCCTGCTGCTCGGCGAGACGCTCGGCAATCCGGGGCTGGACGTGCTCGACATCCCCACGCGTGAGCGCCATCGCGCACGACGCGCGTCTGCCGCTGCTGGTCGACTCCACGTTCACGACGCCGTGGCTCATGCAGCCCTTCGACCACGGCGCCGACCTCGTCTTCCACTCGGCCACCAAGTTCCTCTCGGGCCACGGCACCGTGGTCGGCGGCGTGCTGGTGGACAGCGGCGCATTCGACTGGGAGGCCTCGGGGCGCTTTCCCGAGCTCACCGAGCCGTACGACGGCTTCCACGGCATGGTGTTCAGCGAGGAAAGCACCGTCGGCGGCTTCCTGCTGCGCGCGCGCCGCGAAGGGCTGCGCGACTTCGGCGCCTGCATGAGCCCGCACACCGCGTGGCTCGTGCTGCAGGGCATCGAGACGCTGCCGCTGCGCATGGCGCGGCACGTGGAGAACACGCGGCGCATCGTGCAGTTCCTCGTGTCGCAGCCGATGGTCGAGCGCGTCGGCTACCCCGAGCTGGAGTCGCATCCCGACCATGCGCTGGCGCGCCGCCTGCTGCCGCGCGGCTGCGGCTCCGTGTTCAGCTTCGACCTCCAGGGCTCGCGCGCGCCAGGGCGCAGGCGTTCATCGAGGCGCTGCGGCTGTTCTCGCACCTGGCCAACGTCGGCGACTGCCGATCGCTGGTGATCCATCCGGCCTCCACCACGCACTTCCGCATGGACGACGCCGCACTGCGCCAGGCCGGCATCGGTCCGGGAACGATCCGTCTGTCGATCGGGCTCGAGGACGCCGACGACCTCATCGACGACCTGAAGCGCGCGCTGCGCGCGGCGCAGAAGGCGGCCGCATGAAGCTCACCGTGAACGGCCACGAGGCCTACGCCTACACCGGCGGCAAGCCCTTCGACGCCACCCTGCCCTGCATCGTGTTCCTACACGGCGCCCTGCACGACCACAGCGTCTGGACGCTGCTCGCACGCTGGTTCGCGCACCACGGCCACGCCGTGCTGGCCGTCGACTGTCCGGGCCACGGCCGCAGCGGCGGCCCGCCGCTGGCGAGCGTGGAGGCGCTGGCCGATTGGTCTCTCGCGCTGCTCGACGCCGCCGGCGTGCGCGAAGCCGCCTTCGTCGGCCACAGCGCGGGGTCGCTCGTCGCGCTCGAAGCAGCGGCGCGCAGGCCCGGACCGCGCCACACGCCTGGTGCTGCTGGCCACGGCCTATCCGATGAAGGTCACCGAGGCGCTGCTGGCCAGCGCCCGCGACACGCCGCTGGACGCGATCCAGCTGATGAACGTCTACTCGCACTCGACGATCGCCGCCAAGCCCGCCCATCCGGGCCCCGGCGCCTGGCTGCACGGCGGCAACCAGGCGCTGATGCGGCGTCAGCAGGCGCTGCAGAAAGGCACCAACCTGTTCGTGAACGATTTTTCGCTGTGCGACCGCTATGCCAACGGCCTGCAGGCCGCTGCGCAGGTGAGGTGCCCCGTGACCGTGCTGCTCGGCGAGCGCGACCAGATGAACGCCCCGCGCGCGGCCGTCGAGCTGGCGCAGGCCCTGAAAGCGCGCGTCGTCATGCTGCCGGGCGGGCATGCCCTGATGCAGGAGCTGCCCGACGCGGTATTGAATGAGCTGCGCACCGCCCTGCGCTGAGGAGCGCGTCACGGCCGCTTCGGCTTGTGCGGTCCTGCTTCGGGCGCTGCCGCCGGAGCGACGGTGGCTTCGGGTCTCATCGCCCCGGTGTACGTCCGCCCCAAGCAAACCCCCGGCCAGGAGCAGTCCGCTGATCCGGATCCGCCGGCCGCCGGCCCCTCGCGCGAGGTGCGCTACGACCCCCTCGCGCCGAGGCCGACCGTCGCCCCGACGCCGGTGCCGCCACGGCAACCCCTCCCATCGCAGGAGGAGGAGTTTCAGCGTGCGCGCCCCGACCAGCATCCGGCGCCCCCACGACGACACCAGCCCGTGCGGGGGACCGGCATCACCCCATCCCCGCTCCCGCCGACGCGCAAGCGTCCCCTCGACCCGCCGGTGGAGGGGGCGCAGCGCAAGCGCGTGCGGCAAGGTCTGGCACCTTGGCCCACCCGGCAGCAGCTGGTCGAGACCGAGAGCTCCCTGAGCAGATCCGAGCGACAGACCCTCGACAGGGAAGCGCTCAAGTTCGGCAGCCGGCTGCGCGGCCGCTCGCTGACGCCACGCAGCTGATGGACTTCGTGGGCGGCAACACGCTGGCCCGGCGCAACGGGCACGGCCAGGCGCTGCCATTCCTGAGCGGCACCGCCGACGCCGGCTTCAACACGGGCATGCTCATCAGCTATCTCGACGAGATGCTCTCGCACCAGCAGAGAAAGTCCGTCAACACGCGGCACGACGAGTGGGGGGATTGCCTGGACCTTGCCGTGCACTACCTCGTCAAGACAGGCTGGTTCGACCAGGCGCCGACGAACCGTCTCGCGAATGTGGCCAATCGCCTTGCGAAGTTCGCGTGGCGCCCCGCGGCGCTCGAAGGCATCGCATGGCTGGCCGCCGGCCTGGACACGCAGGCCGTGCGGGACCTGCCGGCCATGGAGTTCGCGCACTACGCCAACGCCTGTTCCAAGAACACGGGCAGCACCCGCTGTTGCGCGGCAGTCGTGGCGCTGTGCCAGCGCCTCGTCGACGATCCGCCCCTGCTGGACTCGTTGGACTCGGTGAACACCTGCCTGGTGCTCAATGCCGCCAGCAAGTGGCCGAAGCAACGCGTTTGCCATGAAGCGGCCCTGAGCATCCTCGAGCGCATCGAGGCGGACGATGCATTTCGAGGCGAGCTGCTCGCCAACGCCCAGTCCCTGAGCACCGTGCTCAATGCGGCCAGCAAATGGCCTCGCGACGCGACGTGCGCGCGCGTCGCGTCCTCGCTCGCGCAGGACATCGCCGACGACGGCGCCGTTCGGGATCGCGTGATGAACGACCGGTTCCAGATCACTCTCAGCGCCTTGGCGGCGTGGAAAGAAGATGAGGCATGCCGCGAGGCGGTTCTCGCCCTCGCGCGGCGCATGACCCCGGCGGCCGTCTCGGCTCACAAGCTGGACTGGTCCGGCTGGCAGCAGGCGCTGCACGCGATGAGCGGCTGGCCGAATGAGCCCGCCTGCCAAGCGGCGGCCCAGGTGCTCGCGAAGCGGCTGGTCGATCACCCTGGCTTGCCCGCCATCGCACCCAGCGACGCCGCGCTGGCGCTGGCCTACCTCGGCAAGTGGAGCGTTGACCCCACGTGCGCGCAGGCGGCCTCGAAGCTGGCGAAGAAGTTCGGCACGGGCCCGGACATCTCTTCCGACCTCATCGAACCGAACCTGGTCGGCGCCCTGAACGGACTGTCCCAGTGGCCGGACGACCCCCCGTGCTGGCGGGCCGGCCATCGGCTGGCCTGGCGCATCCACCACGACACCGCGATGGTGGGCGAGATGAACGAGCAGTCCGTGAGCGTGGCGCTCATGGCCCTGGCCAGATGGCCGGATGACGAGCCCTGCCGGCTGGCGAAGCACCGCCTGGCCGCCCGCATTGCCAGCGACCGGGCGCTCGTAGACAAGATGACGCACGCGGGCGTGTGCACATCCCTCGTGGCGCTGGGGGCCTGGCCGGACGACCCGACTTGTCCGACGATCTCGAACAGCTTGCCAAGGAGAAGCTGACCGAGCTGGCCGATCACCTCGACACGCATCGCCAGTACATCGCGCAGGCCAATGAGCAGGCCCTCGGCCTGATCTTCAAGGCGCTTTCCCGATTCGCGCTGCAGCGCCCGATGCGGGCCGCTGTGCCGGCCGGTTCTCTCGCGTGTACAGGAGCTTCTCGACGTCGGGCAGCTGCGCGACGCCCCGCTGGAGGCGCTCGGCTCGCTGTGCATGGGACTGGTGCCGGTGGCGCGCAGCCCGGAGCTCAAGAGGCATCGCAAGACGGCACTCGACGTGCTGAATCAGCTGCAGCCGATCGTCGCGGCAAGGATCGACCGCTATGTGCAGGGGGATCGGAAAGACAAGTCACGCTGCCCGGGGCTGAACTTCTACCAGGCGCTCAAGACGTACGCGGTGGTCGCGAACCAGTGGAAGGCCAAGAACGTCGACGGCGACTACGAGGCCATCAAGCAGAGGCAGGGGGCGCTCGAGGCCTGGGTCAACCGGACAGCGGAGCGCACGGAGCAGTTCATTCAAGCCGAGCTCGGCGACATGGCCGACAACCTGCTCGGCCAGATCGAGGCGGGCGGCGACGTGCTGGACGCACTCGACCTGCGCTTGTTAAAGAACCTGGACAAGGTCATCTCGCAGCAGCCGCCGACGCGCATCGATCTGGCCGCCAAGCGACGCGAGATGGCCGGACCCCACCGGCCCGTGGACGCCAAGGTGGGCGCGACAACGCACATCCTGGTCGACACGCGCGGCAAGGAGCTCAAGCTAGACGAGGAGCGCGACGAGCACGGCGAGCGGCCCTACTCGTTCTATGCGCACCTCACTGGCCAGCCCCAGGTCGAGGTCAAGCTGCCCGACAAGGCGAGCGCGTTCCTGCTGGCTCGCACCTTCAAGTACCGCGGCGAGCAGTGGCGCTTCGACATCGCGGCCGGCCCGCGCATGACCAAGGGCAAGAAGCGCCGACCCGAAGACATCCTGAACCGCACCGCCAAAGGCTACGGGGTGCTGCCGGCCGTGCGCTATGCCGACAGCGCCCCCGGCAGCGACTTCGTCATGCTGCTCAAGAAGTTCGCCCCCCTGCGCGAAGACCATGGCCGCCTGCAGCGCATGCTGCTGGAGATGGTGTCCTCCAGGCACGTCACCATCGGCACGACCAGAATCGGCTGGTTCAAGGACGTTCCCGGCCCGCAGCACCCGTTCGGTTCAGCTTCAAGGGCAATCGGCGGCGGTGCGTGGCCTACGACCGGAACGACGTTTGGGTTCGGATTCGCGTTCGCGTTGGGTCGAAGGTTGTTGATGCTCATGGCCATTCCCTTGAGGGAGGTGAGAGCGCGCTCATCTTCGGCCGCACCCCCCGGTTTCGTGGGGTCACACCCCGAAACGATGACCGGCCTTGCGAAGCGCCTCCATTGACACGCCGAAGAGCGTGCAGAAGTGCACGCCGTTCATGCGCGGCGCGGGCCGGTCGGCAGCGTGTCAGCGGGGCCCTGTGAGCGTCGAGCAGATCGCGTCGCCCGCCTGAACGTCAGGCCGCGGCGCCGCCCTGCCCCAGGTTCGCCAGCATGTCGTCCACCATCGCCTGCAGGTCGTACTGCGGGCGCCAGCCCCAGTCGCGCTGCGCCACGCCGTCGTCGATCGAGCGCGGCCAGCTCGCAGCGATCTGCTGGCGGTAGTCGGGCTCGCACGTCATCGCGAACGACGGAATGCGCTGCCGGATGGCCGCCGCGATCTCCAGCGGCGTGAAGCTGATGCCGGCCAGGTTGTAGCTGCCGCGCTCGCCGATGCGCTCGGCCGGTGCCGCCATCAGCTCGAGCGTCGCGCGCAGGGCGTCGGGCATGTACATCATCGGCAGCGCCTGGTCTTCCTGCAGGAAGCAGGTGTAGCGCCCTTGCGCCAGCGCGGCGTGGAAGATCTCCACCGCGTAGTCGGTGGTGCCGCCGCCGGGCGGCGTCTTGTACGAGACGAGCCCGGGGTAGCGCAGGCTGCGCACGTCCACGCCGTGCTTGGCGTGGTACCACGCGCACCAGCGCTCGCCGGCCAGCTTGGAGATGCCGTAGACCGTGGTCGGGTCCATCACCGTGTGCTGCGGCGTCTCGTTCCTGCGGCGTGGCGGGCCGAACGCGGCGATCGAGCTCGGCCAGAACACGCGCTCGAGCCGGTGCGTGCGCGCCAGCTCGAGCACGTTGAGCAGGCCCTTCATGTTCAGGTCCCAGGCCCACATCGGGTGCTTCTCGCCGGTGGCCGACAGGGCCGCCGCCAGGTGGTAGACCTGGGTGACGCGATGGCGCTCGGCCACCATCGCGAGCGCCGCGGCGTCGGTCACGTCGAGCGCCTCGTGCGCCAGCCCGCCCACGCGGCCCACCGGCGCCAGGTCGCTCGTCACCACGGCGTCCGCGCCATGGCGCTCGACGAGCGCGCCGGCCAGCTCGCTGCCGATCTGGCCGTTGGCGCCGATGATCAGGATCTTCATTGCACGATGCCGAGCTCGCGCCCCGCCTGCGCGAACGCCTGCACGGCCGCCTCGAGCTGGGCGCGCTCGTGCGCCGCCGACACCTGCACGCGGATGCGCGCCCGGCCCTTCGGCACCACCGGATAGAAGAAGCCGATGGCATACACGCCCGAGCTCGAGCAGCCGCGCACTCAGCGCCTGCGCCTTCGGCGCGTCGTACACCATGATCGGCACGATCGGGTGCACGCCGGGCTTCACGTCGAAGCCGGCGGCCACGATGGCCTCCCGGAAGTACCGTGTGTTGGCTTCCAGCTTGTCGCGCAGCGCCGTGGAGCCTTCGAGCAGGTCGAGCACGGCGATCGAGGCGCCGACGATCGACGGCGCGACGGTGTTGGAGAACAGGTAGGGCCGCGAGCGCTGGCGCAGCAGCTCGACCACCTCGCGCCGCGCCGCGGTGAAGCCGCCCGAGGCGCCGCCCAGCGCCTTGCCCAGCGTGCCGGTGATGATGTCGACCTTGCCGAACACGCCGCGATGCTCGTGCGTGCCGCGGCCGGTGGCGCCCAGGAAGCCGCTCGCATGGCACTCGTCGATGCCCAGCAGCGCGTCGTGCGCATCGCACAGCGTCGCGCATCTCGTCGAGGCGGGCGATGGTGCCGTCCATCGAGAACACGCCGTCGGTGAACACGAGCTTGAAGCGCGCGCCGTCGGCGGCCGCCTGCGCGAGGCAGCGCTCCAGGTCGGCCATGTCGTCGTGCTTGTAGCGGTAGCGCTTCGCCTTGCACAGGCGGATGCCGTCGATGATGGACGCGTGGTTCAGCTCGTCGCTGATGACGGCGTCGTCCTCGCCCAGCAGCGGCTCGAAGAGGCCGCCGTTCGCATCGAAGGCAGCGGCGTAGAGGATCGCGTCCTCGGTGCCGAGGAAGCGCGCCAGCCGCGACTCCAGCGTCTTGTGCAGGTCCTGCGTGCCGCAGATGAAGCGCACCGAGCTCAGGCCGTAGCCGTGCGTGCGCAGCGCCTCGTGGGCCGCCTCGATCACCGCCGGGTGCGACGACAGGCCGAGGTAGTTGTTGGCGCACAGGTTGAGCACCTCGCGGCCGTCGGTCGTGCGCACGAGGGCGCCCTGCGGCGTGGCGATGACGCGCTCGGTCTTGTAGAGGCCGGCCTCCCGGATGGCGTCCAGCTCGGTGCGCAGATGGTGGTGAAAAGCGTTGTCCATCGGTTCGTCGGCGCAGCCGGCCGTCCGTCGAGTCCAGGAACGTCGAGCAGTATCGCGCAGCCTTCGCGCGCTACTTCGGGTAGAGCACCATCTGCGTGCAGCGGAACAGGGCCAGCGTCTTGCCGCCGCTGCTGACCACCGCGTCCCACACCTGCGTCGTGCGCCCGAGGTGCGCCGCGGTGGCGACACATTCGACGACGGCGCCTTCGCGCGCGGTGCCGAGGTGGTTGGACTTCAGCTCGATCGTCGTGAAGCCGCTGGCGCCCTCCGGATAGCTGGCCACGCAGCCGTAGCCGCAGCAGGTGTCGGCCAGCGCGACGATGGCGCCCGCATGCAGGTAGCCGTTGGGCGCCATCAGCCGCTGGTCGACCGTGAAGCGCGCCCGCGCCTCGCCGGCTGCGACGTGCGTGAACTCCATGCCGAGGTGACCCGGCAGATGGGACGCGCCGAAGCGATTGAACTGCTCGACGTCTCGCGGTTGCGACATGGCAGAAGTCTCCGGTGGGTGCATGGGCGGTTCATGCCTCGATGAGCTGCTCGATCGTCAGCTCGGCCAGGGCGGTGCGGCGCCAGAAGCCGCGCACGACCGGCGACGGGTCCAGCAGGAACGCGGCGATCAGCGGCTGCGCGTTGGTGGTCGCGGGCTCGGCCAGCAGCACGTGGCGCTGCGCGTCGCCCTCGTCCAGCCGCGCCACCCAGTCCAGCGCCAGGAGCTTGTCGACGATCGGCTCGATCTGAAGCGGATCGACGCGCATCCGCTCGGCCATCGCGTCGAGCGCGAGCCCGTGCGTGGACGCCGGCACGCGCCATGGCAAGCTCGCGCAGCACCAGGATGGCGAGCTCGAACCGGAGGCCGGGCGTGGGCGCACGCCGCACCACCTTCATCTGCCAGCTCGGTGCGTAGGCCGCGATCACCGCCCCGAGCAGCACGATCACCCAGCCGAGGTATATCCAGATGAGGAAGATCGGCACGGTGGCAAAGGCGCCGTACACGGTCGTGTAGGTCGGCACCGCCCGCACATACCACCCGAGCATCCGCTTGGCCACTTCGAAGCCGATGGCCACGAAGAGCCCCCCGAGCACGGCATGCCTCCAGCGCACGTGCGTGTTCGGCACATAGTGGAAGAGCCCGGCCATCGCGGTGGCCATCAGCGTGAACTCGAGCACGTCCAGCACGAACCGCACGCCGCCGGGCAGGCCCTTCACGACGCCCTGCGACGCCGTGAGCGCGTACGACGTCATCGTGAGGCTCACGCCGAGCGCGAGCGGCCCGAGCGTGACGGCGGCCCAGTAGACGAGCACGCGCTGCGCGATCGGCCGCGGCGCGCGCACGCGCCAGATGGCATTGAGCGTGCGGTCGATCGTCAGCATCAGCGCGATCGCCGTCAGCACGAGCACGATGAGGCCGACGCTGCCGAGGCCCTTCGCCTGGGCGGCGAACTGGTTGAGCGCCGCCAGCACCGGGCGCGCGATGGTGTCGGGCACGAGCGACTGCAGGAAGTACTTCTCGAGCGCGACTGCGAAACGCCGCCGAACATCGGGAATGCCGAGAACACCGCCAGCATCACGGTGAGCAGCGGCACGAGCGCGATCAGCGTCGTGAAGGTGAGGCTGCTCGCGGTGAGGCCGAGCCGGTCCTCGCGGAAGCGCTCGCGCAGCGTGCGCAGCGTCTCCAGCCAGGGCCAGTTCGACAGCGCCTGCGCGAGCTGCGCGGCGCGCTCGCGCCAGCTCGGGCTGCAGGGCATCGTGAACCGTCATGGCAACTATGATATGGGGCCTTGCGGCATGGCACGCGCGTGCCTTCGACGCCCCCATGCCCACCCTGCCCGATCCCAAAGTACGCCTCAGCCGCAACGTCGCGGTCACCGCCCTGCTCGCGCTGATCGTGCTCGGCCTGGCCTGGGAGCTCGTGGCTCGCCCCCACCGGCAACCGCACGCTGGCGCTCAAGGTGCTGCCGCTGGCCGTCCCGCTCGCGGGCCTGCTGAAATACCGCATGCACACCTACCGCTGGCTGAGCCTGCTTCGTCTGGCTCTACTTCGCGGAGGGCGTGGTGCGAGCCACGAGCGAGCGCGGCCCGGCCGTGGCGCTGGCCGCCATCGAGGTCGTGCTGTGCCTCGTGCTGTTCGCCGCATGCGCGGCGCAGGTGCGCTGGCGGCTCGCCCGCGCGAAGGAGATGGCATCGTGACGCCGCCCGCCGCACGCAAGCCCTGCTCGACGCCCTGCGCGCCGCCGTCGGCGCAGCCGAACGTGCTCACCGACGGCGACCTGTCCGCCTGCGAGCAGGACTGGCGCACGCCGCTGGCGCGGCCGCGCCCTGGCCGTGGTGCGGCCGGGCAGCACGGACGAAGCCGCCGCGGTCGTGCGCGCCTGCGCGGCGCACGGCGCTCCCATCGTCGCCCAGGGCGGCAACACCGGCCTGGTCGGCGGCAGCGTGCCCGACGACAGCGGCACGCAGGTGCTGCTGAGCCTCGGCCGCATGAACCGCGTGCGCGACATCGACACCGCCAACCTCACGATGACGCTGGACGCCGGCTGCGTGCTCCAGGCGGCCCAGGAAGCGGCTGCCGCGCAGGGCCTGCTGCTGCCCTTGAGCCTCGCGGCCGAAGGCAGCTGCACGATCGGCGGCAACCTCGCCACCAACGCCGGAGGCACCCAGGTCCTGCGCTACGGCAATGCGCGCGAGCTGTGCCTCGGGCTCGAGGTGGTCACGGCCGCCGGGCGACGTGTGGGACGGCCTGGCGGGCCTGCGCAAGGACAACACCGGCTACGACCTGCGCGACCTCTTCATCGGCAGCGAAGGCACGCTCGGCATCATCACCGGCGCCACGCTGCGGCTGTACCCGCAGCCGGCCGCGAAGATCACCTCGCTGGCGGCCTGCGCCACGCTGGACGCCTGCGTGGCGCTGCTGGCGCGCGCGCAGGCCACGGCTCGGCGCCGGGCTGACCGGCTTCGAAGTGATGAACGACGTGTCGCTCGCGCTCGTCGCGAAGCACTTTCCGCAGCTCAAGCAGCCGCTGGCCGCCGTCGCCCTGGACGGTGCTGCTCGAGCAGAGCGACGGCGAGAGCGAGGCGCATGCGCGCGCCCTGTTCGAGGCGCTGCTCGAAAGCGCGCTGGAAGCCGAGATCATCACCGACGCCGCGGTGGCCGAGAGCGTGGCGCAATCGCGCGCGCTGTGGCACCTGCGCGAAAGCATCCCGCTGGCGCAGAGCGAGGAAGGCCTGAACATCAAGCACGACATCGCGCTGCCGGTGTCGCGCATCCCGGCCTTCGTCGCGGCCACCGACGCGGCGCTGCAGCGCGCCTTCCCGGGCGTGCGCATGGTCGACTTCGGCCACCTCGGCGACGGCAACCTGCACTACAACGTGCAGGCGCCCGAAGGCGCGCGACGGCGCTGCGTTCCTGCGCGAGCACGAGCATGCGGTGAACATGCTCGTCTACGACGCCGTGGCCGCGCACGACGGCTCGTTCTCGGCCGAGCACGGCATCGGCGCGCTCAAGCGCGACGAACTGGCCGAACGCAAGCCGGCCGTGGCGCTGGAGCTGATGCGCGCGATCAAGCGCGCGCTGGACCCGCGGCAACCTGCTGAATCCCGGCCGCGTGCTCTGAGCGACTGCGCCGAGCCGCCGGCCGGCAGGCGCTACTGCAGCGGCTCCTTCAGCGCCTTGGGCACCGGCAGGCTCGCGAACTCGATGCCCTCGTCGCGCAGCGCCTGCGCCTCGACGGGCGTGGCCTGCCCGCGGATGCCGCGCGCCTCGACCTCGCCGTAGTGGATGCGGCGTGCCTCCTCGGCGAAGCGCTGCCCCACGTCTTCGGTGTTCGCGAGCACCTGCTTGATGGCCTGCATCCAGGCGGCCTGCGCGTCGGCCGCCGCGGGCGGCCTGCAGCGCGGCCGGCTCGCGCGCGCCGGACAGGTTCAGCCGCGGGCGCCGACGGCATGCGCGAGACCACGCGATCGCTGCACATCGGGCACTCGATCAGCCCGCGCCCGTTCTGGTCCATGAACTCGTCCTCGGAGGCGAACCAGCCTTCGAAGCCGTGGCCGTTGGCGCAGCGCAGGTCGAGCACTTTCATCGTGCGCCTAAGGTGCGGCCGGCGGCTGCCAGTTCAAGGCCCAGCGGCCCGCGCGCCACTTCTGCAGCCACAGCAGGCCGATCAGCGTCTTGGCGTCGGTCAGCTCGCCGCTCGCGGCCATCGCGTCGAGCTCGGCCTCGTCCATGCAGGCAGACCTCGATGAGTTCGCCGTGGTCGAGGCTGCTCCGGCCCAGCGGACAGCCCGCGCGCGAACCACATCTCGATGCCCTCGGTGGAATAGGCCGCCGCGTTGTGCAGCACGCCCGCGCGCGCCCATTCCGCGGCGCGGTAGCCCGTCTCCTCGCGCCAGCTCGCGCATCGCGCAGGACAGCGTGCGATTCGCCGGGGTCGATCTTGCCGGCCGGGAACTCCAGCAGCACGCGCCCGAGCGGATAGCGAAACTGCCGCTCCATCACGAGCCGCCCGTCGTCGAGCAACGGGCACGACGATCACGGCGCCCGGGTGCACGATGTACTCGCGCGGTCGCCGTGCCGCCGTCGGGCAGCGCCACCGTGTCGCGGCCGCACGTCGAGCAGCTTGCCGCGCCAGACCTCCTCGCGACGTCGATCAGGGTCTCGACGAGATGCAGTTGTCCGGTCAGCCATGTTGCTTTCTCAGGTAGCGCCAGACGAAGCCGGGAAAGGCGAACGTGACGAACAGGCACAACGCCGCAGCATAGAACTCCCAGCCCTGCGGGTGCCGCTGGCCGACGCGGGACTCCAGCGCGAAGCCGAGCAGAAGCACGAGGCCGCCGAACACCAGCAGTTCCACGCAGCCGCCAGCCCAAGCCCTTCGCGGCCGCCGCGGCCCGACGGCGAACAGCCGGTCGTTCACGAACGGCAGGTTGGCCGCCACGATGGCCGCCAGCAGGACCAGCGCGACCGCCGCCGCCCTGGTTCATGCGCGGTCAGCTGGTGAGCGCGCGCACGACCGCGTCGCGGCACATCGCCATCAGGCCGCCGGGCAGCAGGCCGAGCAGCAGCACGGCTGCCCCGTTGGCCGCCAGCAGCGCGCTGACCCCGCCGGACCGCGACCACCGGGCGACGCGTCCGCCGGCTCCTCGAAGTACATCACCTTGATGATGCGCAGGTAGTAGAACGCGCCGATCAGCGACAGCAGCACCGCGATCACCGCCAGCCAGATGTAGCCCGCGAGGTTGGTGGAGACCAGCGCCTGCAGCACCGCCAGCTTGGCGTAGAACCCGACCGTGGGCGGAATTCCCGTGAGGGAGAACATGAACACCGCCATCACGCCCGCGAGCCACGGGCTGCGCCGCGCCAGCCCGGAGAGGTCCTGGATCTCGTCCGCCTCGTATCCCGCGCGCGACATGAACATGATCAGGCCGAAGGTGCCGAGCGTGGTCAGCACGTAGGTGACGAGGTAGAACATCGCCGAGCTGTAGCCGTTCGCCGCCGACAGCGTGTTGCCCGACGACCACCGTGGGCGTGAAGCCGAGCAGCCACGAAACCCATCTGCGCGATGGTGGAGTACGCCAGCATGCGCTTCAGGTTGGTCTGCGCGATGGCGGCGAAGTTGCCCACGACGAGCGACGCCACCGCCACGAAGATCATCATCTGCTGCCAGTCGGCGGCCAGCCCCGTCATGCCCTCCACCAGCAGCCGGAACGTGATCGCGAACGCGGCGATCTTCGGGGCGCCGGCGACCAGCAGCGTCACCGCGGTGGGCGCGCCGTGGTACACGTCGGGCACCCACATGTGGAACGGCGCCACCGCCAGCTTGAAGCTCAGGCCCGCGACGACGAACACGAGCCCGATCGTGAGCACCTGCGCGTTGATGCGCCCGGTGTTGATGGCGGAGAACACTTCGGGCAGCGCGAGCGACCCGGTGGCGCCGTACATCATCGACAGGCCGTACAGCAGGAAGCCGCTCGCCACGCGCGCCCAGCACGAAATACTTCATCGCCGCCTCGGTCGACACGCCATGGTCGCGCCGCAGCGCGACGAGGGCGTAGGTGGCCAGGCTCATCAGCTCCAGCCCGAGGTAGATGACGAGGAAGTTGTTGGCCGACAGCATCACCGAGATGCCGAGCAGCGCGAACAGCGCGAGGGTGAAGAACTCGCCCTTGAGCATGTCGCGCTCGGCGATGTAGGACTGCGCATAGCCGATCGACACCATCGTCGCCAGCGTGGCGAAAAGCGCCAGCAGGTGGCCGAGCGAGTCGTTGACCACCATCCCCTGCATGCCGTAGGCGGTGAAGTCGCCGCTGAAGAACGACGCATGCAGCACCGCCACGCCGGCCAGCGTGGCCTGCGTGAGCCAGAAGGTCTGGCGCCGGGCCGGATCGGTGACGTAGAGGTCGGTGATCGCGATCACGCAGGCCATCACCAGCAGCACGATCTCCGGGTAGACGACGAGCCAGTTCATGACGTTCATGGCGGCGCTCAAGGCAGCTTGGTCAGCGCGACGTGGCGCAGCAGTTCGGTCACCGACGCTTGCATCACGTCGGTGAACGGCTTCGGGTACAGGCCCATCCACAGCACGCCGCCGGCCAGCAGCGCGAGCATCAGGAACTCACGGGCGTTGATGTCGAGCAGCGCCTTCACGTTGGCGTTCGCGACCTCGCCGAAGAACACGCGCTTGAACATCCACAGCGTGTACGCCGCGCCGAGAATCAGCGTGCTGGCGGCAAGGAAGGCGAGCCAGAAGCTTTGCTTCACGGTGCCGACGATCACCATCCATTCGCCAACGAACCCGCTCGTGCCCGGCAGGCCGCAGTTGGCCATCGCAAAGAGCATCGCCAGCGCGGCGAACTTCGGCATCGTGTTCGTCACGCCGCCGTAGGCCGAGATCTCGCGCGAATGGACGCGGTCGTAGAGCACGCCGATGCACAGGAACAGCGCGCCCGACACGAAGCCGTGCGAGATCATCTGCACGATGCCGCCGGCCATGCCGAGCTCGTTGAAGATGAAGAAGCCGAGGGTGACGAACCCCATGTGGGCCACCGACGAGTAGGCGATCAGCTTCTTCATGTCCTGCTGGACGAGCGCCACCAGGCCGATGTAGATCACTGCGATCAGCGAGAGCGCGATCACGAACCACGCCCACTCGCGGCTTGCGTCCGGCGCGATCGGCATCGAGAAGCGCAGGAAGCCGTAGGCGCCCAGCTTCAGCATGATGGCCGCCAGCACCACCGAGCCGCCGGTAGGCGCCTCCACGTGCGCATCGGGCAGCCAGGTGTGCACCGGCCACATCGGCACCTTCACGGAGAAGGCCGCGAAGAAGGCGAAGAAGAGCAGCGTCTGCGTGGACATCGACAGCGGCAGGTCGTGCCACGCGAGGATGTCGAAGCTGCCGCCGGACTTGTAGTACAGGTAGACCAGCGCCACCAGCATCAGCAGCGAGCCGAGCAGCGTGTAGAGGAAGAACTTGAACGCCGCGTACACGCGCCGCGGGCCGCCCCACACGCCGATGATGAGGTACATCGGGATCAGCGTGGCCTCGAAGAACACGTAGAACAGCAGCCCGTCGACGGCGCAGAACACGCCGACCATCAGCCCCGAGAGGATCAGGAACGCGCCCATGTACTGGTTCACGCGCTCGGTGATCACCTCCCAGGCGGAGATCACCACCACGATCGTGATGAACGCGGTGAGCAGCACGAACCACACCGAGATGCCGTCCACGCCCAGGTGGTAGTTCACGTTGAAGCGCTCGATCCAGGGCAGCTTCTCCTGGTACTGCATGGCCGAGCTGGCGAGATCGAAGTTCGCCACCAGCGGCACGGTGACCAGAAAGCCGGCGAGGGCCGCCAGCAGCGCGATCCAGCGCACGGTGTTCGCGTTCCGGTCGTGCCCGATGGCCAGCAGCACGCTGCCAAGCACGATCGGCAGCCAGATCGCAACGCTCAACAATCCCATTTCTTGTTCTCCGTGGCGTCGTGGGCTACCTGACCGATCCAGGTCGTCAGGTACGGCCACAACTGCCATGTCATCAGCACGAACACGCCGAGGATCATCACCAGCGCGTACCAGTACAAGTAGCCGGACTGCACGAGCCGGATCATCGCGGCGAGGCCGCCGACCCCGCGCGCCGAGCCGTCGATTGCGTTGTCGATCACGCCGATGTCGCCGCCCTTCCAGAGCCCGATGCCGAGCCCGCGCATCGCCGGCGCGATCACCCGCTCGTTGAACCAGTCCATGTAGTACTTGTTGTCGAGGATGCGTGTACAGGAACGACAGCCGCTGCTTGAGCATGGCGGGGATCGCCGGCTGCTTCAGGTAGAACCACCACGCCATGGCGACGCCGGCGGCCGCAAGCCAGAACGGCAGCGTCTGCAGGCCGTGCACGCGCCATCGCGAGCGGCGCCGTGGAAGTTCTTGGCGAGCTCCGCCATCGCCGGGTGGCGCGCGGCGTCCACCACGATGGCGTCCTTGAAGAAGTCGCCGAACAGCATCGGGCCGATCGTCAGGAAGCCGATGAACACCGACGGCAGCGCCAGCAGGATCAGCGGCGCGGTGACGACCCAGGGCGTCTCGTGCGGCTCGGCGTGCTCGTGCGAGTCGTGGTGGTCGCCGTGCTCGTCCTCCGACTCCACCTCCTTGTGGCGGAAGCGCTCTTCCCCGTGGAAGACGAGGAAGTACATGCGGAACGAATAGAACGCCGTGATGAACACTCCCGCGGCGACCGCGGCGTACGCGATGCCCGCGCCCGGCAGGTGGCTCGCATGGACGGCCTCGATGATGCTGTCCTTCGAGTAGAAGCCGGCGAACAGCGGCGTGCCGATCAGCGCCAGCGAGCCGATCAGCGAGGTGATCCAGGTGATGGGCATGTACTTGCGCAGGCCGCCCATGTTGCGGATGTCCTGGTCGTGGTGCATGCCGATGATCACGGAGCCCGCGGCCAGGAACAGCAGCGCCTTGAAGAATGCGTGCGTCATCAGGTGGAACACCGCCACCGAGTACGCCGACGCGCCGAGCGCCACCGTCATGTAGCCGAGCTGGCTCAGCGTGGAATACGCGACCACGCGCTTGATGTCGTTCTGGATGATGCCGAGCAGGCCCATGAAGAACGCCGTGATCGCGCCGATGACCATCACGAACGACAGCGCGGCATCGGACAGCTCGAACAGCGGCGACATGCGCGCCACCATGAAGATGCCCGCGGTCACCATCGTCGCGGCATGGATCAGCGCAGAGATCGGCGTGGGGCCTTCCATCGAGTCGGGCAGCCACACGTGCAGCGGGAACTGCGCGCTCTTGCCCATCGCGCCGATGAAGAGGCACACGCAGATCACGGTGATCAGCATCCAGTCGCTGCCCGGGAACGTGAGCTTGGCCAGCTCGCCGCCCTTGGCGAAGGCCTCGCCGTAGTTCAGCGTGCCGGCGAACGCGACGATCAGGCCGATGCCCAGCAGGAAGCCGAAGTCGCCGACGCGGTTGACGAGGAAGGCCTTGAGGTTCGCGAAGATCGCCGTCGGCTTCTTGAACCAGAAGCCGATCAGCAGGTAGGACACCAGGCCCACCGCTTCCCAGCCGAAGAACAGCTGCAGGAAGTTGTTGCTCATCACGAGCATCAGCATCGAGAACGTGAAGAGCGAGATGTACGAGAAGAAGCGCTGGTAGCCCGGGTCGTCCTCCATGTAGCCGATGGTGTAGATGTGCACCATGAGCGACACGAAGGTCACCACCGCCATCATCATCGCGGTGAGGCCGTCGACGAGGAAGCCGACCTCCATCTTCAGGCCGCCGATCACCATCCACTCGTAGACCGTGGCGTTGAAGCGTGCGCCGTCGACCGCGACGCTCTTGAGCACCATCGCCGAGACGATGAACGAGACCAGCACGCCGAGGATCGTGAAGAAGTGGGCGCCTCGGCGCCCCACCCAGCTGCCGGCGAGGCCGGCGATGAGCGAGCCGGCCAGCGGCGCCAGGGGCACGACGAGCAGCAGGTTCTGGGTAAGTGCGGTTGCCATGTTGTGATCTTCAGCCCTTCAGCGCGTCGAGCTCGTTGACCGCGATCGTCGAACGGTTGCGGAACAGCACGACCAGGATCGCCAGCCCGATGGCCGACTCGGCGGCGGCCACGGTGAGGATGAAGAACACGAACACCTGGCCCGCCATGTCGCCCAGGTAGTGCGAGAAGGCGATGAAGTTGAGGTTCACGGCCAGCAGCATCAGCTCGATGGCCATCAGCAGCACGATCAGGTTGCGCCGGTTCAGGAAGATGCCGATCACCGACAGCGCGAAGAGGATGGCGCCGAGCGACAGGTAGTGGCCGAGCGTGATCATGGCTGCCTCGCCTTCCTTCGCCACGCGGCGCCTCGGGCATCACCGGCTTCATCGGCACGATGCGCAGCCGGTCGGCCTTGCGGGCCCGCACCTGCTGCGGAAGGATCGATGTAGCGGGAATCCTTGCGGCGGCGCAGCGTGAGCGACACCGCGGCGACCATGGCCACCAGCAGCAGCACGGCCGCGATCTGCAGCGGATAGAGGTAGAGCGTGTAGATCTCGATGCCGAGCAGCTTGGTGTTGCCGGCCTGCACCGCTGCGGCGTCGCGTGCCGGGCACCTCGGTGACGCGGAACCCGCCGATCAGCACGAGCGCCATCTCGAGCGCGATCACCGCGCCCACGAGGCCGGCCAGCGGCAGGTTCTTCCAGAAGTCGCGCCGCACTTCGTCGGTGTTGATGTCCAGCATCATCACGACGAAGAGGAACAGCACCATCACGGCGCCCACGTACACGAGCACCAGCGCGATGGCGAGGAACTCGGCCTCGAGCAGCATCCACACGCACGCGGCGCTGAAGAAAGCGAGTACGAGGAAGAGCGCCGCATGCACGGTGTTCCGGGCGGTGATGACGAGGAACGACGCGCCGAGCAGCACGGCGGAGAAGAGGTAGAACAGAGCGCTGGTGGTGTTCATGGCGCCTTACCGGTATTGCGCGTCCGCCGCCCGGGCCGCCGCGATGTCCTTCTCGTAGCGGTCGCCCACGGCCAGCAGCATCGGCTTCGTGAAGTACAGGTCGCCGCGCTTCTCGCCGTGGTACTCGAGGATGTGGGTCTCGACGATCGAGTCGACCGGGCAGCTCTCCTCGCAGAAGCCGCAGAAGATGCACTTCGTGAGGTCGATGTCGTAGCGCGTGGTGCGCCGGGTGCCGTCGGCCCGCACGTCGGATTCGATCGTGATCGCCAGTGCCGGGCACACCGCCTCGCACAGCTTGCAGGCGATGCAGCGCTCCTCGCCGTTCTCGTAGCGGCGCAGCGCGTGCAGGCCGCGGAAGCGCGGCGACAGCGGCGTCTTCTCCTCGGGGAACTGCACGGTGATGTTGCGCGACAGGAAATGGCGGCCCGTGAGCGCCATGCCCTTGAAGAGCTCGATCAGCAGGAAGCTGCCGAGAAAGTCCTTGATGGTGGCAACTGCAGGCTCATTGCAGGCTCAATCCCAGATGTTCCACGGAGACTGGATCCACAGACCCACGACGACCAGCCACACCAGCGTGACCGGGATGAAGATCTTCCAGCCCAGCCGCATGATCTGGTCGTAGCGGAAGCGCGGGAACGTGGCGCGCACCCACAGGAAGACGGTGACGACGACGAAGACCTTCAGGCCGAGCCAGATCCAGCCGGGGATGAAGTCGAGGAAGCCACCGGGCTCAGCCAGCCGCCGAGGAACATCGTCACGCACAGGGTCGAGACGAGGATCATGTTGGCGTACTCGGCGAGGAAGAACATCGCGAACGCCATGCCCGAGTACTCGATCATGTGGCCGGCGACGATCTCCGACTCGCCCTCGACGACGTCGAAAGGATGCCGGTTCGTCTCGGCCAGGCCCGGAGATGAAGTACACGAGGAAGATCGGCAGCAGCGGCAGCCAGTTCCACGAAAGGAATCCGGCACCCCTGTCGGCAAAGAACCCGCGGCCCTGGCTCGTCACGATGTCGGAGAGGTTCATTGACGCCGACACCATCAGCACGACGACGAGCGCGAAGCCCATCGCGATCTCGTAGCTCACCATCTGGGCCGACGCGCGCAGCGCGCCGAGGAAGGCGTACTTCGAGTTCGATGCCCAGCCGGCGATGATCACGCCGTAGACCTCCATCGACGTGATCGCCAGCACGAACAGCAGGCCGGCGTTGATGTTGGCCAGCACGACATCGGGCCCGAACGGGACCACCGCCCAGGCCGCCAGCGCCGGCATGATCGTCATGACGGGGCCGAGGAAGAACAGGCCCTTGTTGGCGGCCGTCGGGCGGATGATCTCCTTGAAGATCAGCTTCACCGCATCGGCGATGGGCGTGAGCAGGCCGAACGGGCCGACGCGGTTCGGGCCCGGGCGGATCTGCGTCCAGCCGATCGCCTTGCGCTCCCACAACGTGAGGTAGGCCACGAAGCCGAGCAGCGGCAGCACCACGGCGACGATCTTGACCAGGCTCCAGACCACCGGCCACAGCGTGCCGCCGAGATAGTCGTTGCCGTATTGATGAAGGGTCTCGAACATGGGTTTCCGCCGCCCTACGCTTTCTCGATCGAGATGGGGCCGAACATCGCGCCCAGCGTGGACGTGTGCTCGTGGCCGGCCGGCACGCGCACGGTGTTCGCGTCGAGCGTGGGCTCTTCGCGGGCCGGCAGCAAGCGCCGAGGCCGCCCCTTGCGCCACGCGCACGCGAGCGCCCTCGCCGCAGCCCGAGCCGGCGCCACAGCGCCGTCGGCACGCCGACCACCGGCGGCCGGGCGTCGGCCGTGAGCTGCAGCGACGGCGCGCGCCGCACGAGCGGGTCGGTCATGTAGATGGGCACGTCGGCCACGCGCTCGAGCCCCGAGGCCGCGCCGCTCGAGTGACAACGCCGCGCTCGAGCGGTTGCCGAGCCGGGAGGCGATGGTCGACGCGTCGCCGATCGCTTCGGCGCGCACTTCCTCGATGGTCTGCTGCTCGAAGCCCGCCAGGCCGAGCAGGTTGCCGAGAACGCGCAGCACCTTCCACGCCGGCCGCGTCTCGCCCAGCGGCTTGCTGACGCCATGGAACGACTGCAGGCGGCCTTCGGCGTTCACGAAGCTGCCGGCCGTCTCGGTGAACGGCGCGACGGGCAGCAGCACGTCGGCATGCTCGACCGCGGCGTCCATGAACGACGTGAGCGCGACGACCAGCCCGGAGCCGGCCAGCGCGGCCGACGGCGGCGGCCGGATCGGCCGCATCGAACGACGGCTCGACGTGGAGCAGCAGCAGCGCCTTCATCGGCTGCGTCAGCATCCGGCCGGCATCGAGGCCGCCCGCGGAAGGCAGCGCGCCGACGAGCTGGGCGCCGACCGTGTTGGCCGCTTCCGTGAGGTAGCCCACCGAGGCACCCGTGTGCTCGCCGATCCAGTTCGCGAGCGCCAGGAGCTGCGCGGCCTGAGGGTGCTGCGCGGCCGCGTTGCCCAGCAGCACCGCCTTGCGCTGGCCGGACAGGAGCAGATCCGCCACGGCGCGGGCCTCGTCTCCGGCTTTCGCATCCATCGGCGCCGCGACGCCCTTGGCCGCGGCCACGGCGGCAGCCACCTCGGCCAGCGAACGCGCCCACGCGCCTGGCGCGGCCGTGATGCGGGCGGCCACCGGCATCGCCCAATCGTCGTGCACGGCGTGCAGGCTGGCGATCTGCCCGCCCTTGCGCACGGCCTGCGCGCAGGCGCTGCGCGAACAGCGGATGGTCCTTGCGCAGGAACGAGCCCACGACGAACGCGCGCTCGAGCCCGGACAACGACGCGATGGAGGTGCCCAGCCAGCGCACGCCGTCGCCCTCGTTGGAGAAGTCGGCGTGGCGCGTGCGGTAGTCGATGTTGCCGCTGCCCAGCCCGCGCACGAGCTTGCCGAGCAGGTGCAGCTCTTCGAGCGTGCCGTGCGCCGAGCCCAAGGCGCCGATGCCTTCGGCGCCGAACTCCGCCTTGATGCGCTTGAGCCCGTCGGCCACGTAGTCGAGCGCCGTCTTCCAGTCGACCGTCGCCCATTGGCCGCCCTGCTTGATCATGGGCGCGGTGAGCCGCGTCGGCGCATTCAGCGCCTCGTAGCTGAAGCGGTCGCGGTCGGCGAGCCAGCACTCGTTCACTTCCTCGTTCTCGAGCGGCAGCACGCGCATCACGCGCGCGCCCTTCACCTGGACCACGAGGTTGGCGCCGGTGCTGTCGTGCGGGCTCACGCTGCGGCGGCGCGACAGCTCCCAGGTGCGCGCGGTGTAGCGGAACGGCTTGCTCGTGAGCGCGCCCACCGGGCACAGGTCGATCATGTTGCCCGACAGCTCGGAGTCGATCGACTTGCCGACGAAGGTCACGATCTCGGCGTGCTCGCCGCGGTGGAGCATGCCGAGCTCCATCACGCCGGCCACCTCCTGGCCGAAGCGCACGCAGCGCGTGCAGTGGATGCAGCGCGTCATCTCCTCCATCGCCACCAGCGGGCCGGCGTCCTTGTGGAACACGACGCGCTTTTCCTCGGTGTAGCGCGACGAGGAGCCGCCGTAGCCCACCGCCAGATCCTGCAGCTGGCATTCGCCGCCCTGGTCGCAGATGGGGCAGTCGAGCGGGTGGTTGATGAGCAGGAACTCCATCACCCCCTTCTGCGCCTGCACCGCCTTGTCGCTCTGCGTGCGAACGACCATGCCCTGCGTCACCGGCGTCGCGCAGGCCGGCATCGGCTTGGGGGCCTTTTCCACCTCCACCAGGCACATGCGGCAATTGGCCGCGATGGAGAGCTTCTTGTGGTAGCAGAAGTGCGGGATGTACGTGCCTGCCTTGTCGGCCGCATGCATCACCATGCTGCCTTCGGGCACGCTCACCTTCTTGCCGTCGAGTTCGATTTCAACCATGGTCGGGTACGGCGCAGGTCTTGTGTTCGATGTGGTGCACGAACTCGTCGCGGAAGTGCTTGATCATGGCCCGCACCGGCATCGCCGCGGCGTCGCCGAGCGCGCAGATGGTGCGGCCCTGGATGTTGTCGGCCACCGAGTTCAGCAGGTCGATGTCTTCCATGCGGCCCGCGCCGTGCTCGATGCGGTCGACCATGCGCCACAGCCAGCCGGTGCCCTCGCGGCAGGGCGTGCACTGCCCGCAGCTCTCATGCTGGTAGAAGTACGACAGCCGCAGCAGGCTGCGCACCATGCAGCGGGAATCGTCCATCACGATGACGGCGCCCGAGCCGAGCATCGAGCCCGCCTTCGCGATGGCGTCATAGTCCATCGTGAGCTCCAGCATCACGCTGGCCGGCAGCACCGGCGCGGACGAGCCGCCCGGGATCACGGCCTTCAGCCGGCGGCCCTTGCGCACGCCCCCGGCGAGCTCGAGCAGCGTATGGAACGGCGTGCCCAGAGGCACCTCGAAGTTGCCCGGCCGCTCGACATCGCCGACGACCGAGAAGATCTTGGTGCCGCCGTTGTTCGGCTTGCCGATCTCCAGGTAGGCCTGCGCGCCGTGGTTGATGATCCACGGCACCGCGGCGAAGGTCTCGGTGTTGTTGATCGTCGTCGGCTTGCCGTACAGGCCGAAGCTCGCCGGGAACGGCGGCTTGAAGCGCGGCTGGCCCTTCTTGCCCTCGAGCGACTCGAGCAGCGCGGTCTCCTCGCCGCAGATGTAGGCACCGAAGCCATGGAAGGCATGCAGCTGGAAGTTCGCGCCGGAGCCGAGGATGTTCGCGCCCAGGAAGCCCGCAGCGCGCGCCTCCTCCAGCGCCTCCTCGAAGCGCTCGTACACCTCGAAGACTTCGCCGTGGATGTAGTTGTAGCCCACGGTGACGCCCATCGCGTAGCCCGCGATGATCATGCCCTCGATGACGATGTGCGGGTTGTAGGCGAGGATGTCGCGGTCCTTGCAGGTGCCCGGCTCGCCCTCGTCGGAATTGCACACGAGGTACTTCTGGCCCGGGAACTGCCGCGGCATGAAGCTCCACTTCAGCCCGGTGGGGAACCCGGCGCCGCCGCGCCCGCGCAGCGCGCTCGCCTTCACCTCGGCCACGACCTGCTCGGGCGTCATGCCGCCGGGCCCGAGGATCTTGCGCAGCGCCGAGTAGCCGCCACGCGCCTCGTAATCCTTCAGCCGCCAGTTGGTGCCGTCGAGCCCGGCGTAGATCTGCGGCTGGATGTGGCGGCCGTGGAAGCAGGTCTCGTGGCCCTGGGCCTGGAACCGGGAAAGGTCGGGCATCGGGATCATGCCTGCTTCTCCTGCCCGGCCAGCGTGCGCACGAGATCGTCGATGCGCTCGTCGCTCATGAAGCTCACCATCCGGCGATCGTTCACGAGGATCACCGGCGCATCGGCGCAGGCGCCGAGGCATTCGGCCTTCTGCACGGTGAAGAGCCCGTCGGGGGTTGTTCCGCCCTCCTCGATGCCGAGCCTGCGGCACAGGTGCTCGAGTGCCTTCTGGCCGTCGCGCAGCTGGCACGGGAGGTTGGTGCAGACGTTGAGCTTGAAGCGCCCGACCGGCTGGGCGTTATACATGTTGTAGAAGGTCGTGACCTCGCTCACCGCGATCGGCGGCATGCCGAGGAACGCGCCCACCGCCGCCTCGGCCTCGCGGGAGACGTGCCCCTGCTCCTGCTGCACGATGGCCAGGCACGCCATCACGGCGGACGCCTGATGGCCCGGCGGGTACTTCGCCACCTCACGCGCGAAACGCGCCAGCGTGGCATCGGAAAACGTCGTCGCTGTCATCTGTCGATCTCGCCGAACACGATGTCCATCGTGCCGATCAGTGCCACGGCGTCGGCGATCATGTGCCCGCGGGCCATCTCGTCGAGGGCCGCGAGGTGCGCGAATCCCGGCGCGCGCAGCTTCAGGCGGTAGGGCTTGTTCGCGCCATCGCTCACGATGTAGACGCCGAACTCGCCCTTCGGATGCTCCACCGCCGCATAGGCCTCGCCCTCGGGCACGTGCATGCCTTCGGTGAAGAGCTTGAAGTGGTGGATCAGCTCCTCCATGTTGGCCTTCATCTCCATCCGCGACGGCGGCGCCACCTTGTGGTTGTCGGTGATGACGGGGCCCGGGTTCGCACGCAGCCAGTCGACGCACTGCAGGATGATGCGATTGGACTGGCGCATCTCTTCCATGCGCACGAGGTAGCGGTCGTAGGTGTCGCCATTGCGGCCGACCGGGATGTCGAAGTCCATCCGGTCGTACACCTCGTAAGGCTGCTTCTTGCGAAGGTCCCACTCCACGCCGGAGCCGCGCAGCATCGGGCCGGTGAAGCCGAGGTTGATGGCCCGCTCCGGGCTCACCACGCCGATTCCCACGGTGCGCTGCTTCCAGATGCGGTTGTCGGTCAGCAGCGTCTCGTAGTCGTCGACGTTCTTCGGGAAACGGCGGCAGAAGTCCTCGATGAAGTCGAGCACCGATCCCTGCCGGTTCTCGTTGAGCTTGCGGATCGCCTTCTCGTTGCGGATACGGCGACACCGTGTACTGCGGCATGGAGTCGGGCAGGTCGCGATAGACGCCGCCCGGCCGGTAGTAGGCCGCGTGCATGCGGGCGCCGGACACCGCCTCGTAGATGTCGAACAGGTCCTCGCGCTCGCGGAAGCAGTAGATGAGGATGTTCATCGCCCCGCAGTCGAGGCCATGCGCGCCGAGCCACAGCAGGTGGTTCATGAGGCGCGTGATCTCGTCGAACATCACGCGGATGTACTGCGCGCGGATCGGCACCTCGACCTCGAGCAGCTTCTCGACCGCCATGCAGTACGCATGCTCGTTGGACATCATCGACACGTAGTCGAGCCGGTCCATGTAGGGCAGGTTCTGCAGGTAGGTGCGCGTCTCGGCCAGCTTCTCGGTGGCCCGGTGCAGCAGCCCGATGTGCGGGTCGGCGCGCTGGATCACCTCGCCGTCGAGCTCGAGCACGAGGCGCAGCACGCCGTGTGCAGCGGGATGCTGCGGCCCGAAGTTGAGGGTGTAGTTCTTGATCTCGGCCATGAGGTCAGTGGCTTACTGGAGCCCGCCGTAGTTCTCTTCGCGGATCACTCGCGGGACGATCTCGCGCGGCTCGATCGTCACGGGCTGGTAGATCACGCGCTGGCGCTCCGGGTCGTACCGCATCTCGACGTGGCCCGACACCGGGAAGTCCTTGCGGAACGGATGGCCGATGAAGCCGTAGTCGGTGAGGATGCGCCGCAGGTCGGCATGCCCGTCGAAGACGATGCCGAAGAGATCGAACGCCTCGCGCTCGAACCAGTTGGCGGCGCCCCAGACGTCGGTCACGGAAGCCACCACCGGCACGTCATCGTCGGGCGCGAACACTTTCACGCGCACGCCGGTGGTTGTGTTGCAGCGACAGCAGGTGCGAGACGACCGCGAAGCGCGGCACCGTCCCAGGTGCCGTCGCGCCACGTGCTGTAGTCGAGCCCGCAGAGATCGATGAGTTGGTCGAAGCCGAGCTCGGGGTGATCGCGCAGCATCAGCATGGTGTCGCGATAGCCCTCGGCGCGCACCGTGAGCGTGAGCTCGCCGCGATCGCGCACGAGGCGCACGGCGCGCTCGCCGAGCGCACCTTCGAGGGCGGCTTGCAGGGTATCCAGGGAGGCGGTCATCGGGCGATGGTGTTCTCGCGTCGGATCTTGGCCTGCAGTTGCAGGATGCCGTACAGCAGCGCCTCGGCCGTCGGGAGGGCAGCCCGGGACGTACACATCCACCGGCACGATGCGGTCGCATCCGCGCACCACCGAGTAGCTGTAGTGGTAGTAGCCGCCGCCGTTGGCGCACGACCCCATGCTGAGCACCCAGCGCGGCTCGGCCATCTGGTCGTACACCTTGCGCAGCGCGGGAGCCATCTTGTTGCACAGCGTGCCGGCGACGATCATCAGGTCGCTCTGCCGCGGGCTGGGCCGGAACAGCATGCCGAAGCGGTCGATGTCGTAGCGGGCGGCGCCCGCATGCATCATCTCCACCGCGCAGCACGCGAGGCCGAAGGTCATGGGCCACAACGACCCGGTCTTCGACCAGTTGATCAGCTTGTCGACCGACGTGGTGACGAAGCCTTCCTTGAGTACGCCTTCGATGCCCATGGATTCAGTTACCTCATTCCCAGTCGAGGGCGCCCTTCTTCCACTCGTAGACGAAGCCGACCACGAGGATGGCGAGGAAGATCATCATGGCCCAGAAGCCGGGCTGCCCGATCTCCTTCAACGCCACTGCCCACGGGAAGAGAAACGCGATCTCGAGATCGAACAGGATGAAGAGGATCGCGACGAGGTAGTAGCGCACGTCGAACTTCATGCGCGCGTCCTCGAAGGCCTCGAAGCCGCATTCGTAGGGGCTGTTCTTCGCGGCGTCGGGCCGGTTCGGGCCGAGCAGGAAGCCGAGCACCTGCGGGGCCACGCCGACAGCGACGCCCACCAGGATGAACAGGATCACGGGGAGGTACTGTTGCAGGTCCATGCGTCGGAATCGTCGTCTTCAGTCGTTCGTCCGGCCACGAGAAAGGCGCGCCGTTGGCAGTGGCCTGCCACCAAAGCGCGCCCGCTTTTGTCCCCTGCATCGTGATGTCAGGGCGCAACCTCGAATCGAAAAATGTCCTGGTGCCCACGGCGAGACTCGAACTCGCACAGCTTTCGCCACTACCCCCTCAAGATAGCGTGTCTACCAATTCCACCACGTGGGCCAGGCAGCCTCGAATTCTAAACCAATCGAGTGCCGCGCTTGAGGCACGGCACCACTCAGCGAGACGGAACCTGGCCTGCGGACGCCGGCTGGCGGGCGCGCGGGCGGCGCGACGACCGCCGGTGCGGAACCCTGCGCCGCAGGCGCGCTGGCCGGCACCGCCGCGCGCTCGAGCACGCTGCCACCACCGGAGTCGCGCGTGACCACCGTGTGGCCGAAATAGGCCAGCGCGAGCGTGCACACGAAGAACACGGTGGCCAGCACGGCGGTCGTGCGCGACAGGAAGTTCGCGCTGCCGGTGGCGCCGAAGAGGCTGCCGGACGCGCCGCTGCCGAACGACGCGCCCATGTCGGCGCCCTTGCCGTGCTGGATCAGCACGAGGCCGATCATCGCGAGCGCCGAAAGCAGCTGCAACGCGAGCACGATGTTCATCCAGATCTGCATGTGTCTTTCTCCAGGAACCGCGAATGTCAGCCGGCGGCGCGGCAGATGGCGATGAAGTCGTTCGCCTTCAGGGAGGCCCCGCCCACGAGGCCGCCATCGATGTCGGGTTGCGAGAACAGCGCCGCGGCGTTGTCGGGCTTGACGCTGCCCCCGTACAGGATCTTCATGCCGTCGGCGTGCGCCGTGGCGGCCTGAAGCTGCGCGCGCAGCAGCGCATGGACGGCCTGCGCCTGCTCGGTGGTGGCCGTGCGGCCGGTGCCGATCGCCCACACGGGCTCGTAGGCGACGACGATCTCGCCGGCGCAGTGGCCGAGCGCATGGATGACCGCGGACAACTGGCGCTTCACCACGTCGTCGGTGCGACCGGCCTCGCGCTCCGCGAGCGTCTCGCCGACACACACGATGGGCGTGATGCCGCGCGCCAGCGCGGCCTTGGCCTTGTCGGCCACCACCGCGTCGCTCTCGTGATGAAGAGCGCGCCGCTCGGAGTGCCCGACGAGCACGTAGCGGCAGCCGAACTCGGCGAGCATGCCGGCGGAAACCTCGCCGGTGTAGGCGCCCTGCTCGTGCGCCGAGCAGTCCTGGGCGCCCCAGCGCAGGTCGCTGGCCGGCGAGCGTCACCGCCGTCTCGGACAGGAAAGGGAACGGCACGCAGACGGCCACGTCTGCGCCGAAGGGCCGGGCGCCGAGCACGGCCTCCAGCAACTCCGCGTTCGCCTTGTGGCTGCCGTGCATCTTCCAGTTGCCCACCACGAGCTTGCGTCTCATCTCCACCTCATGCGTGCCATGTGAGGACGATCTTGCCGATGTGCGTGCCCGACTCCATCAAGGCGTGGGCGGCGGCAGCCTCGGCGGCAGGGTAGGTCTGGTGGATCACCGGCCGGATCGGCCCCGCTCGAGCAGCGGCCACACCTTCGCGCGCAGCGCCTGCGCAAGGCCCGCCTTGTAGGCCACCGAGCGCGGACGCAGCGTGGAGCCGGTGATCGAGAGCCGCCTGCGCAGCACGAGGCCCGCGTCGATCGTGCTGCGCGTGCCGCCCTGCACCGCGATGATCGCGAGGCGGCCGTCTTCGGCCAGGCACTCGAGCTCGCGCGGCGACGTAGTCGCCGGCGACCATGTCGAGCACGACGTCGACGCCCCGGCCGTCGGTCAGCCGGCGCGCCTCGGCGACGAAATCCTGGGTGCGGTAGTTGATCGCGCCATCGGCCCCGAGCGACAGGCACGCCGCGCACTTCGCGTCGCTGCCCGCCGTGGCCAGCACGCGGGCGCCGAGCGCCTTGGCCAGCTGGATGGCGGTGACGCCGATGCCGCTCGTGCCGCCCTGCACGAGCAGCGCCTCGCCGGGCTGCAGCCGCGCGATCTCGAAGACGTTCTGCCAGACCGTGAAGCAGGTCTCCGGCAGGCTCGCGGCTTCGACGTCGCTGAATCCGGCCGGCACGGGCAGGCACTGGCCGATCGGCGCCACGCAAACTCGGCATAGCCGCCCCCAGCGACCAGTGCGCAGACCCGGTCGCCGAGCGCCAGGCCGGCGGCGGCCAGCTCGGCGTCGTCCCCGGCGACGATCGTCCCGGCGATCTCGAGGCCGGGCAGGTCGGACACGCCGGGCGGCATCGGGTACAGGCCCTTGCGCTGAAGCACGTCGGGACGGTTCACGCCGGAGGCGCTCACCCGCACCAGCACTTCGCCCGGCCCGGCCTGGGGCTCGGGCCGCGACGTTTCCTTCAGCACTTCGGGCTCACCGAAGCGCGTGATCTCGATCGCGCGCACGGGCCGCCTCAGAGGTTGTCGCCTTCGGTCGGGCCGTCGTGGGCGGGAGACTCGACCTCCTCGCGCACGGGACGCGGCTCTCGCGGCTCGCGCGGCTCACGGAACTCGCGCGGCTCGCGTTCACGCCGCGGGCGCTCCTCGTAGCCCTCCGGACGATCGAGCAGCGCCTTCATCGACAGCTTGACGCGGCCCTTCTCGTCGGTCTCGAGCACCTTGACGCGCACGACCTGGCCTTCCTTCAGCACGTCGGTCACTTTCTCGATGCGCTGGTGGGAGATCTGGCTGATGTGCAGCAGTCCGTCCTTGCCCGGGAGCAGGTTCACGAGCGCGCCGAAGTCCAGGATCTTGGTGATCGGGCCTTCGTAGACCTTGCCCACCTCGACCTCGGCAGTGATCTCCTCGATGCGCTTCTTGGCGTGCGCCGCCTTGTCGGCGTCGGTCGAGGCGATGGTGATCGTGCCGTCTTCGCCGATGTCGATCGTCGTGCCGGTCTCCTCGGTGAGGGCGCGAATGGTCGCGCCGCCCTTGCCGATCACGTCGCGGATCTTCTCGGGGTTGATCTTCATCGTGTAGAGGCGCGGGGCGTACTGCGACACGTCGCCGCGCGCATTCCCCATCGCCTCCTGCATCTTGCCGAGGATGTGCATGCGAGCTTCCTTGGCCTGCGCCAGCGCCACCTGCATGATCTCCTTCGTGATGCCCTGGATCTTGATGTCCATCTGCAGCGCGGTGATGCCGTTCGTCGTGCCCGCCACCTTGAAGTCCATGTCGCCGAGGTGATCCTCGTCGCCCAGGATGTCGGTGAGCACGGCGAAGCGGTTTCCGTCCTTGATGAGGCCCATCGCGATGCCGGCCACGTGCGCCTTCAGCGGCACGCCGGCGTCCATCAGGCTCAGGCAGCCGCCGCACACGGAGGCCATCGACGACGAGCCATTGCTCTCGGTGATCTCGGAGACCACGCGGATGGAGTACGGGAACTCCTCCTTGCTCGGCAGCACCGCGATCAGCGCGCGCTTGGCGAGCCGGCCGTGGCCGATCTCGCGGCGCTTCGGGCTGCCCACGCGGCCCGTCTCGCCCGTGGCGAACGGCGGCATGTTGTAGTGGAGCATGAAGCGCTCGCTGTACTCGCCGGCCAGCGCGTCGATCGTCTGCGAGTCGCGCTCGGTGCCGAGCGTGGCAGCCACCAGGGCCTGCGTCTCGCCGCGCGTGAACAGCGCCGAGCCGTGGGCGCGGGGCAGCAGGCCGGCGCGGATCTCGATCGGCCGCACGGTGCGCGTGTCGCGGCCGTCGATGCGGGGCTCGCCCGAGAGGATCTGGTTGCGCACGACGCGCGCCTCGATGTCGAACAGCAGGCTTTCGAGCTTGACCTCGTCAAAGGCGGCGCCCTCGGCGGCAAGCGATGCCTTCACGCCGGCGTAGGCCTCGTCGGTGGCCTGGCGGCGCGCCTGCTTGGACCGGATCTGGTAGGCGGCACGGATCTTTTCCTCAGCCAGGCCGTTCACCTTGCCGATGAAGCCATCGTCCTTGGCGGTCGGCGCCCAGGTCCATTCGGGCTTGCCGGCCTCGCGCACCAGCTCGTGGATGGCGTCGATGGCGATGCGGCCCTGCTCGTGGCCGAATACCACGGCGCCGAGCATCACGTCTTCCGGCAGCTGGTCGGCCTCGGACTCCACCATCAGCACGGCGGCCTCGGTGCCCGCAACGACGAGATCCAGCCGGCTCTGCGCCAGTTGGCTCTTGCCCGGGTTCAGCACGTATTCGCCGTTGATGTACCCGACTCGGGCAGCGCCGATGGGGCCATTGAACGGCACGCCGCTGATGGCGAGCGCCGCGCTGGCGCCGATCATGGCCGCGACGTCGGCCTGCACCTCGGGGTTGAGCGACATCACGTGGATGACGACCTGCACCTCGTTGTAGAAGCCTTCGGGAAACAGCGGACGGATCGGGCGGTCGATCAGGCGCGAGGTGAGCGTCTCGAGCTCGCTGGGGCGGCCCTCGCGCTTGAAGAAGCTGCCGGGGATCTTGCCGGCGGCGTAGGTCTTCTCGATGTAGTCGACCGTGAGCGGGAAGAAATCCTGCCCGGCCTTCGGGTTCTTGGCCGCCACGACGGTGGCGAGCACGACGGTGTCGTCGATGTTGACGACGACGGCGCCGCCGGCCTGGCGGGCGATCTCGCCCGTCTCGAGCGTGACGGTGTGCTGGCCCCACTGGAACGTCTTGGTGACCTTGTTGAACATGCTCATGCTTGTCTCCGGAGATGGTGGGCACGCGCTGCGGGGGTGCCCGGACCGGGAGCCGCATCCTCTGGGCGGGATGCCATTCCAGCGTCGCTGATGCAATCAGCGTCGGTGGAATGACACAGCACTGCCCCGAGGGTGGCTCCAAAGAACGAAGAGCCTGCGCTGGGAGTCACCAGACAGGCTCTTCGCGTGTTCATTGCGCCTACTTGCGCAGGCCGAGCTTGTGGATGAGCGCGGTATAGCGCTCGGCGTCCTTCGCCTTCAGGTAGGCCAGCAGGCGCTTGCGTTGGTTGACCATCTTCAGGAGGCCGCGGCGACCGTGGTGGTCCTTCGCGTGGGTCTTGAAGTGGGGGGTGAGTTCGTTGATGCGCGCGGTCAGCAAGGCCACCTGCACCTCGGGGGAGCCGGTGTCGGCGGCGCCGCGGGCGTTGGACTTGATGATCTCGGACTTGTTGAGGTCGGCTACTGCCATGTCGATTTCCTGTTGGGAAGCCGCGCAGCGCCTGAGGCTGAAGCGGTTTCCGGTTTCACTTGCGGCCGCGGGTGAAACCGACCCGCGCCGTGCTGTTTTCCCGGCGACATGCCGGAACGACATGCCGGAAGGCCCGGCAGAACCTGTGGATTATAGGGCCAACGCGCGCCGCAGCCGCTCGACGCCGAGCTCGAGGCGCCCAGGATCCTTCGAGGCGAAGCACCAGCGCAGCCATCCCTCACCCTCCGGTCCGAACGCCGCGCCGGGTGCCAACCCCAGCCCGTGCTCGGCCACGAGCCGCTTGGCAAGCGCCAGCGAGTCGCGCTCGCCGTCGATGCGCAGGAAGGCGTACATGCCGCCGGCAGGCGTGGCAACGGCCACGCGAGGCAGGCCCGCTAGCCCCGCCAGCAGCGTGTCGCGGCAGCTCCGAAGGTGCCGCACCAGGCCGGGCACGAACGTGTCCGCCGCGTCGAGGGCCGCGAGCCCGCCCCGCTGCACGAACACCGGCGCGCAAGACGTGTTGAACTCGATCAGCTTGCCGATGTCGTCGATCAGCGCGTCCGGCACGACCATCCAGCCCAGGCGCCAGCCCGTCATGACAAAGCTCTTCGAAAAGCTGTGCACGACGACGAGCCGGTCGTCCGCGTCGGCGCTGTCGAGGAAGCTGGGCGCGGCGTCGCCCTTGCCGAACCAGAGCCGTTCGTAGACCTCGTCCGCGACGATCCACGTGCCGGTGCTCCGGCAATGCTCGAGCAGCGCGCGCTGCTCCTCGCGGCCCAGCGTCCAGCCGGTGGGATTGTTGGGAGCATTCACCAGGAGCAGGCGCGTGCGGTCGGTGATCGTTCTCAGCAGGCGATCCAGATCGAGACGCCAGGCGCCGTCCGCGCCCGCATCCAGCGAATGCCGCACGACTTCCGCACCGAGGATGGCCGGCTGCGCGGTGAGGTTCGGCCACACCGGGGTGACGACGACCACGCGGTCGCCGGAGCTCACCAGCGCCTGCATCGCCACCATCAGCGCGGTCACGCCCGACGAGGTGATCGCCACGCGGCCGGCCCCGTGCGCCGGATGCCGCTGCTCGCCGTACGCAGCCACGGCCTCGCGCAGCTCGCGCAAGCCGAGGTTGTGCGAGTAGAAGGTTTCCCCGAGCGCGAGCGATTGCGCCGCCGCCTCGCGCACCGGCGCCGGCGTGACCTCGTCGCTCTCGCCGAACCAGAACGCCAGCACATCGTCGCGCCCAAGGCCTGCGTTTGCGACTTCGCGGATCTTTGAAGCGGGAAGGCTGCGGAGCGTTTCGCGCAGAGCGGACTGCAATGGCATGGGGTGGCCTTGAAAACGCGGGCGTCGGCGCCAAGTCAGCGGCATGGGTGCCGTGCTTGGGATGTCTCGGCGCCGGTCCGACATTCTATGGAGTTGCCATGTTTCTCGTTCCCGTGACCCGCCGCTCGTCCGACATCGCCCGCACGTTCGATCGCCTGCTCGACGACCGCTTCTTCTTCAGCGCCGCCGAAGCGGCATCGCGCGCACGCCATGCTGCGCTGGACGTTGCCGAATCAGACACGGCCTACACCGTCACCCTGGACGTACCGGGCATCGCGAAGGACGACGTCAAGATCTCCATCGACGGCAAGGTCGTGCGCGTCGAAGCGCAGGCGAAAGCCGGCAGCGAGAAGAAGGACGGCGAGCGCGTGCTCTACCGCGAGCGTTCGGTGTCCAGCGTCAAGCGCAGCTTCGCGCTGCCGGTGGAGATCGACGAAGCCGCATCGACCGCCAAGCTCGACAACGGCGTCCTGACGCTGACGCTGAACAAGCGCCAGCCCGCGCCCGCGCGCCGCATCACCGTCAACTGACGCGCGGCCTCAGGCTGCGTCGAGCGCCCAGCGCGGCCGCACGTCGAACGTGTAGTCGCGCTCGGGCGCCGCGACGCCGGCCTGCACCCGCATCGCGGCGGCCATGGCGATCATGGCGCCGTTGTCGGTGCACAGCGACAGCTCCGGGTAGTGCACGCGTGCGCCTTGCGCGGCACATGCCGCGCCAAGCTGGCTCCGCAGTTCTTCGTTCGCGCCGACGCCTCCTGCGACGACGAGCCGCTGCAGCCCTGTTTCGCGCAGCGCCCGCAGCGACTTCTTCACGAGCACCTCGACGATGGCGGCCTGCGTCGCCGCGGCCAGGTGCGCGCGATCCTGCTCGCACACCGATGGCCCGAGCTTGCGCAGCCGCGTCATCACGGCGGTCTTGAGCCCGGCGAACGAGAAGTCCAGGTTGCGGCTGTGCAGAAGCGGCCGTGGCAGATCGAACACTCCCGGATCGCCGAACGCGGCCAGCCGGGCCAGCGCGGGGCCGCCCGGATAGCCGAGCCCCATGAGCTTGGCCGACTTGTCGAACGCCTCGCCGGCCGCGTCGTCGATCGTTTCACCCAGCATGCGATAGCGCCCCACCCCGTCTACTTCCATCAGCTGAGTGTGGCCGCCCGAGACCAGCAGGGCCACGAACGGGAACTCGGGCGGGTCGGTCGACATGAACGGCGACAGCAGGTGGCCCTCGAGGTGGTGGATGCCGAGGGTAGGACGGTCCAGCGCCGCTGCCAGCCCGCAGGCCACGCCGGCCCCGACCAGCAGCGCGCCGGCCAGCCCGGGACCGCGTGTGTAGGCCACGAGATCGACGTCGGACAGTGACCAGCCGGCCTGGTCGACCACCCGCCGCGCCAACGGCAGCAGGCGGCGCACGTGATCGCGCGACGCCAGTTCGGGCACGACGCCGCCATAGGCCTGGTGCAGGTCGACCTGGCTGTGCAGCGCCTGCGCAACGATTTGTGGCCAGCCGTCCGAGCGTGTGCGAATGGCCGCCACGCCGGTCTCGTCACAGGAAGATTCGATGCCCAGAACGTTCATTCAACCAGTGTAGAAGGGGACGCATGCGTTACATTTTCATACATTCAGACCTAGGGTAAACCCTTGGAAGGCACAATAAATGCTAGCGCCGCCGACGGTGTCGCACTACCCTAGCCAGCCAAACCACTCGAAGAGTCGCCGTCTCGCCGGTGACCGCGTTGGGATCATGAAAGAGTACAGGCTTGCCGCGTGGCCGGACCTTCCCGCCACCTACCACCGCACCACGTACCGCCGCATGTTGAGCGACATGTCGCACCGCTACGTCACTGTCCAGCAGTTGATGGCCTCGAGCGGGGCGACCCGCATGGAAGTGCGCCTGTTCCTGCAGATGCTGGGAGACCGCGGCCTGCTGTGCGAGCGCGATGTCGTCAACGAGGATTCGCTGTTCGGCCCGCTCGGCGGTTGGATCCGGCGCGCTTTCAGCGTCGACGTCCAGCGTCACTGACGCCCCAACCGTCCCCGCCAAGGGCCCGCGCCGCGGGCCCTTCGTCTTTCGCTGCCCGTTTGGCCCGACTCTTGCGTCGTGCCGCACATGACCGACGCCCCCGCCCTGCGCATCGCCATCATCGCGCCGGAGACCCTGGTGCCGCGCGACGGCGACGTCGCGGCGCTGCAGGCCGCGGAGCGCTCGCGATCCCTGCGCATCGGGTTGCTGGCGAGCGGCTACGACATCGTCGCGGTGCTCCCGCCCGACATGTTCCTGCCCGACCAGCTGGCGCAGATCCAACCCGACCTCATCATCGTCGACGCCGAAAGCCAGGCCCGCGACACCCTGGAGCACGTCGTGATGGCCACGCGCGACGCCCGCCGGCCCATCGTGCTCTTCACTGACGACGCCGACACCTCGCACGTGCCCGACGCGATTGCGGCCGGCGTCACGGCCTATGTCGTGGCCGGGCTGGCGCCGGCTCGCGTGCGGCCGGTACTCGAAGTCGCCATGGCCCGCTTCCGGCATGAAGAGTCGCTGCGGCGCGAGCTTGCCGACGCCCGCACGCAGCTCCACGACCGCAAGGTGATCGATCGCGCAAAGGGCTTCCTGATGAAGCGCCAAGGCGTGAGCGAAGACGAGGCCTACGGCCTCCTGCGCAAGGCGGCGATGGACAACGGGCTCAAGGTGGCCGACATCGCACAGCGCATCGTCGATGTGGCTGGCCTGTTGGGCTGAAGCCCCAACTCGGCGCTGGAGGCACCGACTTTGGTGCGCAGCGACGCCACGGCGCCTGCCTGAGCTTGGCATGGCCCTTGCGTCCGAAGGCTCGGAGGTCAACGGCGACCTCTGACAAGCACCGATCCGGGTCGACGACGGCATCGTGATCGGTGGGACGACGGCGTCCCCACGTCGCCGGGCGAGCGAGCCCGGTTCCGTGCGGACGCCATTTTGTTTCCGCTATGCCGAACCGAGATGCACACGATGAAGGACACCGACATGGGACGCCGCACCCTCGTGAAGGCGGCTGCCGCCACGACCGCGGCCGGCCTCGTTCCCGGACTGCAGGCCGCGGTCTACGCGGCCGGCTCCGACAAGCCCGAGAAGGACGAGGTCCGCATCGGCTTCATTCCGCTCACCGACTGCGCGTCGGTCGTGATGGCGTCGGTGCTCGGCTTCGACAAGAAGTACGGCGTGAAGATCGTGCCCACGAAGGAAGCCTCCTGGGCCGGCGTGCGCGACAAGCTGGTGAACGGCGAGCTCGACATGGCGCACGTGCTGTGGGGCCTCGTGTACGGCGTGCAGATGGGCGTCAGCGGTCCGAAGAAGGACATGGCGGTGCTGATGAACCTGAACCACAACGGCCAGGCCATCACGCTCTCGAAGAAGCTCGCCGACAAGGGCGCGGTGGACGGCCCTTCGCTGGCGAAGCTGATGGCGACGGACAAGCGCGAGTACACGTTCGCCCAGACCTTCCCGACCGGCACCCACGCGATGTGGCTGTACTACTGGCTCGCGACCTACGGCATCAACCCGATGAAGGACGCCAAGATCATCACGGTGCCCCCGCCGCAGATGGTGGCGAACATGCGCGTGGGCAACATGGACGGCTACTGCGTCGGGGAGCCGTGGGGCCACCGTGCCATCGCCGACGGCATCGGGATCACCGGCATCACGACGCAGGACATCTGGAAGGACCACCCGGAGAAGGCCCTCGGCACGACGGCCGACTTCGCCACGAAGTACCCGAACACCTGTCGCGCGGTCATCGCCGCGGTGATCGAGGCCGGCCGCTGGATCGACGCCGGGCTGCAGAACAAGATGAAGATGGCCGAGACCGTCGCCGACAAGGCCTACGTCAACACCAGCGTCGACGTGATCAACCAGCGCATCCTGGGCCGCTACCAGAACGGGCTCGGCAAGACGTGGGACGACCCGAACCACATGAAGTTCTACAACGACGGCGCGGTGAACATGCCCTACCTCAGCGACGGCATGTGGTTCCTCACGCAACACAAGCGATGGGGCCTGCTGAAGGAGCACCCGGACTACCTCGCGGTGGCGAAGCAGGTGAACCGGATCGAGCTCTTCAAGGACGGCGCGGCGCAGGCCAAGGCCAGCGTGCAGAAGGAGACCATGCGCTCGAGCAAGCTGGTCGATGGCACGGTCTGGGAGGGCAAGGATCCGGCGCGCTACGCCGATGGGTTCAAGGTCAACGTCTGAGGCGGGAGGCTTCGCAATGGTCAGTGCTGTTTTCCATGCGCCGCTCGAGGCGGCGGCCGAAGCGCGACAGGCGGCGCCGAAGGCCGCCGACTCGGCGCCGGCGTCCCCCGTGCGGTCCGTCGCGCCAAGGCCGCGACGGGCGCCGTTCGACTGGCGCGGCTTCGCCCTGCAGTGGCTTGCGCCTCTCGCCGGCATGGCGCTCATGGTGGCCGTCTGGACGCTGCTCACCTCCAAGGGCGGCGCCTTTCCGACGCCGGCAGCCACGTTCGACGCCGCGGTCAAGCTGTTCGCCGACCCGTTCTACCGCAACGGCCCGAACGATCAGGGCATCGGGTGGAACGTGCTCAATTCGCTCCAGCGGGTGGCGCTCGGCTTTGGCCTGGCTGCGCTGGTCGGCATCCCGACAGGCTTCGTGATCGGGCGCTTCGCCGTGGTGAACCGCATGGTGTCGCCGCTCATCAGCCTGCTGCGGCCGGTGTCGCCGCTCGCCTGGCTGCCGATCGGGCTGCTCGTGTTCAAGGCGGCGAACCCGGCTGCAATCTGGACGATCTTCATCTGCTCGATCTGGCCGATGATCATCAACACCGCCGTCGGCGTGCAGCGCGTGCCGCAGGATTACCTGAACATTGCCCGCGTCCTGAACCTCTCGGAGTGGAAGGTGATGACGCGGATCCTGCTGCCGGCCGTGCTTCCGTACATGCTCACCGGTGTCCGGCTGTCGGTCGGCACGGCGTGGCTCGTGATCGTGGCGGCGGAGATGCTCACCGGCGGCGTGGGCATCGGCTTCTGGGTGTGGGACGAGTGGAACAACCTGAACGTCCAGCACATCCTGATCGCGATCTTCGTCATCGGCATCGTGGGCCTGGCACTCGAGCAGCTCCTGATCGCAGTGGCGCGCCGCTTCACGTTCGAGGAGTGACGATGCACCGATTCATCCACGTCGACGGCGTCGAGATGGTGTTCGACACACGCAAGGGGCCATTCCACGCACTGCGCGAAATCCGCCTCGACGTTGCCAAGGGCGAGTTCGTCACGCTCATCGGACACTCGGGCTGCGGCAAGTCCACCCTGCTGAACCTCATCGCCGGGCTGCTGTCGCCCGACGGCCGGCGTGATGCTGTGCGACAACCGCGAGATCGCCGCGCCGGGGCCCGAGCGCGCCGTCGTGTTCCAGAACCACTCGTTGCTGCCTTGGCTGACCTGTTTCGACAACGTGCACCTCGCCGTGGAGCGCGTTTTCGGTGCACGCGAGACGAAGGTGCAGCTGAAGGCGCGCACCGAGTCGGCGCTCGCGCTGGTCGGCATGGGGCACGCGCTGCACAAGCGGCCGCACGAGATCTCGGGCGGCATGAAGCAGCGCGTCGGCATCGCCCGCGCCCTCGCGATGGAGCCCAAGGTGCTGCTGCTCGACGAGCCTTTCGGCGCCCTGGACGCCCTTACCCGCGCCCGCCTGCAGGACGAGCTGCTGAAGATCGTGGCACGCACCGGAAGCACCGTGTGATGGTCACGCACGACGTGGACGAGGCCGTGCTGCTGTCGGACCGCATCGTGATGATGACCAACGGGCCGGCCGCGACGATCGGCGAGGTGCTGGCCGTCGAGATCCCGCGCCCGCGCAATCGCGTGGAGCTGGCCGAGGATGCGGCGTACGTGCACTGCCGCAAGGAAGTGCTCGACTTCCTCTACCGACGCCACGGCCAGACGGAGGCGGTGCCGGCATGACCCTCGCTTCCCGCGCGCCCTAGGCCCGCTCTTTCGCGTGGTTGATCGAGTACTTCGGGAATCTCGATCGTGACGTCCTGGTTCGACAGGATGGCCTGGCACGACAGCCGGGACGTGGGCTCCAGCCCCCAGGCGCGGTCCAGCAGGTCTTCCTCGGACTCGTCCATCTCGCCGAGCGACGCCATGCCCTCTCGCACCACCACGTGGCAGGTCGTGCAGGCGCAACTCATCTCGCAGGCATGCTCGATCGCGATGCCGTGGTCGAGCAGCGCTTCGCAGATCGACGTGCCGCCCGGCGCCTCGATGCTCGTACCCTCCGGGCAGTATTCGGCGTGGGGAAGGATCCTGATGACGGGCATCAGACTTCTTCCACCCGCCGCCCGGCCAGCGCCTGCCGGATGCCGCGGTTCATGCGCGCGGCGGCGAAGGCCTCGGTGCCATGGGCAAGCGCTTCGACCGCCGCGTTGATGGCGTGGTGGTCCTCGCCCTCCGCGGCATCTGCCGCGCGCCTCATGAGCCCCTCGATCGCGACGCGTTCGGCCTCGTCGAGCAGGTCGCCATCGGCCGCCAGCGCGGAGCGCGTGGCCAGCAGCATGCGCTCCGCGTCCACCTTGCGCTTCGCGCAGGGCGCGCCGGGCCATGTCCTCGTCGGCGGTGGCAAAGCCCTCGCGCAGCATGTGCGCGATCTCGTCGTCGGAGAGCCCGTAGCTCGGCTTGACCATCGACCGACGCCTCGACGCCGGAGGCCTGCTCGCGCGCCGACACCGCCAGCAGGCCGTCTGCATCGACCTGGAACGTGACGCGGATGCGCGCGGCGCCAGCCACCATCGGGGGAATGCCGCGCAGCTCGAAGCGCGCCAGCGACCGGCAGTCGGCCACGAGCTCGCGCTCGCCCTGCACCACGTGGATGGCCATCGCGGTCTGGCCGTCCTTGAAGGTGGTGAACTCCTGCGCCTTGGCCACCGGGATCGTGGTGTTGCGCTCGACGATCCGCTCGACGAGGCCGCCCATCGTCTCGATGCCGAGCGACAGCGGAATCACGTCGAGCAGCAGGATCTCGCCGTCCGGTGCATTGCCGGCGAGCTGGTTGGCCTGGATGGCGGCGCCGAGCGCCACGACCTCGTCGGGATTCAGGTTGACGAGCGGCTCGCGGCCGAAGAACTCGCCCACCGCCGACCGCACCGACGGCATGCGCGTGGAGCCGCCGACGAGCACGACGCCCTGGACGTCCTGCTTGCCCACCTTCGCGTCGCGCAGCACGCGCGCGCACCGACGCCAGCGTGCGCTCCACGAGCGGCCGGGTCAGCGCGTCGAACTGGTCCCGCGTGACCGTCGCTTCCAGCGCGCCCGCCGGCGAGCGGCGCGGCGAGCGTGGCCTGCGCCGCATCGGTCAGGGCTTCCTTGGCCGCCCGCGCCGCCACCAGCACGGCGCGCTTGTCGCCCGCGCTCGTCGCCTGGCGGCCCGGACTCGGCGAGCGCCCATTCGGCCAGCAGGTGGTCGAAGTCGTCGCCGCCGAGTGCGGCGTCTCCTCCCGTGGCGACCACCTCGAAGACCCCGCGCGTGAGGCGCAGCAGCGAGATGTCGAACGTGCCGCCGCCGAGGTCGTAAACCGCGTAGAGCCCCTCGCTGCCGTTCTCCAGCCCATAGGCCACCGCCGCGGCCGTGGGCTCGTTGATGAGCCGCAGGACTTGGAGCCCGGCGAGCTTCGCGGCGTCCTTGGTGGCCTGCCGCTGTGCGTCGTCGAAGTAGGCGGGCACGGTGATCACGGCGCCGTGCAGCTCGGCGTCGAAGGTGTCCTCGGCACGCTGGCGCAGCGTGGCCAGGATCTCGGCCGACACCTCCACCGGCGACTTCACGCCGCGGCGCGTCTGCACGCCCACCATGCCCGGCGCATCCACGAAGCGGTAGGGCAGCTTGTCGGCGCCCGCGATGTCGGCGAGCTTGCGGCCCATCAGGCGCTTGACCGACACCAGCGTGTTCTCGGGGTCGTCCGCCTGGGCAGCGAGCGCCTGCGCCCCCACCTCGGTGCGCGATTCGCCAGTACCGCACGGCCGACGGCAGGATCACGCGGCCCTGCGCGTCGGGCAGGCACTCGGCCACGCCGTGGCGCACCGCCGCCACCAGCGAATGGGTGGTGCCGAGGTCGATGCCGACGGCCACGCGGCGCTGGTGCGGATCGGGCGACTGGCCCGGCTCGGAGATCTGAAGCAAGCCCATGCGGCTATTGTCCCAACGCCTCGAGGCGGTGATCGATGTCGTGGCGGAAACGCGCGACGAACATGAGGGCTCTCACCTGCTGCGCCGCGGCGTGTGCGTCGCCCCCGTCGTCGAGCGTGCGCTGCAGCTGCGCGAAGAGGCCCTGCTCGTGCGCCTGGACATCCGCGTCGATCGCCCGCACGTCGTCAGCCGCGTGCGCTTCCTCGAGCGCTTCGCGCCAGGCCATCTGCTGCATGAGGAAGGTGGTCGGCATCTGCGTGTTCTTCTCCGCCTCAACGGCGCGCCGCGCAGCTCGCACAGGTAGGCTGCACGCTTCAGCGGGTCCTTCAGGCGCTGGTGCGCCTCGTTGACGCGCAGGGTCCATTGCATCGCCAGGCGCTGCGAGGCCCCGCCTTCGGCGACGAAGCGGTCCGGATGAACCTGGCCTTGCAGGGCGCGCCAGCGCTCGTCGAGCTCGGCGCGGTCCAGCGAGAACCGCGGCGGCAAGCCGAACAGGGTGAAGTCGTCGTCGGACAGGTTCATGGCATGAAAAAAAGCGCGGCATGCCGCGCCTGTGGATGGGCAGGCGAGCTCAGACGCGAAAGGACTCGCCACAGCCGCAGCGGTCCTTCTCGCGCGGGTTGTGGAACTTGAAGCCTTCGTTCAGCCCCTCGCGCACGAAGTCGAGCTCCGTGCCGTCGAGATAGGGCAGGCTTTTCGGATCCACCAGGATCTTCACGCCATGCCCCTCGAACACATGGTCTTCGGGGGCCACGTCATCGGCGTACTCGAGCTTGTAGGCCAGGCCCGAGCACCCGGTGGTCTTGACGCCCAGGCGCACGCCCACCCCTTTGCCGCGGCGGGCAATGTAGCGGTTGACATGGCGGGCTGCGGCCTCGGTCAGCGTGACAGCCATGTCACTGGACGGCTTCCCGGGCCGGCGTGCCGGAGGCGGTCGCCTTGGCCTGGTAGTCCTGGACCGCGGCCTTGATGGCGTCCTCGGCCAGGATGGAGCAGTGGATCTTCACCGGCGGAAGCGCCAGCTCCTCGGCGATCTGCGTGTTCTTGATCGTCATCGCCTGGTCGAGCGTCTTGCCCTTCACCCATTCGGTGACGAGCGAGCTCGACGCGATGGCGGAGCCGCAGCCGTAGGTCTTGAACTTGGCGTCCTCGATGAGGCCCGTGCGCGGGTTCACCTTGATCTGCAGCTTCATCACGTCGCCGCAGGCGGGTGCGCCCACCATGCCGGTGCCCACCGTCTCGTCGTCCTTCTCGAACGACCCGACGTTGCGCGGATTCTCGTAATGGTCGATGACCTTGTCGCTGTATGCCATGTCCCAACTCCTGGTGATCAGATCAATGTGCAGTCCATTGGATGGTGCTGATGTCGACGCCATCCTGGTACATCTCCCACAGCGGCGACAGCTCGCGCAGCTTGGCCACGCGGTCCTTCAGCGTCGATATCGCGTAGTCGATCTCTTCCTCGGTGGTGAACCGGCCGATGGTCATGCGCAGGCTCGAGTGGGCGAGCTCGTCGCTGCGGCCGAGCGCGCGCAGCACGTAGCTGGGCTCCAGGCTGGCGGACGTGCAGGCCGAGCCGGAGCTCACCGCGATGCCCTTGATGCCCATGATGAGCGACTCGCCCTCCACGAAGTTGAAGGACATGTTCACGTTGTGCGGCACCCGCTTCTCGAGGTGGCCGTTGATGAAGACCTGGTCGATCTCCGACAGGCCGGCGATCAGCCGCCGCTGCAGCATGCGGATGCGCTCGCTCTCGGTGCCCATCTCCTCGCGCGCGATGCGGAAGGCCTCGCCCATGCCGACGATCTGGTGCGTGGGCAACGTGCCCGAGCGCATGCCGCGCTCGTGGCCGCCGCCGTGCATCTGCGCCTCGATGCGCACGCGCGGCTTGCGCCGCACGTAGAGCGCGCCGATGCCCTTCGGGCCGTAGGTCTTGTGCGAGGCCAGGCTCATCAGGTCGACCGGCAGCGTCTTGAGGTCGATCGCCACCTTGCCCGTGGCCTGCGCCGCATCGACGTGGAACACGATGCCGCGCTCCCGGCAGAGGGCCCCGATGGCCGGGATGTCCTGGATCACGCCGATCTCGTTGTTGACGAACATCACGGAGACAAGGATCGTGTCGGGGCGGATCGCGGCCTGGAACTTTTCGAGGTCGAGGAGCCCGTCTTCCTGCACGGCGAGGTAGGTCACCTCGAAGCCCTGGCGCTCGAGCTCGCGGCAGGTGTCCAGCACGGCCTTGTGTTCCGTCTTGACCGTGATGATGTGCTTGCCCCGGGTCTTGTAGAAATGCGCCGCGCCCTTGAGCGCGAGGTTGTCGGACTCCGTGGCACCGGACGTCCAGACGATCTCGCGAGGGTCCGCGCCGATCAGCAGCGCCACCTGCTCGCGCGCCTTCTCCACGGCCTCTTCCGCTTCCCATCCCCAGGCGTGGCTGCGCGACGCCGGATTGCCGAAATGCTCGCGCAACCACGGGACCATCGCGTCCACGACGCGGGGATCGACCGGCGTCGTCGCGCCGTAGTCCATGTAGATCGGGAAGTGCGGGGTCATGTCCATGGTGAAGGGAACGCTGGAACCGGAACGGGGTCACTTCGTGAGAGCGCTGCCCAGGGCGAAGACCGAGTTCGGAGCTGTCACTTTGATCGGCTTGACCACCGGCTGGCTGGAGATGGCGCGCTTGACGGGCGTCTCTTCGACCGACACGCCCTTTGCGAGCTGCTCGTCCACGAGCTTCTTGAGCGAGATCGAATCGAGGTACTCGATCATTTTCGCGTTCAAGCTCGCCCACAGGTCATGCGTCATGCAGCGCCCGGTGTCGTCGCCCATGCAGTTTTCCTTGCCGCCGCAGCCGGTGGCGTCGATCGGCTCGTCGACCGCGACAATGATGTCGGCGACAGTGATGTCGTCCGCCTTGCGGCCAAGCGAGTAGCCGCCGCCCGGGCCGCGCGTGCTTTCCACGAGCTCGTGGCGCCGCAGCTTGCCGAACAGTTGCTCGAGATACGACAGAGAGATCTGCTGCCGCTGGCTGATCGCCGCCAGCGCCACCGGGCCCGAATGGGACCGCAGGGCCAGATCGATCATCGCGGTGACCGCAAAACGGCCTTTGGTGGTGAGACGCATTGAATACTCCTTTGAGCCTTGTGCAGTGCAACACGGGGCCGCGCGGGTGGCGAAGCGTGTCGGCAGGAACCTTGGCTGGCGGATAACCGGGTTAACCCTCGGAGGTACCCGAGCGTTTTAGTCGATTATAGCGATAGCCGAGCTATTTGGTCGGCTTTAGCCAGCGAAGTTCCCCCGGAAGGACGGCGCCGCTTCGGCGCCATGTAACGCGCAGCAATCCCCATGCCGCCCGGGCTCCGCATCGTCAGGCGGCGCCAGCCGGCGGGACGACATTGAGGTCATGCCCGGGTGCTCCGAAAGCCTGCTCGCGCAGCAGCGCGAGCTGGTCGCGGACCCGCGCCGCCTGCTCGAACTCGAGGTTGCGCGCGTGCTCGAGCATCTGGCGCTCGAGCGCACGGATGCGCTTGCCGAGATCCTTCTCGCTCATCGCCTCGACCTGCGCCGCCGCCTCGGCGGCCTTCAGGTCGTCCCGGGCGGTCTTGTCGGACACCACGCCGTCGATCATCTCGCGCACCTGCTTGATCACGCTGCGCGGCGTGATGCCCTCGGCCAGGTTGTGCGCGAGCTGCTTGTCGCGACGCCGCTCCGTCTCGCCGATCGCACGCCGCATCGAGTCGGTCATCTTGTCCCCGTAGAGGATGGCCCGGCCGTTGATGTGCCGGGCGGCACGGCCGATGGTCTGGATCAGGCTGCGCTCCGCGCGCAGGAAACCCTCCTTGTCGGCGTCCAGGATCGCCACGAGCGACACCTCGGGGATGTCGAGGCCCTCGCGCAGCAGGTTGATGCCCACCAGCACGTCGAACATCCCGAGGCGCAGGTCGCGGATGATCTCCACGCGCTCGACCGTGTCGATGTCACTGTGCAGGTAGCGCACCTTCACGCCGTTGTCGGCGAGGTAGTCGGTGAGCTGCTCGGCCATGCGCTTCGTGAGCGTGGTGATCAGCACGCGCTCGCCCACCTTCACGCGCTCGCGGATCTCCTGCAGCACATCGTCGACCTGACGGGTGGCCGGGCGCACTTCGACCATCGGGATCGACGAGACCGGTGGGGCGCACGACCTGCTCGACCACCTGGCCGGCATGGCTCTGCTCGTACTGCGCCGGCGTCGCCGACACGAAGATCGCCTGGCGAACCTTGGCCTCGAACTCTTCGAACTTGAGGGGCCGGTTGTCCAGCGCGGACGGCAGGCGGAAGCCGTACTCCACGAGCACCGTCTTGCGGGCGCGGTCGCCGTTGAACATGCCTCCGAGCTGCCCGATGAGCACGTGGCTCTCGTCGAGGAACATCAACGCGTCGCGCGGGAGGTAGTCGACGAGCGTGGGCGGCGGATCGCCCGGCCGGGCGCCGGAAAGGTGGCGGGTGTAGTTCTCGATGCCCTTGCAGTGGCCGACCTCCTGCAGCATCTCGAGGTCGAAGCGCGTGCGCTGCTCCAGGCGCTGTGCCTCCACCAGCTTGCCCGCAGCCACGAACTCGGCCAGGCGATCGCGAAGCTCGGCCTTGATGGTGTCGATGGCGCTCAGGACGCGGTCGCGCGGCGTCACGTAGTGGCTCGACGGGTAGACCGTGAAGCGCGGGATCTTCTGGCGAATGCGGCCGGTGAGCGGGTCGAACAGCTGGAGCGTATCGATCTCGTCGTCGAACAACTCGATGCGGATGGCGAGCTCCGAGTGCTCGGCGGGAAAGACATCGATGGTGTCGCCGCGCACGCGGAAGGTGCCGCGCGAGAACTCCATCTCGTTGCGGGTGTACTGCATGCGGATGAGGTGCGCGATGACATCGCGCTGGCCCATCTTGTCGCCCTTGCGCACCGTCATGACCATCTGGTGGTAGTCACTCGGGTTGCCGATGCCGTAGATGGCGGACACGGTGGCGACGATGATCACGTCGCGCCGCTCGAGCAGGCTCTTGGTGGCCGAAAGCCGCATCTGCTCGATGTGCTCGTTGATCGAGCTGTCCTTCTCGATGAACAGGTCGCGCTGCGGGACGTAGGCCTCCGGCTGGTAGTAGTCGTAGTAGCTGACGAAGTACTCGACGGCATTCTTCGGGAAGAACTCGCGGAACTCGCCGTAGAGCTGGGCGGCCAGCGTCTTGTTCGGAGCGAACACGATCGCCGGCCGTGCCGACCTGGGCGATGACGTTGGCCATCGTGAAGGTCTTGCCCGAGCCGGTGACGCCCAGCAGCGTCTGGAAGCTCAGGCCGTCGCGCACGCCCTCGATCAGTTGCGCGATGGCGGCCGGCTGGTCGCCGGCAGGCGGAAAGGGGCGGCACAGCTGGAACGGCGACCCGGCGTAGCTAACGAACTCGCCCTCGAGCGGTTCGGCAGCGGCAGGCAGTGCGAGATCGTTCATCGGCTCCTAGGGTTCACCCTGACGTCCATCTACAATTGCAATCCACCAGCGTATCCCACTCGTCAAGCCCACGCCATGTCCCTCTTTGACGCCGTCGAACTGGCCCCGCGCGATCCCATCCTGGGTCTGAACGAGCAGTTCAACGCCGACCCGAACCCCGCCAAGGTCAATCTCGGCGTGGGCATGTACTACGACGAAGACGGCAAGCTGCCGTTGCTGCAGTGCGTGATCGAGGCCGAGAAGCGCATGGCGGCCCGGCCGGCGGCCCGCGGCTACCTTCCGATCGACGGCATCGCCGCGTACGACCGAGCCGTGCAAGGGCTCGTCTTCGGTGCCGACGGTGAGGCGGTGACGAGTGGCCGGGTGGCCACCGTGCAGGCAATGGGAGGCACCGGCGGCCTGAAGATCGGCGCCGATTTCCTCAAGAAGGTGAAACCGTCGGCCAAGGTGCTCATCAGCGATCCGAGCTGGGAGAACCACCGCGCACTTTTCGGCAGCGCCGGGTTCGACGTGCAGGCTTATCCCTACTACGACGCGGCGGCCAGGGGCGTGAACTTCCCCGCCATGCTCGACGCTCTCCGGGCCGCGCCTGCCGGCACCGTCGTCGTGCTGCATGCGTGCTGCCACAACCCGACAGGCTACGACCTCTCTGCGCACCGCAGTGGGCGGAGGTGATCGAGGCCGTGAAGGGTCGCGGGCTGGTGCCGTTCCTCGACATGGCCTACCAGGGCTTCGGAGACGGCCTCGCCGAGGACGGCGCGGTCATCGGCATGTTCCTCGATGCCGGCGATCGACTTCTTCGTGTCGACCTCGTTCTCCAAGAGCTTCTCGCTGTACGGCGAGCGCGTGGGCGCGTTGAGCGTGGTCTGCGCCAGCCGCGACGAGGCCGCGCGTGTTCTGAGCCAGCTCAAGATCGTCGTGCGCACCAACTACTCCACCCCGCCCATCCACGGCGCGCAGATCGTCGCCATGGTGCTGGGCACGCCTGCGCTGCGCGCCATTTGGGAAGAGGAACTGGCCGGCATGCGGCAGCGCATCAAGGCCATGCGCGCACGCACTGGTCGACAGGTTGAAATCGGTCGGCGTGAAGGACGACCTCTCGTTCATCACGCAACAGCGCGGCATGTTCAGCTACTCAGGGCTCAACAAGCAGCAGATGCAGCGTCTGCGCTCAGAGTTTGGCGTCTACGGTCTCGACTCCGGCCGCATCTGCGTCGCCGCGCTGAACAGCCGCAACCTCGACATCGTGGCCAAGGCCATCGCCGCCGTCGTCTGACGAGCGGCGCAGAAGCATGTTCTTCTGCGACCTCCTTTACGGCCTGCCTGGTCTCGACAGGCATGGGCGTTGCCCAGCGGACCTAGAATGCTGCGACGCACAAGTCGAGGGCACCGTCCATGTTGTATCAGTATTACGAAACCCAACGCGCCCTGATGGCGCCCTTCGCCGAGTTCGCCAGCGCCTCTTCGAAGCTGTACAGCCACCCGCTCTCCCCCTTCACGCACACGCCGCTGGCGCAGCGCGTGGCCGCAAGCTTCGATCTGCTGCACCGGCTGGCGAAGGAGTACGAGAAGCCGTCGTTCGACATCAGGACGGCCAGCGTCGGCGGCGTCGAGGTGGCCGTGCAGGAGCAGGTGGCTACCGAGAAGCCCTTCTGCCGCCTGCTGCGCTTCAAGCGCTTCACGGACGATCCCAGGGCGCTGGAGCAGATGAAGCAGCAGGGCACCGTGCTCATCGTGGCGCCATTGTCGGGCCATCACGCCACGCTGCTGCGCGACACCGTGATGAGCCTGCTGCAAGACCACAAGGTCTACATCACCGACTGGACCGATGCGCGCATGGTGCCGGAGTCCGAAGGGCCGTTTCACCTCGACGACTACGTGCACTACGTGCGCGATTTCATCCGCCACATCGGCCCCGATGTGAACGTGATCTCGGTGTGCCAGCCGACGGTGCCCGTGCTCGCGGCGGTGTCGCTGATGGCCAGCGCCGGCGAGCCCACGCCTCCCGCGCTCATCATGATGGGCGGGCCCATCGATGCCCGGAAGTCGCCGACCGCGGTGAACAACCTGGCGATGAACAAGAGCTACGAGTGGTTCGAGAACAACGTGATCTACCGCGTGCCGCTCAACTACCCCGGTGCCAACCGGCGCGTGTATCCGGGGTTCCTGCAGCACACCGGCTTCGTCGCGATGAACCCCGACCGCCACCTGTCGTCGCACTACGACTACTTCCTCGACCTCGTGCGTGGCGACGAGGAGAACGTCGACGCTCATCGCCGCTTCTACGACGAATACAACGCCGTGCTCGACATGCCGGCGGAGTACTACCTCGACACGATCAAGACCGTGTTCCAGGATTTCGCGCTGGTGAACGGCACTTGGGACATCGACGGCCAGCTGGTGCGTCCGCAGGACATCACCGCCTCGGCACTGCTCACGATCGAGGGCGAGCTCGACGACATCTCCGGCGCCGGCCAGACGCGCGCGGCGCACGACCTTTGCACCGGCGTGCCGAAGGCATCGCCAGTTCCACTACGACGTGCAGGGTGCCGGTCACTACGGCATCTTTTCCGGGCGGCGCTGGCGCGAGAAGGTCTACCCCGAGGTGCGAGCTTTCATCGAGCGCTTCAAGAGGCCAGACGCCGCGGTCGATGCGCCGGCCCGCAAGGTTGCGCGGCGCACGGCGCGACAATCCTAGGGTCCGTAGCCCGACGAGGGTTTCCATCGTGACCGACCTGGCCGCCGCGATCGACGCGGCGCTGCCGCAGACGCAGTGCACGCGATGCGGCTATCCCGACTGCCGCCACTACGCCGAAGCCATCGCGGCCGGCGAAGCCGGCATCGATCGCTGCCCGCCCGGCGGCGCGCAGGGCATTGCGCGCCTCTCCGCGATCACGGGGCGCCCGGTCGTGCCGCTCAACCCGGAGAACGGCGTCGAGGGCCCGCGCCGGCTGGCGGTAATCGACGAGGCGTGGTGCATCGGGTGCACGCTGTGCATCAAGGCCTGCCCCGTGGACTGCATCGTCGGCGCGCCCAAGCGCATGCACCACCTGATCGACGAGCTCTGCACGGGCTGCGACCTGTGCGTGCCGGCGTGCCCGGTCGACTGCATCTCGATGGTGGAGATCACGCCCGGCTCGGCAGGGTGGGACGCCTGGAGCGACCGGCAGGCCGACGAAGCACGCGAGCGCTACGCCTTCCACCGGATGCGCAGCGAGCGCGACAAGCAGGAGAACGACGAGCGGCTCGCGCTCAAGGCGCAGGCCAAGCCTCGCCGACTTGCCTGCGGCGAGCGCGATCGCCGATCCACAGGCGCTCGAGCGCAAGCGCGCGGTGATCGAGGCCGCCCTGGCGCGTGCGCGCGCCCGGCGCGCCGAGCGGCCATGAAGCCGGAGGACGTGGAGCCGTTCTTTGCGACGCTGTGCGCGGCGAATCCGCACCCGGCCACCGAACTCGAGTACACGAACGTGTTCGAACTGCTCGCGGCGGTGCTCCTGTCGGCGCAGGCCACGGACGCGGGGGTCAACAAGGCGACGCGGCGGCTCTTTCCGGGGGCGAATACGCCGGCGAAGATGCTCGCGCTGGGCGTCGATGGGCTGGCCGAACGGATCAAGACGATCGGACTCTTCCGGACCAAGGCAAAGAACCTGCACGAGACCTGCCGCCTGCTCGTCGAGCGCCACGGCGGAAACGTGCCACGCACCCGCGAGGAACTGGAAGCCCTGCCGGGCGTCGGCCGCAAGACGGCCAATGTGGTGCTGAACGTCGCCTTCGGCGAGCCGACGATGGCCGTGGACACGCACATCTTCCGGGTCTCGAACCGCACCGGGCTGGCACCGGGCAAGGATGCGCTGGAAGTGGAGATGAAGCTGCTGGAGCGCGTGCCGCCGGCGTATCGGCTCCACGCGCATCACTGGCTGATCCTCCACGGTCGCTACGTGTGCCAGGCGCGCCGGCCGCTGTGCGGGCAGTGCGCCGTGGCGCGGTATTGCGAGGCGCGCCCGCTGTTCCAGGATTAGGGCCCGTCAACAGGCCCTAGCGCGGGGCAGCGGCTCGCTCGCGGCGCACTTCGTCCAGCACGCCGCAAAGGGCCTGCGCCCCCTCGGCGATGCGGGGGCCGCCCCGCACCACGATGTCGGCGGGCAGCGTGTAGAGCCAGCCCCGCCGCACGGCGGTGGTCGTGCCGAGCGCGGCCCAATGCGAGAACGCCCCGGCCTGCGGCGTGCGCCTTGCAGGACCGGAGCCCTCGATCGCGGTCAGCATGGCTTCGGGGTCGGCCAGCACGACGGACTCGGTGGAGAGCTCCGGAACGAGCGGGGCCAGCGACCCGAAGACGTTGCGCCCGCCGCACAGGCGGACGACATCGGACACGAGGTGGTCGTCGTTCAACGTGAGCAGCGGGCGCGACCACACCTGGTAGAACACGCGCACCGGCGCCGCGCCCGCATGACTCTCGCGCAGTGCGGCAATCTGCGCCCGCAGGGCGCGAGCGCGTTGCTTCCCCTCCTCGGCGCGGCCGAGCAGCATCCCGACGCGCTCGAGCGCCCGGGGAATGTCGTCCAGGCGCCTGGGCTCGAGCCGGAAGAGCCGGATGCCGGCGGCCTCGATCTGCGCGAGTTCGCGCGCCGTGTTGCCGCTGCCCCAGGCGAGCACGAGATCGGGCGCCAGCGCCACCAGGCGCTCGATGTCCACGCGCTGGTGGTCGCCGACGCGGGGCAGGGACGACACGGCCGGCGGATGGTCGCTGCTCTGGTCGGTGGCCACGAGGGTGGCGCCGGCTCCTACGGCATGAACGAGCTCCGTGAGGTTCGGGGCCAGGGTCACCACGCGCTTCGCGGAAGGCGCCAGCGGCACGGCATGGCCGGCGTCGTCGATCAAGGCGGCGCTGCGGGCGGCCAACGGGACGGCCAGCAGCCAGGCGAACAGGAGGAGGCTTCGCTTCACGACGCGGGACCCGATCCAGAAGCGTTGCTCGCCGCACACCTCGACCCGATGCACGTCCACACCGAAAGCCGTGCTCAGGTGCGCTGGAGCGAGGACGGCGTCGCGGCGGCCGGCCCGTGCGCCGGAGCGGCCGTCGAGCAGCACGGCATGCGTGGCGAGCGACCACGCGAGGTTGAGATCGTGAAGGCTCGCGATCACGCTGCCGCCCGCGGCGGCGTGATCGCGCAGCCGCTGCGCGAGCAACTGCTGGTGCGCGAGATCCAGGTGCGATGCCGGTTCGTCGAGGATCAGGGTGGGAGCGCCCTGCCAGACGGCCGCAGCGATGGCGACACGTTGGCGCTCGCCGCCGGACAAGGTGCGCACGTCGTGCGCGGCGAGGTGCGCGATATCCAGGCGCGCGAGCAGCGCGGCCAGCGCCGATGTTTCGGCCGCGTCGTCGTCGCGCCAGGCCCAGGCCATGCGCAGGCGGCCGAGGCGCACGGTCTCGTCGACACGTGCCGGAAATGGATCGAGCCAGAACTGCGGGCACCAGGCGCGTTCGCCGGCCAGCGCGCCGGGCTCCCAGTCGTCCACGGGCCGGCCGCTCCACGCGATGTGGCCGCCCTGCACCGGCAGCAGGCCGGCCAGCGCAGCGAGCAGCGTCGACTTGCCGGCGCCGTTCGGACCGAGCACGACCCAGCACTCGCCGGGCCCGACCGTGAAGCCGAGCCCGCTGAACAGCACGCGCGCTCCGCCTCGCCCGCCCGCACGCATCTCGAGCCCCGAGACCGCAAGCCGTGGAGCAGGGGTCACTTCACCGGTCCTCTGAGAAGGAGCGACACGAAGACCGGCACGCCGATCGCCGCCGCGAACACGCCCACGGGCAGTTGCGCCGGGGCGATCAGCGTGCGCGCCAGCGTGTCGACCGCCACGACGAAGGCGCCACCGACGATCGCGCTCGCCGGCAGCAACGCCGTGGCCGCGCGCAGGCCCAGGAGCCGCAAGGCGTGCGGCACGACGAGCCCGACGAAACCGATGGCGCCAGCGGTGGCCACGGCGGCCCCGGTGGCGAGCGCCGCGCCGACGAGCGCGACGCGCCGGCGACGCACAACCGGCACGCCGAGGGTGCGGCTCCAGGCATCGCCGCGAGCCAGCGCGTCGAGCTCGCGCGCGCTCGGAAGCACGGCCGCCAGCACGCCTGCCGCCACCAGGCAGGCCGGCCACCATGCCGTCGCGCCGTTGAGGTCACCGAGCAGCCAGAAGATCATGCCGCGCAGCTGTGCCTGCGGCGCGAGCGACAGCATCAGCGAGATCGCCGCCGCGCTGCCCGAGCCGATCATCACGCCCAGCAACAGCAGCGTGACGTTGCCCTCCCCGCCGGCGCCCACGGCGCCCGGGCGCGACAGCACGCGCCATGACAGCGCGAGCAGCAGCGCTGCGGCCGCGCAGGCGCCGGCGGCGGCACCCGCCATCGGTAGCCAGGCCCCCGCCGCCGGCATGAGCAACATGGCCAGCAGCGAGCCGACGCCGGCACCGCCCGAGATGCCGAGCACGGCCGGATCGGCCAGCGCGTTGCGCGTGAGGAGCTGCATCAAGGCCCCCGCCAGCGCCAGCGCCGCGCCGGCGCCGAAGCCGGCCAGCACGCGCGGCGCCCGGATGCGCCAGAGGATGTCCGGCGCCGGCCACCAGCCCGCCGAGCCGGCCGCGAGGCCGGCCCCGAGCGCCAGCAGCGCCAGCACCACGGCGGCCGGCACCCAGCGCGACGGTGACGACCGGTCGGGGCTCATCGATGCGTCACCGCCCGCCCTGCCAGCCGAGGCCGACGAACACGCCGCGCGGCTTGCCCTGGTAGCCGGCCGTGGTCTGGTAGTTCCGGTCGAATGCGTTCTCCAGGCTGACGTGCACGTTCCAGGCCGGCGTGGCCTGCCAGCGCCCGCTGAAGTCGACGACGCTGTAGCCGGGCACGTCGATCCCGCCGATGTCCGGCCGCTCGCCCACGTATCGCACTCGCGCCCCGGCATTCCATCCGCTGCCATCGTAGTCGGCTCGGGCGGCGAACTGGCGGCTCGCGCGCCGCGGCAAGCGTTCGCCGGTGTCAGCGTCGACGGGATCCTGCACGGTGGCTTCGCCGGCCAGGCGCCACGCGCCGAGCTTCGTCCGGGCCGCGAGCTCCACGCCGTGGTTCTCGGCGCTCGCCACGTTGTGCGGAATGAAGTCGTCGTCGTTGACGATCTTGTCTTGCTGCCGGGCAACGAAGGCGGTGATGCGCACGGCGTTCGGGCCGTCCTCCCATTGGAGGGCGACGTCGGCGTTGCGCGAGCGCTCTGGCTGCAGCTCCGGGTTGCTGCAGCAGACGGCGAAGAAGAGCATGTCGAGCGTGGGCGGGGTGAAGCTGTTGGCCAGCGTGGCGATGGCGCTGAAGGCTGGCGCGAAGCGCCAGGTGGCGCCGAGCAGCGCAGTGTCGGCACTGCCGAAGTCGCTCGTGTCGTCGCGCCGCACGGCGGCCTGCACGCTGCCCCAGGGGGCGTCGTGCACGACGCCGGCGCGCAGCACGTCGGTGCGGCGGTGATCGGTGAGGTAGTCGGGGCTGTCGGTGGACTGCACCAGCCGCTCGGCGCCGAGCTGCAGGCGCCAGCCGGCGGCGATGCGCCCGTTCGCCTCGACGGTGACGCCGCGGTTGCGCACGTCGTTGCCGAACTCGGCCGCGCCGAAAGCAGTCACGGACTCCTCGCGACGGGTCTCGCGGCCTTCGGCGGCGCGCCATTCGAGCGTCCAGTCCGTCCCGATGGCATGGCGCCCGCGCAGGCGTGGCGCTGCGCTGCAGCAGGTATTGCTGGTGCGTGTCGGTGGGGCTGCTGAACGACGAGCCGTCGTCGTACTCGGCGATGCCGCGCACGACGCGCAGGTCCAGCCCGAGCGCATGGCCGGGCGCGACATCGGCGTCGAGCGCGAGTGCCGCATGGCGGCGCTGGTTGCCGTCGTCGTCGGGGTTGGCGTTGGGCAGCACGGCCGGATCGATGGCGCTGTAGCCGTCGGTGCGCTCCCCACCCGCGGTGAAGCGGCCGCGCAAGGTGTCGCTGCCGGCGGACACGCTGGCCTCGACGCGCAGTGTCGCGCGGCTGCCGACGGTCGCGCTGGCCTCGCCGCGCAAGCCGCTCGACCCGCGCCGCGTGAAGATCTGGATGACGCCGCCCGTCGCGTTGGCGCCGTAGAGCGCCGAGAGGTTGCCGCGCGCAACCTCGATGCGCTCGATGTCGGCCACCGGCAGCTGCGACAGGGTGGCCAGGCCGAGCGTCACGTCGTTGAGCGGCACGCCATCGACGAGCACGAGGGTGTCGCGCGAGTCGGCGCCGCGCAGCCGGACGAAGGCGGCCGTGCCGGGGCCGCCTTGCTGCTCGACGAGCGCGGTGCCGAGCAGCTCCAGCGCGGCGACGACGTCGCGCACGCCCGGTGCGCTGGAGGTCGTCTCGCGTAAGCACGCTGGTGGCGGCGAACTCGCTGCCCAGCGTGCGCGGCAGCACGGTGCCGGTGACGACGATGGTGGGAACGTCCTGCGCGAAGACGCAGGGGAAGGAAGCGCACGAGCATGCGAAGGCCAGCAGCGTGCGCCGCGTGGCCGGTCGGGAGAGTTTCATGGGACGTTGGGACAAGGCTCGGTGCCCTGGCCTGCTTCCCCGCAGGCGGGCGACATGGCGTCGAGCCCTGCGGCCCGGCGCCCCCTGTTGGCCGGTATCCGGGCTGGCGAACCGACTCGCGCGACCTTCCCAGAAGGACACCTTCCAGTGGCGTGTGCACGCGAGGCGGACCCGGTTGACCGGGCCCCGTTCGCTGACCGTTGCGGGGGCAGCGCAGGCTGGACGCGGCGCGAGAGCGCCGGGCGTCTTCCTGCTTCCCGTTTAACCGTGCCGGCGTGAACACCGGCACGAGCACCAACGTTCGCGATTGTAAGAGGGGCACGGGCGAAGCCTACAATGAACGCCCATGTCCAGACTCGAAGACCTCGCCGAGCGCATCGAGCGCCTGCTCCTGCGGCACGACGAGCTCAAGCGCACCAATGCCCTGCTCGCGCAGCAGCTCGAGAGCGTGGCAGCGGAGCGCGACAGTCTGCGCTCGCGCCTCACGGCCGCGCGTTCGCGCATCGACGCGCTGCTCGAGCGTCTGCCGGTCGAAGGCGATGCATCGCATCGGAGCGACGCATGAAGCAGCTCGAAGTCACGATCATGGGCCAGAGCTACATCCTCGGCTGCCCGGAAGGCGGCGAACAGTCCCTGCTGGCCGCCGTGGCGTCGGTCGACAAGGAAATGTGCGCCATCCGCGATGCCGGAAAGGTGAAGGCGCGCGAGCGCATCGCCGTGCTCGCCGCGCTCAATCTCGCCTACCAGCTCGCCGAGCGCGCCGTGGCGCGCCCGGCGGTCGCGCCGGGCGCGCGCGCAACTCCGGGCGCGACGCGAAGTCAAGTGCCGACCTCGACGCCCTGATCGAGCGTGTGGATGCCGCACTCGGCGAGGACCAACTCCTCTAGAATCATCTCGTCCGCCGCGTTCGCGTGGGTCTTATATTTCCTTGAACCGATGCTCGAATGAGCAAGGGAGAGGAACATTGCCCGGCTGGTGTGATCGTCTCGCGTCAGATGAACCCGAAGCCCCGCTGACCTCGCCCACCTGAACTTCCACGAGGGTTCAGGAATGCGGCCCACGGTTCGTGGCGGACACCCACCTTTCTCCTGCTGGCGACCTTCATGGCTTACTGGCTGATGAAGATCGAGCCCGACGAGTGCTCGGTCGATGAACTCGCGAAGCTGCCCGGCCGGCAGGTGCCCTGGACCGGCGTGCGCAATTTCCAGGCGCGCAACTTCATGCGCGACCAGATGCGCGTCGGCGACGGCGTGCTGTACTACCACTCGTCGTGCCCCGAGCCGGGCGTGGCGGGCATCGCCGAAGTGGCCAGCCCGCCCTACCCCGACGCCACGCAGTTCGACCGCAAGAGCAAGTACTACGACGAGAAGTCCACAGCGGACGACCCTCGCTGGGTGAACGTCGACATCCGCCTGAAGCGCAAGACGCAAGCTGCTGCCGCTCACCGAGATGAGGGAACGCCCCGAGCTGGCGTCCATGACGGTGCTCAAGCGCGGCAACCGCCTGTCGATCACGCCCGTGACCGACGACGAGTGGCGCGCCGTGCTGCGGCTGCTCGACGCGCCGAATGAGCGCAAGCGTGATCATCGAGCCGCTGCTCGCGGCCCAGCTGCTGCTGCTCGGTTGCTGCACCGGCTTCCTCGCCGGCCTGCTGGGCATCGGCGGCGGCATGCTGCTGGTGCCCTTCCTCACGTTCCTGCTGTCGCGGCAGGGCGTGCCGGACGGGCTCGCGGTGAAGATGGCGATCGCGACGTCGATGTCGACCATTCTCTTCACATCGCTGTCGAGCGTGCGCGCGCACCATCGGCGCGGCGCCGTTCGCTGGGACATCGTGCGCGGCATGGCGCCGGGCATCGTGGTCGGCGGGCTGCTCGCGGGCGCCGGCGTGTTCGCCCTGGTCAAGGGCCAGGCGCTCGCGCTCGCCTTCGCGCTGTTCGTCGGCTTCTCCGCCACGCAGATGCTGCGCGACCGGAAGCCGGCGCCGAGCCGTGTCATGCCGGGCCCGGCAGGTCGCGCCGCCGCGGGCGCCGGCATCGGCTTCGTGTCCGGGCTCGTGGGCGCCGGCGGCGGCTTCGTGTCCGTGCCGTTCATGACGTGGTGCAACGTCGCCATCCACCACGCGGTGGCGACGAGCGCCGCGCTGGGCTTTCCGATCGCGCTGGCCAACACGGTCGGCTACGTGGTGGGCGGCTGGTCGCTGGCTGCCGGTGCTGCCTGGGCAGGTCGGCTTTCTCTATCTGCCGGCCTTGGCCATCATCGGCGCGGCGAGCGTGCTGATGGCGCCGCTGGGTGCGCGGGCCGCCCACGCGCTGAACGTGCGCCAGCTGAAGCAGGCGTTCGCCGGACTGCTCTACGCCTTGTCGGCGTACATGCTCTACAAGGCGCTGGCCTGAGAGGTCGGCCTCGGCAGCCTCTAGCCTTCGAAGCGGATGCTGGCGAGGGCGACGTGGTTGCCGCCGCGCCGCTGCGCTTCGGACAAAGCCTTGTCGCACGCCGCCAGCAGCTCTTCCTGGGTCTGCGCCGTGTGCGGAAAGCTGGCCACGCCCATCGACACCGTGAAGCCGAGCTCCTGGCCGTCGAGCACAACGATCTGCGTGGCGCACTGGCGGCGCAGGCCCTCCATGCGCGAGTGGGCGGTGGCCAGGCCGACGCCCGACAACAGGATCATGAAACGCGTGTCGTCGAAGCGGCAGGAGGCATCCATCGCGCGGGTGTTGCTGCGCAGCAGCCGGCCGAGCGCCTCGAACACGCGGGTGCGCGCGTCGTCGCCGAGGGCGCTGACGCGGTCGGCCAGGCGGTCGAGCGACACGCACACGAGGGCGAACTCGCGGTGCTCGCGCGTGGACAGATCCACTTCGCGCTTGAGCTGGTCCTCGAAATGGGGACGGGTGTAGAGGCCGGTGGCGACATCGCGCAGCGCCTGGTCCTTCAGCTCGCGACGCAACTGCTCGATGGTGCGCTGCTCGGCCTCGAGCTGATCGAGCGCCGCGCGCAGCTGCGCGTCTTTCTGCTTGGTGGCGTTCTGGTCGGTCCAGACGCTGCACAGCCGGCGCACGCCGCCCGCGTCCGGACCCACTGCCAGGCGGAGCACGGCGAAGTCGTGGCGGGCGCCGCGAAGCTCGAACTTGTGCTCGCTGGCGAGCGCGCCCGGCTGGGCGAGCGCGGTCTGCTCGGCCGCGCGCAGCGTGGTGGCCAGCGCGGCATCGAGGAGCTCGGCGTCGGTGCGGCCCGTCATCTGGGCCGGCGTGGTGCCGAACAGCGCGGCCATGGCGGCGTTGACGTGCTCGTAGCGGCCGGTGGACGCGTCCTTCACGGCGAGCAGCGCGCCCTGGCGCTCCAGCAATGCCGGCATCAGCCGGCCGAGGATCTGCGCTAGCCGCGATCCTTCGGCTGACGTGTCGTTGGCGGGAAGGACGGCGGACATGGACGGACTCCGGTGCGCGATCGTAATGCTTCGGGGGGCGGGTGGCTATGCGGAAGCACGGCGACGCACCAGCTTGTCGCGCGCCGCTGCACCAAGCCCGTGAGCGGAACCCGCTTCCAGGTCGCCAGCATAGTGCAGCAGGCGCCTGCGCCTCCCGCAGCGCTGGCACGGATGCTGCTTTTCAGTGCCTCGGGGCGCAGCGCCGCGCCCGGGCCGCGGTCGAGGTACCGGCGGTTCCGTGCACACCGATGTGCGCGGTTCGAGGCCGCGGCTTGCGCCGCGGCCGGGTGATCCACGGACCGACGCAATTCCAGAGGGCGTGCATGAAGAAGACGAGACTCGTCATGGTGGGCAACGGGATGGCCGGCGTGCGCACGCTCGAGGAGCTGCTGAAGATCGCGCCCGAGCTGCACGACATCACCGTGTTCGGCGCGGAGCCGCATCCCAACTACAACCGCATCCTGCTGTCGCCGGTGCTGGCGGGCGAGCAGACGATCGACCAGATCGTGCTCAACCCGCTGGACTGGTACGCGCAGCACGGCATCACGCTGCACCTGGGCCGGAAGGTGGTGGACGTGGACCGCCGGCGCCGCATCGTGCGGGCCGAGGACGGCACCGAGGCGCCCTACGACCGGCTGCTCATGGCCACCGGCTCCAACCCGTTCGTGCTGCCGGTGCCGGGCCGCGACCTGGACGGCGTGATCGCCTACCGCGACATCGCCGACACGAACGCGATGATCGATGCCGCCGCCCGCTACAGGCACGCGGTGGTGATCGGCGGCGGGCTGCTGGGATTGGAAGCGGCCAACGGCCTGATGCTGCGCGGGATGCAGGTGACGGTCGTGCACATCATGCCGTGGCTGATGGAGCGGCAGCTCGACGACACCGCGGGCCGCCTGCTGCAGAAGTCGCTGGAGGATCGGGGCCTGAAGTTCATGATCGGCGCGCAGACGCAGGCGTTGATCGGCGGCCCCGACGGACGGGTGATGGCCGTGCAGTTCAAGGACGGCAGCGAGATCCCGGCCGACCTGGTGGTGATGGCCGCCGGCATCCGGCCCAACACGACGCTGGCCGAGAAGATCGGGCTGCACTGCAACCGCGGCATCGTCGTGAACGACACGATGCAGACCATCACGGACCCGCGCATCTATGCCGTCGGCGAGTGCGCAGCGCACCGCGGCATCGCCTACGGGCTGGTGGCGCCCCTGTTCGAGCAGGGCAAGGTGTGCGCCACGCACCTGGCGCAGTTCGGCATCGGCCGCTACACCGGCAGCCAGACGAGCACCAAGCTCAAGGTGACCGGCATCGATCTCTTCTCCGCTGGCGACTTCACCGGCGGGCAGGACACCGAGGAGATCGTGTTGAGCGACCCGTTCGCCGGCGTCTACAAGAAGCTCGTGATCCGCGGCGACAAGCTCGTCGGCGCCTGCCTCTACGGCGACACGGTGGACGGCTCCTGGTACTTCAAGCTGCTGCGCGACGGCCGCTCGGTGGCCGACATCCGCGACCGGCTGATGTTCGGCGAATCCAACATCGGCGACACCGGCCACCTCGGTCAGGACCGCGCGGCCGCGATGGCCGACACCGACGAGGTCTGCGGCTGCAACGGGGTGAGCAAGGGCGCGATCTGCAAGGCGATCAAGGACCGCGGCCTCTTCACGCTCGACGAGGTGCGCAAGCACACGAAGGCAAGCGCCTCGTGCGGATCGTGCACCGGGCTGGTGGAGCAGCTGCTGATGTTCACCGCCGGCGGCGACTACTCGGCGGCGCCGAAGAAGAAGGCGATGTGCGGCTGCACCGACCACAGCCACGACGAGGTGCGGCATGCCATCCGCACGCCGATGCCGGACGGCACCCGGCTGTTGACGATCGATGCCGTGCAGCGGCACCTGGCGTGGCGGTCGCCCGACGGTTGCGCGAGCTGCCGGCCCGCGCTGAACTACTACCTGCTGAGCACGTGGCCGAAGGAGGCGCGCGACGACCCGCAGAGCCGCTTCATCAACGAGCGCAGCCACGCGAACATCCAGAAGGACGGCACGTACTCGGTGATCCCGCGCATGTGGGGCGGCGAGACGACGGCCGGCGAGCTGCGGCGCATCGCCGACGTGGTGGACAAGTACCGCATTCCCGACGGTGAAGGTGACCGGCGGCCAGCGCATCGACCTGCTCGGCGTGAAGAAGGAAGACCTGCCCGGAGTCTGGCGCGACATCGGCATGCCCAGCGGTCACGCCTATGCGAAGGCGCTGCGCACGGTGAAGACCTGCGTGGGCAGCGAGTGGTGCCGCTTCGGCACGCAGGACAGCACGCAGATGGGCAAGGACCTGGAGCGCGCGCTCTGGCGCATGTATGCGCCGCACAAGGTGAAGCTGGCGGTGAGCGGCTGCCCGCGCAACTGCGCGGAGAGCGGCATCAAGGACGTGGGCGTGATCGGCGTCGATTCGGGCTGGGAGATCTACGTGGCCGGCAACGGCGGCATCAAGACCGAGGTGGCGCAGTTCCTGTGCAAGGTGAAGACCGCCGCCGAGGTGCTCGAGCATGCCGGCGCGTTCCTGCAGCTCTACCGCGAGGAAGGCTGGTACCTGGAGCGCACGGTGCACTACGTGGGGCGCGTCGGCCTCGACCACGTGAAGCGCCGGGTGCTGGACGACGCGCAGGACCGGCGTGCGCTCTGGGAGCGGCTGCAGTACGCGCTGGACGGCGAGCCGGACCCGTGGTTCGAGTTCGACAAGGCGCGGGTGGACATGCGGCAGTTCGAGCCGGTGGCGCGCTTGGCGACGATGGAGACTGAGATGAGCCAGTGGACGGCGATCTGCCGGGTGGACGAGATTCCGGTGCTCGGGGCGCGCCGGGTGGAGCGGGAAGGTGCGCCGGCGGTGGCGGTGTTCCGCAACGCCGAGGGCAAGGTGTTCGCGCTGCTCGACCGCTGCCCGCACAAGGGCGGGCCGCTCAGCCAGGGCATCGTGTTCGGCGAGAGCGTGGCGTGCCCGCTGCACAACTGGACCATCGGCCTGGTCCGACGGCTGCGCGCGGGCGCCGGACACCGGCTGCACGCCGCGCTTCTCGGTGAAGGTGGCCGACGGCGTCGTCTCGCTGGACGCCGTCGAACTCGCCACGCGAGCGGCGCACGAGCGGGCCGATGCGTGAGACGCGGTCCACCTGCCCCTATTGCGGCGTGGGCTGCGGGGTGGTCATCGAGAGCGACGGCACGCAGATCACCGGCGTCCGGGGGGACCCGGACCATCCGGCGAACTTCGGCCGGCTCTGCAGCAAGGGCAGCACGCTGCACCTGACGGCTGCGGCACCGGTCACGCTGCAGACCCGGCTGCTGCACCCGATGCGCCGCGCCTTCCGCGGCGCGACGCCGGCGCGCGTGAGCTGGTACGACGCGATCGGCGATGCGGCCGATCGCTTCGAGCATGCGATCGCGAACCATGGGCCGGATGCGGTCGGCTTCTACGTGTCGGGCCAGTTGCTCACGGAGGACTACTACGTCTTCAACAAGCTCGCCAAGGGCCTGATCGGCACCAACAACATCGACACGAACTCGCGCCTTTGCATGAGCAGCGCGGTCGCGGGCTACAAGGTGACGCTCGGGGCCGATGCGCCGCCCGCCTGCTACGACGACATCGCCCTCGCGGGGACGGTCTTCATCGCCGGCGCAAACCCGGCCTGGGCGCACCCGGTCCTGTTCCGGCGGCTGGAGGATGCGAAGCGCGCGAACCCGGCGCTGCGCATCGTGGTCGCCGACCCGCGCCGCACGCAGAGCGCCGAGATGGCCGACCTGCACCTGCCGCTGCTGCCGGGCACCGACATCGCCCTCTTCCACGGCCTGCTGCACGTGATGCTGTGGGAGGGCTGGATCGATGCGGCGTACATCGAGGCGCACACCAGCGGCTTCGACGCACTGAAGGCGCGCGTGCGCGACTTCACGCCGCGCGAGACGGCCCGCTTGACCGGCCTGCGGGAAGACGCCGTGATGCAGGCGGCGCGCTGGTTCGCCGGCCTCGAGCGCGGCAAGGCGCGCACGCCGACGCTCTCGCTCTACTGCCAGGGGCTGAACCAGAGCGCCAGCGGCACCGCGAAGAACGCCGCGCTTGATCAACCTGCACCTGGCCACCGGCCAGATCGGCCGGCCCGGCGCCGGTCCGTTCTCGCTCACGGGGCAGCCGAACGCGATGGGCGGGCGCGAGGTGGGCGGGCTCGCGAACCTGCTGTCGGCGCACCGCGACCTCGCCGACCCGGCGCACCGGGCGGAAGTCGCGGCGTTGTGGGGCGTGGACGACGTTCCTTCGAAGCCGGGAACGACGGCGGTGGAGATGTTCCAGGCAGCGGCCGACGGGCAGATCAAGGCGCTCTGGATCGCATGCACCAACCCTGCGCAGTCGATGCCGGACCAGGCCACCGTGCGCCGCGCGCTGGAGCGCGCCGAGTTCGTCGTGCTGCAGGAAGCATTCGCCACCACCGCCACCGCGCGCTATGCCGACCTGCTGCTGCCTGCCGCGACGTGGGGCGAGAAGGAAGGCACCGTCACCAACAGCGAGCGCCGCATCAGCCGCGTGCGCGCGGCCGTGGCAGCCGCCCGGGGAGGCCCGGGCCGACTGGTCGATCGCAGTGGAGTTCGCGCAACGGCTGGAAGTCGCGGCTGCGCCCGGGCCGGCCGTCGCTGTTCCCGTACAAGACGCCGGAAGCGGTGTGGAACGAGCACCGGGAGACGACGCGCGGACGCGACCTGGACATCACCGGCCTCAGCTGGCGCCTGCTCGACGAGCAAGGACCCCAGCAGTGGCCCCTGAAGGAGGGCTGGCTCGCCGGCCGCGCGCGCCTCTACGAGGACGGCCACTTTGCAACGCCCGATGGCCGCGCCCGCTTCCACGACACGCCGCACCTGCCGCCGGCCGAGCCGCGCGATCCGCGCTATCCCTTCAGCCTGAACACGGGGCGTCTGCGCGACCAGTGGCACGCCATGAGCCGCACCGGCACCCTGGGCCGCTCGTTCGGCCACGTGGCGGAGCCGTCGATCGAGCTGCACCCGCAGGAGCTGCATCGGCTCGGGCTCGCCGAGGGCGACCTCGTGCACGTCACGTCGCGGCGCGGGTCCATCGTGCTGCCGGCGTCTGCCAACGACGGCATCGCGCCCGCGCAGGCCTTCGTCGCGATGCACTGGGGCGAGGAGTTCGTGTCCGGGCACAGCAGCCAGGGGCAGCGCCTCGCCGGCGTGAACGCGCTGACGTTGTCGACGTCGTGCCCGCAGTCCCGCCAGCCCGAACTGAAGCACTGCGCGGTGAAGGTGCTCAAGGCCGAGCTGCCGTGGCGACTGGTGGCGGCGGCCTGGCTGCCGGCGGAGCAGGCGAACGCGGTGCGCCTCGAGCTCGCGGCGCAGATGGCGGCTTTCCCGTTCGCCGCCTGCGTGCCGTTCGGCCATGAGCACAGCGGCGTGCTGTTTCGCGCTGCCGGGCACGAGGCGCCGCCGCGGGAGGTGCTCGAGCGCGTGGAGCGCCTGCTCGGCCTGCACGGCCCCGAGGTGCTGCGCTACGAGGACCGCCGCCGCGGCCAGCGACGTGCGATGCGCCTCGTCGCCGACGGCAGCGGACAGCCGGCTCGACGCCTTCGCGCTGGCGGGCGACGCCAGCGCCGAGGCCTGGGTGCGCGCGCTGCTCCAGCAGCGGCTGCCGGCGCAGGCGTTCGGCCGCGCGCTGCTGTCGCCCGGCGCCAAGGCGCCGGTGCCGCTCGCGCCTCGCGGGCGGCAGGTGTGCACCTGCCTGGACGTGAGCGAGCGCCAGATCGCCGACGCGCTGGCGCAGATGACCGGCCTCGGCGCCGATCAGCGGCTGGCGCGGTTGAAGGCCGAGCTCGGCTGCGGCACGAACTGCGGTTCGTGCCTGCCCGAGTTGAAGCGCATGGTGGAAAGCGCAGAGCATGGCGGCCTGAAACTTGCGATGCCTAGCGGCATGGACCGCCCCAGCTTCTGCCCGAATCACTGATGAGCATCGCGCCCTACATCAAGGAGATCGGACGCGGGGGCGAAGGCGCCCGCTCGCTGACGCGCGAACAGGCCGCCGACCTGATGTCGCAAGTGCTCGACGGCCGCGTCACCGATCTCGAGGTCGGCGCCTTCTGCCTCGCGATGCGCATGAAGGGCGAAACCGCGGACGAGCTGCTCGGCTTTCTCCAGGCTGCGCAGGCGCGCTGCCTGGAGCTTCCGACGACGCGCCCGGTGGTCCTGCTGCCCTCGTACAACGGTGCCCGTCGGTTGCCGAACCTCACCGCGCTGCTGGCCATGCGGCTGGCGCAGGAAGGCGCGGCCGTGCTGGTGCACGGGCCGATGCGCGACCCGAGTCGGGTGACCACCGCCGACATCTTCAGGGACCTGGGGCTCCCGGTGGCGCAAGGCGCGGCGGCCGTCGAAGCGGCCTGGTCGCGGCGCGAACCGGCGTTGATGCCGATCGACGTGCTGTGCGCGCCGTTGTCGCGCCTGCTCGAGGTGCGGCGCGTGGTGGGCCTGCGCAACTCGGGGCACACGATCGCGAAGATGCTGAACCCCTGCCGCGACGCCCGCGTGCTGCGCGTGATCAACCACACGCACCCGGAGTTCGGCGAGCTGATGACGGCGTGCGCCGCAGCCGGCGCCGCCGACGTGATGCTGCTGCGCGGCACCGAGGGCGAGCCGGTGGCCGACCCGCGGCGCGCTCCGCGCATGAGCGTGTGGATCGAAGGTACCGCGCGGCCGGAGCTCTCCAGTCCTGCGCAGGAGGGAGTGCTCAGCGAGCTGCCGCTGCTGCCGCGCACCTGCGACGCAGCGACCACGGCGCTCTACATCCAGGCGGTGATGAGCGGAGAGAAGCCCGCGCCGGCGCCGCTGGAGCTTCAGGTGCGGTTGCTGCTGAACGCCGTCGCGGCGCTGGAGGGGGCGGCCGGCCTCGTCGGAATGACGGCCTGACACCGATAATCGTCGCCACCCCCGAAGGCGACGATGCTGCGCAAGCTGAACGAACTGGCCGCCTCGCACGGCGCGCTGCGGCGCGGCCGCGGGGTTGCGTCCGGCGTGGTGGCGCTGCTGCTCGCATCGCTGTGCTTTCTCGGCGTGCTCGTCTTCCACTTTCCGCAGTACCTGAGCACGCCCGAGCTGCGGCGGTCGTACGACGTGGAGCATCCTGCGCGAAGTGCTGTACTGGTCGATGGTGCTGGCGGGCGGCATTGCGCTGTTCAACATCGCGCTCGGCCGCACGCGATGGCTGTCGTCCGCGGCGTTTGCGCTCGTCCTGCTCGCTGCGCTGCTGGGTGGCCACAAGGTGCCGGTGAAGGACTTTGCCGACGGCACGCCCTACATCGGGCTCGACTGGTTCGTGCTGGACCTGCTCGGCTCGGCGCTGATCTTCGTGTTCATCGAGAAGCTGTTCGGCCTGCGCCGAGACCAGCCGGTGTTCCGACCGGAGTGGCAGACCGACCTGCACCACTTCATCGTGAACCACATGGCCGTGGGCTTCATGCTGCTGGCCACCAATCTGCTGGTGCACCGGCTGTTCGGCTGGGCGGCCGAGGACGGCGTGCAGGCATGGGTGCGCGGCCTGCCCTTCCCGGCCGCACTGTTCCTGCTCGTGCTCGTGGCCGATCTGGTGCAGTACTGGACTCACCGTGCCTACCACGAGGTGCCCTGGCTGTGGCGGCTGCATGCGGTGCACCACAGCGTGAAGAGCATGGACTGGCTGGCCGGTTCGCGCCAGCACCTGCTGGAAGTGCTCATCACGCGTACGCTCGTGCTCGCGCCGATCGTCGTGCTGGGCTTCGGCAAGGAAGTGATCGACGCCTACATCGTCATCGTCGGCTTCCACGCCGTGTTCAACCATGCCAACGTGAGCGCGCGGCTCGGCCTCTTGCGCTATGTGATCGTCACGCCCAACTTCCACCATTGGCACCATGCGCAGGATTTGACGAGGCGATCGACCGCAACTACGCCGCGCACTTCGCCTTCCTGGACCACCTCTTCGGCACCGCGGTGCAGTCGGATCGTGCCTGGCCGGCGCGCTACGGCGTCGTGGGCGACTACGTGCCCGACGGCTTCATGCGGCAGACAGCCTTTCCCTTCAGCTGGAAGGGATGAAGCGGCCCGCTGCTGTGGGCCGAGTCCTACATGAAGCACTGGACACCGCCGACATCGTCGGAGCCGCGAGATGGGGGAAAGTCCCCCGACCGGCAACAACGGTTGTCGTACACGGAAAGGAGTCCGACATGAACCAGGACCAGGTGAAGGGCCGCGGCAAGGAAGCCAAGGGCAACATCAAGGAAGCCGCCGGCAAGGCGGTGGGCAACGAGCGTCTGCAGAGCGAAGGCCAGGCCGACCAGGTGGAAGGCAAGGTGCAGAAGACCTACGGCGACGTGAAGCACGACGTCGGACAGGCCATCGACAAGGGCGACCGCAAGCCTTGATCTAGCGTCGATCCGGCGACCGGCCGCGCCCGCCCCGACAATCGCGTCCCATGTCCTGGGACGCCGTCATCGTCGGGGCCGGCGCGGCCGGTCTTTTCTGCGCTGCCATGGCGGGACAGCGCGGTGCCCGCGTACTGCTCGTCGACCACGCCGACAAGCTCGCGGAGAAGATCCGCATCTCCGGCGGCGGACGCTGCAACTTCACGAACCGCGACGCCGGCCCGGCCAACTTCCTGTCCGAGAACCCGAGGTTCTGCCGCTCGGCGCTCGCGCGCTACACCGCTGCAGACTTCATCGCGCTCGTCCAGCGCCATCGCATCGCGTTCCACGAAAAGCACAAGGGCCAGCTCTTCTGCGACGACTCCAGCGAGCAGATCATCGCGATGCTGCTGCGCGAATGCGAGGCCGGGCGTGTCGTGCGCTGGCAACCTTGCAAGGTGCACGGCGTGCGCCACGGCGCGGCCGGCTACGAGCTCGACACCGACCGCGGCACGGTTGCGCACGGCGCGGCTCGTCGTGGCCACCGGCGGCCTCTCGATCCCGAAGATCGGCGCCACCGACTGGGGCTACCGGCTGGCGCGCCAGTTCGGCCACCGCGTGATCGAGCCGCGCGCCGCGCTGGTGCCGCTGATCTTCGACGCGCAGGCCTGGGCGCCGTTCGCGGCGCTCGCGGGGCTGTCGCTGGAGGTGGGGATCTGGAACGACGCTCCGAAGGCCGAACGCGGCGAATTCGTCGAGGACCTGCTCTTCACGCATCGCGGCCTCAGCGGACCGGCTGTGCTGCAGATCAGCAGCTTCTGGCACACGGGCCAGGCGTTGGAGATCGACCTGGCGCCGGGCCGTGATGTCGCCGCTCTGCTTCATGCAGCGAAGGCCACTTCGAAGCGCCAACTCGGCAACGAGCTCGCGCTCCACCTGCCGCAGCGCCTGGCCGACACGTGGCTGCCGAACGCCGGGGCCTCGGCGCAGGCGCCGATGCCGCAGCTGCGCGATCGCGATCTCGATTCGCTCGCCGCGGGCCTGAAGCGCTGGCGCATCGTGCCGGCCGGCAGCGAGGGCTGGCGCAAGGCCGAGGTGACGGCCGGCGGGGTGGACACGCGCGAGCTGAGCTCGCAATCGATGGAGAGCCGGCGCCAGCCCGGGCTCTACTTCATCGGCGAGGTGGTCGACGTGACGGGCTGGCTCGGGGGCTACAACTTCCAGTGGGCTTGGTCGAGCGCCGCGGCGTGCGGTGAAGCGCTGGCTCGGGCTGCCTGAGTTCCGGCCAGCCCCCCGCTCGTGGGCGAACACTCGACGTATTCATCGACGCCAACGTTCGGCATGGCCGCCAGCACGGCAGCGAAGCTGCATTCGGGAAGTCCGCCGAGCGCCGCGACAAGGATGGCGCGGTGCTCCGCCTCGGCGCTGTGGCCATGCGGCCGCGGTGGCCGCGATCATGGCGTCTTCGTAAAGGGTGTCCGGGCGCTTGTGCATGAGCCGCGCCCAATGATTTAGAGGGACTTGGAGGATACTGTATAAATAAACATATGAGCTGTCTTCTCCATGTCTGCTGGCCTCTTCCGCCACCGCATCCCTGCCGAGACGCTGGCCGCCTCCCTCGCCCCCGGTGCGCCGCTGTGGCAGGCCGACCAGCTCAGCACCGCCCCGTTGCCGGCCTGCCCCAGCGGCCACGCGGCGCTCGATGCCGAGCTGCCCGGCGGCGGCTGGCCGGCCGGCGGCCTCACCGAGCTGCTGCTCGACGAGCCCGGCTGCGGCGAGATCCGCCTCCTGGCGCCTGCACTGACTCGCCTGTCTTCCGAGTCGGCCGCCAACGCCGCGCGCGAACTGGTCTGGATCGCCCCGCCGCACCCGCCCTACGCCCCTGCCCTGCGCGGCCTGGGCCTGCCGCTCGATCGCCTGGTCTGGGTCGATCCCGCCACCGAGGCCGACGCCGCCTGGGCCGCCGAGCAGGTGCTGCGCTGCGGCGCCGGCGCCGTGCTGTGGTGGAGCCGCCGCGCGCTGCCGGCCACGCTGCGCCGCCTGCACCTGGCCGCGCTGGAAAGCGGCACGCCGCTGTTCGGGCTGCGCCCGCTGGCTCAGCGGGCGCAATCGTCGCCGGCGCCACTGCGGCTGGCGCTGGAAGCCGCGGGGCGGCGGCTCGAGGTGGACATTTTCAAGCGGCGGGGCCCGGCGCTGGCCACGCCGCTGGCGATCGACATCGGCTCGCCGGCACGCTCACGCCGCCGCGCCGCGCCCTCCCCACTCGCCCATGCTCTGGCTCGCCCTGCACCTGCCGTGGTTGCCGCTTGAAGCGCTGCCCATGGCCGACGGCCGCCCGCGCTGCGTGATCGAGCAGCGGCAGGTGCTGGTGGCCAGCGCCGCCGCACGGGCCGCGGGCGTGGCGCCCGGCATGAGCGCGGCCACCGCCGGCTCGCTCGCACCCGGCGTGCAGCAGCTCGTGCGCGAGCCGGCGCGCGAGGCCGAGTTCGTGCGCGCGCTCGCCATCGCGATGGCGCGCTACACGTCGCAGATCGTGCTGCAGCCCGACGGCGTCCTGCTCGAAGTGGCCGCGTCGCTGCGCCTGTTCGGCGGCCTGCGCGCGCTGATGCGCCGGGTGCGTGCCACCGCGCGCGCCTGCGGTGCCCGCGTGCGGCTCGCGCTCGCCCCCACGGCCGGCGCGGCTGCGCTGCTCGCGCGGGTGGCGCCGGCGCGCGCGCTGCGCCGCCCGCGCACGCTGCGCCTGCTCGATGCGCTGCCGCTGACGCCGGTGCTCGATGCGCTGCAGCAGCCGCCGCGGCTGGCGCAGCTTCTGCAGACGATCGGCTGCCGCCGCCTCGGCGACGTGCGCGCGCTGCCGCGAGCGGGGCTGCGCAAGCGCGGCGGCGCCGAGCTGCTGGCCGCGCTCGACCGGGCCTGCGGCGACACGCCCGATCCGCAAGCGTGGTTCGAGGTGCCCGAGCGCTTCTCGATGCCGCTGGAGCTGATGCACCGCGCCGACGATGCGGCGCAACTCGTCTTCGCCTGCCAGCGCCTGGTGGTGCCGCTGTCGGGTTGGCTGTCGCGCCAGTGGCTGGCCGCCAGCCGGCTGCGGCTGAAGCTGCGGCACGAGCGCAGCCTGCGCACCCCGCTGGTCGACGACGAGCTGGTGCTGGAGCTCGGCGCCCCCTCGCGAGACGCGGCGCAGATCATGGCGCTGCTGCGCGAGCGGCTGCAGCGGCACGTGCTGGCGGCGCCCGTGTACGCGCTGGAGCTGCAGCTCGACGACGCGGTGTCGTCCGCTGGCCGCGAGGGCCAGCTCATCCCCGACCCGGGCCAGCAGGCGCAGGCGTTCCAGGCGCTGCTCGACCGGCTGGCCTCGCGCCTGGGCGCCGAGCGCGTGCTGCGCGTCTCGCCGGCCGACGACCACCGCCCCGAGCGCGCCTCGGTCGCCCGTCCGGCATCACATGCCGGCCCGCCACTGCGCGCGGCGCCTACGCCGCAGCGCCCGGTCTGGCTGCTGCGCGAGCCCGTGCGCCTGCCCGAGGAGGACGGCGCTCCCGTGCACGGCGGGCCGCTGGCGCTGCTGTCGCGCGCCGAGCGCATCGAGTCCGGCTGGTTCGACGGCGCCCTGGTGTGCCGCGACTACCACGTGGCCCAGGGACCCGACCAGCGGCTGCGGTGGATCTATCGGGAGCGGGGCCAGGGCGATTCCAGCGCCTGGTACCTGCACGGGCTGTTCGCATGACCTCCCGCATGATCCCCTCCTACGCCGAGCTGCATTGCCGCTCCAACTTCACCTTCCTGACCGGCGCATCGCATCCCGGGGAGCTGGTGCAGCGCGCGCGAGAGCTGGGCTATGCCGGCCTCGCGCTCACCGACGAATGCTCCGTGGCGGGCGTCGTGCGCGCGCATGCCGAGATGCGCAGCTGGCCCGAGCACGAACGGCGCGCCTTCCGCTTCATCGTCGGCAGCGAGTTCGATGTGCAGGGCCAGGCACCCACCTCGGCTTGCCGCCTCGTTCTGCTTGCCCTCAACCGCGACGGCTACGGCAACCTGTGCGAGCTGATCACCCTCGGCCGGCTGCGCTGCGGCAAGGGCAGCTATCGCATCACCACGAGCGACCTCGACGCGCCCGAGGCCGACCTCGCCCACCTGCGCGGCATGCCCGACTGCTGCGCGCTGCTGATCCCGCGCCGCGACGACCCGCCCGAGACGCTGCAGAGGCAGGCGCGCTGGATGGCCGCCACCTTCGGCGCTCGAGCCCGCATCGCGCTGGAGCTGCTGATGTGGGCCGACGACAGCCTGCTGCTCGAGCGCGTGCTGCGAAGCATCGCAGGCCAGCAGCGTGCCGCTCGTGGCCGCCGGCGACGTGCTGATGCACCTGCGCTCGCGCAAGCCGGTGCAGGACACGCTGACCGCCGTGCGCCTGAAGCAGCCGGTGGCCGACTGCGGCTGCGCGCTGGCGCGCAACGCCGAGCAGCACCTGCGCTCGCGCCTGCGCCTGGCGCAGCTCTACCGCCCCGAGTGGCTCGCCGAGAGCGTCGGCGATCGCGCGCGAATGCACCTTCTCGCTCGACGAACTGCGCTACGAGTACCCCGCCGAGATCGTGCCCGAGGGCACCACGCCCATCGCCCACCTGCGCGCGCTCACCGAGGCCGGTGCGCGCGACGTGCGCTACCCGCAGGGCGTGCCCGCGGCCGTGCGCCTGCAGCTCGAGCGCGAGCTCGCGCTCGTCGAGGAGCTGCGCTACGAGGCGTTCTTCCTCACCGTGCACGACATCGTGCGCTTCGCGCGCAGCCGCGGCATCCTCTGCCAGGGCCGCGGCTCGGCGGCCAACTCGGCCGTCTGCTATTGCCTCGGCATCACCGAGGTCGATCCGACGCAGACAGTGCTTCTCTTCGAGCGCTTCATCTCCCGCGAGCGCAACGAGCCGCCCGACATCGACGTCGACTTCGAGCACGAGCGGCGCGAGGAGGTCATCCAGTACATCTACGCCAAGTACGGCACGCACCGCACCGCGCTGGCCGCCGCGCTCGCCACCTACCGCACGCGCGGCGCGGTGCGCGACGTGGGCAAGGCGCTCGGGCTCGATGCGCAGGTGGTCGACGCGGTGGCCAAGTCGTGCCAGTGGTTCGACGACCGACAGCGCATGGTCGAGCGCTTCGTGGAGATCGGGCTCGACCCGGCGTCGCCCGTCACGAAGCGCTGGCTCGAGCTCACCGCCACGCTGCACGGCTTCCCGCGCCATCTCTCGCAGCACAGCGGCGGCTTCGTGATCGCACGCGACAAGCTCTCGCGCCTGGTGCCGATCGAGACCGCGGCGATGGAAGACCGCCGCGTCATCCAATGGGACAAGGACGACCTGGAGTCGCTCGGCCTGCTGAAGGTGGACGTGCTCGCGCTCGGCATGCTCACCGCGCTGCACCGCTCGCTCGATCTCTACAACCGCTGGAACGGCACGGCCTGGACGCTGCAGCACATCCCGCGCGAAGACCCCGCCACCTACGAGATGATCTGCCGCGCCGACACCGTGGGCGTGTTCCAGATCGAGAGCCGAGCCCAGCAGAGCATGCTGCCGCGCCTGAGGCCCCAGCGCTTCTACGACCTCGTGATCGAGGTCGCTATCGTGCGGCCGGGCCCGATCCAGGGCGGCATGGTCCACCCGTACCTGCGGCGGCGCCAGGGGCTGGAGCCCGCCGCCTCGCCGAAGCCCGAGCTGGACGTCGCGCTCGCGCGCACGCTGGGCGTGCCCATCTTCCAGGAGCAGGTGATGCAGATCTGCATGATCGCCGCCGGCTTCTCGGGCGGCGAGGCCGACGAGCTGCGGCGCGCCATGGCGGCCTGGAAGCGCAAGGGCGGCGTGCACCGCTTCGAGCGCCGCATCTTCGAGGGCATGGCCGCGCGCGGCTACCCGCCGGAGTTCGCCGAGGGCATCTTCCAGCAGATCCTCGGCTTCGGCGAATACGGCTTCCCGGAAAGCCACGCCTACAGCTTCGCGATCCTGGCCTACCTGAGCAGCTGGCTCAAGTGCCACGAGCCGGCCGTGTTCCTGGCCGCGATGCTCAACTCGCAGCCGATGGGCTTCTACGGGCCGTCGCAGCTGGTGCAGGATGCGCGGCGCCACGGCGTGGAAGTGCGGCCGGTGGACGTGACGGCGAGCGACTGGGATTGCACGCTGGAGCCGGCCTTCCCTTCCTCTCCCGCTCGCGGGAGAGGATCGGGTGAGGGCGCGGCATCGGCAGGCCATGGCAGTGACATGCGCAATGCCGCGCCCTCACCCCAGCCCTCTCCCGCGAGCGGGAGAGGGAGTCCCGCGGTGCGGCTGGGGTTGCGCATGGTGCAGTCGTTCCCGCAGGCTTCGGCCGAGCGGCTGGTCAAGGCCCGTGCAGAACGCCCGTTCGCCCACATCGAAGACCTCGCCCGCCGCGCCGGCCTTCCGCCCGCACGAGCTCCAGGCGCTGGCGCGCGCCGACGCCCTCGCCGCGCTGGCCGGCCACCGCCGGCAGCAGACCTGGGTCGCAGCGGGCCAGGAAGCGCCGCCGGCGCTGCTGGCCGACGCGCCGGTCGGCGAAGCCGCACTCGCCCTGCCCGAAGGCCCCGAGGGCGAGCAGATCCTGTTCGACTACGCCTCGCTCGGCCTCACGTTGCGGCGCCACCCGGTGGCGCTGCTGCGTCCGCGCCTGAGCCGCCGCGGCTGGCGCAGCGCCGACGAGCTGGCGGGCCTGCCCGACGGGCGATCGGCCTGGGCCTGCGGCATCGTCACCATGCGCCAGCAGCCGGACACCGCCAACGGCACCATCTTCGTCACGCTGGAGGACGAGACCGGCTCGGTGAACGTGATCGTCTGGCGCCATGTGCGGGAGCGGCAGCGCCAGGCGCTGCTGGCGTCGCGCCTGCTGGCGGTGGCCGGCCAGTGGCAGACGCGCGACGGCGTGTCGCACCTGGTGGCCCGCCGGCTGGTGGACATGACGCCCTGGCTCGGTCGGCTAGACACCAGCGCCCGCAACTTTCATTGATGGCTATAATCCCGGGTTCTTTGTTGTCCACCCTATTTGGCGATCAATGACCACGATTCGCGTCAAAGAAAACGAGCCGTTCGACGTGGCCCTGCGCCGCTTCAAGCGCACCATCGAGAAGCTGGGCCTCCTCACCGAGCTGCGTGCGCGCGAGTTCTACGAGAAGCCCACTGCCGAGCGCAAGCGCAAGAAGGCCGCCGCGGTGAAGCGCCACTTCAAGCGCGTGCGCAGCATGCAGCTGCCCAAGAAGATGTACTGACCCGGCCGCAAGCCCGGGTCGCATCCGAGGAGCCCGAGCGGCCATGCCCGCTGCGGGCTCTTGGCTTTTGCTGGAGACCTCATGAGCCTCAAGGACCGCATCACCGACGACATGAAAGCCGCCATGCGCGCGAAGGAGGCCGAGCGCCTGTCCACCGTGCGCATGCTGCTGGCCGCCATCAAGCAGCGCGAAGTCGACGAGCGCATCGTGCTCGACGACATCCAGGTCGTGGGCATCGTCGACAAGCTCATCAAGCAGCGCAAGGATTCCGTGGCCGCCTTCCAGCAGGCCGGCCGCACCGACCTCGTCGACAAGGAAAGCGCCGAGATCAAGGTGCTCGAGGCCTACCTGCCGCAACGCCTGTCGGCCGACGAGATCGCCGCTGCCGTGGCGGCCATCGTCACCGAGACGGGCGCCGCGGGCCCGGGCGACATGGGCAAGGTGATGGGCGCAGCCAAGGCGCGGCTGGCCGGCAAGGCCGACATGGCGCAGGTCTCCGCGGCCGTCAAGGCGGCCCTGTCCAAGTAAGCTGTCATGCCATGAGCGACCTTCCCGTCTACCCGATCGCGCCCGACGTCAGCGTCGCGCCCCAGCTCCAGCCGGCCGCCATGGCCGAGGCCGCGCGCGCCGGCTTTCGCAGCGTGGTCAACAACCGCCCCGATTTCGAGCACGACGCCAACCAGCCCACGAACGAAGCCATGGAGGCGGCGGCCCGTGCCGCCGGGCTGGAGTACCGCTTCCTGCCGGTGGAGAGCGCCTACCAGACGCCCGAAGAGATCGCCGCGTTCGCGAAGCTGATGGAAGAGCTGCCCCGGCCCGTCCTGCTCTTCTGCCGCAGCGGCTCGCGCTCCGCCCGCCTTTACCAGCAAGCCAGGCGCTGTAGGCGGAAACACCGCGTCCGCTGCGGCCCCGCGCTCCCTCAAAATCCGGGCGTCCGGCCGGAGGAGGAAGAACGGTGGCCCTGCTGCTTCGCATATCCAGGCTGATCGACTCGCTGAACGAGTGGATCGGCAAGCTCACCATGTGGCTCGTGCTGGCCGCGGTGCTCATCAGCGCCGGCAACGCCATCCTCCGCAAGGCCTTCAGCATCGGCTCGAACGCCTGGCTCGAGATCCAGTGGTATCTCTTCGCCGGCGTGTTCATGCTCGGCGTCGGCTACGTGTTCCTCAAGAACGGCCACGTGCGCATCGACTTCATCTCGTCGCGGCTGTCGCGCCGCACGAACACGATCATCGACATCCTCGGGATCGTGATCTTCATGATCCCGCTGTCGCTCATCCTGATCGACCTCTCCTGGCCGCTGTTCATGCGCGCATTGCAGACGGGCGAGATGAGCCAGAACGCGGGCGGCCTCATCCGCTGGCCGGTGCTGCTGCTGATGCCGGTCGGCTTCTTCATCCTGCTGATCCAGTCCATCTCCGAGCTGATCAAGCGGGTGGCCTTTCTCACCGGCCACCGCGACGAGCCGTTCAGCGTGGAGCGCGAGAAGACCGACGAGGAGCTGCTGCTCGAGGAACTGGCCGCCAAGGCCGCGCAGCGCAAGGGAGCCGCCTGATGTCCGCCTTCATCGCCCAGCAGTTCGTGCCGCTGCTCTTCATGGGGCTGCTGTTCTTTCTCCTCACCGGCATTCCGGTGGCCTTCGGGCTGGCGGCCACCGGCCTGCTGTTCGGCTTCATCGGCATGCAGGTCGGGCTGTTTCCGCTCAACCTGTTCCAGGCGCTGCCGCTGCGCGTCTTCGGGATCATGCAGAACGACACGCTGCTGGCGATCCCGTTCTTCACCTTCATGGGCATCATCCTCGAGCGCTCCGGCATGGCGGAGGACCTGCTCGAGACCGTGGGACAGGTCTTCGGCCCGCTGCGCGGCGGCCTGGCCATCGCGGTGATCCTCGTGGGCGCCCTGCTGGCGGCCACCACCGGCGTCGTCGCCGCGGCGGTGATCTCGATGGGCCTGATCTCGCTGCCCATCATGCTGCGCTACGGCTACAACCGCACCATCGCCACCGGCACCATCACCGCCTCAGGCACGCTGGCGCAGGCCATCCCGCCCTCGCTGGTGCTGATCGTGCTGGCCGACCAGCTCGGCCGCTCGGTGGGCGACATGTACGCAGGCGCGCTGCTGCCGGGCCTGCATGCTGGTCGGGCTGTATCTGCTCTTCATCGTGGCCGTAGCCTTCATCAAGCCGGCTTGGGTGCCCGCACTGCCGCAGGAGGCGCGCATCTACCGCGAAAGCAGCGGCGCCAGCGGCCACAGGTCGCTGCTCGTGCTGCTCGTGGTGTGCGCCGCGGCGGGCTTCGCTTGGTCACGCATCCACGAAAGCGTGATCAACCCATGGATCGACCGCACGCTGCCCGCCCCCGGCGACGAGATCTTCATCATGTCGATGACCGTGGCCTCGCTGCTCGCGCTGCTGCTGGCGCTGATCAACAGCGTGGTGAAGTTCGGGTTGCTGTCCAAGCTCGCCGAGCGGGTGACCTTCGTGCTGATCCCGCCGCTCGTGCTGATCTTCCTGGTGCTCGGCACCATCTTCCTCGGCGTGGCGACGCCCACCGAAGGCGGCGCTCTCGGCGCCCTGGGCGCGCTCGTCATGGCCGTCGCGCGCGGGCGCCTGAGCTTCGAGCCTCATGCGGCAGGCGCTCGACAGCACGGCCAAGCTGTCGGTGCTTCGTGATGTTCATCCTGATCGGCTCGACGGTGTTCAGCTTCACGTTCAACGCCGCCGACGGTCACATCTGGGTCGAGCACCTGTTCGACAAGCTGCCCGGCGGCGTGCTGGGCTTCCTCATCGTCGTGAACATCCTGGTGTTCGTGCTCGGCTGCTTCATCGACTTCTTCGAGATCGCGTTCATCGTGATCCCGATGCTGGCGCCGGTGGCCGAGAAGATGGGCATCGACCTGATCTGGTTCGGCGTGATCATCGCGATGAACCTGCAGACGTCGTTCCTGACGCCGCCATTCGGCTTCGCGCTGTTCTACCTGCGCAGCGTGGCGGCCAAGGCCGACTACAGCGACCGCGTGACGAACCGGCGCATCCCGGCCGTGACGACGGCGCAGATCTACAAGGGATCGATCGCATTCATCATCCTGCAGCTGATCATGGTCGCGATGGTCATCATGTATCCCAACCTGGTGTCCAGCGGCCTGGCCGTGGAGAAGGGACTGGACGCCGAGGAAGTGCTGAAGCGGCTGCAGATGCCCGAGCCGGAAGCTACGCCGGAAGCGGCGCCGTCGCCCTCGCCGGACGCATCGCAGCCCGAGCCGCAGAGCAGCAACTCACCGGACGACGACATGAAGGCCATCCTGGATGCAGTGAAGAAGGATGGCGCGACGAAGTGAACCGCCTCAATGACAAAGGCCCCTCGCGGGGCCTTTGTGTTGGTGCAGACGCTCTGGTCAGAGTTTCTGCTGCTGCATGAAGTCGTCGAAGCCCGCTTCGGTAAAGCGGAACCAGAGGTTCTGGTCACGCCGGTAGGAAGAGAAGTCTTCATAGATCTTCTTCCACGCCGGGTTCTTGCCGCTCAGTTCGCCATACAGGGCCATCGCCTCCTTGAAGGCGGCGTCCATCATGTCCTTCGGGAACCTGAAAGCTTGACGCCGGAGCCCACGAGCTGCTTGAGTGCCGCAGGATTCTTCGCGTCATAGCGCGCCTGCATCACGATATGCGCGTGCGACGCCGCGTTCTCGACGATCGCCTTGTACTCGGCCGAGAGACCGGCGTAGGCCTTGTTGTTGACATACAGGCTCAACTGAGGCCCGCCTTCCCACCAACCGGGGTAGGCGTAATTCGGGGCGACCTTGTTGAAGCCCAGCTTCTGATCATCGTATGGGCCGACCCACTCCGCCGCATCGACCGTCCCCTTTTCCAGCGCCTGGTAGATCTCGCCGCCGGGAATGTTCTGCGGCCAGCCCGCCGATGCGCTCGAACACCTGGCCGCCAAAACCGCCGATGCGGAACTTCAGGCCCTTGACCTCTGCCAGCGACTTGACTTCCTTGCGAAACCAGCCGCCCATCTGAGCGCCGGTGTTGCCCATCGGGAAGTTGACGATGTTGAAGCCCGCGTAGAACTCGCGCATCAGCTTCATGCCATTGCCCTCGAACATCCAGGAGGTCATCTGGCGGCTGTTCATGCCGAACGGAATGGCGCAATCGAGTGCGAAGGTCGGATCCTTGCCGAAGAAGTAGTAGGGCGCCGTGTGCGCCATCTCGACTGTGTTGTTCTGAACGCCGTCGACCACCCCGAGCGCGGGCATCAGCTCGCCGGCGGCATGCACGGAGACCTGGAACTTGCCGCCCGACATGTCGCTCACCGACTTGCCGAACACCTCGGCCGCGCCGAAGATCGTGTCCAGCGCCTTCGGGAAGCTGGACGCGAGGCGCCAGCGGATGTTGGCCTGGGCATGCACGACGGCGGGCGCCGCACCGGCGGCGAGCACGCCGGCCAGGCCCGCACCGCGAACGAAGGAACGACGTTCCATTGAGTCTCCTTGGACTGGTAGTAGGACGTGAAGTGCGCGGATTCTAGAAAGCGGGCTTCGGCCGCTTCACCCGGAATTACCCGTCATCCGGCCACCCCGGCCGCTGCGTTCTACGGCTAGCTGCCGGCCACCTTCATGCGTTCGACGAGCAGCGAGCCGGTGGTGCGCGTGCCCGACGTGTAGGTGTCGGCGCCGACGGCGACGATGCTTTCGCAGCATCTCGCGCAGGTTGCCCGCGACGGTGACCTCCTCCACCGGGTGGACGATGCGGCCGTTTTCCACCCAGAAGCCCGCGGCGCCGCGCGAATAGTCGCCCGTGACGTAGTTCACGCCCTGCCCCATCAGCTCGATCACGAAGAGGCCGCGGTGCAGCTTGCGCAGCATGGCGTCGAGGTCGTCGCCGGCCGCGGTGCGCCGGCTCGTCAGCACGAGGTTCTGCGAGCCGCCGGCATTGCCCGTGGTGCGCAGGCCGAGCTTGCGCGCCGAGTAGCTCGACAGGAAGTAGCCCTGCACCACGCCGCCCTCCACCACGCTGCGCGGCCGCGTGGCCACGCCCTCGTCGTCGAACGGGGCGCTGCCCTTGCCCTTGGGCACGTGCGGATCTTCGCGCAGGTCGAGGTGGTCGGCCAGCACCGGCTTGTCCAGGCAGTCGAGCAGGAAGCTCGCGCGGCGGTACAGCGAGCCGCCGCTCGTGGCCTGCACGTAGGCGCCGAGCAGCCCCGCAGCCAGCGGCGACTCGAACAGCACGGGCACTTCGCAAGTGGGCACTTTGCGTGAATGGAGCCGCGACAGCGCCCGCTCGGCGGCATAGCGGCCCACCGCCTCGGGAGCGGCCAGCTGCCCGGGGTCGCGCATCGAGCTGTACCAGGCGTCGCGCTGCATGCCGTCGCCGCGCCCGGCGATCGGCGCCACCGACAGCGAATGCCGCGAGCTCGCGTAGCCGCCGCGAAAGCCGCGCGAGTTGCCGGCCCAGAAGTGCGACTGCTGCGCCGACACGCGCGGCGCCCTCGGAGTTGGTGATGCGCCGGTCGGTCGACAGCGCGGCCGCCTCGCACTGCTGCGCGATGCGCGCCGCTTCTGCCGCGTCGACGGCCCAAGGGTGGAAGAGGTCCAGGTCGCGCGACACGTCGTCGCCGCGCGCCAGGTCGGCGTCGTCGGGCAGGCCGGCCGCCGGGTCCTCGGCCGTGAAGCGCGCGATGTCGTAGGCGGCCTGCACGGTGCGCTCCAGCGCGCCGCGCGAGAAGTCCGACGTGCTGGCGTTGCCGCGGCGCTGTCCGATGTACACGCGTGACGCCGATCGACTTGTCGCGGTTGCGCTCGACGTTCTCGACCTCGCCCTTGCGCACCGACACCGACAGCCCCGTGCCTTCCGACACCTCGGCGCCGGCGTCGCTCGCTCCGAGGCCGCGGGCGATGGCGAGGGCGTCCTCGACGATCTGCTGGAAGTGCTCGCGCGGATAGGCAAAGCCGGATTCAGGCTGGTTCATGGGTTCGAGGGGAGGCTTGGAGGCGAGAACTATCATAACGATCGACCTTCGCCACCCCATGCCCGACTCCCACTCCGACACCGCCCCCGGCGACGCCGACCGCCCGAGCAAGACGCGCCTGAAGCAGCAGGCGCACGAGCTGCAGTCGCTCGGCGAAGCGCTGGTCGCGCTGCCGGACGACCGGCTGGCCGCCATGCCGATCTCCGAAACCCTGCTCGACGCGCTGCGCGAGGCGCGCCGGCGTGCGCTCCCACGAGGGCCGGCGGCGCCATCTGCAGTACGTCGGCAAGCTGATGCGGCAGGCGCCCGAGGAGGCGATCGACCGGCTGCGCGACGCCGTGTCGGCGCTGCACCTCGGCGGCGCGCACGACACCCTCGCGCTGCACCGGGCCGAGCGCTGGCGCGCGGAACTCGTGGCCGACGACGATGCCGCCACGCGCTGGCTGGCCAAGCACCCCGACGCCGACGCGCAGCGCCTGCGCAGCCTGCGTGCGCGCCGCGCGCAAGGACGCGGCCACGCCGCCCGAGCAGCGCCACGGCCGCGCCTACCGCGAGTTGTTCCAGTTCCTGAAGGAAGCGATGGCTGCCGATGAGTGACTTCGACCCCGTGCGCATCGGGCTCGTCTCGGTCAGCGACCGCGCGTCGGCCGGCGTCTACGAGGACAAGGGCATCCCCGCGCTGCAGGACTGGCTCGCGCGGGCGCTGCGCAACCCGCTCGACGTGGGAGACGCGCCTGATCGCCGATGACGCAGGCCACGATCAGCGCGACGCTGGTGGAGCTGGTCGACCGTGCCGGCTGCCACCTCGTGCTCACCACCGGCGGCACCGGGCCCGGCGCCGCGCGACGTGACGCCCGAGGCGACGCTCGCCGTGGCGCACAAGGTGATGCCGGGCTTCGGCGAGCAGATGCGGCAGATCAGCCTGCAGTTCGTGCCGACCGCGATCCTGTCGCGGCAGGTGGCGGTGATCCGCGGCGGCGCGCTGATCGTCAACCTGCCCGGCCAGCCGAAGTCCATCGCCGAGACCTTGCAGGGGCTGCCCGAGCGCAACGTGCCCGGCATCTTCGCGGCCGTGCCCTATTGCATCGACCTGATCGGCGGCCCCTACCTCGAGACCGACGCGGCCGTGTGCACGGCGTTCCGGCCGAAGTCGGCCATGCGCACGCCGCGCCGAAGCCGGCTACTTGACGAGCCGGTTCAGCGCCTCGGCGTCGAAGTGCTCGGTAGTCTGCGCGTCCTGCGGCACGCACTCGTCGGTGGGCAGCTCGCGCGAGCGCACCGAGAGCTTTTCGATCGCCTGCCACAGCAGGGCGATCTGGTGCTCGTGGCCGGAGGCGTTGTCGATGAGGCCCTTCATCGCCTGCGCGACGGGGTCGTCGCCCTGCGTCACGCCATAGGCGGAGAAGCCCATCTTGGCGGCGGCCGCCTCGCGCGCGGCATCGGCTTCGGCCCGGATGATGCGCGCCGGGTTGCCGACCGCGGTGGCGCCGGGCGGTACCGGCTTCACGACCACGGCGCCCGAGCCGACGCGCGCGCCCTCGCCGACCGTGAAGCCGCCGAGCACCTGCGCGTTGGCGCCGACGATCACGCCGCGCGCGAGCGTGGGGTGCCGCTTGGCGCCCTTGGCGAGCGACGTGCCGCCGAGCGTGACGCCCTGGTAGATGGTGCAGTCGTCGCCGATCTCGGCGGTCTCGCCCACGACGATGCCCATGCCGTGGTCGATGAACACGCGCCGGCCGATCACCGCGCCGGGGTGGATCTCGATGCCGGTGAAGAAGCGCCCGATGTGCGAGACGAAGCGGCCGAGCCAGCGCAACCCGTGCGTCCAGCACCAGTGGGCGCGGCGGTGAAAGACGCAGCGCATGCAGCCCCGGGTAGCACGTGAGCACCTCCCACGACGAGCGCGCGGCGGGGTCGCGCTCGCGGATGCGTGGCGATGTCTTCACGCAGTCGGGCGAACATGGTGCGGGACCTGGGGTGTGGCTCAGTGTAAGCGGCCGGGCGCACGGGCGCAGGGCGCCGCTCGGTGGCGCCGAAAGGCGGTTCGTAAGTGTCCACGGGCTCTCTTCCCCTCGTCGTTGAAGCGACGATAGGGCCGCCTCGCCACAGGGTCGATCCCGCGCCTCGGGGGAAGGGCCCGGCGCGATCAGGGCTTCAGGGCTTCAACTTGGCGACCGCGCGCGCGATGCCGCGCAGGATGTGGATTTCCTCGCCGGTGAGCCGTGCGCGGTTGGCGAGCTGGTTCAGGCGCGGCATCAGCTTCTTCGGCGCCTCGGGGTCGAGGTAGCCGATGTCCACCAGCACCTCCTGCCAATGGGCGAGCGCGCCCTGCACGGCCGCCACGTCGGCCGCGAGCCCCTCGGGCGCTCGCGGCTGCACCTCGAAGCCGCCGAGCGCCTGCCGCCAGTCGTAGGCGATCAGCTGCACCGCCTGCGCCAGGTTGAGCGAGCCGTACGCCGGGTCCGCCGGGATGCTGAGGCAGGCGTGGCACCGGTACACGTCCTCGTTGGCCAGGCCGTGCCGCTCGCCGCCGAAGACGAAGGCCACGCGCTGCGGCGCTTGCGCCAGCGTCTCGAACAGGACTCGCGCGGCGCGTGCGTGGGCGGGCCGAAGTCGCGCGGCGTCATGGCCGTGGCGCAGGCGAACGCGACGCCGTCGAGTGCGTCGGCCAGCGTGTCCACGATGCGCGCCCGCGCCAGCACGTCGGCCGCGCCGCTGGCCATCGCCAGCGGCCTCCTCGTGCGACAGCACGTCGGCGAAGCGCGGGCGCACGAGCACCAGGTCGTCGAAGCCCATCACCTTCATCGCGCGCGCGGCCGCGCCCACGTTGCCGGCGTGGCTCGTGTGCATCAGCACGAAGCGAGTGGGGTCGCGGGACACGGGCGTCTAAAATCGTGAGCTTGCCGGCGATTGTCACCGCCGCGCTCTTTGTCCACCGCCGGCTCCCCTCCTCTCCTTGCGCGCCCTATCCATGCCTCCAGCCTTGCACCCCATGCTCAACATCGCCGTCAAGGCGGCCCGCGCGGCGGGGGCGATCATCAACCGGGCGGCGCTCGACCTGGACCTGCTCAAGATCAGCAGCAAGGGGCCGAACGACTTCGTGAGCGAAGTCGACCAGGCGGCCGAGCAGGCCATCATCGACATCCTCCTGCAGGCCTATCCCGGCCACGGCATCCTGGCCGAGGAGTCGGGGCGCGCGCACGGCGCGAAGAACAGCGAGTTCGTGTGGATCATCGATCCGCTCGACGGCACCACCAACTTCCTCCACGGCTTCCCGGTCTATGCGGTGTCGATCGCGCTCGCGCACCGCGGGCAGGTGCAGCAGGGCGTCGTCTACGACCCGACGCGCAACGACCTCTTCTATGCCTCGCGCGGCCGCGGCGCCTTCCTCAACGACCGCCGGCTGCGCGTGTCCAAGCGCACGCGCATGGACGAAGCGCTCATCGGCACCGGATTCCCGTTCCGCAAGGGCGACAACTTCAAGCGCTACGTGAAGATGTTCGAGGAGGTGATGCAGAACTGCGCCGGCCTGCGCCGCCCCGGGGCCGCCGCGCTGGACCTGTGCTACGTGGCCGCCGGCTACTACGACGGCTTCTTCGAGACCGGCCTGAACCCGTGGGACATCGCGGCAGGCTCGCTGATGATCACCGAGGCCGGCGGGCTGATCGGCAACTTCACCGGCGAGGCCGACTATCTGCACCAGCGCGAGGTGGTGGCCGGCACGCCCAAGGTGTACGGGCAGATGGTGCAGATGCTCGCGCCCTACAGCCGCGTGATCAAGGCCGACGAGACGGCCGAGCCGGCGCCGGCAGCGGTGCCGGGCGAGGAAGCCGCGCCGCGCAAGAAGGCGCCGGTGCGCATCCGCAAGATCGGCCTTTGAGCCTGCGCCTGGCGGCCCGACGCGAAGCGCGCATGAACGCCCCCGCGACGGAGTTCGGCGCCCACACGCCAATGATGGCGCAGTACCTTCGCATCAAGGCGGAGCACCCGGACACGCTCGTGCTCTACCGCATGGGCGATTTCTACGAGCTGTTCTACGACGACGCGCGGCGCGCGAACCGGCTGCTCGACATCACGCTCACCACGCGCGGCCAGAGCGCCGGCGAGCCGGTGGTGATGGCGGGCGTGCCGGTGCACTCGCTGGAGAGCTACCTCGCCAAGCTCATCAAGCTCGGCGAGGCGGTGGCCATCGCGGAGCAGGTCGGCGACGTCGCCACCGCCAAGGGGCCGGTGGAGCGCAAGGTGGTGCGCGTGGTCACGCCCGGCACCGTGACCGACAGCGAACTGCTCGACGAACGGGCGGACACGCTGCTCGTGGCGCTCGCCCGGCGCCATTCGAGCTGGGGCCTGGCCTGGCTGGCGCTGACCAGCGGCGCGCTCGGGCTGACCGAGTGCGGCGAGCGCGAGCTGGCCGGCTGGCTCGCGCGCCTGGGCCCGGCGGAGATCCTGCGTCGATACCGACGAACTGCCCGCGGCCGTCGGGCAGGCCGGCGCGGCTGTCACGTCGCGGCCCGCGTGGCAGTTCGACGCCGCGCTCGGCGTGCGCAAGCTGTGCGAGCTGCTCGGCGTGGCGAGCCTGGCCGGCTACAACGCGCAGGATGTGCCGGCCGCCCACGCCGCCGCGGCCGGGCTGCTTGCCTTCGCCGAGCACACGCAGGGGCGCGCACTCGCCCACGTGCAGGGCCTCGCCGTACAGCGCGCCAGCGACCTGCTCGACCTTCCCCCGGCGACGCAGCGCAACCTCGAGCTCGTGCGCACGCTGCGCGGCGAGGACGCGCCCACGCTGCTGTCGCTGCTCGACACCTGCCGCACCGGCATGGGCGGCCGCGCGCTGCGCCACTGGCTCACCCATCCGATGCGCGAGCGCGCCACGGCGTCCGCGCGTCACGATGCGATCGATCGCCTCATCGGCGCCGGCTTCGAGCCGCTGCGCGAGCGTCTGCGCGCGATCAGCGACGTCGAGCGCATCACCTCGCGCATCGCGCTGCGCCAGGTGCGCCCGCGCGAGCTGGCCGGCCTGCGCGCGACGCTCGACGCGCTGCCCGCGCTGCGCGGCGCCGTGCCGCCCGGCAGCGCCCTGCTGGACGATCTGCTGCGCGCGCTGCAGCCCGACGAACGCATCGCGGCGCAGCTGCGCGCGGCCGTCGCCGCCGAGCCGGCCGCGCTGCTGCGCGAAGGCGGCGTGATCGCCGCCGGCTTCGACGCCGAGCTCGACGAGCTGCGCGGCATCAACGACCACTGCGACGCGTACCTGCTCGATCTCGAGGGCCGCGAGCGCTCGCGCACCGGCATCGCGAACCTGCGCGTGCAGTACAACAAGGTGCACGGCTTCTACATCGAGGTCACGTCGTCGGGCCTGGACCGCGTGCCGTCCGACTACCAGCGCCGCCAGACGCTGAAGAACGCCGAGCGCTACATCACGCCCGAGCTCAAGGCCTTCGAGGACAAGGCGCTGTCGGCGTCGGAGCGCGCGCTGGCCCGCGAGAAGCGGCTCTACGAGGAGCTGCTCGATGCCCTGCAGCCCGCACTGGCTGCGCTCGGCGCATTGGGGCGAGCGTTGTCCACGCTCGATGCGCTGGCGGCCCTGGCCGAGCGCGCGGCCACGCTCGGCTGGTGCCGCCCGCAGTTCTGCGGCCACCCGTGCCTCGAGATCGAAGCCGGGCGGCACCCGGTGGTCGAGGCGCGGCTGCGCGAGACCAACGGCGAGTTCGTTCCGAACCACTGCCGGCTCGATGCGAAGACGCGCATGCTCGTGATCACCGGCCCGAACATGGGCGGCAAGAGCACCTACATGCGGCAGGTGGCGCTCACGGTGCTGCTCGCGGCGATGGGCTCCTTCGTGCCGGCGCGCAGCTGCCGCCTCGGGCCGATCGACGCCATCCACACGCGCATCGGCGCGGCGGACGACCTCGCCAACGCGCAATCCACCTTCATGGTCGAGATGACGGAGGCCGCCGCCATCGTCCACGGCGCGACGCCGCAGTCGCTCGTGCTGATGGACGAGATCGGGCGCGGCACCTCCACCTTCGACGGCCTGGCGCTGGCCTCCGCCATCGCGGCGCACCTGCACGAGCGCAATCGCGCGTTCACGCTCTTCGCCACCCACTACTTCGAGCTCACGGCGTTCCCGGAGAAGCACGACGGCGCGCTCAACGTGCACGTGAGCGCGGTCGAGGGCGGCGGTCGGGACATCGTCTTCCTGCACGAGATCCAGCCCGGCCCGGCGAGCCGCAGCTACGGCGTGCAGGTGGCGCGGCTGGCCGGCATGCCGCCGGCGCTGGTGCGCCAGGCGCGCGCGACGCTCGAGGCGCTGGAGGCTCAGCAGCGCGCCGGGCAGGCGCAGGTCGACCTCTTCGCGCCGCCGGCCGCGCCCGCCGCGCCGACGCCGAGCGAGCTGGAGGACGTGATCCGCGCGATCGAGCCTGATACGCTGACGCCGAGGGAAGCGCTCGAGGCGCTCTACCGCCTGAAGGCGCTGCTCAAGGAAACCCGATGACGTACTGCGTAGGCATCCGGCTCGACGCCGGGCTGGTGTTCATGTCCGACTCGCGCACCAACGCGGGGCTGGACCAGTTCAGCACCTTCCGCAAGATGATGATCTACGAGAAGCCGGGCGACCGCTTCATGGTGCTGCTGTCGGCCGGCAACCTGTCGATCTCGCAGTCGGTGCGCGAGATCCTGCAGGTCGAGAAGATCGACGCCGGCGACGACGAGCCGATCACCATCTGGAACGCGAAGAGCCTGTTCGACGCCACGCGCGTGCTCGGCAGCGCGGTGCGCCGGGTGTATCGGCAGGACGGCCCGGCGCTCAAGGCCGCCGGCATCGACTTCAACGCCACGATGGTGTTCGGCGGGCAGATCAAGGGCGAGGCGATGCGCCTGTTCCTGGTGTATGCCGCGGGCAACTTCATCGAGGCCACGCGCGAGACGCCGTACTTCCAGATCGGCGAATCGAAGTACGGCAAGCCGGTGCTCGACCGCATGATCACGCCGGCCACGCCGCTGAACCAGGCGGCCAAGTGCGCGCTCGTGTCGATGGACTCCACGCTGAAGTCCAACCTCACCGCCGGCCTGCCGCTGGACCTGCTCGTCTACTCGGAGGGCCGGTTCGAGAGCGACCAGGTGATCTGCATCGACGAGCACAACCCGTACTTCCAGATGATCCGCACCACCTGGGGCCAGAAGCTGCGCGAGGTGTTCGCCGGCATCGAGGATCCGCGCTGGGAGGGCGGCGACACCGAGCACCCGCTCATGGTGAGGTCCGGGCGCTACGAGCCGATGCGCAAGATCCACCACCCGGGCGAGAAAATCGTTTGACCCCCACGCTCCTCCGGTCGCTGCCCCCCGAGGGGGCCCTTGCTGGACCGGCAGAGGGATCCGCGCAAGACCTTGGTCGGGTGAGGCCGTGTTGTGGCTGCGATCGTCTTCTCGCATGCGAACGGCTTTCCGGCCGGCACCTACCGGGTGCTGTTCGAGGCCTGGCAGAGCGCCGGCTTCCAGGTGCACGCGATCGAGCGCATCGGGCACGACCCCGACTTCCCGGTCACGAGCAACTGGCCGCACCTGCGCCACGAGCTCGTCCGCTTCATCGAGCGGGAGGCCGGCGGCCCGGCCTACCTCGTCGGCCACTCGCTCGGCGGGCTGCTGAGCGTGCTGGCGGCCAGCCGGCGGCCCGATCTTGCCCGCGGCCTCGTGATGATCGATTCGCCGCTCATCACCGGCTGGCGCGCCCATGGCCTCCAGGTGTTCAAGGCGACAGGCCTCGTGCGCCGCGTGTCGCCCGGCAAGGTGTCGCAGCGCCGGCGGTACGAGTGGCCGTCCCGCGAGGCCGTGCACGAGCACTTCGCGTCCAAGCACGCCTTCGCGCGCTGGGATCCCCGCGTGCTGCGCGACTACGTGGCGGCCGGCTTCGAGGAGCGCGGCGGCCGCACCCGCCTCGCGTTCGAGCGCGAGATCGAGACGCGCATCTACAACACGCTGCCGCACCACTTCGCGGCGGTGCTCCGGCGCCAGCCGCTGAAGTGCCCGGCGGCGTTCATCGCCGGCACGCAGTCGGTCGAGATGCGGCAAGGAGGCATCGAGGCCTCGCGCCGGCTCGCGAAGGAGCGCTTCGCCTGGATCGAGGGCACCCATCTGTTTCCAATGGAAAAGCCCGATGCCACCGCCGCCGAGGTGCTGCGGCTCCTCGGCACGATGGGTTGACGGGTCGGCCCCTCCTATAATCACGCTTTACCGTGCGACACGTGGTGTCGCTCTCCCTAGCTGCGGGGTCATGCAGCCGAGTAGAGTCATCGGGGCCCCGGTCCCGATCGCAGGTTAAAGGCCTGCCACTGTAATAGCCGCGTAGTTCAGCGGCCGAGAGACGGAATGTCCTCGGATACCCCGAGGGCGGACCGTGAGAGAGTTGCGTGCATTCAGCGCCGCCATAAGCGGCAGGCTGCACATCGTCGGGAGACGCCAGTCAACTCACAGAGCGATCAAGTCTCTGACTGTCTTGTCATGCTCGGCTTTGGCTGATGCCATGACCTGTTGTGCGACCAACAGTCGCCTAGGAAGGCATGCAGGCCCGGTAACGGACCTGTGTGAAGCCCATCCGACAACGTCTCCCACTCCGGTGGCGTGCATCAGTCCGCGAGGACGTGCACGGACTCTGCCAGCAGGACGGCGGACGAGGGGCAAGGCGATTTTCCGCATGGGTAACGGACGTGAACCGTCGTCAGAACCTGGGTAATGATTGAGTGGCCAAACCTGCTGTCAGGCCACAGCCAAAACGGCACGCTGCCGGGTGTCTTCGTGGTAAAGAAAGGCACGTCGTCAACAGCGCAGTTCCAGGATAGACGGACCCTAAACGGACAGTCGGCGCGGACCACCGCGCCGTCGACAGTCAGAGGAACGTGGTAAGCCCCACTGTTCGCCTGCCCGCTTCGGCGGGCAGGCAGGGAAGCCGCAAGGCGACCTGTCGGGCGAGGGGGTATGGGATCGTGGAGAAAGCGAAAGCCCGGCTGTAATGGCCGGGATAGGGGTTCAAGATTTGCCCCGCTGCGAAAGCAGGCCCACTTCCACGTGGTGCAACCGTCGTTAGCCGGTTGCTGAGTTTAACCGCCCCGAGGGGATGCACGCCATCCCCTCGGGGGTGGAGTGCGTCCTCGACGGGTTCATCAACGAGGACAGCATGGAAGAGATCGTCGAAGTCAGACGGTTCTGCGTCTTTGCGCCTGCCTGACGGCTGGCACGCCATCGATTGGCGCCGGATCGATCAGCAGGTGAGAACGATGCAGATACGGATAGCGAAGGCAACGCAGGAAGGTGACTGGCGCCGGGTGAAAGCCCTGCAACGGTCGCTGACCCGCTCGTTCTCCGCCAGGGCACTGGCGGTGCGACGAGTGACTGAGAACCAAGGCAAGCGGACGGCAGGCGTCGACGGCGAGCTGTGGGATACGCCGGCCCGCAAATGGACGGCTGTCAGCGAGTTGAAGCAGCAACGGGGGTACCGGCCCGCGCCGTTACGGCGGGTCTACATCCCCAAGGCGAACGGCAAGGAACGCCCGCTGGGCATTCCGACGATGAAGGACCGTGCCATGCAGGCTCTCCACCTGCTCGGACTGGAGCCCGTCGTGGAGTCGCAGAGCGACCCGAATAGCTACGGCTTTCGGCGCAACCGCTCGACGGCCGATGCCATGAGCCAGTTGTTCGTCTGCCTGTCCCAGAAGGCCGCGGCCCCATGGGTGCTGGAAGCGGACATCGAAGGCTGTTTCGACCACCTCAACCATGCGTGGCTCGTAGAGCACGCGCGGATGGACAAGAAATTCGTCCACCGCTGGTTGAAGGCAGGAGTGGTCTACAAGGGCCAGCTGACGGCTACCGATGCAGGCACGCCGCAAGGCGGCATCATCTCGCCAACCCTGGCGAACGTGGCACTGAACGGACTGGAGACGGGCCTGCTGGCGCACCTCGGTGCGACGCTGGGCAAGACGAAAGTCCAGAAGCTCAAGGTCAATGTGGTCCGGTACGCCGATGACTTCGTAATCACGGGAGCGTCGAAAGACTTCCTGGAGACCGAGGTCCGGCCGTGGGTGGAGGCATTCCTCGCACAACGAGGGCTGCGACTGTCGCCGGCGAAGACGCGAGTCACGCACATTGACGACGGGTTCGATTTCCTGGGCTGGAACTTCCGGAAGTACTCGGGGGTCTCCTGATCAAGCCGAGCAAGAAGAACGTCCAAGCGTTCTACGGCAAGGTGAAGGAAATCGTGGTGTCGCACAAGACGGTGAAGCAGGTGGATCTCATCCAGCTACTGAACCCGGTCCTGCGCGGATGGGCTAGGTACCACCAACCGGTGGTCGCGAAGGAGACGTTCAGCAGAATCGACTCGCTGCTGTGGTGGCGGTTGACGCGCTGGGCACGTCGCAGGCATCCAACGAAGAGCCCGAAGTGGGTGGCGAAGAAGTACTGGCCCACCCTCGACGGCCGGTCGGAATTCGCAGTCAGGATTTCGACCGAGGACGACACGCCAAGGTGGGTGCGCCTGTATCGGCTTGCCGATACGGCCATCGTGCGCCATCAGAAGATCAAGGGCGGCTACAACCCCTTTGATCCACGATGGGAGGCATACGGCGAAGACCTGCGCTCACGGCGCCTGCTCAACAGCATGGCCTACCGGAAGCAATGGGCCTCGCTGTTCCTGTCTCAGCACGGACAGTGCGCTCACTGTGGCGGCGACCTGTCGGAGGAGACGGGTTGGCACGACCATCACCTGGTTTCTCGGGTGGCGGGCGGGTCCGACTCGGTATCGAACCGGGTGCTGCTGCATCCGGTGTGCCATGTCCAGGTGCATGCCAACGGTTCGACCGTTGCGAAGCCGGCCTCCGGAGGAGGTTTCGGTGCGAGGTGCTGCTAGCAAGCTAAAATGCCGCCTTTACACGGTGGCCTTTGCTAGCTCATCCCGCACCCTGTTGTGCTTGAGCCGGATGCGGTGAAAGTCGCAAGTCCGGTTCTGAGGGGGAGATGGGCCAGCAATGGTTTGTCTCTACCCAACACCACGGCATTCGTGACGTACCGGGCCGAGGAACGGGCCGGGCGAGAGGGTGCTGCATGACATGACCAAATTCGTCTTCGTCACCGGCGGTGTGGTGTCCTCCCTCGGCAAGGGAATCGCCTCAGCCTCCCTCGCCGCGATCCTGGAGTCGCGGGGCCTCAAAGTCACCCTCATCAAGCTCGATCCGTACATCAACGTCGATCCGGGCACGATGTCGCCGTTCCAGCACGGCGAGGTGTTCGTCACCGACGACGGCGCCGAGACCGACCTCGACCTGGGCCACTACGAGCGCTTCATCACCACCCGCATGAGCGCAAGGTCAACAACTTCACCACCGGCCAGATCTACAAGAGCGTGCTGGAGAAGGAGCGCCGCGGCGACTACCTCGGCAAGACGGTGCAGGTGATCCCGCACGTCACCAACGAGATCCAGGAATTCATCAAGCGCGGCGCCGGCTTCGGCCAGCCCGGCGCGGTGGACGTGGCCATCGTCGAGATCGGCGGCACCGTGGGCGACATCGAGTCGCTGCCCTTCCTGGAGGCGGTGCGCCAGATGAGCCTGCGCATGGGGCCCAACAACACCGCCTTCGTGCACCTGACCTACGTGCCGTGGATCGCCGCCGCCGGCGAGCTCAAGACCAAGCCGACGCAGCACACGGTGCAGAAGCTGCGCGAGATCGGCATCCAGCCCGACGCCCTGCTGTGCCGCGCCGACCGCAAGATTCCCGACGACGAGCGCGACAAGATCTCGCTGTTCACCAACGTGCCGCGCATGGGGCGTGATCTCGCATGTGGGACGTGGACACCATCTACAAGGTGCCGCGCATGCTGCACGAGCAGGGCCTGGACGGCCTGATCTGCGACAAGCTGCGCCTGAACACGCCGCCCGGCCAACCTGCGGCGCTGGGACGAGCTGGTGCACGAGGTGGAGCATCCGCAGCGCGAGGTCACCATCGCCATGGTGCGGCAAGTACGTCGACCTGTCGGACAGCTACAAGTCGCTCAACGAGGCGCTGCGCCACGCCGGCATGAAGAACCATGTGCGCGTGAAGATCGAGTACGTCGACTCCGAGACGATCACGCGCCGACACCGTGGCGCAGCTGGCCAGGTACGACGCCGTGCTGGTGCCCGGCGGCTTCGGCAAGCGCGGCATCGAAGGCAAGATCGCTGCGCCGCGCAGTTCGCGCGCGAGAACAAGGTTCCCTACCTCGGCATCTGCCTGGGCATGCAGGTGGCCACCATCGAGTACGCGCGCCACGTGGCCGGCCTGAAGGACGCCAACAGCACCGAGTTCGACCCGGCCACGCCGCACCCGGTCATCGCGCTGATCACGAGTGGCAGGACGCGCGACGGCACGATCAAGAAGCGCGACGCCAACTCCGACCTGGGCGGCACCATGCGCCTGGGCGCGCAGAGCTCCGACGTGAAGCCGCGGCACGCTGGCGCACAAGATCTACGGCGACGTGGTCACCGAGCGGCACCGCCACCGCTACGAGGCCAACGTCAACTACCTCGACCGGCTGCAGCAGGCCGGCCTGGTGATCTCGGCGCTGACGCAGCGCGAGCAGCTGACCGAGATCGTCGAGCTGCCGCAGGACGTGCACCCCTGGTTCATGGGCGTGCAGTTCCACCCCGAGTTCAAGTCCACGCCGTGGGACGGCCACCCGCTGTTCAATCAGCTTCATCAAGGCGGCGCTGGACACACCAGGCAGCCGCGGGCGCGTCGAGCAAGGAACAGGTCGCGGCATGAGCATGAAGCTGTGCGGCTTCGACGTCGGCCTCGACAGGCCGTTCTTCCTGATCGCCGGCCCCTGCGTGGTCGAGTCCGAGCAACTGCAGATGGACGTGGCCGGCGCAGCTGAAGGAGATCACCTCCGCGCTCGGCATCCCGTTCATCTTCAAGAGCAGCTACGACAAGGCCAACCGCTCCTCCGGCACCAGCTTCCGCGGCCCGGGCATGGAGCAAGGGCCTGGAGATCCTGGCCAAGGTGAAGCGCGAGCTCGGCGTGCCGGTCCTCACCGACGTGCACAGCGAGAGCCGAGATCGCCGCGCGTGGCCGAAGGTGGTCGACGTGCTGCAGACGCCCGCCTTCCTGTGCCGCCAGACCGACTTCATCCGCGCCGTGGCGCAATCGGGCAAGCCGGTGAACATCAAGAAGGGCCAGTTCCTCGCGCCGGGCGACATGAAGAACGTGATCGACAAGGCGCGCGCCGCGGCCCGCGAAAAAGGCCTGCCCGAAGACAGCTTCATGGCCTGCGAGCGCGGCGCGAGCTTCGGCTACAACAACCTGGTGTCCGACATGCGCTCGCTGGCGATCATGCGCGAGACCGGCGCGCCGGTGGTGTTCGACGCCACGCACTCGCGTGCAGCTGCCCGGCGGCCAGGGCACCAGCTCGCGGCGGCCAGCGCGAGATCGTGCCGGTGCTGGCGCGCGCCGGCGGTGGCCGTCGGCGTGGCGGGCCTGTTCATGGAAACGCACCCCGACCCGGCCAAGGCGCTGTCGCGACGGCCCCAACGCCGTGCCGCTGCAAGCACATGCGGCGCTGCTCGAGACGCTGCTGGCGCTCGACCGCGTCACCAAGAAGCGCAGCTCCTGCTCGAAAACAACTTCCACTGAAGAGGACGCCATGCCCCATGCCTACATCCTGGTCGACGATCGAAGATCACCGACCCGGAGCAGTACGAAGAAGTACATGGCCGAGCGCCACCGGCGGCCATGAAGGCGCATCGGCGGCGAAGTACCTGCGTGCGCGGCGGCAGGCTCGAGGTGCTCGAAGGCGACTGGAAGCCCGAGCGCCTGGTGCGTGCTGCGCTTCCCGAGCATGGAGAAGGCCGCGGCGTTCTACGACAGCGAGCGATTACCGCGGCGTGCGCGCCAAGCGCGTCGGGCGCCACCGAGTTCATTCGACATGGTCGTGCGTCGAGGGCACGAGCTGACGCGGCTCGGACCTCCACCACCTGACAACAACAGAAAGGACAGCGAATGAGTGCAATCGTTGACATCGTCGGCCGCGAGATCCTGGACAGCCGCGGCAACCCCACCGTCGAGTGCGACGTGCTGCTGGAGTCCGGCACCATGGGCCGCGCGGCGGTGCCGTCGGGCGCCTCCACCGGCTCGCGCGAGGCCATCGAGCTGCGCGACGGCGACAAGGCGCCGCTACCTGGGCAAGGGCGTGCTCAAGCGCGGTGGAGCACATCAACACCGAGATCTCCGAAGCCGTGCTGGGCCTCGACGCCTCCGAGCAGGCCTTCCTCGACAAGACGCTGATCGACCTGGACGGCACCGACAACAAGGGCCGCCTGGGCGCCAACGCGACGCTCGCCGTGTCGATGGCCGTGGCCCGCGCCGCGGCCGAGGAATCGGGCCTGCCGCTGTACCGCTACTTCGGCGGCATGGGCGGCATGCAGATGCCGGTGCCGATGATGAACGTGGTCAACGGCGGCGCGCACGCCAACAACAACCTCGACCTGCAGGAGTTGATGATCATCCCGGTGGGCGCGCCCAGCTTCCGCGAGGCGGTGCGCTACGGCGCCGAGGTGTTCCACGCGCTGAAGAAGATCATCCACGACAAGGGCATGAGCACGGCCGTGGGCGACGAAGGCGGCTTCGCGCCGAACGTGGCCAACCACGAAGCGGCCATCCAGCTGATCCTGCAGGCCATCGACAAGGCCGGCTACACCGCCGGCGAGCAGATCGCCCTCGGCCTGGACTGCGCCGCCAGCGAGTTCTACAAGGACGGCAAGTACGACCTCGAAGGCGAAGGCCTGACGCTGGCGCCGGCGGAGTGGATCGACATCCTCGCCACGCTGGGTGCGACAAGTACCCCATCATCAGCATCGAAGACGGCATGGGCGAAGGCGACTGGGACGGCTGGAAGCTGCTGACCGAGCGCCTGGGCACGAAGGTGCAGCTGGTGGGCGACGACCTGTTCGTCACCAACACCAAGATCCTGAAGGAAGGCATCGACAAGCGCATCGCCAACTCCATCCTGATCAAGATCAACCAGATCGGCACGCTCACCGAGACCTTCGCCGCGATCGAGATGGCCAAGCGCGCCGGCTACACGGCCGTGATCAGCCACCGCTCGGGCGAGACCGAAGACTAGCACCATCGCCGACATCGCCGTGGGCACCAACGCCGGCCAGATCAAGACCGGCTCGCTGTCGCGCGCAGCGACCGCATGGCCAAGTACAACCAGCTGCTGCGCATCGAGGAAGACCTCGGCGACGTGGCCACCTACCCCGGCCGCTCCGCCTTCTACAACCTGCGCTGAACTTCACCCCTTCCGTGAGGCTCGTCACCGTCGGACTCGTCGTCCTGCTGGTCCTGGTTCAGGCCGCGCTCTGGTTCGGCGGCGGCGGCGTCCCTCACGTGATGGGCCTGGAATCGCAGCTCGCGGCGCAGCGCGAGGCCAACGAGCGCGTGCGCGCAGGCCAATGACCGGCTCGCCGCCGAGGTGGTCGACCTGAAGGAAGGGCTGCGAGATGGTCGAGGAAAAGGCGCGGCGCGAGCTCGGCATGGTCAAGCCCGACGAGATCCTCATCCAGGTCTCGCCCGCCCGCTGATGCCGGCTGCGCGACGCGAGCGACGCCCGGCGCGCTGGTCGAAGACTGCCGTGCCCGAGTCGCTGCGCCTGCTGGAGCACAACCTGACGCCGCAAGGCATCCTGGCGGCGACGCCGCGGCGAACTCGCCGAGGCGCGCCGCTACACGCGCATCTTCGGCCGCGATGCCGCGATATGCGTGCTCGCGATGGCCGGCAGCGGCGTGGAGGCGCTCGAGCGCGGCGCGGTGGCAAGCCTCGATGCGCTGGTGCAGCAGCAGGCGCGCAACGGGCAGATCCCGAAGTACGTCGACCCGCATGGGCGCCGACGCCGACTTCTGGTACCTGGGGTGCATCGACGCCACGCTGTGGTGGCTCATCGCGGTGGATCACGTGCGACGGCACAGCGCCGTGCCGGGTCTGCAGGGGCGCTGGCAGCCGCAGGTGGAGAAAGCGATCGACTGGCTCCTCGCGCAGGAGCACCAGCGATTCTTCCTGCTGCAGCAGAACGAGGCGAGCGACTGGGCCGACATCATGCCGCGCTCGGGCTTCGTGCTGTACACGAACGCGCTGTGGTACCGCGTGAAGCGGCTCTACGCGCTGCCCGAGGCCGAGGCCACGCACCATCACTTCAACCACCTGTTCCGGCCCTTCCGGCGGCGACCTGCCGCAGTACGCGCGCGCGCGGCTGCTGCGCCACTACGCGCGCCGCTCGCGCCGCAACCCGGGGCTGTACCTCAGCTTCGTGAACCTCTCCTTCGCGGGCGACGAGGGCGACGTGTTCGGCAACGTGCTTGCGGTGCTGTGCGGCCTGGCCGGCGACGCGATGGCGCACGAGATCGTGAAGACCTTGCGAGCTGCGCATGCGGACGACCCGTACCCGGTGCGCACTGTCACGCGGCCGATCGACGAAGGCCACGACCTGTGGCGCGCCTACATGGGCCGCCACCGGCAGAACCATCCGCACCAGTACCACAACGGCGGCATCTGGCCGTTCATCGGCGGCTTCTGGGTGATGGCGCTGGCCAGCCTGGGCATGCAGGAGGAGGCCCGCGAGCAGCTCGTCGGCGTGGCGCTTGCCAACGAAGCCGCAGGCTGGCGCTTCACGGAATGGTTTCACGGGAAGACGCTCGAGCCGATGGGCATGCCCGGCCAGAGCTGGAACGCCGCGGCATTCCTGTGCGCGCAGCGCATGCTGCTCACGGGGCAAGCCCCGCTCTGATCCGGCTCGGTCAGTGCACGATGGCGGATGACGGCGGCTGGTCGCGATCGGGCGTGAAGAGCTCGCCGACGTCCACCGCATCGAAGTGGTACTGCAGGCCGCAGAAGTCGCAGCCGATCTCCACGTTGCCGCGCTCGGCCACGATGCCGTCCACTTCCTCGCGGCCGAGGCCCTTGAGCATCGCGCCCACGCGCTCGCGCGAGCAGTTGCACGCGAAGCGCGGATGCAGGGCATCGAACCGGCGCACGTCCTCTTCCCAGAAAAGGCGGCGCAGCACAGTGTCTGCATCGAGCGTGAGCAGTTCGTCTCGCGTGAGCGTGGCCGCAAGATGGGCGATGCGGTTAAACATGTGCCCCCACGCTCGCTCGCTTCGCTCCCTCGCTGCCCACCGAGGGGGCGTGAGCCGGCTTGGGAGCGGCCCGGCGCCGGCTCGTCCAGCCGACGCGCTCGCCGAGGTTGCCCTCCCCCTCGACCGGCAGGCGCTGGATGAGCAGGCCCGCGGCGACGTGGTCGTCGGCCGCCAGCACGAGCCGGGTATCGAGCTGCTCGGACTGCAGCATGTAGTGCTCGAGCACGTCCGACAGCTCCTGCAAGGGCTCGCGCCGATCGCCGTGCAGCGGCACGATGCCCTGGTAGGGCTGCTGCCCGGGCAGGCGCTCCTTCGGGTCGAGCGTGATGACGCAGCGGCCCTTGCCGTGCACGTTGAGCATCGCTTCCAGCCGGGCATCGGAGCGACACGTCGCCCACCACCTTCGCGGTGGCGCGAAAGCCGAGGTTCGGCTGCGCCTCGGCCACGGCGAGCTTGACCGGGCCGTCGCCGAACACCTGCAGCACGAGAGCCCCGTTGAACTTGATGTTCGCCTGCATCAGCGTGGCAGCCGCGCTCATCTCCCCGAGCAGGCGGCGCACCGGCGGCGGATACGGGCCCACCGCCTCGCGGCGCTTCAGCAGTTCCTGCCAGCCGTCGGTCAGCCGCACCAGCATGCCGCGCACCGGCAAGCCTTCGAACAGGAACTTGTGCAGCGCGCCGCCCGGAATCGTCACCGTCACCATCGGCAGCCATTGTCCTTCACCGCATCGCGCGCCAGCGGCACCACGGCCACCAAGCCCATGCCGCCGTAAGCGTTGCGGCAGTCGCGCTTGCCGGCCTTCTCGATGTCCTCGGCGAGCTTCGATTTTGGCGGCACGGCCGGCAGCACCGGCAGCAGGCCGCGGCCGTCCTGGCCGGGCGCGGGGGCGTGGCCGGGCGGCAATTGCAGGTTCAGCGCCGGCGATCCCGGCGTAGCAGAGGGAACGGGCGCGCCATCGAGCCCGACGGCGCCGTCGCGCGGGCCGGGCGTTCCCGGCTGCGGCGCGGGGCCATCGCCCGGGCTGGGCGACGTGGGGGTGCGACTCGATTCAGCGGCCGCCCCGGGCGATGTGGCCGGCTGCGCGGGGGGTGCGGCGGGCAGCGACGAAGGGCTGGCCGGAGCGGGCAGCGGCGCCGCGGCGGGCGCCGTGCGCTGGGGCAGTGCCAGCGGGGGCAGCGGGTCCGGACGCGCAAGCGGGGGCAATGGCTGCGTGTCCAGGCGCGGTGCCGGCGCCTCCGGATCGGGTGCGGGCGCCGGCACCGGCGGGACTTCGGCCGGCGCAGGCGGCGGCACGATGGCCGGCTCCGGCAATGGGCGGGCTGCGGGCAGATCGGGAGATCGCGGCAGCGACAGCGGCAAGGGCGCGGTGGCGGCCGTCGGCGGGGCGATGGGCGCGAGCGGCTCGACGACGGGCACGCGCTCCGCGGCCGGCGGGTCAGAGGCTTCGGCAGCCGCGGGTGCGGGCTCCACGGGGGCCGACGCAGCCGCCGCCACTGGCGGCGCTGCATTCGTCGCGTCCGACGGCGCCGGCTCGTCGGCTGCGGTCGACGGCGGCATCGACAGCACTGACGGCGCAGGAGCCGGCTCGGCCAGCGGCGGCTCGGCTGGCGTGTCGGTGTGCGTTGGCGTGTCGTTGGTCGCCGGCGTGTCGGTGGGCGCCGGTACGTCGCCGCGCGTTGGCGGCTGGCGCTCGGGCGGCGACGGCCGTGCAGGCTGCGCCTCCGGCGCAGGGCTGGGCGGCGGCGGGATCGAGGGCACGGTCGGGCCCGGGGGCGCGGGCACCGTTGCGGCCGGCGGACGCGTGGCGCCTCGGCCAGCGTCACGCGCAAGGGCCCGGGGTCCGTCCCGCCGCGCCAGGGCGCCGATCCCGGCGCGGTGCCGAGCAGTACCACGACCAGCACATGCAGGAGCGCCGCCAGCAGCAGGCAGCGATCGAGCGAGGCTGCCTCGCCGGCCGGCGCGGAGAAGCGCCCGGTGGCGGCCGTCAGCGAACGTCGATGCGCGCGCATTGCGCGCGGTGGCGGCGCGCCTGTTCGACGTAATGCCGAGCACTTTGCATCAGCCGCTCGATCTGTGCGGGCATCGAGCACGCGCGCCACCTTCGCCGGCGAGCCGACGATGAGCGAGCCGTCCGGGAACTCCTTGCCTTCGGTGACCAGCGCGCCGGCGCCCACCAGGCAATGGCGCCCGATGCGCGCACCGTTGAGCACGATGGCCTGGATGCCGATGAGCGTGCCGTCTCCGATGGTGCAGCCGTGGAGCATCACCTGATGGCCGATCGTCACGTCGTCGCCCACCACGAGCTCGATGCCGGCGTCGGTGTGCAGCACGCTGCTTTCCTGCACGTTGCTGCGCGCGCCGATCGCGATGCGGTCGTTGTCGCCGCGCAGCGTGGCGCCGTACCAGATGCTCGCTTCCTCGCCGAGCTCGACACGGCCGATGACGGTGGCGGTTTCTGCGATCCAGGCGGAGCCCGGAACGACGGGAGCGTGCTGCTCGATCCGATAGATGGCCATGGGACACCTGCTGGGCGCAAAGAGGCATTCTAGGCAGGCTCGCGCGTAACATCGCCGCGATGTCGACCCTGCGCCAGCACGCACTCGAGCTGCTGCTCGTGAGCGATCCCGATTCAAAGGCCGCACGCACGCGCGCCGTGTCCGTCGATGCAGCTCGCCGGCAGCACGCTGGAGCTGCCCGAGCCTGCGGCCCTGCCCGGCCGCCCTGACGCTCCGCTGCTCGTGGAGCCTTCGGCGCTGAAGCAGCGCCCCGTGAACACGCGCGAAGGCCGCGCGGCGCTCATCCACGCGCTGGCCCACATCGAGCTGAACGCGATCGACCTCGCGCTCGACGCGACCTGGCGCTTTGCCGGCCTGCCCGACGCGTTCTATGTCGACTGGCTGTGCGTGGCGCGCGAGGAGGCGCTGCACTTCGAGCTGCTGCGCGACCACCTGGCGAGGCTCGGCCATCGTTATGGCGACTTCCCGGCGCACAACGGCCTTTGGCAGATGGCGCACAAGACACGGCACGACGTGCTGGCCCGCGTTGCACTCGTGCCGCGCACGCTGGAAGCACGCGGCCTCGATGCCTCGCCCCCGATCCGCGCGAAGCTCGCCGCCTCGGGCGACGCGGCCGGCGCGGCAATCCTCGACGTGATCCTGCGCGACGAGATCGGCCACGTGGCCATCGGCAACCGCTGGTACCGCTGGCTTTGCGACGCCCGCGGGCTCGACCCCGCGACCGCCTATACCGCGCTCGCGGCCGAGCACGGCGCGCCGCGGCTGCGCGGGCCGTTCAACGTCGCCGCCCGGCGCGCGGCCGGCTTCGACGAGGCGGAGCTGCAGCAGTTGGAGGCCGGCCGCCAAGCCTCGCTCTGATATGGCGCCCTACCCCGCAGCGCGGGAGAGGGCGGGGGTGAGGACGCAGCGTCGGCATCGCATGGCTGGTGATTTGGCGAGAGGCCGCGCCCTCACCCCAACCCTCTCCCACAATTGGGAGAGGGAGCGAGACGCGCCAGCGTGCGGTCGATCGCCAGCACGGTCTGGTCGAGCTGCGCCCGCGTGACGACGAGCGGCGGCGCGAGGCGCACCACCGTGCCGTGCGTGTCTTTCGTGAGGACGCCCTCCTCCATCAGCGCCTCGCACACCGCGCGCGCGCTCGCGAAGGCCGGGTCGATCTCCAGGCCCACGAGCAGCCCCTTGCCGCGCACTTCCACGATGGCCGGGTGATCGAGCGCGCGCAGGCTCGTCATCAGGTGCTTGCCCAGCACCCGGGCGCGCTCAGCGAGGCCCTCGCGCTCCAACAGCGCCAGCGCCGCCTCGCCGACCGCGGCGGCGAGCGGATTGCCGCCGAACGTGCTGCCGTGGTCGCCCGGGGTGAACACCGCCATGACGTCCTCGCGAGCAAGGAAGGCGCTCACCGGCAGCAGGCCGCCGCCCAGCGCCTTGCCGAGCGTCAGGCCGTCGGGCCGAACGCCTTCGTGGTCGCACGCGAGAGTGCGCCGGTGCGGCCGAGGCCGGTCTGGATCTCGTCGCAGATCATCAGCACGTCGTGGCGGGTGCAGATCTCGCGCACGCGCTGAAGGTAGCCTGCGGGCGGCACCACGATGCCGGCCTCGCCCTGGATCGGCTCGACGAGGAAGGCGCACGTGTGTGGCGTGATGGCCGCCTCCAGCGCCTGCGCGTCGCCGTAGGGAACCGTGACGAAGCCCGGCGCGAAGGGGCCGAATCCGGCGCGGTACTGAGGCTCGGTGGAGAAGCCGACGATGGTGGTGGTGCGGCCGGCGAAGTTGCCCTTGCGACGATGATCTCCGCGCCGCCGTCGGGGATGCGCTTCACCACGTGGCCCCACTTGCGCGCCGCCTTCAGCGCGGTCTCCACCGCCTCGGCGCCGGAGTTCATCGGGAGTGCGCGCGCCATGCCGGTGGCGCTGCACAGGCGCTCCAGGAAAGGCCCGAGCCGGTCGCTGTGGAAGGCGCGCGACGTGACGGCCAGGCGCGAGGCCTGCGCCGCGAGCGCGGCGACGAGCTCCGGATGGCCGTGGCCGAAGTTCACGGCCGAGTAGGCGCTCATCATGTCGAGGTAGCTGCGGCCGGTGTCGTCCCACAGCGTGACGCCCTCGCCTCGCACGAGCACGACGGGCAGCGGCGCGTAGTTGTCGGCGCCGTAGCGCAGCTCGAGGGCGCGCGGATCGATGCGGGGTGGCGTGACGTGGTTGGGCAGGCGAGCGGTCATGGCGATGTTCTGGTGGTCAGCCCAGATTGTGGCCTCGGGCGGACGAAATTAGCTTTCCAAATCATGCGCCTGAAGGCCTTGTCATGAAACAATCATGGCATCGACCCGGGAGAATGCAGTGACTCACCCCACACTCGACGCCATCGATCGCAAGATTCTGGAGGTGCTGCAGGCCGACGGACGGATTTCGAACGTCGACCTCGCGGGGCGTGTGCACCTTTCGGCGCCCCAATGCCTGCGCCGCATGCGCGCGCTGGAGGATCGCGGCGCGATCCGGGGCTACCGCGCCCTCGCCGCGCCGGAGCATCTGGGGCTCGGCGTGGTCGCCTACGTGCATCTGAACATCGACGCCGACGCGTTCGGCCACGTGCGAGAGATCGAGGCGACGATCCGTTCGTTCCCGCAGATCCTCGAGTGCTACACCGTGAGCGGCGACTACGACTACCTGCTCAAGGTGGTGGCGCGCGACTTGAAGTCGCTGTCCCAGTTTCTCACCGACCGGCTGATGCAGACCGCCGGGGTGGCCGACGTGCGCTCGATGATCTGCCTCGAGGAGATCAAGGCGTCGGCGCCGCTGCCCGTCGATGCGGGCTGATGTTGCTTCGTCGCATCAAGCGCGCGCCCTCCCGAGCGCATCAGGCCGTCGGCCATGAAAATGCCTCGCTCGGTGGTTTCGAGGAATCCGATGAAGCACACGATCCTGATCGCTGCCGTCGCCGCTTTCGGCGCCGGCGCCGCGATGGCACAGAGCAGCATCGCCATCTACGGCCGCCTCAACACCACGGTCGAGCGCTGGGACGTCGGCGGCGAGAAGACCGACGAGGTGGTGAACAACGCTTCGCGCATCGGCTTCAAAGGCAGCGAAGAACTCGGTGGCGGGCTGAAGGCGCACTTCGTGCTCGAGCACGGCTTCGAATCCGACAACGGCGCCCAGACCTCCGGCCCGAGCACCCGCTTTCCGCAGGGCCAGTTCTGGGGCCGCGAAGCCACCGTCGGCCTGAGCGGCGCGTTCGGCACCGTCCGTCTCGGCCAGATGCCCTCGAGCGAGGCCTACTACGCCACCGCCGAGTACGTCTCGCTGCACAACCACGACAGCGGCACCTCGGCCGATGCGCTGTACCTGCCCACCGCGCTCGTCTTCGGCCAGCTCGACAGCACCGTGGCCTACACGACGCCCAACTTCGGCGGCGCCACCTTCGCGATCCAGTACGGGCTGAAGGAAGACTCGAAGGTCGACAACCCGATCTCGATCGCCGCGAACTACGATCGCGGGGCCCTGCACCTCGGGCTGGGTTACGAGGAGTTCGACGACCTGATGTCGCTGGCGGTGCGTGCGCTCTACGAGTTCGGCGCCCTCACCGTCGGCGGCTACTACGAGCGCAACTCCGGCAGCAGCGCGGCGCTGGGCGTCAGCAGCCTGGATCGCGACAACGTCCGCTTCGCCGCGATGTACGTCATGGGCAGCTCGGAGCTGCACGCGAACATGGGCGTGGCCGGTGACGTGGGCGACGTGCCTGACACCGGGCAGAAGCAGTTCACCCTGGCCTACAACTACAACCTCAGCAAGCGCACCAAGATCTACGCGTTCTACACGAAGATCGACACCGACGTGAGCGGCTCCGACTTCTCGTCGATCGCGACAGGCGTGCGCCACAACTTCTGAGCAGCAGCCGAAGGTATTCGGCTCATCCACGCGGGTGGTGCTGGGCGTGCAGCTGGCGCAGCCGCTCGCGCGCCACGTGCGTGTAGATCGTGGTGGTCGAGATGTCGGCATGGCCCAGCAGCATCTGCACCGCGCGCAGATCCGCGCCATGGTTCAGCAGATGGGTGGCGAACGCATGGCGCAGGGTGTGCGGCGAGAGGGGCGCGGCAATGCCGGCCTGGCGCGCATGCCTTTTCACGAGCGTCCAGAACATCTGCCGCGTCATGCCCGCGCCGCGCGCGGTGACGAAGAGATCGTCGCAGGCCCGCGCGCCGAGCAGCGCGGTCCGCGCTTCGGCCAGGTAGCGCTCGATCCAGGCGTGGGCCTCCTCGCCGAACGGCACGAGGCGCTCCTTCGAGCCCTTGCCCGTCACGCGCAGCACGCCGTCGCTCGGGCTCACGTGAATGCTCTTGAGCGTCACCAGCTCGCTCACCCGCAGGCCGCTCGCGTACATGAGCTCGAGCATCGCGCGGTCGCGCAGACCGAGCGGCGTGCCCACGTCGGGCGCGCCCAGCAGCGACTCGACCTGTGCCTCGCTCAAGGTCTTGGGCACGCGCATCGGCTGGCGGGCCGCCAGCAGCTTCAGCGTGGGGTCGGCCTGCATCAGGTGTTCGCGCAGCGCGTAGCGGAAGAAGCGCTTGAACACCGTGAGCCGGCGGTTGGCGGTGGTGGCGCGCGAGCCGGCGTGGCGCGCGGTGGCGTAGCCGAGCAGGTCGCTCTCGCGGCAGGCGTCGAGCGCGCGGCCGGCGTCGCGCCCGAGCCAGTCGGCCAACTGCTCCAGGTCGCGCCGGTAGGCGGCCAGCGTGTTGGGCGCCAGCCCGTCCTCGATCCAGAGCGTGTCGACGAAGCGGTCGATCAGGGCTTGGCTGGCCGTTCGCGCGTCCATGGGCCGGCCGACGCGCCGCTTCGGTGGAGGCGCCGAGCAGGCCCTGCTTCAGCTCCGGGTCGGACGGCTTGTCGCCCAGGAAGATGCGCAGCAGGGCGGCGTAGAGATCGTCGCCGGGGATCGGCTCGCCGCGCGGCTTGCCATTGACCGACAACACCACGCCGCGCCCCGGCAGCAGGTCGATGTCGATGGCATCGTTGGTCTTGACCTTGCCCACGCCGAGAATGACCTTGTCGAACGCCTGCATGCGCTCGGCGAGCGCAGCCTGTTGGGCCGGCGACGAGTTGCGCCGGATGCCGCGGTTGAACGACTTGGAGAACTCGATCGTATCGACGTCCACCAGCATGCGGATCTGCAGGCGCTTCGGGCCCGGCGTGCTCAACGCCTGTGCGGTGGTGGTGGCCTTGCGCGTGAGGTAGAGGCCGGCCGCATACCCCTTGAACCAGGCGACCTGGCGCAGGCCCACGCCGTTCAGCACCAGCGTGCTGCCCGCCAGCTGCACCTGCTCCTCGTAGAGCTGGCCCTCGATGGTGCGCGACTGCACCGGCCGCAACACGGCGATGACGAGGAGCAGGACGAGCGTGAGCAAAGGCTTGGACATGGTGGTTGGCAAGTGGTGGGGCGCAGGCCTGTCAACGCGGCCACCGCGCGCAGCGATGACCGACACTTCCATGATGGATCATGCCTTGCTGCTGCTGCCGGACTTCCTGCTCATCGCCTGCGGCTTCGTGATCTGCCGTTATACGCCGCTCGACCGGCCGGTGTGGGACGGCGCGGAGCGGCTCGTTTACTACGTGCTGTTCCCGGTGCTGCTGTTCAGCTCCATCGTGCGCAGCCCGCTCTCCTCGCGTCGCTGGCCGGCTTCGGGGCGGCGGGCGTGGCCGTGCTCGGCATCGGCATCGTGCTGGCCTTCGCGCTCGGTCGGGTGCCGGGCGTCGATGCGCGTGCGCATGCCGCCGGCGCGCAGGTGGCCTTCCGCTTCAACTCGTACGTCGCTCTCGCGCTGTCGGAGCGGCTCGCCGGCGCGAGCGGCGTGGCCACGATGGCGCTGCTGGTGGCGCTGGCGGTGCCGGTGTGCAACGTGGCGGCCGTCTGGCCGCTGGCGCGCCACGGCGGCCATGGATACCTGCGCGAGCTCGTGCGCAATCCGCTGATCATCGGCACGCTCTCCGGCCTGGCGGGCAACGCCCTGGGCGTGCAGTTCCCGGAAGCGGTCGCCACCACGCTGCACCGCATCGGCGTTGCCGCGTTGCCGCTCGGGCTGATGGCGGTGGGCGCAGGGCTGCGGTTCGGCGCCTTGCGCGAGGCGCCGCGCCTGGCCGTGGCGCTGTTGTCGATCCGCCATCTGGTGCTGCCCGCCGCGGCGCTCGCGATCCAGCATTGGGCGCCGCTCTCGCCGGTGCAGCGCCTGATGCTCGTGCTCTTCGCCGCGATGCCGACGGCGTCGAGCGCCTACGTGCTGGCGGTGCGCCTGGGCGGCCATGCCGGCTTCGTCGCCGGGCTGGTCACGGTGTCGACGATGCTCGCGATGGGGGGCTGCCGGTCACGCTCGCGCTCTTCTTCGCGATGTCGCCGCGCTGAAGACTCGGGCGGGCGGTTCCCCGCGGCATGGGAGCGTGCGCTTGGCCACAACGCCACGGTGCCGCCGTCGCGCCCTCACCCCGGCCCTCTCCCGCGGGCGGGAGAGGGAGTGAAGCGCGCTCCTAGGCGAGCGCCCAGTCGATGTGCTCGCGCACCAGCGGCGTGGCGGCGTCGCGGGCGCGCGCAGGGCCCGTGCGATGGCACCGTCGCCGGTCGCGCGCAGCGCGTTGCCGAGGGCCACGGCGAGGTTGCGCTGCCATCGCTCATGGCCGATGCGGCGGATAGGGCTGCCTTCGGTGAGCGCGAGGAACTGCGGCTCGGTCCAGGCCCAGAGCTCGAGCAGCGTGGGGTCGTCGAGCGCGCTGCGGACGTCGAAATCGGGCAGCACGCTGCGCTGCGCGTACTTGTTCCACGGGCACACGAGCTGGCAGTCGTCGCAGCCGTAGATGCGGTTGCCGATCATCGGGCGCAGCTCGAGGGGAATGGGGCCGTCGTGCTCGATCGTGAGGTAGGAGATGCAACGCCGCGCATCGAGCCGCCCCGGCGCGACGATGGCGCGCGTGGGGCAGACGTCCAGGCAGGCGCTGCAGCTGCCGCAGTGCGCTCCGTTGGCGCCGTGACAGGCAGTGGCAGGTCCACGAAGACCTCGCCGATGAAGAACATCGAGCCGGCGTCGCGCGCCAGCGCCAGCGTGTGCTTGCCGCGCCAGCCGATGCCGCTGCGGCTCGCGAGCTCCACCTCCAGCACCGGCGCCGAATCGGTGAACACCCGGTGGCCGAACGGACCGACGGCGTCTGCGAGCCGGTCCGCCAGTTGCTGCAGCCGCGCTCGCAGCACCTTGTGATAGTCGCGGCCGCGGGCGTAGAGCGAGACGGTGGCGCGATGCGCGTCGCCGAGACGCCGCCACTCGATCGGCTGCCAGCCTGGCGGCGCATCGCGCGGCAGGTAGTCCATGCGCGCGGAAATCACTCGCAGCGTGCCGGGAACCAGCTCTGCCGGGCGCGCGCGGCGCAGGCCGTGGCGGGCCATGTAGTCCATCGAGCCGTGCCAACCGTTGTGCAACCACGACTGAAGCCCCGGCTCGGCATGCGCGAGATCCACGTCACTGACCCCGATCTGGGAAAATCCCAGTTCGTGCGCCCAGGCACGCAGCCGATCGAGCAGCGCTCGACCATCCACCTCGCCATGGACTTGCATCGCACCACCGACATCCATCGCCCGATTCTAGAAAGCCGCTCCACCGTATGGCGCGGCGAGGGCGATTGCGCCGCCGACGCCGCCCGCCTCGCCGCGCGGCCGGCGCTGCGCGATGCCACGGTGGAGCTGGAAGGGCCGCTGGGCGCGGGCAAGACCACCTTCGTGCGCCACCTGCTGCGCGCGCTCGGCGTCGGGGGCGCATCAAGAGCCCCACCTATGCGGTGCTGGAGCCGTATGAAGTGGACGGCCGGCCGTGTCGCACCTCGATTCTACCGCTTCAACGACCCGCGCGAGTGGGACGACGCGGGCTTTCGCGACGTGTTCGGCGCACCGGGCCTGAAGCTGGCCGAGTGGCCGCGAACGCCCCGGCGTGCTGCCGGTGCCCGACCTCGCATCGCGCTGGAGCTGCTGGACAACGACGCGCGGGGCGTACGGTGCACGCCTTCACGCCCACGGCGCGGAGCTGCTCCCGTGAAGCGCCGCGCCGCCCTCCGCCGCCTGGGCAGCCTGGCGCTGCTGCTCGGCACGGCGAGCTGGCCTGGGGCGCGAGCATCGTCGCGGTGCGGGTCTGGCCGTCGCCGACTACACGCGCGTGACGATCGAGTCGGACGGCAGCTCACGGCCCACACTCCGTCGCCGACGGCCCGACGCGACTGGTGATCGACATCGACGGCCTGGAGCTGAGCCCGCAGCTGCGCGAGATCGTCGGCAAGGTTCGCGCCGACGACCCGTACATCGCCGGCGTGCGCGTCGGCCAGAACAAGCCGCGCGTGGTGCGCCTGGTGGTCGACTTGAAGCAGGCGATGGCGCCGCAGGTGTTCACGCTCGAGCCGGTGGCCGCCTACCAGCACCGGCTGGTGTTCGACCTCTATCCCACCAGGAGCGCGACCCGCTGCTCGCGCTGATCCGCGAAAAGGAAAGGCCGAGCGCGCGCCGCCAAGGCGGTGCAGGACGCGCTGGGCGAGTTCATCGGCCACATCGGGGCGGGCAAGCCGCCCGCGCCGCCCGCCCAGCCGCCGTGCGCCGCGCTCCCCGCCGTCCCTCGCGCTGCAGCGCCGCATCGACCGGCTCATCGTCGTCGCGCTCGACCCGGGCCACGGCGGCGAGGACCCCGGCGCCGTCGGCCCGCGCGGCCTGAAGGAGAAGACGTGGTGCTGGCGGTCGCGCTGGCGCTGCGCGACCGGCTCGATGCCCGGCCCAACATGCGCGCCATGCTCACGCGCGACGCCGACTTCTTCGTGCCGCTGCACGAGCGCGTGCGCAAGGCGCGGCGGGTGCAGGCCGACCTGTTCATGTCGATCCACGCCGATGCGTTCATCACGCCGCGCGCGCGCGGCGCCTCCGTGTTCGCGCTGTCCGACCGCGGCGCCACCAGCGCGGCCGCGCGCTGGATCGCGCAGAAGGAGAACGCGGCCGACATCGTCGGCGGCGTGAACTTCAAGTCGCGCGACTCGCACGTGATGCCCGCGCTGCTCGACATGAGCACCACCGCGCAGATCAAGGACAGCCTGCGCGTGGGCGGCGAGGTGCTGCGGCGCATCGGCAAGGTGGGCCAGCTGCACAAGCCGCGGGTGGAGCAGGCCGGGTTCGCGGTGCTGAAGGCGCCCGACATCCCGTCGATCCTGGTCGAGACGGCGTTCATCTCCAACCCGGACGAGGAGCGCAAGCTGGCCGACCCCGACTACCGCGCCGAGCTCGTCGACGCGCTGGCCACCGGCATTCGGCGCTACTTCGCGAAGAACCCGCCGCTGGCGCGGCAGCGGCAGCTCTGGACGTGCTATCGGTGCGTCGCACCCGGCGTGCGCCTGCCCTTCCAGGCGCCCCAGAGCACGATCGCGCCCGGGATCAGGATCATCGCCCAGATGATCTTCTCCAGGTTGGCCTTGACCCACGGGACGCTGCCGAAGAAGTAGCCCGCCAGCGTGATGCCGCCCACCCACAGCGCGCCGCCGGTGACGTCGTAGAAGGTGAACTTGCGGCGGGTCATCTGCGCCACGCCCGCCACGAAGGGCGCGAAGGTACGCAGGAAGGGCATGAAGCGCGCAGGACGATGGTGATGCCGCCGTACTTTTCGTAGAAGGCATGGGCCTGGTCGAACGCCTTCTTGTTGAAAAAGCGCGAATCCTCCCACTGGAAGACCTCGGGCCTATGAAGCGGCCGATCGCGTAGTTGCTCTGGTTGCCCAGCACCGCGGCGGCAAACAGCAGCCCGACCGACAGCGGAAGGCTCATCAGCCCCGCGCCGCACATGGCGCCCACGACGAACAGCAGCGAGTCGCCGGGCAGGAAGGGCATGACCACCACGCCGGTCTCGACGAAGATGATCGGGAACAGCAGCGCATAGACCCAGGCGCCGTAGATTCGCACGAAGGTTTCCAGGTGTACGTCGACGTGCAGGATGAAGTCGACCAGGAAGGCGAGAGTTCCATCGGGGCGCCACTGATATCGCTGTCCCTACAATGTTTGCCGATGAACGCCCTGCCCCAGCCTGCCGCGCGCCGGCCGATCCGCGAGCTGCCCGACGAGCTGATCAGCCAGATCGCCGCCGGCGAGGTGGTGGAGCGGCCCGCGTCGGTGGTGCGCGAACTGGTCGACAACGCGCTGGACGCCGGCGCCACCCAGGTCACCGTGCGGCTGCGGCCGGCGGCGTGCGCCTGATCGCGGTGGAGGACGACGGCGCCGGCATCCCGCCGACGAACTGCCGCTGGCGCTGCGCCGCCACGCCACCAGCAAGATCGCTTCCCTGGCCGACCTGGAAGCCGTGGGGACCATGGGGTTTCGCGGCGAGGCGCTGGCGGCCATCGCCTCGGTGGCGGAGCTGTCGATCTCGTGCCGCACGGCCGAGCCGCCCACGCCTTCCTGCTGGACGGGCGCACCGGCGAGCTGCGGCCGGCCGCGCGCGCCACCGGCACCACGGTCGAGGTGAAGGAGCTGTTCTTCAGCACGCCGGCGCGCCGCAAATTCCTGAAGACCGACGCGACCGAACTGGCGCATGCATCGAGGCGGTGCGCCGCCACGCGCTGGCCGGCCGGACGTGGCTTCGCGATCTGGCACGAGGGCAAGCTGGTCGAGCAGTGGCGCGCGGCCAGCCGCGACCAGCGCCTGGCCGACGTGCTGGGCGACGAATTCGCGGAGCCACGCGCGTGCTGGACGCCGCGCGCGGCCCGCTGGGCATCGCGGGCGGCCGGCATTCCCGACGCCGCGCGCTCGCGCGCCGACCAGCAGTTCGCCTACGTCAACGGCCGCTTCGTGCGCGACAAGGTGCTCGCGCAGCGCTGCGCGCAGCGCCTACGAAGACGTGCTGCACGGCCAGCGCCAGCCGGTGTATGCGCTGTACATCGAGATCGACCCGGCGCGGGTGGACGTCAACGTGCACCCGACCAAGATCGAGGTGCGCTTTCGCGAAGCCGCGAGGTGCACCAGGCGGTGCGGCATGCGGTGGAGAATGCGCTGGCGCTCCCCGTGCGGCCGCCGCCGCCGCGGGCCTGGAGGCTGCACCGGCCGCCGAGGCCCTGCCGGCACGCATGGCGCTGCCGGCATGGCAGCCCGGCCTGTCGTTCGCACCCGCAGCGCCGCTCGCAGCGCGCGAGCCGCTGCCGCCGGCGTGGCGCGCTGCGCTGCCGGAGGGCGCGGCGGGTCACTTCGTGCGTCCGAGCTCGAGGCTTCGCAGCCCGCCCCCGCGCGCGACGAACGCCTGGCCGCTGGGCCGCGCGATCGCCCAGCTGCGGCATCTACATCCTGGCCGAGAACGCGCAGGGCCTGGTGATCGTCGACATGCATGCCGCGCACGAGCGCATCGTCTACGAGCGGCTCAAGCGGGCGACGGCGCGGCAGCCCTGGAGCCAGCCGTTGCTGATCCCCGCGACCTTCGCCGCGACGCCGCGGAGATCGCCACCGCCGAAGCCCAGCCGAGGCGCTGCGCGAGCTGGGCCTGGACATCGCGCCCCTCTCGCCCAAGACGCTGGCCGTGCGCGCCGCCCGGCCACCCTGGCCCACGGCGACGCGGTGGAACTGGCGCGCAGCGTGCTGGCCGAACTGGCCCAGCACGACGCCAGCAGCGTGGTCCAGCGCGCGCGGAACGAGCTGCTGGGCACCATGGCCTGCCACGGCGCCGTGCGCGCCAACCGCAAGCTGACGCTGGACGAGATGAACGCCCTGCTGCGCCAGATGGAACAACCGAGCGCTCCGACCAGTGCAATCACGGCCGGCCCACCTGGCGGCAGCTCACGGTGCGGGAACTGGATGCGCTGTTCCTGCGGGGCCGTTAGCTATTAGGCGCGCCCATCGCGGCGGCTTCAGCCTCGCCGGCAGCGCCCTCGGGCGTGTGCTGCTGGAAGACCAGCATCCAGCGCCCGCGACGCTTCACGCAGCTGCTGACGACGCGCGAGGCATGCGGCTCGCGGTCGCAGCAGCCCAGGCCGCAGGCGCGGTAGGCCAGGAGCACGACGCAGTCGGAGACGAAGATGGCGCGGCAGTCTTCCAGCTCCACCGCTTCCCACCGGGGAAGATCGCCGACCGACTCGACGGCCCGCGCCTTCGGCAGCAGGCCGACCGGGGGCGCGAAGGCGATCAGCGCGTCTTCGGTCAGGTTGGCCTGGTAGAAGGCCGCGTCACCGCTCCAGAACCCGCGTTCGATGTTCCACAGCGGCACATAGGGATCCTTCATCGATTATTGTGGGCGCTCCCGGCCAGTCTGCATCTTCCGGGCAACCGCCATTCCTGATATAGGCGATTTCCCCCGATCGGGGGGGATCGAGGCGGCCGGGCGGGATCAGCGCAGCCCGGTCGTGTACTTCTTCATCATCCGCGCGCGCAGCTCCTGCTCGTCGGCACCGGAGGTGGGGCTTGCGGCGCGCGGCGCCGGTGCTGCCGGTGCGGCTGCCTCCGCCGCGTCGGCGCCCTCCCCGGTCATGCGGGGCCCGTAGAGATGGGCCTCCACGCGTCCGGCGTAGTCCCGCAGGCGGGGGTCGGCGCTCGCGCGCGCCTTGCCGAGGATCTGCTCGCGTAGCCGCGGTCTTGGACAAACTGCTGCAGGTCGAGCGTCAGCCCGTACTCGCGGCGCATAGGCACCACCATGCGCACGAGCCAGGTCATCAGCTGCGAGTCGGCGCTCATGTCGGTCCCTGCAGAGCCTCGCGGGTGCTCATGCCGCGCTCGACTTCGGCGGCGTGAGCATCTCGCCGTGCTGCGCGATGTCCAGGCCCACCTTCTCCTCGGTGCCGTCGACGCGCAGGCGCATGAACATCGACAGGATCACGAGCATGACCCAGGTGGCCACCCCCGCGTATGCCATCACCGCCAGCGCCCCCACCGTGTTGACCCACACCGTGGCGGTCACGGGCGCGATGGACCCGAGGGCGAAGACGGGCGTGAGCACCGTGCCCACCAGCCCGCCGACGCCATGGAGCGCGAACACATCGAGCGAGTCGTCGACGCCGGTGGTCGACTTGAACCACGCCACGGCCGCGAAGAGCAGACGCCCGAGATGGCGCCGATGTAGAGCGCGCCGTCCGGCCCGACGAATCCGGACGCCGGGGTGACCGCGATGAGCCCCGCGATGGCGCCCGTCATCATCCCCAGGACGCTCCACTGGCCGCGCCGCAGGTACTCGCAGCCGCCCCACGCCACCGCGCCGGTGCAGGCCGCCAGCTGCGTGGCCAGGAGCGCGCCGGCGGCGCGCGGGCTCGCCTCGAAACGCGAGCCCGCGTTGAACCCGAACCAGCCGGCCCACAGCAGGCCGGCCCCGAGCACTGTGATCAGCAGGTTGTGCGGCGCCATCGGCTGCTTGCCGAAGCCGCTGCGCGGGCCCACGACCATCGCGGCGGCCAGCCCCGTGGCACCGGCGGCGATGTGCACCACGGTGCCGCCGGCGAAGTCCATGTGGCCCATCTTCGCCAGCCAGCCGGTGGGGTGCCACACCCAGTGCGCGATCGGCGCGTAGACGAACACGGACCACAGCGCGGCGAACACCGCCGCGACCACCAGCCGCAGCCGCTCTGCCGTGGCGCCGAGCACGATCGCGAACGAGATCACGGCGAAGGCGAGCTGGAACAGGAAGAACACCGACTCGGGGATGGTCGGCGCCGCAGGATGCGCCGAGGCCTTCTTGCCGACCAGCCCCTCGGCGAAGGCCCGGCCCATGCCGCCGAACCAGCCGTCGCCGTCGGTGAATGCGATGGAGTAGCCCACGGCCGCCCACAGGATCGTGATCACGGCGCCGCCGGCGATGATGTGCGCGGCGATCGACAGCGCGTTCTTCGCGCGGAGCATGCCGCTGTAGAACAGGATGATGCCCGGCATCGTCATGAGCATGACCAGCACGGTAGAGAGCAGCATCCAGGCCGTGTTGGCGCCGTTGAAGGCTTCTTGCATTGGGGACCTCGCTTCAGCAACCGCTGCCGGCGCGTCGTTGCTCCGGCTCGGACTCAATGTAGGGATCGGTGCCTGCGGTGGCGCTCGACGAATGCACGAACCAGGCGCCGACTTTCTCAAACATGCTCAACGTCCCGACCGTCAGAACGCGAACCTGGCGCCGAGGGTCAGCGCCGCGCCGCCGAGGTCCTCGCCGCCCGGCGAGACATAGACGCTCGTGCCTCCGAGTCGCTCGGTATCGGCGTAGACCAGCGTTGCGTTCAAGGTCGACCCGTGCAGCGCCTTGGAGGCACCGACGGCAACATCGGAGTACGAGTACAAGTCGTTGCCCGCCACCGTCTGATGGCCGACGCGAGGGCTCAGCGTCCAGCCGCCGCCCAGGTCCAGCGCGAGGCCGAGATCGACATAGCCGCTGTGGCGGCTGTCCGCAAAGCCGAACAGGTTCGTCACTGCATGCGAATACTTCAGGCTCAGCACGCCCAGGCTGGCACCGGCGTAGGCCTCGGTCGTGTCCGGGAGTGACCCCGAGGCGGTGCGACGGATAGCGGTAGTGCAACAGGCCCACGTCCAACGTGATGCCATGAGGCAGCGAGGCCTTGTAGCCGCCGTAGAGATCCAGCTCGATCGAGGCGTCGCCGCCGGCATCCCGGATCCATCGGATGGTCGAGGCCCACGCGCCCGCGTACAGCCCGGCGGCCGTCGACAGGTCGACGCCGCCCTGCAGCGCCGGCTCCAGGCGGCTCTGGGAGATGCCGCGGTAGCGATAGTCGGTTGTCGCCGAGGCGTTGAACGAGACGGTGGAGGGTCCGTCGTCCGCCTGGCAGGTCGTGGCCAGGACCAGGGTGGCGATGGCGGACGCGATGGGGAGGGATTTCATCGGCTGTGCACTTTCGAAGATGAGAAATGCATTGCAGCCGCGGGGGCGAGGGCCGATCCTCAACAAACCTTTCGCCGTGAGCGGCGCGCCGTGACAAATGCGGCGCTGCGGGCCTTCAGAAGCGCGCGGGCCCCGGAAGCAGCGGCGGAACTCGCGCGGCGTGAGCTTCTTGATCGCGAGGAAGCGGCGGTTGAACTGCGACGCGTTTGCGTACCCGACGTCGCCCGCGATGAGCGCGATGGGCCGGTTCGTGGAACCAGCAGCGAGCACGCCTTGCCGATGCGCAGCTGCGCCACGTACTCGCCCACCGTCATCCGCGTGTGCCGCTTGAAGAGCCGATGCAGCCCCGACATGCTCAGCGCGGCGAGCGAGGCGAGTTGCGGCAAGGCGATCTCGCCGGTGTAGTGCCGGTGGATGTGCTCCAGCGTGCGGTCGAGCCGATGCCGGTCGCCGCCCTGCGGCGCGGGGGCGTCCGCGCGGCAGGCGCACAGCGGCCGGGTGTGTCGATCCTGCGCCAGCAGCGTCAGGAGCTCGATGAAGCGCAGGAGCCGCGCCGACGGGGCGGCGATCGTGTGCATGTCGCCCACGAGCGCGCGCACGGCGCGCGCGGTGGCCGCCGAGAAGACCAGCCCGCGGCTGGCATTCGCCAGCAGGCCCTGGACCGGCCGCAGCTCCTCCACGGTCTGCGCGAGCGCGTGGATCCAGTCGGGGCGGATCCAGAACACGTGGACGACGTGCGGGTCGGACGTGCTCACCCGGTCCTGCGACATCCAGGTGTGGGGCAGGTTCGAGCCCAGCAGCACCAGGTCACCGTCGCCGTAGGGCTCGATGGTGTCGCCCACGTACCGCAGGCCCGTGCTGTTCACGGTGAGCGTGACCTCGTACTCCACGTGATAGTGCCACTTGAACGGAATGCCGCCGTCGAGGCGGCGCCGGAAGTACATCCAGGACGCCCCGTCGGGCAGCAGGAGGGTTTCCAGCAGCGGGCCGGCCGGCCGGTGCTTCATCGCCGCACTCCCCGCCGAGGCTTCAGATCGACGGCCCATGCGGCGCGAGCATGTCGCCTTCGCGCGGCAGCGGATCCTTCGGCGCGTCGTCCTGGGGCAGCACGCGGCGCGGCACCCATTGCGGGTAGTCGTCGCCGTCGCCGCGGCCCATCTCGACGCGCCCGCCGCCTTTTTGCATCTGGTGCGCCTTCTTCAGCGCGTCCTCGAGCTTCTCGGACCACGGCAGGCGGTGCAGCCGCGAGTCGCGCTCCAGCGGCTGGCGGCTCACCACGAGGATGTCAGCACGTCTTCTGGTTCTCGACCAGGATCAGGCGATGCGCCACGTACTCGAAGCTGCGCGGCAGCCCGGCCGGATAGGCGTAGCCAAGCTGCTGTCCGAACCACGTGAACGAGAACGCGGACATCGCGAGCAGCGCCGGAATCAGCAGGAGCTTGAGGCGGTAGAAGCGATCGGTGTGGACGAATACATACAGCGCGAAGCCCACGAACGCGAGCAGCCCGACGACCACCGGCCAGAGAAGCTCGATATGCCAGCGCTCATTTGGTCACCTCGACGAAGGGAAGGTCGGCATCGGCGTTGATCTTGCTCACGGCGCCGGCGGCATCGACCTCGAAGTCGAACACCGTGGCCTGCTGGCCGACGGCGAACAGCGTTTCCTCGGCCGCGCCGAGCTCGGTGATGCGCGGTTAAGCTTGGTGAGCTTGACCTTCACGGGAATGTGGCTGCGCGCCCACTCGTCCTTGAAGCCGGAGAACTCCTCGGTGAAGTGGGCGTAGTAGTGCGCGTTGACCACGTAGCGGCCGGGCAGGTGTGCGCGGATCGCGACGACCTCGCGGTTCACGCGGATCAGCTGGCCTCGGTGCCGTCCCAAACGTGTCGCCGTAGGCTCCGCGATCGTCGCGGTCCAGCGTGGCCACGCCCGGATCCTTGCGGTTGAAGCCCACTTTCTGGCCATCGGGCAGCAGCACCCACAGGTCCACGTCGTCCAGGCTGCCGTCGGGCCAGGTCATCTCGAGCATGAGCTCGGCCTTGGCCTCGATGGACCGTCCGTCCTGCACCGGCCGCATCTGCATGAATGCGAGCGCGAACAGGCAGACGAACAGCAGCAGCGCGTTGAGCAGCAGGTCCAGGAAAGCGGTGCGCAGGAACGGCATCACGCCCTCGCGAGGTCGAGGTTCACTAGTTGCAGCTGCAGCACCATCGAGCAGGCCAGGCCCACGAGCGTCGTCGTGAGCGCGACGGCCATGCCGCCGGCCATGTGGCCGAGCGCCGTCTGCATGGCCTTGACGTTGCCGGCGTCGAGGCCGCCGAACGTGGGGCCGAGCATCATCAGGAAGCCGATGACGGTGCCGAGCATGCCGAGGCCGGTCATGAACTCCGGCACGAAGCGGCAGGCCGCACGGTAGGTCTCGACGAGGCGCGCCGGCGCGTACGCGGTGAGCCAGCCGACGAACGGCGAGACGATGAGGTAGAGCACGAGGATGCTGAAGCTGATCATCGTGGCGTCGGTCTCCCACAGCTTGTGCAGCAGGCCGAGCGCGCCGCAGATGCCGATGCCGACGAGGCTGGAGCAGAACAGCAGCAGCCACTTGAGGTTGAAGACCATGACACCTCCATTCGTTCGTTCGTGCAAACAAGGTTAGGCGGCGAGCGGCGGGGGCCGGCAACCGGCGCGAAGGCGGACGCTGGCGGCCGAAGGGGATGCCGCCCCCGGAACGGGCGGGGGCGTTCGCCGGTTCGTGATGCAATCCGGCGCATGGCGCCCACCGAGCCCGTCCCGCCCGCAGAGGGCATCCGCCTGTCGAAGCAGCTGGCCGACCAGGGCCTTGCCTCGCGCCGCGAGGCCGATGCCTGGATCGAGGCGGGCTGGGTGCGCGTGGACGGCCAGCCGGCGGTGCTCGGCCAGCGCGTGCGTCCCGGCCAGCGCATCGACATCGACCCGGCGGCGCGGCGCGAGCAGGCGCGGCGCGTCACCATCCTGCTGCACAAGCCGATCGGCTACGTGAGCGGCCAGGCCGAGGACGGCTACCAGCCGGCCGTCGTGCTCGTGACGGCCGCGACGCACTGGCGCGAGGATACCGTGCGGCTGCCGTTCCACGTCGGGCACACGCGCGGCCTGGCGCCCGCGGGCCGGCTCGACATCGACTCCACCGGGCTGCTCGTGCTCACGCAGGACGGGCGCATCGCCAAGCACCTGATCGGCGAGGACTCGAAGATCGAGAAGGAGTACCTCGTACGTGTGCGCTATCGCGGTGCCGGCCGCCTGCCGGAAGAGGCGATGCGGCGGCTGCAGCATGGCCTGTCGCTCGATGACCGCGAGTTGAAGCCGGCCAAGGTGAGCTGGCAGAACGAGGACCAGCTTCGCTTCGTGCTGCGCGAAGGGCGCAAGCGGCAGATCCGGCGCATGTGCGAGGCCGTCGACCTCGAGGTGCTGGGGCTGAAGCGCGTGCGCATCGGCAGCGTGGTGCTCGGCAAGCTGCCCGTGGGGCAGTGGCGCTACCTGGGCCCTACCGAGCGGTTCTAGCTCATCGTGCGCCGACGGTCCGGGCGGTGTCCCGGGCGGCGTCGAGCCAGCGTGGCTCCGCCTGTTCGGCGCGGCGCACGGCGTGCGCCGCGGCATCCAACGCCGACGCGCGGTCGCCGCGCTCCCACTGCACGCGTGCAAGGTTGTTCCACGCGGCGGCGCTGTCGTGCTGTCGTGCGGCGTGCGCAAAGGCCTGTGCCGCGCCGGCCGGGTCGCCGGCCGCGTGGCGCGTGTTGCCGAGCCCCAGTGCCAGCACGAGGTTGGCGGGCCATCGTGCGGACGCTGCTTCGTAGACGAGCACCGCGTCGGCCGGCCGCGCCACGCGCTCGAAAGCCACCGCGGCCTCGGCCACCGGCGCCTCCTCGGCACTGGCCGGCAGGCGCCCGGGCGGCAGCGCGACGAAGGCCCAGTGCCCGCCCCGGGCCCAGGTGTGCTCGAACGGCGTGAATCCCACGGTGGCCCGCTTCGTGGTGCCCGAGCGCAGCACGAGCTCGTCGCGCGCGATGTCGTGGCCCACCAGCACGGCGTAGTGCCAGCGCGGCATGAACGACAGCCCGAGGTTCTGCAGCACGACCAGCGGCGTGCCGGCGTCGAGCTCGTCGAGCAGCGCTTCCAGGCGCGGCGCCACGCGCACCGGCAGCACGGCATGGCGGCGGGCGCCGGCCAGCATCTCCACCTGCAGCGTGCCGCCGCGGCCCGGCAGGAAGATCTCTTCGCCGAGCGTTGCAAGGTCGGCCGGCCGGCCCGCGGCCGCGAGCACCGTGGCCAGTGCCGCGGGGCCGCAGTGCAGTTCTGTCTGGGGGAAGAACGGCGTGTCGTGGAGCTCGACGGGCCGCCGCGGCCCTGTAGACGCCTGGCGCAGCGCCGCCGTCTGGGGCGGCGCCGCGCAGGCGGCCAGCCACGCCGGCGCGAGTGCGGCCAGCGTGCGTCGGCGAATCACCGCACGGAGCGCGTGAACGGGAAGATCTTCGTGAACCCCAGGATGTCGGTGATGAGGAGCAGCACGAAGATGAAGACGATGACCCCGAGCGGATCGGACGCGCCGGCCGGGGCCTGGTCGATCTGGTCGGCGACGTGCGCCGCTTCGGCATCGCTCAGCGCCGCCACGCGTTCGCGCGCCTGGTCCACGCTGACACCGCGCTCCTGGAGCGCCCGGACGACGTCGGCCCGCTCGAGCATCGACTGCAGGCGTGTGCGGCCGTCGGTAGAGGCCGCGTCTTGCGCCGCGGCCACGTCGGCGGTGCCGATCAGCGGCGCGGCCTGCACCGACTGCAGCAGGCCGGCGTGGCTCAGCGCCACCGCGAGAACGGCGGCCACCCAGCGTGTGCCACGACGGGGGGAGGTTCGGGTCATGGATTGGATCTCCTCATTGGTTGACGAAGCGCGAGTGCGCCTCGCGCAAAGGGTAACAACAGCACGCCCTGCTGTCGCGTCCATAGGCCACGCCTGCACTGCTACTCTTGCCGAATGTCCGCATTTTCCGGCGCGCGCGAGCCGCTCGCCGCGCCCGTGGTGGCGCTTGCCCTGGCCCTGCTGCTCGGGCTGCAGCCGCTCACGACCGACTTGTACCTGCCTGCGCTGCCGATGCTCGCGCGCGACCTGGCGGCGCCGATGAGCGCGGTGCAGCTCACGATGTCCGCGCTGATGCTCGCTTTCGGCGTCGCCCAGCTGGTCTGGGGCCCGGTGGCGGACCGCTTCGGGCGGCGGCCGGTGCTGCTGGGCGGCCTCGCGCTCTACACGCTCGCCGGCGTGGCCGCCACCGTGGCGCCGGGCATCGGCTGGCTCATCGCGGCGCGTACCGTGCAAGGCGCCACGCTCGCCGCCGCGGTGGTGTGCGCGCGGGCCATGGTGCGCGACCTGTACGAGCCGCATCGTGGCGCGCACGTGATGTCGCAGGGCCTGTCGGGGCTCGGCGTGCTGGCCATCGGCGGGCCGCTGCTGGGGGGCGTGCTGGCTGCCGGCTTCGGATGGCGCAGCACCATGATGGCCGTGGCGGTGTCCGGCGCGCTGGTGTGGCTCTTCGTCTGGCGCGTCGTGCCCGAGACGCTGGCCCGCCGCAACGCGAACGCCACGCGCTGGCGCCCGCTCGCCGCCGCTGCACGGTCGGTGCTGCGCCATCCCACCTTCATCGCGTGGACCGGGCTCGTGTCCGCCACCTATGGCGGGCTCTTCACGATGCTGGCCGCCTGGTCCTTCGTCTACATCGACGTGATCGGCCTGTCTCCCGCGGCCTATGGCGCCGCGATGGGTTCCGGGTCCCTGGCGTACCTCGCAGGCACCTTCGTCTGCCGGCGCTGGCTCCTCGCTCACGGGCTGCCGGGGTCGGTGAAGCGCGGGGCGATGTTCACGCTCGCCGGCGGCATCCTGGCCGTCGTGCTCGCGATGGCCGGCGTGCAGACGGTGTGGGCAGTGCTGGTGCCGCAATGGCTGTTCACCTTCGGCCACGGCATCCACCAGCCCTGCGGGCAGACCGGGGCGGTCGGACCGTTCCCCCACAACGCGGGCGTCGCATCCGCGCTCGGCGGCTTCATGCTCGCGATCGTCGCGTTCGGCGTCGGCCTGTGGCTGGGCCAGGCGATGGACGGCACGACGCGCCCGATGGCCTACGGCATGGGCACGTGGGCGGCGGTGACGGCCGGCCTCGCTTGGACGCTCGTGCAGCGGCACGGCGTGCCGGTGGCGCGCGCCGCGGCATGAGCGACGCGCCATGACCGTGCCGGTGGAGTGGATCGGGATTGCCGGCCCCACAGCCGCCGGCAAGACCGCCGCCGCGCTGGCCGTCGCGCAGGCGCTGCCCATGCCGGTGGAGATCGTGAGCGTGGATTCCGCGCTCGTCTACCGCGGCATGGACATCGGCACCGCGAAGCCGACCCGCGCCGAGCGCGCACGCGTGCCGCACCACCTGATCGATGTGCTCGACCCCGCCCAAAGCTACTCGCCGCCCAGTTCGTGGCCGACGCCGAGCCGCTCGTGCGCGACATCCGCGCGCGCGGCCGCCTGCCGCTGCTGGTGGGCGGCACGATGCTGTACTTCAAGGCGCTGCTCGAAGGGATCGACGCGATGCCCGCGGCGGACCGGCTGATCCGGGCGGCGCTCGATGCCGAGGCCGCCGAGCGGGGTGGCCCGCGCTGCATGCCGAGCTGTCGCGCGTCGATCCGGTCACGGCGGCGCGCGTCCCACCGGGTGACGCGCAGCGCATCCAGCGCGCACTGGAAGTCCATCGCGCCGCCGGCCGGCCGCTGTCCAGCTTCCACGGCGGGGCGCTGCGCGAGCCCACCGCTGCCACGCCCCTCGTCGCGCTCGAGCCCGTGACGCGCGCCTGGCTGCACGAGCGCATCGCGCAGCGCTTCGATGCAATGCTCGCGGCCGGCTTCCTTGACGAAGTACGCGCGCTGCGTGCGCGCGGCGACCTGCACCTCGCGCTGCCGTCGATGCGTTGCGTGGGCTACCGGCAAGCGTGGCAGGCGCTCGACGCGGGGAACCTGGCGCGCTTGCGCGAAGCGGGCGTCGCCGCGACGCGGCAGCTCGCCAAGCGCCAGCTCACCTGGCTGCGATCGATGCCGCACCGGCACGTCGTCGCCTGTGATTCGCCGCACGCGATCGACACTGTGGTCGCGCTGGCGCGCGGCTGGGCCATGTGAGTGCCGTGGAGAACTGAAATGAGACCTTGGCTCATCGGTCCGTTGCGGTCGTTCTCGCCATCTCGAAGCAGGCGTGCCCGCACCTTTGCAGAGACGCTCCGGCAATGGCAGGCCCGCCGCCCTCTCCCGCTTGCGGGAGAGGGCTGGGGTGAGGGCGGTGCATGCGCATCGCGACGACCGTGGCAGTCGCTGCGCCGCTTCCGGGAGCGGGGGGTGCGGGCGCGGCGGGCCGGGGGCGGCGCGCGCAGCGCGGTTCGTGATCTGACTCGCCGGCGTCGTGCGCAGCGCGCGCGGCCAAGTGGACGGCGCGCCCCCGGACCGAGGATCGCAGCGCAGTCGGCCCGCAGGGCCGACCGCCTCCCTCGGCTCGACGCGCGCGCACCCCAAGCAGATCTGGCGCACCAATCTCCGTATGCGGGCTTTCAGAGCGCAGCCCGAACGACCGCAACGGGCCGCCAACGGGCAGCGTTCCATGCGCCTCGGGAAGCGCGCAGCGCAATGGACCACTGACATGCTGCGCTTGCGCGGCCTTGCCAAGTCGTACGGCGCGACGCCCGTGTTCGAGGGAGTCGACCTGGATGTCGGTCCCGGCCAGGTGGTGGCCATCCTCGGCGAATCAGGCGTGGGCAAGTCGACGCTCCTCAACGGCATCGCGGGCCTCGACCCGCTCGACGGCGGCAGCGTGTCGCTCGACGGCGCCGGCATCGACACGCTCGACGAGCGCGCCATGGCGCACTGGCGGCGCGCGAATGTCGGCTTCGTCTTCCAGGCCTTCCACGTGCTGCCGCACCTGACGGTGCACGACAACGTGGCGCTGCCGCTGCTGCTGCTCGGTCGCCCCGCGCCGGACCGCGTGCGCGAGATGCTCACGGCCGTCGGGCTGAAATCCTGCAGGCGCGCATGCCGCGCACGCTGTGGGCGGGCAGCTCCAGCGCGTGGCGATCGCGCGCGCGCTCGTGCATGGGCCGCGCATCGTGCTGGCCGACGAGCCGACGGGGAACCTGGACCCGGCCACGGCCGCGCGCGTGCTCGAGCTGCTGGTGGCGCAGGTGCGCGCGCGCGGCGCCGCTGCGGTGCTGGTCACGCATTCGGAGGCGGCCGCGTCCCGCGCCGACCGGGTGGTCCGGCTCACTGCCACCGGCATCGTGTCGCCCGGGCGCGCCCTCAGCCCGGCCCTCTCCCCCGGTTCCGGTGGAGAGGGGAAGCGCCATGACGCTCTGGCCGCTGCTGCGCCACACGAGCTGGCCCGAGTGGCGCCAGCACCCCTGGCGCCATGCCGTCGCACTCGTCGCCGTCGCCCTCGGTGTCTCGCTGGCGTTCTCGGTCCACCTCATCAACGGCTCGGCGCTGGCGGAGTTTCGGCCGCCGTGCGCGCCGCCAACGGCGAGCCCGACCTCAGCCTGCGCAGCGCACGGCGGAAGGGTTCGACGACGCGCTGTACGCGCGCGCGGCCTTAGCCGAGGGCGTGGCGGCCGCCACGCCGGTGGTGGAGGTGGACAGCGCGGCGTGGAGCGCGCGCAACGAGCGCGTGCCGCTGCGGCTCCTCGGCGTCGACGCGCTCACCGTGGCCCCGCTGGCCCCCGCGCTGCTTCCCCGCCCGGCCGCTTCGTTCGCGGAGCCGATGGCTGTGCTCGATCCGTCGCTCGCGTTCGTGAACCCGCGGCCCTGCAGCGCCTGGGCCTGGCGCCCGGCGACACGCTGCGCGTGCAGCACGGCGACACCGTCGTTGCGCTGCGCATCGCCGGCACGGTCGACGCCGGCGGGGCGCCGCTGGCGGTGCTGGACGTGGCCGCGGCCCAGGCGCACTTCGGGCGCGCGCGCAAGCTTTCCCGCATCGACCTTCGCCTCGATCCCGGTGTCACGCCGCAGGCAATGCAGGCGCGGCTCGCGTTGCCCCCGGACGTGCAGCCGGTGCCCGCGGACGCGGCGACGCAGCGCGTGTCCGCCCTCTCTCGCGCGCCTACCGCGTGAACCTCACCGTGCTGGCCCTCGTGGCGCTGTTCGTCGGCGCCTTCCTCGTGTTCTCGGTGCTCGCGCTGTCGGTGGCACAGCGCACCCCGGGCTTCGCCCTGCTCGGCGTGCTCGGGCTTTCGGCGCGAGAGCGGCGCGATCTTGTGCTTGCCGAGGCGCTCATCGTGGGCGCCGCAGGCAGCGCGATCGGCCTGGCGCTCGGCACCGGCCTGGCGGCCCTGGCGCTGCGCTGGCTCGGCGGCGACCTGGGGGCGGCTACTTGCCCGCGTCGCGCCCGAATGCGCTTTTCCTCGCCGGGGCGGCGGTGTTCGGCTTGCTCGGCGCTGGCCGCCGCTGCCGGCGCCTGGCTGCCGGCGCGCGACGCCGCCGCGCTCGCCCCGGCGCAGGCGCTCAAGGGCCTGGGCGGCCACGCCCGGGCAACGCGGCCTGGCTCGGGCCCGCCCTGCTCGCGGCCGGCGCGGGCCTGGCGTTGCGCCGCCGGTGTTCGGCTTGCCGCTGGCGGCCTACGCCTCGGTGGCCGCCCTGCTGCTGGGCGGCATCGCCACCGTGCCCGCGGTGGTGCAGGGCCTGCTGTCGCGCCTGCGGCCCGCGCGCTCGGCGCTGGCGCTGCTGGCCGTGGAGCGCGCCCGCCACGAGCGCGACGCGCCACCGTGGCGGTGGCCGGCGTGGTGGCGAGCCTGAGCCTTGCGGTGGCGCTCACCGTCATGGTGGCGAGCTTTCGCGAAGGTGTGGCGCGCTGGCTCGACACCGTGCTGCCGGCCGACCTGTACGTGCGCACGGCCACCACGACGGCGAGCAGCGACGGCGCGTTCCTGCCGAGCGAGTTCGTCGAGTCGGCGCGGAGCGTGGCCGGCGTCGCGCGGGTCGAGGCGCTGCGCGCCCGGCCGCTGCAGCTCGACCCGGCGCGCCCGCCGGTGGTGCTGATCGCGCGCCCGATCGCCGACCCGGCGAAGTCGCTGCCGCTGCTCAATCCGCCCCTGCCACCGGGTGACGGCGTGGACGTGTTCGTGAGCGAGGCCATGGTCGCTCTCTACGGCGCGCGGCCGGCAGCCGCCTGGAGCTGCCAGGGCTCGGCGCCGTGCGGGTGCGCGGTGTGGCGCGACTACCGCGCCAGTTCGGCGCGGTGGCGATCGATGACGCCGCCTACCGGCGGCTCACGGGCGACACTCGCGTCAACGACCTCGCGCTGTGGCTGGCCGACGGCACCGACGAGCTAGCCGTGCAGGCGGCACTGCGCGCATCGTCCGCGCAGCCCGCGCAGCTCGAGTTCGCCAGCGTGCAGCAGATCCGCAGCCTGTCGCTGGCCATCTTCGACCGCAGCTTCGCGGTCACGTACTACCTCCAGGTGCTGGCCATCGGCATCGGCCTGTTCGCATCGCGGCCAGCTTCTCGGCGCAGGTGCTGGCGCGGCGGCGGGAGTCGGCCGGCGCGTGCACCTGGGCCTCACGCGCGCGCAGGTCGTGGGCGTGGTGAGCGGCGAAGGCGCCGCGTCGACCGCCGCCGGCGCCCGCTCGGCTGGCGCTCGGGCTGGCGGTGAGCGTGGTGCTGGTGCACGTGGTCAATCCGCAGAGCTTCCACTGGACGATGGAGCTGCTGTTGCCCTGGGGCCGCCTCGCGGCCCTCTTCGCCGCGGTACTGGCGGCAGGCAGCGTCACGGCCGCGCTGTGCGCGCGCGCGGCGGCACGGCAGGACGCCGTGCTCGCGGTGAAGGAGGACTGGTGACATCAAGCGCCGCAGCGCCCTGCTGCTCGCCGCGGCCCGCCGGCCCTGGCGCGCGCACAACCCCTCGTGTCCCCGCGCCAGCTCGACTTGCCACGCGACTTCGGCGCGCACCCGGCGCACCGCACGGAGTGGTGGTATGCCACCGGCGAGCTGCGCACGCCGGCGGGCGCCGTTTTCGGCTTCCAGTCCACCTTCTTCCGCTCTCGCACGGGGCTCGCCGGAACGACCCGTCGCGCTTCGCGCCGCGCCATTGCTGTTCGCCCACGCGGCGCTCACCGACCTGGGTGGGCGCCGCCTGCTGCATGCGCAGCGCATTGCACGCTGGAACGGCGACCCCGCCGCGCCGCTGGCAGCGGCGGCCGAGGAAGACACGCGCGTCCACATCGGCGACTGGCGCTTCGAGCGGGCCGGCGCAGCGGACGCGAGCCGCTACCGGGCCCGCCTGGCCGACCGCAATGCCGGCTTCGGCTTCGACCTGGCGCTGGCCGCCACGCAGCCGCTGCTGCTGCAGGGCCACGCCGGCTACAGCCGCAAGGGGCCCGACCCGTCCCAGGCCAGCCACTACTACAGCCAGCCGCAGCTCGCGGTGCGCGGCCGGCTGTGGCGCGCCGGCGGCGACACCGAGGTGCAGGGCGTGGCCTGGCTCGACCACGAGTGGAGCGAGACCGTGATGTCGCCGGACGCCGTCGGCTGGGACTGGATCGGCATGAACCTGGCCGACGGCGCCGCACTGATCGCGTTCCGGCTGCGCCGCGCCGACGGATGGCGTCTCGGCCGGCGGCAGCTACCGCGCCGCGGGCGGCGCGACGGTTATCTTCGGCGCCGGCGACGTCCGTTTCACGCCCGGCCGGCGCTGGACGAGCCCAGCCACCGCGGCGGACTATCCGGTGGAATGGCGGATCGACACCCCAGCGGGAAGCTGGCAGGTGCGGGCGCGGCTCGATGCGCAGGAGCTCGACAGCCGCGCCAGCACGGGCACCGCCTACTGGGAAGGCCTGAGCGAGCTGTCGACGCCGAAGGGAGGCCAGCCGGTCGCGGCTACCTGGAAATGACGGGCTACGCCGGACGGCTAAGCTGTGAACGTCACTCTTCCCCTCTCCCACTCGTGGGAGAGGGCCAGGGTGTGGGCACTGCGTCGGCATGGCAAGGCCAGTGGCTTGCGAGAGGCCGCGCCCTCACCCCGACCCTCTCCCGCGGCGCGGGAAAGGCGAGGGAACCCTCACCGGAACTCGACCTTGGTCGCAAGCAGCCGGCCGCCGTCGGCCGACATCGGGCCTTCCACGCGCACGCGGTCGCCCGCGGACAGGTTGCTCGCCGAGCCGTCGATGAATCCGCGTTCGAGTAGTCGACCACCGTCTTGCGCAGCACGAACGTCTCGGCGGCCGCGTTCAAGGTGTCGATGCGGCCGTTGAGCTTGTAGACGCGCTGCTGCACGTCGCTGTTGGCGAGCACGGTGACGCGCTCCGCCACGAGCGACCGGAACGACATCCGCCCCGACACCTGCACGCGCACGCCGTTGGCCAGAACGGCGTTGGTGGGCTGCACTTCCGCCACGCGCGCATCGATGGACAAGCCGTCGACGACGAAGTGGCCGCTGCTGGCATACGACGCGACGATGCCCTCGACCTGCGCACGGTCACCCTCGTCGGGCGCTTCGTCCTGCGCGCCGAACGAAACCACCTCCCACGGCCCGCCCACCCCACCGCCGGGCGCCTTCACCACGATTCGAACCTCCTGTCCGTCGGCCAGGCCGGCCGGGACGGCAACGGCGCCGCCGTAGGCCAGCAGCAGCGAGCCGATGCGGAACGTGCGCGCCGACGTATCGAGCGCGGCCACCGAGCCCCGCAGGCGCATCTTCGCGCCGGCTGCGGCGGGCTCGATGCGCGTGGCGAGCTGCCCGTTGCCCGACGCCTCGGGCAGGCCATAGACCGCAACGACGTCGCCCGGGCGGAGGTCGACCAGGCCGCGCGGCGCGGAAGGGTCGAAGCTCGTGCCGGCGTCGACCCGCACGCTCTGCCCGAGCACCTGGACCACGCGGCCGGCCACGTTCACGGTTTCGAGCGGCCCGACGATGGTGGTGTCGATGCGGATGGTGCGCGCCGTCGCCTGGTCGCCCTCGCCCTCGCCCTCGAGCGCGATCGTCATGCCCAGGCGCAGCTCGTCGCCGGTGCGGCTGACGGCGCGGCCGTCCTCGTCCAGCACGGTGGCGTCGCTGTCGTCCCACGTCACGCCCGCCACGATCACGGAACCGAAGCCGGTGATGGGCCCCTGGGCCTCCGAGCCGGTGCCGCCGGTGCCCACGCCGCCGCCGCACCCCCCGAGCAACGCCAGCGCTGCGCCCAGCGTCCACGCGCGCAGCAGGCGGCCCAGGCTCGGCGATGTCACGATCATGTCGGAACCCTTTTCTGCCGGCGTGCCCGCGCAGGGCCCGCCTTGGCGGCGGGCGCCGCCGCGACCGGCTCGTTGAAGCTGAACAGGCCGATGCGAAGGCGCTGGTCCTGAGGGCGCCCCGCGTCGCGGTCGCTCTCGATCAGCTCCTCGAGCATCGGCACCATCTTGTCGATCAGCGCCTGCCATTGCAGCCGGATCGTCGAGCGCGCCTCCTCCACCGAGTGCGTGGACAGCTCATGGGCGAACATGGCCTGCTCGAAGTGGCGCGGGCCGTCGGTGAGCACGTTGTGCACTGCAGCACTGAGGTGATCTCCGACGTTGTCGCCGAGAAAGCCCAGCAGGCGAACCACGTCCCCGCTCGGCACGAAGGTATCCCGGTTCAACGCGACGGTGTCGTGCTCGGCGTCGTGCGTCGCCAAGCCGAGACGCACGAGCTCGTCGAGCAGGCTGCGCGGGTGCACGTCGCGCGTGATGGACTGCGCCAGCGTCTCGAACGTCCGGCCCGCGCCTTGCCGCGGCAGCACCCGAGGCACGCCCCGCCGGTCGCGGAACGCGCGGGAGGTCGTCCAGTGCGCGAAGACCTCGGCGGCCAGCGAGCGCTGGCGCGCGGCGGGCTGCGGCTCGTGCTCCAGCAGCTGCGTCACCTGGCGCCGGGTCAGGCCGGTCGCCGTGCTGATGCGGCTCACGATGCGGGCGGCCGACGGCTCGGGCTGTGCCTCGCGCGCCGCGTCGACGAAGGCGCGCCGCAGCAGCTCCTCGGCCGTGCTGCACGGCACGCCGCGGGCAATCGCGAGCGTCGCCAGAGGGCGCAGCACGGCCCACAGCGCATCGGATACGGCCTGGTGAGTCTCCTCGAGGGGTGCGGTGACTGCCATGAATGCGCGTGGGGTCGAGCGCCGGCGCCCACCGGGCGCCGGCGCAGCGATCATCCTCCTCCTTCTTGTTCAAGTTCTCTGGCGTCGAGGGGGATCATGTCGGCGCCCTCGGCAAAGGTGAGCGGCGCTTCGGGCACCAGCGTGACGGCATGCGGCACCGTGCCGCCCTCGGAGGAGCCGACCCGATCGGCCAGTGGCATCAGGGCGGCTGCGAGCACGGCAACGGCGGCCTTCAGGCCCGGCCCGCGCATCGAACTCGCTATTTCAAGCATTTCGGTCTCTTGGACATGAGACCAGTCTAGATGTGCATCTTGCACATTCATTTCATGCAAACTGTAAGCGGCGTCCGCAGCTGCAACCGCGGCGCGCTCATCCCCTGGAACGGGGGATCAGCGGGACGTGACGGGGCGCGTCTCGCCGCTGCGCCGCGGCTGGATGGGCGCGGCGCGCACGCAGTTGCGGCCGGCCTGCTTGGCCTCGTGCAGCGCAGCATCGGCGTCGCGGATGAGCGCGTCGAGCGTCGCGTGGCCGGAGCCGAGCGCCGCCACGCCGATGCTCACCGTGGTGCCCACCTTGCGCCCCTGCCACACGAGCCGCAGCGAGCCCACCTGCTCGCGCACCCGCTCCGCGACATCGAGCGCGCCGAGCGGATCGGTGTGCGGCAGGAACACCGCCAGCTCCTCGCCGCCGAAGCGCGCAAGCATGTCGGGCTGGCGCAGCGCGCGCGACGTGACGCGCGCCATCTCTCGCAGCAGCGCGTCGCCGGCCAGGTGGCCGTGGGTGTCGTTCACGCGGCGGAAGTGGTCGGCGTCGATCAGCAGCACCGCGCTGTCGGTGTCGTAGCGGCGGCAGCGCGCCACTTCGCGCTGGGCCACCGCCATGAAGTGGCGCCGGTTGCACACGCCCGTGAGCTCATCCTGCGTGGCGAGCACGCCGAGCTGCGAGCGGCTGGAGTCCAGCAGCATCGCGTAGCGCACCAGCATGGCCCCCAGCCAGGGCGCCACCGCCAGCGTGGCGATACCGGCCGCCGCCCCGGCTGCCCAGGGTTCGTCGATGCCGGCCGCGGCCAGGACCGCTTGCGTGCCCAGGCCGGTCACGCCGCAGGCCCCGACTGTCAGCGCGGCGTTCACCCGGGCCATGCCGAAGCGCCGCACCAGGCGGGTGAACCCGCTCAGCCAGCCGTGTTCGGGAGAAGAATCGCTCATCGCCGTGCTCGGACAATCCCTCATTCGACCACAAACCGCGCCGTCGGGGCACCCTCGCACGAGCGGTCTCGTGGCCGTCATGGCAAGAAGAGTGCCTTGCCCCCGCCGCAAGCCTGGAAGTGTCAGCTTTGGCTGACGAGCGGCGCTGCGCTTGCCCGACAGACGGCCCCGCAGGAGGCCGCAAGACTGGGGCAGGCGCGTTGCGCCAGGGCAAACAGGAGAAATGCGATGGATATCAGATCGAAGATGCGTCCCGCCATCCTGGCGGTTTCTGCCGTCGCGGCGCTCGCCGCCGGCTGCGCCGAGACACCGCAGGTGTCCGAGCGCCAGAAAGGCACCGCCACCGGCGCCGCCGTCGGCGCGGTCGGCGGCGCCGTGCTGAGCAAGGCCACCGGCGGCAACGCCGCCACGGGCGCGGTGGTCGGGGGCGCACTCGGCGCCGTGGCCGGCAACCTCTGGAGCAAGCGCATGGAGGACAAGCGCTCCGAGATGCAGCGCGCCACCCAGGGCACCGGCATCGACGTGATGAAGACGCAGGACAACCAGCTCAAGGTGAACGTGCCGAGCGACTTCTCGTTCGACATCGGCAGCGCGCAGATCAAGCCGCAGATGCGCCCGGTGCTCGACCAGTTCGCGCAAGGGCTGGACCCGAAGATGCGCGTGACGGTGATCGGCCACACCGACAACACCGGCGGGCCGGACGTGAACAACCGCCTCTCTCTCGATCGTGCCGCGAGCGTGCGCGACTACCTGCGCAACCGCGGCCTGGACACGAGCCGGATGATCATCAACGGCCGCGGCGAGAACGAGCCGATGGCGAGCAACGACTCGCAGGTCGGCCGGGCCCAGAACCGGCGCGTGGAGATCTACCTGAGCGAGCCGCAGGCCTGACCGGGCGGCGGCGGGCGCGCGACGGGGGCCCTTCTAGAATCCGGGCCATGACCCGTCCCGTCCGCTCGCAGTACGAAGACTTCCTGCGCCACGTGTTCGAGCACGGCGTGCCCAAGGCCGACCGCACCGGCACCGGCACGCGCAGCGTCTTCGGGCACCAGATGCGCTTCGACCTGCGCGAGGGCTTTCCCCTCGTGACGACGAAGAAGGTGCACCTGAAGTCCATCATCGTCGAGCTTCTGTGGTTCCTGCGCGGCGACAGCAACGTGCAGTGGCTGCGCGACCACGGCGTGACGATCTGGGACGAGTGGGCCCGCCCCGACGGCGACCTCGGCCCCGTGTACGGCGTGCAGTGGCGCTCGTGGCCGACGCCGGACGGCGGGCACATCGACCAGATCGCCGAGGTGGTCAGGCAGCTGAAGACCAACCCCGACTCGCGCCGCATCATCGTGAGCGCATGGAACGTGGCCGACCTGCCCAGGATGGCGCTCATGCCGTGCCACGCCTTCTTCCAGTTCTACGTGGCCGATGGCCGGCTGAGCTGCCAGCTCTACCAGCGCAGCGCCGACATCTTCCTCGGCGTGCCGTTCAACATCGCGAGCTACGCGCTGCTCACGCACATGATGGCGCAGCAGTGCGAGCTCGAGGTGGGCGACTTCGTCTGGACCGGCGGCGACTGCCACATCTACGACAACCACGTCGAGCAGGTCACGACGCAGCTCGCGCGCACGCCCTTCCCCTACCCCGTGCTGCACCTGAAGCGCCGCCCGCCGTCGATCTTCGACTACGCGTACGAGGACTTCGAGGTGCGCGAGTACGAGAGCCACCCGCCGATCAAGGCGCCCGTGGCGGTATGACGCTCTCGTTGATCGCGTCCGTCGCGCGCAACGGCACGATCGGACGCGGCAGCGCGCTGGTTTGGGACGAGCCTGCCGACAAGCAGTTCTTCAAGCGCACGACGGTGGGCTGCCCCGTGGTGATGGGGCGCAAGACGTGGGATTCGCTGCCGCCGCGCTTTCGTCCGCTGCCGGGGAGAAGGAACGTGGTCGTGACGCGGCAGGCCGGCTGGCAGGCTGCGGGGGCGGAGGTTGCGCACTCGCTGGACGATGCGCTCGCCCTCGTGGCGGAGGCGCCAAGGTGTTCGTGATCGGCGGGGCGCAGCTGTACGCGCAGGTGCTCGAGAAAGCCGACGAGCTGGTGCTGACCGAGATCGATCGGGAGATCGAAGGGGATGCGTTCTTTCCGCGGTGGGAGCGGGATGCGTTCGACGAGGTGTCGAGCGAAGCGCATGTGAGCTCGGATGGCGTTGGTTATCGCTTTGTGAGGCGGTATCGGCGCAAGGGGTAGGCCGCGCCCTCACCCCGGCCCTCTCCCGCAAGCGGGAGAGGGAGGAAGGAAAACGGTCACTCGTCCAGGCCGAGTTCCTGGATCTTGCGGGTGATGGTGTTGCGGCCGATGCCGAGCTTCTGCGCCGCCTCGATGCGGCGGCCTCGGGTCACCTCGAGTGCGGTATGGATGAGCTGGCCCTCGAACTGGCGCATGAGCATGTCCCAGACTTCCGGCGTGCCGGACTCGAGCAGGTGCCTCGCCTCGCGCTCCAGGTCGGCAAGCCAGTGGGTGCCGCTGGATGGCGGCCTGCGGCAGCGCGGCCGCGGCCACCGCCAGCGGATCGGGCGCCACAGCCGGCACGGGCATCGCGGCGGCCGGCACTTCTGCGATCGCCGCGGGCGGCAGCACGGGCACCACCGGGGCGTCGCCGAGCAGCTCGGGCGGCAGGTCCTTCGGCTCCACCACCTGGGCGGGCGCCATCACGGTGAGCCAGTGGCAGATGTTCTCGAGCTGGCGCACGTTGCCGGGGAAGTCGAACGCCATCAGGCGGTCGAGCGCCGGGTCGGTGATGCGCTTGGCCTCCACGCCGAGCTCCTTCGCGCTCTTCTGCAGGAAGGAGCGCGTGAGCGAAGGGATGTCCTCGCGCCGCTCGCGCAAGGCGGGCAAGCGCAGCCGGATCACGTTGAGCCGGTGGAACAGGTCTTCGCGGAAGGCCCCCAGGCGCACGCGGTCCTCGAGGTTCTGGTGCGTGGCGGCGATCACGCGCACGTTGCTGCGCAGCGGCTGGTGGCCGCCGACGCGGTAGAACTGGCCGTCGGACAGCACGCGCAGCAGCCGCGTCTGGAGGTCGAACGGCATGTCGCCGATCTCGTCGAGGAACAGCGTTCCGCCGTCGGCCTGCTCGAAGCGGCCGCGGCGCATCGTCTGTGCGCCGGTGAAGGCGCCGCGCTCGTGGCCGAAGAGCTCGCTCTCGAGCAGATCCTTCGGGATCGCCGCGGTGTTGATGGCCACGAACGGGCCGCCCGTCCGGGGGCTGTGCTTGTGCAGCGCGCGCGCCACCAGCTCCTTGCCGGAGCCGCTCTCGCCGGTGATGAGCACCGTGACGTTGCTCTGGCTGAGGCGGCCGATGGCGCGGAAGACATCCTGCATCGCAGGCGCCTGGCCGAGCATCTCCGGCATCTCGGCCACGCGCTCGTCACTCACCTCCTCGCGCAGGCTTTCGTCCACGGCGCGGCGGATCAGCTCCACCGCCTTCGGCACGTCGAACGGTTTCGGCAGGTACTCGAATGCGCCGCCCTGGAACGCGGAGACCGCGCTGTCGAGGTCGGAGTAGGCCGTCATGATGATGACGGGCAGCCCCGGGTGGCGCGCCTTGACCTTGTTGAGCAGCTCGAGCCCGGAGCCGCCCGGCATGCGGATGTCGCTCACCAGCACCTGCGGCTCATCGTTGTCGAGCGCGGACAGCACCTCGCGGGGATGCGAGAAGCTGCGCACCGCGAACTGCTCGCGCGCCAGCGCCTTCTCGAGCACGAAGCGGATCGATTGGTCGTCGTCGACGATCCAGATGGGTTTCATCGAGTGGGTTGCTGGTCGGATCACCGTCGGCAATGAGCATGATGCGGGCCAACCAAGCGAACACCGCGGATCCGGCTTTGCCGGGCCGCTGGTGTTGCCTCGAGGGGGAGGCGGCGGAGGCTAGGGGTGGTCTAGGGCAGCGGGATGACGATCTTGAACACGGTGCGCCCGGGAGCGCTGTCGCATTCGATCGTGCCATGGTGCTGCTGCACGAAGGTTTGCGCCAGCGTGAGCCCCAGACCCGACCCGACCTCGCGACCCGACACCAGCGGGTAGAAGATGCGATCGCGGATCGACTCCGGGACGCCCGGGCCGTTGTCTTCGATATGCAATTCCAGTGCCAATCGGAACCGCGTCTTGCCGATGGTGACCTGCCGCGCGATGCGCGTGCGCAGCACGAGCTGCGCATCGTCGGCGGCGATGCGCTCTCCGAGCGCCTGGGCCGCGTTCAGCGAGATGTTGAGCACGGCCTGGATGAGCTGCTCGCGGTCGCCGCGGAACTCGGGGATGGAGATGTCGTAGTCACGCTCCACGGCCATGCCGCGGGGAAACTCGGCGAGGATCAGCGAACGCACCCGCTCGCAGACCTCATGGATGTTGACGTCGCTCACCACATGGGGCCGGCGGTGCGGCGCGAGCAGGCGATCGACGAGCGCCTGCAGGCGGTCGGCCTCGTGCACGATCACCTGGGTGTACTCGGTGAGTTCGCGGCTGTCGAGCTCCATGGCCAGCAGCTGCGCCGCGCCGCGGATGCCGCCGAGCGGGTTCTTGATCTCGTGCGCGAGGTTGCGGATGAGCTCCTTGTTGGCCTGCGCCTGGCCGAGCGCCCGCTCCTCGCGATCCTGCCGCGTCTGCTGCTCGATCTCGATCATCTCCACCAGCACGCGCTCGGGGGAGTCGGTCTGGTTGACGATGACGTGCACCGGCAAGGTCTCGGGATGGCTGCCGGTCGGGCGGCGCAGCGCGCCGTCGAAGCGGCTGGTGGCGAAATCGTTGCGGGCCACCGCGGCGACGGTTTCCAGCAGCTTGGCCGGGTCCACGAACCAGTCGGCCACGGGGCGGCGCTCGATGACGCGGCGCGGCAACCCGAGCAGATTCTCGAAGCTGGCATTGGCGAACAGGCAGTCGCCGTCGGGGTGGACCACGGCCACCATCGTGGCCAACAGATCGAACGCCTCGAGGCCGCCTCAAGGCCGCCATGGCGCCGCGCCGGCCGTTCACGACGCCGGCAGCTTGGCCAGCTCGCGCTTGATGGCGGCGATGTCGCTTTCCTTGCGCGCGATCTCGGCCTTCATGGACTCGACGCGATCGAGATAGCGCTGGTAGTTCTGCTCGCTGCCCAGCCGCTCGGGCTGCCCGTTGTTGTACAGGCGCTGCAGCTCGTCGAGCCGGGCCTCCTCGCGCTGCAGCTCGCCCTCGAGGATGCGGCGGGCGTCGCTGTCGCGTTCGCGCTGCTCGGCCGCGGGCACCTTGGAATCGGCCGGCCGCGGGGCCGACGCGGCCGGGGCCTGCACCGGGCGCGGCTTGGGAATCTGCACGATGGTGATCGGCGCGCCTTCGATGGTGCGGCAGCCCCGATCCTTCGCCTCCTGGGCCGTGAGCGTGTCGGTGTACATCACCGGCGGCCCGGGACAGCGATACACCGTGGCGCCTTGCGCGCCCCAGGCGCCGGTGGCGGCGGCCAGCAGGGACAGCGCGAAGACCACGACGGGGGGCGATTTCATGCAACGCATTGTGGCCCAAAGAACACAAAAGGGCGGCCGAAGCCGCCCTTTGCACGCTGCGCGGACGCTCAGAGCGAGTAGTACATCTCGAACTCGAGCGGGTGGGTGGTCATGCGGAACCGCGAGACCTCCTGGGTCTTGAGCTCGATGTAGGCGTCGATGTAGGTATCGGTGAACACGCCGCCCTTGGTCAGGAAGCCGCGGTCCTCGTTCAGGTAGTCGAGCGCCTGGTCGAGGCTGTGGCAGACGGTCGGGATCTTCGCGTCTTCTTCCGGCGGCAGATGGTAGAGATCCTTGCTGGCGGCCTCGCCGGGGTGGATCTTGTTCTCGACGCCGTCCAGGCCGGCCATCAGCATGGCGGCGAAACCGAGGTACGGGTTGCAGGTGGGATCGGGGAAGCGCACCTCGATGCGGCGGCCCTTGGGGTTGGCGACGTAGGGGATGCGGATCGACGCCGAGCGGTTGCGCGAGCTGTAGGCCAGCTTCACCGGCGCCTCGAAGCCGGGCACCAGGCGCTTGTAGCTGTTGGTGCCGGGGTTCGTGATGGCGTTGAGCGAGCGCGCGTGCTTGATGATGCCGCCGATGTAGTACAGCGCGAACTCCGACAGGCCGGCATAGCCGTCTCCGGCCATGAGGTTCTTGCCGTCCTTCCAGACCGACTGGTGCACGTGCATGCCGGAGCCGTTGTCGCCGACGACGGGCTTGGGCATGAAGGTGGCGGTCTTGCCGTAGGCGTGCGCCACGTTGTGGATCACGTACTTCTGCAGCTGCAGCCAGTCGGCGCGCTGCACCAGCGTGCTGAACTTGGTGCCGAGCTCCTGCTGGCCGGCGCCGCCCACTTCGTGGTGATGCACTTCCACCGGGATGCCGAGCGATTCGAGGATCAGGCACATCTCGGAGCGCATGTCCTGGAAGCTGTCGATCGGGGGCACGGGGAAGTAGCCGCCCTTGACGGACGGGCGGTGGCCCATGTTGCCGCTGTCGAATTCCTTGCCGGCGCTCCAGGAAGCTTCCTCGGAGGAGATCTTCACGAAGCAGCCGGACATGTCCACGTTCCAGTGGACCTGGTCGAAGATGAAGAACTCGGGCTCGGGGCCGAAGAAGGCCTGGTCGCCGATGCCGGACGACTTCAGGTAGGCCTCGGCGCGCTTGGCCAGCGAACGCGGATCGCGCTCGTAGGGCTTGCCGTCGCCCGGCTCGATCACGTCGCACGTGAGGATGAGCGTGGGCTCTTCGTAGAACGGATCGATGTTGGCGGTGTTCGGATCCGGCATGAGCAGCATGTCGGACGCCTCGATGCCCTTCCAGCCGGCAATGGAGGATCCGTCGAAGGCGTGGCCGCCGCTGAACTTCTCTTCGTCGAAGGCCGAAATCGGCACCGTGACGTGTTGCTCCTTGCCGCGCGTGTCGGTGAAGCGGAAGTCGATGAACTTGACCTCCTGCTCTTTCACCATCTTCATCACGTCGGCGACGGTCTTGCTGGCCATCAGGAATCTCCTAGCGGAAAGGCTTGTGCGTTGAATGAGAGCGGCCCGAAAAAGGCGCCCGGGGTTTTAGCAGGATCCATGCCCAGAAAAGGGTCGTTCCGGCCCGCCCATCGGCCCTCTTGCGGTGCAGTATAGGCACCGGTCAGGTGCCTCACGGGGGACTTCACCGCACCATTTCAGGGCCGAGCTGCGCGCCCGCAGCCTGCAGCCCCAGGCGCAGGGCCGCATAGGCCGCGACGGTCGTGTCGCCGGGCCCCTTCACGCCGAGCTCGATGTGGCGGCCCCACTGGGGATGATCGACGCTCGGCAGGCTGAACACCTTCACTGGCGGATGGGCCGCCTCGATCGATTCCATCAGCGGCGTGAGCGCGGCTTCCATCGCGCCGAACACGATCACCGAGCGCTCGGTCTGCCGCTGCGTGCCGTGCAGGTGGGCGTAGCGCTGGTCGAGCACCGATTCGATCATCGGCCACGCCATGACCGGGAAGCCGGGCACGAAGTGCACGTCGCCCACGGAGAAGCCGGGGATCTTGTTGTACGGGTTGGGGATGATCTGCGCGCCCTCGGGAAAGACGCCCATGTTGAGCCGGTGCACGTTGTCGGGGCGGTCGGGCTCCCATTCCACGCCCTGCTCGCGCGCCATGTCCTGCATGCGCTCCAGGATGAGCTCGCGCGCCCGCGGGTGCAGCGCGAGCGGCCGCTCGAGCGCAGCGGCGGCGCATTGGCGGGTGTGGTCGTCGGGCGTGGCGCCGATGCCGCCGCACGAGAAGACGACGTCGCCGCTGGCGAACGCGTGGCGCAGCGCCTCGGTGATGCGGCTGCGGTCGTCGCCCACGTAGCGCGCCCACGAGAGCGACAGGCCGCGCGCGCCGAGCAGCGAAATCACCTTGGGCAGATGCTGGTCGGTGCGCTTGCCCGACAGGATCTCGTCGCCGACGATGATCAGGCCGAACGGCATGGCGCGGCCCTATTCGTCGTCGCCACCGAGGATGCCGCCGAGCAGGCCGCCGGCGGCCATGCCCGGCAGGATCGAGCCCTCTTCCCTGCCGCCGCGGCCCGTCTGCGGCGCGGCCGCGAACACGCGCGACGCGAGGCGCGAGAACGGCAGGCTCTGCAGCCACACGCGTGCCGGGCCGGTGACCTTGGCGAAGAACAGGCCCTCGCCGCCGAACAGCGCGGTCTTGATCTTGCCGACGTACTGGATCTCGAAGTTGATGTTCGGCGTGTAGGCCACGACGCAGCCGGTGTCGATGAACAGCGTCTCGCCGGGCTGCAGCTCGCGCTTGAGCACGGTGCCGCCGGCATGCACGAAGGCGAGGCCGTCGCCGTCGAGCTTCTGCATGATGAAGCCCTCGCCGCCGAAGAAGCCGACCGAGAGCCGCTGCTGGAACGCGATGCCCAGCGACACGCCGCGCGCGGCGCAGAGGAACGCAGTCCTTCTGGCAGATGAGCGTGCCGCCGAGGCGATGCAGGTCCATCGCGAGGATCTTGCCGGGGTACGGCGCTGCGAAGGCGACGCGGCGCTTGCCGGGGCCCTGGTTGCTGTAGACGGTGGTGAAGAGCGACTCGCCCGTGACGAGCCGCTTGCCGGCGCCGAGCAGCTTGCCGAAGAAGCCGCCCTGCTGGGCCGAGCCGTCGCCGAACACCGTGTCCATCGTGATGCCGGCATCCATGAACATCATGCTGCCGGCCTCGCCGATGGCCGCCTCGCCGGGGTCGAGCTCGACCTCGACGAACTGCATTTCCGCACCCTTGATCTCGTAGTCGACGACGTCCATCGCCATGCCGGTTTCCTCCTGTGATCCGAAACAGGCCGTGATGGTACGAGACGCGTGAAAAAACACCGATACGCGCACTGTTCGCACATTGGCGTGACAGCACCGGGCACTTGTTTCAAACGGACCACATGCCGGGTGGAGAGCGACCTCCAGAATCGGCGTTCCCATGGTCCTTCATCTCCCCACCCTTCTCGTCGCCAGCACGCTGCTCGTGCTGCTCGCCGCCTGCGCGATGACTCTGTTCGGCCTCACGCAGCGCGTGTACCGCGGCTACGGCGCCTGGACGCTCGCCGCCTGGCTGGCGAGCGCCGGCGTGGCGCTGCTGTGGTTCGGCGGCCATCCGCTGGCGATGCTCGCGGGCCACGTGCTGCTGCTGCAGTGGCCCATCGTCACGCTGCGCGGCGTGCGCTGCTTCCATGCGCGCCAGCCGCTGGCCGGCAGCGCAGCCGCTGGACATGCTCATGTTCGGCGCTCGCCATCGGCTTCGCGATGAGCATCGGGCTGGCCAGCGACAGCGACGCGGCGCGCTCCGCCGGCTTCGCCGTGGGCAGCGCGCTGCTGCACGCGTATGCCGCGATGCTGCTCACCACCGGCGGCGCCAGGCCGCGAGAGCCTCGCGCTGCGCACGCTGGCCGTCGGGCTCTCGCTCACGGCTGCGGCCCTCGGCGCCGCGGCGGTGGCGGCCTGGGAGGTGGCGCCGGATGCGCAGTCGCGCCTGCAGGGGCTCACGGCGGCCGCGCTGGCGGGCGTGCCGGCGCTGCTGCTGATGCTCGTGGTGTCTTTGCTGCTCACGCACGAGCGCGTGGAGCGCGAGTTGCGCGAGTCGCGCCGGCGCCTGCGCTTCCTGGCCAACATCGACATGCTCACCCGCGTGCCGAACCGGCGCTACTTCACCGAGCTGGCGCGCCGCGCGTTCGATCGCCAGCCCGCCGGCACGATGAGCGTGCTGATGTTCGACATCGACCACTTCAAGCAGATCAACGACATGCTCGGCCATGCCGCGGGCGATCGCGCGCTGCGCCTCGTGGCGCGCAGCATGAGCGACACGCTGCGCACGAACGACATCGCCGGCCGGCAGGGCGGCGACGAGTTCGCGCTGCTGCTGCCGCGAGACGAACGTGAACGAGGCGATGACCGTGGCCGCGCGCATCGTGTCGCGTGCGCAGACGCTGGCGGCGGAGGAAGACATGCCGCACCTGTCGCTGAGCTTCGGCGTCGTGCAGTCCGCCGCCGGCGAGAAGGTGCAGGACGCGCTGCGCCGTGCCGACCAGGCGCTGTACGAGGCGAAGCGGCAGGGGCGCGGCCGCGCGGTGGCGGCCTTCGGCGACGAGGACGAGCCGGTGTTCACCGAAAGCCAGCGCCTGGGGCTCACGCCGCTCTGACCAATAATGCGGGTCGCGAGCCGGCCCGCCATGAAAGACATCCCCCTCCCCGCCGTGACACGCCTTGCCGAAGGCGCCATGCCGGCGGGGCCGCGGCCGGGCGATACGTACGTGCAGTCGTTCGCGCGCGGGCTCGGGGTGATCCGCTCGTTCAGCGCGCAGGCTCCGAGCCAGTCGCTGTCGGAGGTGGCGTCGCGCACAGGGCTCACGCGGGCGGGCGCCCGGCGCATCCTGCTCACGCTCGAAGGCCTCGGCTACGTCGAGAGCCAGGGCCGGCAGTTCCGGCTCACGCCGAAGATCCTCGATCTCGGGTTCGCCTATCTCTCGTCGCTGCCGCTGTGGAACCTCGCGGAGCCGGTGATGGAGGCGCTCGTCGAGCAGGTGAAGGAATCGAGCTCGGCTGCGGTGCTCGACGGCGGCGACATCGTCTACGTGCTGCGCGTGCCGACACACAAGATCATGAGCATCAGCCTGGGGATCGGCAGCCGGCTGCCGGCCCATTGCACCTCGATGGGCCGCGTGCTGCTGGCGGGGCTTTCGGACGACGAGCTGCAGGCGCTGCTGGCAGCGCGGCCGCTGCCAGCGTTCACCGCCCGCACGGTGACGGACCGCGCCGAGCTGTTCGACCTCGTGAGGCAGGTGCGGCATCAGGGATGGTGCCTCGTGAACCAGGAGCTCGAGGAGGGGCTGGTGTCCCTGGCCGCGCCGATCACGGACCGGGGCGGCCGCACGATCGCCGCGATGAACCTGAGCGGCCAGGCCAACCGCACGCCGCCCGACGTGATGGTGGAGCGGTTCCTGCCGCTGCTGCTGGAGGCGGCGGGCTCCATTTCGCGCATGCTGCGCATGAAGTCGTAGGCGCCTCGGGGGCACGCCGCTTGCCTCTTTTTGAGGCATGGACTGGGATTCGATCTTCGCGTTCACGATGTCGCCGTGGGAGCTGGTGCTGCGCGGCACGCTCATGTACTGGTTCCTGTTCCTGCTCTTCCGCTTCCTGGTGCGGCGGCGCATGGGCTCGGTGGGCCTGGGCGACATGCTGGTGCTGGTGCTGCTGGCCGACGCGGCGCAGAACGCGATGTCGGGCGACTACAAGACGTTCTCCGAAGGCGCCGTGCTGGTGGCGACCATCGTCGGCTGGAACGTGCTGCTGGATTGGCTCGTGTACCGCGTGGACTTCGTGCGCCGCGTCATGGAGCCGGCGCCGCTGCCGCTGGTCTGGCACGGCCGCGTGCTGCGGAAGAACCTGCGCGAGGAGTTCCTGACCGTGGACGAGCTGAAGGGCAAGCTGCGCGAGAAAGGCATCGACGACGTGCGCTTGGTGAAGCACGCCTACCTGGAGAGCGACGGCGAGGTGAGCGTGCTGCAGTTCGATGAAGGCAAGCAGCAGCCGGACACGAAGTCCGGCAACGCGGCGGTGAAGCACTGAGGAGCGTGCCGTTGGCTCCCTCGCCCGCGCTGCGGGAGAGGGCGCCAGGCGCGGGTAGGCTTGCGGGCGTGAGCCCTTCTTCCTTCGCGCGCGCCGCGCGCATCGCCGCCACGCTGATGCCTGGCCTTCGTCGCCGCGCTGGCGTGCGAGCGGGCGCACGTGCCGTTGCCCTGGATGATCGGGCCGCTGCTGGCGACGGCCCTGGCCTCGGTGCTCGGCGCGCCGGTGGAGACGGCGGCGCCGCTGCGCAATGCGGGGCAATGGGCCATCGGCACGGCGCTCGGGCTCTACTTCACGCCGGAGGTGCTGCGCACCATCGTCACGCTCGCGCCCGTGCTGCTGGCGGGCATTGTGTGGGCGCTGGTGCTGGGGTTCCTGTTCTACCGGCTCCTGGCGGCCGTGTCGTCGGCGCGCACGCCGCAGGAGCACGCGACGGCGTTCTTCGCGGCGGCCATCGGCGGGGCGTCGGAGATGGCGGTGCTCGGCGAGCACCACGGCGGGCGCATCGACCGCATCGCGGCGGCCCACTCGCTGCGCGTGCTGATCGTCGTGGTGACGATTCCGTTCGGCCTGCAGATCGCGGGGCTGCGCGGCATCGACGCTGCAGCGCCCGGGCCGGCGCAGGTGCATCTGGGCGGGCTGCTGCTGCTCGGCGTGCTCACCGTGTTCGGCGCCTTCGCGGCGGCGCGGCTGCGGATGCCGAACGCCTGGGTGCTGGGGCCTCTGACGGTGGCCCTGGTGTTGACCGGCAGCGAGGTGGAGCTGTCGGCGCTGCCTCGAGCCATGACCAATGCGGGGCAGCTCGTGATCGGCGTGGCGTTGGGACGCGGTTCACGCCGGCGTTCGCGCGCAGTGCGCCGCGCTGGCTGGCGGCGGTGGCGCTCGGGTCGATCGCGATGATCGTGGTGTCGGGGTTGTTTGCGGTCGGGCTGGCGCGGGTGGCCGGGCTGCATTGGGTGACGGTGCTGCTGGGCACGTCGCCCGGGGGGATCGCGGAGATGTGCATCACGGCGAAGGTGATGCAGCTCGGCGTGCCGGTGGTGACGGCGTTCCACGTGACGCGGTACGTGGCGGTGCTGCTGTCGACGGGGATGGTGTATCGGCGCTGGGTGGCGGTGTCTTCGGCTTGAAGGCCGCGCCCTCACCCCGGCCCTCTCCCGCGAGCGGGAGAGGGAGAGGCTCAGATGGCCACGGCCGGGCGCTCTTGTCCGCTTCGTCAGCGGGCTCTCGCCGACGCTCGGCTTCGGCAGGCAGCACTGGCGGTGAATCAGGTCGCTGCGTGCGAAGAGATCGGCGGCCCAATCGACGAACACGCGCAGCTTGGCGCTCAGGTGGCGGTTCGGCGGGTACACCACGTGGATGGGGATGGTGTCGGCGCACCAGTCGAGCAGCAGCGGCTTGAGTGCGCCGCTTGCGATGTGCTGCTGCGCCATGAAGGTGGACGTGCGGATGATGCCGAGGCCGGCCAGCCCCGCTGCGAGGTTCGCATTCGAATCGTTCACCGACAGCCGGTGGCGGCCGGTGATCTCCATGCGTTCGCCTTCCTTGGAGAACGTGAAAGGGTAGACGCGGCCGGTGCGGTGCGAGAAGTAGTTGACGACCACGTGGTCGTCGTCTTCGAGCGCATGCGGATGCGCCGGCTCGCCGTGGCGCTCGAGGTAGGCGGGTGACGCGCAGACCACGGTGTGGAACTCGCCGATGCGGCGGGCGACGAGCGACTGGTCGGTGAGCTCGCCGCCGCGCAGCACGCAATCGACGTTCTCGCCGATCAGGTCCACCGGCCGGTCGCTCACGCCGAGGTCGATCTGGATGTCGGGATAGCGGGCGTAGAAATCGGGCAGCGCCGGGATGAGCAGGAGCTGGCCGACGCTGGCGGCGACGTCGATGCGCAGGCGGCCGCGCGGGTTGGCCTTGGCCTTCGACATCGTCGATTCGAGCTCTTCCACTTCGCCGAGCACGCGCACGGCCCGGTCGTAGTAGGCGGCGCCGTCGGCGGTGACGGTGACGCGGCGCGTGGTGCGGTTGAGCAGCTTGGTCTGCAGGTGCGCCTCGAGCGTCTGCACGAGGCGCGTGACCGTGGGCTTGGGCAGCGCGAGCGAGTCGGCCGCCTTGGTGAACGTGCCGGCTTCGACGACGCGCGCGAACACCTGCATGGCTTGGAGCTTGTCCATCGATCCCTCCGAGGTGATGGCATCTGATGCAGCGCATTGTTGTGTCGGAAACAATAAACCGTTTTCGGAACGGTTATTTATCGAAACACCGGTCGTCCCTATCGTGGCGACCATGCACTGTCGAAGACTCGCTCCTGCTCATCGATGCCGAGCCCGCCCTGCGGGCCAGCCTGCATCGCCCGCCCGAGGGCGCCGTGCAAGCGCTGGTGCTGCACTTGCACGGCGGCGCGTTCACGGCGGGCGTGCCGCAGGCCTGCGCCTCGGTGGCGGACCTGATCGCCGACGCCGGCGCCGTCGTCGTCTCGCTGGACTACCCGCTCGCGCCCGAGCATCCGTTCCCGCAGCCGGCCGAAGCGGCGTACGCGGCGCTGAACTGGCTGGCGCGCCAGCGGCGGCGGCTTCGGCGCCGGCAACGCGCCGCTGGTGGTGGCCGGCGAGGAAGCCGGCGGCAACCTGGCCGCCGCGGCCGCGATGATGGCGCGCGACCGCGCAGGCCCGGCGCTGGACGGCGCGATCCTGCTCTCGCCCATGCTGGACGTGTGCGTGGCCACCGCCTCGCAGCGGCGCGCCAACGCCGGCCCGGTGGGCTGCCCATGGGCGGACGGGTGGCGCCAGTACCTGCCGCACGCGTGCGACGCGAGCCACCCGTATGCCGCGCCGGGCGCCTCGGTGCGGCTGGCCGGCCTGCCCGCAGACCCTGCTGCTGACCGCCGTGGACGACGCGATGTGCGACGAGACGCGCGGCTTCGCGCGGCGGCTGCGCGACGCCGGCGTGCCGGTGCATGAATCCGTGCTGCCGCTGGCCACCGGCTGGCCGGCGAGCTACCGCAAGGCGTGCGACCAGCGACCGGCGTGGGCACAGGCGGTCGTGGAGCAGGCGCATCGGTTCCTGGTTCAACTTTCCCGAAGGACAAGCGCATGAACAAGAAGACGACCTTCTCGCGCGGGCCGCATCGCTGCGACCGCCCTGGGCACCGTGGCGGCGCTGGTCGCCGGCGCGTTCGGGCTGCACGACAACCGCGCACAGGCCGATCCGGCGCCGGCGGCGCCGCAGGCCGTTCCCGCTTCGGTGGCGCCCGTGGTGCAGACCGACGTGGCGGCGTGGAGCGAGTTCTCCGGCCGGCTGGAGGCGATCGAGCGCGTGGAGCTGCGCTCGCGCGTGGCCGGCACGGTGCAGGCGGTGCACTTCCGCGAAGGGCGCGCTCGTGAAGGTGGGCGACCTGCTCGTGAGCATGGATCCGGCGCCCTACGCTGCCGAGGTCGGACCGCGCGCAGGCGCAAGTGGCCGCGGCGCAGGCGCAGACGCTGCACGCGAAGAGCGAGCATGCGCGCGCGCGAGCGGCTGTGGGAGGAGCGCGCCATCGCGCAGCGCGAGCTGGACGAGCGCACGCATGCCCTGCGCACGGCGGAAGCCAACCTGCGCGCCGCACAGGCGGCGCTGCAGACGGCGCAGCTGAACCTCTCGCTGGACGCAGGTGCGCGCGCCGATCGCCGGGCGCATCGGGCGCATCGAGGTGACGGCGGGCAACCTCGTCGCGGCCGGACCGGGCGCGCCGGTGCTGACGACGCTCGTTTCGGTGAGCCCGATCTATGCCGGCTTCGACGTGGACGAGCAGGTGCTGGTGAAGTCGCTGAACGGGCTGCCGGGCGGCGCCTCGGCGCGCGCGCAGATCTCGCGCATTCCGGTGCACATGGGCACGGCGGGCAGCGACGGCACGCCGTTCGAGGGGCGGCTGCAGCTCGTGGACAACCAGGTCGATGCGCGCACCGGCACCGTGCGCGTGCGCGCGGTGTTCGACAACAAGGACGGCCTGCTGATGCCGGGGCAGTTCGCGCGGCTGCGCATGGGGCAGGCCACGACGACGCCGGCGCTGCTGGTGAGCGAGCGCGCGATCGGCACCGACCAGAGCAAGCGGTACGTGATGGTGGTGGGCGACGACAACAAGGCGGCCTACCGCGAGGTGACGCTGGGCGCGTCGGTGGGCGGCCTGCGGATCGTGAACGGCGGCTTGCAGGCGGGCGAGCGGATCGTCGTGAACGGGCTGCAGCGGATCCGGCCGGGCGCGCTGGTGGCGCCGCACGGCCACGACGATGGAAGCGCCGGCAGGCGCCGGCCAAGCGCGCGCGAGACGACGCAATCCTGAGAGCGCGCAACGCGAGCCATGCCATGAACCTCTCGAAATTCTTCATCGACCGGCCGATCTTTGCCGGCGTGCTGTCGCTGCTGATGCTGCTCGCCGGGCTCATCGCCTTGCGCGGGCTGCCGATCTCGGAGTACCCGGAGGTCGTGCCGCCGTCGGTGGTCGTGCGCGCGCAGTACCCGGGCGCGAACCCGAAGGTGATCGCCGAGACCGTGGCCACGCCGCTCGAGGAGGCGATCAACGGCGTGGAAGGCATGCTCTACATGGGCAGCCAGGCGACGAGCGACGGCCTGATGACGCTCACCGTCACGTTCAAGCTCGGCACCGACCCCGACCATGCGCAGCAGCTCGTGCAGAACCGCGTGACGCAGGCCGCGCCGCGGCTGCCCGAGGAGGTGCGGCGGCTCGGCGTGACGACCGTGAAGAGCTCGCCGGACCTGACGATGGTGGTGCACCTCGTGTCGCCGAACAACCGGTACGACATGAACTACCTGCGCAACTACACGCTGCTGAACGTGAAGGACCGCCTCGCGCGCATCCCGGGCGTCGGGCAGGTGCAGACCTGGGGCGGCGGCGAATACTCGATGCGCGCCTGGCTCGACCCGCAGAAGGTGGCGCAGCACGGGCTGTCGGCCGGCGACGTGGTGCGCGCCATCCGCGAGCAGAACGTGCAGGCGGCCGCCGGCGTGGTCGGCGCGTCGCCCGGGCTGCCGGGCGTGGACCTGCAGCTCTCGATCAACGCGCAGGGCCGGCTGCAGACCGAGGAGGAGTTCGGCGACATCATCGTGAAGAGCGGCGCCGACGGCGCGGTGACGCGGCTGCGCGACGTCGCGCGGCTGGAGCTCGGCGCGGCGGACTACTCGCTGCGCTCGCTGCTCGACAACGAGCCCGCCGTGGGCACCGGCGTGTTCCAGGCGCCGGGCTCGAACGCGCTGGAGATCTCGGCGGCCGTGCGCCGGACGATGGAGGAGCTGAAGCAGTACATGCCGGAGGGCGTGGAGTACCGCATCGCCTACGACCCGACGCAGTTCGTGCGCGCATCGATCCGCTCGGTGGTGCACGACGCTGCTCGAGGCCGTGGCGCTGGTGGTGCTCGTGGTGATCCTCTTCCTGCAGACCTGGCGCGCATCGATCATCCCGCTGCTCGCCGTGCCGGTGTCGATCATCGGCACGTTCGCGGTGCTGCACCTGCTCGGGCTTCTCGATCAATGCGCTGAGCCTGTTCGGGCTGGTGCTCGCGATCGGCATCGTGGTGGACGACGCGATCGTGGTCGTCGAGAACGTCGAGCGCAACATCGAGGCCGGCCTGAGCCCGCGCGAGGCGACCTACCGCGCGATGCACGAGGTGTCCGGCCCGATCATCGCGATCGCGCTCGTGCTCGTGGCGGTGTTCGTGCCGCTGGCGTTCATCAGCGGGCTGACCGGCCAGTTCTACAAGCAGTTCGCGGTGACGATCGCCATCTCCACGGTGATCTCGGCCATCAACTCGCTCACGCTCTCGCCGGCCCTCGCCGCCCTGCTGCTGAAAGGCCGCGACGAGCCGAAGGACGCGCTCACGCGCGGCATGGAGCGCTCGTTCGGCTGGCTGTTCCGCGGCTTCAACCGCCTGTTCCGCCGCGGCTCGGCGGCGTACGGCGGCGGCGCTGCGCGGCGTGGTGTCGCGCAAGGCCGCGATGATGGCCGTCTACCTGGTGCTGGTGGTGGCCACCGTTCGGCTTCTTCAAGGCGGTGCCGAGCGGCTTCGTGCCGGCGCAGGACAAGCAGTACCTGATCGGCTTCGCGCAGCTGCCCGACGGCGCCACGCTGGACCGCACCGACGAGGTGATCCGCCGCATGGGCGAGATCATGAAGAAGAACCCGAACATCGAGGGCACGCTGTCGTTCCCCGGCCTGTCGATCAACGGCTTCACCAACAGCTCGAACTCCGGCATCGCGTTCGCCATGCTGAAGCCGTTCGACCAGCGCAAGGGCGCGGACCAGACCGGCGCCGCGCGTGGCCGCGCAGCTCAACCGCGAGTTCGCCGGCATCGAGGACGCGTTCATCGTGATGTTCCCGCCGCCGCCGGTGCCGGGGCTCGGCACCACCGGCGGCTTCAAGCTGCAGCTCGAGGACCGCGGCCTCGCTCGGCTACGAGGCGATGGACGCGGCGGCGAAGGCGTTCATGGCCAAGGCCTACCAGGCGCCCGAGCTGGCGGGGCTGTTCTCGAGCTACCAGGTGAACGTGCCGCAGCTCTACGCCGACATCGACCGCACGAAGGCGCGCCAGCTCGGCGTGGCGGTGACCGACGTGTTCGACACGATGCAGATCTACCTCGGCAGCCTGTACGTGAACGACTTCAACAAGTTCGGCCGCACCTACTCCGTGCGCGTGCAGGCCGATGCGCCCTACCGCGCGCGGGCCGAGGACATCGGCGCGCTGAAGGTGCGCTCGGCCAGCGGCGAGATGGTGCCGCTGTCGGCGCTGATGAACGTGCAGCCGAGCTTCGGGCCGGAGCGCGCGATGCGCTACAACGGCTTCCTCTCGGCCGACATCAACGGCGGCCCGGCGCCGGGCTTTTCGTCGGGCCAGGCGCAGGACGCCGTGGAGCGCATCGCCGCCGAGACGCTGCCGCCGGGCATCGGCTACGAGTGGACCGACCTCACCTACCAGGAGAGCCTCGCCGGCAACTCCGCGGTGTGGGTGTTCCCGCTCGCCGTCCTGCTCGTGTTCCTGGTGCTGGCCGCGCTGTACGAGAGCCTGACGCTGCCGCTGGCGATCATGCTGATCGTGCCGATGGGGCTGCTCGCGGCGATGACCGGCGTGTGGCTGTCCGACGGCGACAACAACGTGTTCACGCAGATCGGCCTGATCGTGCTGGTGGGGCTGTCCGCGAAGAACGCGATCCTGATCGTGGAGTTCGCGCGCGAGCTGGAGTTTGCCGGGCGCACGCCGGTGCAGGCGGCGATGGAGGCGGCCGGCTGCGGCTGCGCCCGATCCTGATGACGTCGCTGGCGTTCGTGATGGGCGTGCTGCCGCTCGTGCTCTCCACCGGCGCCGGCGCCGAGATGCGCCAGGCGATGGGCGTGGCGGTGTTCGCCGGAATGATCGGCGTGACGGCCTTCGGCCTCTTCCTCACGCCCGTGTTCTACGTGCTGCTGCGCCGGCTCGCGGGCAACCGGCCGCTGAAGCAGCACGGGCAGGTGCCGCACGTCGATGCCTACGCCGCGATCGGCGGCGCCACAGCCATGAAGCTGCCGTTCCTCTCCTCGCGGCGCCTGGTGCTGGCCGGTTGCGCCATCGGTGCCGGCGATCGAGCCGGGTTCGCTGCCGGCCGCGCCCGCGGCATTCAAGGAAGTCGACGGCCGCTTCACCGCGGCGCAGCCGGCCGAGGCGCAGGCGCGCGGCGAGTGGTGGAAGGCGTTCGGCGACCCGGTGCTGGACGATCTCGTCGAGCGCGCGGGGCGCGCGAACAACAGCGTGCAGGTGGCCGCGGCGCGGCTGGCGCGGGCGCGGGCGCTGGCGCGCTCGGTCGACGCGGACCGCGCGCCGCAGGCGAGCGCCTCGGCCGGCGCCGTCACGGCTGGCGGAGCCGCTCGCGGGCGGCTCCGCGGCGACGCTGGCCAGCGCGGGTGCGAGCGTGTCGTACGAGGTCGACCTGTTCGGCCGGCTGGCGCGCGCGAGCGAGGCGGCCGCGCTCGATGCCCAGGCCAGCGAGGCGCTGCTGCAGAGCACGCGGCTGCTGGTGCAGGCCGACGTGGCGCAGGCCTACCTGGCGCTGCGCGCGCTCGACGACGAGCGCGCGATCGTGCGCGACACCGTGGCGCGCCTATCGCGACACGCTCGACCTGACCGAGCGCCGCAACCGCGCCGGCGACGTCGCCGAGCTGGACGTGGCGCGCGCGCGGGCCGAGGTGGCCTCGACCGAAGCGGAGGCGCTGGCGCTGTCTCGGCAGCGCGCCGTGCTGGAGCATGCGCTGGCGGTGCTGGTCGGCGAGGCGGCGTCCGGGTTCTCGCTCGACGCGGCGAACGGCCACGGCATCGCTGCCGGCGGTCCCGGCGGGCGTGCCGAGCACGGTGCTGGCGCGGCGGCCCGACGTGTCCGCCGCGAAGCACGGGCTGCTGGCCGCGCAGGCGCGCGTGGGCGTGGCGCAGGCGGCGTGGTTCCCGAGCCTGTCGCTGACCGCCTCGGGCGGCTACGCGTCGTCGGAGGTGGCGGACTTGTTCAAGTGGTCGGCGCGCGCCTGGGGCATCGGCGCGCTGTTGTCGCTGCCGCTCTTCGACGGCGGCCGCCGCGAAGCCGGCGTGCAAGGCTGCGCGGGCAGACTTCGACGCGGCGCTGGCGGCATATCGCGAGCAGGTGCTGGTGGCCTTCAAGGACGTGGAAGACCAGCTGTCGGCGCTGCGCTTGCTTGCCGAGCAGTCGCAGGCGCAGGCGCGGGCGTTGGATGCGGCGCAGCGGGCGACCGCCTTGTCCGGGTCGCGCTATCGCAACGGCTTGGTGAGCCAGCTGGAGCTGCTGGATGCGCAGCGCGAGGAACTGCGGCTGCGCCGGCAGGTGGTGCAGGTGCGCGGCGCGCAGTTCCAGGCGACGGTCGGGCTGATCCGCGCGCTGGGCGGCGGGTGGGATGCCTAGGGAGAGGGTGATGACCGATCTGCTCGTGCGGCGCGTCGATGCCATGCCGCTGCAGCCTTGGAAGAACGGCGGTGGCTTTGCGCGCGAACTGGCCGCGGGCGATGGATGGCGGATCAGCCTCGCCGACGTGGAGCGCGATGGGCCCTTCTCGGTCTACGAAGGGAGTGACGCGGCACTCGGTCGTCGTGTCCGGCGCCGGATTGCGGCTGCACGAGCGTGACGAGACGGTGGAGTTGCTGCCGTTCGTGCCCGCGACCTACGACGGCGGACGCGCATGGCAGGCGACGCTGCGCAACGGCCGCGTGCAGGTGCTCAACGTGATGGTGGATGCCGCGCGATGGAGCGTGCGCATGCCGGTGGGCCTGGCGCTCGATGATCGGGAAGAGTTCAGCGCCTGCCTGGTGCTGCCGGTGGGCTGCGAATGCCGCTGCTCGGTGACTCGCACGAAGCCCGTGACGGTTCGCCGCGGCCAGTACCTCTGCCACGCGCCGGAGCATCCGGGTTCCGGCATCTCGGCGCATGCGGCGCCGGGCCTTCGGGGAAGTGCCGGCCGGCGTCGTGCTCGTGGCACTTCGCACACCTTGAACGAGAGGCGCCCTGAGCCTGCGTTCAAAGGGCGGCCTGCGGGCGCTGCAGACTGTGCGGGCAGAATGGACGCATGCCACCACGCCCGTGCCGGTAGCGGCGTCTGCATGCGCAGCGGTCCGCGGACCCTGACCTGGATGCGCCGCCTGGCCTATGCGGTGGCGTCCGTCCTCGTGCTGTGGGGCCTCGTCTGGGTGGCGGCGCCTCCGCTCATGCGCGCGCAGTCGCAGAAGCGGCTGTCGGCGGCGCTCGGGCGGCCGGTGACCATCGAGGCGGTGGAGTTCAAGCCGTGGAGCATGGAGCTCACGGTGCGCGGCGTGGCCATCGGCCCCGCGCCGGGCGCGGCGGCGAGCGCCCCGCCGCTGCTGCAGGTGGCGCGGCTGTACGCGAACGGCGACTGGCGCTCGGCGCTGCGCTTCGCGCCCGTGATCGCGAACCTGGAGATCGACGCGCCGCAGATGCACCTGGCGCGCACGGGCCCGGGCCGCTACGACATCGACGACCTGATCGAGCGTTTCACGCGCCCCGCCGACACCGACACCGGCACCGCCGAGCGCGGGCCCGCGCGCTTCGCGCTGCACAACCTGCAGTTGCGCGACGGCGCGATCACGTTCGACGACCGGCCGGTGCAGCGGCGGCACCAGGTGACCGCGCTGCAGCTGTCGCTGCCGTTCCTGTCGTCGCTGCCCTCTCAGGTGGAGGTGGTGGTGCAGCCGCGGCTGTCGTTCCAGCTGGGTGACACGCGCGTGGACACCGGCGCGCAGACCACGCCGTTTGCGCCCGACCGCGAAACTTCGATGACGCTGCGCATGTCGCCGCTGGATCTCGCGCCGCTCGCGGCCTACCTGCCGGCGTCCCTGCCGGTGCGGCTGCAAGGCGGGCGCGCGAAGGCGGACGTGTCGGTGCACTTCGAGCAGCGCTCGGACGGCACGCCGGCGCTGTCGGTGCGCGGCGCGGTCGATGCCGACGGCATTGCGCTGACCGACAAGCGCGGGCGCGCCGCTGGCGCAATGGAAGGCGCTGCGCGTGGCGCTGGACAACGCGCAGCCGCTCGAGCGCAAGGTGGCGCTGGGAACGGTGCGTTTCGAGGGGCTGCAGCTGGCCGTCACGCGGGATGCGCAAGGCAGCCTGAACGTCGACGCGGCTGGCCGGCCGGCGGGGGCGCTCCGGCGGCCTCGCCGCCGCGCCTTCTGGCGCGGCATGGCAGCTTCGGCGTGAAGGCCCTGGAGTTCATCGACGCCCGCGTGTCCTGGGCCGACGCCACGACGCAGCCCTGCGACGGCGCTCGCTCTCGAAGCCATCGAGGCGCGCATCGGGCCGGCGGCGTGGCCTTCGAAAGAGCCCGCACCGCTGACGCTGCAGGCGCGGCTGAGCGGCGGGCCGGCCGGCGCCTCGCCCGCGACGCTGAATCTCGAGGGCAGCGCCGGCGCGCAGCAGGCGAAGATCGACGCTGCGGGCGGACAAGCTGGCGCTGGCCGCGTTCGCGCCTTACCTGCAGGCCGTGCTCCAGCCTCGCCTGGAAGGCGTTGCCGCGATCGACGGCGCGCTGGCATGGGCGGCCGAGCCGCAGGCGCTCTCCGTGGACGTGGCCCGGCTCGCGCTCGACGGCGTGCGCGTGGTCGATGGCACTGCCCGCCCCGGCGCGCGACGGCGCCCCGCGTGACCCGCTGTCGTGGAAGGCGCTGGAGATCAGCGGCGCGAAGGTGGATCTCGCCACGCGCACGGCGTCGATCGGCCGCGTGGCGTTGCAGCAGCCGCGTGTCGTGCTGGATCGTGCTCGCGATGGCTCGCTCAATGTCGCGCGCTGGCTGGTGCCGCCTGCCGGCGACGCGGCTGCATCGTCGCCGGCATCCGCTGCCTCGTCGCCGGGCCCTTCGCCCTGGAGCGTCACGCTGGCCGACGCGTCCATCGACGATGGCCGCCTGCGCTGGCGCGACGAGTGCCGCGAGCCCTGACCGCGAAACGCCGGTGGAGCTGAGCGTGAGCGCGCTGGCGGTCTCGGCCAAGGGGCTCGCCTGGCCGAAGGCCGCCGCGCCGGCCGACCTGCGCGTGAGTGCCGTCGTGGCAGACCCGGCCGCTCCGCGCGGCTCGCGCCGACAGCAAGGCGGCAGCGTCGACTGGCGCGGGCGCGTCGCGCTCGATCCGCTGGCGATCACCGGCGCATTGCGCGTCGAGCGCTTTCCGCTGCACGCGCTGGAGCCGTACGCCGGCCGCGGCTTCAACGCGACCGTGCAGCGCGCCGAAGGCCACTGGCGTGGCGACGTGGCGCTGCGCCAGCGTCCGAACGGCATCGAGGCCACGGCCGCTGGAGAGGCGCTGCTCGCGGAGCTGCACGTGTTCGGGCTCGACCCGGCCAGCGCGGCCGTGTCGCCCGACGAGCTGCTGAGCTGGCGATCCTTGCAACTGCGCGGGCTCGAGGTGGCGGTGGCGCCGAGCGCAAAGCCGCGCGTGGACATCGGCGAGGCGGTCGTGAGCGACTTCTACTCGCAGCTCGTCGTCTCCGAGGACGGCCGCTTCAACCTGCGCGACGTGCGCGCGGCGCCGTCGGGCGCCACCCCGCCCGGCGGCTTTGCGGTCGGGCGCCAGATCGCGCCGACCGCCGCCCTCGCCCGCCGCGGCCCCGGCCTCGGAAGCGGCGCCGCCGTCCGACGCTGCGAGCGCCGCCGCACAGGATGCGATACCGCTGCGTGCCCGCCTGCCGGTGGAGCTGCGCGTGGGCGGCCTGCAGCTCGTGAACGGCCGCGTCGACTACACCGACCGCTTCGTGCGGCCCAACTACAGCGCGGCGCTGAGCGAGCTGAACGGCCGGCTCGGCGCGTTCGAGGCCGGCTCGCGCGACATGGCCACGCTGGAGCTCACAGGCCGCGTCGCCGGCACGGCGCAGCTCGACGTGCGCGGCAGCCTGAACCCGATGGCCGACCCGCTCGCGCTCGACGTGCGCGCGAAGGCCACCGACCTGGAGCTCGCGCCGCTGTCGCCCTACGCCGGCAAGTACGCCGGCTACGCGATCGAGCGCGGCAAGCTGTCGATGGACGTGCACTACCGCGTGCAGCCCGACGGCCGGCTCGAAGCCAGCAACCGCGTGGTGCTGAACCAGCTCACGTTCGGCGAGCGCATCGAGAGCCCGAGCGCCACCAAGCTGCCGGTGCGCCTGGCCGTGGCGCTGCTGAAGGACCGCAACGGCGTGATCGACGTGAACCTGCCGGTGGAGGGCTCGATCAACGACCCGCAGTTCAGCGTTGCGGGCCTGGTGGTGCGCATCATCGTGAACCTGATCGCCAAGGCCTTGACCGCGCCGTTCTCTCTCATGGCCGGCGGCGGCGGCGAGGACCTGAGCGTGGTCGCGTTCCGCCCCGGCACCAGCACGATGGCCGACGGCGCGAGCGCCGTGATCGACAAGGTGGCGAAGGCGCTCGAGGAGCGGCCCACGCTGCAGATGACCGTCACCGGATCGGCCGACCCCGCGAGCGAAGCCGACGCGATCCGACGCAGCCAGCTCGAGCGGCGCATCGCCGCCCAGCAACGCAACGAGGCCGTGCGCGCCGGCCGGGCCGCGAGCGCGCCCGAAGCGCCGGCCACGGGCGAAGAGCGCGCGCGCCTGCTGCGTGCCGTCTACCGCGACACCGAGCTGCCCGACAAGCCGCGCAACGTGCTCGGCTTGGAGAAGGACTTGCCGGCCGCCGAGATGGAGGCGCTGTTGCTCAAGCACCTTCCGGCCAACCCCGATGCGGCGCGCGAGCTGGCGCTGCAGCGCGGCGTGGTGGTGCGCGATGCGCTGGTGGCCAAGGGCCTGCCGAGCGAGCGGCTCTTCCTGGCCGCGCCCAAGCTCGGCGGCACGGCAGAATCCGCTGCGCCGCAGGCGCGGCTCTCGCTGGCAGTGAAGTGACCGACCGACAGGGGACTCATGCGACACCTCACCCTTGCAGCGACCCTGGCCGCTGCGCTCATGGCGCCCTGCGGGGCCCAGCCCCGCTTCGACTTCGACCGCACGCCCGGCCTGCTGAGCAAGCAGGTGGTGCCCGTGCGCTACAGGCTCACGCTCGACGTGGATCCGGCGCGCGCGACATTCACGGGGCAGGCCGCGATCGAGCTGAACGTCCGCGCGCCCGTGGCGGAAATCGTCCTGCACGCGAAGGACCTGACGCCGAGCCGCAGCGTGCTCGTCGGAGAAGCCGGCACCCGGGCGTTGAAGGTCGTGCTCCAGGCCGACCGCGAGACGTGGCGCCTCGTGCCCACGGACGCAGCGCCGATTCCCGCCGGCGTGCATCGGCTCGAGATCCGCTACCGCGGCGCCGTGCAGTCAACCGGCGAAGGGCTCTACCTGGCGCCCTACGCCGCCGGCGGCAAGCCGATGCGCATGCTCGGAACGCAGATGGAGGCGGTGCACGCGCGCAAGGTCTTCCCGGCGTTCGACGAGCCGTCGTTCCGCGTCGCGTACGAGCTGACGGTGCGCGCGCCCCAGGGGTGGGGCGTTGCTTCCAACATGCCGGTGCAGGAGGAGCGCCGCGCCGCAGGCGCCATCGTGCACCGCTTCGCGCCGACACCGCCGATGCCGAGCTACCTCGTGGCACTGGCCGTCGGCCGATTCGATGCGCTGGCGGGCGACACGCAGGGCGTGCCGCTGCGCATCCTCACGTCGCGAGGCAAGCGCGAGCAGGCGCGCTATGCATTGCAGGTGACGCAGCAGGTGATGCCGTATTACCAGGAATACTTCGGGCAGCGCTACGCGCTGCCGAAGCTCGACCAGATCGCGATCCCGTCGGTGCGCGAAGGCGCGATGGAAGACTGGGGGCTCATCTCGTATGCCGAGAACACGATCCTGTTCGACCCCGCTCGCAGCAGCTCCGAGACCCGCCGCACCGTGTTCCACGTCGTCGCGCACGAGATTGCGCACCAGTGGTTCGGCAATCTCGTGACGCCCGCGTCGTGGGACGAGATCTGGCTCAACGAGGCGTTCGCGACCTGGATGCAGAACAAGATGGCGGCGCGGTTCAATCCAGAGTGGCAGGAACCGCTGCACCTGCGCGTGGCGGTCGACCGCACGATGGAGCGCGACGCCGGCCCCTCGACGCGCGCGATCCGCTCGGGCCCCGTGAGCGAGCGCCAGGTGTTCGACGTGTTCGACTCCATCACCTACAACAAGGGCGGCGCCGTGCTGAGCATGCTCGAGCAGTGGGTGGGACCGGAGTTGTTCCAGCGCGGGCTGGCGGCGTACATGGCCGAGCGCAAGCTCTCCAACGCGACGGCAGGCGACCTGTGGCATCACATCGGAGCCGCGGCCGGACGGGACGTGACTGCGGTGGCGACAAGCTGGACCGACCAGCCCGGGTTTCCGGTGGTGCAGGTCACCGCCACCTGCGAGGCGAACCGCACGCGCGTGTCGCTCTCGCAGTCCCGCTTCTCGATCCACGATGCGCTCGCGCCCCTGCAATGGAAGATCCCTGTGCGCCTGGCGCGCGGGCCCGACGAGTCCGTCCTGCTGCTGGATGCGCCCGAGGCGAGCGCGCATTTCGACGGCTGCAGCGACGAGCCGGTGATCGTGAACGCCGGCGGCACCGGCTACTACCGCGTCGCCTACGACGCCGAGAGCCTGCGCCGCCTGGCGGCACGGTTCGTGAACCTGGCGCCGGCCGACCGCGTGACGCTGCTCTCGGACACTTTCGCGCTGGCACAGGCGGGCCGAGCGCCGATGGCCTCGTACTTCACGCTGCTGGCGTCCATCGGCCAGGTGCAGGACGCCGGCCGGCCGGCACTGTTCTCGATGGCCGGCACCGGGCTGCGTTACCTGGACAGCGCCCTGGCCGGCACGGCCGCGCAGGCGCGCGTGCGCGCGGCCGGGCGGGCGCTGCTGGCGCCGGAACTCGAACGCGTGGGCTGGACGCCCCGGCCCGGCGAAGACGACGAGACGCAGGTGCTTCGCGCCACGCTGATCGAGCACCTCGCGCGGTTCGACGATGCGCCCGTCATCGCGCAGGCCACGCGGCTGTTCGACGCCGCCGACCGCACGCCCTTGCCGGCATCGACACGCGCCGCCGTGATCCAGGCCGTCGGGATGCACGCCGACCCGGCGCATTTCGACCGCCTGCTTTCGCGCCTGCGTGCCGCCTCGGGCGAGGAGGACCGCTGGCTCTACGCGACGGCGCTCGGTGCCGGCCGGCACCCGGGCCGCGCGGAGAAGCTGATGGCCGCGTCCATCAACGGCATTGCGCCATCGAACGTGGCGTCGGCGATCCCGGGCGTCGTGGGCTCGGAGTCGCCGTTCGGCGAGCAGGCCTACCGCTTCACGCTGGCGAACTTCGCCAAGCTGTCGGCCCTGGCCGGCACCGGGCCTTTCGGCGGCAAGGTGTGGCTGCTGCCCAATGCCGCGTGGCAATTCAACGACGCCACGCTCGCCGCACGGCTGGTGAACGACCAGCAGCGCGCGCTCGGGAAGGCAGGCGAGTCGGCGGCGGCGCGTGGCGCGGCGCGCATCGCGTTGCTGGCAGCAGTGAGGCGGCGCGAGGCCGAGGCGCTAGACAGCGCGCTGGCGGGCTGGAACCCGAAATGAAACCCCCACGCTCTCCCGTCGCGGGGTCGCGCTTCGCCCTACAGCGCCTCGACCATCCGCTGTACCGCGACCATGCCGGGGTCGTCCAGACCCACGCTCTGCTCGGCAAACATGCGGGCGCGCCCGATGCGGTTGGGCTTGTCGCGGAACGCATCGAGCGCGCCTGCCGCGCCCCGTTGCGCTGCGGCCTTGAGCGCCAAAGCGTCGGCGCCGGGCGCGCAGGCGTGCAATGCCTGTGCGATCGAATCGATGCTGTCGAGCATCGTCTTGTCGCCCGGCGCCGCGCCCCCTCGCTGGGCCAGCGCCTGCTGGACGAGACCGAGGAGCTCGACCAGCGCATCGCGCTCGAGCCGCTCCCGCTCGCCCACGGCCTTGGCAGCCGTGAGGAAGGCGACCGACAGCAACGTGCCGAAGCTCGACCCCGAAGCCTTCGCGCACGCCATCGCGCAGCCTTTCAGCGTCGCACCCAGGCCTGCCGGATCGGCGCGCAGGACGGCGCGCACATTGGCCGCGCACTTCGTCAGCGTCGTGCCGAGGTCACCGTCGCCCAGGCGGGCGTCCAGCGCGTTCAGCTCCGGCGCCGCAGCGTCGAGCGCATCGCACCAGCGCCCGAGCGCGAGACGCAGGGCGGACGCATCGACCTCCGCGCTCATCCGACCCTCCAGAACGGGCAGTTGGCCGGTGCCTTCAGCAGCCGCTCCAGCTCACCGTCCAGCGGCATCAGCGTGAGCGACGCGCCCGTCATCTCCATCGAGGTCGCATAGCGGCCCACCAACGGCATGACCGGCACCGCGCCGCGCGCGTCGAGCACTTGCGCCACCCGGCGGTACATGATGTAGAGCTCCTCGTGCGGTGTCGCGCCGAGGCTGTTCACCAGCACCGCCACGCGGCTGCCGCGGCCGATGGCCAGTTCGGGCAGCAGGCGCTCGAGCATCTCGTCGACCAGCGCATTGGCCGTCTTCAGAGGGCCGCGCCAGATGCCCGGCTCGCCGTGGATGCCCATGCCGAACTCGATCTGGTCATCGGCGATCGAAAAGCTCGCCTTCCCCGACTCGGGCACGATGCAAGGCGTCAGCGCCACGCCGATCGAGCGGCAAGCGTCGGCAGCCTGGGTCGCCGCGGCAGCGACGTCCTCGAGCGAGCCGCCCTCGGCCGCGCGTGCCCCGGCGATCTTGTACGCGTAGACCATGCCCGCCACGCCGCGCCGCTTGGCACGCTCCTGCGGCGGCGCGCTCGCGACGTCATCGGCGACACGCACGGAGGCCACCCGGATTCCCTCCATCTCGAGGAACTCCTGCGCCATGTCGAAGTTCATGCGGTCGCCGCCGTAGTTGCCATACAGCTGCAGCACGCCGGCCCCGCCATCCGCAGCCTTCGCCGCGGCCTGGCAGTCGTCCACTCGCGGCCCGGCGAACACGTTGCCCACCGCGCAAGCGTCGAGCAGGCCATCGCCGACATAGCCGAGGAACACCGGCAGGTGCCCCGAGCCGCCGCCGGTGACGATGCCGACCTTGCCCTTCACCGCGCCGGCGGCGCGTGCGATCACGCGTCCGTCGTCGCCCAGGCGCCGGAACGACTCCGGGTGCGCGGCGACGAGGCCCTCGAGCGTCTCGTCGACGTAGGCTTCCGGGCTGTTGAGGATCTTCTTCACTGCTTGGGCTTCGACTTGTTGACCTCGGTCGCGAGCGTCTCGAACATCGGCCGGGTGCTGGCGGCAAACTCCGTGATCTCCTTCGTGGGCATGTAGCGGATGGTGAGACCACGCTGGTTCATGAAGTCGATGAAGGACTTTTCCTGCATGCCCTTGGCGAACGCATCGTGCAGGTACTTGACGGCCTCGTCCGGCGTGCCGGCCGGCGCGCCCACCGCACGCCAGGTGCCGATGGACAGGTCGATGCCTTTCTCCTTCAGCGTCGGCACGTCCGGGAACTTGGCGCTGCGCTTGTCGGCCATCACCGCGATGATCTTCAGCTTGCCTGATTCGACGTACGTCGCGACCTCCGGCGGGCTGGCGACGAAGGCCTGGATGTGCCCGCCCATGACCGCCTGAACGGTGGGGGCAGCGCCGGTGTACGGGATCTGCAGCAGGTCGATGCCCGCCTTTTGCGCGAAGGCCGAGGCGGACAGGTGCCAGATGTTGCCGAACCCCGAGTTGCCGACGCTGATGCGGCCCGGCTGGGCCTTGGCTTCGGCGATGAACTTCTCGAGCGTGCCGAGCGGCGAATCGGCCGGCACGACCAGGCATGCCGGGTCTTCGTTGACGAGGATGATGGGGCGGAAGTCCTTCCCGGAGAAGGTGGCCGGCTGGAAGATCGGCAGCGTGAAGATCTCCGAGGTGTAGGAGTTGATGTTCAGGCCGTTGGGCTGCTTGGTCGCCGCCTGTGCCAGCCCGATGGCGCCGCCCGCACCCGTGAGGTTGTGGATGACGACGCTCCGGTTGTTGAGGTGGGGCCTGGAAGCTTCGACGAGCGCCCGGAACGTGTTGTCGGTGCCTCCGCCGACGGCCACGGGAATGATGAAGTTGATCGGCCCTTCCGGCAGCGGATCCTTCGTCTGCGCCTGTGCAGCGAGCGACACGAGCAGCGTCATGGCCATCGAGGCGATGACGGGCATGGCAAACCTTCTATTCATGAATTGTCTCCTCGAGGGGTGGCGGGGTTCAGTTGTCGTAGCGCAGCACGGCGTCCAGCTCGCGCTTGATGCCTTCGGCCTGCTGGGCCGTGGTGGCCGGCATCGGCATGCGCGGATGGCCGGTGGTGCAGCCCTGCAAGGCGAGCGAGGTCTTGATGTTCGCCGGCAGGTTGTCGAAGGCGATCGTGTTCCAGAAGCGCAGCAGCGCCTCGTGGATCTCACGCGCCTTCTTGTGGTCGCCGGCCTGGACGGCATTCCACAGGCTCACGCACACGCCGGGCACGGCCGCGGGGTTGGCCGCGATCGTGCCGTGCGCGCCGAGCGCAAACGAGGGATAGAGCAGCGCATCGACCGCGCTGTAGACCTTCTTGCCGGGCGGCAGCGTGATCAGCAGGTCGGCCATCAGCTTGAGGTCGCCGGCGCTCTGCTTCACGCCGATCACGCCGGGCATGTCGCGCATGATGCGCACCAGCAGCCCGGGGCTGAGGTAGTTCCACGGCACGACGTTGTAGATGATCACCGGGATCTTCGTCGCCTCGGTCAGCGCCTTGAAGTGCTTGTAGGTCGCGTCCTCGTCGGGCTTGAAGACGTAGTGCACCGGCGTGACCTGCAGGGCGTCGACCTTCAGATGCTCGATGGACTTGGCGCGTGCAATGGCGTCGCGCGTGCTGTTCACGATGATGCCGGCGACCAGCGGCATGCAGCCCTCGAGCTCTTCCGCCGCAATCTCCATCAGGCGCTTGAACTCCTCGGGGGAATAGGTGTGGCCCTCCCCGCTGCTGCCGCCGACGCAGATGCCGTGCACCTTCTTCTTGATCATGAAGCGGACGACACCGCGGAAGGCCTGCTCGTCGACCTCCCCCGTGGCGGTGAAGGGCGTGACGATGGGCGGGATGATGCCGATCAGCTGGTCGCTCATGGGGAGAAAGCTCCTGTGGAAGGGTGGATTGCGGGCCTTGGTGTTCAGTACGATATCACTAACATGTTATAAAGCACATAGAGGGTTTTCCCCTGGCGTCCGCCGACAGTTCGCTTCATCGATGGCTGCACAATCCGGCTTGTCGCTTCCGCACGATTCATGAACGCCACCCGACGCAACACGGCTTCCCCGAAGGAAGCGACGGTCGTCACGACGTCGCTGCGCAACCTCGCCTACGAGCGGTTCAGCCAGCAGATCCTTGCCGGCCGGCTGCGCCCGGGCCAGTTCGTGTCGCAGCGCGAGCTGATGTCGACGCTCGGCATGCCTCTTGGCGCCGTGCGGGAGATGATTCCGCGCCTGGAGGCCGGTCGCCTGATCGTCACGGTGCCCAAGCGCGGCTTGCAGATCGCCCATGTGGACCTCAAGCTCATCCGCAACGCATTCCAGCTGCGCTCGATGATCGAGCGCGAGGCGGTGCAATGCTTCCTGCGCTTCGTGGGCGATGAGGAGCTCGATGCGATCGAGCGCGCGCACAAGGCCATCCTGGAGCGCGCCAAGTCAGGCAAGCCGGATCCCCGGCTCGACGAGGACGCGCTGGCGGTCGACTGGGGCCTGCACGATCGCATGGTGGACGCGATGGGCAACGAGATCCTGTCCGAGATCTACCGCGTGAACAGCCTGCACGTGCGCATGATCCGGCTCGACGCGACGCAGGTGCGACCGCGCCGCGTCGTCCCCGCCATGGAAGAGCACCTGAAGTTCATCGCGCTGATGAAGGCCCGGGACGAGCCGCGAGCGGTGCGGGCCATGGAGGAGCACGTCGAGAATTCGCGCCAGCGCGTCCTGGCCTCGATACTGGATCGCAACGCCGCCTGAGGCGCTTCACGCCGGCCGGCGCCGGGTGATCGAGGCCGCCTGCTCGAGGCTGATCCCGTCCGCGATCGGATCGGCATGCCGATGGGCGAGCCGCCATTGGTCCTGCTCCTTGCGGAAGACCAGCGTGACCCGCAGCGCCCAGTCCTGTCCGGCCAGGCCGCCGACTTCGACGTGCGTCCGTTCGATCGCGGCAAGCACGACCATGTCGGCGGAGTTGTACGCGTGGATGAGCTCCAGGGTGGAGTCCCTGCCGTTCCTGAAGAACCGTCCGATCGACTCCCAGCGCTCCTCCGAAAAATCGGCACCGCGCGTGGGCTTGCCGCCGAACGGCGCCATGAGCGTGAAGTCGTTCGTCGTGGTGATGAAGCTGCGATAGCGAACGATGTCGCCGCGCATCAGCGCCTCGTGCGCCTGCGCGGCACGCAGCGCGAGCGCTTCCACTTCGGGATGGGACGCGGCTCTCGCCGGTGCGGTATACCGCGGTCGCGGCGAGAGCGGTTCCGGCGCTGACGAGCAGGGTTCGGCGTGTTGACGGCATGAGAAATGACTCCACTCGAGTGAAGAGGCGCACGGCCTCGGAGCCTTCAGGATCGTCGCGGTTGCCTGCTGAATCCAGTGATATGATTTCACCAACATGCTGAACGGAATCGATCTGCGTCGCGTGGATCTGAACCTCCTGGTGCTGTTCCAGGCCGTGCTCGAAGAGCGCCACGTGGGCCGCGCGGCCGATCGGATGAGCCTGACGCCTTCGGCCGTGAGCCACGGCCTCGGCCGGCTGCGTCGCCTCCTCAACGATCCGCTCTTCCTCAAGACGCCCAAGGGCGTGGTGCCCACGGCCCGCGCGGCCCAGCTCGCGGCTCCCATCGGCGACCTCCTGGCACGCGCGAGCAGCGTGATCTCCGCCGCCGCGCCCTTCGATCCCGCCACGTCCACGCGGCGGTTCACGATCGGCGCGCCGGATGGCGCTTCGGCCGTGTTCCTGCCGCCGCTGCTGGCCGACCTGCGGCAATCCGCGCCCGGCATCGACATCGCCTTGCGACAGCTGCTTCCGGTGCCCGGAGAAACGCCCGAGCGGGCCTGGCGCTCGGCGTATGCCGAACTGGAAGGGCGCGCGATGGATATCGCGATCATTCCGTCCGACCCCATCGCCGTTCGCTTCTGCGCGCCAGACGCTCTACGAGGAAGACTTCGTCATCGTGATGCGCGCCGGGCATCCTTTCGCGGGCAACCTGAGTCTTCCCCGCTATTGCGAAGCGCAGCATGTGGTGGTGTCGCTGGCGGGCGATTCTCACGGCTTCGTGGATGAGGTGCTGGCGCGGCACGGCCGGTCGCGGCGTGTGGCGCTGACCGTGCCCAACTTCATGTTCGCGCTTGCGGTGGTGGCCGAGACCGACCACGTCTGTGCCGTGCCGCGGCGGTTCGCCGCCGTTCATGCGGCGCGCTTCGGCCTGGCCACGAGCAAGCCGCCGGTGCCGCTCGGCGAGTTCAAGCTGAACCTCGTCGTGCCGGAAGTCGCGCTGATGGACGCTGGCCTGGCGTGGCTCGCCAAGCGCGTGCTGGAGACCGGCCGCAGCAAGCCCGCCGCCGCCAAGGCGCGCCAAGGCGCCTACATCAACTCGTTCATCAGATAGAACGCGTTGTCCTTCACCTTGTGCCACCAGCCGCGGTGGATCCACTTCTCCAGCTCCACCTCGTGGGCGCGCTGCACGTACTTCTCGAAGATCGCGTCGAAGCGGGCGGCCAACGCCTCGTCGACGATCGAGAGGCTGATCTCGTCGTTGGTCTCGAAGCTGCGGTCGTCGAAATTGCTGGAGCCGATGGCGCTCCACACGCCGTCCACCGTCATGATCTTCTGGTGCAGCAGCGTGTGCGGGTACTCGAACAGCCGCACCCCGCAGCGCAGCAGCTTCTCGAAGTTGCGGTGCCCGGCATGCTGCACCATGGGGTTGTCCGAGCCGCTGGTGGAAGGCATCAGCACGCGCACGTCGGCGCCGCGCTTCACCGCCTGGCCGAAGGCGTCGATGGCCTCGGGCTCGGGAATGAAATAGGGGTTCTGGATCCAGATGCGCTTGCGGGCCAGGCCGATGGCCGTGTGGTGCAGGATCTTGATGGCGGGCGCCGAATTCTCCGGCTTGGCGAACACCGCGTGGATGCGCACGTCGCCGGCCGGCTCGAGCTCCGGAAAGACATCGTCGCCGAGAAAGAGCTCACCCGTCTCGCCGGCCCAGTTCTCGCTGAAGGCGCCCTGGAGGCTGTTCACGATCGGCCCGTGAAGATGCACGCTGACGTCGGAGAAGTGCTTGCCGTCTTCGGCATTGCCCAGCCACTCGTCCACGACGCAATGGCCGCCCACGAACGCCTCCTTGCCGTCGATGATGACGATCTTGCGGTGGTCGCGGTCGTTCAGCACGCCGAGGTTGTGCAACGCGCGCTTGTGGAAGAAGCACACGCGGCAGCCGGCGTCGCGCATGCGCTGCACCACCTCCTTGCCGGCGCCCTTGGAGCCCTGCGCATCCAGCATCACCCTCACCTGCACCTTCGCGCGAGCGCGGTCGATCAGCGCATCGGCCAGGCGCCGGCCGAGCTCGCCGTCCTTCCAGAGGAAGGTCTCGAAGTGCACGGAGCAGCGCGCGGCGCGGATGCGCTCGACGAGCACGTCGAAGAAGGCGCCGTTCTCGAGCACCTCCACCTTGTTGCCCGACACCGCCGTGCCGAGCGTCAGCCCTGCAAGGCTGGGCATGAGCTCGCTCGATCGGGTCGGAACATTCGATGTGCAGCGAGGGGTCTCGATGCCGGCGGATCGACCAGATCACGATGGCCAGCACGACCACCACCACGAGCAGGATGCTGCCCCACAGCCAGCTCATCACAGGATCTACTCCACGGTCTTGACGGGCTGCCCGGGCTGCGGCTCGGCGCCGCCGCCGTACGCGCCGTTGAGCAGCCGCAATTGTTGCTCGGCGTGCGTGGCGAGCGGCACGCGGCGCGCGAGCTCGGCGAAGCCGCCGCGCGGCATCTGAACCGTTTGCAGCGTCCAGGGGCGAGCGGCGTTGCGGTCAGCCGCGGTCATCGGGCGGAACGTCGACTCGGTCTCCTGGAGCTGCCGATAGGCGCGCTGCAGCGCGGCCTGGTCCGCGCCGGCGTAGAGCAGCAGGTAGTTGCGCCCGCCGGGCCCCGTGGCCACGGTGGCGGCCACCGGCCGGGCGCCCTGCTCCGTGCGCCGCGTGCCGACGAAGTGCGTTGCCGGCTGGCCGTTGAGCGAGCGCTGCTCGGTGCGCCCCTGATCGGACTTGACCACGTTGCGCAGGATGTCCTCGTGCGAGGTGCCGGCCTTCGGCGGCACCGCCTGCAGCACGAGGCCGGCGTTGCCCTCGGGGTTGACGATCGCCAGCGCCTCGGCCGAGTTCTGGAAGCGCCAGCCCTGCGGCGCCGTGATCGCGACGCCGAGCGGCTCGTGATAGAAGTTGCGCCCGCGCGTGACGCCCTGGTCGCGGCTCTCGCCGAACGGCAGGCCGTCGATGGCCTGCAGGTAGCGCGCGCGGCCGTCGTCGCCGTACTGGCCGCGGTATTTCGCGGCAATCTCGCGGATCTCGCGCAGGCGCTGCTCGTTGCTGGGGTGGGACGACAGCCAGTTGGCCTCCGCGCGCGGCGCCCGCCCCTCGGCGCGGGCCACGTCGGCCGCGAAGCGCTCCTGGCTGCCGAGCACGCCGATCACGTCGACCATGTTGCTCGGGTTCAGGTTGCTGCGGGCGAGGTACTCCGCGCCGAGCTGGTCGGCCTGCAGCTCCTGGTCGCGGCTGTAGCGCGCGATGTAGCCGGCCGCCACGCCCTGCGACACCTGCTGCGCCAGGTCGCCGACGCCCAGCACGGCCCCGAGCACCGACGCGGCGAGCACGCCCAGGCCGGCCGTCTGCTGGCGCGTGGCGCGCTGCGCGCCGTGGCGCGCCGTCACGTGGCCGATCTCGTGGCCGATCACGCCGGCGAGGTCGGCCTCGCTCTCCATGTAGGCCATCAGCCCGCGCGTCACGTACACGTAGCCGCCGGGCAGCGCGAAGGCGTTCACCTCGGGGCTGTCGAGCACGGTGAAGTGCCACTTCAGCTCCTTGCGGTGCGACTGCGCGGCCAGCCGCTGGCCGAGGCCGTCGACATAGGCGGCGAGCTTCGCGTCGTCGTACTGGCCGTACTCGGCCAGCACCTGCGGATGCGCCTTCTGGCCTTCCGCGACCTCGCTGCGCTCGTCCATCACCGTGCGCTCGGCCTTGCCGGTGACCGGGTTCTCCACGGTCTCGCACGCGGCCAGCGCGGCGGCCAGCATCAGGGCCCCCAGGAACGGTCGCATCGTTGTCTCCAGTGGTCTTATCTACCAGGGCGCTTGCAGCCGCCGTGCCCGCTCGACCGTGAAGCCGCCCCCTGGACGGGGGTGTTGAAGGCGCGGCACTTCAGGGACTCTCAATCGATCCGCCGACGGTCGTGCGCCTTTTGGCATCGTTCCAGCAGCTTCGGCGCTTCGGCCCGCCGCGTCCACGCGGCAAACGTCTCGGCCGGCCCGCGCCAGCGCAGATCGTCGACGTCATCGAACAACTTCGCGTCGGTGCGCAGCGTGGCCAGCCGCTTGAAAAGCAGCGCCGCCTCGCGCCTGTCGCCCAGCACGTTCGCCGGAAACGACTCGATCGGCCCGTGCCGATTCAGCAGCCTGGCCGCACCGACCGCGCCGATGCCCGCGATGCCGGGGTACCCGTCGGCGGCATCGCCGACCAGCGCCAGCCAGTCGGGCACGAGCGCCGGCTCGACGCCGAACTTCTGCCGCACGCCTTCGGCGTCGCGGATCTGCTTGGCCTTTCTGTCGACCTGCACCACCCGCTCGCCGCGAACGCACTGCGCCAGATCCTTGTCGGGCGTCCAGACGAGCACCTTCTGCACCCGATCGTCTTCGCACGCGATGCGGGCGGCCGATGCGAGCGCATCGTCGGCCTCGAGCTCCACCATCGGCCACACGGCCACGCCCATCGCGGCGAGTGCTTCTTCCAGCGGGTGGAATTGCGCGAGCAGCGCGGGCTCGATGCCCTGGCCCGTCTTGTAGCCGGGCCAGAGGTCGTTGCGGAACGATTCGATCACGTGATCGGTCGCGACGCCGAGGTGCGTGGCGCTGCGCTCGATCATCTCGAGCACCCCGTTCAGCACGCCGACGACGGCACCCAGCGGCCGGTCTTCGCCTTTCGTGAAGCGGCGCAGGCCGTAGAAGTGCCGGAAGAGCTCGTACGTGCCGTCGATGAGGTCAACGATCATGGTCTGGCAGTATTGGCCAATCGCGACCCCTCCATGAACCCGAACACCAACGAAAGGAGACCCCATGGAAATGCTGGACACGGCCCTGGACGACCTCACCGGATTGATCGAGGCGTACCGGGCGACAACCGATGAGCAGCGCACGTCGCCGCTGCGCTCGAACGCCGACGGGCTGCGCGCGCTCCAGCGCGAGATCGGCGCCGGCGCGAACGCCTACGCCGCCGTCACGATGGCCTCGGCGCGCGGCGACCTGAACCAGGCGCGCATCGACCGGGCGCGGCAGGAGGCGCAGGCGGCCATGGAAGGCGCATGGCGCCGGCGCAGCGACCTCGCGCGCCTGGTGGAGCAGCAGCGCCTGCCCCTGGGCCTCGTGCGCGACGACCTCCGCGAGCTGATCGGCCTCTCGCTGCAATGCCGCGCCGGCGTGGCCGCCTTCGACACGTCGCCGCTCTTCGACGCGGCCGCCGCCGAACCGCTCGCCAACAAGGTGCTCGTGGACCTGCGCGAGGCGACGCTCACGTACCTGGCCCGCGTGCGCGAGACGGAGAGCGCGGACGCCGCCTACCCCGACTTCGCGCAAGGCGCCCGCCACGCGGCGGCGGACCTGCTGGAGAAGATCGTCGAGCGCGCGGCGGAGCTGGAGCGGCTGGAGAAGGACGGCGCCGAACGCAGTGGAACGCCGACCGCGCCAGGCATGCTTGCCGACGGCCTCGTGTCGCCCCTGCGGAAGATCGTTCGCGACTGGACGTCGGCAGACGCTTCGGTCTAGGAGACTGCGCACCCTAGGGAAACTACCAGAGTGGCCGAGGGTGCATCGGCAGGCTACGTTCAAGGAGGCGCGGCATCGACCGCGTCGATGCAAGGACGGAGACGCCATGCTCACTCCTCACGACAGCCGGCCCCCGCCTGCTCGCCGCCCTGGCCCCCCTGGCCATCGCGCTTTCGCTCCAGGCCACCGCGCAGCCGGCGAAACCCGAAGCCGCCAAGACGCCCAAGACGGCGGCCAAGGTCGACGGCGCGAGCATCCGCGCCAACGCCGCCCACACGCGCGACTGGCCGACGATCGGGCTCGACCACGCGGAGACGCGGTTCTCGAGGCTGGGCCACGTCAACGCCGGCAACGTGAAGGATCTCGGGCTGGTCTGGTCGTACAACCTGGAGTCGACGCGCGGCGTGGAGGCGACGCCGCTCGTCGTGGACGGCGTGATGTACCAGACGGCCTCGTGGAGCGTCGTGCACGCCATCGACGTGCGCACCGGCAAGCGGCTGTGGATGTACGACCCGAAGGTGCCGCGCCACTACGCGTCCAAGGGCTGCTGCGACGTCGTGAACCGCGGCGTCGCGCTGCACAAGGGCAAGGTCTTCGTCGGCACCTTCGACGGCCGCCTGGTGGCGCTGGACGCGGCCACCGGGCGCCGGGTGTGGGAGAAGGACACGATCGTCGACCGCAAGTTCTCGTACACCATCACCGGCGCGCCGCGCGTCTACAAGGGCAAGGTGATCATCGGCAACGGCGGCGCGGAGTACGGCGTGCGCGGCTACATCACCGCCTACGACGCCGACACCGGCGCGCAGAAGTGGCGCTGGTTCACGGTGCCGGGCGACCCGGGCAAGCCCTTCGAGAACGACGCGATGGCCAAGGCCGCCAAGACCTGGGACCCGACCCTGCGCTACTGGGAGGCGGGCGGCGGCGGCACCGTGTGGGACACGATGGCGTTCGACCCCGAGCTGAACCTGATGTACATCGGCACCGGCAACGGCTCGCCGTGGGCGCAGAAGAAGCGCAGCCCGGCGGGCGGCGACAACCTCTACCTGGCCTCGATCGTGGCGCTCAACCCGGACACCGGCAAGTACGTGTGGCACTACCAGGAGACGCCGGGCGACAACTGGGACTTCACCTCCACGCAGCCCATGATCCTGGCCGACGTGGACCTCGACGGCAAGCGGCGCAAGGTGATCCTGCATGCGCCGAAGAACGGCTTCTTCTTCGTCATCGACCGCACGAACGGCCAGTTCATCTCGGCCAAGAACTTCGTCGACGTCAACTGGGCCACCGGCTACGACGCCAAGGGCCGGCCCATCGAGACCGAGATCGCGCGCGTGGCCGACCGGCCGCGCGAGATCATCCCGACCCCGTTCGGCGCGCGCAACTGGCACCCGATGTCGTTCAGCCCCGCCACCGGGCTGGCGTACATGCCGGTGCAGGCCGTGCCGATGACGCTGATGGACAACAAGGACTGGAGCTTCAACAAGAACGTGCCCGGCGAGCCGCACGGCGGGCTCGGCTGGAACCTCGCGACGATGGTCGACGTGGAGCCGGCCAAGACGAAGCCGTTCGGCCGCCTCATCGCGTGGGATCCCGTGCAGCAGAAGGAGGCCTGGCGCGTGGAGCATGCGTCGCCGTGGAACGGCGGCACGCTCGCCACCGCCGGCAACCTCGTGTTCCAGGGCACGGCCGACGGCCGCTTCGTGGCGTACGACGCGAAGACCGGCGCCAAGCTGTGGGAGGTGCCGACCGGCACCGGCGTCGTCGCGGCGCCGGCCACCTACGAGGTGGACGGCAAGCAGTACGTGTCGATCGCGGTCGGCTGGGGCGGCGTCTACGGCCTCGTGGAGCGCGCGAGCGACCGCATCGGCCCGGGCACCGTGTTCACGTTCGCACTCGGCGGCACCGCGAAGATGCCGGAGTTCGTCGAGCGCCACCAGGGCTCGCTCGTGAGCGGCGTGAAGTACGACAAGGCGCACGTGCAGGAGGGCACGATGCTGTACGTGAACAACTGCGCCTTCTGCCACGGCGTGCCGGGCGTGCACCGCGGCGGCAGCATCCCCAACCTCGGCTTCTCGAAGCCCGAGGTGCTGACGAACCTCGACCGCTTCCTGTTCAAGGGGCCGATGCAGGACACGGGCATGCCGGACTTCACCGGCAAGCTCAAGGCCGAGGACGTGCCGAAGCTGCAGGCGTTCATCCAGGGCACGGTCGACGCCGTGCGGCCGAAGCCCGCGCAGTGAGCCGCGGCCTCACTCCAGGGCGATGTCGCCGGCCAGCCGGACGCTGAGCCCGATCGCCGGGATCTCCAGGGTCATCGAGGCCTCGAAGGTCTCGGTGCCCTGGATCGCCCCGCTGGCGATGGCCTTCGCCACCGCCTGCTCGATCTCGCGCTGCGAGCTCACGCCCACCACCTTGAGGAACTTGCGGATGCTGAGGTTGAAGGTTTCTTCGTTCATCGCGTTCTCCTGGTGAGTTCAGTTGCGGCCCGAGCGCCGGCTGCGCGGCTGCAGCTTGTCGAGCTCGGCGAGCTGCTGCTTGAGCAGGATGAGCAGCGAGCGCGCATGCTCGACCGGCAGGCGCAGGGTACTGGCGGCTTCATGATCGTCGCGCGCCGGGCGAGGCAGCACCAGCACGTCGACGCCGAACTCGATCACGCCCTTGTCGTGCTTCATCGATTTCAAGCGCTGCATCTCGATGTCGTAGGTCTTCAAGCGCGGTCTCCTGCGGTGCGGCTCCAGCCCGCAGTGTGAGGCCCGCGCCGCCGACGCGGTAGCCTCCGGGCGATGGACTCCCTCATCGCCGCCTCGGCGCGCGCCCTCGTCACCGGCGACCCGCTCGGCGCCCTCAAGCACGTGGCCCTGCGTGACGACCCGCCGGCACTGCCCTGCGCGGCATCGCGATGGCGCAGCTCGGCGAGCATGCGCGCGCCCGCGAGCTGCTGCGCCGCGCCGCGCGCGGCTTCGGCGCCCACGAAGCGCTGGCGCGCGCCCGCTGCGTGTGGCGGAGGCCGAGGTGGCGCTGGCCATGCGCGACCTGGGCGGCTCCCCGCGCACACTGGCCGCGGCGCAGGCCGCGCTCGAGGCGCGCGACGACCGCGCCAACGCGCTGCTGGCACGCCTCATCGCCGTGCGCCGTCTGCTCCTGCTCGGCCGCCTCGATGCGGCCGCAGCCGCACTCGCCGAGCTCGACGCACAGCGCCTGCCGCCGTCCCTGCAGGCGGTGGCCGAGCTGGCCGCGGCCGAGGTGGCGCTGCGTTCGCTGCGCACGGCGCCGGCGCGCGCAGCGCTCGACCGGGCGCAGGAGGCGGCCGAGCGTGCGCGCGTGCCGGCCCTCCTCGCCGAGGTGGCCGAGGCCCGCACCGCGCTCGATCGGCCCGCGGCTCGGCGCTTCCACGCCGGCGATGAGCTGCCGCTGCGCCTCGACAAGATCGAAGCGCTGCTCGCCTCCGGCGCGCTGGTGCTGGACGCCTGCCGTCGCGGCCTGCGCCGCGACGCCGCGTGGGTGCCGCTGGCGCGTCGGCCGGTGCTCTTCGGGCTGGCGCGCGCGCTCGCGGAAGGCTGGCCCGGCGACGTGGACCGTGACGCGCTGATCGCCCGCGCCTTCCGCATCCGCCAGCCCGACGAGACGCACCGCGCGCGCCTGCGGGTCGAGATCGGCCGCCTGCGCGCGCTCGTAGCGCCGCTGGCGCGCATCGACGCCAGCGCGCGCGGCTTCGCGCTCACGCCGCACGACGACCGCACCGTCGCCGTGCTGGTGCCGCCCATCGATGGCGAGCAGGCATCGCTGGTGGCGCTGCTGGCCGACGGCGCGGCATGGTCCACCTCCGCCCTCGCGCTGGCGCTCGATGCCAGCCAGCGCACGGTGCAGCGCGCGCTCGTCGAACTGGAGGAGGCCGGCCAGGTGCGCTCGATCGGCCGCGCGCGCACGCAGCGCTGGCTGGCGCCGCCGCTGGCCGGGTTCACGACGATCTTGTTACTCCCCACTGCGCTCTCGCTCGCGTAGATTGAGTTGCCAGGCGTCACCTTCGAGACGCCGAACGAGAGCCCAAGCCCATGCCTTCCAAGTCCCAAGCACCGGCGCGCGCGGCCGAGATCGTGCGCGAGTACGGCCCCTTCGCCGACGCCCAGAGCATCGCCGGCGTGACCCACGATGGTCGCCACGTCTGGGCTGCTACCGGCTCCAAGCTGATCGCCTTCGACGCCGCGAGCGGCGAGGTGGCCCGCACGCTGGACCGAGCCTGCGACGCCGGCACCGCCTTCGACGGCACGCACCTCTATCAGATCGCCGAAGCGCGCATCGACAAGATCGATCCCGCCACCGGTGCCGTCGTGGCCACCATTCCCGCGCCCGGCGCGGGCGGCGACTCCGGCCTCGCGTGGGCCGAGGGCAGCCTGTGGGTGGGGCAGTACCGCGATCGCAAGATCTACCAGATCGACCCGAAGACCGGCGCCATCCTGCGCGCCATCGAGTCCAACCGCTTCGTCACCGGCGTGACGTGGGTGGACGGCGAGCTGTGGCACGGCATGTGGGACGGCGATGAGAGCGAACTGCGCCGCATCGACCCTGCCAGCGGCGCCGTGCTGGACCGCATCGAGATGCCGCGCGGCACGGGCGTGAGCGGGCCTGGAGTCCGACGGGGCCGACCTCTTCTACTGCGGCGGCGGGCCGAGCGGCAAGGTGCGCGCCGTGCGGCGCTCGAAGGGCGCGCGGTAGACGAAGCCCGCGGTCTCGAGCTTCAGTTGCACAGCAACCACGTACCGGTCGGGCTTTCGGCGGTATCTTCGGCGCTGGCTCATCATCGATCGACGAGTCTGCGCCCGGATCGGCCGCCTGTCGACACCGGGCGACGTGCACATCGAAGGAGGACTGCCATGGCCGACGCTGCTCTGGACGACGCCCTGAAATTCGTGCTCCGCTGGGAAGGCGGTTTCGTCGACCACCCGAACGACCCCGGGGGCCGCACCAACAAGGGCGTCACGCAGAAGGTCTACGACAGCTGGCGCCAGCGGCAGGGCCAGCCGGTGCGCGACGTGAAGGCGATCGACGACGCCGAGGTGATCGCGATCTACCGCGGCGACTACTGGGTGCCGCCGCGCTGCGACCTGCTCGGCTCGCCGCTGTCGCTGGTGCAGTTCGACACGGCCGTGAACATGGGCGTCGGACGCGCGGTGCGCTTCCTGCAGGCGACCGTCGGCTGCCCGGCCGACGGCGACTTCGGCCCGGGCACCGAACGCGCCGTGGCCGGCTGCGACCTCGGCCAGTCCGTCGCGGCCTACTGCCAGCGGCGTGAACAGTTCTACAGCCAGCTCGCGGCGAAGAACCCGAAGCTCGGCGTGTTCCTGAAGGGCTGGATGAACCGCCTCAACGCACTGCGCAAGGAGGCGGGCCTGCCCGGCTTCGAGGCCGCCGTGCCGCTGGACTTCGGCGATGCCGGCTATATCGCCCGGGTGCCCGACGTCGGCGAAGACCCGTCGCTCGAATACTGACGAATGACCCGAAAGGCTCACCATGCCCCACATCACCTTCATCCACGGCATCGCCAACAAGCCCCCGGCCGACGACCTGCTCGCCATCTGGCAGCGCACCCTCGCGCAGGCGAGCGAGCCGTTGCCGCTCGGCGACCTCGGCGTCACCGCGTCCATCGTGTACTGGGCCGACTTCATGTACGAGCGGCCCGACGCGAACCTCGCGGCGCACGAGGGCGTGCTCGAGAACACGGCCGCGGCCATCGATGCCAGCGGCGGCGCGCAGGAGCCCGTGGCGGCCACGCCCGAGGAGGCGGCCTTTCTCGCCGCGATGCGACGCCACCTGACGACGAAGGACGACGCCGCGCTGGCCGCACTGGCCGATGCACCGCCGGATGTCCAGGCCGCTGCGGCCGCAGGGGCTGCGCTCGAGCGCGTGCCGCTGCCCTGGTTCATCAAGAAGCCGTTCATGTCGGCCTTCCTGCGCGACGTGCATCACTACCTGTTCGACGTGGAGTTCGGCCCGCCCGGGCGACCGCGCGTGCGCATCCAGCAGTCGATCCGCAAGCGCTTCCTCGACACGCTGGCGGCGCCCGGCGTCAGCCGCCCGCACGTGGTGGTGTCGCACAGCATGGGCACCGTGATCGCCTACGACTGCCTGAAGCGGCTGCCCGACTGCGCGCCGGTCGACGGGCTCATCACCGTCGGCAGCCCGCTCGGCCTGGACGAGGTGCAGGACAAGCTGCAGCCCGGCTGGAGCCCCAAGGACGGCTTCCCGCACGAGCGGCTGCAGGGGCGCTGGTTCAACTTCTACGACCGCCTCGATCCGGTGTGCGGCTTCGACCCCGAGCTGGCGAACGACTTCGGCCACGGCGGAAAGAACGTCGTCATCGACCAGGTGGTGCAGAACCCCGGGGCCTGGCGGCACTCGGCCACCAAGTATCTGCGCCAGCCGGCGTTCGGGCAGGCGCTGCGGCAGCTGCTCTCTCTCTGAACGAATGCCGCCCACCGCCCGCCCCGCTGCGCCTGTGCCGCCGGGCGTGACGGTGTTCATTTCCTATGCGCACGTGGACGCGGAGTTGCTCAAGCAGTTGACCGCGCACCTCAGCGCATTGAAGCGCGAGAAGCTGGTGGACGCCTGGGACGACCGCCAGATCCTGGCCGGCGACGAGTGGGCCGACGTGATCGACGAGCGGCTGAACCAGGCCGACGTGATCCTGCTGCTGGTGACGGCGGACTTCATCAACTCCGAGTACTGCTTCGGCAAGGAGCTGGCTCGTGCGCTCGAGCGGCACGAGGACCCGGCCGACCGCGCCATCGTGATCCCGGTCATCCTGCGCGAGTGCGCCTGGGAGAACACGCCGTTCGCCAAGCTCCAGGCGCTGCCGAAGGGCGCGCGCCCGATCTCGGAGTGGAAGACCCCCGACCAGTACTACACCGAGGTGACCAAGGGCCTGCGGCAGCGCCTGCAGCGGCTGATCGATCCCGACAGCACGTGGCTCCAGCGCGTCGGCAGGAAGCTGCGCGATCCGCGGTGGTGGCAGCAGCCTCTCGTGTGGGGCGGCGCGCTCGGCGCCATCGTGCTGGCCGGCGTGGTGTTCGCGGTGTGGTTTCAAGCGGCGACCCGGGCTGATCAACACGTGGCGACGGCCGTGCAGGACCTGCGCAGCGGGCGCGCCACGGACGCCTTCAACGAGGTGGTTCCCGTCTGCCAGGCCTGGGTGCCCCGCGACGCGTGCTTCGTGCAGGCGAAGGCGAAGCTCGGCGTGATGCTCGAGCGCCAGGAAGACCTCGAGCAGTTCGGGAAGCGGCTGGACGCGCTGAGGGCCCAGCGACCGGACGACCCCGACCTGCTGTTCTTTTCGGCGCAGCTCGCGCTGCGCGAGAACCGGCCCGACCGGCACCCCCAGGCGCGCGCCGACATCAAGCGCGCCCTCGAGGCCACCGGCGGAAGGTTTCCGGAGGTGCACTTCTACCTGGCCAACCTGGAGATGCTGGCCGGGCGCTTTGCCGAGGCGCTGCCCCTGCTCGACCAGGCGCTCGACCCCCGGGTGAACCCAGTGGCCCCGCCCCACTACCTGAACGCGCGCGCCTACGCCCGCTCCCAGACCGGCGACCTGCAAGGCGCCCTGCAGGACTACGAGCAGAGCGCCGAGCTCGGCGCCATCCTCTCGCGCATCGAGATGGCCCAGCTGCTGTGGACGATGTCCGAGTTCGACCGCGCGAGCGACCAGCTCTCCACCGCCCGCCGCGCGGTGACCGATGCCGCGCAGCCGCTGGCCGGCCGCAACGCGCTGCCCTGGGCCGTGGAGACCACGGCGGGCGCGGTGGTGATGCTCAAGCAGCCGCAGGAGAAGCGCTGCTTCGCACGATGGATGGCTCGCGCCGGGCTGGCGCTGGCGGCCCGGCCGCCGCCCGACACGCCGGCCACCTGGCGCGATTGCGGCCCCGAGGCCACGCGCATCGCCACTGCCGTGGGGGCGGCGCTGGAGCGTGCCCGCGGCGCGGGAATGAACGACACTGGGCGCGAGCGCGCGCTCGAGTTCGCACGCCAGCACAGCCTGTAGACCATGCCCTCCTGCTGGAAGACGCCCACGCCATCCTCGCGGTGGATGGCCGTGCTGCGTCGCGCCGCGCTCGGCGCCGCACTGGCCGCGGCGGCCGCCGCCGCGCAAGGCGCCACCGCCACGGCCGAGCCGCTGGCCCGCCTCGAGACGGGCATGCACACGGCGGTGATCATGCGGGTGGCCACCGACAGTGCCGGCCGCTGGGCCGTCACCGCATCGCAGGACCGCACGGCCCGGGTGTGGGAGGTCGCCACCGGCCGCCTCGCCGGCGTGCTGCGCCCGCCGCAGGACGACGACAACGAGGGCAAGCTCTTCGCCGCGGCGATGTCGCCCGACGGCCAGGTCGTGGCGGTGGCCGGCCGCACGCAGCTCGGCTCCACCACGGGCCACACCATCTACCTCTTCGACCGCGCCGCCGGCAAGCTGCTGCGCCGCATCCAGGGCCTGCCCGACCCGGTCTTCCACCTCGCCTATTCGCCCGACGGCCGCTGGCTTGCGGCCAGCATGCAGGGCAAGGGCGGCCTGCGCCTGTTCGACGCCGCCAGCGGCGCCGAGCGCGGGCGCGACACCACCCTGGGCGACAACGCCTACAGCGTGCAGTTCAGCGGCGATTCGAAGCGCCTCGCCAGCACCAGCTACGACGGCCAGCTGCGCGTGCACGCGGTGGATCCGCAAGGCGCGCTGCAGCTGGTGCGTGCCGCTCAAGTGGCCGGCGGCAAGCGCCCCTACGCCGCGCGCTTCTCGCCCGACGGCCGCCTCATCGCCGTGGGCTTCGACGACAGCGCCGCGGTGCAGGTGCTCGACGCGGAGAGCCTCGCCGAGGTCGCCCGCCCGACCACGGCCCAGGTGACGCAGGGCAACCTGAGCCGCGTGGCCTGGTCCGCCGACGGCCGCTTCCTGCTGGCGGGCGGCACCTGGGTGGCGGGCGGCGGCAACGCGGTGCGCCGCTGGTCGGTGCAGGACTGGTCGCGCTACCAGGACATCGTGGTGAGCCGCAACACCGTGTCCGACCTCGCGACCCTGCCGCGGCGGCCGGCGGCGGCTGGCTCTTCGGCGCGAACGATCCGAGCTGGGGCGTGCTGGACTCGTCGGCGCGCGTGCAGCGCCGGCAGGATCCGGCCATCCGCGACTTCCGCGACCAGCTCGAGCGGCTGCAGGTGTCGCACGACGGCCGCCGCGTGCGCTTCGGCGCCCCGGGCGGCGGCGAGGCGATGCAGTCGTTCGACGTCGCCTCGCGCACGCTCGGCGCCGACCCCGCTCCCCTGCCCGCCGCGCGCACCGCGGCGCCCGGCCTCGCCTTCACCGATTGGCGCGGCGAAACCGAGCCGAAGCTCAACGCAGAGAAGCTCGTGCTGGATCGCCACGAGCCCGCGCGCAGCCTCGCCATCGCCCCGGACGGCCGGCGCTTCGTGGTGGGCTCGGAGTGGAACCTGCGGCTCTTCGAGGGGGCGGGCAAGGCGCGCTGGCGTCGGCCCGTGGCGGGCACCGTGTGGGCGGTGAACGTCAGCGGCGACGGCCGCTTCATCGTGGCCGCCTTCAGCGACGGCACGATTCGCTGGCACCGCCTCGACGACGGCCGCGAGCTGCTGGCCCTGTACCCGCACGCCGACGGCAAGCAGTGGGTGGCCTGGACGCCCGAGGGCTACTTCGACGCTTCTCCCGGCGCCGAAGACCTCGTCGGCTACCACCTGAACCGCGGCGGCGACCGCGAAGGCGAATTCGTCGACGCGCGCCAGCTCTGGGAGACGTTCTACCAGCCCGGGCTCGTCGCGCGCCGGCTCGACGCCGACGGCGACAAGCTGCTGCGCGAGCAGGTCCAGCGCCGCGGCGACGTGCGCAGCCTGCTCACGGCGGGCAAGGTGCCGGAGCTGGTGCTCGAATCCTCCGCCATCGCGAAGACCGACGGCACGTACGAGGTGGTCGTGCGCGTGCTGCGCGACGGCCATGGCGGCGGCAAGCTGGTGCTGCGCGTGGACGACGGCGCCGAGATGGCCGGGCGCTGGATCACCCCCGCGCTCACGCCGGGCAGCGTGGCCCGCATGCCGGTGGACCTGGCCGACGGGCGGCGCAAGGTCTCGGTGGAGCTGGTGGACGCGCGCGGCGTGGCCTCTCGGGCCGTGACGGTGGACGTGACCGTGAAGCGCCCGGAGAGCGCGGGCGAAGGCACGCTGCACGTGCTGGCGGTGGGCGTGGCGAACTACCGCAGCGTGACCCCGAAGCTCAAGTTCGCGGCGGACGACGCCCGGGCGCTGGCCAGCCGCCTCACGAAGAACGGCGGCCCCCACTTCAAGGGTCGCGTCGTGACGCGCACGCTCACGGATGACGAAGCCACCGTCGCCCGGATCGGCAGCACGCTCGCCGAGATGGCCGCCAAGGCCCGCCCGGAGGACACCTTCGTGCTCTTCATGGCCGGCCACGGCACGATGGTCGGCGAGCAGTACTACTTCCTGCCGTGGGAGCTCGACAACTCCGGAGGACGCGGCGGTGCGCAAGCAGGCGCTCAGCCAGCAGCAGCTGCGCGATTGGATGAGCAAGCTGCCGGTGAAGTCGCTGCTCTTGCTGGACACCTGCCGCGCCGGCAACGCGACCGCGCTCGCCGCCGGCGCCGCCGAGGAAGAAGGCGCGGTGTCCACCCTCTCACGCCTGAGCCAGCGCTCGGTGATCGTGGCCAGCAGCAGCAACAACGTGGCGCTGGAAGGCTACAAGGGGCACGGCGTGTTCTCGTGGGTGGTGCTCGATGCCCTGGACCGTGCCGACTACGACGACAACGGCACGGTCGACGTGACCGACATCGCCACCCATGCGCGCAAGTTCGTGCCCTCCATCACCGAGCAGGTGTTCAAGACCCCGCAGAAACCCACGCAGAACACGCCGGGCGAACCGTTCGCCCTGGCGATGCCGCTGCTCAAGGGGCGGTGAGAGCGATCTGCTGAATGCCGGCGATCGCCCACGAGCGGCTGCCGTCCTCCGGCCGCACCAGGTGCCACACCTCGTCGAACGGCACCGCCTCGCCCGCATCGTCTTCGCGGATGAGCCCGTGATAGCGCACGCTGACGATCTGCTTGCCGTCGTCCACCGCCCAGTCCACCACGTCCGCGTCGAGCTGGACCACGTCGGTGTGCTGGCCGCTGGGGCCGCGATCCTGCAGGTCCACCCGGAAGGCCGCGAACATCTCCGGCGTGGAGAACTCGCGCAGGTCTTCCACGTCGCCGCGGTCATTCGCGGCTTGCAGGCGGACGAAGATCATCTTGGCGGCGCGCTCGAACGACACGAGGTCGAACCCCGGCGGCAGGGCCGGCCGGCCGCCCGCCGAGCCGGAAGTGGCGAGCGGCTGCATCGCCGGGCTCGCCGGCTGAAGATCGGACCGCATGGCGCCGATGGGAGAAGCGCTCTTCGCGGCCACCGGCGAGCTCCGGACGCCCGGGGCGCCGGCGAGCTGGGCAGCGGGCGAGAAGCGGCGCATCAGGAAGCGCACCAGCCACACGCCCACCATCAGCAGCAGCAGCAGCGTGAGGATGTTTGCGAAGCCTTCGCCGAAGCCCAGGTGGCTCATCAGCGCCGCGATGCCGAGCCCCGCGGCCAGCCCGGCCACGGGGCCGAGCCACGAACGCTTGCCCGGGGCGGCTGCGGCGGCGGTGCCCGGCGTGGCGGCCTGCTGCCCGGCCTGCTGCGGCGGCGGGCTGTCGGGCTGGCGCTGCGTCGGCGTCGGCCGCTTCATGCCTTGAGAGATGCCGCCGCCGAGGCGCTTGGCCTCCACGTCGGCCGCGACGAAGCCCAGGCCCGCGAGGCCGATGACCATACCCAACAGGATTCGCTTCATGTCTGTCTCCTTGGGACCTGCCTGGACCCCAGTCTGCCAGACCCATATGGTGCCGGCCTGCCGGATGTCAAAGGCACCGAAAGGGAGATAGCTGCCAGCGCCGAGGGTCTGCCTGGATGCGTCTCGATTGCGTCGCGATGCAAGCCGCTATATGGTGCCGGACACGTTTCTCAGGAGGCCGCCACATGAGCACGCGTATCACGATCCTGGGCGCAGGCTTCGGCGGCATGGAACTGAGCACCATGCTGTCGGAGGCCCTGGGCGACGAGGTGCAAGTGACGCTGATCGACAAGGCCGATGCGTTCATCTTCGGCTTCTCCAAGCTGGACGTGATGTTCGGCCACGCCGAGCCGGGCTCCGTGCGCCTGCCCTACAGCAATTTCGCGAAGCCGGGCGTGCGTCTGCTGCGCGAAACGGTCACGGCCATCGACCCGGTCACGCGGCGCGTGACCACCGACGCCGGCACGCACGATGCCGACTATCTGGTCGTCGCCCTCGGCGCCGACTACGACATCGCCGCGACGCCGGGGCTGGAGGCCGAGAACGAGTTCTATTCGGTCGCCGGCGCGACCCGCCTGCGCGACGTCCTGCCCACGTTCTCCAAGGGCCACGCCATGGTGGGCGTGTGCGGCGCGCCCTACAAGTGCCCGCCGGCGCCGAGCGAATGCGTGCTCATGCTGCACGACTACCTGCTCAAGGCGGGCATTCGCAGCCAATGCGAGATCACGCTGGTGCTGCCCCTGCCGAGCCCCGTCCCCCCGTCTCCCGAGACCTCCAAGGCCCTGATCGCCGCGTTCGCCGAGCGCGACATCAAGTTCATGCCCAACCATCGCGTGGCGTCGGTGGACGTTGCGCGCCGCATCGCAACGATCGACGACGGCACCGCCATGCCCTACGACCTCTTCCTCGGCGTGCCCAAGCATCGCGCGCCCGCGGTGGCCGAGGCCGCCGGGATGGTCGAAGGCGGCTGGGTGACCGTGAACCCGAGGACGCTCGAGACGAAGTTCCCCAACGTCTACGCCGTGGGCGACATCGCGAACACGGGCACGCCGAAGGCCGGCGTGTTTGCCGAGGGCGCCGCCGGGGCGGTCGCGACCGCGCTCATCTCGCGCATCCGCGGCGAAGGCGATGCGAAGCTCTACGCGGGCGCGGGCACCTGCTACATCGAATTCGGCGCCGGCCGGATCGGTCGCGTCGATGTCGATTTCTTCTCGGGGCCGAAGCCCACCGGCACGTACCACGCGCCGAGCGTGGCACTGCGCGAGGACAAGGAATACTTCGGCGCGAGCCGCAGGGCGCGGTGGTTCGGGCTTTGATGCGCGTCGATTCACGACGTTCTTGTTACTCACACCCGGCACCCACGCGAACGTAGATTGGCTTCGCGGCGCCACACCGGAGCGCCGAACGGAGCCAAGCATGACCGCCATACAAGACCGTACTGCCCATTCCGTCGTGTCCCGCGACCGATGGGTGGCCGAGCGCAAGACCCTGCTGGCGCGCGAGAAGGAGCTCTCCCGCCTCCAGGACCAGATCGCCCAGGAACGCCGCGCGTTGCCGTGGGTGCGCATCGAGAAGAACTACGCATTCGACACGACCGAGGGCCGACGCACGCTCGCCGACCTCTTCGAAGGCCGCCGCCAGCTCATGGTGCAGCACTTCATGCTCGGACCGGGCTGGGCCCAGGGCTGCCCGAGCTGCTCGTTCATGGCCGACCACACCGACGGCATGAACGTGCACCTGGCACAGCGCGATGTCACGCTGCTGGCCGTGTCGCGCGCGCCGCTGGAAGAAATCGAGCGCTTTCACCGGCGCATGGGCTGGAAGTTCAAGTGGGTGTCGTCGAACGCCAACGACTTCAACCTCGACTTCTGCGTGAGCTTCACGCCGGAGCAGCAGGCCCGCGGCGAGGTCTACTACAACTACGGCGTGCGCCCCTTCATGGTCGAGGAGCTGCCGGGCATCAGCGTGTTCTTCAAGGACGACGCGGGCGACGTGTTCCACACCTACTCCACCTACGGCCGCGGCGTGGAAGTGATGATGGGCACCTACCACATGCTCGACCTCGTGCCCAAGGGGCGCGATGAGCGCGACGTGCCCAACAAGATGGAGTGGGTGCGTCATCACGACCGCTACGAGGCGTGATGGAAAGCCTCTGGCCGTGGCTGGCCGTGGCCGGCCTCGGCGCCCTGCACGGCGCGAGCCCGGCCACCGGCTGGATGTTCGCCGCCGCGTGGGGCGTGCGTGCGGGCGACGGGGCGCTGGCGCGCCGCGCGCTGTGGCCGATCGGAATCGGCCATGCCCTGTCGATCGCCGTCGTGGCGGGCGCCGTCGCACTGGGCCTGTCGCTGGATCGAGCGCAGGTGCAGGCGCTGGCCGGCACGCTGCTCGTCGGGGCTGCGTCGTATCGGCTGCTGCGCGGATCGATGCGGCCGCGGCCGATGACGAGGGCCCGCCACGCCGGCATCGCGCTATGGTCCTTCCTGATGGCCACGGCGCACGGTTCGGGGCTCATGCTGGTGCCGGCGCTCGTGCCGCTGTGCCTGGCCGCCAACCCGGCGCGCGAGATCACCGCGTCGGGGTCGCTGATGCTGGCGCTGGCGGCCGTCGCCGTGCACACGGCTGCCATGCTGGTCGTGACCGGCGCCATCGCCACGGGCGTGTGCCGCGGTTTCGCGCGGCATCCTGTGATGTCGAACGGGGCGACTCTGCAACGGGGCTGGACCGCGGCGCTCGGCGTCACGGGCGTCGCGCTGATCGCACTGCGCTGACGACGCATCATGAACCTGCATATCGAGCGCGGCGAAAGGCTCAATGAGGGCATGAAAGGCTCCCTGCCTTCTACTGCATTGGCTCTGTGTCCTCTGTGCCTCTGTGTCCTCTGTGTCAAGCAAGACCGGCGCATGAGGAAACGCTTCTTCAACACAGAGGACACAGAGGCACAGAGACCACAGAGAAGACGACAGGAGAGGAGGAAGGGTTCCGGGACGCGAGCCGGCAGCGCGTTGCATCAATCTCTCCCGCAGGCGGGAAAGAACGATGCGGCTTGACGCCACCGGCGTGCGCCCTGGAACCGTTCGCTCCCTCTTCCACTCGTGGGAGAGGCTTTGTCGCGCCAATGTCGGCACGCGGGGGTCGCATCGTCAACTCCCGACGATGCGCAACAGCAGCAACGCCGGCAGGCCGAGGTAGAGCGCCGCGAGGCCGAGGCGTTCGAGCCCCTGCCGCGCAGTCGACGGCCTGTCGAGGGCGCAGGAGCACGACGAGCAGCGAGCCGGCTTCGATCGCCGCGCGCAACGCGGCGGCCCACAGCACCACGCCGATCGTCCACTCGGCCCACCAGAGCGCGAAGGTCGTGAGGTAGGCGTTCAGGCCGAAGGTGTAGAACTCGCCGAAGGCACTGCCGTAGGCGATGTGCTGGTGCAGGCGGAACGCCGGCAGCGCGAGCGCCAGCGGGAACAGAACAAACTTCACCCACGGCCGGTCGAGGCGCCCGCGCCGCACGGACAGGCGGGCTTGCGCGTACGTGGCCGCGCGCGAAGTCGCGTCGGCTGCCTGCAACGGGGCGCCGCCGGCCGCCAGCGACCGGGCCAGCATCGAGGGATCGGCGAGCGCGAGGCCGTACCGCCAGCGCGCTCCCGAGGCCATCCGAAGCCACGCGCCCGGGCTCGGGAGCGGCAGGCGCCAAGGCTCGACGGCGGCGATGTCGCGCGTCGCGAGCTCCAGGCGCCGCGCGCCCCGCGTGAGCACGAGCGCGCCCTCGTCGACGGAGGCGCGCGCGGCAAAGGCGCGCAGCACGCACCACGCGGCCAGTTCCGGGGCCAGGAACAGCGCGGCAAAGATGCGGATGTGCGCGAGCGTGTTGGCCTGCAGCGGCCTCGCCGAGCAGCACCGCCGCGCCCATCCACAGCAGGCTGCCGCGCGCGAACGCACGCAGCAGGCCGGCCGCGAGGCGGGCCGCGGGCGGCAGCACGGCGACGTGCAGCGGGACCGGCCGGCGCAACGCTCGTGCGCCGGCGCTTCCTTGAAGAATCGCGCGCGCGCCGCAGCGCCACGCGGCCGCGGCGGCCAGCAGCACCAGGAACGCCGACGCCCGCGAGCCCGACCCAATCTCCCCACGCGACCATCAGCGTGCGCGGCGGCTCGCGCACCGGCACGTCGCCGACCACCAGCGTGCGCTCGCCCATCCGCGTCTCGGCGAGCACGGTGCCGGTGCTGTCGATCACGGCGCTGATGCCGTTGTTGGTGACGCGGAACTGCGGCAGGCGCGTCTCGATGCTGCGAAACGCCGCCGCCGCCTGGTGCAGCCTCGCGCCCTGCGGCGTGCTCGGTGAACCAGGAGTCGTTCGACATCGTCAGGATCGCCTGCGCGCCCAGCCGCGCACCGTCGATGGCCAGGCCCGGCATCGACGTCGTCCAGGCAGATCATCGGCAGCACCGGGATCTCGCGGCCGTCGGCCAGGCGCAGCGGAAACACGCGCGCGCCGCTGCCGGGCTGCCACGTGCCGGCCCAGGGCAGCCAGCGCCGCAGCGTCGGCCCGTCGAGCCACGCGGGCACGTACTCGGTGAGCGGGAACACGCGCGTCTTGCGATAGAAGCCGAGCAGGCCCGTGCCGGGCGCCACGAAGGCGGCGGCGTTGTATTCGCCGGCCGCGTCGCGGTCGTAGGTGCCGAACACGAACGGCACGCCGGCGGCGTCGACGATCTGCAGGATCTCGCGGTCGAGCTCGGCGCCGGCCTCGCTCTTCGGGTGGCCGAAGGTCGTGGGGTACACCGTCTCCGACCACAGCACCGCGTCCGCGCGCTGCCGCTCGACGGCGTCGTGGCTCATCGCGAAGTGGATGTCGAGCACCTCGCGGACGACGGCGTCGGCACCCTGCTCGCGTCGCAGGCGCTCGTAGTCGACGATGTTCGACTGCACGAGGCCCATGCGCAGCGGCTTGTCCGCGGGCGGGCCGGTCGGAGCGCGACAGCGCGACGAGGCCGTAGCCCGCCAGCAGCAGCGGCACCATCGCAGCCAGCGCCAGCGGCGTCGCCATCGCACGCGCGCCGCCGGCGCGACGCGCCAAGGCCGCCGCGACGCCTTCGTTCGCCAGCAGCAGCAGCAGCGTGAGGCCCGCCGCGCCGCCGACATCGGCGCCCTGGCGCAGCAGCCGCGACGGATGCAGCCCGATGCCGAGCGTGTCGCCGAGCAGCCTCGGCACGAGCCACTCCGTCGCGACCCAGGCGGCCGCGGCCGCGAGCGCGCCCAGCGCGCGGCCATGCCGCTGGCCGGCCACGTGCCGCACCAGCGCGAAGGCGATGAACTGCGGCTGGAACAACGGCGCGCCGAGCAGCAGCAGCGACAAGCCGGCGGCCTCGCCGATCTGCGTGTATGCGCCGATCGCAGCGCCGAACCAGGCGAAGACCGCCGCCGTGTAGGCGACCGTCATGGCATAGGCGCCGAGCAGCGCGCGCCGCGAGCGTTCGGCTCGCGTCGAGCGTGCGCAGCCACGGCACGAGCGCCACGAAGCCGAGCAGCCAGCCGGCGCCGCCGCGCGCGTACAGCCCCGACAGCACCGCGCTCGGCGACGATGCCGGCCCAGGCGGGGCTGTAGAGCCGGCGGAATCGCGGCGCCGGTGCTCAGCGCCCCGGTCTCCCCGGTTCGGCCGGCGCGGGGATGACGATGCGCCGGATCGGCAACCCGGGCGGCGCCAGCTCCGGCGGCACCACGCGGTCTTCCGGGATCGCGATCGGCCGGCCGGCGGCGTCGACGAACTGCGTAGTCCGGCGAGAACATCAGGATCGGCTCGATGCGCTGGCCGTCGTCGGTCGCCTGGTGGTGGCGCACGTAGCCTTCGGGCAGCACGAAATCCTCCGGCACCGCGAGGCCCGACCAACGGCGGGCGCGTGCCCGGCGGCGAGAACGCACCGAGGCCGGAATGCACGCCGGCCTGGTGCAGGCGCTCGATCACCTCGGCCATCGTCGGCGCCTCGCCCGGGTTCACGAAGATCGGAGATGTCGGTCGTCGGATCGCTGCCTTCCTCCTGCGTCGGCACGGGCTGCGCCACGGCGGTCTCACCCGCCGGCGCAGCGGCAGCGGCGCTGCGCTTCGCAGCCGCCATGCGCACCGGCGTCGCGGGCGCCGAGCTGCTGGCGGCGACCGCAGCGAGGCCTGGCACCGACTGGCGCGGCGCTGCTCGGGACGGCCGGCGATGCCGCCACGGAATCCCGGCCGCCGGACGACGGGAACGGCATCAGCCAGAAGGCGATCCCGCCCGCGACGATGCCGAGCGCGATGGCGAGGTAGTAGAGCGACGGGCCCCACGCGCCACCGCTGCCGGCCCCATCGCTCGGCGGCGATGCGAAGCGGCGCGGCGCGTCCATGCGCGACCTGCCTTGGGGCCGTCAGGGCGCCGCCGGGTTGGCGATCTTCAGCCCCCAGCCCATGCGCTCGTGGCCGTAGCTGGTTCCAGATCGGGCTCTTGCCGTTCGGTGAAGGACGTGTAGCGCGGCGCGCCCGAGCCGGTGCCGCTGCCGAACAGGCCGGCGCTGACCGTGCCGCCGGTGTAGGTCGGGTGGGTGTTGTCGGACTGGATGTAGTCGTAGCTGCTGGTCGACGACACGAAATGCGTGTTGGCGTCGCGCAGCGTCGACTTGCAGCGTCGAGGTGATGCGGGTCACGTAGCCGGCCTCGCTCTCGCCCGCGACGTAGCGCAGCGCGTCGGAATCGACCTGGCCGTCGCCGTTGCTGTCGTAGTCGGCGCCCATGTACTGGGCGAAGTTGTCCGCGCACTGGAAGCCCTTCTGCCGCGCGTACTGCGCACATCCAGTAGTTCATGCGGGCGAGCGCGGGCAGGAACTTGTCCCGCAGGTTCACGGTGGCGCCGGTCGTGGCGTCGCTGCAGGAGCTCTGCACGTTGTCGGCGGCATAGCCGGGGTAGTACAGGTTGGCGACGACCTTCAGCCTTGGTGCCCGCATAGGCATTCGCGTTGATGAAGTCCATCGCCGCGGCGACGTAGTGTCTTGCAGTTGTTCACCGCCGTGGCCAGCACGGCGTAGTTGCAGGTGCCGGTCTGGCCCTTGAAGCTGGAGCGCGCCTGCAGGCCGTCGTTGCCGCACATCTCGAACGTGACCACGCGGGTCGTGCTGGCCTGCATGTACGAGCGCTCGGCCACGATCTTGTTGTTGTAGATGTCGGAGGCCACGGCGCCCGACTTGGTGCGGCGCACGCTCTCGATGTCGGCGTTCCACGCGGCGGACAGGTACTCCGCGTCCACCGTGGGCGCCGCGTACCTGGCCGCGTTGTAAGTCGAGCCGTTGTAGCCGGCGTAGATCGAGTCGCCGTAGGCCACCACGCGGTACTTCGTCGTGGTGTTGGCCCGGTCGATCGTCCAGGAGACGTTCTGGTTCAGCGTGTTGGCAGCCGCCTCGGAACTCACGAGCAACAGCGCCAGCGCGGGCAGCAGCGTGCGCACCGCGATACCGAATCGAGAAGCCTTCATGAGTTCCTCCACTCGCAAAGAGCGCTCTGCAGCGTGCCGGGATGCCGGTGCAGTGTGTCCCAATCCAGGAGGGCCGCCAAGGGCGCCGCATGCGGGGGATTCCCTAGTCCAGGAAGCCGAGCAGCAGCTGCGCACAGGCAGCCGCGTGCGTACTCACGAGAAAGTGGTTGGCACCCGCGACGACCCCGGGGTGCGCGCGAGGCAGGTGCGCCGCCATGGAATCGGTCATGGCGACCATGGCGGCGTTCGCAAGCGCCCCCCGCACGAGCAGCACCGGCACATCCAGCGCGGCACAGTCCGCTGTGCTGAACTCAAAACCGAAGACACCGCGCCAATCGAGCACGTTGGCCGGAGCGGTTGCCCGGCAGTAGTCCTGCACGGCGGGCGGCATGGCGGCGAACGAGCCGGCACCGCCCCAGAAGTCGATGATCCGTGCCGGCGCATCGCGTTCGCCGGAGCGCACCGCCGCCTCGAAGTCGCGTCCGACCCGCCAGGTGTCGTCGAAGAGCGCGTGATGCGGGCCGTCGCCGCAGCAACACGATGGGGTTGGCTTCGAACAATGCCAGGCTGGCCACCTGCATGGCGCCCGCCCTGGCGCAGGCCAGCGCCACGGTGGCGCCGAACGAGTGGCCGACCAGATGCACGGGCCCCCCGCCGGCGCGGCGAGCCGCATGCTCGACGACACGCACCTCGTGAGCCAGCGCGGCGTCGTCGGGCGTGCGTGTCTCTTCCGTCTGCCCGTAGCCGCACAAGCTCGTGCCGATGAACCGCCAGCGTGGGGGCAGCAGCTTCTGGATGGGCCGCCAGGCCGCCGGCGTGCTGTAGGAGCCTGGGATGAACAGCACGGGCTCGCCGGAGCCCGACTCCACGTAGTCGATGCGGATCATTTCGAAGAAAGGGTTGGTCTTGGTTGGAGGGATCATCGAAACTGAACGGTCGCGCCAGGAAGGTCGATGCCGTCGAGACGCGTCGACCACACCTGACCGGCTTTCACGGGCAGCGCCCGCGTCAGCGTGCCGGTGGTCACGATCTCCCCCGCACCGAGCGGCTTCTGATCGGGGGATGCCTCCAGCACGCCCACCAGGTGACGAAGCGCGGCGACCGGGCCATCCAGCACGTGCGAGCCGGCGCCCTTCTCCATCGATGCGCCGTCGCACGAGAGCTCGATGCCGAAGGCCGGCAGGGTCGTCTTCCATCGGGCCGGATCGGGCGCGACGGGAATGCGCTGTCCGACCAGCAGCGCGCCGTGCAAGCCATAGGCGGCGACGGTGTCCGCGGCCGCGAAGACCCAGCCGGGGAAAATCGACTGCACCAGCTCGAACCCGTGCGCAACCCATTCGATGCAGCCGAGCAGCTCGGCGTCGTCCATGGCAGCGTGCGGCGCCGCAGACATGCCGACGATGATTTCCGGCTCGATGCGCGGCTCGGCGAGCCCCGCCAGCGGGAAGCCCGCCGAGACGGCGGCGAGCTCGTGCAGCGTCGTGTCGTAGACATGGCCCCAGATCGGCGCGTAGACGCCGTACTCATCCCATATCCGCCGGTTCGTGAACCCGATCTTGCGGCCGACCGGCCGCTCTCCGCGCGCCATGCGGCGCTCATGCACGCGAGCGGCAACGCGATAGGCGGCGGCGAGGTCGAAGCCGGGGTGACGGGCACTGAAGGGGCGAACCTGCCGAGCCGTGCCGAGGACCGCGAAGATCTCCGCGGCTGCTTCCTCGATGTCGACCGAGCTCATGACGGAATTGTGCGCTCCCGGGTCGGATGCCGGCTGTGTCAAGATGACCTGACAGAGACCGTGCCCCTACGACCAACGGCCCTACAGGAGACAACCCGATGCGCCCAGGATCCGTCGTTATCGCTGCCCTCGCGTTCGCTGCCGCCGCCTCGACGCCCGCACACGCGCAGTCGTGGCCGGCCAAGCCGATCACAGTGGTCGTCCCGTTCCCGGCGGGCGGCGGCACCGACGCGTTCGCACGGCCCTTGTTCGCCCAGTTGACGAAGCAGCTCGGGCAGCAGGTGATCATCGACAACAAGGGCGGCGCCGGCGGCAACATCGGCGCGGGCATCGCGGCCAAGGCGGCGCCCGACGGCTACACCTGGTTCATGGGCGCGGTGCACCACGCCATCGCGCCGGCCGTCTACCCCAAGCTCGACTACAACCTCGCCAACGACTTCGCGCCCGTGGCGCTGCTCGCCATGGTGCCGCAGGTGATCGTGGTCAATCCGGACAAGGTGCCTGCGCGCGACCTCAAGGCGTTTCTCGCGTACCTGCAGAGCAACCCCGGCAAGATCAACTACGCGTCCGCCGGAAACGGCACGTCGCATCACCTCGCGGGGGAGCTGTTCAAGCTGCAGACCAAGGCCTCACTCAACCACGTGCCCTACCGCGGCGCGGGCCCGGCCCTGCAGGACCTGGTGGGCGGCCAGGTGGAGGTGATGTTCGACGGCCTCGGCTCCTCGGCCATGCACATCAAGAACGGCCGGCTCCGGCCGCTGGCGGTGGCCAGCGCCAAGCGTGCGACCGGGTTCCCCGACGTTCCCACCGCCGCCGAGGCCGGCGTGCCCGGATACGAAGTGGGCACGTGGTACGGGCTCTGGGCACCCAAGGGAACGCCCGGCGAGGCGATCGAGCGCATGAAGGCGGAGCTGCAGAAGGCCTTCGCGAGCGAGGAGATCAGGACCACCTGGGCCGGGCTCGGCGCCGACACGCCGTCGCTCTACGACAAGGCCTACGGCGATTTCGTCGCGGCCGAGACGAAGCGCTGGGCCGCGGTGGTCAAGGAAGCCAACGTCAAGCTCGACTGACGCGCGCGAGGGGCTGGAGGACGCGCCGCACACGATGATCATCCTGTGCGCGTTGCTGTCGCTGCCGCCGGCCGCAGCGGGGCCGGTGCAGAGCCTGCCCGCGGCGATCGCCGCCGAGCTCGATGCGCAAGGGCTGCAGGGAGCCGTCTGGTCGACGCTGGAGGCCGACGGCCGAGTCACGTCTGGGCGCGCACGGCGTCAAGGACGCGCGTGACGGGAGCAGGCTCGCGCCCGCGGACCGTGCTGGATCCTCGCGGTTGGCCGCGTTTGTGAGCGAGGCGGTTGACTGGAGTTCCCTGCTGAAGTCCCGATCGACACCCCTGCCCCTGCTCTTTTCTTCGAGCAGGTGTCGCTGCCTCGCCTGATGGGCCTGTGGGCCAGCCTGGCTGCCGGCCTGCTCGGGCTGCTCTACGTGGTCACTGCAGGCGTCGCGCGCGCCGTGGCCGGGCGCACGAGATGGCTCGGTCGCGACAGCATTCCGGCGCTCGGCGTACTGGCGCTGACGCTTCCGATTCCGTTCTTCACCTGCAGTCCTTCCTGCGGCTGGGAGACCTCACCGTGGCGAGCGGGCTGCTGACGCTCGTGACGGCCACGCTGCCACTGGCCATGCTCGCGGGGCGCCGCGGCGCGCGGCTCGACGTTGCGGCGCGGGCGGCCGTGCTGCAGCTTTGCGCCGTGCTGGCCGCCTGGGGGCTGCTGCCGCTGCGCCTGTGGGCGTAGTGGAGATCGGTCTCAGTTCGCGGTCGACGCGCCCGCGGGTTCCGCGCGGGCGAGCGTGATCACCCGCGGCGACAGCGACACCGCGGATTGGACCGCGACGAGCGGCGCCGCGACCGCAGCCTGTGACGACACCTGCTTCGACTCGGAGCCGGCCGGCGCGAAGGCGGCGATGCTCAGCACGATGACCGCAACCACTGCAAAGATCGAATAGAACGGATCGCGGACGGGAAGCGAGGTGTTCATGACTGACTGTCTCCTGTCGGGAGCCGCGCAACTCGGCGACTCATGCAGGCACTTTAGGCAGCGGACCGGCTCGCGACGAGTGAGCAAGTCATCGGGGCGATGTGAAGAATTTCACCTGGGGCGCAAGCGCCACGCGGCGGGAGAAATGCCGACACACTTCTTGAATGCGCGGCTGAACGCGGCCTCCGATTCGTAGCCGACCGCCTCCGCTATCGCGGCCACTTTCCTCGCGCCAGGCTCGGCGAGCAGGCGGGTCGCCAGCTGCATGCGCCATTGCGCAAGGTACTGCATGGGCGGTTGACCAACGAATTGGGCAAAGCGCTCGGCCAGCACCGAACGCGATGTGCCGACCTGCGTCGCGAGCTGGTCCAACGTCCAGCGTCGCGTGGGCGTGCCGTGCAGCAGCGAGAGCGTTCGCGCGACCAGCGGGTCGTGCAGGCCCGCAAGCCAACCTGTCTGCTCAAGGGACATCGTTCCCAGGTGTCGCCGCACGACCTCGACGAACATCAGCTCGGCCAGGCGCAGGAGCACGCCGTGGCCACCGGACGATGGCTCCCGCAACTCGCACAGGGCGAACTCGATCAAGTGACCCATGCGATCGGCCGACCGGGCTGCGGTGCGCAAGTGGACCATCGCGGGCAACGCGTCGAGCACCGGGTTGCAGGGCTTCAGGTCGCAGCCGAGGAACCCGCAGATGAGCTGCGTCCGCTCCCCATGGCCCCCTTCACGGATGACCGACGGCATTTCCCCGGCCGCCATGCTGCGGAAGAACGCCACCGCCTCCTCGGGGCCGTAGGCCGCTTCGGCAGCGGGGGAGTCGGCAAGATAGTAGGCATCGCCGTGGGGCACGATCAGCACGTCTCCCGCTTCGAAGCGCTCGGGAAGCGTATCGCGCAGCCCCGCCCAGCAGCTGCCCTGCGAGACGATGTGGTACGAGACCAGGTGCTGCGACGCCGGCAGCACGACGCGACGAAATGCCTCTGTCTTCGGCGCCCACGACATCCACGGGGCATGCGCGTCGACCAGAAACAGCATCGAGCCCGTCAACCGCACGCAGCGCAACACGTCGGACAGCACGTCGAAGCCGGACGCCAAGGCATGCGATCCGGACGCTCGGTCATGTTCCGCATTCATGGCAACGCGGATGCTATCGCTACCGTGTCGTTGTAGTTAAGGAGCATGCCATGAGCGAGACCCTCGCAGCGCGAACGGAAACGGCAGTGCCGTCACCGGCCGACGTGTACGACGAGCAGTTCGTGCCGGCGCTGTTCAGTCAATGGGGGCCGGCGATGTGCGACGCTGCAGGCATCGCTCCGCGTCAGCGGGTGCTTGACGTCGCCTGCGGCACAGGGGCGTTGACGGTTGCCGTCGCAGACCGCGTGTTGCCGGGCGGTGCCGCGCTCGGGCTCGATGCCAACCCGCAGATGCTTGCGGTGGCACGGCGCAAGCACGCCGCCATCGAGTGGCACGAAGGCCGCGCCGAGTCTCTGCCCTTCAATGACGCGAGCTTCGACGCGGTCGTGAGCCAGTTCGGCCTGATGTTCTTCGCCGATCGAATCGCCGCGCTGCGCGAGATGTGGCGCGTGCTGCGCCCCGGCGGCCGTCTTGCAGTGGCGGTTTGTGATGCGGTCGAGCACTCGCCCGGGTACGCATCGCTCGCGGCGCTGCTCGATCGGCTGTTCGGCAAGCGCGTCGGCGACGCGTTCCGTACACCGTTCGCGCTCGGGGACGCGGGCGCCCTGCGCGCGCTGTGCGCGGGCGCGGGGATAGCCGACGCGAGCATTGCGCAACGCGCAGGGTACCGTGCGTTTCGCGTCGATCGACGCACTGGTATCGACCGAGCGCGCCTGTGCGTGGACACTCGGCGGCATGCTCGACGACCGGCAGTTCGAACAGTTGCGGCGCGAGGCGCAAAGCACGTTCGCGCCGTTCGTCGACGCCAGCGGCATGGTGGCATTCGGGATGCCGGCCCTGGTGATCACCGCGGCCAGGAGCTGAGGAGCACCAGCACCCATCGGCGATGCGCGAACCGCGACGGCAATCGGCCGAATCGCTTGCGTTGTTCACGCCGCCGCCCACTTGACAAGCGCGACCACGATCAGCGCCACACCCATGGCATACGACAAGCGCTCACCGCCCGGCAGCAATTTTTCGAAGGCCACCGCGATTGACAGTGCCGCGATCCAAGCCAGGTTCATCACCCCGCCGACGAAGAGCAGCGCCATCAAGGCCCAGCAGCAACCGAGGCAGAACAGGCCATGCCGCGTGCCCATCGCGAAGGCGCCGTGGACGCCGGGCCGCCACTCGCCCAGCAGGAAGCCGATCGGCGTGCGGCAGCGCGAAAGGCACAGGCGCTTGAGTGGCGAGAACTGGTAGATGCCTGCAGTGAGCAACAGCGCGCTGGTGAGCCACGTCGATGTGCTGACGATCATCGGGTTCACCCAGTCCAGCGCCTGAAGCGCCCATTGCGCCGCCGTTGCTGCCGCGCTGAATGCGAGCCAGACCAACAGGTAGGCGGCGACGAAACCGCTTGCCCGGGCCGACTCGCCGCCGCGCCTGCTGAGGTTGACGAACGTCAGGATCATCGGCAGCGCTGAAGGCAGCATCATCGCCGCCATCATCACGCCCCACATGACGTAGATCGCGAGGACGTTGGCCGCGCTCCAGCCGGAGGAGCGGGGCATCGTCAGTTGCGCATAGGGGTGGCTCATGTCTATCACGAGCCAGGCCAGGAACGCCCAGCCTGCCAGCGCGAGCGTCAGGATCGCGCCTGCTGCGTACGCAGGTTTGCCGGCGGAATGCCGCCCCCGCGAAGCATCCATAAGCCTTCCTCAGCCCGAGTCGGCATTGTGCGCACCATCAAACAGGAATAGCATATTTTCACTCCCCTGGTGCCGGGGCCTGGCACCCTTCAATCCGGAGCTCGACCATGGCCAGTTGGAGCGTTGCCGGCGAGTACATGGAAACATGCAACTGCGCCTTCCTCTGCCCGTGCATCACCTCGAACCTCGCGGGCAAGCCGACCGAGGGTGATTGCAAGGCCGCCGTTGCCATGCGCATCGACAAGGGCCAGAAAGACGGCATCTCGCTCGATGGCCTGTCGTTCATCGTGCTCATGCACTCTCCGTCGGCGATGATCGAAGGGAACATCACGGTCGGGCTCATCGTCGACGAACGAGCCTCGCAGCAGCAGGTCGACGCCATCACTGCCATTGCCACCGGAGCCGCCGGGGGCCCCATGGCCGCGCTCGGACCGCTGGTCGGTCGCATGGCAGGCATCGAGCGGCAGCCGATCCGGTTCGAGCTCAACGGCATGAAGCGCAGCGTGCAGGCCGGCAAGCTGATCGACCAGGCTTGCGAGGGCATCGAAAGCGGTGCGGCTCCCGGCGAGGCGCTCGGGATCGACAACACGGTGCACCCGGTCAACAGCCGGTTGTCACTCGCCAAAGCCACGCGCAGCAGCATGCACGCCTTCGGCGTGGACTGGGACGACACGACCGGCACGCGCAACGGACACTTTGCGCCGTTTTCATGGGCCGGCTGATGCCGTGCCCAACCGCCGCCGCTGCTGTTCGATCTCGGCCCGCAGAGTCGCCATGCTAGCGGCGCGGTAAAGCGCGACTCACTCCGGCAGCGGCAGCGAGCTGGTGCACTTGATCTCCTCGAGGCAGACGCTGGAACGCACGCTGTTGACGCCGGGCAGCCGCATCAGCTTGTCCATCAGGAACTGCGACAGCGACTTCAGGTCGCGTGCGATCACCTTGATCACGTAGTCGTAGTCGCCGGTCACTGAATAGCACTCCAGGATCTCCGGCAGGTCGACGATGAGGCCGGTGAACTTGTTCAGGTCGCGGATGTGGCCCTTCTCCATCCCCACATGGATGAAGGCGACGACGCTCAGGCCCAGCCGCGCAGGGTCCAGGCGCGTCTCATAGCGGGCGATGTAGCCCTGCTCCTCCAGCCGCCGGTGGCGGCGATGGCTTTGCGCGGGCGACAGGCTGGCGGCCTTGGCCACTTCCAGGTTCGACGCGCGTCCATGCTCCTGCAGGAAGTCGAGGATCTTGCGGTCGATTCGATCGAAATCAAGGTCGTACAACATCCTCTCCTCAAACGATCACAACGCGAGATCATATTTCCAGTCCAAGGGTTCCTACCGACTTCTTCTGAAAACCGATTCCTCGGGTCGACGCTCAAACTTCTCCCTCTGGAAAGCAGCTCGGAAACGGGACTCAAACGGTCCCCGGGCCCGGCAGCCTTCAAACGACGACCCATCGGCCTTCTTCCTGTCAGGACCCCAACGTGCAACATTCTTTCCTTCGTACCCCTCTGACCCTGCTCGCCCTCTCGCTGGCTGCCATCGCCACGCCGAGCCACGCCGTCGACAAGTCGGTGGCGGTCACCGCGATCGTGGAACACAAGGCCCTGGACGCGGTGCGCGACGGGGTGAAGGACGAGCTGAAGTCCGCCGGCTTCGACGCGGGCAAGTCCCTGAAGTACGAGTACCAGAGCGCGCAGGGCAACACCGGCACGGCGGCGCAGATCGCCCGCAAGTACGTCGGCGACCGCCCGGACGTGATCGTCGCGATCGCCACGCCCTCGGCCCAGGCGGTCGTGGCAGCCACCAAGGACATCCCGGTGGTCTACAGCGCTGTCACCGACCCGGTGGCGGCCAAGCTGGTCAGGACCTGGGATGCATCGGGCACCAACGTCACCGGCGTGTCCGACATGTCGCCGCTGGTCATGCACCTCGAGCTGATCAAGCGGGTGGTTCCGGGCGCCAAGCGCGTCGGCGTGATCTACAGCCCGGGCGAAGCCAACTCGGTGTCGATCATCGAGGCCCTCAAGAAGGCCACGGCGGCAGCCGGCATGACGCTGGTCGAGGGCGCCGCGGCGCGCACCGTCGATGTGGCCAGTGCGGCGCAGAGCCTGGTCGGCAAGGTCGACGTGATCTACGCGCCGACCGACAACAACGTGATGTCGGCGTTCGAGGGCATCGTCAAGGTGGCCCAGCAGGCCAAGATCCCGGTGGTTGCGGCCGACACCGACGCCGTCACTCGCGGCGCCGTGGCGGCGCTGGGCCTGAACTACTACGACATCGGCCGCCAGACGGGCAAGATCGTCGTGCGCATCCTCAAGGGTGAGGCCGCGGGCAAGATCGCCTCGCAGACGAGCACCACGTTCGAGCTGCACGTGAATCCGGGCGCCGCGTCGAAGCAGGGCGTGACGCTGACGGACGAACTCGTCAAGTCGGCCAAGGTCGTCGTCAAGTAAACGAGGGTTCACACATGTCGCTCATCGCATCGCTGGGCGCCATCGAGATCGGTCTGATATTCGGACTGGTCGCGCTTGGTGTCTTCCTTTCGTTCCGGATCATCAACTTCCCCGACCTCACGGTCGATGGCAGCTTCCCGCTCGGCGGTGCTGTCGCCGCGGCGCTCATCGTCAGCGGCTGGAACCCGTTCGTCGCCACCGCGGTCGCCATGGTGGCCGGCGCCCTGGCCGGCTACCTGACCGCCTGGCTCAACGTGCACCTGCGCATCATGCAATTGCTCGCCAGCATCCTGGTGATGATTGCGCTGTACTCGGTGAACCTGCGCATCATGGGCAAGCCCAACGTTGCGCTCATCAACGACCCCACGGTGTTCAGCCTGGTCGAGTTCGGCGGCATGCCCGACTACTGGCTCAAGCCGCTGGTGCTGCTGGTGATCGTGATCGCGGCCAAGCTGCTGATCGATCTGTTCTTCGCCTCCGAAGCCGGCCTGGCGATGCGCGCCACCGGCAACAACCCGCGCATGGCGCGCGCCCAGGGCATCTCGACCGATCGCCTGACGGTGTTGGGCCTGGCGCTGTCGAACGGGTTGGTGGCCCTGGCCGGGGCGCTGTTCGTGCAGACCCAAGGCGGCGCCGACATCTCGATGGGCATCGGCACCATCGTCATCGGCCTGGCGGCGGTGATCATCGGCGAGACCATCCTGCCGGCACGCAGCCTGGTCATCACGACGCTGGCCTGCATTCTGGGCGCCGTGCTGTACCGCTTCTTCATCGCGCTGGCGCTGAACAGCGACTTCATCGGTCTGAAGGCACAGGACCTGAACCTGGTCACCGCCGTGCTGGTCGCGTTCGCCCTGCTCGTTCCCACCTACAAGCGCAAGCTGGCCGGCCTGTGGCCGGTTGCGCGCGGCAATTCGGCACGCGCCGTCAAGGAGGCCAAGTAATGTTGCGCGCCAAAGGACTCGAGATCACGTTCAACCCCGGCACACCGATCGAGAACAAGGTGCTGCGCGGACTGGACCTGAACATTCCCACCGGCCAGTTCGTCACCGTGATCGGCTCCAACGGGGCCGGCAAGTCGACCTTCCTCAACGCCGTCAGCGGCGACCTGATGGTCGACCGCGGCAGCATCCAGATCGACGACAGCGACGTCACCCGCCGCTCGGCCTGGCAGCGCTCCGACCTGGTCGCGCGCGTGTTCCAGGACCCGATGGCCGGCACCTGCGAGGCGCTGACGATCGAGGAGAACATGGCGCTTGCGTGGAAGCGCGGTGCGCGCCGCGGCTTCGGCTTCTCGCTCAATCGCAAGCTGCGCGAGCTGTTCCGCGACAAGCTCAGCATCCTCAAGCTCGGGCTCGAAAACCGCCTGGCCGACCGCATCGGCCTGCTCTCCGGCGGGCAGCGCCAGGCGGTGAGCCTGCTGATGGCGTCGCTGCAGCCATCGCGCATCCTGCTGCTCGACGAGCACACGGCCGCGCTCGACCCGAAGACCGCCGCGTTCGTGCTCGAACTCACCGCCAAGATCGTCGAGGCCGGCAAGCTGACGGCCATGATGGTCACGCACAGCATGCGCCAGGCGCTCGACCACGGCACTCGCACCGTGATGCTGCACGAGGGCCGCGTGATCCTCGACGTCGAGGGCCCGCAGCGCAAGGGCATGAGCGTCGAGGACCTGCTGCACATGTTCGAGAAGACCCGCGGCGAGAAGCTCGACGACGACAAGCTGCTGCTGGCCTGAATCCGCTCCCCCAAATTCCGAAGGACACCCGTGAAAGAACTGCTGAACCGTTTCGAGACCAAGGCCCCCGAGATCGTTTTCGAGTGGCACGACGCCGAGACCACCGCCAAGGGCTGGGTGGTGATCAACTCGCTGCGCGGCGGTGCCGCCGGCGGCGGCACGCGCATGCGCAAGGGCCTGGACCGGCGTGAGGTGGAGTCGCTGGCCAAGACCATGGAGGTCAAGTTCTCGGTCTCCGGCCCCGCGATCGGCGGCGCCAAGTCGGGCATCGACTTCGACCCCGCCGATCCGCGCAAGGACGGCGTGCTGCGGCGTTGGTACAAGGCGGTGATGCCGCTGCTCAAGACCTACTACGGCACCGGCGGCGACCTGAACGTCGACGAAGTGCACGAGGTGATTCCCATCACCGAGAGCTACGGCCTGTGGCACCCGCAGGAGGGCGTGGTCAACGGCCACTTCCAGCCGAGCGAGAGCGAGCGCATCCAGAAGGTGGGCCAGCTGCGCATGGGCGTCAAGAAAGTGGTCGAGGACTCGCGCTACACGCCCGAGTACAGCGCGCAGCGCAAGTACGTCGTGGCCGACCTGATCACCGGCTGGGGCGTCGCTGAATCGGTGCTGCACTACTACCGCCTGTACGGCGGCAGGATCGACGGCAAGCGCGTCATCGTGCAGGGCTGGGGCAACGTCGGCTCCACGGCGGCGTACTACCTGGCGCAAGCCGGCGCGCGCGTGGTCGGCATCATCGACCGCGAGGGCGGGCTGCTCGATCCCGAGGGCTTCAGCTTCGAGCAGATCCGCACGCTGTTCCTCGACAAGAAGGGCAACCAGCTGGCCGCCCCCGGCATGCTGCCGTTCGACGAAGTCAATCGCCGCATCTGGAGCGCGGAGGCCGATGTCTTCCTGCCTTGCGCCGGCTCGCGGCTGGTGACGCAGTCGCAGGTCGAGCAGCTGATCCAGGGCGGTCTCGAAGTGGTGTCCAGCGGCGCCAACGTGCCGTTCGCCGATCGGGAGATCTTCTACGGCCCGATCTACGAGCACGCCGATTCGAAGGTCGCGGTGATCCCCGACTTCATCGCCAACTGCGGCATGGCGCGCGCGTTCGCGTTCCTGATGCAGGGCAACGTGGAGATCTCCGACGAGGCGATCTTCGGCGACGTCTCAGCCACCGTGGGCACCGCGCTCGAGCGCTGTCATGCCCGGTCGAGTGGCCACACCGGCATCGCCCGTACCGCGTTCGAGAACGCACTGACTCAACTCGTCTGAAAGACAGCACCATGTCCGATCTGTTTGAGAACCCCATGGGCCTGATGGGCTTCGAGTTCGTCGAGTTCGCCTCCCCCACCCCGAACCTGCTCGAACCGGTGTTCGAGATGATGGGCTTCACCAAAGTGGCGACCCACCGCTCCAAGGATGTGGTGCTGTACCGCCAGGGCGACATCAACTTCATCGTCAACAACGAGCCGCACAGCGCGGCCTCGTACTTCGCTGCCGAGCACGGCCCGTCGGCCTGCGGCATGGCGTTTCGGGTGAAGGACGCGCCACAGGCTTATGCACGTGCACTGGCGCTGGGCGCGCAGCCGATCGAGATCCCGACGGGTCCGATGGAGCTGCGCCTGCCGGCGATCAAGGGCATCGGCGGCGCGCCGTTGTACCTGATCGACCGCTTCGAGGACGGCAAGTCCATCTACGACATCGACTTCGACTTCATTGAAGGCGTCGACCGCCGCCCCAAGGGCGCCGGCCTGAAGCTGATCGACCACCTGACGCACAACGTCTACCGCGGCCGCATGGCGTTCTGGGCGACGTTCTACGAGCGGCTGTTCAACTTCCGCGAGATCCGCTACTTCGACATCAAGGGCGAGTACACCGGGCTGACCTCCAAGGCCATGACCGCGCCGGACGGCAGGATCCGCATCCCGCTGAACGAGGAATCGTCGCGCGGCGCGGGCCAGATCGAGGAGTTCCTGATGCAGTTCAACGGCGAGGGCATCCAGCACATCGCGCTGTTGAGCGACGACCTGCCGGCCACGCTGGACGCACTGCGCAAAGCCGGCGTGCCGTTGATGACGGCGCCGCCCGCCACCTACTACGAGATGCTCGACGGCCGCTTGCCCGGCCACGGCGAGCGGGTGAGCGAGCTGCAATCGCGCGGCATCCTGCTGGACGGCAGTACGGAAGGTGGCAGGCAACGCCTGCTGCTGCAGATCTTCACGCAACCGCAGCTGGGGCCCGTGTTCTTCGAGTTCATCCAGCGCAAGGGCGACGACGGTTTCGGCGAAGGCAACTTCAAGGCGCTGTTCGAGTCGATCGAGCGCGACCAGGTGCGCCGCGGCGTGCTGCAGGCCGCCTGAGGCGAGGAACCATCCGGCCATGAAAATCGACCGCATCCACCATGTCGCGTACCGCTGCCACGACGCGATGGAAACCGTGCTCTGGTACCGCAAGATGCTGAACATGGACTTCGTGCTCGCCATCGCCGAGAACGAAGTGCCATCGACCAAGGAGCCCGACCCCTACATGCATGTGTTTCTCGACGCCGGCCACGGCAACGTGCTGGCATTCTTCGAGCTGCCAACGCGCGCGCCCATGGGCCGCGACCCCCACACGCCGAATTGGGTGCAGCACATCGCGTTCAAGGTCAGGGACCGCGCCGAACTGCTCGAGTTCAGGGCCCATCTGGAAGCCCATGGCGTCGAGGTGCTCGGGGTCACCGATCATGGGGTCTTCCATTCGATCTACTTCTTCGACCCGAACGGCCACCGCGTCGAGCTGGCCTGCCCCGATCCGGACGAGGCGACGCAACTGGCGCGGCTCGATGCGGTGAAGTGGGAGATGCTCGAAGAATGGTCGCGCACCAAACGTGCCCCCCGGCACGCCGCCTTCCTGCACGCGGGGTCGCGATGACCGGCGGCGCACTCGACGAAACGCACAGCGCCTCGCTGGCGAGCTGGGTCGAATCGGCCAACGATCCGGGCACCGACTTCCCGATCCAGAACCTGCCGTTCGGGCGTTTTCGCACCGCGGCGGGCGAGCCTTGGCGCATCGGCGTGGCGATCGGCGATCAGGTGCTCGACCTGCAATCGGTCGGCCTGGCCGACACGCAGGACATGAATCAATTGATGGCCGCAGGTTCCGCCGCGCGCCGCGCGCTGCGCCTGGCGCTGTCGCGGGGACTGCGCCGCGGCAGCGAAGCGCGAGCGCGTTTCGCGTCAGGACTGCGCGCGCAGTCCGAGGTCGAGATGGGCCTGCCGTGCCACATCGGCGACTACACCGACTTCTACGCCGGCATTCACCACGCGACGACGGTCGGCAAGCTGTTCCGTCCGGACAACCCGCTGCTGCCGAACTACAAGTGGGTGCCGATCGGCTACCACGGACGTGCGTCGTCCATCGGCGTCAGTGGTCAGTCTTTTCACCGGCCGCTCGGGCAGACCAAGGCCGCCGAGGGCGCTGTGCCGGTGCTCGGCCCGAGCCGCCGCCTGGACTACGAGCTGGAGCTGGGGGCCTTCGTCGCGGTGCCGAACGCCCTGGGCGAAGCGGTGTCGATGGGAGACGCCGAGGAACACCTGTACGGCCTGGCCTTGTTCAACGATTGGAGCGCGCGCGACATCCAGGCCTGGGAGTACCAGCCGCTGGGCCCGTTCCTGTCGAAGAACTTCGCCAGCACGCTCTCGCCATGGATCGTCACGCTGGAGGCGCTGCAGCCGTTTCGCAGCGCATTCAGCCGGCCCGCCGGCGACCCGGACCCGCTGCCCTATCTCGACTCACCCGCCAACCGCGAGCGCGGCGGCATCGACATCGAGCTCGAAGTCTGGCTGCAGACACCGGCCATGCGCGCCGCAGATCATGCGGGAGAGCGCTTGAGTCGCTCGAACTTTCGCGATGCGTACTGGACGCTGGCCCAGCTGGTGGCACACCACACCGTGAACGGCTGCAACCTGCAAAGCGGGGACCTGTTCGGATCGGGCACGCTGTCGGGTCCGTCCGCAGGACAGGGCGGATCGTTGCTGGAGCTGAGCGAGGGCGGCAAACGGCCACTGCAGTTGTCCAACGGCGAGACGCGCAGCTTTCTCGAAGACGGCGACACCGTGATCCTGCGCGGCCACTGCGAGCGCCCGGGGTTCCGGCGCATCGGCTTCGGCGAATGCGCCGGCACGGTGCTGCCCGCACTGACGAGGACGCGTTGATGCCAGCCCCAAGGTAGTCGACCCCATGGATTACGACGCCGAGCTGCGCTTGCACAACGAGGTCCTGCGCGTGGCCTGCGACATCAGTCGCCACGACCGCGTCCTCGACATCGGGTGCGGAGCCGGACAGACGACGCGTGAAGCGGCGCGCACCGCGGCGGCCGGCAGCGCAGTGGGAGTCGACATTTCTGCAGCGATGATCGCGCGGGCCCGGTTGCTCACCGACGCGGAGGGACTGCGCAATGTGAGGTTCGAAGAAGCGGACGCGCAGGTCCACCGGTTCCCGTCGGAGCACTTCGATGTCGCGATCAGCAGGTGCGGCACGATGTTCTTCGTCGATCCCATCGCCGCGTTCAGCAACATCCGCCGGGCCCTGCGGTCCGAGGGACGCCTGGTCATGATGGTTTGGCAGGACCACGAAGCGAACGAGTGGTCGGTGTCGATTCAGCAGGCCCTCGCGGGGCGAGATTCGGCGCCGATGGTCTTTCCAGGAGGGCCCGACCCTTACTCGCTCGCCGACCCAACTGCCGTCGAGCGGACCCTCAGCGCGGCCGGATTCTCCGAGACAAGGTTCGCCGACGTGCACGAGCCCGTGTACTACGGTCAAGACGTCGCCGCTGCCTTGGACTGGGTCAGAGGATTTGCGTACACCCAGGACGTACTGCGGCGACTCGATGCGCCTTCCGCCGAGCGCGCGCTCGAGAGGCTGCGCGAGACTCTTGCCGCGCACGAAAGGGAAACGGGCGTGTGGTTCGACTCGCGCGCATGGATTGTCACCGCCAGCCGCCGCTGATCTCGCGCGAGTGCGGTTCACTGGCCGCTGGGGTGCCGACGTTCATTGCGCTCCGGATCACGGGACAGGCAAGTCGAAGTGCAGCACTTCCTCCCGCGCACCAAGCTTGTCGTACAAGGCGATGGCGGGGTCGTCGCCGTAGTCGGCCTGCACGAAAACGACCCAGCCGCCGCGCTTGTGGGCGATCTTGCGGAGGCGCTCGATGAGTTGTCTGGCGACGCCTTGCCGTCGATGTGATTCCGCAACCGCCAGGTCATAGATATAGAACTCACTCCGGGCTTGCTCGAGCTTGTGCAGTTCGTAGGCGACGAGGCCGCCCACGACCTCCGCGCCTTTCACTGCCGCCAGAACCACCACGTGATCCTTGCCCAGGACGTCGCGCAGGTAGGCATCGTCGGGCGGCGCATTCGTGTAGGTCTCGACCTCATCGAACGCCTCCGAGAACACGGCGTTGAGCTGACGCATCAGCTTCAGGTCTGACTGAGTCAGGCGATGGATTACCACGGCTATCTGGCATGGAGCCTCTCCGAGATCTGCCTTTTTCGCCCGCAAATGCTACTCATAGTCTGTAGACCGGAACCGTGAACCGAACGACGCTGCTACCTCATGAAACGACCGCAGCATCGTCGAAGAAGGCTTGCTCTGAGGACCACAATTCCGGCCCAATCCAGCATGCAGGACATTCCGCAGATGGCCGGACACCCGGTCGGCGACCGCGCCGCCCGGCAGCGGTTCATTTCGCGCTCGATGTGGCTCACCCTGCCGGGCACGCCGCTCGTGGTGTGGGTGCTTTACCGCTGGCTGCCGCCGCTGCCCGGCATGGAGACGCTGGCCGAACGGCTCGGGTTGGGCATGCGCTGGCTCTTCGTGGCGATGCTGCCGTACGTGGCGGTGTGCCTCGCGATCGTGGCGCGGCGCTTCTTCGAAGGCGCGCACAACCCGCTGGCGGGCGGCGAGAGCGAGGCGCTTCGCATCCACGCGCGGGTGATGGACAACACGCTGGAGCAGTTCATCTGGCTGGCCGTTTGCGTGATGGCGTTGGCCACGATGCTGGATGCCGCGCAGATGCGGCTGGTGCCGATCGTGTGCTGCTTCTTCGCGTTCGCGCGGCTCGTGTTCTGGTGGGGCTACCTGCGCGCCGGCACGCTGGGCCGGGCGCCGGGAGTGCAGATGACGTTCGCGCTGAACGTGCCGCTCCTGGGGCTCGTGGCGGTACTGCTCGTGCGCTCCCTGCTGGCGGGGCGCGCTTGAGTGCATTGGGCGCGCTGCCGGCAACCATCGATGTCGAGGCGTTCGACGCGCTGCACGACGACGAGTCGCGCTGGCGCGATCTCGTGGCGTCGATCGCGGCGGAGTACAGCCCGGCGCCGGTGACGCCGGCCACCGTCGGCACGGTGCTGGTCGGGCTCGTGGGGCGCGACCTGGTCGTGAAGCTCTACCCGCCCTTCCTGCGCGACCACTTCGAGTTCGAGGTGGCGGCGCTGCAGCGGCTGGCCGGGCGGCTGGGAGTGCCGACACCGGCGCTCGTGGCGACGGGAGAGCGCGATGGCTGGCCCTATCACGTGATCACGCAGCTTCGCGGGGAGCCGTTGACGCAGGTCTGGCCAGGGTTGGACGAATCGGCGAAGTGCGACGTGCTGGCGGCCATCGGGCGCGTGGCGGCGCAGGTGCATGCGCTGCCGGTGAACGGGATGGCGGCGCTGGCGCCGGATTGGGATGCGTTCATCGCGGGGCAGCGGGAGCGGTGCTATCAGCGGCAGCAGCGCACGGGTTTGCCGGGGCACCTGCTGGCGCAGGTGGAGGCATTCGTGGCGGGGCCGCTACCGCCCGAGGGGCCGCGCGTGATCCTGACGGGGGAGTACACGCCGATGAACCTGCTCTACAAGGCGGGGCTGTCGGGGATGTTCGACTTCGGCGATGGGCTGGTGGGGCCGGCGGCTTACGACTGGTTGGGGCCCTTGAGCTTTCTGGCGGCGGGGGAACGTGCGCGAGGTGATGCGTTCTTCGAGGGGTATGGGGTGGGTCGGGATGAGGTGGACCGGGTGGGGTTGATGCGGTTGTTGTTGTTGCATCGGTATAGCAATCTGCGGGCGCAGGTGGCGTTGGGCGGGTGGGAGCGTGCGGAAAGTTTCGAGCAGCTGGCGGGGATGGTGTGGCCTTGAGATGCCGAGCCCCGTCTCGCTGCCCTGTCATTTCCTCCGTGATGTCTGCTGCCTCTGTGTCCTCTGTGTCGAAGAAGCGTTCCCCGCATGCGCCGGTCTTGTTTGACACAGAGGACACCGAGCGCACAGAGGACATAGAGGACAAGGAAGGAGAGGTTTGCTGATGGTTCGGCAATGGATGGTGGCGGTGCTGGTGGCTGTGGCCTTGCCCGTGTCGGCGCAGGTGGCGCCCTCGGCTGCCGAGATCTCGGCCTACGCCGGGTTGCACGCGGCGGCGCAGCGTGGCGATGTGGCGGAGATCCGGCGGCTGGCTGCTGCCGACCAGAAGGCGCTGGAGGCGCGCGACGGCAACGGCCGCACGCCGCTGCACGTGGCCACCTTTGCGCGGCGCGCGCCCGCGATCGAGGCGTTGCTGAAAGCCGGCGCCAATCACGCCGCGCTGGACGCGGACCGCTACGACGCCGTGACGATCGCCTCCGTGGCCGACGACGAGGAGACGCTGCGCCTGCTGCTCTCGATGGGCGCGAGCGCGAAGCTGACGACGAGCCGCTACGACGGCACGGCCCTGATCGCCGCCGCGCACCTCGGCCACGATGGCGTGGTGCGGCAACTCATCGCCGCGAAGGCGCCGCTCGACCACGTGAACAACCTGCACTGGACGGCGCTGATCGAGGCCATCGTGCTCGGCGACGGCGGGCGCCGCCACCAGGCTGTCGTGCAGGCGCTGCTGAAGGCCGGCGCCAGCACCTCGCTTGCGGACCGCCAGGGCCGCACGCCGCTCGCGCTGGCGAAGGATCGGGGTTACGGCGAGATGGTGAAGTTGCTGGAAGCGGCGGGCGCGCGCTGAGCGTCTTCCGTTCCTTACCACGCTAGAATGTAAGGAACAACCCTCTGCCGAGGATCTGCACATGCTCGCCACGCTCACCAGCAAGGGACAGATCACGCTTCCCAAGGAGATTCGGGAACGGCTCGGTCTTGACGCCGGATCGATGCTCGACTTCCAGATCGCGGAGGACAACACCATCACCGCTCGGCCGGTCAAGCCCGACGCCCGGCGCATCCGCGGGTTGCTCAAGTCGCCGCATGCCACGCCGCCGACCGTGGAGCAGATGGACCAGGCCGTCTCCAGGCACTTGCGGGACAAGCACGCACCGGCGAAGCGGGGCCGCAAGCCCTCGAGCCGGTGATAGGTATCGACACCAACATCCTGCTGCGCCTTTGGCTCAACGATGACCCAGCGCAGAACCGGCGCATCGACGCACTCCTGTCAGCGCATGGCAGCACACCGGGGTCGCTGCTGGTGACGGACGTGGTCCTGGCGGAAGCGGTGTTGACGCTCCGTTCGGCATTCGATCAAGACAAGGCGGCCCAGCTTTTGGCGGTTCGCAGCCTTCTGGATGAAGTTGCGTTTGCGTTCGAAGACCGTGAAGCGGTACGACAAGCGACCGCGATGTTCGAGCAAGGCAGTTGCGGCTTCTCCGATTGCCTGGTGGTCGCCAGGCATGCCCGCCATGGATGCGACTTCACGGCAACCTTCGACCGGGGCATGCGCAAGCTGCCCGGCGTCCGGGTGCTCTGAAGCGACGCTCACCCCGCCAGCCACTGCCTCAACGCCAGCATCGCGGCCTCCGGGTCGAGTGCCCGGCCCGCGGCTTCCGCCCTGTCGAAGGCGGCACCTCCGAGCGCCTCGCGCGTGCTGGCCGACAAGCGCGCAAGCTGCTCCTCGTCCACGGTCGGCCGGCGGTAGCCCGCATCGGTGAACCGCTGCCGGGAGGCACCCCACAGGCGCGCGGCCACCTCGTGCTCGCCGCGGATCGAGGCCAGCCCGGCCGCCACCTCGAGCAGCTCGAGCTTCAGGATGCTCTCCCCGATGCCGCGCAGCAGCAGCTCGGCCTCGACGCAGCTGGCGTGCGCAGGCTCGGCCTTGTGCGCGGCCACCAGCACCCGGATCAGGTTGTGCAGGGGGAACAGCGCGGATCGGACGTCGCCGCGCGCACGCGACAGGTGCAGCGATTGGCGAAAGGCCCGCTCGGCGGACTCGAGCCTGCCCAGGGCGAAATCGATGGTGGCGATGTTGTTCAGCGCGGAGGCCAGCGGCACCGCACAGCCGCCGGCCTGCGCGAGGTCGCGCGCCTGCTCGTAGTGCCGCAGCCTGGCGGCCTGCTCCTCCTCGGCCAGGCAGGTGCCGATGCCGTTGAGCGCCATCGCCTGCCACTCGACGTTTCCCAGCCGCTCGGCGATCGCCAGAGCCTCCTGGGCCAGCGGCAGCCCCGCGTCGCCGCGCCCCCGATGCATGTACATCGAAGCCAGGCCGATGCAGGTTTGGAAGCGCGCCGCGCTGTCCGCGCCGGCGTGGTCGCGCCGCAGAGCGTCCAGCGCAAGGCGGCAGCCGAGCTCCACCTCGTTGAAGAGCCAGTACCTCGAGGTCGCAGCCGCCAGCCTCAGGCCGCAGCCGGAATCCAGCGGTGCCTCGTCCTGCGCGCACCACGTCATCGCGACCACGAGATTCTCGTGCTCCTCGCGCAGCTGCGCCATCCACACCGACTGCTCCGGGCCGCGCAGACGAGGCGCCGCGACCTCCGCCAAGGCCAGGAAGTACTCGGCATGGCGCGTGCGCGCCGCGTCGGCCTCGCCGCTGTCCTCCAGCCGCTGCTGCGCGTATTGGCGCACGGTCTCGAGCATCGAGTAGCGCGGTCGGCCCTGCCCGTCTGCGGCGGCGCCGCGCTCCACCGTCAGGAGCGACTTGTCGTGCAGTGCCGTCAACCGCGGCCAGCGCCTCGTACTCGTCGGCGGCCTGCATCACCGCCATGGCGGCCTCGAGCGTGCAGCCGCCGGCAAACACGGCGAGTCGACGCAGCATGCGCTGCTCGCCGGGCTCGAGCAGGTCGTGGCTCCACTGCATCGCGGCGAGCAGCGTCTGCTGGCGTGCGAGCGCGGAGCTTCCACCCGTCAACAGGCGAAACCGGTCCGCGAGCCGCGCCGCGATGTCGGACAGCGGGAGCACCGCCACGCGGGCCGCGGCGAGCTCGATCGCAAGCGCAATGCCGTCGAGCCGCCGGCAGATCTCGACGACGGCGCTGGCATTGGCGGCGTCCACTTCGAACTCCGGCAGCGTCAGGCGCGCCCGATCGACGAACACGCGCACGGCTTCGGCCGCGCGGATGTCGTCCAGGTCGGAGGTGGCCGGCAGGGAGAGCGAGCGCACCGGGCAGAGTTGCTCGCCCTCGACGGCCAGCGGCTCGCGGCTCGTGGCCAGGATCCGCGATCGGCCCGGGCGCCTCAGCACGGCGTCCACGAGCGCTGCCGCGCCCGTGCGCACGTGCTCGCAGTTGTCCAGCACGAGCAGCGCTTGCCGCGCGGCGAGGTGCGCCGCCAGCGCGTCCGCGGTCGTCGCATCGGGCTCGTTGCCGAGCCCGAGCGCCGTCGCGCAGGCCGCGGCCACGCGCTCGGCGTCGCGCAGCGGCGCGAGGTCGACGAACCAGACGCCGCCGGGGAACTCCGCGAGCCGCTGCTGCCCGAACTGCAGCGCCAGCCGGGTCTTGCCGCACCCGCCGATGCCGGTCAGCGTGAGCAGGCGCGACTGCGCCAGCAGCCGCTCCAGGTCCGCGAGCGCCGCTGCGCGGCCGATGAAGCGGGTGCGCTGCTCCGGCAGGTTGTGGCGCGGTGGCGCCGACGCGCCGCCACCGGCCTGCGCGTCGGGTACCGGCGCATCGGGCGTGGCCACGAACTGGTAGCCGCGCCCCGGCACGGTGGCGATCACGCGCGGACCGAGCAGCTTGCGCAGGCTGCTGATCTGTGCGGTGATGTTGTGCTCCTCCACCACCGTGCCCGGCCAGACGAGGTCGAGCAGCTCCTGCTTGCCGACCAGCCGTTCGCGGCGCCGGGCCAGCGCGAGCAGGAGGTCGAAAGCGCGCGCGCCCAGCACGGCCGGCGCGCCGTCGACGCACAGCGTCCGCTCGGCCGGGCGGATCTCGAAGCGGCCGAAGCGCAGCGGACGGTCGTCAGGGGCAGGCGGCATGGGCGCGCGCTCCGTCGCGGGGAGCGTCTCGATGATGCGGCGTTTGACATCGTTTGAGAAGGCCCGAGGCCGCTTGAGGACGCGGCGCGGGCCGCTGCGGACACTGGGCCGCTCGATGTCAGCCTCAAGGAACAAGGAGCCGGCCATGTCCCACGTCACCCGTCACACCATCGATTCGAGCCGCTACGCCAAGTGCGTCGAGGTGTCCAAGCGCATCCGCTGGGACACCGACCGCGACGTGATCCGCGACCGGCGGTTCGACTTCGGCAAGGCGTTCCTGCCCGACGGCCTGTCGAAGGCCGCGCAGCTGCCGTTCCTCTCGGCCGGCGAGAAGCGTTTCTTCTCGCAGGTGCAGGGGCGCACGTACGCCAACATGTTCGCGCTCGTGGAGCGCTTCATCGGCGCCAAGATGCTCGAGATCAGCAAGGGCCACTGGCTGGGCGACCAGGTCGCGCTCGAAGCGCTGGTGCGCCTGACCGACGAGGAACTCAAGCACCAGGAGATGTTCCGCCGCCTCGAGACGATGGCCGCCTCCGGCATGCCGCCGGGCTACCGCTTCCTGCCGCAGCCCAACGACGTGGCGCAGGCCGTGCTGGCCGCGTCGACGTGGGCCGTGCTCGCGCTCACCTGCGACATCGAGCTGTTCTCGCAGGCGCACTACCGCAGCAGCATCGACCCGGAAACGCAGATCGATCCGCTGTGGAAGGACGTGTTCCTCTTCCACTGGAGGGAAGAATCGCAGCACGCGATCCTCGACGAGATGGAATGGATGCGCGAGGACGAAAAGCTCGACGCGGCGCAGCGCGACCAGGCGGTCGACGATCTGATCGCGCTCGTCGGCGCGGTGGACGGCATCTGCCGGATGCAGGCGGAGGCCGACGCGGCGTACTTCGCGCAGGCCGCCGGTCGCAGCTTCGACGCGGCCCAGCAGCGCGCGATCCAGGCCGCCACGCTCGCCGCCTACCGCTGGCAGTACATCCTCAGCGGCGTTCAGGACCCGCGCTTCCTGGAGCTGCTCGGCTCGATGATCACCGCCGAGCAGGGCGCGCGCATCAACGCAGCGCTGGCGCCGATTGCGGCGGCCGTGCATTGAGCGGCGGCGTCACGAGCGCTCGGCGACGAACGGCTTGCGCTGGCCGTCGGGCAGCGTCGCGGTGCCGCTCATGCGGCCGCGGTGGTCGGCGGTGGCGTCGAAGCGCAGCGACGCCGCCGGCGCCGTAAGGCACGCGGAAAGCCACGGCGGGGCCGCGGACCTGCGGCTCCTGCAGCGCCACGCGGGTGCTGCCTCGGGCCGCGTGGCCGTCGAGCCTCTGGTACTGCTGCTCGATGCGAACCTCGAACGCCGGCTCGCCCTCGATGCGCACGGACCAGACGCCCCCGACCCTCGCGGGGACGACCCAGAAATAGGCGGGGCTGCCGTCCACGATGTCCAGGCGGTCGGGCTTCCAGTCCCCCATGTCGAACGCGTGCGAGGCGACGCGGGTGCCCGGCTTCATCTCCAGCAGAACCGGACGCAGGCGCTCGTTCAGCTCCGGCAGGAGGTAGAGCGTGACGACGTCGGCATCGGCGAAGTTCGACTTGAAGATGTCGCCCTGGACGAACTCCACGTCCACGCCCTGCTCTTTCGCGCTGCGCCGGGACAGCTCGACCATGTCGGGGTTGTATTCGATGCCGCGCGCGCGGGCGCCGCGCTTCGCCGCCGCAATGGCGATCTTCCCGTCGCCCGAGCCGAGGTCGACCAGGGTGTCCCCGGCGGAGACCTGCGCCATGTCGAGCATGCGCACCACGACGTTGTCCGGCGTCGGTATCCAGACCACGTCCTTGCCGGACTGCCCGCGCATCGGCTCGTAGGGCCTGGGCTCGGCGGGGACGCCGAATTGAGCGCAGGCGCCGAGCAGCGGGAGCAGGATCGCCGCCGCGGCAAAGTTTCGTCGCATGAGGAAGTCTGCGTGGAGCATCGATGCATTGTGGCGACACGGCCCCCAGAAGACGAGTCCGCTCCAGTCTGGCTAAATCGCGCGTCATGACTCCCGCCACCACCGACTACCCCGCTGCCCCCGATGCCCGCGAACGGGCCGCCTTGCTGCTGGCGCTTGCGCTCGTGCTGGTGTGGGGCTCGAACTTCACGGTGCAGAAGGCGGTGTTCGACGCCATCACGCCGGCCGGCTTCCTCTTCGTGCGCTACCTCGTGATGCCGGTGTGCGCCCTCGCGCTGCTGTGGCAGCGCTACGGGCGGCGCTGGCCGGTGCTGTCGCGCGCCGAGTGGTGGGCCATCGCGCGGCTGGCTTTCATGGGCCACGTGATGCACGTGGGGCTGGTCGACGTTCGGCATCCACTGGTCCTCCGCCTTCTCGAGCTCGCTGATCCTCGCGCTCGGGCCGGTGTTCACGCTGCTGCTGCTGAGATTCCTCGGCGTCGAGCGCCTCACGCGCGCGCAGGTGGCGGGGGTGGCCGTGGCGTGCGTGGGGGTGATGGTGTTTCTCTCCGACAAGCTGCTCGGCGCGCAGTGGCAGGCCGGCGGTGGGCGATCTGGTCCTGCTCGTTGCGGCGGCGTTCTTCTCGGCCTACACGGTGGCGGCCAAGCCGCTCATCGAGCGGCACGGGGGCGTGCTCGTGATGGCCTACGCCACCCTGCTCGGCAGCGTGCCGATGGTGCTGGCCAGCGCGCCGCTCGGGCTGCAGGTGCCCGTGGAGCACGGTGTCGCCCGCCATCTGGGCCGGCATCGTGTGGGGCGTGGTGGTGTCGGCCTTCTTCGGCTGGCTGGTGTGGGGCTGGGTGAATGCGGTGCGCGGCGTGGCCCGCACCGCGCCGCTCATCTACCTGATGCCGCCGGTCGCCGGCGGCGTGGCGTGGCTGGCCACCGGCGAGAGCTACGGCGCGATCAAGCTCGGCGGCGCGGCGCTCACGCTGGGCGGCGTGGCACTGGCGCAGTTCGCACGGCGCGATGCGCGCGTGCCCGAGGCGGTGACGGTGGTGGACTAGATCAAGGACCGCGCACTGTTCCCTCTCCCGCGCGCGGAGAGGGTTAGGGTGAGGGCGCGGCGCCGCGCATGGCACGGCCGGTGCGGAAGGACGCGGCCTCACCCCGGCCCGCTCCACAAGTGGAGGGAGCCAAACACTTTCTTAAAGCGCGCGGCCCACACTCCCGGTTTCCCGCGGAGGAGTGAGCCGATGGACCTTTCGAAGCACCGCCTGCTGGCCGGCACGCTCGGCGTGGCGCTGGTCGCCCTCGCGGCATCATTCCTCTCGCCGGCAGCGGTGGCCGAACCGCCGGACCACGCCTCGTCCGTATCGCCCGCCGAGGAAGCAGCGTCCGTCGCGTGGACCGACCTCGACTGGCACGACGCTGCACGCGGTCGCGACGTGCCGGCGCGGCTGTACCTGCCCACGGGCGACGGCCCGCACGCGCTGGTGGTGTTCTCGCACGGCATCGGCGGCTCGCGCGCCGGCTACAGCTACCTGGGCCGCCACTTCGCCGAGCAAGGCATCGCGAGCCTGCATGTGCAGCACGTGGGCAGCGACCGGTCGCTGTGGGCCGGCAACCCCCTGACGCTCGTGGCGCGGCTGCATGGCGCGGCGCAGGAGAGCGAGGCCATGCACCGCGCGCGCGACTTGTCGTTCGCGCTCGACCGGCTGCTCGCCGGCCCGCACGGCGCGGCGGTGGATGCGCAGCGCATCGCCGTGGCCGGGCACTCGTACGGCGCGAACACCGCGATGCTCGCCACCGGCGCCCGCGTGGTGCGCGACGGCCGGGCCATCGAGCTGCGCGACGCGCGCTTCAAGGCGGCGCTGCTGCTGTCGTCGCCGCCGTTCTACGGCGAGCGCGATCTCGCCGCGGTGCTGCGGCGGCGTGAGCGTGCCGAGCCTTCACGTGACGACCACCGAAGACGTGATCCGCATCCCGGGCTACGAGTCGCCCGCGAGCGACCGCATCTCGCGTATTCGATGCGTTCGGCGGCGAGCGCAAGGCGCTGGCGGTGTTCGCGGGCGGCTCGCACAGCGTGTTCACCGACCGCCTCGGCACGGGGGGCGGCGTGTCGTTGAACCAGCGCATCAAGGCCGCCACGCGCGAGCTGGCGGTGGCGTTCGTGCAAGAGCGCGTTCGATGGCGGCGAGGCGCCGCTGCGGGATTGGGGCGAGCGTCATCGGGAGCTGGTGGCGCGCTACGCCATCGCCGGCCCCTGAGCCTCCCTCTCCCACTCGAGGGAGAGGGAGCCCGGAGGTTTATATTGGCGCGATCCGCTCAGCCCGCTCGCGCAAAGGTCCTCCGCTGTCCATGACGACGCCGCACGGTTCGAGTTCGGTTTCCGCGAACGCGCAGAGCCACTTCGCCCTGGATGGATCGCAGTCGCACGCTCGGCCGCGATGCGGCGGCCGGGGCCGTGGCGGCGGTGGTGCTGGTGGCGAACATCGTCTCCTTCGGGGCGCTGATGTTCCCGGGCGAGCTGTCGGCCGGCACGCCGCTGGCGATCTGGGCCATGCTGGTGGGCAGCTGCATCGCAGGCGCGTGGATCGCGCTCACCACGTCGCTGCCGCCGCTGGCCACCGGCATCGATTCGCCCACCGGCGCCGTGCTCGTCCTGCTCAGCGCGGCCACGGGCCACCAGGTGCTGGCCAGCGGCGGCGCCCCGGCAGGCGGCGATCCAGACCGTGATGCTCGTGTTCTCCGCCGCCACCGTGCTCACCGGCGCCCTGCTCTACGGCCTGGGCGCGCTGCGCCTCGGGCACTACCTGCGTTTCGTGCCCTACTTCGTGGTGGCCGGCTTCCTCACCGCCACGGGCTGGCTGCTGATCGAAGGCGGCCTGCGCATGACCACCGGCCGCACGCTCACGCTTGGACGGCCTGGCCGCGGCCTGGGGCTGGAGCGAAGGCGTCCGCCTTGCAAGCGCGATCGGCACGGTCGCGCTGCTGCTGGCGCTGCGCCGGTGGGTGAAGTCGCCGCTGGCGCTGCCGGGCGCGCTGCTGCTGGCGTGCCTCGCAGGCGGGCTGGCGCTGAAGTGGCTCGGCCTTTCCGAGCCGGGCGCGGGTTGGTACCTGCCGACGCTCGGGATCCTGCCGGCGTGGTCGCCGCTGGACGCCGTGCAGGCCTCGCGGCTCTCGTGGCCGATGGCGCTGCGGCTGGTGCCCGAGATGGTGGCGGTGGCCATCGTGGCGCTGGTGTCGCTGGTGACCAAGGCCTCCAGCATCGAGGTTTCGCGCAAGACGTATGGCGACCTGGACTGCGAGCTGCGGTCCCACGGCCTCGGCACCCTGCTCGCCGCACCGTTCGGCGGCATCGTGGCGAGCCTGCAGACGGGCACGAGCCTGCTGCTCGAAAAGGCCGGCGGCGCCACGCGCCTGAGCGGCGCGGCCGCGGCGTTTGTGCTCGGCGTGGTGGCCGTGACCGGCCTGGATCTTCCGGGCCTGGTGCCCATCCCCGTCCTCGCGGGCCTGGTGTTCTACCTGGGCATCTTCTTCATCGTCGACGCGCTGTCGAAGCCGCTCGCCAGGCGCGATTGGAGCAACCTGCTGCTCGCCGATCGGCATCGCCGCCGTTTGCGCGCGCTACGGCTACCTCGTGGGCGTGCTCGGCGGCGTGGTGTGCGCCTGCCTGCTTTTCGCGGCCAGCTACGCCCGCGTGGGCGCGGTGCGGCAGCACCTGTCGCGCGCGCAGTTCACGAGCCCGGTGAGCCGCTCGGCGGCGGCCTCGCAGCACCTGTCCTCGGCGGGCGACGCGATCCAGATCTACTGGCTCTCGGGGTACATCTTCTTCGGCTCGTCGGAGGGCGTGTTCGAGCGCGTGCGGCGCGACATCGAGGCGCTGCGGCCGCGGCGCGTGGCCCACGTGATCCTCGATTTCGGCGCGGTGTCCGGCAAGGATTCGTCGGCCACGATGAGCCTGGCCAAGCTGCGCAACTTCTGCGTGAAGCACGGCACGACGCTCGTCTACAGCGCGCTGTCGCCAGCCATCCACCACGCGCTCGAGCGCGACGGCTTCTTCGACGTCAAGAACCGGCAGCAGGTGTTCAGCGAGCTGAACCTCGCGCTCGCGTGGTGCGAGAACGAGCTGCTGGCGCAAGCCCGCCTGGAGGCCACCAGCGGCGTTGCCACGTTCGAGAGCTGGCTGCAGCACGAGCTGGGGCCGCACGTGCGCGTGAGCGACTTCATGGCCTACCTCGAGCGCCGGGAGGTGGACGCGCCACAGGTGCTCTACCGAGAGGGCGACCCGTCCGACAACATCGACCTCGTTGCCGCCGGCACGCTGGTGGTGGACATCGCCAAGGGCAACGGACAACCCTTGCGCGTGCGCACGATCACCACGCACACCGTGGTGGGCGAGATGGGCTTCTTCCGCCGCGGGGCGCGCTCGGCCACGGTGTCGTCCGACGGCCCGGCCACGTTCTTCACGCTCGAGCGCGACAACTTCGAGCGCATGCGCCGCGAGCGGCCGGATCTCGCGAGCGCGTTCGACGACTTCCTGCTGCGCGTGCTGGCCGAGCGCATCATCGTTGTCCGAGCGGACGGTGCTGGCGCTGAGCCGGTAGTCGGCGCAAACTGACCGGCCCTGGAGCACGCCATGACCGTTGTCCTGAACCACACCATCGTCCATGCCCGCGACCCGGAGGCATCTGCAACGTTTCTGGCCAGCATCCTCGCCCGACCCTCTCCGGGCCGCTTCGCGATGTTCCATACCGTCGCGCTCGACAACGGCGTGACGCTCGACTTCCTCGGCACCGACGAGGTGGTGCTCGTGGAGCACTACGCCTTCCTGGTGAGCGAGCCGGAGTTCGACGAGATCCTGGCGCGCATCACGCAGCGCGGATTGCCCTACTGGGCGGACCCGGGCCGGCAGAGGCCGGGCATCAACCGCAACGACGGTGGCCGGGGCCTCTACTGGTGCGACCCGGACGGCCACGTCCTCGAGATCATCACGCGGCCGTATGGCAGCGGGTGAAGCGAACACGTGGATCGCGCCGCACGCCGACACCGCACCGGCCGTGCCGCGCGGCGGGATGGAAGGCATCGGGCGCCACGCGTTCGCCGCCGCGTCGTAGCGCAGCACGTCGCCGAAGTCGCTCGGCCCGCTGCGCCCGCCGAGCGACCACAGCCGCGCCACGCGCGACTCATCGTGCGCCAGGCTCCAGCAGCCGCTCGATCACCGCGATCAGCGCCTCCGGGTGCACCGGCTTCACGAGGTGCTCGTCGAACCCCGCGGCCAGCGCCGCGGAGCGGTCGTGCTCGCGGCCGTAGCCGGTGAGCGCCACCAGCCGCAGGCCGCGGAAGCGGCCGTCGGCGCGCAGCTGCCGCGCGAGCGCGTAGCCGTCCATGCCGGGCAGCCCGATGTCGAGCAGCGCGGCATCGGAAGCGACCTGCTCCATCGCGGCCAGCGCGGCGGGCGCGTCGCCGGCCAGGCGCACGTCGTAGCCGGTCTCGCGCAGCAGCAGGGCGAGCGTCTGCGCGGCGTCGGCGTTGTCGTCGACGATGAGCAGGCGCGCCGCCGGCGGCCGATAGGGTGCGCGGCTGCGCGGCGGCCGACGCGACGGCCGGCGGCTCGATGTCGTCGGCAGCAGCGGCAGGCGGATCGTGAAGCGGCTGCCGCGGCCCGGCCCGTCGCTCTCGACGGCCACGGTGCCGTCGTGCATGGCCACGAGCATCTTCACGATGGCCAGCCCGAGCCCGAGGCCGCCGGCCTGCCGGTCCAGCGGCTGCGCGCCCTGCACGAAGAGCTCGAACACGCGCGGCAGCAGCTCCGGCGCGATGCCGTCTCCCGCGTCTTCCACCTCCACCACGCCCTCGGCGCCGCGGCGCGTGAGGCGCAGCGCGATGCGCCGGTCGCTCGGGGTGAACTTCGCGGCGTTGGTGAGCAGGTTCGACAGACACCTGCGCGAGCCGCACGGCGTCGCCATGCACGAAGAGCGGCGCCTCGCCCGGATCCACCTCCACCGGCGCGCTCGCGCCGCGCGAGCAACGGCTGCGCCAGCTCCAGCGCCCGCGCGACGACGCCGCGCAGGTCGACGCGCTCGCGCTCGAGCTGCGACCTTGCCCTGCGTGATGCGCGAGACGTCGAGCAGGTCGTCGACCAGCCGCGAGAGATGCGCGACCTGGCGCTCGATGATGAGCCGCTCGTCGAGCATGGCCGCAGGATCGCGCAGCTTCATGATGTGCAGCGCGGTGACGATCGGCGCCAGCGGGTTGCGCAGCTCGTGGCCGAGCATCGCGAGGAACTCGTCCTTCGAGCGGTTGGCCGACTCGGCGGCGCGCAGCGCGGCCTCGGTCTCGGCGTGCGCGCGCGCGTTGTCGATGGCCAGCGCCGCGCGCTGCGCAAGCTCCATGATGAGCGCGCGGTCGTCGTCGCTGAAGCTGCGGCCCGACTCCGCCTGCAGCGCCGCCAGCGCGCCGAGCGTGCGCCCGCGCGCGATGAGCGGCACGATGTAGTAGGAGCGCATGCCGATGGCTTGCGCGAAGGAGAGCAGGTCGCGGTCGCGCACGGTGTCGTAGGCCAGCGCCGGCGCGAAGTCGGCCTGGTGCGCGCGCCCCGTCTCGACCACCCAAGCCATCGAGCCCGGCGTGCCATCGGCCGCGCGCAGGCGTTGCACGAGCTCCATGCCGTGTTGCTTGCGCTGCGGGTCCGCATGGTGCGTGAGCGCGCGCTGCAGCTCGCCCCGCGCGTCGATCAGGTCCACGCGGCACCAGTCGGCGATGGCCGGCACCACGGTGGCGGCGATGGCGTCCAGCGTGGCCTGCGGCTCGAGCGAGCGCGACATCACGGCGCCCGCCGTGGCGAGCAGGCGCAGGCGCTGCTCGCTGGCGCGCAGCGCGGCCTCGGACTGCTCGTGCTGCTGCAGCAGCCGCGTGTGCACGACCACGGGCGCGGCGATCATCGCCAGCTCGGCGGCCGCCTCCAGGTGGCGCTGCGTGTGGCGGCGGCCCGAGGCGCCCATGAAGAGCGTGAGCGCGCCCACCAGCTCGCCGCGATAGTGCATCGGCACCGTGATCATCGATCCGAAGGCGAGGCGCCGCAGCACGGCCAGGTGGCCTTCGTCGGCGGCCACGCAGCGGTACCAGTCGTCGTCGACATGGCCGTGCAGCGCCGGCTGCCCGCTGGACAGCGCGCACAGGTTCAGCCCGTCGTCGCGCTGCGCCTGCCGCATCCATCGCGTGGCGCGCAGCTCGGCCTCGAGGGCCGGCGCTTCGTGCGCGCGGGCCGTGCGGCGCACGTCGTCGCCATGCACCACGTCGAAGAAGCCGAAGTCGCCGAGCGCGGGCAGGCAGACCGCGATGGTGTGCTCGAGGGTGAGGCCGAAATCGAGCGACGACGACAGCACCTCCACGGCGCGGCTGACCGCGCGCCGCTGCTCGGCCTCGTCGATGTCGTCGTGGGGTGGCGTGGTGGTCTGCTGCATCGCGGCGTGTGCTTGTCGTCAACCGGCTTGTCGTCAACCCAGTGCGGCGTGCACGAGGGCCATGACCGCATCGTCGTCGAGCGCCGCGCCCTCGGCTTCCAGGCGCATGCGCTCGGCCGGCGGCAGCGCCCTCGCAGAGAGCGGCGACGACACGATCGCACAGCCGCTGCGACGCGAGCCCGCGCTGGCCGCCGGCGCGGCGCACGCTCTGCGCGTCGGCCCAGCCGTGCAGTCGGGCGGCCGCAGCGAGATCGCCGGCCATCATCGGCACGCAGGCCAGCGCGTCGGCAAACCACCAGAGCGTGGCGTTCACGAGCAGCAGCGACAACGCCTCGCGCACCACCGGCGCGGCGCGCCGAAGGTCGCCGGCATCGACGAGCACGTTGGCCAGCATGCCCACCTGCACCGCGAACTGGCGTTCGAGGCCGCGCGCGCGGATCTGCTCCACCGCCTCCTGCATCACGGCCACCGCGCGCTCGGAGTGGCCAAGCGCCATCTCGGTCACGGCCACGTTGTGCGCGGCAAGCCACGAGGAACGCTCGTCGCCCTCGTCCCTTGCCCGCTGCACGTCGGCGAGGTAGGTGTCGCGGCAGCCTTCCACGTCGCCGGCCAGCTTGCGGTGGTGCGCCTCGGTCCAGCGGCGGTGGCGCAGCATCAGGGCCGGCCAGCCCGGCTGCTCGAGCGCGCGCATCTCGTCGATGAGCGCCTGCGCCGGCTCGATCCGGCGGTCGCGTTCCAGCAGCGTGACGAGGTGGCGCAGCGCGAAGTACAGGCGCGGCGCGTCGTCCAGCGCGCGGTACAGCGTCACGGCGTCTTGCGCCGCATCGAGCGCCGGCTGCAGCGGCAGCATCCAGGCCATGCCGAGGTGCGCGACCGCGAGCCGGTAGCGCGCGCGCAGCTCGGCCGGCACGGCGTCGCCGTCGATGGTGGCGCGCACGGCGCTGCAGGCCCGCTCGGCTTCGGCGCCGAGCCCGGCCAGCACGAAGAAGCAGCAGCCGCGCGCGGCCATCTCCGCGGCGGCCAGGGGCTCGTCGTGATGCGCCGCTTGGATCGCGGCGCGCAGGTTGTCGAGGTCGGGCAGCAGGCGGTCGAGCCACGGCAGCGCGGGGCTGAAGAGGTAGGCGTCATCGGCCTCGCGCAGGCGGTCGAGCATGGCGTGCAGCAGCGCGCGGTGGACGGCCTCGCCCTCGCCGGCGGCCGCGAGCTGCTCGGCGGCGAAGGCGCGCGCCGACTCGAGCAGGCGCAGGCGCGGCGGCTCGCCGGGCTCCACGATGACGAGCGACTTGTCGACCAGCGCGCCGAGGTGGTCGAGCAGCTGCCAGTCGTCGGCGGCCGCGCCGCGCGCCACGCGCTGCGCGGCCTCCAGCGAGAAGCTGCCGGCGAAAACGCCGAGGCGGCGGAACACGGCCTGCTCGGGCGGCGGAGAGCAGGCCATGGCTCCATTGAAGCGCCGCGCGCAGCGTCTGCTGGCGCGCCGGCGCGTTGCGCGCGCCGCGCGGTGAGCAGCTGCAGCCGTGCGTCGAGCCGCGCTTGCACGCCCGCGATGCCGAGCATCGGCACGCGCGCCGCCGCCAGCTCGATGGCCAGCGCGTTGCCGTCGAGCGCGCGGCACAGCTGCGACCGCGATGTCCAGGCCGGCCGCGTCGAGCCGCAAGCGCGGGTCCGCCGAGCGCGCGCGCGCCGCGAACAGCGCCACGGCGCCGTGCTCCAGCGCCTGCGGCGGCGCAGCGCCGGCGGCGGGCACGTCCAGGCCACCCAGGCGGTAGACGTGCTCGTCGGCGTGCTTCAGCGGCTCCTGCGACGTGACGAGCAGCGACGCGTTCGGCGCCGCGCGCAGCAGCGCGTCGGCGAACCCGCAGGCCGCTTCGAGCAGGTGCTCGCAGTTGTCGAGCACGACGAGCAGCGATTGCGCGCGCAGCGCGTGGGCCACGTCGTCGTCGCGCGCGGTGCCCGGCAGCGACGACGCGCCGAGCGTGCGGCCGACCGTGGCCGCCACTTCGTCCGGCGCCGAGAGCGACGCCAGCTCGACGATCCACACGCCGTCGGCGAAGCTCGAGCGCAGCTGGTGCGCCACGGCCTGCGCGACGCGCGTCTTGCCGACGCCGCCGGGCCCGACGATGCTCACGAGCCGGTGCTGCTGCACGTGACGGCACAGCGCCGAGATGTCGACCACGCGGCCGAAGAGCGCGGGCGGCGTGGCGGGCATGTTCGATTGCGCCGCGCGCGTCCGCCGCGGCGCGGCGCGGCCGCACGCGGCGCGCGTCGCGGTCGTCGTCGATCGGCAGCGCGAAGCGGTAGCCGCGCCCCGGCACGGTCTCGATGGCCTGCGGGCCCAGCACCTTGCGCAGCGCGAGCACCTGCACCTTCAGGTTCTGGTCTTCGACCACGCGGCCGGGCCACGCGCGCTCGAACAGCTCCTCGCGCGCCACCGTGCGCCCGCGCGCCTCCACGAGCGCGAGCAGCAGGTCGAACGCGCGCTCGCCGATGCGCGCCGGCCTCGCCCGCGACGAGCAGGCGCCGCTCGGCCGGCAGCAGCCGGAAACGCCCGAACCGGTACGCAAGCGCCTCGATGGACAACCCGGCCTCCAAGTTTTAACCCGCATTTAACCGCGAACTGACCGACGCGGCAGCGCGCGATC
>CAWIVI010000013.1:0-37051 GCA_963839465.1 uncultured beta proteobacterium
TGTTCTGGTTCCTTCGTTCAGTTACGTATTGTTATGCCCTGCCGCATCATGCGTCGCTTCAGCTTGAGCAGGGCTTCCTGCTGGATCTGGCGGATGCGTTCGCGCGTCAGGCCCATGCGCGCGGCCAGCACCTCGAGCGTCTCGGGCTCGCGGTCGCGCAGGCCGTAGCGGCCGGACAGCACCTCGCGCTCGCGATCGTTGAGCTCCGACAAGCCGTGGTTGAGCAGCTGCTCGACTTCGCGGATGAGCGTGGGGCCCATCGGGTCCATCGCCTGGTCGTCCGCGACGGTGTCGAGCATCGACTCGCTCGCATCGCGTCGCTCGAGCGGGGCGTCGAGCGAGGCCGGCTGCTCCGCGAACTTGAGCAGGTCGCTCACTTCCTGGACCGGCCGGTTGAGCGCGTCGGCGATCTGCTCCACGCGCACGGGCCGGTCTGCGTTCTCGGCGTGGCGCTCGCCCTCCGCTTCGAGCGCCCGCCGCGCCTTCAGCACCTGGTTGAGATCGCGCACCACATGCACCGGCAGCCGGACGAGCCGGGCCTGGTGCATGATCGCGCGCTCGATGTTCTGGCGGATCCACCACGAGGCGTAGGTGGAGAAGCGGAAGCCGCGCTCCGGCTCGAACTTGCCGATCGCGTGCATGAGCCCGAGGTTGCCCTCCTCGATGAGGTCGGTCATCGGCAAGCCGCGGCCGAGGTAGTTCTTGGCGATGCTGACCACCAGCCTGAGGTTGCGCTCGATCATGGCCTGGCGAGCCTCGAAGTCGCCTGCCGCGCGCCCGCACGGCCGTGGCGTACTCCTCCTGCGGGGTGAGCAGCGGCGCGCGGCGGATCTCGCGCAGGTAGGTCTGCAGCGTGTTGCCGATCGTCGCGGCGTCTCCGACGGGCGCAGCTCGCACCGGCCGCGCGCTGATGAGGCCATCGCTCGCGCGGCGTCCGTCGGCCGACCCGGCGGCGGCATCGGCATCGGCGCGCCGTGTCCGGCGCGGCATGCAGGCCCGCATCAGTGGCATGTCCGTTGCGCGTGGTCTCGCGTTTCCTGGCCATGACCGGAGTCCTCGCATAGGGATTCGTGCGCTAGCGCGGTGGCAGGAGCCGCGCCGGGTCGATCGGCTTGCCCTGCTTGCGGATCTCGAAGTGCAGCTTGCACGCGCTCCGCATCGGTGGAGCCCATCTCGGCGATCTTCTGGCCGCGGCGGACGACCTGGTCTTCCTTGACCAGCAGCGCCTGGTTGTGCGCGTAGGCGGTGAGGTAGGTGTTGTTGTGCTTGACGATCACGAGGTTGCCGTAGCCGCGCAGGCCCGAGCCGGCGTAGACGACGCGGCCGTCGGCGGCGGCGAGCACCGGGTCGCCGGCCTTGCCGGCGATCGCCAGGCCCTTGTTGCGGGCCTCGTCGAACGTGGCGACCACGGGGCCGGCGGCCGGCCAGCCCCAGTTGACGTCGTCGTCGGGCTCGCGCGGAACGGGCGGCCCGGGTGCGGCCGGCGGCGGGCGGCGTGGTGCCGCGTGCGGCGACCGCCGCCGGCGCGCCGCGCCGCCGGCGCGGTGCGGTGGCTTGCGCGCGTCGAGCGGCCGCGGTCTCGACGCTGCCGCGTCGGCACGCCGCGCGTGCGACGATGGGTGGGATCGACAGCCCGGCGGCGACGACGCGCAGCACCTGCCCGACCTCGATGACGTTGGGGTGGTCGATGTTGTTCCAGCGCGCGATGTCGTTCCAGTTCTGGCCCGTCTCGAGGCCGATGCGGATCAGCGTGTCGCCAGGCTTGACTGTAGTAGCCCGGGCTTGCCGGCGTTCTCGGCGCTCGGCAGCGGCGCCGGCGACCTCGAGCCGGTGCGGCGGCGACCGGCGCCGGCGCGGCGCGCGGCGCTCGCGTGCCCCGCGTTCCTCGACGGGGGCGCGATGGCGCGGCGATGCGCAGCCAGCCAGCAGGCACAGGCCGAGCAGCACAACGAGCCGCCATCTCGGGACATGCGGCCGGTCATCAGGCTTGCCTTGGATCCAAGCACGCCGGATTTTAAAGGGACGAAGCGCACGGACTCGTGCAGCGTCCGGATGAATCCGTGCTCGGTGCGGTCGACGACGATGAGCGCCTGCCCGGTGCCGACGGCGTCCTGCAGCGGCGCGACGAGGCGGCCGCCGATCGCGAGTTGCTCGAGCCACGCGGGCGGAATCTCGTCGCCGCCGGCCGCCGCGATGATCTGTCGTAGGGCGCGTTCGGCGCGTGGCCGAGCCGGCCGTCGCCGTACACGAGGCGCAGGTTGTCGCGCCGCACCGGGGCGATGAGCTCGCGCGCCTTTTCGTGCAGGGGCCGCAGCCGCTCCAGCGAGACGACGCTGCGCGACAGCAGGCACAGCAGCGCCGCCTGGTAGCCGCAGCCGGTGCCGATCTCGAGCGTGCGGCCCAGGCTGGCGCGCTCGCTCGCGTTGGCGCCGGCGAACAGGAGCTCCAGCATGCGCGCGACGACGGACGGCTTCGAAATCGTCTGGCCGTGGCCGATGGGCAGGCTCGTGTCTTCGTAGGCCTGCGCGACCAGCGCGCTGTCGATGAACAGGTGGCGCGGGATCTCGCCGAACGCCGCGAGCACCGCCGAGTGGCGCACGCCGTCTGCACGCAGGCGCGCGACCATGCGTGCGCGCACGCCGGCGGAATCGAGGCCGTGGCCGGTCGGCGCTGCGGGTGCGGGCCGCGTCGCCTGCGCCGTGGCGGCTCGCGGCGCAGCCACGCGCTCGAGGGCCAGCGGGAACCTCGGCGGGGGCTTGGTCATGCGATTGCTCACCGCGAGCAGGTCGCGCCAGCCAGGGAGCGCGGCGTGGTCGGTGAGGTCGACCTGCAGCGGCGTGATGGACACGGCGCCGTTGGCGGTGGCGTGGAAATCGGTGCCCTCCCCGCCTCGCGCGCGTCGCCGGCCGGACCGATCCAGTAGATGGGCTCGCCGCGGGGGTTGGACTGCGTGATCATCGGCTGGCTGGGGTGCCGGCGGCCAAGCCGCGTGACGCGGCGCGGCAGGTGGTCGGCATCCGGCGCGATTGGGAATGTTTACGTTGAGCAGCCAAGGGCGGCTCTGCTCCGGCAGCGAGATGACATGCTCCACGATGGACCGCGCGACACGCGCGGCGGCATCGACGTCGCGCCCATCCCTTCTCGACCTGCGAGAACGCGATGGCCGGGATGCCGAACAGGAAGCCTTCCATCGCCGCGGCGACGGTGCCCGAGTAGAGCGTGTCGTCGCCCATGTTGGCGCCGTTGTTGATGCCCGAGAGCACGAGATCCGGGCGATGCGGCAGCAGGCCGGTCAGCGCGACGTGGACACAGTCGGACGGTGTGCCGTTGACATAGCGGAAGCCGTTGCCGGCGTGAAACACGGACAGCGGACGGTTCAGCGTGAGGGCATTCGACGTGCCGCTGGCGTTCTGCTCCGGGGCGATCACGTCGACCTCGCCGAGGCCTTCGATCGCACGCACCAGCGCTGCGAGGCCGGGAGCAAGATAGCCGTCGTCGTTCGCGATCAGAATGTGCATCGGTAGTGAGCGTGCGGGCTGTCCATGTCGGGCGATTGTAGGGAGTGGTTACCTGGCGTCACCTGCGAGACGCGACGGGTGGCGGCGCCTTCCTATCATGCGCCCCTTCATCTCCCCAAGGAGCCGATCATGCAAGCGTGGCTGTGCGAAAACCCTGTCGGAGTGGAAGCGTTGGCATGGAAGGAGCTGCCCACGCCGCACCCGAGGGCAGGCGAGGTGCTCATCGCGGTGCGCGCCGCGAGCCTGAACTTTCCGGACCTGCTCATCGTGCAGAACAAGTACCAGGTGAAGCCGCCACTCCCATTCGTGCCGGGCAGCGAATTTGCGGGCCACGTCGAGGCGGTCGGAGACGGCGTGACGCACCTGAAGCCCGGTGATGCGGTGGCCGCCATCGGCTCCACCGGCGGCTTCGCGACGCACGCCATCGCGCCGGCCGCCTCGGTCGTGCCGCTGCCGGCCGGCTTCGACATCGAGGACGGCGCCGCCTTTGCCTTCACCTACGGCACGTCGCATCACGCGCTGATGGATCGCGGCGCGCTGAAGGCCGGCGAGACCGTGCTGGTGCTGGGTGCCGCGGGCGGCGTCGGGACCGCGGCAGTGCAGATCGCCAAGGCGGCGGGCGCCCGCGTGATCGGCGCCGCATCGACGCCGCACAAGTGTGCGCTGCTGCGGGAAATCGGCGCCGACGCGACGATCGACTATGGGAGCGAGAGCCTGCGCGACGCCCTGAAGGGGCTGACCGACGGGCGTGGTCCGGACATCGTCTACGACCCTGTCGGCGGCGCGCTGGCCGAGCCGGCGTTCCGCTCGATCGCCTGGCGCGGCCGTTACCTGGTGGTCGGCTTTGCCGGCGGAGGCATACCGGCGCTGCCGTGGAACCTGGCGCTGCTCAAGGGGGCCTCGGTGGTGGGTGTGTTCTGGGGCGACTTCGTCCGCCGGGAACCGCGGGCGTTCGCCGCCGCGATGGCCGAGCTGGCGGGCTGGTATGCGCGCGGGCTCGTCAAGCCGGTGATCGACGCCCGGCTGCCGATGAGCGCGCTGCCCGAGGCATACGCAAGAATGGGCACGCGAGGCGTGCGCGGAAAGCTGCTGCTCGTCAACGCGTAACGCCACTCCCAGTTCGAAGTCCCCTGGAAATCGTCCCCCTTGCGCTACCATCGCCCGGTTCGACGCAGCGCTGGCGTCCAAGGGAGACTCTCACATGGCCGTCAAGGTCCTGATACTCGAAGACAACCCCGTGGCACGCAGCTTCCTGTGCCGCGTGGTGCGCGAAAGCTTCAGCGACACCATCGCCATCACGGAGGCCGGTGACCTCGAGAGCGCCCGCCACCAGATCGGTCTCACCGGCGGCCCCCGCGGCGTGCACGGGTCCGATCCCTTCAAGCTGATCCTTGTCGACCTGGAGCTGCCGGACGGCAACGGCATGGAGCTGCTGGCCGAGCTTGCCCAATATCCGTCCACCAAGATCGTCACCACGCTGTATTCGGACGATGACCACCTCTTCCCCGCGCTGCAGCGCGGCGCGGACGGCTACCTGCTGAAGGAAGACCGCTTCGAGGTGCTGGTGGAGGAGCTGCAGAAGATCGTGCGCGGGCAGCCACCGCTGTCGCCGGCCATCGCACGTCGGCTCCTCACGCACTTCCGGCACGGTTCGCAGATGGAAGGGTCCGCGCCGGACGCCGGCTTCGCGCCGCCTTCGAGCTTCACGTCCAGCCGCCCGGTGCAGATGGAAGCACCGCTCGACCACGAGCGGCTCACCCCACGCGAGAGCGAGGTGCTGACCTACCTCAGCAAGGGCTTCACGATCAAGGAGATCGCGAGCCTGATGGGCATCAAGTGGTTCACCGTGAACGACCACATCAAGTCCATCTACAAGAAGCTGAACGTGTCCAGCCGCGCCGAGGCTGCAGTGCTGGCGAGCAAGCAGGGCCTGGTCTGACACGCCGCGGCGGCCATGGCTTCGCGCCCTGCCTCATTGCCGCTGGACACCGAGTTCGGTCCGACGTTCCCTGACTCCTCGTTCGAGACGCGCGCGTTCGAACGCATCCTCGCCGCGCCCCTGGAGCCGACGCGATGGATGGGCACGCGGCTTCGCCTGCTGGTCATCGTCGCCCTGGTGGGCTGCATGAGCCTCTTCCTGTGGATCCGCATCCTCGCGCAGGCACCGCACATCGATGCGTGGTGGGCTCGCACCACGCAGGGGCAGCTCCAGCTTTCGGTCACGGGCGACCCGCGCCTGCGCGGCTTCGAAGGCAAGGCGCTCGCCGGTATCGAGGTCGCCGGCCGCGTCGAACCGCTGGATGCGTTGCTGCTGCAGCGCTCGCCGCGCTGGCTGGTGAACGACCTGGAGCGCGAGCAGCTGATGTCGCAGTGGAGCCGCTTCGCCGCCGCGCTCGAGCACCGCGACGTGAAGCTCGTGTTCGACGACGGGAGCGTGGCGCACGTGCAGCCGCGCGCCAGGGGCGTGGGGGGCCTGGGCGCCATGTTCTGGCTGCTCGCCGCACTGGCGCTCGTGTTGTACCTGGTGGCCATGGTCGTGCTGCTGGTGCGGCCGAACATGCGCAACCTCATGTACGCGATCATGTCGGTGTGCCAGGCGGGCAACCTGGCGTTCATGGCCGCAGAGACCATCCCGGACCTGGGCCTTCCCCACGGGCTGGCCCGGTGGGATTTCGCCGGCCGCATCGCCTTCGACGTCTTCACCGCGGCGGCAATCGTGCACGCCACCACCATCCATCCGCGGCAGGTGCCAGGGCATAGCGCGATCTCCGGATTCGTCTGGCTCATGGCGGCGGCCATCGTGTCGCTCGCGGCGGCGGACCGCCTTCCCGAGGCCTGGTGGTGGACGCAGGGTGCGTCGATCTCGTTCGGCGTGCTGGGCATCGTCCTGCTGAGCTGGTCGCACAAGCTGCAGCCGCATCCGTTCGCCGTGGTCGTGCGGCGCTTCTCGATCGTGGCCATCGGCACGCTGACGCTCCTCACCCTCGCCGTCGCGGCGGCAGAGGGGCAGGCCACCACGCAGCATTCGATCGCCGCCATCGGGTCGATGGTCTGGTATGTGTTTCTCGCGTCGCTGCTGCTGCTGGTGCCGTTCCTCTCGCGCTCGCAACAGGTGATGCGCGAGTTCTCGTTGCTGGCCGGCATCAGCACGGTGGCGACATCGCTCGACCTGCTGTTCGTCGCTGTGTTCTCGCTCGGGCAGTTCGCGTCGCTGACGCTCTCGCTGTTCCTGTCGCTGGGTGCCTACGCGGGCGTGCGTCAGTGGATCCTCAACCAGATGCTCGGCACCAACATGCTGACGACCGAGCGCATGTTCGAGCAGCTCTACCGGGCGGCGCGCGAGGTGGAGGTGGAACCGGAAAAGACCGCCGAGCTGCTGTCGCGCCTGCTGCGTGAGCTGTTCGAGCCGCTGGAGGTGTTCCGCGCCGAGCGGCCTGCCGGCCGCACGCGGGTGCTGGCCGACGGTTCGGCCCTCGTGGTGCCGGTGCCGGCGCTGGGCGCCGGCGCCCAGGCCGGATCGCTCGTGCTGCGCTTCGCGCATCGGGGCAAGCGCATGTTCACGCAGGAAGATGCGCGCCTGACCGATCGCGTCGTCGAGCAGCTCAAGCGGGCGGTCGCGTACGACCGGGCCGTCGAGCAGGGGCGCAGCGAGGAACGCGTGCGCATCGCGCAGGACCTTCACGACGACATCGGAGCGCGCCTGCTGACGCTCATGTACAAGGCGGCGAATCCGGAGATGGAAGACTATGTCCGGCACACGCTGCAGGACTTGAAGACGCTCACGCGAGGCCTGGCGGCGCCTACGCACCGGCTCTCCCACGCGGCCGCCGAATGGAAGGCGGACATCACGCAGCGCCTGTCCGCCGCGCATTGCGAGCTCGGCTGGTCGTTTTCGACCGACCGCGACATCATGCTGTCTGTCGTCCAGTGGTCGGCGCTGACGCGCGTGCTGCGCGAGCTCGTCACCAACGCGATCTCGCACGCTCACGCGTCGCGCGTGGACGTGGAGGCCAGCTTCGAGGATGGGGCATTCACGCTCAGGGTGGTGGACAACGGCATGGGACGCAACCCGCAGGCCTGGGCCCATGGGCTCGGGCTGGGGGGCGTGCGCAAGCGCGTGAAGCAGCTCGGCGGCGACGTGCGCTGGAGCGAAAACCCGCCGCAGGGCATCGTCTGCCGCGTCCACGTGCCCGACCTCGTGCCGCGGCGATGAACCGGCCGGCCGCGGCGGGGGATAAACCACCATACCGGGTCTGCAGGAGGCTGCCATGACGTTGCGTCGATCATCCCTCGCGTTCCTCATCGCGCTGCTCGGCGCTTCGCTGGCCGTTGCAGACGGCGGCGGTGGTGGTAGCGGCGGCGGCGCCGATATCGGCGGCGGTGGTGACCCCGACTACGCCAAGGCCGTGCAGCTCATCGAAGGCGATCGCTACGCCGAGGCGGTTCCCTTGCTGAAGATCTACGCGGCGAAGGCGCCCAACGACGCGAACGCGCAGAACTGGCTCGGCTACTCGCTTCGCAAGACAGGCGACCTGGACGGCGCCTTCAAGCACTACGGGCGCGCGCTGGAGCTGGATCCGAAGCACCGGGGGGCGCACGAGTACGTGGGCGAGGCCTACCTCATGGCCGGCAACCTGCCGAAGGCGGAGGAGCACCTGAAGATCCTCGACAAGTTGTGCTGGCTGCCGTGCGAAGAGCATGGCGACTTGAAAAAGGCGATCGCCTCCTACAAGGCCAACGGCAACAAGGTCGTCGCCCGCTGACCCGCCGGCGGCGCCGTCATGCCGGCAGCGTGTACTCGCGCTCGATCGCTTCGCGCAGGAGAGCGCGCGTGCGTTGCGGCTGCTCGTCTTCCATGGCCTCGATGCGGCGTGCCTCCAGCGCCAGCGACTCGTCCTTGATGCCCTCGGCGAACCAGCGGGAGTAGTCGCCGCGCCGGAGGTGGTGCCGCCACGTGTCGTCGTCTACTCCATCGGCCATCTGCAGGAACATGAACAGGTTGCGGGCGCGCAGGTTGAGCTTCTCGTCGGGCCCCCGGAAGTAGAAGCTCCGGTCCGGCGGCAGCTCGCCTTCGGCGTACTTTCTGTTGTGGCGGCGGTGCTCGATGCGACTGGGCAGCGTGCGAACGCGCAAGGGTCGCTCCACCTCGCCGCGCACCCACACCAGGGCTTCCCCGGCCTCGAGCGACGGCTCGTCGGCAGGCGCATCGATCGCGGTGCCGACCTGGGCGGCGATCTGGCGCAGGGTCTGCCCAGGGTCGTTGCCGATCACGATGGCGGCGTTCACGCCGCGCACGGCGGGCGCAGCGATCGAGTCCGGGTGCACGCTGATCATCGCCACGCCACCCAGGCGTTCGGGCAACGCATGCTCGGCGGACTGCAGCGTGGCAGGCAGGAGATGGTGCGCCTCGTCGACGATGAGCCAGTGCGGCTGCCCGGTGCGCGTGCGCAAGGCCATGATTCGCGGGAGCAGCGCGAGGAAGAACGCGGGGCGGTCGTCCATCGGCAGCCCCACGAGGTTGACCACGGCGTTCTCGCGCTTCTCCAGAAGCTGCATCGCTTCGTCCGCGCTCGGCGCCCGATCCGGCGATCCGAGCGTCACGGCGCCGGGCAGGTTTTCGTAGTCGCCCTCCGGATCCACGATGCAGAACGAGTAGCCGCGCTCGGTGATGCGCTCGATGAGGCCCTTGGCGACGGTCGACTTGCCGCTGCCGGACGTGCCGGCGATGAGCAGCCGGGTGCTGTGCGGGTCCAGCGACACCGCTTGCCCGTCGGCCGCCGCGCCGAGCGCGATGCGATGACGCGCGAGCCCGGGAGCGCGCCGGGCGAGGTCGTCTTGGAGCATCTCGTTGATGAGCTCGGCGACGCCGGCGCCATGGTCCGCCTCGGTGACGATATCGGCCGCTTCCTTCAGCGCCGGCAGCGCGTTGGCCACTGCGACGGCGCATTCGCACAGCGTCAGGAACGCATGGTCGTTCTCGGCGTCGCCCACTCCCACGGCATTGCGCGGCGAAAGATCCATGGAGTCGAGCGCCGCAGCCAGGCCCGTGGCCTTGTTGACGCCCGAGGGCAGCACCATGACGGCGCCCTTGTTGAAGATGACCTGCATCTCCAGGCCGAGATCCCGGATGGCTCGCAGCACGGTGGGATCGTGCGGCTCCCAGGTGGCGATGATGCACCGGCCGACCGAGAGGGGCGTGACGGCGCGCTCCTGCAGCGCCTGCACCAGCGCGGGCGATGGCGCATCGGCGAGCAGCCGCTCCTCGCGCGTGGCGGGCGTGTACAGCAGCGCACCGTTCTCGGCCACGATGCGCTCGAAGAGATCGAGCCGGGGGAAGACGCGGTGCAGGTCGTCGAGCTCACGGCCGGTGACGAGGACGAGGTGTCGCCCCGACGCCACGAGGCGCTCGAGCGCGCCGATCGTGGCGTCGTCGACCGCGCCGTGGTGGGCGATGGTGCCGTCGTAGTCGCAGCACAGGGCGAGGTAGCGCATGCCGCCTGCGTGGCAAGCGCTGTGCCGGCTTCAGCGATCCGGCTGCTGCTCCATCAGCAGGTAGGTGTTGTAGGCGTTCATGCGGTTGGCCGCGGAGAACAGCGGCAGGTGCGCATAGCGCGACCAGTCGGCACGGGCGTAGGCCTCCTCGAAGGGCTCCAGGTTGCGCGCGGCCTCGCCCATCGTGCGGCGCAGGTGCACGAGGTAGTCGCGCGTGAGAGCGAGGTCGGCCAGGGGATCGTCGGTGGATGCGGGTCCGTGGCCAGGGAGGATGACCTTCGGCCGCAGGTCCATGAGCCGGTCGAGCGACGCGATCCACTGCCGGCTGTCGGCCTGGCCGACGAACGGGATGCGGCCGCGGAAGACCAGGTCGCCGGCGAAGAGGACGCTGCCCTTCTCGACGAACACGACCAGGTCTTCCGGCGTGTGCGACGGACCCACGTGGCGCAGATGGAACTCGTGCGCGCCCAGGCGCAGCAAGGTGTCGTCCTGCTCGACCCAGCGGTCGGCGCCGACCAGCCGGGTGCTGCCGTCGATCCAGGGCGCGAGCTGCTCGCGGCTGGCCTCCAGCCGCCGGGCTGCGGCCTCGGAGTGCAGGTACTCGCGCCCGGCAGAATGCCCGACGATCGCGGCGCCCGCTTCCTTGAACGCCTGCAGCCCGTAGATGTGGTCGGCATGGAAGTGCGTGACGATCACGTAGCGGATCGGCTGTGCCGTGATGCGGCGGATCTCGGCGATGAGCTCGCGCGCCAGCGCCGGCGATCCGAGGGCATCGACCACCACCACGCCCTGCCCCGTGACGACGAACCCGGCGTTGGAGATGAAGTTGCGGTTGGCCGGCGAGCCGAGGGCGGCCTGCCCCTGGACGAACCAGGCATCCTCGGCTACCTTGACGGCCTTCACCGGCTCGGCCGCCCCGACGGCGGGCGCGAGCAGCAGCCACACGACGAGGGAGCACCATGCGCAACGCCGGCGTATCCAGGACGACATCGATCGCTGCACGGAGTGGGGATCGAACGATCTTATCGGCCCCTTCGAGAAGCGTGGCCGCGGCCCTCGCGCTTGCTGCTGCCGCCCTGGCCGCGCAGCCCGCACTTGCGCAAGACGCCCAGGCCCTGAACGCCCGGGCGCTGGCAGCCACATGTGCCCACTGCCACGGAACCGATGGCCGGGCCCATCCGGATAGCGCCGTCGTGTCGCTGGCCGGGATGCCGCGCACGTACTTGGCGACTCAGATGCGTGATTTCCGCGACGGGAAGCGCAGCGCCACCGTGATGCACCAGCTCGCCAAGGGCTACACCGACGAGCAGATCGAGACGGTCGCGGCGTACTTCGCCGCCCAGAGCAAGTGAGGCACGGCATGCAACGACGTCAACTGGTGCAGGGTCTCTTCGCCGGCGGCACGCTCGCCGCCCTCGGCGGCTGCGCATCGATGGGCGGCGCGCCGTCCAGCGCGAAGGTGGTGGTGCTGGGCGGCGGCTACGGCGGCGCCACTGCGGCGCGGTACGTGCGGCTCTTCTCCGACCGCTCGCTCGACGTCGTGCTGGTCGAGCCCAACCGCAGCTTCGTGTCTTGCCCGATCTCGAATCTCGTGGTGGGCGGTGCGCGCCAGCTCGGCGAAATCACCGTGCCGTACGACGGCCTGCGCAAGCACGGCGTGACGGTCGTCCACGACACGGTGGCGTCGATCGACCTCGCCGGCAAGAAGGTGCGCCTCGCCGGCGGCCCCGAGATCCGCTACGACAAGCTGGTGCTGTCGCCCGGCGTGGACCTGATGTTCGACGACGTGGAAGGGCTGCGGCAGGCGCAGGCCGACGGCACCCTGCTGCAGGCCTGGAAAGCCGGGCCGGAGACGGTCGCGCTGCACCGGCAGCTCGTCGCCATGCCGGACGGCGGCGTGTTCGCGATCACGATCCCCGAGGCGCCCTATCGCTGCCCTCCGGGGCCGTACGAGCGCGCCAGCGTCGTCGCGGCCTATCTGAAGGCGCACAAGCCGAAGTCCAAGGTGCTCATCCTGGATGCGAACCCCGACGTGACGTCCAAGGGGCCGCTGTTCAAGAAGGCGTGGACCGAGCTCTACGGCTCGATGGTGGAGTATCGGAGCCAGCACAAGGCGACGGCCGTGAATGCCAAGGCGAAGACGATCAAGTTCGACGTGCAGGACGACGTGAAGGCCGACGTTCTCAACGTGCTGCCGCCGATGCGCGCCGGCACGATCGCGGTGCAGTCCGGCCTCGCGAATGCCAATGCACGCTGGTGCCAGGTGAACTACCAGACGTTCGAATCCACTGCTGCGAAGGATGTGCATGTGCTGGGTGACGCGATCCAGATCGCCCCCGCGATGCCGAAGTCGGGCCACATGGCGAACGCCCACGCCAAGGTGGCCGCGGCGGCCATCGTGGCCGAGCTGAAAGGCTGGGACGTGAACGCCCGGCCGATGCTCACGAACACCTGCTACAGCTTCGTGAGCCCGGAGGAGGTGATCCACGTCGCGAGCGTCCACGAATACGTGGCGGCGGAGAAGACGTTCAAGACCGTCGCCGGCTCCGGAGGCGTGTCGGCCGCGAGGTCGACGCAGGAGGCCAGCTACGCGCACTCGTGGGCGCGCAACATGTGGGCCGACATGCTGGCTTGACTGCAGCGGCCCGCGGGGGTCACTGGAGTTCGAGGGCGTCCGCAATCGTTGCGATGCCCGCCTTCGCGCAGGCGTCGTCGGCATCGCCGCCGGGGGCTCCGGAGACGCCGATGGCACCGACGAGCGTGCCGGCGCTTTCGATCGGCAGGCCGCCGCCTGCCGCCAGCACGCGCGGCAGGGCGCGCAGGCCGCTCATCGGCTTGCCTGCTTGCGTCTCGGCCGCCAGGTTCGTGGTGGGGATCTTGAAACTGGCGGCCGTCCAGGCCTTGTCGGTGGCGGCATCCAGCGTGTGGGCACCCGCGTAGCGGTCGCGCAGCAGCGCCTGCACGAGCCCGGCCCGGTCGACGACCGCAACCGCCACTTGGTAGCCCTGCGTGCGGCAATGCTCCAGCGCGCCACGCGCAGCGGCGAGCGCGGTCTCGGGCGTCATGGCTCTTGTGGCGAACGTGGCGTCCTGGGCGCCCGCGCCGGCCGAGACGGCGGCCAGCGCGGCCACGAAAGCCTGCGCAGCGCGCTTCACGTCAGTTGCTCCACCGCGTCGAGCCGAGGGAGGCAGTCGGCCCTGCGGGCCGACTGCGCTGCGGCCCTCTCCCGGAGGAGCGACAGCTTCAACCTAGGCCTCCACCCTGCCGGGGTTGCCCTGCACACCCACCAGTCGCGGCGTGTTGATGCGGCGCGGGGCCACCCGGCCGCCCTGCCCCTTGAGCCAGGCCTCGACGTGTTCCCACACCGGCTTCACGTTCGCGGCGCGGCGCGCCTCCTCGGCCACGGGCGCCCAGCCCGCGACCTTGTACTTCTTGTCTGCGTCGATCGGCCGGCCCCCGAGGCGCATGTCGCCGATGCGGCGGCCCATCGCGGCGGCGGGATCGCAGGTGTAGGCGAGCCCGCCGACGCGCACCATGTCGCCGCCTTGCTGGTAGTACGGATCGGGGTTGAAGAGGTTGTCCGCCACGTCTTCGAGGATGGTCTTGATCGTCTCGCCGGTCATCTCCGTGAGCGTGGCGTAGGGATACGTGATGGCCAGCTGGTCCATCATGTGCTCGCGCGTGACCACCTCGCCCGGCAGCAGCGAAGTGCCCCAGCGGAAGCCCGGCGAGAAGGCGATTTCGGCGCCCTGCGTCTCCATCAGCGCATCGCACACCAGCTGGTCCCAGGAGCCGTTGAAGTTGCCGCGCCGGTACAGCAGGCCGTCGGTCACGGCGAGCGGCTCGGCGAGCCGCGCCTCGAAGGGCCGGCGCACCTTGGCGATTTGCGCCTCCATGGCGGGATCGGCGGCGAGTTGATTGGAGAGCACCGGCAGCAGGCGATAGCGGAAGTCCGCCACGCGGCCGCCTTTCACGTCGAAGTCCATCACGCCGAGGAACTTGCCGTTGCTGCCGGCGTTGGTGACGAGCGTCGTGCCGCCGGGGTTGCCCACCGGCACGGCGACGGGCACGCCATCGTGCGTGTGGCCGCCGAAGATGGCGTCGATGCCCTGCACGCGCGAGGCGAGCTTCAGGTCGACGTCCATGCCGTTGTGCGACAGCAGCACGACGACCTTCGCGCCCTTGGCGCGCGCCTCGTCCACCGTTTTCTGCATGTCCTCCTCGCGGATGCCGAAGGACCAGTCGGCGACGAAGTAGCGCGGGTTGGCGATCGGCGTGTAGGGGAAGGCCTGGCCGACGACGGCGCACGGCACGCCGTTGATCTCGCGCAGCACGTAGGGCTTGAACACCGGGTCGCCGAAGTCGGCGGTCTTCACGTTCTGTGCGACGAACTCGATGCGGCCTGCGAAGTCGTTCTCGACGATGGCCTTGACGCGGTCCATGCCGTAGGTGAACTCCCAGTGGCCGGTCATCACGTCGACGCCGAGCAGCTTGGACGCGTCCACCATGTCCTGCGCCTGTGTCCACAGCGACGTGGCCGACCCTTGCCACGTGTCGCCGCCGTCGAGCAGCAAGGCGTGGGGCCGGCTCGACTTGAGCTGCTTCACGAGCGTGGCCAGGTGCGCGAAACCTCCGACCTTGCCGTAGCGCCGCGAGGCCTGCTCGAAGTCGATGAAGGTCAATGCATGCGCGGCCGCGGTGCCCGGGGGCACGCCGGTCGCCTTCAGCAGCGCCTCGCCCACGAGGTGCGGCAGCCGGCCTTGCATCGGCCCGACGCCGAGGTTCACGCTCGGCTCTCTGAAGCGCACCGGCAGGAGCTGCGCGTGGCAATCGGTCATGTGCAGGAACGACACGTTGCCGAAGCGCGGGATGTCGTACAGCGCGGCCTGCGCGTTGGCGGCGTCGGCCTGCGCATGCCGGCCGAGCGCGAGCCCCGCGGCCGAGGCCGCGCCCAGCACCTGCAGGAACTCGCGTCGGGAGAGGCTCGGCACCTACTGGTTCACCGGCGACTTCGGGTCGAGCAGCAGCGCCATGATGTCCTTCAGCTGCTTCTCGTTCAGCAGCTTGGCGTGGCCGAAGCGCGGCATGCCGGAGCACGCGTTGTAGGCCTTGGCGTTGTAGAGCTTGCCCCAGGTGTACTCGACGATCGGCTTGGCGGCAGGGTTGGCCGGATCGGCGACGCCGCGGATCCTGCCGTAGTTGTAGAGGCTCGGGCCGATGGTGCCGAAGGAGATCTCGGCCTTGCTGAGCTGGTGGCAGTTGTAGCAGTTGCCGCCGTTGGCCGCGGTGTCGGCCGACGCGTCGGTCCAGGTCATGCCGCGGCCGTTCTGCGCGAGCTTCTCTCCCTCGCGCCAATCGCCGATGAAGGTGCCGTCGGCAGGCATCTTCACGGTGGCGAGGTTCTCCTTCTCGATCGCCTTGACGCGCGCCTCGGGCAGCGCTTTGCCCTCGGCCTTGGAGCACTCGGCGTTGGAGGCGTCCTGCTGCAGCCGATCGACCTTGGCGATGCCCTGGTCGCGAAACGAGGCCTTCATCATCTCGGCGGTGAGCGCGTCGTAGTCGGGCGCCGGCGCCATGGCCGCGCAGCCGGCCAGCACGAGCAGCACGGCGCCGGCGACGGCCGCGTATCGGGTGTTGCGCATACCTTCTCCCTCAGCGCTTGATGGAAGGCGCGATCGACGCCGCACCCTTGGCATTGACGCCCATGTAGGACGCCAGCGCGACGGTCACGTCGGACGCGTAGCCCGGATACGGGAAGCGCTGCTGGCGATAACAATCGTTCAGCCGGCGCTGCATCGTCCAGAGCTCGCCGTTGCTCACGCGGTAGGCGGGCCAGGCGGCGAAGCCGATGCCGTCGCCCGGGTTCTTCGTGAGTTCGGGCAGGTCCTGCAGGCGGATGCGCTTGCCGGCTTCCGAGTGGCACGAGGCGCAGGAAAAGTCGTGCGAGCCGCCGCGGTAGAAGAACGCGCGCTTGCCGAGCTCGAACATCTTCTTCTCTTCGGCATGCCCTTGCGGCAGGTTGAATCGCATGCCGCGCGACGCGGCGGCGATCCATGCGACGAGCGCCTCCATGTTGGCCTGCTCGCCGCGGCCGAACGGCGCCTTGGCGATCGCTTCGGTGTCCAGGCCCTGGAGCGTCTGCATGCACGTGAGCAGGCGCGCCTCGAGATCCTGCACCTTCTTCGTGTCGTCGAACCAGCGCGGCAGCTCGACGAAAGCGCCCTTCACCTGCCCGGGCCCCTTGCCCAGGTCGCACTGCTCGAGCGAGGCGTTCCTCGGCCCCCGCTTCTGCTTCCACAGGCCCTCGCCCTTGGCCTCGAAGAGCTCGGCCGGGTTGCCGTCTTCGAGCATCTTGCGGTACTCGGCGATGCCGTCGGCCGTGGACTTCTGCGCCACGGCGGCCGGGCCCGCGAGAACCAGGGCGCATGCGATCAATGCGTGCTTCATCGGCTCAGGCCACGGTGGCTTCGTCGGTGCGGGTCTCGCCGCGGTTGTCCTTCCAGGCGATGGAGATCTTGTCGCCGGCCTTCGCGCCCTTCACGTTGAACTGCAGGAACGGGTTCTTCGCGATGGCTGGGCCCCACTGGGCCGTCATCACGGTCTTGCCGTTGTGCTGCGCCGTCACCTCCTGGATGAACCACGCTGGAATCGTCTTGCCGGCCGCGTCCTTGCGCTGCCCGGTCTCCATCTCGTGACTCATCAGCACCCGCACGGTGGCCTTGTCGCCCGCCGCCTGGGCCCGAATGCGCATCGGATCTGCCATGACTACTCCTGGATCGATTTGAATGAGGGAGCCAGCGTCATCCGCCGCAGCCGCCGAGAGTGACCTTGATTTCCTTCTGTGCGTACAGCGCCTTGCCGTCGCCCATGAGCGCCACGGCGTAGACGTTGGACGACTGGCCCATCTTCACGCGGGTCGACACGTTCGCCTCGATGGCATCCGTGACATCGAACACCGCGGACAGCACATTGGGATTCTTCTCGACGAGCAGCACCAGCCGCTTCACACCCGGCAGCGTGGTCGACGCGCCCACCGGCACGACGGCGCCATTCTCGGCGATGTCCGGGCCGGTGATGGCGACGTCGGCGCTTGCCGTCGGCGCGCCGGCCCCCAACGCCTTCATCACGTCTGCCATGTTCTTGCCTTCGAAAGCAGCGGCGTTCCAAGGCGCGCCCTGCGCACACGCCAGCGCGGGCAGCAGGCCTGCACCGGCGAGCAGCACCGCAACGCGGGCCGAGTGGGAAAGCACTTCTCGACGTGACTGCATCGAAGACTCCTGAATCTGAATATCCTAATGAGCGATCAAACCCGATCGCTTCGGGACGATCCCGTAGTGTCCCTCACCGCTTTGCACCGGCGGACAGCCACGCCGCAATGGCCCTGGCATCGTCCTCGGTCAGCGTCTGCGAGGGCATGGCGATGCCGCCCCACACGCCGGATCCACCCGTCTTGATCTTGCCCGCGAGGTAGGCCGGCGCATCGGCGTGACGTTCGTACTTGCGCGCGATGTCCTGGAAGCTCGGGCCCACGAGTTGGGTGTCGATGCCGTGGCAGGCCGTGCAGCCGTGCTGCTGCGCAAGACCCAGCGCTCCGGCAACGTCGGCCGGTTTCGCCGCACCGCCCGGCGCCGTGAGCCCCAAGGCGCGCTGCCGAGCTTCGGCGAGGGAGCGCGGCGGAGGTTGCGTCGTGTCGGCGCCGCGCTGCGGCCCGACGACCCGGCTCTGCTGCGCCAGGTTGCCATGGGAGTTGCGCGCTTGGTCGGGAATGGAAGACGCCACCACCGGCTCGGGCGAGCAGCCTTGCATGCAGCGCGGGCCCTGCACGTCGGGTTTGCCGGCCGGTGCGCCCGGCCACAAGGCATGGGAGCGTGTCATGCCATCGCGGTTCGGCAGCTGCGCCTGCACCATGCCGATGTTGCGGTCGGTCAGCACGAAGTCGTCGCGCACGATGCCGCCCATGTTCAGGATGTAGGCGCTGACGGCATACACCTCGTCGGTCGACAGCGACTTCGGAGCGGCCCACGGCATCGCGCGGCGGATGTAGTCCCACAGCGTGGACACGGTCGACAGCTTCATCAGCGTGGTGCGCCCGGGAAAGCTCGTGTCGGTGAGCCGCGCCACGCGACCGGTCTTCATGTCGTCGGCTGTCGTGCCTCCGACCATCGGCGCGAAGACCTGGTTGCTCTCGCCGAACACCCCGTGGCACGAGGCGCACTGGGCCTCCCACACCGCCATGCCCTGCGCGACCGAGCCGGCGCCTTTCGGCAGGCCCTTGAAGTCGGGCCGCACGTCGATGTCCCACGCCGCGATCTCGGCGGGTGTGGCGACACGGCCGATGCCGTCATGGCCAGTGTGCTGCGCGCTCGCCGTGCCGCAGCCGATCGCGAACGCGGCGGCCGCGAGGCTACGCCAGCTGCACATTGCTCACCTCGCCGTTCTCCTGCACCAGCCACGTCTGCACGGCGTTGTTGTGATAGATGGACCGCGTGCCGCGCACGGCGCGCAGCTGGCCAATCGAAGGTTGCACGTGGCCGGTTTCATCGGTCGCCCGGCTCATGACGAGGGCCGGCTTGCCGTCCCAGGTCCAATCGATGTTGAAGCGCGTCAGGCACTTCGACATCACCGGCGACTCCAGCCGCGCCATGCGCCAGTGGCGTCCGCCGTCCACCGACACGTCGACCCGCTTCACCTTGCCGCGCCCTGACCATGCCAGGCCGCTGATGTTGTGGAAGCCCCGGTCCAGCAGCACCTGCCCGCCCGACGGCGTCGTGACCACGCTCTTGCACTCCTGCGTGCTGGTGTACTGCCGGTGCAGCCCGTCGGGCATCAGGTCGACGTAGTGCAGTGTCTCGTCCTTCGTGCCGTAGGGCTGGTCGCCGACCTCGATGCGCCGCAGGTACTTCACCCAGCTCACGCCCTGCACGCCGGGCACCACCAGGCGCAGCGGGTAGCCGTTCTCGGGCCGCAGCATCTCGCCGTTCTGCCCGTACGCCACCAGCACTTCGCCGCTGTCCACGAGCGACATCGGCACCGTGCGGGTCATGGATGAGCCGTCAGCCCCTTCGGCGAGGATGAACCGCCCGCGCCTTGCATCCGCGCCCGCCATCTCGAGCAGCAGCTTCAACGGCACGCCGGTGAACTCGCTGCAGCTCAGCATGCCGTGCGTGTACTGCACCGTCGGCACCGCGACGTTGCCCCATTCCATGCCGCTGTTGGCACCGCATTCGATGAAGTGGAAGCGCGAGACCGGCGGCAGCCGCATCAGCTCGTCCATCGTGAACACGAGCGGCCGGCGCACGATGCTGTCATCCGAGCCGTTGATCATCAGGCGGTGTGCCGACGGCTCGACGTCCCACCAGCCCTGGTGGTGCCGCTCGAAGTGCAGCCCGCTGGGCGTGACGATCCCGAACAGGGACTGCAGCGGCGCGAACGACACGGAGGCCTGCGTCGTCGGGGTCAGTCCGGGGCTGCGGCGGCGCTGCACGTTGGCCTCGTGCTTCGACGGGCGGCCATAGCCGTCGGTGGCAACCGGCAGACCGAGGCCCTTGCTGTGCGCTGGCAGCTGGAGGATGGCCGGATCGCCCGTGGCCGCCAGTGCAACAGGCGCCGCCGCGGCCGCCGCCGCGGCAAAGGCTTGCCGGATGAAGTCACGCCGGCCGGTGCGCGCTTCGGAGAAGACGCGGGTGATGTCCGGCGGTGCCAGGAAGTTCTCCGGCGCCTTGGCGAGTCGCCCCACGGTCATTCCTCGCTGCGACACCCTGCCTCCTAAATATCACCTTCGGCGAATATTAGTCACGAATGAATTTGATTCGAGCGGGGTAAACCCGGGCACAAGTTTCGCTCGCATCCCTTTGAAGAGGAGCCGTCGATGCAACTGGTCTGCCCAGCGTGCTGCACGAAGAACCGCGTCCCGGACGATCGTCTCCACGACGATCCGTTGTGCGGCAAGTGCGGCACACCGTTGATGGCCCCGCAGCCGGCCGCCCTGGACGACCGAACGTTCGACGCTTTCGTCGGCGGCACCGAGCTTCCGGTGGTCGTCGACTACTGGGCGGCCTGGTGCGGTCCCTGCGTATCCATGGCGCCCCAGTTCGCGGCTGCCGCGCAGCAGCTGCCGGACGTGCGCTTCGCGAAGGTGGACACCGAGGCGGCCCCGCAGACGAGCCGGCGCCATGGCATCCGGAGCATCCCGACAATGGTGCTCTTCCGGCGCGGCAGGGAGCTGGCCCGACGCAGCGGCGCGATGCCCGCGTCCGAAATCGTCGCCTGGATTCGCCAGGAGACGCGCTGACGGCGGGCCGCAACTCCCAAGGTTGAAGGGTCCCCAGCGACACCTTAGGGATATCCCTTAGATGTCTTGGTGACGAGCATGCGCTTGCCCGTTTGCGGTCGCACACGGGCGTCAGCGTCATCCATCAGGGAGATCCACATGACAGCCAAGGACAAGGGCATCGTCGCCTCGCCCACATTCACGCATCCGGCCGCGGGGCCGTCCATCGCCGACCACTCCATCGTCGCCGTCCGCTGGCGCTCCGGCGCCGACCCGCAAGACAAGCGCAAGCTGCTCGACGGCCTGGGCCTGTCGCTGTTCAGACTCGCCACCGAGACGCCGCTCGTGGCGGTGAACCAGACGGAGGGACTGTCGTGGGTCGGCAGCGCCGGCGGCGCGCCGATCGATCCGTCGCTGATCGAGCGGCTCGAACGCAGCGACCTCGTCGCGTGGGTGATGCCCGCGCTGCGGCCGCAGGCTTCGCGTGCCGGCGGCAGCGAGCCGGCGCCACCGGGGCCGGCGTTCTTCACCGTGAACCCGTCGCGCTTCTATGTGCGCCAGTCGGCCATCGCGCAGGCCGGCCACGAGACCGCGCTCGCCCCAGGCTTGTCCACCGACGTCGCGGGCCCGGCACGCCTGCCCGGCTACGTCATGCTGCGCATCGACGAGCCGACCTACGCCGGCGGCCGCACGGCCCTGCACATGGCGCCCGCGCTCGCCGCGACGCTCGGCGCGGCGGCAGGCAACTCATCCACCCACGCCGACGTGAAGTACGAGACCATCCCGCTGCTGTCGCCTGCCGCGCATGCGCTGCACGCACCGGCGCCGGCCCGCGCCGCAGCGTCGTGCCGCCCGCCGCAGGGCGAGTTCACGCCGAGCGACCCGATGTTCGCCACGCAGTGGGGCCTGCAGCGCATCAACGCGCCGCGCGGATGGGAGATCGCGCGCGGAGACCCGTCCATCACGGTGGCCGTCATCGACGAAGGCGTGCAGCTCGACCACCCTGACCTGCTGCTCCATCCGCAGTCCTGGAACGCGTCGGACGACACGCACGACGGCGGCCCCACGGGCAACCATGGCACCGCCTGCGCCGGCATCATCGGCGCCCGGCTCGACAACGGCCAGGGCGTGGCCGGCGTGGCCGGCGGCGTGCGCATCATGGCCATCGCCACCGAGACCTGGGCCGACGTCGACATCGCCGAGGGGCTCTATTTCGCCGCCGACCACGGCGCGCGCGTCGTCAGCATGAGCTTCGGCGTCTACGAGTCGTGGAACTTCTGGGATCTCGATCTCGTGCGCGACGCGCTGCAATATGCGCACGACAAGGGCCTCGTGCTCGTTGCCGCATCGGGCAACGAGGATGCGGCCGTCGCGCGCTTCCCCGGCAGCGACAGCCGCACCCTTTGCGTGGGCGGCTGCAACCGCAGCGACGAGCGCAAGCGCATCGGCGACGCCTCGTCGGAGGCCTGGTGGGGGGCCTGCTTCGGTCCGGACGTCGACGTCGTCGCGCCCTGCCTCGAGATGGCCACCACCGACCGGCTCGGCAACGATGGCTACTCGATGGCCGACTACTTCGACCGCTTCAACGGCACGTCGTCCGCCACGCCCGTCGTCGCCGGGCTGGCCGCGCTGCTGATCTCGCTGCGGCCGGCGATGTCGAACACCGACGCGCGGCGCCTGATCGAGCGCACCTGCGACAAGATCTCCCCCGCGCTCTACCCCTACCAGAACGTGCCCGGCAAGCCGAGTGGCACGTGGCACGCCGAAGTGGGCTACGGCCGCGTCAACGTCGAGCGCGCGCTGCTGGCCGCCTGCGAGACGGCCGACTGCGCCTGCGACGAAGCCGCCTGCAACGGCTGCGGCGACGGCTGCCTCGAGCCCATCCCCGAGGACTGCCGCGGTCCCGCGCCGGTGCCGTGGCTGCCTCATGACCGCTGCATGTACTTCCACGAGTCGAGGGTGTTCGACGGCGGCTTCGGCGACTTTTCGTCGAACAACGGGGCCCAGCGCCTGCGCGTTCGTGTCACCTACCAGCACTGCCTGCACCTCGTCGGCCGCCAGCAGGGGCCGCTGCTCTACACCACCACACTGCTGCCCCGCGAGGAGGTGCGGTTGTTCGAGTACGACCGCTACCGTCGCACGAAATCGGCCACCGAGCGCATGAGCGTGCACACCACGTTTCGCCAGACCCTGAGCGCGCTGTCGCAGAACCGCCGCTCAGCGAGCGCGTCGGCGTACGTCGACACGTTGAACGAGGTGCGCACGCACGCCGACACGTCGGTGTCGGTGGGCGGCGGGCTGGCCGGCTTCCTCGGGCTGCCGTCGGGCAAGGGCGAGTTCGGGGTGGATACCGAGACCACGATCGCCAGCGGCGGCAGCGTGCGCACGGTGGCCGAGCAGTTCTCGCAGTTCGCCATTTCCGCCTCCCAGTCCACCGAGGCGGAGCGCTCGCTCACGGTGAGCAGCTTCGAGGAGGCGGAGCACGTCTCCACCACGGCGCGCACGCTGCGCAACGACAGCCACTGCTACGCGGTGACGTACTACGTGCGCCGCGTCAACGAGGTCTACGAGGCCTCGTCGCGCATCGAGTCGGTGGAGTGGCGCGTCGGAGACGGCGCCTCGTGGCGCACGGCGGACGACGTGGCCGGCCTGCCGGACGCGCTGCGCAGGCACCTCGCCCAGCTCGTGGCCCAACTGCTGCGCACCGGACGAGACCACCGGGACGCGAGGCCGCTCACGCTGCCGACCGACGGCACGGTGTACGAGGCCGAGCTCGCGCACTGCGCATCGTGCGACCCGATGCAGCTGACGCACGCGAAGCTGCAGCTCGAACAGATGCGGCAGCAGGCCCGCCGCGCCTGCCTCGAGACCGAGCTGCTCGAGCTCGAAGTGCAGCGCCGCCGAGCGCTGGCGCAGGGGACGCAGCCGGTGGAACTCACCGTGGGGCCGTGGCCGCTTGCGCTGCCGCACGCTGCAACGCCGCAGGAGCTGGAGATGCACCGCATGCTCGCCGTCAACGGGCACGCGGCCGCGGCCCCGGCCGGGTTGCCGCTTGCGACGCCGGCCGCACTGCCGGCGCCAACGACGGTGAACTAGCTTGGCTCCCTCTCCCACTTTGTGGGAGAGGGTTGGGGTGAGGGCGGGGCCTCGCGCAATCCGCCGGCAATGCCATGCCGATGCAGCGCCCTCACCCCCCGCCATGTCGCTTTGGCCAGGATCGGCTACAACGCCAGCATGCGCCGCCGCCTCCTGCTGCTCGCCGTCTCGGTTGCCGCCATCGCCCCGGCGGGCGCCATCGAAGAAGGCGCCTGGGCGGCGCTGCGCCGCGGCGCCATCGCACTCGTGCGCCACGCCGACGCGCCAGGCACCGGCGACCCGCCGGGCTGGCGGCTCGACGACTGCGCCACGCAGCGCAACCTGAGCGCCACCGGCCGAGCCGATGCACGAGCACTCGGCCACGCACTGCGTGCCGAGCGCGTCCCGATCGCCCAGGTGCTCAGCTCGCCGTGGTGCCGCTGCCTCGACACGGCGCGGCTGATGGACGTGGGACCGGTGCAGACCGAGCCCGCGTTCTCCAACGCCTTCGTGCTGAACGACCGTCGTGACGAGCTCGCCGCCGAGGGCCTGGCCGTGCTACGCCGCTGGCGAGGCCCGGGCACGCTCGTCGTCGTCACGCATGGCTCGAACATCATGGCGCTCACGGGGCGCAGCCCGGCGTCGGGCGAGGCCGTGGTCGTGTCGCTCGGCTCGGAAGGCGCGCTTCGCGTGGAAGGAACTCTTCTCGCCAAGAGCCGGTAGCCCCAGGGGGCCGACGTCAGCCGGCGGTGTTCGGCTGCGGGGCTTCGTCGGTCTCGAACGTGGCCGTGATGCGGCCGCTCGCGTGCAGCCAGACGTCCACGCGCTGGCCGGCCGCCTCCAGCACCATCCACCAATGGTTGTTCGACATCTGCTCCAGATGGACCTTGCCGCGGCCGACGACCTCGAGCAGCTGGGAGCCGTCGCAGCGCACCTCCAGCGTCGGCCCGGTGTCGCTCGTGTCACCCGGCGCTGGCTCGACGGGCTGCACCGCGGGCGCCGACGCCGCCGCGTCCTTCGCAAAGGCGGCCCGGAGCGCGGCCACCGCGGCGGCTTCTTCCTTGCTGGCCTGCTCGTCGGATTCCCAGCGGGCGCGGCACCACTGAACCTTGCTGCTCGCCCGCACGACGTTGGCGATCAGGCGATCGATGTCGGGGCGTTCGGCGTCGGCGGGGCTGCTCATGAATGCAAAAAGCCGTTGGCGAGCAACGGCTTCAGGGGCTGGATGGCAGAGGTGGGGTGGCTGACCGGACTCGAACCGGCGACGACCAGAATCACAATCTGGGACTCTACCAACTGAGCTACAGCCACCGCAGAGCTCAAGATTATAGCGACGCGCGGATGCGTCACCGCTGCGGGTCCGCGGCCGGTGCCGATGCCGGCGGTGACGGCGCCTTGATCTCCACGTCGAGCCGGTCTCTGAGGGTGTTGTAGTAGGCCTGCTGCTCGGCCGCCGACCATGCGTTGGCGTAGAGCCCTTGCAGTTGCTTCAGTTCGTCGCCGGCGAGCGCGGGCGGCTCCACCTTCACAACGCGCGCCACGAGATAGCCCTGCTCGCCGAGGTCGACACCCAGCACTGCGGGCAGCTTGGCTGCGTCTGCGCGCATCACGGCGTCGAGTGCCGGACGGGGCAGGTTCTGCGGCTGGTTGCGCGACACCGGCACCGACGCCGGCAGCGCCGGCGCGTCTGCGCCGCCCTGCTTCAGCTGTGCCAGGCGCGCCTCCCCTTCCTTGCGCGCGAGTGCGGCCGACTGTTGCGCAACCACGCGCTGGCGCACGCGGTCCTTCACCTCGGCGAGCGGCAGCGTGCGGGCCGGCGTGTGCTGAAGAACGCGAGCCGCCACGAGCTGGTTCGGCGCCGTCTCCACCGCATCGGTGTTGCGCTTGTTCCTCACTGCGTCGTCGGAGAACACCGCATCGAGCAGCTTGGGCGAGGCCAGCGGCGCGGGGGCGCCGGGGGGCGGCGTGCGCTGCACCGTGGCCGTGCGCTTCGTGAGCTTGAGCTTGTCGATCACGGGCTGGAGGCTCTCGGGCTGCTCGTAGACCGTGTCACGGAACTGTTCTGCCGCCTCGGAAAACTTCTTCTGCGCGTCCTGCGTGCGCTTGTCCTGCTCGATGCCGGCGCGCACCGACTCGAACGGCTGCTTCTGGCCGCCGCGCACCCCGGTGAGCTGCACCACGTGGTAGCCGAACTCCGTCTCGACCAGGCCGACCTCGCCGGACTGCATCGCGAAGATCTTGTCCTCGAGCTCCTTGGCTGCGAAGCCGCCGCGGCCGTTGAAGGACAGGTCGCCGCCCTGCGCGGCGGACGCCGGGTCGTCGGAATTCTTCTTCGCCAGCTCGGCAAAGGATGCCGGGCTCTTGCGCACTTGCTCGAGCAGCCCCTCGGCCTTCGCCTTGGCGGCCTGGCGGTCCTTCGCGGGCGCGTCTTTCGGGGCCTGCACCAGGATGTGGCTGGCGCGGCGCTCCTCGGCGCTCGTGTAGCGCGCGATGTTCTCTTCGTAGAACTTGCGCAGGTCGGCCTCGGCCACCGTGATGCCCTGCTTCACCGCTTCGAGGTCGAGCACGACGTACTCGATGCTCGCCTGCTCGGGTGCGCGGAACTGCGCCTCGTGCGCCTTGTAGTAGGCCTCGATGTCGGCGTCCGTCGGGGCCACCTTCTCGGCGTACTGGCGGGGCTCGAAGCGCTGGAGCTGCACGTCTCGGCGCTGCAGCAGCGTATCGAGCGCGGCCTGGGTGACGCTGCGCGGCGTGAGCGCTCCCTCTGCGAGGCCCTGCATCACCTGGCGCTGAGAGAGCTCCTGGCGCAGCGCCGCCTCGAACTGCTCCACGCTGCGGCCCTGCGCGGCGAGGAGATCCTTGTTGACGCTGCCGTCGGGGTTGCGCAGGCTCGCGAACTGCGGGTCGCTGACGAAAGTGCGCGCCAGACGCTCATCGCTGACGGCGAGGTTCGTCTTGTCCGCCGTGACCGCAAGCACGCGCTCGCGAACCATGGCGTCCAGTGTCTCGCGCCGCACGGACGGGGAATCGAGCATCTTGGCATCGATGCCGGGCATCTGGCGGCGCAGCATCTCGACCTGGCGCTGGTGCGCCGCATCCCACTCGCCTTGCGTGATGTTGGTGCGGCCCACCTCGGCCACCGTGGACGCCGCCGGATCGGTGAAGCTGGAATAGCCTTCCACGGCCACCAGCACGAACGACAGTGCAATGACGAGGAGCAGGAACAGCTGCAGCGGCCGGCCGCGGGTACGGATGAAGTCGAGCATCGGGAAACCTTCGTGGCGACGGGCAGCCCACAAGTACTGAAGGCGAACCGGAGGTTCGCCTTCAGCGGGGCGGCGCCATGTGATTCTAGCTGCGCGGGTGGTGGGTGCTGACGGGATCGAACCGCCGACCTACGCCTTGTAAGGGCGCCGCTCTGCCAGCTGAGCTAAGCACCCCCATGCGAAATCACAGTGCGTCTTTCAGCGCCTTGCCGGCGCGGAACTTCGGAACCTTGGCGGCCTTGATCTTGATGCTCGCCCCGGTGCGCGGGTTGCGGCCGGTGCGAGCGGCGCGCTTGCTCACCGAGAACGTGCCGAAGCCGACGAGCGACACGCTGCCGCCTTTCTTGAGCGTCGTCTTGACACCGCCGATCACGGCCTCGAGCGCGCGGCCGGCAGCCGCCTTGGAGATGTCGGCCTGGTTGGCGATGTGGTCGATCAGTTCACTCTTGTTCACGAAGGTACCCCCTCTCGAAAGGATGTCTCAACAATCTGATTGATGGTGGTTGGGGCAGGCCGCGCTGCGTCGCGTGGGAGGCCGGGCCTGTCCGGTTCATTACAGCCCTGCCTCTGGGCAGTGTCAAGCTGCGGCGGCGATTCTAGGCGCAATCCCTGTGGTGCCCTGCCTTGCGCAGCTGTGCAGATTGCACGCAGAGCGCGAAGGAGTGCACGCGCAAGCTCGCTACGAACGGCATCGTGATGGCGATGCCGTTGTTCTCCGTGACTGCGGGACACCACCATCTCAGTCGTGCGGCGATGCGATGCGTCATGAGCGCCCGCCCGGTGCGATGTCGGTCACTCTGCGCCCGCTGCCCGCCGGCTCACGGGCGACGAGACCCACGCCCACCGCCGTGAGCGCGAGGCCGGCGACCAGGAGCCCGGTGAGAGCCTCGCCGAACAGCAGCCACGCGAGCACCGCCGTGCAAGGGGGCACCAGGTACATCAGGCTCGTCACGCGCGTGGCGGCACCGCGCTGGATCAACAGGTACAGCAGCGAGCTGCCGCCCAGCGTGAGCACCACCACGGACCACGCCATGGCGCCGACGAGCTCCGGGTGCAGCCGGATCGGCTCGGTCTCCATCAGCGCGAAGGGCAACGTGACCACCAGGGCCGCGGCGAGCTGGACCGTGTTGGCTGTGCGCACATCGCACGGCTCGACGTAGCGCTTCTGGTAGAGGGTGCCCAGCGTGATGCTCGCGAGGGCACCCAGCGACAGCGCGAGGTTCCAGGCCGTCACCTCGCCGATGCCGAGCTTGCGCCACACGACGAGGGTGAGCCCTGCCAGGCCGAGCATCAGGCCGGCCCAGTGGCGCGACGTGATGCGGTGCTCGCTGCCGCTGGCCGACACCCACATGGCCGTGAGCAGCGGCTGCAGGCCGACGATCAAGGCGACCGTGCCGGCGGAGATGCCTTCCTTGACCCCTGCCCAGACGCCACCGAGGTAGCCCGCATGCATCAGGATGCCGGTCACGCCCAGGTGCAGCCACTGCCGCGACGTGGCGGGCCACGACGGCCGCGCGATGCCGATCCACACGGCGAAGGCGAGGACGGACAACGCGTAGCGCCAGGCCAGGAACGACATCGGCGGCGCATGCGGCATGCCGTACCGGGCCACGACGAAACCGGTGCTCCAGATGAGCACGAACACCGCCGGCATGGCGCGCACCGGGATCGGCGCGTTCATCGAGCCTTGGCCCGGATCTCCGGCAGTGCGCGCCGCAGGTAGTAGATCATCGACCAGATGGTGAGAACCGCGGCGATGTAGATCAGCACCGTGCCCCAGAGGTGGGTGTCGATGATGCCGAACAGGCGGCCGTCGTAGAGCAGGAACGGGATGGCGATCAGCTGCACGGTGGTCTTCACCTTGCCGATCATGTGCACGGCAACGCTGCGCGAGGCGCCGATCTGGGCCATCCACTCGCGCAGCGCGGAGATGGCGATCTCCCGACCGATGATGACGAGCGCGATGAGCGCATCGAGCCGGTCGAGCTGCACGAGGATGAGCAGCGACGCCGACACGAGGAACTTGTCGGCCACGGGATCGAGGAAGGCGCCGAACGACGAGGTCTGGTTGAGCCGGCGCGCGAGATAACCGTCGGCCCAGTCGGTGAGGGCCACCACGATGAACAGTGCGGTGGCCGCCATGTTGCGCGTGGCTTCGGCCAGCGGCAGCTCGAACACGGCGACGATCAACGGGATCGCGACGATGCGCGCCCAGGTGAGCAGGGTCGGCACGGTGAAGAACATGGCGGGCATTGTGCCGGGGATTGCCGCCACGCGAGCCCGAGGCTCAATCGACGTCGAGCGTGCGCGGCATGAAGCGCCGGTTGTCGTCGAACAGGAACACCTCGGCGAACCGCCACGGCTTGGGCAGCCGTGACACGTCGCCGAACGGCGCCGCCCGCTTCACGGCCTCGATGGCGATCTGCACCGTGTCGAGCGCCTGCCCCGGGTAGCGCAGCACCTTGATACTCCTCACGTCGCCGTCGGCATCGACCTCGATCTCCAGCACCGGCACGGCCAGCAGCACGTCCGGCACCGTGCCCACATACGTATTGGCCGGGTTGGCCAACACGAGCCGCCGCGCCGCCTGCACCTGGTATTGCTCCCAGCTCGATGCCCGGGCGGGCGCAGGCATCGCCACCGGCGGCTGCAGGGCCGGCCGGTGCTGCGGCGCGGGCTCAGGCACCCGAGGACGCGATGGCGCACAGGCGCCGAGCAGGAGGCACAAAGCGACGACAGCGAGACGCCCGCCCAAGCGGCCACCGCGGATCCGGCTCCGCCGGGCCGCCAGTGGCGCCCCCTCGAGGGGGGAGCGGCCAGCGGCCGCTTCGGGGATGGACGCCCTGGGTCTAGTGCAATGCACGATAGATCTCCTCTGCCAGGCCCCTCGATATGCCGTCCACGCCGGCGATGTCTTCCACGCTCGCGCTGGCCACGCCCCGCACGCCGCCGAAGCGTTGCAACAGGCGTGCGCGCTTCTTGGGCCCGATGCCGGGGATGTCCTCCAGGCTGCTCGTGCGGGTGCGCACGCTGGCGCGGCGCGCGCGCATGCCGGTGATGGCGAAGCGGTGCGCCTCGTCGCGAATCTGGGCGACCAGCATCAGGGCGGCCGAATCGTGGCCGAGCGCCACCTTCGGGCGATCGTCCGCGAAGACGAGTTCCTCCAGACCGACCTTGCGGCCCTCGCCCTTCTCGACGCCGACGATGAGCGAGCGGTCCAGCCCCAGCTCCTCGAACACTTCGCGCGCGACAGCCACCTGCCCGCGCCCGCCGTCGATGAGCACGAGATCGGGCATGCGCGCACTGCCTGTGGCTGCGCCTTCCGCCAGCTTGGAGTAGCGCCGAGTGAGCACCTGCCGCATCGCCGCGTAGTCGTCGCCCGGAGTGATTGGAGCCCCCACGCTCGCTGCGCTCGCTGCCCCCCGAGGGGGCGCGCGCTCCGCTCGAGGCGGCTCGGCGCTGCGCGCGACTGCAATATTGAAACGCCGATATTCGCCGTTGCGCATCTGGTGGTTCTCGAAGACCACGCAGCTCGCCTGCGTCGATTCCCCGGCGGTGTGGCTCACGTCGAAGCACTCGATGCGCAGCTTGTCGAGGTCCGGCACGTCGAGGTCGAGCGCCTCCACGAGCGCTCGCGTGCGTTCGCGTTGCGATCCTTCCTCGGCGAGCAGCCGCGCCAGGGCGAGCTCTGCGCCCTTCTCGGCCATCTCGAGCCAGGCCCGGCGCTGGCCGCGCGGGTTGTGCTGCGCGTGAACATGCACGCCGCTGTGCTGTGCGAGGGCGTCCAGCAGGGTGTCGTCCACCGGGTGGCTGGTCACGAGCGACGGCGGCACGGGGCTGTCGAGGTAGTGCTGCGCGACGAAGGCCTCGAGCACCTGCACCTCGGGCGGGGGTGTCGGACCCTCCTGCTCGGCTTCGATCGCGGTGGCCTCGTCGACGTGGGCCGGAAAGAACGCGCGGTCGCCCAGATGGCGGCCGCCGCGCACCATGGCGAGGTTCACGCACGCGCGCCCGCCCTGCACACGCACGGCGAGGATGTCCGCGTCCCGGTCGCTCGCGGACAGGCTGCTCTCGTCCATCACCTGCTGGTGCAGCACGCGAGACAGCGCCTGGATCTGGTTGCGCAGCTCGGCCGCCTTCTCGTACTCGAAGGCGTCGGAGTGGGCCATCATGCGCTGCTGCAGGGCGTCGAGCACCTCCTGCTGCTGGCCGAGGAGGAAGCGCTCGGTGTTGGCCACGTCGCGCTCGTAGTCCTTGGGGTCGATGAACCCGACGCAAGGCGCGCTGCACCGGCGGATCTGGTAGAGCAGGCACGGCCGGCTGCGGTTGGCGAACACCGTGTCTTCGCAGGTGCGCAGGCGGAACACTTTCTGGATGTGCTGGATCGAATCCTTCACGGCCCAGGCGCTCGGGTACGGGCCGAAATAGCGATGCTTGCGGTCCACCGACCCACGGTAGTAGGCCACGCGCGGGAACGGCCCCGAGACGATCTTCAGGTAGGGATAGCTCTTGTCGTCCCGGAACAGGATGTTGAACTTCGGGTCGAGCGTCTTGATGAGGTTGTTCTCGAGCAGGAGCGCTTCCGCCTCGTTGCGCACGACGGTGGTCTCGAAGCGGACGATGCGCGCGACCATCGCGCCGATGCGCGTGCCGCCGTGGTCCTTGTGGAAGTAGCTCGACACCCGCTTCTTCAGGTTGCCCGCCTTGCCCACGTACAACACCTGGCCGGCCGCGTCGTAGTAGCGATAGACGCCCGGCAACGGCGGCAGCGCGGCCACCTCGGCCAGCAGCCGCTCGCGCGCCTCGTCGATCGTCGCCTCGGGGTTCATGGGGCAAATTGTGCGGCCTCGATAATCGGCCCATGCGTTGGGATGTGTTCTGTCGCGTCATCGACAATTTCGGCGACATCGGCGTGTGCTGGCGGCTCGCCGCCGACCTTGCCGGCCGCGGCGAGTCGGTGCGCCTGTGGGTGGACGATGCGGCCGCGCTGCGCTGGATGGCGCCCGGCGGCGCGCCCGGCGTGGACGTGGTGGCCTGGACGGACGACGCGCCGGCCCTGGAGCCGGGCGACGCGGTGATCGAGGCCTTCGGGTGCGACCCTCACCCGGCGTTCGTCTCGCGGATGGCCGCGCGGCAGCCGGTGCCGGTGTGGATCAACCTGGAGTACCTGAGCGCCGAGGACTACGTGGAGCGCAGCCATGGCCTGCCCTCCCCCCAGCCGAACGGGATGACCAAGTGGTTCTTCTATCCCGGCTTCACCGAGCGCACGGGCGGCCTGCTGCGCGAGCCCGGGCTGGCGGCCGCGCGCGACGCGTTCGACCACGCTGCCTGGCTCGCCGGACACGGCATCGAGCGCCGGCCGGGGGAGCGGCTGGCGAGCCTCTTCTGCTACGCCACGCCGGCGCTGCCGGCGCTCCTGGACGGCCTGTCGCGCGAGCCGACCCTGTTGCTGGCCGCGCCGGGGGATGCGCGGCGCGCGGTCGGTGCCGATCGCGGCGCCCTGCGCGTCCAGGCGCTGCCCTGGCTGACCCAGGCCGACTACGACCGGCTGCTGTGGGCGTGCGACCTCAACTTCGTGCGCGGCGAGGATTCGTTCGTGCGGGCGCAGTGGGCCGGCGCGCCGTTCGTGTGGCAGATCTATCCGCAACACGATGCCGCGCATGCCGCCAAGCTGGGTGCGTTCCTCGGCCGTTTCGGCGCGGACGAACTCTTGCGCTCGCTCACCTTCGCCTGGAACGGACTTGGCTCCTGGCCGGCGGCATGGCCCGATCCTTCCGCCTGGCGCTTGGCCTGCCGCCGCTGGCGTGATGCGCTGCTCGCGCATTCGGACCTGACGCGCCAGCTGATCGAGTTCGCGGCGGGGAAAACGCTAGAATGACGGGCTTTGCGCGGCGCGTCCCGCCGCGCGCCACGGAACCGCAACTTCGCTGCCAATTCAGGCACCACGCACTTCAGGCCAGTGATATGAAACTCGCTCAGGAAATCCGCGCCGGGAACGTCATCATGCAGGGCAAGGACCCGATGGTCGTGCTCAAGACCGAATACAGCCGCGGCGGCCGGGGCGCAGCCACGGTGCGCATGAAGATGAAGAACCTGCTCAACGCCTCGGGGGCCGAAGTCGTCTTCAAGGCCGACGACAAGATGGACCAGGTGATCCTCGAGCACAAGGAGTGCACCTACACCTACTTCGCCGACCCGATGTACGTGTTCATGGACTCCGAGTACAACCAGTTCGAGGTCGAGGCCGAGAACATGGGTGACGCGATCCAGTACCTCGAGGACAACATGCCGGTCGAGGTCGTTTTCTACGACGGCAAGGCGATCTCCGTCGAGCTGCCCACCACGGTCGTGCGCGAGATCGTCACCGAGCCGGCGGTCAAGGGCGACACGTCCGGCAAGGTGATGAAGCCGGCCAAGCTCGTGGGCACCGGCTTCGAGGTGGCCGTGCCGCTGTTCGTGGACAGCGGCGACAAGATCGAGATCGACACCCGCACGCACGAGTACCGCAAGCGCGTGTGAACGCGCGGGCCCGGGTGCGGCCATGAAGTCGCAGCCGGTGGTCCCGGCGCGCATCGACTTCTCCGGCGGCACGCCGTACGCACCCGACTTCGCGGACCTCTACCATCCGCGCGCCGGCGCGCTGGCCCAGGCGCACCATGTCTTCCTCCTTGGCAACGGCCTGCCTCAACGCTGGCAGGGGCGGGAGCACTTCGTGGTGCTCGAGACCGGCTTCGGCCTCGGGAACAATTTCCTTGCCACTTGGGCAGCCTGGCGCGATGACCCGCACCGGTGCGACCGGCTGTGGTTCGTATCGGTGGAAAAGCATCCGCCGACTCTTGCCGATCTCGCGCGCGCACATGAAGGCTCGGCCGAGGCCGCGCTGGCGCACGCTCTGCAGAGCGCCTGGCCCCCGCTGACGCCCAATCTCCACACGCTCGCCTTCGACGGCGGCCGCATCACCCTGCTGCTGGCACTCGGAGACGCGGCGCAGTGGCTGCCGGAGATCGTCGCCCGCGTGGATGCGTTCTATCTCGACGGCTTCGCGCCCGAACGCAACCCAGCGATGTGGGACGCGCGGCTGTTCAAGGCGCTCGGTCGGCTGGCCGCGCCCGGCGCCACCGCGGCCACCTGGAGCGTGGCGCGCAGCGTGCGCGACGGTCTGCAACGCACAGGCTTCATCGCCGAGCGGGCGCCAGGCTTCGGCGACAAGCGGGAGATGACCGTGGCTCGGTTCGAGCCGCGCTTCATGCCGCGGCCACCGCCCGGGCGGGTGCCACCCGTCTCGGGACGCGAGGCGCTCGTGATCGGCGCCGGGCTGGCAGGCGCAGCGACGGCGCAGGCGCTGGCCCGGCTCGGCTTCGCGTGCCGGGTGCTCGATGCTGGCCCAGGGCCCGCGCAAGGCGCCTCGGGCAATGCGGCGGGCTTGTTTCATGGCACGGTGCACGCCAACGACGGCCCGCACGCCCGCTTCGTTCGCGCGGCCGCCCTGGAAGCGGCCCGCAGCTTGCGGCCGCTGGTGGAAGCGGGTCGGGTGCCCGGGCAGGTGCAGGGCCTGCTGCGGATCGAGGCCACCCTGCCGATCGTTGCGATGCGGGCGCGACTGGACGCGCTCGGGTTGCCGCCCGGCTGGGTCGAGGCGATGGATGCGCCGACCGCCGCGGCGCTCGCCGGTTGGCCGCTCGCCGGGCCGGCCTGGTTCTATCCGGGCGGCGGGTGGATCGATCCGACGGCGCTCGTGCGGCATTGGCTGGCCGACCCGGCGATCGACGTGGCGTGCGGCATGCCCGTGGACAGCGTGCGCCGGCGCGCGGATCGCTGGCAGGCGCTGGATGCGGCGGGCCTGGTGCTGGGCGAGGCCGACGTCGTGGTGCTGGCCGCGGCGCTCGGCACGGTGCGCCTGGCGGGTGATGCCGCCTGGCCGCTGGAAAGCGTGCGAGGACAAGTGACCTGGGTGCCCCCGGGGGTGATGCCACCGCCGCGCGTGCCGGTCGCCGGCGCCGGCTACGCCATTCCCCTCCCGGGCGGCGCTGTGCTGTGCGGCGCCACTTCCCGATCGGGCGATGAGCAACCCGACCTGCTCGAGGGTGACCACCGGCACAACATGGAGCGGCTCGCCGGCCTGGCGAACCTGCCGCCCGTGGCCGCGCCACTGAACGGCCGCGTCGGCTGGCGACTCACGGTGCAGGACCGGCTGCCCGTCGTCGGCGCACTGCCAACGGCAGCCGGCGGCGCGCGCCACGACCAGCCACGCCTCATGCCGCGCGAGCCGGGGCTGTTCGTGCATGCCGCGCTCGGCTCCCGAGGCCTCACCTGGGCAGCGCTGAACGCGATGTCGCTGGCCGCGACGATCGCCGGCGTGCCGTCTCCGCTGGAAAGCAGCCTGCTGGACGCCATCGATCCGGCGCGCTTCGACGCGCGCGCGGTCAGAAGGTCAGCGTCCTGACGCCGTTGGCCGTGCCGAGCAGGCAGACGCTTGCCTTGTGGCGCGCGAAGATGCCCACCGTGACGACGCCCGGCCACTGGTTGACTTCGGTCTCCATGGCCATCGGGTCGCGGATCGACAGGCCGCGCACGTCGAGGATGCGGTTGCCGTTGTCGGTGACGACGCCCTCGCGCAACCGGGCCTCGCCGCCGAGCCGCCCGAAACTTCTGGCCACCTGCGCGGCCGCCATCGGGATCACCTCGACCGGCAGCGCGAAGGCGCCGAGCGTGTCGACGAGCTTGGACTCGTCGGCGATGCAGACGAAGCGCCGCGCGAGATCCGCGACGATCTTTTCGCGCGTGAGCGCGGCGCCGCCGCCCTTGATCATGTGGCCGCGGCCGTCGATCTCGTCGGCGCCGTCGATGTAGACGGGCAGGCTCTCCACGTCGTTGCAGTCGATCACCCGGATGCCATGCGCGAGCAGCCGCTCGCTGCTCTTGAGCGAGCTCGACACGGCGCCGGCGATGCGCTCGCGACGCGTGGCCAGGGCATCGATGAAGTGGTTCACCGTCGAGCCCGTGCCCACGCCGACGATCGCGCCGTCTTCCACGTAATCGAGCGCCGCGCGGCCAACGAGCGCCTTCAGTTCGTCCTGCTTCATGGCGGTGATTATCGATGCCCCCGATGGGCCGACAATGGCGTGATGTCCCTCGTGCCGTACGCCCTCACCCGACCGTTCCTCTTCGGCCTGGACGCCGAGCATGCCCACGAGCTCACGCTGCGGTCGATCGCCACGCTGCAGAACACCGGCGCGCAATGCCTGTGGTCGCAGCCCGTGGTTAACGACCCGGTGACGCTGGCCGGCCTGCGCTTCCCGAACCGCATCGGCCTGGCCGCCGGGCTCGACAAGAACGGGCGCTGCATCGACGGCCTCGGCGCCATGGGCTTCGGCTTCATCGAGGTCGGCACGGTGACGCCGCAGGCGCAGCCCGGCAACCCGAAGCCGCGCCTCTTTCGCCTGACGCAGGCGCAGGCGCTCGTCAACCGGCTCGGCTTCAACAACGACGGGCTCGCCGCCTTCATCGACAACGTGCGCCGCGCGCGCACCTTTCGGGCGCGCGGCGGCGTCCTCGGGCTGAACATCGGCAAGAACGCCGCCACGCCGATCGAGCGCGCGGTCCACGACTATGCCGAGGCCCTGCGCGGCGTCTATCCGCACGCCGACTACGTGACCGTGAACATCTCCAGCCCGAACACGAAGGACCTGCGCTCACTGCAGGACGATGACGCACTCGACGCACTGCTCCGGGCGCTCCAGGCGTGCCGGACGGCGCTCGAAGCCGAGCACGGCCGGCGCGTGCCGATCTTCGTGAAGATCGCCCCCGATCTCGACGACGCCCAGGTGCGCGTGATCGCGCTCGCGCTGCGCCGCCATGGCGTGGACGGCGTCGTCGCCACCAACACCACGCTGGCGCGCGACGGCGTGAAGGGCCAGCCGCATGCCGACGAAGCCGGCGGGCTCTCCGGCGCTCCGCTGCTGGCGCGCAGCAACCGCGTGATCGCGCAGCTGCGCGACGAGCTGGGCCGCGGCTATCCGATCATCGGCGTGGGCGGCGTGCTGAGCAGCGAAGATGCGGTCGCGAAGCGAGCCGCCGGCGCCGATCTCGTGCAGATATACACCGGGCTCATCTACCGTGGGCCTACCCTGGTGCATGCGGTCGCCCGCGCCTTGCGCGGCTGACGCGCCGTCACAACAACCCATCCTGGCCGGGCATGCCAGGTGCCAACCTCCGCGAAGTGATGGCTCTGAGCTTTCGAGTGCTGACCGTCAATGCCCACAAGGGCTTTGGATTCTTCAACCGCCGCTTCATCCTGAGGGAGCTGCGCGATGCAGTGCGCACGGTTTCCGCGGACATCGTGTTCCTGCAGGAAGTGCTGGGCACGCACGCGCTGCATGCCAAGCGCTATACCGACTGGCCGGACCAGCCGCAGTACGAGTTCCTGGCCG
>CAWIVI010000014.1:0-324681 GCA_963839465.1 uncultured beta proteobacterium
TGGCGGCGCCGCGCTGGTCCAACACCAGCGAGTGACGCGCACCGCCCGCTCGTGGATGCGCGGGGCGTTCAGTCGAAGACTGGCGTCTCGACGCCCAGGACCTTGTGCAGCTTCGGGCTGGTGGTCGTGTACTGCAGATGGATGCGCTTGTCAGGGAACACGTACGGCGCGGCGCCGAAGGCGGCCAGCGCGGCCTCGTGGAAGCCCGAGAGGATGAGCTTCTTCTTGCCGGGGTAGGTGTTGATGTCGCCCACCGCGAAGATTCCGGGCACGCTGGTCTCGAACTTCTCCGTGTCCACCGTGACCTGCTTGCGCTCGATGTTCAGCCCCCACTCGGCGATGGGGCCGAGCTTGGGGCTCAGGCCGAAGAACACGAGCAGCATGTCCAGCGGAACGACGCGCGTCACGCCGTCGCTGCCGGTCACCTTCACGGCCTTCAGCGCGCCGTCGGCTTCCTCGAAGCCAGTGACCTGCCCGACGACGAACTGCATCTCGTGCGCCTCGCACAGCTCGCGCATTTTCGCCACGCTCGCGGGCGCGGCGCGGAAGCCGTCTCGGCGATGGATGAGGATCACGCTCTCGGCCTTGTTCGAGCCGTCCTGCACGAAGTTGAGCGTCCAGTCGAGCGCCGAGTCGCCGCCGCCGACAATCACGAGGTTCTTGCGCGCGAACTGCGCCGGGTTGCGCACGCGATAGTGCAGCTGCGTGCCGTCGTACTTGTCGAGCCCTTCCACCTTCAGCAGGCGAGGCTGGAACGAACCCACGCCGCCGGCGATGAAGAGCGTCTTGGTGATGAACGCCGTGCCGCGGGAGGTGCGGACGTCGAAGCGGCCGTCGTCGCGCCGCTGCACCGCCGACACTTCCTGGCCGAGGTGGAACGCGGCGCCGAACGGCTCGATCTGCTTGAGCAGGTTGTCGGTCAGTTCCTTGCCCGTGCACACCGGCACGGCCGGAATGTCGTAGATGGGCTTGTCAGGGTACAGCTCGATGCACTGCCCGCCGGGGTACGCGAGCGAATCGATGATGTGCGCCTTGATCTCCAGCAAGCCGAGCTCGAACACCTGGAACAGCCCGACAGGGCCGGCCCCGACGATCACTGCATCGGTTTCGATCGGGCCATCGTGGCCCGCGGCAGTCTTGGCGACTTCTTCGTTCAATTGAGGTTCCATCTCGTCAGGCTCGTTCTCAGCGAATCAGCTCCGGCAGCTTGCCGGTCTTGTCCTTCCACTCGTCGGCATCGGGCAGCGCGGGCTTGCGCTTGGTGATGCTCGGCCATTTCTTGGCCAGCTCTGCGTTGAGCACGATCATGTGCTGCTGGTCGCCGGGCACGTCTTCCTCCGGCAGGATTGCATTCACCGGGCACTCGGGAATGCACACCGCGCAGTCGATGCACTCGTCCGGATCGATGGTGAGAAAGTTGGGGCCCTCGCGGAAGCAGTCGACGGGGCACACGTCGACGCAGTCGGTGTACTTGCAGCGGATGCACGATTCGGTGACGACGTGGGTCATGGCCGGCGAATGGTTGGGGTGAGCGAGGCGGTGCGCTGCGAGAGCGCAACGCGAATTTTAAGGCTTCAGGGTTTCCACGCTGGCGCAGGGATGCTGGGCGGACACGGCCAGGGCCCGGCCGTCGATCGCGCGCGCACCGGCACCCACCGTCACGACGGTGGGCCTTCCCGCATGCAGCACGCTCGCCTCGGCCAGCGTGGCTGCGGTGTGGTCGCTGGTGAGCTGGTCGGGCCAGCCGGCTCGCGACACCACGAGCACCGGCGTGTCGGCCGGCCACGCGGCGTCGAGCAGGGCGCGGGCCAATGCGGGAAGCTGGCGCCCGGCCATGTAGTACACCTCGGTGTCGGCCGTCCGCGTGGCCTGCAGCTCGCCGCTGCGCGTCATCGCCGTCACGAGGCTCACGCTGCGGCCGGATCCGCGGCGCGTCAGCGGGCGTTGCGTTGCGGCCGCGGCCGCGATGGCGGCCGTCACGCCCGGGATCACCTCGCACGCGATGCCCGCCTTCGCCAGCGCCTCCAGCTCTTCCTCCAGGCGCGCAAACACGCTCGGGTCGCCGCCCTTCAGCCGCGCGACCGTCTTGCCCGCCTGCGCGTGCTGCACGAGCAGCGCATCGATGCGCGCCTGGCGCGTGCCGTCGCAGAACCCGCGCTTGCCCACGTCGATCCAATGGGCGCGCGGCGCGAAGTCCTTCAGCGCCGGATCGACCAGCGCATCGAACAGCACCACGTCGGCCCGCGCGAGGGCACGCGCGCCGCGCAGCGTGAGCAAGTCGGCCGCACCCGGCCCGGCGCCGATGAAGACGACTCGGCCCACACCCATGGTCAGGCCGCGTCCTGCACGAGCAGGGCGCCGCTCGTGCGGTTGCTCGCCGGATCGACCACGATCAACGCGCCGCCGACGCGGTTCGCCTCGTAGCTCTCCACGGGCAGCGGCTGCTGCGTTTCCACCGTCACGCGCCCGATCTCGTTCACGGCGAGCTCGCGCGCGTCGGTCTCGTCCAGCGTGTGGATGTCCAGCCGGTGGTCGATGCTCGTGAGGCGCGCCTGCACCCAGCGGTTGCCGTGGCGCACCCAGTACTTGCGCCCGACCACCGCCGGCTCGACGTCCAGCCAGGCGAGCGTGGCGCTGAAGCTGCGGGCCGGCCGCAGGCTCGAAGGCGTGGCGATCCAGTCGCCGCGCGATACGTCGATCTGGCGGTCGAGCACGAGCCCGGCCGACTCGCCCGCGCGGGCAACCGCCACCGTGCTGCCTGCGCGCCGCACCTCCACCACGGTGGCCTGTTCGCCATTGGGAAAGAGCTGCACCGCGTCCCCCGCCTGCACCCGCCCATGGGCGATGCGGCCCCAGAACACCCGGGTCGGGTTGGCCTCGCCACCCTCGCGCGCCACGTACTGCACCGGCAGCAGGAGCGCGCCCTCGGTGCGCTCCTGCGCGGGCGGCAGGCGCTCCAGCAGTTGCAGCAGCGACGGGCCGTCGTACCAGGTGCTCCACGGCTGGGAAGGGTCTTCGGAGGGCGCCCGAGTCACGTTGTCGCCGCGCAGCGCCGACACGGGAATGATCCCGGCCGGCTCGATGTCCGCGGCTTTCGCGAACGTGAGCAGCGCCTCGCGCACCGCCTCGAACGCGGCCTGCGGTCGGTCGACGGCGTCCAGCTTGTTTACCGCGAACACGATTCCGGGCACACGCAACAAGCGGGCCAGCAAGGCATGGCGGCGCGTTTGCGGCAGCAGCGTCACCGGCCGGGCCGCCCAGTCGATCTTCGTGATGTCCACCAGCACCACGGCAGCGTCGCTGCCCGCCGCGGCGGTGACCATGTTGCGCGTGTACTGCTCGTGGCCCGGGGCGTCGGCAATGATGAACTTGCGCTTCTTGGTCGCGAAGTAGCGGTAGGCGACGTCGATCGTGATGCCCTGTTCGCGCTCGGCCTCCAGGCCGTCGGTGAGCAGGGAGAGGTCGATCGGCGCGCCGGCGGCCCGCTTCTCGAGCGTGTCGAGCTGGTCGGCGAGGATGGCGCGGCTGTCGTAGAGCAGGCGGCCGATGAGCGTGCTCTTGCCGTCGTCGACGCTGCCGGCGGTGAGGAAGCGCAGCGCGCGGTGATCGGTGGACATCAGAAATACCCTTCCTTCTTGCGCCGCTCCATCGACGCGTCCGACGTGCGGTCGTCCATGCGGGTGGCGCCGCGCTCGCTCACGGTCACCGTGAGCGTCTCGGCCACGATGTCAGCCGCGTTCGCGGCATCGCTTTCCACCGGGCAGGTGCAGGTCATGTCGCCCACCGTGCGGAACCGCACCTGCGCCGTCTCCACCGTCTCGCCGTCTTCCACGGGCGTCACGTCGGTCACCGGCACCAGCAGGCCACGGCGCCGCACCACCGGGCGCTCATGCGCGTAGTACAGGTCCGGCAGCGGGATGTTCTCGCGTGCGATGTACAGCCACACGTCGAGCTCGGTCCAGTTGCTGATGGGAAAGCTGCGGAAGTGCTCGCCGGGCTTGTGCCGGGTGTTGAACAGGGTCCACAGCTCGGGGCGCTGCTCCTTCGGCTGCCATTGGCCGAAGCTGTCGCGATGGCTGAAGATGCGCTCCTTGGCGCGCGCCTTCTCCTCGTCGCGCCGCGCGCCGCCGATCAGCGCGTCGAACCGGTGCTCCTCGATCGCCTCCAGCAGCGTCACCGTCTGGTGGCCGTTGCGCGATTCCAGCGGGTGCGCCAGGCGCACGCTGCCGCGCCGGATGGAATCCTCCAGGTGCCCGACCACGAGGCGCTCGCCCATCTCGGCGACGCGCTGGTCGCGGAACTCGATCACCTCGGGAAAGTTGTGCCCCGTGTCCACGTGCAGCAACGGGAAGGGCAGGCGGCCCTTGAAGTCGTTGCCCGCAACCCTCGTCTTGAAGGCCTTCTCGGCCAGCCGCAGCACGACGCACGAATCCTTGCCGCCGGAGAAGAGCAGCGCGGGTCGCTCGAACGAGGCGGCGACCTCGCGCAGGATGAAGATGGCCTCTTCCTCGAGCCAGTCGAGGTGACGGTTGTCGAGGTCGGGCAGCAGTTTCTCGATGCTCAGCGGCGCGTTCATGCCGGCGCTCCTTCGTTTTTGATCGGCTCCACGTGGAGGCCGCATTCCTTGGCGTTCTCGTCCTCCCACCACCAGCGTCCGGCGCGGAAGTCTTCTCCCAGTGCGATGGCTCGGGTGCATGGCGCGCAGCCGATGCTCGGGTAGAAGCGGTCGTGCAGCGGGTTGTACGGCACGTCGCGCGTGGCGATGTAGTGCCACACGTCGCCCCAGGTCCAGTCGGCCAGCGGGTTGAGCTTGGCCCGGCCCTCGGCATCGGTGTCGCTGAAGCCGACGTTGCCGCGGTTGTCCGATTGCTCGCGGCGCAGCCCGGTGATCCATGCCGTGCGGCCGGCGAGCATGCGAGACAGCGGCTCGAGCTTGCGGATGCCGCAGCAGCCCTTGCGCAGCTCGATGCTCTGATACATGGCCTTCGGCCCGTTCCGGCCGACGAACTCGATCACCGCCTCGTCGCGCGGCTGGTAGACCTCGACCTTCACGCCATAGCGCTGCTCGATCGCCGGGATCAGCGCCTGCGTCTCGGCGTGAAGCATGCCGGTCTCGAGCGTGCCGATGGCCACGGGCATCGAGAGGCGCGCGATGAGGTCGGTGATCACCATGTCTTCCGCGCCGAGGCTCGTGGCCTGCACGATGCGGCCGGCATGGGCGACGGCCGCGGCCTGCAGCATGGCCGTGGTTTGCGCCAGCCGAGACTCGAACTCGGCGCTCGGGCGTGCGTGAAGATCGACGGCGCTCACTGGGCTGCCCCGCGCGCGAAGAGCGGACGACGCTCGACGACGTCGGCCTGGTAGTGGCCGGGGAAGAACGCCAGCGCGCGCCGTGCCGCCTCTTCGCTCTGGCCCTCGCGAAGCTGCACGGCGTCGAAGCCGGTGCGTTGCAGCAGCGGCAGCATGTCGACGAGCACGTCGCCGGTCGCGCGGATCTCGCCCTCGAACCGGTAGCGGGCGCGCAGCAGCCGGGCCTGGCTGTAGGCGCGGCCATCGACCCACTTCGGGAAGTGCAGCGCGATCGCCCGCAGGGCCGGCAGGTGCGCTTCCAGCGCTTCGATGTCGAAGTCGTTGGGCACCGACACGGCCGGGCGGCCGGCCGGGTCGGCGAGCCATTGCTCGAAGGGCAGGAAGTCGTCGGAAGTCTGGGTGAACTGCATGGCGGTGGACTGCATGGCGGTCAGGCGAGGGCGGTGGCGCGGCGCACCGCATCGGCCGCGGCCTTGAACGGGGCGGGCCCGACGCGACGGACGGTGTCGACGAAGCGCTCGCCCGCGCCGCGCTCGCGTCGGTACGTGTTGACCAGCGCCTCGATCACGTCGGGCACTTCGTCGGCGGTGAATGAGGGGCCGATCACCTTGCCGGGCACCGCGGCACCCGACAGCGTGCTGCCGTCCGAGCCGCCGAGCGACACCTGGTACCACTCGGAGCCGTCCTTGTCGACGCCGAGGATGCCGATGTGGCCGCTGTGGTGATGGCCGCAGGAGTTGATGCAGCCGCTGATGTGCAGGTCGATGTCGCCGATGTCGTAGAGCTCGTCGAGGTCGTCGAAGCGCTCGGTGATGGCGGCTGCGACCGGGATGGAGCGGGCGTTGGCCAGGCTGCAGAAGTCGCCGCCGGGGCAGGCGATCATGTCGGTGAGCAGGCCGATGTTGGGCGTGGCGAAGCTGGCGTCGCGCGCCGCCTGCCACAGCGCGAACAGATCGGACTCCCGCACCCACGGCAGCAGCAGGTTCTGGTCGTGCGTGACGCGCAGCTCGCCTTGGCTGTAGCGGTCGGCCAGGTCGGCCGCGAGGTCCATCTGGCGGTCGGTCGCGTCGCCGGGCGCCTGGCCCGCGCGCTTCAGCGAAAGCGTCACGGCACGATAGCCGCGCACCTGATGCGCGTGCACGTTGCGTTCGAGCCAGCGCGTGTAGGCCAGCGGAGCATCGCCGCCGCGCACCGCGGCAAAGCCTTCGGGCGCCGGCACGACGCCTGCCGGGCGCCCGAAATGGCCGGCCACGCGGTCGAACTCGGCCTGGGAAATCAGGTGCGCCGAGCCGTCGACGTCGCGCTCGAGGATGGCCTCGAACTCGCGGTTCACGGACTCGATGAACTTCTTCCCCTCGGCCTTCACGAGGATCTTGATGCGCGCCTTGTAGATGTTGTCGCGCCGGCCGTAGCGGTTGTACACGCGCACGATCGCCTCGATGAACACGAGGATCTGCTGCCAGGGCACGAACTCGCTCGCCACGGTGCCGATGATCGGCGTGCGGCCCATGCCGCCGCCCACGAGCACCTTGAAGCCGATCTCGCCCTGCTCGTTGCGGCGCAGGTGCAGGCCGATGTCGTGCCAGCCGATGGCGGCGCGGTCTTCCTCGGCGCCCGTCACGGCGATCTTGAACTTGCGCGGCAGGAAGGCGAACTCGGGATGGAGCGTGCTCCACTGCCGGAGGATCTCGCAGTACGGCCGCGGATCCACCGTCTCGTCGGGCGCGATGCCGGCCAGCGCGTCACTCGTGATGTTCCGGATGCAGTTGCCGCTCGTCTGGATGCCGTGCATGTCGACCGACGCCAGCTTTTCCATCACGTCGGCCGCCTGCGGCAGCGGAATCCAGTTGAACTGCAGGTTCTGGCGCGTGGTGAAGTGGCCGTAGTTGCGGTCGTGCTCGCGCGCGATGCGGGCCAGCATGCGCAGCTGGCGGCTCGACAGCTCGCCGTACGGCACCGCGATGCGCGCCATCGGCGCATGGCGCTGGATGTACCAGCCGTTCTGCAGGCGCAGCGCGCGGAAGTCGTCGTCAGGCAGTTCGCCGCGCAGGTGGCGCTCGAGCTGGTCGCGGAACTGCGCGGCCCGAGCATGGACGAACCGGCGGTCGAAGTCGGTGTACGCGTACATCAGTGGATCACTTTCAGTCCGGCGGTGACGAGCGAGACGCAGAGCAGGCCGCGCACGAGCCGTTCGGGCATCGCCTTGGTGAGGTGGGCGCCCAGCCAGATGCCGGGCAGCGAGCCGACCAGAAGCGCGCCGAGCAGGCCCCATTCGATATGCCCGAGCGTCGCGTGGCCGATTCCGGCGACGAGGGTCAGCGGCACCGCGTGCGCGATGTCGGTGCCGACCAGGCGCTGCGCCGGCAGGCGCGGGTAGAGCAGGAGGATCAACGTGGCCCCGATCGCGCCGGCGCCGATGGAACTGAGCGACACCAGCACGCCGAGCACGGCGCCGGCCAGGATGGTCAGCGCCGGCTTGTGGTGCTCCGGCAGCCAGCGCTCGAGGCGAAGTGCCACGCCGTGCCAGGCCTGCCGGTAGGCCACCGTCACTGCCGTGAGCAGCAGCGCGATGCCGAGCGAGTAGGTGAGGGCGCCTGCCCAGGCCTTGGTGAGGCCGGTGGCGTGCATCAGGACGATGGTGGCCACCGCCATCGGGATGCTTCCCGCCAGCAGCAGCAACGTGATGCGCCGGTCGACATGGCCATGCCGGTGGTGCGCCACCGCTCCGCCGGACTTGGTGATGGCGGCAAACCACAGGTCAGTGCCGATGGCTACCGCAGGGTGGAGCTTGAAGACGCCCATCAACAGCGGCGTCATCAGGGAGCCGCCGCCCACGCCGGTCATGCCGACGATGGCGCCCACCCCGAAACCACTCAACACCGCCAGCCAGTCCATTGGTCCACGCTTTCGCCGGGCCGAATGGGCCCACATGGAGACTCTAGGAAGGCGTCATATATTTGGGAAGAACAGAGAAGTAGCTTGTTAATTCCCGCAGCGCATAAAGAAACGGCCCGGTGTCGCCACCGGGCCGGAAGGTACCTTGAAAGGGGTTTCGAGAGGTACCGAGGAGACAACCTTTCAGGTCCGTCGCGGGCTCGCCCCCGCGACATTCCTCAGATGCTGTGTCCTTGTGGAAAGTTCAAGTGTTTCAGGCAGCACGCTTCGCGCGCGGGGTCTGCGCCGCCTTCACGGCGGTCGTGGTCATCGCCTGGAAGTTGGCTTCGGCGACGTCAGCGGCCTGCTTGGCGGCCTTGTGGACGCTCTCGTAGGCGTTGTTCGCGGCGGCCAGGGCCGACTTCACCAGGGTGACGGCGTTTTCGCTGCCGGCCGGGGCGTTCTTGACGGCGGTGTCCACGGCGCTCATGAACTTCTTCTGGGCGTCATTGACCTGCTCTTCCGCGACACGGGCCACTTCGGCGTTGGTGGCGGCGGCGATGTCGTACACGTGGCGGGTGTAGGCGGCGGCCTTCTCGGCGGCCGGCTGCAGCAGGCTGGCCTGCAGGGCGACGAGTTCTTGCGCGTCCTTCACCGACAGGACGGCCTTGGTGTTTTCGGCGGCTTCGCCGAGCGCGGTCTTGGCCACTTGCAGGTTCAGCTCGACGAGCTTTTCCACGCCTTCGAAGGCCTTGTTGGTGAGACCGAACAGGGTCTCGATGTTGGCTTTCTGGGCGGCGATCATTTGTTCAGCAGTCAGCATGGGGTCTCCGGGGGTTAAGGAACTCTGAATCATTGCTGCAGTGCAGCATGACCCGAAGTATAGGGGCCCGCTCCCGGGATGCAAGCGGTTTTTGGTGCATTGCAGCAACATAGAGGGCGGCGCCTAGAATCCGCGCCCAATGCAGTGCTTCCACTCCGATCGCTATGCAGTGCCGCTGCCGGCGGGCCATCGGTTTCCGATGAACAAGCAGCGACTGCTGCGCGAGCGCGTGGCAGGCCGAGTTCGCCGAGGTGGTTCTCTAGGGAGGCGCCTGCCGCAACCGACGGCGAGCTGGCGCTGGCGCATACGCCGGACTGGGTGAGTGCCGTGCGCGACGGCACGCTGAGCCAGGTCGCAGCAGCGCGAAGTGGGGTTTCCTTGGTCGCCAGCGCTGGTGGAGCGTTCGCGCCGTTCGGTCGGCGCGACCATCGCCGCAGCACGCGCGGCACTGGCCGAAGGGGTCGGGGCCCAATTGGCCGGCGGAACGCATCACGCGCACGCACACAAGGGCGCCGGCTGGTGCGTGTTCAACGATGTGGCCGTGGCCGCGCGGCTCTTGCAGGCGCAGTGGCACGGGGCACAAGGGGGTGCGGCGGCGTCGATGCTTCGCGTCGCTGTGATCGACCTCGATGTCCACCAGGGCGACGGGACGGCGGCGATCTTCCGTGACGATCCAACCGTGTTCACCTTGTCGCTGCACGGCGCGAAGAATTTTCCCGCCCGCAAGGAAGCCAGCAACCTGGACGTCGAGCTCCCCGACGGCTGCACCGACGCGCCGTATCTCGCAGCACTCGATGCCGCCCTGGGCGCGCGTGGGCCGCCCACGGCGACGCCCCGCCCGGTCTCGCTTTCTACCTGGCAGGTGCCGATCCGTACGTGGGAGACCGGCTCGGGCGCTGGCGTTGAACCTGAGCGCCCCCGCTCTGGCGGAGCGCGATCGGCGCGTCTTCAGCGCCTGCCGCGCGCGCGGCATACCGGTCGCGGTCACGATGGCCGGCGGCTACGGCCACTCGAATCGACGAGACCGTCGACATGCACTTCAACACCTTGCGCGAGGCCTTGAGCGCGTGGCACGGGACGAACGTTCAGCCGGGTACAGGTCAGGCTCCCATGCGAAATGCGCCGGCGCGTGCAACGCGCGACCAGACATCACGGAGAACGACATGACCGTCTGGGGCATCCCGCATCGACTTCATCCTGTTCGCGCTGGCGCTCCTGCCGTTCGCCGGCGTCTGCTGTCATCGCCATCACCGGACGCTCGAGGTCGGCGCTCACCATAGGCAGATGCGCTCGGGTGATCACGCTGTACCTAGCTCTCCACCGTGGGCTTCAGGACCGGCCCGGGCGTCGCGGGCTGCTGGGGCACGCCGGCCACGAGTGGATGACGTTCGCGAACCTGCTCACGGCCTGCTCACCGCGGCTTGCGCCCTGCATCGCCGGCCACTTCGAGCGCAGCCCGGCCACCAACGTGGCGCTGATCGCCATCGGCGGCGTGCTGGCGACTGGAAGGGCAACCGGCGCCTCGATGCTGATGATCCGGCACCTCATCCGTCCCCACGACAACCGCAAGCACGTAGCCGCACATGGTGGTTTTTTTCATCTTCGTGGTGGCCACCATCGGCGGCTCGCTCACGCCGCTCGGCGATCCGCCGCTGCTCCTCGGGCTACCTAGGCGTCGATCTGTGGACGGCTCGCCACATCTCCCGCGGGCGGCGTTGCGGCCGGGGCGCTGCTGGTGGGCGATACGCATCGACTATATGGGATCGCAGGGGGCGTCAGGCCGTTGATCCCACGCCCGACGAGCGGCAGCTTCGGCATCGCGGCGAGCGTGAACTTCCTGTGCTCCTCGGCGATCATCGGGCTCATGCTGACCAGCGCGTCCGGAAGGGCGCGCGCCCGACGGTCGGCATGCAGGTCGAACTGATGATCGTGGCGACGTCATTGCTCGCTCCTCGTGTCATCGTCTCGCTGGCCGTCACTCTGCGCGACGTGCGCGAGAGCAATCAGTTCTCATCGGCGCCGATATGGGTGGCCAAGGTGTTCGTCAGCGATCTCGTGACCATGTCCCGGTGGTGCCGATGCTCGGGGCCGGCAACGCCGGCTCGTTGGCCGGCGTGGTCGCGCGCCGTGACCGGGCAGCGACGTCCTGCGCTGCCGGCGACGTACTTCTGGTTCACGGCGTGCTGTCGGCGTTGTTCGACAACCCGCCCACGTACCTCGTCTTCCCTGGCAGGCGGCGACCCGCTGGGGCTGCTGGCCACGCTTCGGCGCCGATGCTGGCGGCGATCTCTGCCGGCGCTGTGTTCATGGGCGCCAACACCTACATCGGCAACGCGCCGAATTCATGGTCAAGGCGATCGCCGAGGACCGCGGCGTCGCATGCCGCAGCTTCGTCGGCTACATGGCGTGGTCGTGAGCTACTGGTGACGCTGTTCGTCCTGTGGCTTCACCCGCATCCGTCAAGGAGACGCCATGACCATGAAGCCTTCCGTTCTGGTTGCCCGTGCCGTGTATCCCGGGCGTGCTCGAGCGCCTGCGAGTGCACTTCGATGTGGACGACAACCAGGCCGATGCGCACCTGGGAGCAAGGCCGAGCTGGCTCGTCGGCTTCAGGGCAAGGCTGGCGCGTTTCTCACCACCGGCGAGCGCATCGACGCGCAGGTGCTCGACGCCAACCCGCAGCTGCGCGCCGTGTGCAACATGGCCGTGGGCTACAACAACATCGACGTGCCGGCCTGCACGGCGCGCGGCGTGCTGGTCACCAACACGCCGGACGTGCTCACCGAGACCACCGCCGACTTCGGCTTCGCCCTGATGATGGCGGCGGCCCGCCGCATCGCCGAGAGCGAGCATTACCTGCGCGCGGGCCGCTGGACGCGCTGGTCCTACGACATGTTCACCGGCAGCGACGTGCACGGCGCCACGCTCGGCATCCTTGGCATGGGCCGCATCGGCCAGGCCATCGCGCGCCGCGGCGTGCACGGCTTCGGCATGAAGCTGGTCTATCACAACCGCAGCCGACTCGACGCCGCCGTCGAGGCGCCCCTCGGGGCGCGGTACGTTTCGAAGGAGGCGTTGTTCCGCGAGGCCGACCACCTCGTGATCGTGCTGCCGTACTCCGCCGAGAGCCACCATGCCGTGGGCGCGGCGGAGATCGCCTCGATGAAGCCCACCGCCACGCTGACCAACGTGGCGCGCGGCGGCATCGTCGACGACGCCGCGCTGGCGCAGGCGCTCGCCGAGCGCCGCATCGCGGCCGCCGCGCTCGATGTCTTCGAGGGCGAACCTCAGGTGCATGCGGGCCTGCTGCAGGTGCCCAATGTCGTGCTCACGCCGCACATCGCCAGCGGCACGGTGGCCACGCGCCGCGCCATGGCCGACCTGGCCGCGGACAACCTCATTGCGGCGCTGGCCGAGCCGCGCGGCGTACCGCCGACGCCCGTGAACCCCGAAGTGCTGGCGGCCTCTGGGGCGGCCGCGCCCCGATGACGGACCGGCCCGCTCCGCCGTGCTGCAAGCGCAGCGCCGACCTCAGGCCCTACAAGCCGCTGGTGCGACAGATCGCCTCACGGCTGCGCGCGCGGCTGCCCGCCAACGTGGGCCTGGACGAGCTGCTGCAGGCCGGACTGATCGGCCTGAACGAAGCGCTCTCGCGCTTCGAGGAAGGCAAGGGCTCGACTTTCGAGACCTACGCCGCGCGCCGCATCGAAGGCGCCATGCTCGATGCGCTGCGGGCCAACGACACGCTGCCGCGCGAGGCGCGTGCCCGGCTGAGGGACGTGCACCGCGCGGTGCAGCGCCTGGAGCACCGGCTCGGGCGCACGCCGCGCGCGAAGGAGGTGGCCAACGAGCTGGGCTGGTCGCTCGACAAGTTCCACCGCACCATGGTCGATGCCGGTGCAGCCGGCGCCCGCGCGGGCGACGTCGAGCTCGAGCTGCTCGAGGAGACGGGCTGGGGTGCGCTCGAAAGCGACGAGCGCCACGCCGTGGCCGACGAGCACGTCGATCCGCTGCGCGCGCTGCAGCAGCGCCAGCGCCACGCGGCACTGAATGCCGCCTTCGACGCCCTCGACGAGATCGAGCGCTTCGTGATGGAGTCGATCTACGACCACGACATGGGCCTGCGCGACATCGGGCAAGCCCTCGGCGTGAGCGAGTCGCGCGTGTCGCAGATGAGCGCGGAGATCGTCGCCAAGCTGCGGCGCCGGCTGCGCGACTGGTGAAGCAGGCGGAAGAGAGAATGGCGGCATGCTGATGCCCGACTGGATCGTTCCCGCGCTGCTGCTGGTCAACGTGGCCCTGCTGGTGTGGCTGCTGGCGCGCCGGCCGCCATACGAGCAGCAGGGGCAGGCGATGCGCCACGAGGTGCAGGAGGCCGCGCGCAACACGCGCCAGGAGCTGGCCACGTCGCTGGCCATCCTGCAGCAGGCCTTGCTGGCGCAGGGCGGCGAGGCGGTGCGCACGCAGAACGACCAGATCGACGCCTTCCGCACGCAGCTCGCGCAGATGCACCAGATGCTCGCCGGCGGGCTGCAGCAGAACACCGTGGCGCTGTCGCAGCAGGTGCAGGGCGCGCGCGACGCGCAGGATGCGGCGCTGAAGCGCTTCTCGGACGCAATGGCCGAGCAGGTGCGCGCAATGGCGGAGTCGAACGAGCGTCGCCTGGTGGACGTGCGCGCCGCCGTGGAGACTCGGCTGGCGGCGCTGCAGGAGGGCAACGAGAAGAAGCTCGAGCAGATGCGCTCCACGGTGGACGAGAAGCTGCACGCCACGCTCGAGCAGCGGCTCGGCGAAAGCTTCAAGCAGGTGGCCGATCGTCTCGAGCAGGTGCACCGCGGCCTGGGCGAGATGCAGGGGCTGGCGCGCGACGTCGGGTCGCTGTCGCGCGTTCTCAACAACGTCAAGACGCGCGGCACGCTCGGCGAGGTGCAGCTGGCGGGCCTGCTCGAGCAGGTGTTCACGCCCGAGCAGTACGCGTCCAACGTGGAGACCGTGCCGGGCACCAATGCGCGCGTCGACTTCGCCATCCGCCTGCCCGGGCGCGGCGATGAGGGCCGCCCGATGTGGCTGCCGATCGACTGCAAGTTCCCGCGCGACGACTACGAGCGCCTGCTGGATGCGCAGCAGCATGCCGACGCGGCAGGTGCCGAGGCCGCCGCCAAGGCCATCGAGTCGCGGCTGCGGCTGGAGGCGCGCTCGATCCGCGACAAGTACATCGCCGCACCCTACACCACTGACTTCGGCCTCCTCTTCGTGCCGACGGAAGGCCTCTACGCCGAGGCGCTGCGCCGGCCCGGTCTCGTGGAGGCCCTGCAGCGCGAGTTCCGCATCATCCTGACCGGCCCCACGACGCTGCTGGCCACCCTGACCAGCCTGCAGATGGGCTTTCGCTCGCTCGCCCTCGAACGCCGCAGCGCCGAGGTGTGGGAGGTGCTCGGCGCGGTAAAGACCGAGTTCGAGAAATTCGGCCACGTGCTGTCGCGCGTGAAGGGCCAGACCCAGACCATGCTGAACACGCTCGGTCAGGCGGAGACACGCACGCGGCAGATGACCCGTGCACTCAAGGGCGTGGAATCGCTGCCCGACGAGCGGGTGCAGGCGCTGCTGCCCGGCGGGCTGGCCGGCGAGGACATGCTGCCGGACGCCTGAGGCGCCGGGCGCAAGCACAGGGGCCGAGGTTCAGAAGCGGATGCCGCCCGGCTCGTCGGCGGGAGGCGGCACTTCGGCCGGCGGCGGTGGTGCGGCGGGCTCGGGAACCTTCGGCGTCACCCGCTCGACCAGCGGCGCGGCCGGCGGCGCCGCATAGCCCGCGGGCAGTTGCGACTGGCGGGGGTAGCCGGCCGTGTCGAGGTAGCTGTGCCAGAGCCCGGCGGCAAAGCCGCGCAGCCACTGGCCGCCGATGGCGAGCGCCGGGGCGTCGGCGCTGCCAACGATGCGCACCCAGGCCTCGCGGTCGCCCACCGACGAGGCGATGCGCTCCTGGAACGGCACGCCGCGCTGGCGCAGCAGGTCCCGGCCGGCATCGCAGGGCGCGCAGTCGGGGGCGGTGTAGAGCGATGACTGGGAAGCGCGCGGCCGGCTCGCGCAGCGCGACCGGCAGCACGGGCGCGGCGGCTGCGCGGTCGGCACCCGGGGCGGCTTTCACCGGCGCCGCGCGGCCCTCGGTGGCCGGAGGCGGGCGGTCGGTGTAGGTGATGCGGCCGTCGGGGCCGACGACCTTGAACTGGGCCTGCGCGGAGGCGGCGGCCAGCATGAGCAGCGATGCGATGACGGCGCGGTACATCCGGCGAATCTAGCGCATCGCCGGCCCCTCAGGCCATGCCTTCTTGCCGCAAAAGCGCATCGATGCTGCGGTTCGCGGCCGCGGAAGGCCTTGAAGGTCTCCATCGCCGGGCGGCTGCCGCCGGCCTCCAGGATGGCCTGCGATAGCTTCGGCCGGTTTCGACGCTCGGCAGCCATCGTGCCGGCGGTCTCCTCGAAGGCGCTAGGCGTCGGCGGACAGCACCTCGGCCCACTTGTAGCTGTAGTAGCCGGCCGCAGTAGCCGCCGGCGAAGATATGGCTGAACGTGTGCTGGAAGCGGTTGAACGGCGGCGGCATGCATCACCGCCACCTCCGCGCGCACCTCGTCGCAGCACCTGCTGCACCCGCGCCGGCGCTGTCCGGCTCGGCGTGCAGCCGCATGTCGAACAGCGAGAACTCGATCTGGCGCAGCGTCTGCAGGCCGCTCTGGAAGTTCTTCGCGGCGAGCATCTTGTCGAACAGCTCGCGCGGCAGCGGCTCGCCGGTGTCGACGTGCGCGGTCATGTGCCGCAGCACGTCCCACTCCCAGCAGAAGTTCTCCATGAACTGGCTCGGCAGCTCGACGGCGTCCCACTCGACGCCGCTGATGCCGGACACGCCGCGCTCGTCGACCTGCGTCAGCATGTGGTGCAGGCCGTGGCCGAACTCGTGGAACAGCGTGATGACGTCGTCGTGCGTGAGCAGCGCCGGCTTGCCGTCGCACGCCGTCGCGCGAAGTTGCAGACCAGGTGCGCCACCGGCGTCTGCAGCGTGCCGTCCGGGCCGCGCCCAGCGGCCGCAGCGTCGTCCATCCAGGCGCCGCCGCGCTTGCCGTTGCGCGCGGACGGGTCGAGGTAGAACTGGCCGACCAGCTGCGCGTGCCGCGCGTCGATGCGGTAGAACTCGCACGCCGTGGTGCCAGACCGGCGCGGTGTCGGGGCGGATCGACACCTCGAACAGCGTCTCGACGATCTTGAACAGGCCCGTCCAGCACCTTGGGCGCGGTGAAGTACTGCTTGACCTCCTGCTCGCTGAAGGCATAGCGCGCTTCCTTGCAGCTTCTCGCTCGATGTAGGCCAGGTCCCAGGCCTGCAGGTCGGGCATGCCCAGCTCGTCGGCGGCGAACGCGCGCAGGTCGGCCAGGTCGCGCTCGCGCATAGGGCCGGGCGCGCCGCGCCAGGTCGCGCAGGAAGCGCGATCACCTGCTGCGGGCGACTCGCGCCATCTTGGGCACCAGCGACACTTCGGCGAAGTTGGCGTAGCCGAGCAGGCGCGCTTCTTCCTGGCGCAGCGCGAGCATCTCGCGCATGAGCGGCGTGTTGTCGAGCTCGGGGCGGGCGCCGAGGTCGCTGGCGCGCGTGACGTAGGCGCGGTAGAGCGTCTCGCGCAGCGCGCGGTTGTGGCGAACTGCATCACCGGGAGGTAGCTTGGGAACTTCAGCGTGAGCTTGTAGCCCTCGCTGCCCTTCGGCCTGCGCCAGCGCGCGAGCGGCCTGCATCACGTCGTCCGGCACGCCGTCGAGCTCGTCCTCGCCGGCGTAGTAGCGCGTAGCCGTCGGTGGCGTCGAGCGCGTGCTCGCTGAACTTCTGGCTCAGCTTCGGCCTGCGCTCCTGGATGGCGGCGAAGCGCTCCTTGGCCTCGCCCTGCAGCTCGGCGCCGGCGAGCACGAAGTTGCGCATGCGCGTTCGACAGCGCGCGCTGGCGCGGCGCGCTGAGCCGGCTGGCTGCCGGGCTGGCGGCGATGGCCTTGTACTTGGCATACAGCCGCTCGTCGGCGCCCAGGCGGGTCAGAACTCGGTGACGCGGGGCAGGTTCTCGTTGTAGGCGGCGCGCAGCTCCGGCGTGTCGGCCACGGCGTTGAGATGGCTCACGGCGCCCCAGGCGCGGCCGAGCCGCTCGGTGGCGACGTCCAGCACGGCGCGACATCGCTTCGTAGTCGGCCGGGCACGTCGGGCGCCGACGGCCTTCTCGAGGGCGGCGTCGGCGTCGGCCAGCAGGCCGTCGCATCGCGGGCGCGACGTGCTCGGGGCGGATGCGGTCGAAGGCGGGAGGCCGGCGAAGTCGAGAAGGGGGTTGGTCGTTCATGGCATTGGCGTTCAGGCCGTCGGAGCTGCGCGTTCGGCAGCTTCGAGCGTGTTGACCAGCAGCATGGCGCTCGTCATGGGCCCGACGCCGCCGGGCACCGGGGTGATCCAGCCCGCGACTTCGCGCACGCCGTCGAAATCCACGTCGCCGCACAGCTTGCCTTCGTCGTTGCGGTTCATGCCGACGTCGATGACGACCGCGCCGGGCTTGACCATGTCGGCGCGTCAGCGTGTTGCGCCTGCCGACGGCGGCCACGACGACGTCGGCCTGCCGCGTGTGGACGGCGAGGTCGGGCGTGGCGCTGTGGCAGATGGTGACGGTGGCATTCGCCTGCAGCAGCATCAGCGCCATCGGCTTGCCGACGATGTTGCTGCGGCCGATGACCACGGCATGCTTGCCGCGCAGGTCGACGCCGATGCTCTCGATCAGCTTCATGCAGCCGTAGGGCGTGCAGGGCCAGAAGCCCGGGCTGCCCGGCCATCAGCGCGCCGGCGCTGGCCACGTGAGAAGCCGTCGACGTCCTTGCGCGGGCGCGATGGCCTCGATCACCTTGTGCGGATCGATGTGGCTGCGGCAGCGGCATCTGCACCAGGATGCCGTGGACGGCCGGGTCGGCGTTCAGCGCGGCGATGCGCGCCAGCAGCTCGGCCTCGCCCAGCGTCGGCGTCGTAGCGCTCCAGCACCGAATGCAGGCCCGCTTCCTCGCTGGCCTTGACCTTGTTGCGCACGTAGACCTGGCTGGCCGGGTCGTCGCCCACCAGGATGACGGCCAGGCCCGGCTCGATGCCGCGTGCCGTCGAGCGCGGCGGCGCGGCCGGCGACTTCGGCGCGGATCTGCCTGGCAAGTGCGTTGCCGTCGATCAGTTGGGCGGTCATGGCGGTCTGGAATCGAGAGTCTCAAAGCAAAAGGCCGCTTTCACGAAGCGGCCTGCAGTGGCGTGCGGAATGTCAGACCTTGCTTTGCGCCCCCAGGGCGATCTTGAGCAGGTCGGCCACCGTGTTGGCGTTGAGCTTTTCCATGATGTTGGCGCGGTGCGCCTCCACCGTCTTGATGCTGATGCCCAGGTCGTCGGCGATCTGCTTGTTCAGGCGGCCGGCGACGATGCGCTCGAGCACCTGCGCCTCGCGCGTGGTGAGCTTGGACGAGCAGGGCGTCGCGGCTGGCGCGCTTCTGGTGCTGGCGAAGGCGCCTGGCGGGCGTGGTCGAGCATGCGCTCGACCAGGCTGAGCAGTTCGTCTTCCTTGAAGGGCTTCTGGATGAAGTCCATCGCGCCCTTCTTCATGGTGGTCACGGCCATGGGCACGTCGCCGTGGCCGGTGATGAAGACGATGGGCAGCGGCGACTTGCGCTCCATGCAGCCGGTCCTGCAGCTCCAGGCCGGTCATGCCGTCCATGCGGATGTCGACGATCAGGCAGGCCACTTCGCGCGGGTCGTAGCGCGACAGGAAGGACTCGGCGGAGTCGAAGCAGCGGACGCGGTAGTCCTTGCCTTCGAGCAGCCACTGCAGCGAATCGCGCACCGCCTCGTCGTCGTCGACGACGTAGACGGTGCCTTTCTTGGGAATCAAGCTCATGAGGCGGTCACTGAGGAGGAGGGCGTTGCCGCGCTGTTGGACTCGGTGCGGGGGCCGATTTCGACGGGCAGGGAGAAGGAGAAACGGCACCCCACGACTGTGCTGCCATTGTAGAGGTTCTCCGCCTGCATCCGGCCCCGGTGCGACTCGACGATGGTGCGGCACAGGCTCAGCCCGATGCCCAGGCCCTCGGCCTTGGTGGAGAAGAAGGCTTCGTAGAGCCGGTCCATCACTTCGTCCTTCAGGCCCGGCCCCATGTCGGTGACGCAGAACTCGATGACGCCGCCTTCCTCGGGCGTGTGGCGCGGCACCACGCGCAGTTCGATGTTGCGGCGCGCGCTGGGCAGCTGCGCGGTGTCGATCGCCTCGGCGGCGTTCTTCAGCAGGTTCAGCACGCACCTGCTCGATCAGGATCGGGTCGCACCAGCAGCGTGGGCAGGCGCTGCGCCACGTAGGTGTGGATGCGCACGTTGCGCCGGCGCAGCTCGATGCCGGCCAGCTCGACCGCGTCGTCGACCATCGGCCTGGCCTGCGCGGGCTGGCGCTTCGGCTCGCTGCGCTTCACGAAGGCGCGGATGCGCTGGATGATCTGCCCCGCGCGCTCGGCCTGCCGCGCGGTCTTGTCGAGGGCGGCGATCAGGTCGTCCTTGCCGATGCCGTCGGCCGTGCATGCGCGACACCATGCCGTTGCAGTAGTTGGTGATGGCGGTCAGCGGCTGGTTCAGCTCGTGCGCCACGGAGCTGGCCATCTCGCCCATGGTGACCAGCCGGCTCGTGACCTGCGCCTTCTCGGCCTGCTGGGCCGCCAGCTCCTCGGCACGGCGGCGCGCCGTGATGTCGGTGGCGATCACCATCTGCGCCAGGCGGCCGTCGGTCCAGTGGAGGTAGCGCGAGCGCACGTCGAGCCACTTGCCGAGCGGCTCCACGAAGACCTCGCGCGGGTGCGGACCCGACCTCGGTGAGCTCCTGCGTGGGCAGGCCGCCGAAGCTGTCCACGGCGTCCTCGCCTTCGGGCAGGTAGGGCAGGGCGACGCTGCTGCCGGCCAGCAGGCCGTGGCCGCGCGCGTCGGCGCCGAACCAGAGCCGGTACGGCCGGTTGGCGAACAGCAGCTCGCTCTGCTGCACCGACAGCACCGACACGGCGGCGTCGAGCCCCTCGAGCACGGTGGTGAACCGCTCGTGCGAGGCCGAGAGCTGGTCGCGGATGCGCTTGGCCTCGGTGATGTTGGTCATCGAGGTCATCCAGCCGGTCTGGTGGCCTTTCGGGTCGACCAGCGGCGAGACGTACATGCGCGCATCGAAGATGGAGCCGTCCTTGCGCATCACCTTCACCTCGATGCCGCCCGCGGGGCTGCGGCCCTGCAGCTCCTGCTGCAGCAGGCGCGCGTTCTCCTCGATGCGGTCGGGGGGCCAGTGCGGGAACGGCGGCATGCGGCCGACCAGCTCGTGCTCGGCGAAGCCGGTCATCGCGCAGAAGGCCGGGTTCACGTAGGTGATGCGGCCTTCGAGGTCGATGGCGCGCATGCCGGTGAGCATGGAGTTTTCCATCGCGCGCCGGAAGTTGGTCTCGGACACCAGGGCTGCCTGGATCTGCCCGCGCCGGCGCATGTGGCGCCAGGTGCCGAGCAGCATCCACACCGTGAGGCCCGACAGCGCCACCACCATCCAGAACAGCGTGTTGCTGATGAGCCCGATCGAGGTGCGCCAGCCCTGGCCGCGCAGATGCAGGCCGTTGGCGGCGGGCGCGAGCGGCACGTCGTGCACCAGCGGCGCGCGGCGGCCGATCTCGCCGGGCATCGGCGTCACGGTGCTGGCGACCTCGCGCGCACCGTCGAGCACGGTGATGGTGTGGCGCTTGCCGGCCTCCGGCGGCACGAAGTACCGCACGATGGCTTCGACGGAATACTCGGCCACCAGCGTGCCGCTGAAGGCGCTGCGGTCGATGAGCGGCACGTAGACCTGGAACACGGGCCGCCCGCCGGCGTCGTTGAACGCGCGCGAGTACACCGGCTGGCGCAGGTCGCGCGCGGCGACGAACGCCGCCTCGGCAGCGCTGCGGCGTCCGTCGACCGGCAGCGAGGGATCGAGCGCCTCGCCGTTGGGGCTGGCCTCGGCGTGGAAGAGGATCGCGGAGTGGCTGGCCTTGCGCTGGCGCCTGGCGGTGATCCAGCTCATGTGCGTGATCTCCGGGCGCTCGCTCATGAAGCGCGCGGCCTGCCCGAGGAACTCGTCGGTGTCGATGGCCCGCGTGACGACTTCGCGTGCCATGCGCACCAGCTGCTCCTGGTTCTCGATGAGCCGCAGGCGGATCTGCTGCTGCGCGATCTCGGTGTCGCGCTTCACCGACTCGGTCTCGCGCTCCAGTTCCTCGTTGCGCAGGTACCAGAAGGCCGAGATGATGGCCGCGAGGAAGAGCAGCACCGACACGAGCGGGCCGATGGTGGCGAAGCGGTCTTGCCGCGCGGGGGACTGCCGCCTCCACCAGCGGCCGAAGAGACGGCGGCTGCGCGAGAAAGATGTGGCAGCGGCCGTCGGCGGCGTGGCGGATGGGCGCATGCCGGAATTATCCCGGCGGGCGGGCGCAGCAGTGGTATTTCATTATATGGAATGTGACTCGCATCATTTGAAATCACCCTCCTCTTGTGCCACACTGCCGCCCATCTTAGAAACGTCCATCCGAACCAAGGAGACAAAACATGGCCGCCGTGCCCGACTCGTTTCCCGGCGTCGCCGCGAACGATCCCGACGCCCAGGAAACGCGTGAATGGCTGGACGCGCTCGCGGCCGTCATCCAGGCCGAGGGCGGCGAGCGTGCGCACTTCCTGCTCGAGCAGCTGATCGACCAGGCGCGCCAGGCCGGCATCGACCTGCCGTTCTCGGCGAACACGGCCTACGTCAACACGATCCCCACCGACCAGGAAGAGCGCTGCCCGGGCAACCTCGAGCTCGAGGAACGGCTGCGCGGCTACATGCGCTGGAACGCGATGGCGATGGTCGTGAAGGCCAACCGGCTCGACCCGGCGGACGGCGGCGACCTGGGCGGCCACATCTCGAGCTTTGCTTCCCTGGCCACGATGTTCGGCGCGGGCTTCAACCACTTCTGGCAGCGCCGAGCACGAAGGGCACGGCGGCGACCTGCTCTACATCCAGGGGCATTCGTCCCCCGGCATCTATGCGCGCGCCTTCATGGAAGGCCGCATCAGCGAGGAGCAGCTGCTGAACTTCCGCCAGGAAGTGGACGGCAAGGGCCTGTCGAGCTACCCGCACCCCAAGCTGATGCCGGAGTTCTGGCAGTTCCCGACCGTCTCCATGGGGCTCGGGCCCGCTGATGGCGATCTACCAGGCGCGCTTCCTGAAGTACCTGCATGCGCGCGGCATCGCCAACACCGAGAACCGCAAGGTCTGGGTGTTCTGCGGCGACGGCGAGATGGACGAGCCGGAGTCGCTCGGCGCCATCGGCCTGGCGGCGCGCGAGAAGCTCGACAACCTCATCTTCGTCATCAACTGCAACCTGCAGCGCCTGGACGGCCCGGTGCGCGGCAACGGCAAGATCATCCAGGAGCTGGAGGGCGAGTTCCGCGGCTCGGGCTGGAACGTGATCAAGCTGGTGTGGGGCAGCTACTGGGATCCGCTGCTGGCGCGCGACAAGGATGGCGCGCTGCGCAAGATCATGATGGACACGGTCGACGGCGACTACCAGGCGTTCAAGGCCAACGACGGCGCCTTCGTGCGCAAGAACTTCTTCGGCCGCCACCCGAAGGCGCTGGAGCTGGTGTCCAAGATGAGCGACGACGACATCTGGCGCCTGCAGCGCGGCGGGCCACGACCCGCAGAAGGTCTACGCGGCCTTCCACCGCGCGGTCAACCACCAGGGCCAGCCGACGGTGCTGCTGGTGAAGACCGTCAAGGGCTTCGGCATGGGCAAGGCCGCCGAGGGGAAGAACACCGCGCACCAGGCGAAGAAGCTGACGGACGACGACATCCGCGGCATGCGCGACCGCTTCCAGATCCCGATCCCCGACGACAAGCTGGCCGATATCCCGTTCTACCAGCCGGCCGACGACACGCCGGAGATGAAGTACCTGCACGAGCGCCGCACGCGCGCTCGGCGGCTACCTGCCGAAGCGCCGCGCCCGGGCGGACGAGCAGCTCAAGGTGCCGCCGCTCGACACGTTCAAGGCCGTGCTGGAGCCGACCGCCGAAGGGCGGGAGATCAGCACGACGCAGGCCTATCGTGCGCTTCCTCACGCAGCTGCTGCGCGACAAGGAGCTGGGCCCGCGCGCGGTGCCGATCCTGGTCGACGAGGCGCGCACGTTCGGCATGGAGGGCCTCTTCCGGCAGATCGGCATCTACAACCCCGAGGGCCAGAAGTACACGCCGGTCGACAAGGACCAGGTCATGTACTACCGGGAGGACAAGGCCGGGCAGATCCTGCAGGAGGGCATCAACGAGGCCGGCGGCATGTGCAGCTGGATCGCCGCGGCCACGTCGTACTCCACGAACAACCGCATCATGGTGCCGTTCTACGTGTACTACTCGATGTTCGGCTTCCAGCGCATCGGCGACCTGGCCTGGGCCGCGGGCGACATGCAGGCGCGCGGCTTCCTGCTGGGCGGCACCTCCGGGCGCACCACGCTGAACGGCGAGGGCCTGCAGCACGAGGACGGGCACAGCCACATCCTGGCCGGCACGATCCCGAACTGCATCAGCTACGACCCGACCTTCGCGCACGAAGTGGCGGTGATCATGCACCACGGCCTGAAGCGCATGGTCGAGAAGCAGGACAACGTCTTCTACTACCTCACGCTGCTCAACGAGAACTATCCGATGCCGGGCCTGAAGGCCGGCACGGAGGAGCAGATCATCAAGGGCATGTACCTGCTGGAGGAGGGCGCGAAGAAGACGCCGCGCGTCAACCTGCTGGGCTCGGGCACCATCCTGCGCGAGAGCATGGAGGCGAAGAAGCTGCTCGAGGCCGACTGGGGCGTGGCGGCCAGCGTCTGGAGCTGCCCGAGCTTCAACGAGCTGGCCCGCGACGGGCAGGATTGCGAGCGCTGGAACCTGCTGCACCCGACCGAGAAGGCGCGCGTGCCGTTCGTCGCCAGCAGCTGGCCAAGCACGCCGGCCCGGTCGTTGCCTCCACCGACTACATGAAGAACTACGCCGACCAGATCCGCGCGTTCATCCCGAAGGGCCGCGCGTACGTGGTGCTGGGCACCGACGGCTTCGGGCGCAGCGACTTCCGCAGCAAGCTGCGCGAGCACTTCGAGGTCAACCGCCACTACATCGTCGTCGCGGCGCTGAAGGCGCTGGCCGACGAGGGCGCGGTGCCGGCAGCGAAGGTGGCGGAGGCGATCAAGAAGTACGCGATCAAGACCGACAAGATCAACCCGCTCTACGCCTGAGCCGGAACAAGAACGGAGAACACCATGGCATTGGTGGAAGTGAAGGTGCCCGACATCGGCGACTTCAAGGACGTGGAGGTGATCGAGCTGCTGGTGAAGCCGGGCGACACGGTGAAGGCGGAGCAGTCGCTGGTCACGGTGGAGAGCGACAAGGCCTCGATGGAGATCCCGTCCTCGCACGGCGGCGTGCTGAAGGAGCTGCGGGTCAAGCTCGGGGACAAGGTGAGCGAGGGGTCGATGCTGGCCTTGGTCGAGGCCTCAGAAGGGGGTGCAGGCCGCGCCCTCACCCCAGCCCTCTCCCGCCCCGGCGGGAGAGGGAGCCCAGCCTTCACCCTCTCCGCGCCCCGGCGGGAGAGGGCCGGGGTGAGGGCGGGGCGGTCGAAGTGAAGGTGCCCGACATCGGCGACTTCGACTCGGTGGCCGTCATCGAGGTGCTGATCAAGCCGGGCGACACGATCAAGGCCGAGCAGAGCCTGATCACCGTCGAGAGCGACAAGGCCTCGATGGAAATTCCGTCGTCGCACGCCGGCGTGGTGAAGGAGGTGAAGGTCAAGGTCGGCGACAAGGTGTCGCAGGGATCGGTCGTGGCGGTGGTCGAAGGCGCGGGGGGTGCGGCGAAGGCGGCTGCGCCGGCGGCGGCTCCCTCGGCGGCGGCTCCGCCACCCTCACCCCAACCCTCTCCCGCCCCGGCGGGAGAGGGAGCCAGGGCGATGCCGGCGCACGAGCCGAAGGCGCCGTCCGGCAGCCTGCCGCATGCGTCGCCTTCGGTGCGGCGCTTCGCGCGCGAGCTGGGCGTGCCGCTGGACGAGGTGAAGGGCAGCGGGCCGAAGGGCCGCATCACGCAGGAAGACGTGCAGGGCTTCGTCAAGGGCGTGATGTCCGGCGACACCCGCAGACGCGGGCGGCAGCGGCCAAGGCGCCGGCCGGCGGCGGGGCGGGGCTGCCGGGGCTGCTGCCGTGGCCGCAGGTCGACTTCACGAAGTTCGGGCCGGTCGAGCGGCGCGATCTCTCCCGCATCAAGAAGATCTCGGGCGCGAACCTGCATCGCAACTGGGTGATGATCCCGCACGTCACGAACCACGAAGACGCGGACATCACCGACCTGGAGGCCTTCCGCGTCCAGCTCAACAAGGAGAACGAGAAGAGCGGCGCGAAGGTGACGATGCTCGCGTTCCTGATCAAGGCCTGCGTCGCGGCGCTGAAGAAGTTCCCCGACTTCAATTCGTCGCTCGACGGCGAGACGCAGGTGCTGAAGAGCTACTTCCATATCGGCTTCGCGGCCGACACGCCCAACGGGCTCGTCGTGCCGGTGATCCGAGACGCGGACAAGAAAGGCCTGTTCGCCATCGCCAAGGAGATGGGCGAACTGGCCGCGAAGGCGCGCGACGGCAAGCTCGGGCCGGCCGACATGACCGGCGGCTGCTTCTCGATCTCGTCGCTCGGCGGCATCGGCGGCACCTACTTCACGCCGATCATCAATGCGCCCGAGGTCGCCATCCTCGGCGTGTGCCGCTCGACGATGCGGCCGGTGTGGGACGGCAAGCAGTTCACGCCGCGGCTCATCCTGCCGCTGTCGTTGAGCTGGGACCACCGGGTGATCGACGGCGCGTCGGCAGCGCGGTTCAACACGTACCTCGCCACCGTGCTGGCCGACTTCCGGAGGGTGATGCTGTGAGCCCTCACGCTCACTATCGTTCGCTGCCCGCCGAGGGGGCTCGGTCCTCCTTGGGGCGGCCCGGCGGAGGCCGCTTTGACGACCGTGGCCGTGGCGCGAAAGGGCAGCGCAGGTGGCCATCGCGGCCGACACGCTGGTGACGTTCGGGGACACGCGTCTGCAGCACGGCTACGAGGCGAACGACAAGCTGTTCCTGGTCGGCGACTCGTGGATCGGGATGTCGGGCACGACGGCTCACTTCCCGGTGCTGCGCAAGGCGCTCGCGTCGCTGCCGCCGGAGGACCTGCGGCTGCACTCGCGCGACGAGGTGTTCGACACCTTCCTGCGCCTGCATCCGAAGCTGAAGGACACGTTCTTCCTGAACACGAAGGAGGAGGACGCGGACCCCTACGAGAGCAGCCAGTTCACGGTGCTGGTGGCGAACACGTCCGGCATCTACGGGGTGTATTCGTACCGTGAGGTGTTCCAGTTCGACCGCTTCTGGGCCATCGGCTCGGGACGGGCCTTCGCGCTCGGGGCGATGTACGCGAGCTTCGACCGCATCAAGACCGCTCAGGAAGTGGCCGAGGCCGGCGTTCGCGCGGGGTGTGAATTCGACAAGAACTCGTGGGGGCCGATCAACGTCCACACGATGAAGCTGAAAGGCTGAACGATGGAGCCGACATGGCGCTGATCGAAGTGAAAGTGCCGGACATCGGCGACTTCAAGGACGTGGCGGTGATCGAGCTCCTCGTGAAGGAGGGCGATGCCGTCAAGGCCGAGCAGGGGCTCGTCACCGTGGAGAGCGACAAGGCGTCGATGGAGATTCCGTCGTCGCACGCCGGCGTGGTGAAGGAGCTGAAGATCAAGCTCGGCGACAAGGTGAACGAGGGGTCGGTGCTGCTGGTGCTGGAGGGTTCGAGTGCCGCGAAGGCCGCGCCCTCACCCCAGCCCTCTCCCGCCTCGGCGGGAGAGGGGGCCAAGGCAGCCCGGCGGCGCCGGCTGCGGCGAGCTATGCCGGCGGGGCGGACGTCGAGTGCGATGTGCTCGTGCTCGGGGCCGGGCCGGGCGGGTACTCGGCGGCGTTCCGCTCGGCGGACCTCGGCATGAAGACCGTGCTCGTCGAGCGCTACGCGACGCTGGGCGGCGTGTGCCTGAACGTCGGGTGCATCCCTTCCAAGGCCCTGCTGCACGTGGCCGGCGTGATGGACGAGGCACGGCACTTCGCCGATCTCGGCGTCGACTTCGGCGAGCCGAAGATCGACCTGGCCAAGCTGCTGGGCTACAAGAACAAGGTGGTCGGCAAGCTCACCGGCGGCCTGGCCGCGATGGCGAAGATGCGCAAGGTGACGGTCGTTCGCGGCTACGGCACGTTCGCCGATCCGCACCACGTGAAGGTCGAGACGACCGACGGCGCCGGCCAGGAGAAGACCGGCAAGTCGCAGACGATCCGGTTCAAGCACTGCATCATCGCCGCCGGCTCGCAGGCCGTGCGGCTTCCGTTCCTGCCGGACGACCCGCGAGTGGTCGACTCCACCGGGGCGCTGGAGCTGCGCGAGCGGCCGAAGCGGCTGCTCGTGGTGGGCGGCGGGATCATCGGGCTGGAGATGGGCACGGTCTACTCGACGCTGGGTGCGCGGCTCGACGTGGTGGAGATGCTCGACGGCCTGATGCCGGGGGCCGACCGCGACCTCGTGCGCGTGTGGCAGAAGATGAACGCGCCGCGCTTCGACAACGTCATGCTGAAGACGAAGACCGTCGGCGCGGAGGCCACGAAGGACGGCATCCTCGTGCGCTTCGAAGGCGAGGGCGCGCCGAAGGAGCCGCAGGTGTACGACCTCGTCCTGCAGGCGGTGGGGCGCAGCCCGAACGGACGCAAGATCGGCGCCGAGAAGGCCGGGGTGGTTGTGAACGACCGCGGCTTCATCCCGGTCGACCTGCAGATGCGCACCAACGTGCCGCACATCTTCGCCATCGGCGACGTCGTCGGCCAGCCGATGCTGGCCCACAAGGCGGTGCACGAGGCGCACGTGGCGGCGGAGGTGGCCGCCGGCCAGAAGGCGGCGTTCGATGCGCGCGTGATCCCGAGCGTGGCCTACACCGATCCGGAGATCGCGTGGGTGGGCCTTACCGAGGACGAGGCGAAGGCGAAAGGCGTGAAGCTGAAGAAGGGTCTGTTCCCGTGGACGGCATCCGGCCGGGCCATCGCGAACGGCCGTGACGAAGGCTTCACGAAGCTGCTGTTCGACGAGCAGACCCATCGCATCGTCGGCGGCGGCATCGTCGGCACGCACGCGGGCGACCTCATCAGCGAGGTGGCACTGGCCATCGAGATGGGCGCCGACGAGGTGGACATCGGCAAGACGATCCACCCGCATCCGACGCTCGGCGAATCCATCGGCATGGCCGCGGAGATCGCCCACGGCACGTGCACGGACGTGCCGCCGCAGCGGCGGTAGCTAGCGCGGCGAAGCGCGCAGCATCTGCTGCGCGCGGCGCGGTGTAGAGCTCGTTCTCGGAGTTGAGCAGGTCGAGCAGGCTGCGCTGGCCGATGTCGAATTGCTGGCGGTAGGCGTCGCGCGCCTTCTCGATGGACACGACATTGCGTTCCAGGGCGGCGATCTGCTCGGCGTAGTTGCTTGTGTCGTTGTAGGCGATGGAGGCAATCTGGCGCACGTCACGGCAGGCGAGGTCGCGCAGGTCGGCGGCCTGGTTCACAAGGTCGGCGCCCTGGCGCACGCGCGCAACGTCGCCGCCGCCGTTGAACAGGTTCCAGCTCATCACGATCTCGCCGGTGACGTCGCGCTTCTGGTCGAGCACGCCGTCGACGTTGCGGCCGCCTCCGGCCCGCACGCGCGCCTCGACGATCGGCTGGTAGGCGCTGCGGGCCAGGCTGACGCCCGAGCGCACGGCGCGCAGGTTTTCGATGCCGGCGCTCACGGCGGCGTTGTCGCGCAGGGCCAGCGTCATCGCCTCGCCGACGCTGGACGGCAGCGCGGCGCCAGGCAGGGGCGCGGGGGCTTCCACGCCTGCGTGCCCACGAGAAGGAGGACACATGCGGCAAGCCGCGAAACGGTGGAAGGAAGCATGTCGACGCCTGTATCCATTTGTGTAGGCGACGCGGAGTCCAGGTGCGCCGACACCACTGAAACCGCGGCCTTCCGCACGCGGCGACGAGTATTTCACGGGGATGTCGTGTCTCTGGTGCGAACACGATGATGACGAAACAACAATCGAAGCCGGGGCCCCGCGCCCGGTCCTGCCCTCACCGCGCCCGTGCAAAAAATCGCCGCTCTGGTCCTGCTGATGCTCGTCGCCCTCGCGCCTTCGCGCGCGTGGGACGGCGACCGCATGAGTGCAGCGGCCAAGCGGCATGGCCCGCGCGCGGTGGCCGGGATGCAGATCTTGCAGCCGCTGCTGCGCCAGCTGTCCGACATGGACGAGCGCACGCGGCTCACGACCATCAACGGCTTCTTCAACCGGCGCATCCTCTTTCGCGACGACATCGAGGCCTGGGGCCAGGTCGACTACTGGGCCAGCCCGCTCGAGGCGATGCAGAAGGGCGAGGGCGACTGCGAGGACTATGCGATCAGCAAGTACTTCAGCCTGCTGGCCGCCGGCACGCCGCTGGAGCGGCTGCGCATGGTGTACGTGCGCGCGCAACTCGGCGCGGCGGGCGGGCCGACCCAGGCCCACATGGTGCTCGCGTACTATGCCGCGCCGGACGCCGAGCCGCTGATTTTGGACAACCTGGTGAACGACGTGCGTCCCGCATCGCGCCGTCCGGACCTCACGCCGGTGTTCAGCTTCAACAGCGAGGGCCTGTGGGAGGGGGTGGGCGTCCGGCAGGCGGGCGAGCCGCTGTCGCGCCTCTCGCGCTGGCGCGAGGTGCTGGGGAAAGCCCGCGACGAGGGTTTCCTGTGGAAATGAGGACCCCAGGCTCCTCTCGTCGCTGCCCCCCAAAGGGGCCCTTGCTGCGGACCGGCGGAGCCGGATCGCGCGCAGGACCTTGGACGGGGCCGTGGGACACTGGGCGCACTGCGGTGTTCGTTGGAGGGACGATGTCGCTGATTCGCCAGATCCGGCTGTTGCTGCTCGCCGTGGTGCTGCTCGCGGTGACCGGCAGCATGGCCGTGCATCTGGTGTCGGCGCGCGAGTCCCTGCAGACGCAGATCCGCGTGAAGAACAGCGACAACGCTCACGCGCTGGCGCTCGCGCTGTCGCAGCAGGCCGGCGACCAGCGCCTGATGGAGCTCGCCATGGCGGCGCAGTTCGACACCGGCTTCTATCGCAGCATTCGCCTCGTGCGCACCGACGGCACGGTCGCCTTCGAACGCCATGCCGACACCGCGCCGATGGAGGCGCCGGCGTGGTTCGTGAGGGTGATGCCGATCGCCTCGGAGCCCGGCCTGGCCCAGGTTTCCGACGGCTGGCGCGCTCTCGGGCGCGTGGAGGTGGTGAGCCACACCTCCTACGCGCACGACGAGCTGTGGAGTGCGGTGCTGCAGGACGCGGGCTGGATGGTGCTGGTCGCGGTGGGGGCCGTGCTGCTGGGCGGGGCCGTGGTGCAGCGCATCCGCCGGCCGCTGGATGCCGCGGTGGCGCAGGCGCAGGCCCTCGTGGAAGGCCGCTACGTGTCGATCGAGGAATCGCGCGTGCCGGAGCTTTCACGGCTCACCACGGCCATGAACGCGATGGTGCAGCGCGTGCGCGTGCTGTTCGAGTCGCAGGCCACGCAAGTCGAGACGCTGCGCCGCCAGGCCCATGCCGATCCGCTGACCGGCGTGGCGCACCGCACGTACTTCATGGAGCGGTTGGCCGCCCTGGCCGCCCGGGAGGACGGCGCCGAGGGCGGCGCGATCGTGCTCGTGCGGCTCGCCGACGTGCCGGGATTGAACATGAGCCTGGGGCGAGAGACCACGGATCGGGCGCTCACGGCAATCGCCCGTGCGCTGCAGGCCTACCCCGAGCGCGCGCCCGACTGCTTCGTCGGCCGCCTCAACGGATCGGACTTCGCGCTGTGCCTGCCGTATGCCGAGATGGCGTCCGAGACGGCCGCGTCCATCGCCAACGCGCTGCGGCTGAGCTTGTCGGCCATCGGCCCGACGGTGCACTTGCACCTGGGCGCGGTGTCGGTGCCGCGCGATGCGACGATCGGCACCGCGATGTCGCAGGCCGACCTGGCGCTCGCTCGCGCCGAGAGCCGCGGGCCGTTCGCGGTGGAGGTCGTGAGCGAGGCGGCGCCGGGCGGCGCGGGCCGGGGCGAGCGCGCCTGGCGCACGCACATCCTGGCCGCCCTGGCCGAAGGGCGGACACGGCTGGTGGAGTATCCGGTGGTCGACCGGCAAGGCGGGCTGTCCCACCTGGAGTGCCCGTTGCGCATGCAGCTCGACCTCGGCGGCGCATACGACGCGGCTGCGCGCTGGCTGCCGCTGGCCGTGCGATCGCGCCTCACGGCGCAGGTGGACAGCCACGCGGTGCGGCTCGCGCTGTCCGCCATTGCGGCCGATGGGCGGCCGCGCGGCGTGAACATCGCCACCGCATCGCTCGCCGAGGCAGCGTTCGCGGGCCACTTGCGGCTGATGCTGCAGGAGACCCCGCAGCTCGCACGCAGCTTGTGGCTGGAGGTCAACGAGAGCGCCGCGCTCGAGCGCTTCGAGGTGGTGCAGGAGTTCGGTCGGCTGCTGCGCCCGCTGGGCGTGCGCATCGGGCTGGAGCACGCCGGAGAGCGGCTGGTGCAGATCGAGCGCCTGTACGAGCTCGGGTTGGACTACGTGAAGCTCGAGGCGGCGTTGTGCGCAGGGGTCTGCGGCAACGGCGCCGTGCGCGATTTCGTGAAGACCTCCGCTGCGCTGCTGCACGCGCTGTCGATGCAGGTGCAGGCCGAGGGAGTGCGCGACGGCGCCGATGTCGAGACCCTGTGGGCCTGCGGCGTCGACGCCGTCACCGGTCCGTGGGCCAGCGCCGCGTTCAAGCCACCGGTTCAGTGAGCAGCTTGCCGCGCGTGATGAGGTCGCTGATCACGTCGGCATCGGTGCCGAGGCCGCCCACCAGGTCGACGTTGTGCAGCGTGATGACCTGGTCGACCGCGGCGCAGCAGCGTGCCGCTTGCGCTGGCTGCGTTCGTGCTGTCCGGGGCGCCCATCGAGTCGGCGTTGGCTGCGCCGAGCCCTTCTTTCGACAGGCTGATCGCGGCGGACGCCACGATGGGGGCGAAGTTGGTGCCGGTGACGGTGATCGCAAGCACGGCGCCTGACGTCGCACCCTGGTCGTCGATCACGGTGTAGGGGACGCTGAGCACCATCGACTGGCCGGCGCCGAGCGCCTGGTAGGCGGCGTGGGTCGGGTCGAAGCCGTAGGTGCCGTCGGCGTTGAAAGCGAGGCCCGCCGGGGCCGGGCCGTCGAGCGCGAACGAGAGCGTGGCGTTGGCGTCGACGTCGGTGGCGCTGACCGCGCCCGCGATCTCCGGCGAGCCTTTCGCGATGGCGAAGCTGGCCGCTTGCGCCGCCGGAGCGTCGTTCGTGCCGACCACCGTGATCGACAACGTGCCGAAGGCGGCAGCGCCGTGCTCGTCGGTGACGGTGTATGGCACCGACAGCACGACCGACTGGCCGACGCCGAGCGCCTGGTAGGCGGCATGCGACGGGTCGAAGCCGTAGCTGCCGTTGCTGTTGAAGGCGAGGCCGGCCGGCGGGACCGTATCCACCTCGTAGCCGAGTGTGGCGCCGGCATCAGGGTCGGCCGAGACGACGGCGCCGGTGACGATCGGCGCGTCCTCCAGCACCGAGAAGCTCGTCGCCACGGCCGCCGGCGCGTCGTTGGCGCCGTGGATCGTGATGCCGACCGTGGCCATCGTGCCGTCGGACGAGAGCACCGGAAAGGCCTCGGTGAGCGACTGGCCGGCGCGCAGCGATTGGATCGCGTCCTGCGCGTTCACGGCGCGGTAGGTCCAGGCACCGCCGGCGGCGAGCACGAACGTGCCGTACAGGCCGGAAGTGGACTGCGGCTCGAAGCTGCTCTCGCCGGCATCGGCGTCGACGATCGGCAGCGTGCCGCCGGCGACGAGATGGCCGGCGAGGTCGACGCCGAGGTCCTCGGTGACTTCGCCGCTGCCGCTGCCGATCACCGGCACGTCGTCGGCGCCGTGCACCGTGATGCTCACCGTGCGCGAGGTGCCGTCCGCGCTCGCGACGCTGAAGGTTTCGATCGTGGTCTGGCCCTCGCGCAGGCTCTGGACCACCGGCGCGCCATTGTCGAGGGTGTAGGTCCAGGTGCCGTCGGCGGCGATCGCGAAGCTGCCGTAGCCGCCGGCGAACTGCGCCGGGACGATGGCGGCCTGGGGGGAGTCCGGGTCGGAGACGGTGAGTCGGCCTGTTGCGAGCGTCACGCCGTCCTCGGTCACGGCACCGCCGATGCCGCCGGCGATCACCGCCGGATCGTCGGCGCCGACGACGTGCACCGTCAGCGTCGCGGCGGCGGTCGCGCCGGTGCTGTCGGCGACCGTGTAGGTGAACACGTCGTCCACCGTCTGGCCGATGACGAGCTGCTGCGCGGCCGGCAGCGGCGCGTAGGCATAGCTGCCGTCCGCGTGCAGCGTGAGCGTGCCCCACACCCCTGCGATGGGAACGCCGACGTGGCAGGAATCGGCCGGCTGCATGCCGACGGCGACCCCGACGACCTCGACGGCATCGTTCGCGTCCGGATCGCTCGCGGCGACGGCGGACTGCATGTTCGGCATGTCCTCGTGCACCGTGACCGTGGCCGCCTGCGCGACGGGAGATTGGTTCTGCGGCTTGGGGTCGGGGTGTGGCTGCGGTTGCGGTTGCGGTTGCGGTTTCGGTTGCGGCTGCGGCTGCGGCTGCGGCTGCTGCCCCGACGCCGGCGGCGCTTGCGGTCCCTCATCGACCCGTGCCGACGAAGCCCCGTCCATCTGCGTCACCGGCCCTCCCGCCCCTCGCGACGCCGCGTCCAGCGCACCGCGCAGCTCCAGGTCCGACAGCGGTTCGCTGATGCGAGCGACGCGGAAGCCTTCCTGCATGCTGCCCGCATCGCTGCCGCCCGCGCCGGCCCCCGGAGCGTCCTGGCCGCTCTCCACCGCCTCGATCACGCGATCGAGCGGCGTGTCGGCGCGCGCGACGCGCGTCGTGCCGTCCAGGCCGTTGATCTGCACGATGCCTTCCTGGTCCGTGAGGATCACGTCGCCCTGGCGTATCGCATCGCCGACCTTCAGCGGGCGCAGCGTGCCGTCCTGTTGCTTGATCAAGGCGACGCCCCAAAGGGCCGTCACGGTCCCGATGGCGGTCTTTGCGAGGGTCGGCATGGACTGACCCGTCCTTTACGTTTTGAAACCGATACGAGGATATCGGCGGGGCGTGCCCATGGCGCAGCGCGGCGGGAGCCGACCGTGAAGGTCGTCACCGAACGGTTGTCTTCGTGATCGACCAGCCGCCCCGGCAGACAGGGGGCTCGCGCGTTCTCAGCGTTCGCGCAGCGCGTGCGACTGGATCTTCAGCACCGGCTTGAGCAGGTACGAGAGCACGGTCTTGTTGCCCGTGAGCACGTCCACCTCGGCCGTCATGCCCGGGATGATCGGCAGCTTCTCGCCGAAGCCCGGCTTCGTGGTGTGCACGCGCACCAGGTAGAACGCGTTGCCGCGCTCGTCGACGGTGGTGTCGGGGCTGATGTTGTCCACCAGCGCCTCCAGCCCGCCGTAGATGGAGAAGTCGCAGGCGCTGAACTTGACCATGGCGCTCTGGCCGGGCCGGATGAAGGCGATGTCCTTCGGTGCGATGCGCGCCTCGAGCACCAGGCTGTCGTCCAGCGGCACGATCTCCACGATGTCCTTGCCTGGCTGCACGACGCCGCCCACGGTGTTGGCCAGCAGCCGCTGCACGCGGCCGCGCACGGGGCTGGTGACGCGCGCCTTGTCGACCTTGTCGGCCAGCGCCACCGCACCCTCGTTGAGCGCGTTCAGCTTGCCAGACACCTCGGCCAGGTCGCGCCGGGCCTCGTTGCGGAAGGTGAGCTCGGTCTCCTGGATCTTGCGCTGGGCTTCGCCGATGGAGGCCTGCACGCGCGCGATCTGGGCGCCGGCCTGCTCGAAGTCGCCGCGCGACTTCGACACATCGCGCTCCAGGCGAAGGATGTCGACGCTGAACACGGCGCCGGAGGCGAGCAGCGGGCGCGTCTGCGCGAGTTCCTGCTGCGAGAGCTCCAGCGAGCGCTGCGCGGAATCGCGCCGAGCCTGCATCTCGTGCAGCTCCTGCTGGCGCTGCGCGAGCTGCTGCCGGTTGATGGACAGCATCGTGGAAAGCTCCGAGTGCCTGGCCTCGTAGAGGCGGCGCTCCTCGTCCACTGCGCGGCGGTCTTCAGGGTCGCTCGCCGTCGGGGGCTGGAACGACGAGCCCTCGGCCAAGGCACGCAGCGGTGGACCATGCGATGAAGTCGCGCACCTGCTCGAAGCCGCGCAGGTTGGCCGCGAACGAACCCACCGACTCGGGCCGGTGCTCCAGCCGCATGCCGAGCATCTTCTCCATCAGCGTGGCCGAGAGCTGCACGTCGATGCGCGCGCTGGCCTCGTCGACGAAGCGCCCGCGCAGCGTGCGCAGGAAAAAATCGGCCGCCAACACGAGCACGACGCCGATCGCCAGCGCCCACAGCGTCTCGACGGCGTTGTTGGGCACCACGCGGTCGTAGACGTTCATCGAGAACATCGGCAGCGCGAGGGCGAACAGGTTCACGAGCGCGGCGGCCGCCAGCACGTCGCGGTAGACGAAGCGCTGCTCCGGCTCAGGCGGCCGTCCACCAGCGGCAGGCCCGCCTACAGCGACGCACGCGACGCTCCCTGGCCGTGCAAGCGGCACACCTCGACCAGGCAGTCGAGCAGGGGGTCGGGCTGCAGCAGGTCCTCGCGCAGGCGCACGACCGGAGCGGCACCCGACTGTCGGGCGGTGGTGGGGAAGTGGTGCTCATGAGCTCAGGCGATATCGGCGCAATGGACGCCGAATTCACCCCGCCGCCGGTCTTCGAAGTACCGATGGAGTGTTTCCTTCACGGTTCGGAAGGCAATCTCGTCCCACGGCACCTCGTGCTCGGCGAACAGCCGCGCCTCCAGCGACTCCGGCCCCGGCGCGAACTCGGTGTCGCGCAGCGTGGCCAGGTAGAAGAGGTGGACCTGGCCCACCCGCACGACGTTGAGCACCGAGAAGAGGGCGCCCAGCTCGATGCGGGCGCCGGCCTCCTCGTCGGTCTCGCGCACGGCGCCGGCCGACGTGGACTCGCCGAGCTCGAGGAAGCCGGCCGGCAGCGTCCAGTAGCCGCGGCGCGGCTCGATGGCGCGCCGGCACAGCAGCACCTGGTCGCCCCAGGCGGGCACCGTGCCGACGACGTTCAGCGGATTCTCGTAGTGGATCGCGCCGCACGACGGACACACCGCGCGCTCGCGGTTGTCATCGTCGGGGATCGTGTAGCGCACCTCGTGGCCGCAATCGCGGCAGAAACGAATGCGGGCGCGCTCGGACAGAAGCATGGAGCGGGAAGTTTACAGTGGCGTCATCGCACGACTTCACTGGAGAACGAGATGGATTTGGTGTTTCCGGGCCCGCTTCACGCCGCGTCGAACTGAGGAGGGTCGCGCGATGGAACTCTTCAACTACTTCCGCTCGTCTGCTTCGTACCGCGTGCGCATCGCGCTCGCGCTGAAGGGCCTGGAGTACACCTACCGGCCGGTGCACCTCACGAAGAACGAGCAGTTCTCGGAGTCGTACAGCGCCGTCTCGGCCTCCCGCCTGGTGCCGCTGCTGAAGGACGGTGACGCGCTGCTCACGCAGTCGATGGCGATCTGCGAATACCTCGACGAGACGCACCCCGAGCCTCCGATCCTGCCGCGCGACGCGATCGGCCGCGCCCGCGTGCGCGCGCTGGCGCAGGACATCGCCTGCGAGATCCACCCGCTGAACAATCTGCGGGTGCTGCGCTACCTCGTGCACGAGATGAAGGTGAGCGAGGACGACAAGAACCGCTGGTATCGCCATTGGGTGGAGACCGGGCTGGAGGCGGTGGAGCGTCAACTCGCCGGATCCGCGCCACCGGGCGCTTCTGCCACGGCGACACGCCGACGCTGGCCGACGTGACGCTCGTGCCGCAGATCTTCAACGCCCAGCGCTTCGAGTGCCGGCTCGACCACGTGCCGACCGTGATGCGGGTGTTCGAGGCCTGCATGGCGCTGCCCGCGTTCGACGCCACGCAACCGTCGAAGTGCCCGGATGCGGCCTGACTGGGACGCCGGCGAGCGCGTGGGCGCCGCGATGAGCGAGCGCACCGGCGGCGTCAGCGTGGCGCCCTACGACACGCTCAACCTGGGCGAGCACGTCGGCGACGCCGCCGAGGCGGTGCTCGAGAACCGCGCGCGATGGCAACGCGAGATCGGCGCCCGGCCGGTCTACCTTCGGCAGGTGCATGGCAGCGCGGTGTTCCGGGCCGCGGGCGAGTGCGGCGTCGGGGCCGAGCCGGCGGAGGCCGACGCCGCCGTCACCACCGAGCCCGGCATCGCCTGCACGGTGCTCGTGGCCGACTGCATGCCCGTGCTGCTGGCGGCACCCGGCGGCCGCGGCGTCGGCGCCGCCCACGCGGGCTGGCGCGGGCTGGCGGGCGGCGTGGTGGAGGCGGCGCTGCGCGCCTTGTGCGAGGCCGCCGCGTGCGAGCCGGGCGAGGTGGCCGCGTGGCTCGGCCCCTGCATCGGCCCGCGCCGCTTCGAGGTGGGCGCGGAAGTGGTGCAGGCGTTCGGCGGGGCGCTGGATGGCAGCCGATCCGGAGCGCTTCATCACCCGGCCGCGCCCGGACGGCGCCCTGCGGTGGCTCGCGAACCTGCCGCGGCTCGGCACGCGACCGCTTGCATGCGGCCGGCGTCCGGCGCGTCGCCGGCGGCCGTTGGTGCACGGTGGAGGACGCGTCACGGTTCTTTTCGTTCCGGCGCGACGGCGTCACCGGTCGGCTCGCCGCCAGCGTCTGGATCCGCCGCTGAGGCCTGCTCGGCCGCCTCGCGCCGGCGCCGCGCTTCGCGCCGCGCCGGCGTTCCCATGATGTAGAGCAGGATCCACAACGGCAGCGCCCCGTACAACAGCAGCGTGAAGAGCGCGTTGAGCACAGTGCCATTCGGCGACACCGCCTCTGCGAGCGCCATCATCACGACCACGTACCCCCACGCGATCAGGACGAGGTGCATCCAGCGGCCCCGCCTACGTTGTTCAACGTATTCCAGGTAAGCGAAACGGACTGTCATGATGCGGTAAGTCGATCGACCTATCGTGACGAAGTTCACGGATTCCGACGAGTCAGGAGACACGTTCATGCGCAAGCCTACCCCTGTGCCCGTGCTGGCGGGCAACGGCGCGCAGGCGTTCGGTGCGGCCGTCGGCGAGGCGTTCAGTTCGCTCGCCCAACTGAGCCTGCCGATGCCGGCACTGTCCAAGCTGCAGGCCGACTACCTGCAGCAGGCCACGCAGATCTGGAACGATGCCGTCGAGCGCATGCGAGCCGATCCGAAGGACACCCAGGCCGCGCTGCCCGACCGCCGCTTCTCCGCCAGCGAATGGGTCGAGAACCCGGCCGCCGCGCTCACCGCGCAGGTCTACCTGCTCAACGCCCGCACACTGCTCCAGATGGCCGAGTCGGTGGAAGGCGACGAGAAGACGCGCCAGCGCATCCGCTTCGCCGTTCAGCAATGGATCGATGCGGCGAGCCCGAGCAACTTCCTCGCGCTCAATCCGGAGGCTCAGCGCAAGGCCATCGAGACGAGCGGCGAGAGCATCGCGCAGGGCCTGTCGCACCTCCTGCAGGACATCGAGCAAGGCCACGTCTCGCAGACCGACGAGACCGTGTTCGAGGTCGGCCGCAACGTGGCCACGACCGAAGGCTCGGTGGTGTTCGAGAACGAGCTGTTCCAGCTCATCGAATACAAGCCGCTCAGCGCGGCCGTGCACCAGCGGCCCATGCTCTTCGTGCCGCCGTGCATCAACAAGTACTACATCCTCGATCTCCAGCCCGACAACTCCTTCATCCGCTGGACGGTCGAGCAGGGGCACCGCACGTTCGTGATGAGCTGGCGCAATCCCGACGAATCCCTCGCCGACAAGACGTGGGACGACTACATCGAGCACGGCCCGATCCAGGCGCTGCGCGTGGTGCAGGAGATCTCGGGCAGCGAGAAGGTGAACACGCTCGGCTTCTGCATCGGCGGCACCATCCTGGCCACCGCGCTGGCGGCGCTCGCCGCGCGCGGCGAGCATCCGGCGGCGAGCATGACCCTGCTCACCACGCTGCTCGACTTCAGCCAGACGGGCGTGCTGGATATCTTCATCGACGAGCCGTCGGTGCAGATGCGCGAGATGACGATCGGCCCGCAGTCGCCGACCGGCCCGGGCCTGCTCAAGGGCAAGGAGCTCGCCACCACCTTCAGCTTCCTGCGGTCCAACGACCTCGTGTGGAACTACGTCGTGGGCAACTACCTGAAAGGGGAGACACCTCCGCCGTTCGACCTGCTCTACTGGAACGGTGACTCCACCAACCTGCCCGGGCCGATGTTCTGCTGGTACCTGCGCAACACCTACCTCGAGAACAAGCTCAAGGACGGCGTGCTGCAGGTCTGCGGCCAGCCCGGTGAACCTGCGCGACCTCGACTTGCCGACCTACATCTACGCCTCGCGCGAGGACCACATCGTGCCCTGGACGGCCGCCTATGCCTCCACGCGGCTGCTGTCCGGCAAGAAGCGCTTCGTGCTCGGTGCGTCGGGCCACATCGCCGGCGTGATCAACCCGCCGGCCAAGAAGAAGCGCAGCTACTGGATCGCCGACACCCTGCCGCCCGGCGCGGACCAGTGGTTGGCCAAGGCCACCGAGTACCCGGGCAGCTGGTGGCCCGACTGGGCGGCCTGGCTGGCCCCGCATGCCGGCAAGCAGGTGGCCGCGCCGCGTACCCCGGGCGGTCGCAAGTACAAGCCCATCGAGCCCGCGCCTGGCCGTTACGTGAAGCAGAAAGCCTGAACCCCCGCGCCCTTCGAAGGAGACCCCATGAGCACCGACATCGTCATCGTCGCCGCCGCCCGCACCGCGGTCGGCAAGTTCGGCGGCACGCTCGCCAAGACCCCGGCGCCGGAACTCGGCGCCACCGTGATCCGCGCGCTGCTCGAGCGCGCGCGGCTGCAGCCCGACCAGGTGAGCGAGGTCATCCTCGGGCAGGTGCTGCAAGCGGGCTCCGGGCAGAACCCGGCGCGCCAGTCGGTCATCAAGGCCGGCCTCTCGCAGGCGACCCCGGCGATGACGATCAACAAGGTGTGCGGCTCGGGCCTGAAGGCGGTGATGCTGGCCACGCAGGCCATCCGCGACGGCGACGCCGAGATCGTGATCGCCGGCGGCCAGGAGAGCATGAGCCTCGCGCCGCACGCGCTTCCGAACTCGCGCGACGGCCAGCGCATGGGCGACTGGAAGCTGGTCGACACGATGATCGTGGACGGCCTGTGGGACGTCTACAACCAGTACCACATGGGCATCACGGCCGAGAACGTGGCGAAGAAGTACGGCGTCACGCGCGAGCAGCAGGATGCGCTGGCGCTGGCCAGCCAGCAGAAGGCCGCCGCCGCGCAGGACGCCGGGCGCTTCACGGAAGAGATCGTGCCGGTCGCCATTCCGCAGAGGAAGGGCGATCCGGTGCTCTTCTCGGCCGACGAGTTCATCAACCGCAAGACGAATGCCGAGGCGCTGTCCGGCCTGCGCCCGGCCTTCGACAAGAGCGGCAGCGTGACCGCGGGCAACGCGTCCGGACTGAACGACGGCGGCGCCGGCGTGGTGGTGATGAGCGCGAAGAAAGCCGACCAGCTCGGCCTGCAGCCGCTGGCGCGCATCGCCAGCTACGCCAGCGCCGCGCTCGACCCGGCCTTCATGGGGATGGGGCCCGTGCCCGCGAGCCAGCGCGCGCTGCAGCGCGCCGGCTGGAAGCCGGCCGACCTCGACCTGCTCGAGATCAACGAGGCGTTCGCCGCGCAGGCCTGCGCCGTGCACCAGGAGATGGGCTGGGATACCAGCAAGGTCAACGTGAACGGCGGCGCGATCGCGATCGGGCACCCGATCGGTGCGTCAGGCTGCCGCATCCTCGTGACGCTGCTGCACGAGATGAAGCGCCGCGGCGCGCGCAAGGGCATCGCCTCGCTGTGCATCGGCGGCGGCATGGGCGTCGCGCTCACCGTCGAGCGCTGATCGGCGCATCAACCGGGTAAGCCCGGGCTGCACTCGCGCGGCCCGGGCGCATCATCGAGAACGCTCAACCAGGAAGGAGCCGGACATGGCGCAGAAAGTGGCTTACGTGACAGGGGGCATGGGCGGCATCGGCACGTCCATTTGCCAGCGCCTGCACAAGGACGGGCATACGGTGATCGCGGGCTGCGGCCCGAGCCGCGATTTCAAGAAGTGGCTGGACGAGCAGAAGGCGCTCGGCTACACGTTCTACGCTTCGGTGGGGAACGTGGCCGACTGGGAATCGACGGTGCAGGCCTTCACCAAGGCCCGGGCCGAGCACGGCGCGATCGACATCCTCGTGAACAACGCCGGCATCACGCGCGACCGCATGTTCCTGAAGATGACGCCCGACGATTGGCACGCGGTGATCGACACCAACCTGAACTCGATGTTCAACGTCACCAAGCAGGTGGTGCCGGGCATGGTCGAGAAGGGCTGGGGGCGCATCGTGCAGATCTCGTCGGTGAACGGCGAAAAGGGCCAGGCGGGCCAGACCAACTACTCGGCCGCGAAGGCCGGGATGCACGGCTTCACGATGGCGCTGGCGCAGGAAGTTGCCGCCAAGGGCGTGACGGTGAACACCGTGAGCCCGGGCTACATCGGCACCGAGATGGTCCGCGCGATCAAGCCCGAGGTGCTGGAGAAGATCGTCGCCACCATTCCCGTGAAGCGGCTCGGCACGCCGGAGGAGATCGGCTCCATCGTCGCCTGGCTGGTGAGCGAGGATTCGGGGTTCACGACCGGCGCTGATTTCTCGTGCAACGGCGGCTTGCACATGGGCTGATCGCGCAACTCCCTCTCCCGCTCGCGGGGAGGGCAGGGGTGAGGGCGGGCGCTCGCCGGCGATGCTGCTGGCCTCCGGGAGGCGCGTTCTCAGCCTGGCTGACGCGCCGCTTCGTCGGAGAGCGGATCTTCATGCCACCGGCGCGACCGCGTCGAGAAGCTCGCTCTCGATCTCCAGCTGCGTGCGCGAATGCTGCAGCGCCGGGCCGTCGACGAGGAAGGTGTCTTCCACTCGTTCGCCGAGCGTGCTGATCTTCGCGAGCTGCAGGTTGATGCGGTGCGCGGCCAGCACGCGGGCGATGGCGTAGAGCAGGCCCGAGCGGTCGCTCGTGCTCACCGAGAGCAGCCAGCGCTGCGCGCGCTCGTCGGGGCGCAGCGAGACGCGCGGCGTGATCGGGAACGAGCGCACGCGGCGTGACACGCGCCCGCGCGCCGGCGGCGGCAGCGGGCCGCTGGACTGCAGGGCCTGCACGAGCTGCGTCTCGACCAGCGAGATGAGGTCGCGGTGGCCGCCGTGGGGAGCGAGCTCCATGTCGGGATGCACCACCTGGAACGTGTCGAGCGCGTAGCCGGCGCGCGTGGTGTGGACCTTGGCGTCCTGGATGTTGAAGCCCGCGCCGTCGAAATAGCCGCAGATGCGCGCGAAGAGATCCTCGCGGTCGGGGCCGTAGACCAGCACCTGCAGCCCTTCGCCGATGGATGACGGCCGCGCGCGGACGACGGGGATGGTGGTGTTCACGTGGCGCCACAGCGATCGCGCATGCCAGGCGATGTCGGCCGCGTCGTGGCGCGCGAAGTAGCTCACTTCCAGCGTCTTCCACAGCGGCGTCTCGGTGTCCGGCAGCATCGAGTGCAGGTTCAGCAGGTGCCGCGCCTCCATCTTGCGCGTCTCGATCTCCGCGTCGAGGTTGGGCTTGGCGCCGCCGAGCGCGCGCAGCGTGAGGCGGTACAGGTCTTCCAGCAGCTTGCCCTTCCAGGCGTTCCACACCTTCGGGCTGGTGCCGCGGATGTCGGCCACGGTCAGCAGGTACAGCGCCGTGAGCCGGCGCTCGTCGCCGACGAGCGCGGCGAACCTGGCGATGACGTCGGGGTCGGAGAGGTCTTCCTTCTGCGCCATGCGCGACATCGTGAGGTGATGCCGCACGAGGAACTCGATGAGCTGGGTGTCCTGCGCCGGCACGCCGTGGTCGCGGCAGAAGCGGCGCACCTCGTTGCCGCCGAGGTCGGAGTGGTCGCCGCCGCGGCCCTTGGCCACGTCGTGGAACAGCGCTGCGACGACGAGCACGTACGGGTGGTCGAAGCGCGCGGCGAGCTGCGAGCAGAACGGGTACTCGTGCGCATGCTCGGGGATGAAGAAGCGGCGCACGTTGCGCACCACCATCAGGATGTGCTGGTCCACCGTGTAGACGTGGAACAGGTCGTGCTGCATCTGGCCGACGATGCGGCGGAAGACCCACAGGTAGCGGCCGAGCACCGACGTCTGGTTCATCAGGCGCAGCGCGTGCGTCTGCCCCTGCGGCGCGCGCAGGATCTGCATGAAGGTGTCGCGGTTCGCCGGGCTGCGCCGGAACTCGGCGTCCATCAGGTTGCGCGCGTTGTACAGCGCGCGCAGCGTGCGTGCCGACAGGCCCTTGATGCCCGGGGTCTGCTGATACACGAGGAAGGTCTGGAGGATGGCCTCCGGGTAGCGCTCGTAGAGATCGTCGCTCGCGACTTCGAGCATGCCGGCGCGGTCGAGGAAGCGCTCGTCGATCGGCCGCATCGCCGGATGCTCCGCGGCGTTGATGCGCTCCTCGATGTTGAGCATCAGGATCTGGTTGAGCTGCGCCACCGCCTTCGCGGCCCAGTAGTAGCGCCGCATGAGCCGCTCGGACGCCCGGTGCGAGCGGCTGCCGCGGTAGCCGAAGCTCTCGGCCACGGCCGTCTGCAGGTCGAACACGAGGCGGTCTTCGCGGCGCCGCGCGATCATGTGCAGGCGCGCGCGGATGAGCTTCAGCGTGCCTTCGTTGCGCTGCAGCTGCTTCACCTCGAACGGCGTCACCAGCCCCTTGGCCGCGAGCTCGGTCCAGGTCTTGCCGAGGCCGGCGGCGCGCGCGACCCACATGATGACCTGCAGGTCGCGCAGGCCGCCCGGGCTTTCCTTGCAGTTGGGCTCGAGCGCGTACGGCGTGTCCTCGTACTTCACGTGGCGCTGGCGCATCTCGAGCGACTTCGCGCGCAGGAAGGCGCGCGGGTCCATCACGGCGCCGGTGGCGCGGCGGAACTGCTGGAAGAGGCGCTTGGAGCCGGTGACCAGCCGCGACTCGAGCATGGCGGTCTGCACCGTGACGTCGCGCTGCGCCTCGGCCACGCAGTCGTCCACGGTGCGCACCGAGGAGCCGATCTCGAGGCCCACGTCCCAGCAGGCGGTGATGAAGGCCTCCACCGCCGGCCGCAGCGCCTCGGCCACCGGGGCGGCGTCGCCGGGCAGCAGCACGAGCACGTCGACGTCGGAGTACGGGAACAGCTCGCCGCGGCCGTAGCCGCCCACCGCCACCAGCGCGGCATCGTCCGGCAGGCCGGCGGCGGCCCAGACGTGGCACAGCGTGCGGTCGACGTGGCGCGCCAGGCCCTTGATGAGGCGCGACGCGGCAGGCGCGCTGACGCGGGCCTTGGCGAAGTGGTCGAGAAGCTGGGCCTTGCCGTCGCGAAAGCGCTGGCGGACCTGCGCGACGCCGTCCGTCGAGACGGGTTCCGGGACGGCCAGCATGGCGGCCCTAGGCGGTGACAGCGGCAGCAGGCGTCACGAAGGCCGGCGGCGGCGGGCTGCCGGCCGACAGCGTGAGCACTTCGTAGCCGGTCTCGGTGACGAGCACGGTGTGCTCCCACTGCGCGGACAGCGAGCGGTCTTTCGTGACGATGGTCCAGCCGTCTCCGAGCTCGCGGATCTCGCGCCGGCCGGCATTGACCATCGGCTCGATGGTGAAGGTCATGCCGGGGGAGAGCTCGTCGAGCGTGCCGGGGCGGCCGTAGTGCAGCACCTGCGGCTCTTCGTGGAACTGGCGGCCGATGCCGTGGCCGCAGAACTCGCGCACCACCGAGTAGCCCTGGTGCTCCACGAACATCTGGATCGCATGGCCGATGTCGCCGAGCCGGGCGCCGGGCTTCACCTTGACGATGCCCTTCCACATGGCCTCGTAGGTGATGGCGCACAGGCGCTTGGCGGCGATGGAGCCCTCGCCGACGATGAACATGCGGCTCGTGTCGCCGTGCCAGCCGTCCTTGATGACGGTGACGTCGATGTTGACGATGTCGCCGTTCTTCAGCGCGCGGTCGTTCGGGATGCCGTGGCAGACCTGGTGGTTGATCGACGTGCAGATCGACTTCGGGTAGGGCGTGTAGCCCGGGGGCGCGTAGTTCAGCGGGGCAGGGACGCCGCCCTGGACGTTCACGATGTGGTCGTGCGCGATGCGGTCGAGCTGGTCGGTGGTGATGCCCGGCCGCGACATGCGGCGTGAGCATGTCCAGCACCTCGGAAGCGAGGCGTCCGGCGATGCGCATGCCTTCCACGTCGGCTGCGCTCTTGGTCGTGAACGTCATGCGGGGAATTATGAAGGCGACCGTAAAATCCCGGGTTTTTCACGGCCCTGCGCCCGGCAGGGACGCACCGCGCCGCCAGCCCATGCCGCCTGCTGCCCAGCATCTCATGCGTTTCGAAGGCGGCAACGCCTTGTCTTCGTTTCGAGCGCAAGCGCTTCTGGCTCGGCTGCAGCGGCTGAACCCGCGCATCGAATCGGTGCGCGCGCGCCATGTGCACTGGGTGGCCAGCGACGCGCGGCCGGATGCGGGCACCGTCGAGCGGCTGCGGGCGCTGCTGGACTACGGCGAACCCTGGGGCCCCGGCGACGGGAGCGACTCGGGTGGCCTCGTGGTGGTGATGCCGCGCCTCGGCACGGTCTCGCCGTGGGCGAGCAAGGCGACCGACATCGCGCACAACTGCGGGCTGCCGGTGCACCGGGTCGAACGGGTCGTGGAGTACCGCCTGGCCGCGAAGGCCGGTCTGCTGGGCGGCGCGAAGCCCCTGGCCGGCGCCGATCTGCAGGCCTGCGCCGCGCTGCTGCACGACCGCATGACCGAGACGGTGGCCTTCGAGCGCGACGGCGCGGCGCACCTCTTCGATGCCCAGCCCGGCAAGCCGATGGCCCACGTGGACGTGCTCGGCCACGGGCGGGCGGCGCTGGCGGCGGCCAATGCGGAGTTCGGCCTCGCGCTTTCCGACGACGAGATCGACTACCTGGTGGAGGCGTTCCGCCGGCTCGAGCGCAACCCGAGCGACGTGGAGCTGATGATGTTCGCGCAGGCGAACAGCGAGCATTGCCGGCACAAGATATTCAATGCGCACTTCGTGATCGACGGCGAAGCGCAGCCGCACTCGATGTTCGGGATGATCCGCCACACCGAGCGGCAGTCGCCCCAGCACACCGTGGTGGCCTACAACGACAACGCGGCCGTGATGGAAGGCGGGCCCGTGGAACGCTGGGGAACTGAAGCCCCCACGCTCGCTTCGCTCGCTGCCCCCCAAGGGGGCGGCGGGCCGGCTTGGGGCGGCCCGGCGCCCGCCCGCGCCCTCCGATCCGGCCAGCAGTACGTCGCCAGGCAAGGAGTGGCCCACGTGCTCATGAAGGTGGAGACGCACAACCACCCGACGGCCATTTCGCCGCACCCGGGCGCTGCCACCGGCGCGGGCGGGGAGATCCGTGACGAGGGCGCCACCGGGCGCGGCGCGCGCCCGAAGGCCGGCCTCACCGGTTTCTCGGTGAGCAACCTGGAACTCCCCGGCACGAGCGAGCCGTGGGAGCGCGAGCCGTCGGACCGGCCCTCGCACATCGCCAGCGCCCTGCAGATCATGATCGACGGCCCGCTCGGCGGCGCCGCGTTCAACAACGAGTTCGGCCGGCCCAACCTCGGCGGCTATTTCCGCGTGTACGAGCAGACCGTGCACGGCGTGCGGCGGGGCTACCACAAGCCGATCATGATCGCCGGCGGCCTGGGCGCGATCGAGGACGGACAGACGCACAAGCTGCCGTTCCCCGCCGGCACGCTGCTGGTGCAGCTCGGCGGGCCGGGCATGCGCATCGGCATGGGCGGCGGCGCCGCCAGCTCGATGGCCGCCGGCACGAACACCGCGGCGCTCGACTTCGATTCGGTGCAGCGCGGCAACCCGGAGATCCAGCGCCGCGCGCAGGAGGTCATCAACCACTGCTGGAGCCTGGGCCCGACGAATCCCGTGCTGGCGATCCACGACGTGGGCGCCGGCGGGTTGAGCAATGCCTTCCCGGAACTCGTGGACGGAGCCGGCAAGGGCGCCACCTTCGACCTGCGCGCGGTGCCGCTGGAAGAAACGGGGCTGGCGCCGAAGGAAGTGTGGTGCAACGAGAGCCAGGAGCGCTATGTGCTCGCGATCGCGCCGCAGTCGCTCGCCGCTTTCGAGGCGCTGTGCGCCCGCGAGCGCTGCCCCTGCGCCGTGGTGGGCGTCGCGACCGACGCCCCGGACGCTGGTGCTGGAAGACGGCCCGGGCGGCGATCGGGCGATCGACATGCCGATGGAGGTGCTGCTCGGCAAGCCGCCGAAGATGACGCGCGATGTGTCGCGCGTGGCGCGCCAGGCGCCGGCACTCGATCCTCACCGGCGTGCGCCTGGAGCAGGTGGCGTTCGACGTGCTGCGCCATCCCACCGTCGCCTCCAAGCGCTTCCTCGTGACGATCGGCGACCGCACCGTGGGCGGCCTCAGCCATCGCGATCCGATGGTGGGCCCGTGGCAGGTGCCGGTGGCCGACTGCGCGGTCACGCTGGCCGACTACGCGGGCTTGCGCGGAGAGGCGATGGCCATGGGCGAGCGCACGCCGCTGGCCGCGCTCGATGCGCCCGCGTCCGGCCGCATGGCGGTCGGCGAGGCGATCACCAACTTGCTGGCGGCGCCCATTTCGCTGCCTCGCGTGAAGCTGTCGTGCAACTGGATGGCGGCCTGCGGCGAGCCCGGCGAGGACGCCGCGCTGTACGACACGGTGAAGGCCGTGGGCCTGGAGCTGTGCCCGGCCCTGGGGCTGGGCGTGCCGGTCGGCAAGGATTCGCTGTCGATGCGCACTCGGTGGGACGGCGGGCAGGTGACGGCGCCGGTGAGCCTGATCGTCTCCGCGTTCGCCACGCTGGACGACGTGCGAGCCACGTTGACGCCGCAGCTCCGGCCGGTGGATTCCGTGCTGATCGTGGTCGACCTCGGCGCCGGGCGCAACCGGATGGGCGGGTCGATGCTCGCGCAGGTGCTCGGCCAGTTCGGCGATGCGGTGCCCGATCTGGACGACCCGTCTCGCCTGAAGGCGCTGGTGGATGCCGTCAATCGCCTGCGCGCCGAAGGGCGCCTGCTGGCCTACCACGACCGCAGCGATGGCGGGCTGTGGGCGGCGGTGTGCGAGATGGCGTTCGCCGGGCACGTGGGCGTGAGCCTGAACGTGGACATGCTGGTGACGCCGAGCGACGGCATCGGCGACAGCCGCGCCGAGTTCGGCGACTCGAAGAACTGGGCCTCGCAGGTGGGCGAGCGCCGCAACGAGCTCACCTTGCAGGCGCTCTTCAACGAGGAGCTCGGCGCCGTGATCCAGGTGCGGCGCGACGAGCGCGATGCGGTGATGGGCGTGCTGCGGGAGCTCGGCCTGAGCCGGCATGCGCATGTGGTCGGTGCGCTCAACGATCGCGGCGTGGTGGAGGTCTGGCGTGACACGAAGTGCCAGTTCAGCGCGCCGCTGCGGTCTTTGCACCAGGCTTGGGACGAGGTGAGCTGGCGCATCGCGCGGCTGCGCGACAACCCGGTGTGTGCGGAGCAGGAGCATGAGGCGGCGGGGGCGGAGGATGACCCCGGGTTGCATGTGCATCTGACTTTTGACGCCGCGCCCTCACCCAGCCTCTCGCAGGCGGGAGAGGGCGCAACTCCCTCTCCCGCGGGGAGGGCGCGGCCTTGGCCCTGAGCCGCCCCGAATCGCGATCCTGCGCGAGCAGGGCGTGAACAGCCATCTCGAGATGGCCTACTCGATGGCGCAGGCCGGCTTCGACACCTTCGACGTGCACATGACCGACCTGCAGGCCGGGCGCGCGAAGCTGGCGGACTTCCAGGGCTTCGTCGCGTGCGGCGGCTTCAGCTACGGCGACACGCTGGGCGCGGGGGAAGGGTGGGCGCGGTCGATCCTGTTCAACCCGGTGCTGGCCTTGCAGTTCGAGGCCTTCTTCGCGCGGACCGACAGCTTCGCGCTCGGCGTCTGCAACGGCTGCCAGATGATGGCGGCGCTCGCGCCGATCATTCCCGGCGCGCAGGCGTGGCCGAAGTTCACGCGCAACCGCAGCGAGCAGTTCGAGGCGCGGCTGTCGATGGTGGAGGTGCTGGACAGCCCGAGCGTGTTCTTCGCCGGCATGGCGGGCAGCCGGCTGCCGATCGCAGTGGCGCACGGCGAGGGCTATGCGGATTTCTCGCAGCGCGGGGACGCGCGGGCGGTGCATCGGGTGATGCGGTACGTGGACCATCATGGCCGGCCGACGGAGGCTTATCCGTTCAATCCGAATGGCAGTCCGGAAGGGCTGACGGCGGTGACCACGGCGGATGGCCGGTTCACGGCGCTGATGCCGCATGCGGAGCGCGTGTTCCGCAATGTGCAGATGAGCTGGACCGGCGGGGATGCCGCGGCGCCGAGCGCGTGGATGCGGATGTTCGAGAACGCGCGGCGCTGGGTGGGCTGAGACTCCCTCTCCCGCGGCGCGGGAGAGGGTTGGGGTGAGGGCGCTGCGTTCGCAGGGCGATGACGGTGCCTTGCGACAGGCCGCGCCCTCACCCCGGCCCTCTCCCGCTAGCGGGAGAGGGAGAGCGGATGCAGCCAGCAGCTCGTACGAGCGCAAGCGTGCCCCGTGGTCGTGCACGGCAGTAGCCACGATGAACTCGTCGGCCAGGGTCGCTTCGGCCATCTCTTCCAGCCGCCGCGCTACCGCGGCCGGCGACCCCACCGCCGACATCGACAGCGCCCGCATCACGCCCGCGCGTTCCATCTCGTTGGCGATGCCGTCCAGGCTGTCCACCGGCCTCGGCAGCGGCCCCCGCTCGCCGCGCTGCATCCCGAGGAAGCGCAGCTGCAGCGACGTGAACAGGCGCGTGGCCTGCGCATCGGTATCCGCAACGATCACATTGATGCCCACCATCGCATGCGGCCGGGCGAGCTGGCGCGACGGCCGGAACATCGCCCGGTAGACCTCGAGCGCCTGCATCAGCATCGCCGGCGCGAAGTGCGACGCGAAGGCGTAGGGCAGGCCGAGGAGGGCCGCCGCCTGCGCCCCGTACAGGCTGGAGCCGAGCAGCCACACCGGGACCTTGGTGCCCATGCCGGGGATGGCCCGCACCCGCTGGCCCGGGGCCGGGTCGTCGAGATAGGACTGCAGCTCCTGCACGTCGTGCAGGAAGTCGTCGTCCTGCACCTCCATGCGCCGGCGCAGCGCGCGCATGGTGGGCTGGTCGGTGCCGGGCGCGCGTCCGAGGCCGAGATCGATGCGGTCGGGGAACAGCGTGGCCAGGGTGCCGAACTGCTCGGCAATCACCAGCGGCGCGTGATTCGGCAGCATCACGCCGCCGGAGCCGATGCGCATGGTGCGCGTGGCGGCGGCCACCTGGCCGATCAGCACGGCCGTGGCCGAACTCGCGACGCCCTCCATGTTGTGGTGCTCGGCCAGCCAGAAGCGGCGGTAGCCCCACGCTTCCGCGTGCTGCGCCAGGTCGACCGTGTTGCGCAGCGAATCGGCCGCGCTGCCGCCCTCGACGATGGGCGACAGGTCCAGGATGGAAAGGGGAGGGATCACGCGGCCGAGTCTAGGAGGCCGCGCGAATCCCTGGGGCCATGGGGCTACTTCGCGGCCACCACAGCCATTGCCTCCACGCTCACCGGCACGCCGTTCAGCACGGCGTTGCCGGACAGCGGATCGCGCCGTGTCTCGTCGAGCACGGCGTTGAGGTTCGCGCCCGGGCGCTCGGCCGCCACGCGCAGGCGGCTGCCGGGCAGCGCGTGGCCCCAGCCGTGGGGCAGGCTCACCACGCCCGGCATCATCTCGTCGGTGAGCTCTACCTGCGCCTCGATCGTGCGGCCGCCATTGCGGATGAGCGCGTTGCCGCCGTCCACGAGGCCGAGCCGCGCGGCGTCGCCCGGGTTCACGAGCGCCGTGCAGCGGTAGGGCCCCTTGGCGAGCAGCGGCAGGTTGTGCATCCAGCTGTTGTTGCTGCGCACCTGGCGGCGGCCGATCATCACCATCTCCGGCGCAGGGCGGGCGAGGTCGGCGCGCAGCACGCTGCAGATCGGCGAGCAGGCTCGCCGGCGCCAGCTCGATCCTGCCGCTCGGCGTGCGCAGCAGCTCGGGCACCCGAGGCGAGAGCGGCCCGAGGTCGATGCCGTTCTCCGCTTCCATCACCTTCGCGAGCGTGAGGCCGTCGGGCTTCATGCCGAAGCGGTCGCCGTACGGGCCGCGCGCGCAGCGCCAGCTCGAGCAGGCGCTCCGGGCCCTGCCAGCGCGAGACGGCCGACAGCACGGCGTCTGCGGCCGGGCCGGCCTGGCGCCGCACTTCGTCGGCGGCGAGGGCGTCGTCGAGTGCGCGCAGGTCGGCATCGGCCCCGAGGCCCTTCGCGATGGCGATCAGGCGCAGCAGCGTCTGCCATTCGGGCGGCCGGTCGGTCGCGATCACGGGCGGCGCTGTAGCGCGCGCAGTTGCGCCACGCGAGCATCGGGAAGGCGAAGTCGTAGTGGCTGTCCTCCAGCGGCGAGAGGCCGGGCAGGATCACGTCGGCATGGCGCGTGGTCTCGTTGAGGTAGATGTCGATGCTGACCATGAAGTCGAGCTGGTCGAGCGCGGCGGACAGGCGCTCGCCGTTCGGCGCGGACAGCACCGGGTTCGTCGCGAGCGTGACGAGCGCGCGCACCTGGCCCGGGCCCGGCGTCTCGATCTCCTCGGCCAGGCAGGTAGCGGGCAGCTCGCCGAACACTTCCGGCGCGCCGCTCACGCGGCTGGCGTGGCGGCCCGTGATGATGCCGCGGCCCTGGCCCGGCTTGCCCATCGTGTTCGCGGCGAAGGCCGGCGCCTTCGGGAACATCGCGCCGCCCGGCTCGTCGAGGTGGCCGGTGAGCACGTTGAGCACGTCGATGAGCCAGCTCGCGAGCGTGCCGTACTCCTGCGTGCAGGTGCCCACGCGCCCGTACACGGCGGCGCGCTCGGTGGCGGCCAGCGTGCGCGTGAGGCTGCGGATGGTGCCGGCCTCGATGCCGCAGCGCTCGGCCACCGCCTCCGGCGCGAAAGGCTGCACGGCGGCCCGCATGTCGTCGAGGCCGGCGACGTGCTCGCCGACGCGGCCGAGGCGCACGAGGTCTTCGGCGAACAGCGTGTGCACCATGGCCGCGAGCAGGAACGCGTCGGCGCCGGGGCGGATGAAGTGGTGCGCATCGGCCACGGCCGCGGTCTCGCTGCGGCGCGGATCGATCACGACCAGCATGCCGCCGCGCGCGCGCATCGCCTTCGCCTTGCCGCGGAAATCGGGCACCGTCCAGAGGCTGCCGTTGCTGGCCATCGGGTTCGCGCCGAGCATCAGCAGGAAATCGCAGCGCTCGATGTCGGGCACCGGGATCGACAGCCAGTGGCCGAACATCAGCCCGCACGACAGCTGCTTGGGCATCTGGTCGAGCGTCGATGCCGAGTAGACGTTCTTCGTGCCGAGGGCCTTCGCGAGGCGCGAGCCGTACAGCAGGAGCGCGAACTTGTGCGCCGACGGGTTGCCCGCCATCGTCGCCACGGCGTCGCGGCCGTGCTGCTGCATCAGCGGCGGCAGGCGGCGCTCGATCTCGGCGAAGGCCTCGTCCCAGCTCACCTCGACGAAGCGGCCGTCGCGCTTGACGAGCGGCGCGCGCAGGCGGTCGGGGTCGTCGTGCAGGTCTTTCAGCGCCACGCCCTTGGGGCAGATGTAGCCGGCGCTGAACACATCGGCCTCGTGGCCGCGGATCGACACCACCTTGTCCTGCCGGTCGAGCTCGATCTCCAGGCCGCAGCAGGCTTCGCACAAGGGGCAGATGCGATGGGCAATGCGGGTGTCCGTCATGGTGCTGTTCTCCGGGTGCGCCAGGAAGCGGTTATGAGGCGTCGGCGGCGGCCTGTCCGTCACCAAGGCGACGCAGCGCCTGCGCGGTGGCCTCGTCGGCCGGGAAGAAGGTTTCCAGCGCCAGCTCCGACAGCGTGATGTCCACCGGCGTGCCGAACACGGTGGTGGTGCTGATGAACGACAGCACGCTGCCGTCGGCCGCGCGCATCGACAGCGGCACCGCCACGCCGCCCGTCGCGTCGAGCCGGCCGGGCGCGGGATCGTGTTCGGCGTCGGGCGAGGGGTAGGCGACGAGCTCGTCGAGCAGCGCAGCGAGCGCTTGGTCGGCGCTCGCGGTGACCTGCTGGCGCAGGCGCGCGATCAGGTGCGCGCGCCACTGGGCGAGGTTCACGATGCGCGGCGCCATCCCCCGCGGGTGCAGGCTCAGCCGGAGCACGTTGACGGGCGGGCCGAGCAGCGCGGGGTCGACGCCGGCGAGGAACGGCGCGACGGCGCGGTTGTGCGCCAGCAGGTTCCAGTGGCGGTCGACCGCCAGCGCGGGGTACGGCTCGTGGCCCTTCAGCACGAGATCGACGGCGCGACGTGCGCAGGCGAGCGCCGGGTCGTCGAGCGGGCGCTCGCGGTACATCGGCGCGTAGCCGGCGGCGGCGAGCAGGGCGTTGCGTTCGCGCAAGGGCACCTCCAGCGTCTCGGCGAGGCGGATCAGCATCTCGCGGCTGGGCAGCGCGCGGCCGGTCTCCAGGAAGCTCAGGTGGCGCGTGGAGATGTCGGCCTCGCCGGCGAGGTCGAACTGGCTCAGGCGGCGTCGCTGGCGCCAGTCGCGCAGCTGCGCGCCGACCGGAGCGGTGACGGACGGGGCGAAGGGCATGAGGCTCATGACAAGGCACCTTAGCGCAGCGCCGGGGGGATATCCATGACCTCGCAGGTCATGACCGCCAAGCTCTCTCTCCCGCTTTGCGGGAGAAAGAGCTACTCCTCCGTCGACGCACCCAGCTTCACCTTCTGCTTGCGCGTCTTGCCGGCGCGCGCCACCGTGAGCGTGGCATCGTCGCCGGGCTTCAGGCGCTCGAGCACGGTGAGCAGGTCGTCGAGGCTCTTCACCGGCTCGTCGTTCACCGCCGTGATCACGTCGCCGGCCGTGATGCTGCCTTCGCGGCCGCGCGTGAAGGGCTGCAGGCCCGCCTTGGCGGCCGGGCCGTTGGGCGTGACCTGCACCACGGGCACGCCGGGCGGCAGGTTGAGCGCGCGTGTCATGCCTTCGGGGCCCGCCGCCACGCCGAGCGCGGGGCGCACGAGGCGGCCATCCGTGATGAGGCGCGGCACGATGCGGTTCACCTCGTCGATCGGAATGGCGAAGCCGATGCCGGCGCTGGCGCCGGAGGGGCTGAAGATGGCAGTGTTCACGCCGATCACGCGGCCGGCGGAGTCGAGCAGCGGGCCGCCGGAGTTGCCGGGGTTGATGGCCGCGTCGGTCTGGATCGCGCCGCGGATCGTGCGGCGCGTGACGGAGTCGATCTCGCGGTTGAGCGCGCTGACGATGCCGGTCGTGAGCGTCTGGTCGAGCCCGAACGGGTTGCCGATGGCGTAGACCTTCTGGCCGACCACGAGATCCTTGCTCGAGCCCAGCGCGAGCGGCGGCACCTTGGCGGCCGGCGCGTCGATCTTCAGCACCGCGATGTCGCGGTCGGGAAACACGCCGACCAGCTTCGCCTCGTAGGTGGTCTGGTCGTTCAGCGTGACGCGCGCGGCATTGGCCTCCTGCACGACGTGGAAGTTGGTCACGATGTAGCCGCGCTCGTCCCACACGAAGCCGGTGCCGGTGCCCCGCGGCACCTCCTGCACGTTGAGCGAGAAGTAGTCGCGCGCGACCGCCAGCGTGGTGATGTTGACGACCGACGGCGACGCCCGCTTGAACACCGCGATGTTGTTCTGCTCCTCGGCGTCGAGCCCGCCGCGCGGCGCGACGGCGCGCGGCTGCGCATCGGTGCGGCTCTCGGCCTGGCAGGCCCAGAGGACGCCGAGGGCGGCGGCGATGGACAGCAGCCATTGAGCAGCGATCGCGGCGCGTGGACGCAAGGGGATGACGTTCATGTCCTGGTTCTCCACGGCGCCGAAGCGGCACCCTCGACGCATGTACCGGCGCCACCAAGCGGCAACCGCGGATCCGGCTCCGCCGGTCCGCCGGTTGCGCCCCCTGGGGGGAGGCGCCGAAGGCGCTTCGGGGGGGTCATTTTCACGTCAACTTATCACGTACACGCCCGCGCCGGTCGCAATCGTCGTGCCCTCGTCGTTCACCAGCTTCATCTGCGTGGACGCGACGCGGCCGCCCAGCCGCGTGACCTCGGCGCTGGCGACGAAGTGCCGGCCGATGCCGGGCCGCAGGAAATCGACGCGCAGGTCGATCGTGCCCAGCTTCGCGAAGCGGAGCATCACCTGCTCGGCCGCCTCGGCGGCGTGCTTCTCGCCGATGGCGACCATCAGCGCCAGCGCGCCCAGCGAATCGAGCGTCGTGGAGATCACGCCGCCGTGCAGCCGGCCGTGCAGGAAGTGGCCCACCAGCTCGGGACGCATGTCCAGGCGCATCATCGGCGGCACGAGCGACAGCACCTGCAGGCCCAGCACTTCGTTGAAGCGGATGCGGTGCTCGAACAGGTCGGCGATGGCCGCTTCGAGCTTGTCCTGTTCGGCGTCGGATCGTTTCATGGGCTCGGGCATTAGGCCATGCGCGCGGCGGCGTGGTGTACGTGCTTCCTGGCCCTGGCATCATCGCGCCCCATGGACGGGGGCGACCGCTATGACCGGCTCGACGCGCTGCGCGGCTTTGCGATCGTGTGGATGGCGGCCTTCCACTTCGCGTTCGATCTCAACTACTTCGGGCTGCTGAGCCCGCGCCAGAACTTCTACGCCGACCCGCTGTGGACGACGCAGCGCACGCTGATCGTGAGCCTGTTCCTGCTGGCAGCCGGCGCGGGCCAGGCCGTGGCCGTGGCACGCGGGCAGTCGTGGCCGAGGTTCTGGAAGCGCTGGGCCCAGGTGGCGGCGTGCGCCGTGCTGGTGTCCCTCGGCTCGTGGTTCATGTTTCCGCGCAGCTGGATCAGCTTCGGCGTGCTGCACGGCATCGCGCTCATGCTGCTCGTGCTGCGCGCCACCGCGCCGCTCGGGCGCGCTTGGTTCGTGCTGGGCCTCGTGGCCATCGCGCTGCCGCACCTGGTGCAGCATCCGTTCTTCGACACGCGGCTCACGAACTGGGTGGGCCTCGTCACACGCAAGCCGGTGACGGAAGACTACGTGCCGCTGTTGCCGTGGATCGGCGTGATGGGCCTCGGCTATGCCGCCACGCGCGAGGTGCTGCGTGCGCGGCCGCGGCTGCTCGGCGGCGCACTGCCCGGCGCGTTCCAGCCGCTCGCGCTGCTCGGCCGCTGGCCGCTCACCTTCTACATGGTGCACCAGCCGGTGCTGATCGGCCTCGGTGATGGCCTGGGTCGCGCTGTCGCGCTGAGCGGCCGGGCGCGGTCCCGGGCACGTGGACAATGCGCCGATGACCAAGATCCTGTTCGGCTTCCACGCCGTCACCGTGCGGCTGAAGACCGCGCCCGAGTCCGTGATCGAGATCCACGTCGACGCCACGCGGCGCGACGCCCGCATGCGGCAGTTCGTCGAGCGCGCGAAAGAGGCCGGCGCGCGCGTGGTCGACAGCGACGACGAGCGGCTGCAGAAGCTCGTCGGCACGCACCGCCACCAGGGCGTGGTGGCGCACGTGAAGCCGCTCGCGCTGCGCCACTCGCTGGACGACGTGCTCGATGCGGCCACCGGCGCCCCGCTCGTGCTGGTGCTCGACGGCGTGACCGACCCGCACAACCTGGGCGCCTGCCTGCGGGTGGCCGACGGCGCCGGCGCCCATGCCGTGGTGGCGCCGAAGGACCACGCGGTGGGCATCAACGCGACGGTGGCCAAGGTCGCCAGCGGCGCGGCCGAGACGGTGCCCTACCTCATGGTCACGAACCTCGCGCGCTCGCTCGGCGAGCTCAAGGAGCGCGACATCCGCATCATCGGCACCAGCGACGACGCGCCGCGCAGCCTCTACGAGGCCGACCTGCGCGGCCCGGTGGCGCTGGTGCTCGGCGCCGAGGGCACCGGCCTGCGGCAGCTCACGCGCAAGACCTGCGACGAGCTCGTGCGCATCCCGATGCAGGGCGCGGTCGAGAGCCTGAACGTCTCGGTGGCCTCGCGGCGTCTGCCTGTACGAGGCGCTGCGGCAGCGCAGAGGGTGAGCGCGATGGCGACCGACGCCGTGCGCGTTCGGCAGCGCATCGAAGCGGCGGCCAGGGTCTGCGTGCTCACCGGCGCGGGGATGTCGGCGGAGAGCGGCATCCCCACCTTCCGCGACGCGCAGACGGGCCTGTGGTCTCGCTTCGACCCGATGCAGCTGGCCAGCGTCGAGGGCTTTCGTGCCGATCCGCAGCTCGTGTGGGACTGGTACGCCGAGCGCCGCGCCGGCGTTCGCTCAGCGCAGCCCAACGCGGGCCACGTGGCGCTGGCGGCGTTTGCACGGGCCCACCCCGGCCGCCTCACGGTCGTGACGCAGAACGTCGACGACCTGCACCAGCGCGCCGGCGTCGCCGATGCGATCCGCCTGCACGGCGACATCCTCGAAGACCGCTGGCTCGACCGCTGCCCGCACCACGCGCCGGACGACACGCGCGGCGCGCTCGAAGGCCGGCCGCCGCGCTGCGCGCAATGCGGCAACCTCGTGCGCCCCGGCGTCGTGTGGTTCGGCGAGATGCTGCCGGCCGATGCGCTCGAGGCGGCGGAAGCAGGCTGCGCGCGAGTGCGACGTGATGGTGGTGGTGGGCACGTCCGGCGCCGTGTGGCCGGCCGCCGGGCTGGCCGGCCTCGCGCGGCGGGCGGGTGCGCACGTGGTGATCGTGAACCCGCAGCCGAGCGAGATCGACGACGAGGCGCATGTCGTGCTTCAAGGCACCGCGGCGCAGCTGCTTCCCACGCTGTTCGCTCCCATCAGGCGCTGACCGTCAACCCGAGCCGCTGCAGCAGCGCGCGGTCGCGATCAACGTCAGGGTTCCCCGTCGTCAGCAGCTTCTCGCCATAGAAAATCGAGTTCGCCCCTGCGAGGAAGCACAACGCCTGCACCTCGTCGCTCATCGACTGCCGCCCGGCCGACAGCCGCACCCGCGCCTTCGGGCACGTGATGCGCGCCACCGCGATCATGCGCACGAACTCGAGCGGGTCGAGTCGCTCGGTGCCGTGCAGCGGCGTGCCCGGCACCTGCACCAGCTCGTTGATGGGCACCGACTCCGGCTGCGGATCGAGGCTTGCAAGCTGCGCGATCAGCCCCGCGCGCTCGCGCCGGCTCTCGCCCATGCCGACGATGCCGCCGCAGCACACTGCGATGCCCGCGCGGCGCACGCGCTCCAGCGTGTCGAGCCGCTCCTGGTAGTCGCGCGTGTGGATGATGCGGCCGTAGGCCTCGGGCGCGGTGTCGAGGTTGTGGTTGTAGTAGTCGAGCCCGGCATCGCGCAGCGCCTGCGCCTGCGTGTCGGTGAGCATGCCGAGCGTGCAGCAGGTCTCCAGGCCGAGCGCCTTCACGGCGCCGACGAGCTCGGCCACCTTCTCGACGTCGCGGTCCTTCGGCTCGCGCCACGCGGCGCCCATGCAGAAGCGCGTGGCGCCGCTGGCCTGCGCGGCGCGCGCGGCATCGAGCACGGCGCCCACTTCCATGAGCTTGCCGGCCTCCACGCCGGTGTCGTAGTGCACCGATTGGGGGCAGTAGGCGCAATCTTCCGGGCAGCCGCCGGTCTTGATCGACAGCAGCGTGGCCAGCTGCACCTCGTTGGCGTCATGGTGCTCGCGATGCACCTGCTGAGCGCGGAAAAGCAGGTCGTTGAAGGGCAGGGCGAACAGGGCCTCGACGGCCTCGACGCTCCAGCGGCCGGGCGCAGCGGGCGAGGGGCGGTGGACGTGGACGGTTTGCGGTGTTTCCATGGGGTGCGCAGTGTACGGGCCGACTAAACTCCTCCGATGCCTGTTGTCGCCGTCGCGCACCCGCTCGTCAAGCACAAGGTCGGCCTGCTGCGCGAGGCCGACATCTCCACCAAGAAGTTCCGCGAGCTCACCGGCGAGCTCGCGCGGCTGCTGGCCTACGAGGCGACCGCGGATTTCCCCCTCGAGAAAACCACCATCGCCTGCTGGAGCGGGCCGGTGGAGGTGGACCAGATCAGCGGCCGCAAGGTCACCGTGGTGCCCATCCTGCGCGCCGGCCTCGGCATGCTGGAGGGCGTGCTCGACATGATCCCGAACGCGAAGGTGAGCGTCGTCGGCCTGTCGCGCAACCACGAGACGCTGCAGCCCGAGCACTACTTCGAGAAGTTCGTCGGCCACCTCGACGAGCGCACCGCGCTGATCGTCGATCCGATGCTCGCCACGGCCGGCTCGATGATCGCCACGGTAGACCTGCTCAAGCGCCGCGGCTGCAAGGACGTGCGCGCACTCGTGCTCGTGGCAGCCCCCGAGGGCATCCGTGCGCTCGAGGCCGCGCATCCCGACGTGCGCTGCTGGACGGCCGCCGTGGACAGCCACCTCAACGAGGTGGGCTACATCATTCCGGGCCTGGGCGACGCGGGCGACAAGATCTTCGGCACGAAGGACGAAGACACGCGGTGAGAGTGTCTGGTGCTCGCTAGCGCCTGCGCCTGGCGCCGCCCAGTCGTCGAGCATTCGCCGTCACGCGACGGTGCACGGGCTTCATGCCATCGGCCATCGTGGCGAGCCACGGGCGCAAGTCCTGCGCCAGCACGGAAGCCCCCATGGCCTGCTGCCCCTGCCACATCCTCAGGCCCATCGCCATCAGGGACTCGGTGAAGGCCTCGGCCTTCTCCTGCCCCATCCTGGTGAATTCGCGCTGATCGCGCCGGCCGGGGCGCGGTCCGGCGAGGGCCATGCGGTGCATTCGGTGGAAGATCACCTGCGGCGCGGCAAAGAAGATCTCCCAGAGCGTCATCATGTTGCGCCACCAGGCGTCGAAAGCGGATCGTTGGTTCATCCGCTCGAGCAAGCAAGCGCCGCGCCCGGTGCACCAATCTACTTGCGGCCCACGAACAGCAGCACGCCGCCGACTGCGATCGCGGCCACCGAGGCCCATAACGGGATGCTCACGGTTTGCTTGTCCTTCATCCTCAGCTCGAGCGGGCCGATCTTGGCCTGGGTCTCCTCCTTCGTGTAGCTGAAGCCGCCGTAGGCGAGGCCGAGGATGCCGGCGACGATGAGGACGATGGCGACGATGCGGGTGGCGTTCATGATGAAGGTCCTTCCGAGAGAAATTCGCAAAGCAGGCGATGGAAATGATGCACACCCTGTTCGCGTGCGGGCGAGTAGCGGCCGCCGCGGTAGAAGCGCGAGCGCACGCCGCGTTGCACCGCCTGCACCACGGCCTCGTCTTCCATCTCCACCTCGTGCAGCGCACCGCCGGCGCCGGCTTCGAGCCGGGCCGCATCCCACACGAACGAGCGGAACGCCACCTTGCACGCGGCAGGGCCGTCGGGATGCACGAGGTTGAGCGACAGGCCCCACGGATAGAAGTTGAGCATCAGGTTGGGGAAGACCCAGAAGTAGTAGGCCGCGATGCGCCGGCCCTGGTCGGGCGAGCCCGCCGGCGGCTCGAAAGCCGGTTCGCCGTCGCGCGCCGGCGCCAGCTGCAGGTTCGCGTAGGCAAACAGCTCGCTCGTGTACTGGCCATGGTCGATCGTACGGTTCAGCGCCGGGTGCACGAACGGCACGTGCAGGCCCTCGAGGTAGTTCTCCACGTACAGCGCCCAATGGGCCTGCACAGCGTAGTCCCGGCTGCGCGACGGATCGGGCCGGAAGCGATCGAGCGGCAGCCAGGCCAGCCGCGTCCGGATGTCGCCGATGAACGCATCGAGCGGGGCGGCCGGTCGTACCGCGGCGAATGCCAGATTGCCCCAGCGGCCGAAGGGCACGTGCGGCAGGTCGTCCGCGGGCGAGGGGAAGTGCCGCGCCTGCTCGAACTCCGGCATGAAGGTCATGCGGCCGGCGAGGTCGAAGCGGCGCGAGTGGTAGCCGCAGCGAATCTGCTCGGCGCGGCACGGCGCGTTCACCAGCACGTTGCCCCGGTGCGTGCATACGTTGGAGAGGCAGCGCAGCGTGCCGTCGGCGTCGCGCGCCAGCAGCAGCGGCTCGTCGAGCAGGCCGGGCAGCATCTCGCGTGGCGACAGCGTGGCAGGCTCGGTCACGTCGTCCAGGTCGCCGATCCACTGCCACGTGCGCGCGAAGACGCGCTCGCGCGCGAGCGCCCAGGCCGATTCGTCGCGATAGAACGATGCGTCGAGGGTCGCTGCCGCAGTGATGTCGGGGTCGACGCGGTAGGGCGCGCTCATCGCGGAAGTATGGCGAAGTGCACGGGCCTTCAGGCGAAGACGGCGCCGCGCTCGGCGAGCAGCGCGCGCAGCAGCGAGCGGTGGCAGCGCGACTCGTCCTCGCAGTAGCAGCCCACCGAATACGCGGCGTGGCGCGACATGGCAGCCAGCATGTCGAGCGTGCGGCTGTTTTCGGGGGTGGACATCTCGGCCCGATAGCGCTTGGCAAATGCCTTCCAGTCGGCATCCGACGCCGCCTGCTGGGCGAGCTTCATCGTGTCGACGCTCGGAGCCAGGTTCGGGAACCAGACGTCGTACCAGTCGTCCGCCGCATGGCGCTCCTTCGGCACGCCCCGCGGCGGCCGCCGCACGGTGCCGATGCGCGTGCCTTCGCCTTGCGCCCTCGGTGTGCCCAACCTCACCACGCGGACCGCCATCGCCGTTCTCCTTCAGATCCAGCCGGTCGCGCCGACCAGCGCCCCGAGCCCGATCAGCCACATCGGGCTCACCTTCGTCCACGTCATCGCGAGCACCGTCACGGCCACCAGCGCCCACGCCACGGGGCTGTCGCGCGTGGGCTCGGTGAGCAGCCAGCCGGTGGCGAGCACGAGGCCGATGGTGAGCGGCGCCATGCCGGCGGTGAAGGCGCGCACGGGCAGGCTGCCTTGCCGCCGATGGCCATAGCGTGCCACTGCCAGCGTCAGCGTGGTGGACGGCAGCATGATGCCGAGCATCGTCACGGCCACGCCGGCCAGGCCTGCGGCGTTGAAGCCGATCACGGCGACGAACAGCACGTTCGGCCCCGGCGCGGCTTGCGCGAGCGCGATCGAGTCGGTGAACTGTGCGTCAGTGAGCCAGCCGCGCTCCTCGACCACGTAGCGGTGCATGTCCGGCGCGGTGGCGATGGCGCCGCCGATGGCCAGCAGCGAGAGCAGCAGGAAGTGGCCGAAGAGGCCGAGCCAGTCGGCCGCCGTGAACGCCGGGTTCAGCAGCCAGCTCATCGCGCGTTGCGGCGGTTGAGCCGCCACGCCGCCAGCGCCACGGCGGGCGCACCGAGCCCCGGCACCACCCAGACCATCGGCCAGCGCAGCACCACCATGGCCACCAGCGTGAGCCCGGCCAGCACGGCCGCGGCGCCGGCGCCGACCGGATTGACGCGCAACGTGGACATGAGCTTCAGGGCCGTGGCGAGCACGAGGCCCGCGGCCACCGCGCCCATGCCGCGCAGTGCGCCCGAGACCACGGGGTTCTCGGCAAAGCCGGCGTAGAGCGCGGCCGCGCCCACCACCAGCACGAGCGGCACGCCGAGCATGCCGAGCAGCGTGGACAGGGCCCCGCGCAGGCCGAAGTGACGGTCGCCGAACATCACCGCGAGGTTCATCACGTTGGGCCCCGGCAGCACCTGCGCGAGCGACAGCAGCTCGACGAACTCCGCCTTGGTGAGCCAGCGCTCCCGCTCCACCAGCTCGCGCTGCGCGATCGGAAGCACGCCGCCGAACCCCTGCAGGCTCAGCCGCGTGAACACGCGCACGAGTTCGCCGCACGAGCCGGGTCGCCGAAGGTCCTCCACGTTCACTGCGGCGACCGCCGCACGCGTGCGCATGGCCGCCCACAGGCTCAGGCCGATGGCCGCGACGATCCAGGCGAGGCCCACCCAATGCAGCAGTGCGAAGCCGCTGGTGGCCAGCAGCGCCGCTCCGCCCGCGGCCCCCGCCGCCTGCCCGAGATAGATGGCCGAGGTGTTCAACGCCATCAAGGCCGGCGCCAGCGCGGGCGCCGCGATGCCCAGCCGCGCCTGCTGCGCGGAGTTCGACGCGAAGCAGCCCACCGCCCAGGGAATGACGACGAGCGCCATGGCCGGCACGCTGAGGGCCAGCGGCCACAGCGCCAGGCTCGCCGCGATGCATGCGAGCAGCGCCGCGACCGCCCGCGCCGCGCCGATGCGGTCGATGAAGCGCGACAGCAGCACGTTGCCGATGAGCCCGAACGCACCGAACCAGAAGAAGAGGAAGCTCACCTCCCCCGCGCCGGCGCCGAGCACCTGGCGGTAGTAGGGTGCGAAGTACGAGAACACCGTGAACTGCCCGGCGCCCGACATCGCGGTGACGAGCACGATGGCGATGAGCACCGGCTGCGTGAAGACGTCGCGCCACGCGCGCAGGTTCATCGCCGGCGGCTTGATGCCGTCGGGCATCGTGCGCCAGACCCACCACGCGCCACCGGCGGACAGCAGCGCCACCAGCACGAAGGCCCAGCGCCAGCCGAAGGTCTCGCCGATGTAGCTGTGCACCGGCATGCCGAGCACCGACGCCACGCTCCAGCCCAGGAACACGAACGTGATCGCGCGGCCGCGCTCCTGCAGCCGGCACCATGGTGCCGATGGCGGCCGCCGCCTGCGGCGTGAACACTGCGGCGCCGAGCACCGAGAGCGCGCGCAGCACCAGCAGCACGCCGTAGTTCGGCGCCAGGGCGCACAGCGCGTGGCCCACTGCGTAGGAGGCGAGCGCGAGCACGAGCAGCCGGCGGCGGTCCCACCTGCCGACCGCGGCGGCCAGCAGCGGCGCGCCGAAGCACATCACCGCCGCCGAGAGCGCCACCAGCTGCCCGCCGAGCGCCACGCTGATCTCGAGCGAATGCACGAGATCGTTCAGCGAGCCCGGCACCACCATCACGCCGCAGCCGATGGCAAAGTTGCCGTACAGCAGCGACCAGCGAGCCCGCGCGAACGGGGACGCCGGCACACTGCGCTCACCGGATCACCTTGAAGGCATCCGGATTGACGATGTTCGTGGGGTTGTTGTTGATGAAGTTGACGACGTTGTCGAACGCCGCGCCGAAGTACAGCTCGTAGCTGTCCTGCTCCACGTAGCCGATGTGCGGCGTGCACACGGCGTTTTCCAGCCGCAGCAGCGGGTGGCCCTGCAGGATGGGCTCGCTCTCGAACACGTCCACCGCGGCCATGCCGGGGCGGCCCTTGTTCAGCGCCGAGACCAGTGCGCCGTCGTTCAGCAGCTCCGCGCGGGAGGTGTTCACGAACAGGGCGGTCGGCTTCATGCGGCGCCAGGTCTTCGAGCGTGACGATGCCGCGCGTCTCGTCGCTCAGGCGCAGGTGCATGCTGAGCACGTCGCTGGTCTCGAAGAACGCCTCCTTCGACGCCGCGGCCTGCAGGCCGTCGGCCACCGCCTTCTGGCGCGACGCCTCGCCGCCCCAGACCGTCACGTGCATGCCGAACGCGCGGCCGTAGCCGGCCACGATGCGGCCGATCTTGCCGTAGCCCCAGATGCCCAGCGTGCGCCCCTGCAGCACGAGGCCGAGGCCGAAGTTGGGCGGCATCGACGCCGACTTCAGCCCCGACTGCTGCCAGGCTCCGTGCTTGAGGTTGCCGATGTACTGCGGCAGCCGCCGCATGGAGGCCATGATCAGCGCCCAGGTGAGCTCGGCCGGCGCCACCGGCGAGCCGACGCCCTCGGCCACAGCGATGCCCAGCCGGGTGCAGGCCGTCACGTCGATGTGGGGGCCGACGCGGCCGGTCTGCGCGATGAGCCTCAGGCGCGGCAGCTTCTCGAGCAGCTGGCGCGGGAAGTGGGTGCGTTCGCGGATCAGGACCAGCACGTCGGCGTCGCGCAGGCGGATCGAGAGCTGCCCGATGCCCTTGACGGTGTTGGTGAACACCTTGGCATTGAGCTGTTCGAGCTTCGCCGCGCAGCGCAGCTTGCGCACGGCGTCCTGGTAGTCGTCGAGGATGATGATGTTCATGGGCGGCGAGCCGCATTCTGCCTTGCCGGCACGCCCGGCGCCCGGCTTGCGCTACGCTAGCCCGCTGGACGAGAGGAGCGGGCATGAGGTGGATTCGACGGGCCGGATGGACGGTGCTGGCGCTGGCCCTGCTTGCCACGCTGCTGCTCTGGGGCTACACGCGGCGCGCGTCGCCCCAGGTCGACGGCGAGATGGTGCTGGAGGGCGCATCCGCCCCCGTGCGCATCGAGCGCGACGCGCACGGCATCCCCACCATCCGCGCCCAGACGGCGTCCGATCTCATGTTCGGCCTCGGCGTCGTGCACGCGCAGGATCGCCTGTGGCAGCTCGAGACGCATCGCCGCATCGGCGCGGGCCGCCTGGCCGAGGCGTTCGGCGAAGGCGCGCTCGAGACCGACCGCTTCCTGCGCGCGCTGCGCGTGCGGCGCGCGGCGGCCGCGCAGTGGGAGCGCACGCAAGGCGAGTCCCGCGAGGCGCTGCTCGCCTATGCGCGCGGCATCAATGCCTACCTGCGCCAGCAGATGCGGGCGCGGCCGCCGGAGATGCTCATCCTCGGCGTGCAGCCGGAAGACTGGGACCCGGTCGACAGCCTGGCGTGGGCCATCATGATGGCGTGGGACCTGGGCGGCAACTGGCAGACCGAGCTGCTGCGGCTGCGCCTGTCGCTCAAGCTGCCGTCGCAGCGCGTGGACGAGCTGGTGCCGCCCTATCCGGGCGACAAGCCGATCGTCACGACCGACTATGCCGCGCTGTTTCGCGGGCTGAAGCTCGAATCGCATGCCGGCACCAGCCCCGCCGCGCTCAGTCGCCTGCTCGCCGCCGCGCCGCCTTCGGGCGTGGAAGGCGCGGGCTCCAACAACTGGGTCGTCGCCGGCAGCCACACCACCACGGGCAGTCCGCTGCTGGCCAACGATCCGCACCTGAAGCTCACGACGCCCGCGCTGTGGTACTTCGCGCGTCTCGAGGCGCCGGGGTTCCGGGCCGCGGGCGCCACGATGCCGGGCCTGCCGTTCGTGGTGCTCGGCCAGAACGAGCACGTCGCCTGGGGCTTCACCAACACCGGGCCGGACGTGCAGGATCTCTACCTCGAGCGCATCGACCCGGCCGACCCGCAGCGCGTGCAGACGCCCCAGGGCTGGGCGGCGCTGGATGCGGTCGAGGAGACGATCAAGGTCAAGGGGCAGGGCGACGTGAAGCTCGTCGTGCGCGCGTCGCGCCACGGCCCGCTGATCTCCGACGCCGGCACGCTCGCGGACGTCCTCGGCCCGGGCGGCCGATCGGGCTATGCCATCGCGATGCGCTGGACCGCGCTCGATCCGGACGCCGATCCCATCGGCACCGGCCTGGCGATGAGCCGCGCGCGCAGCCGCGACGAGTTCGTCGCCGCGACACGCACGTGGGTCGCGCCGATGCAGAACATCGTGGTCGCGGACAAGGCGGGCCGCATCGGGTTCGTCGCGCCCGGCCGCGTGCCCGTGCGCCGGGCCGACAACGATCTCAAGGGCGTCGTCCCGTCGCCGGGCTGGGATGCCCGCTACGACTGGGCCGGCTGGGTGCCGGCGGACCGGACGCCGCGCGAGCTCGATCCGGCGCGCGGCTGGTTGGCCACGGCGAACCAGCGCATCCATGGGCCGGACTACCCGCACTACCTCACGGTGGACTGGGCGCTGCCGTACCGGCAGCAGCGCATCGAGCAGCTGCTGCGCGCCCGCGCGAAGCACTCGCCGGAGGACATGCAGGCAATGCAGGCCGACCGCAAGAGCCTCGCGGCCGCGCCGCTGATGCCATGGCTGCTTCGGGCCGACTCCGGCCATGCGCTCTCGGCCGCGGCAAAGGCGCAGCTCGAAGGCTTCGACGGCACGATGTCCGCCGATCGCGCGGCCCCGCTGATCTTCTGGGCCTGGTCGCGCCAGCTCACGCTGGCCATCTTCGGCGACGAGCTGGCCAGCCTCTCCGAGCCGTCGCTCGGCAGCCGCAGCTTCCGCGACGCGCTCGAAAACGTGCTCGAGCGCAACGATGCATGGTGGTGCGACGACAAGTCGACGCCCCAGCCCGAGACTTGTGCGCAGCGCAACGACCTGGCTTTCACGCGCGCATTGGAGGAGCTGCAGGCCCGCCATGGCAAGGACGTGTCGCGCTGGCAATGGGGCCACGCGCACGAGATGCGCGCCGAGCACCGGCCGTTCAGCCGCGTGAAGGCGCTCGCGCCGCTGTTCGAGCAGCGCGTGGGCGTGGGCGGGGACACCTACACCGTCAACGTGTCGCGCGTGGTGCTGCGCCCGGACCGCAACGGCGACCTGTACTTCAACGACCACGGCCCGAGCCTGCGCGCCGTGTACGACCTGGGCGACCCGGCGCGATCGCGCGCGATGCACAGCAGCGGCCAGTCGGGCTTGCCGTGGTCGGGCCACTTCCGCGATTTCCTCGGGCCGTGGAGCCGGGTGGAATACGTGCCGCTGTGGCAGGGCGCAGCGCAGCACTCGCTGCTGGTGCGGCCGCGGTGACCGTTGCGCCTGTGGCGCGGCGCTACATGAGCATGTTGTTGCGGATCAGGCCCACGGCCAGGCCTTCGAGCTCGAACTCCTCGGTGCCGGCCGGCACGTGGATGGTCTCGAACTCCGGGTTCTCCGGGATCAGCTCCACGCCGGTGCGGGTGCGGCGGAAACGTTTCACCGTCACGTCGTCACCCAGCCGCGCGACGACGATCTGCCCGTTCTTGGCCTCGCGCGCCTTCTGCACGGCGAGCAGGTCGCCATCCATGATGCCGGCGTCTCGCATGCTCATGCCGCGCACGCGCAGCAGGTAGTCGGGCCGGCGCGCGAAGAGGGTGGCCTCGACCGTGTAGGTCTGGTCGATGTGCTCCTGCGCGAGGATGGGGCTGCCCGCGGCCACGCGGCCGACCAGCGGCAGCGCCAGCTGCGCGAGGCTGGGCAAGCGGCAGGCTGAACTGCCGTCCACGCGACTGGTTGAGCGCGCGCAGCGTGTCGCGCTGCAGCCGGATGCCGCGCGACGTGCCGCCGACCAGCTCGATCACGCCCTTGCGCGCGAGCGCCTGCAGGTGCTCCTCGGCCGCATTGGCTGAGCGAAAGCCGAGCTCGGCGGCGATTTCCGCACGGGTGGGCGGAGAGCCGGTGCGCTCGATGGCGCTCTGGACGAGGTTGAGCACCTGCTGCTGGCGCTCGGTGAGCTTGGGGCGTTCTTCGGACATCGGGCCTCCTCGGGTACTGGAAAAGCATCCAGTGGCCTGTATTTTCATACAGACCGGGAAGTTTTGGAAGAGACCCGCGGCTTTTCCGCCCGGATAGAGCGTGCGCAGGCTTCGCCGGGGATGAACGCCCCAGCGAAGCCCTCCGGTTCACAGCACGAAGTCGGCGCTCGTCAGGCCGATGTCGCCATTGAGCTGAATCTGAAACTCGGCCGTCGTGATGTCGCCATCGGTGTCTGCCTGGACGATCGTCTGATTCAGGCTGCCGTCGTAGAACCAGATCACGCTGTTCGCAGTCAGCGTCTGGCTGCCCGTCGCACTGGCGAAATTCTGATTTCCGGTCGCCGCCGCGTTGCTGTCGGCATCGATGCCGAGGAGGCTGATGGTGTCGGCTGTCACGGAATAGTCGGTGATCGTGTCGCCGGTGTCGCGGGTGTCGAGGAACGTGAACGTGTCGTCGTTGATCCCACCCGTCAGCGTGTCCGCGCCGAAGCCGCCGATCAACGTGTCGTTCCCGCCGTTTCCATTGAGGATGTCGCTCCCTGACCCGCCGTAGATCACATCCTGATGATCGTTGCCGCTGACGTTGTCATTGCCGGATCCTCCCCAGATGTCGTCGCTCTGCTCTCCGCCGGTGATGGTGTCTGCACCCGCACCACCATAGATGCCGTCGTTGTGATTTCCCCCATTGAGGACGTCATCGCCCCCATAACCGTAGATGGCATCCTGGCCGTTGTTGCCGTTGATCGTGTCGCCGCTGTCGCTGCCGCGAAGCGTTGTCGCACCGGAGCCGTCGTTGATCACCACTGGCCCGCTGGCGACGGCACCCAATCCCGCGCTATCGTTGTTGTTCGGATCGTCGTTGCCGTTGTATATGGGCGGCGCGGCTGCCGGCCCGTCGGCCGTTCCGTTGATCGTGATCTTGACCGTGCTCGGCGTGCCGTCCACGCTGGTGACGTTGTAGGTTTCCGAGACGCTGGCGCCGACGTTCAGGTTGTCGAACGCGCTGTTGGCGGTGAAGCTCCAATTGCCGGCGGCGTCGATGCTGAAGTCGCCGATCTCGCCATCTGTCGAGCTGGCCGTGAAGACGTTGTCGGGGTTGTCCACGTCATCGCTGGTCAGCGTGCCGCTGGTGCTCAGCGGCGCGTTGGTCTCGGCCAGGGGCACCACCGCGCTGCTCACGACGGCCGCGTCGTTGGTGCCGTTGATCGTGATCTTGACCGTGCTCGGGGTGCCGTCGACGCTGGTGACGTTGTAGGTCTCCGAGACGCTGGCGCCCACGTTCAGGCTGTCGAACGCGCTGTTGGCGGTGAAGCTCCAATTGCCGGCGGCGTCGATGCTGAAGTCGCCGATCGCGCCGGTCGTGGAGCTGGCGGTGAAGACGTTGTCCGGGTTGTCGACGTCATCGCTGGTCAGCGTGCCGCTGGTGCTCAGCGGCGCGTCGGTCTCGGCCAGAACTTCCGTTGCACTGCTCACGATGGCCGCGTCGTTCGTGCCGTTGATCGTGATCTTGACCGTGCTCGGGGTGCCGTCGACGCTGGTGACGTTGTAGGTCTCCGAGACGCTGCCACCCAGGTTCAGGTTGTCGAACGCACTGTTGGCGGTGAAGGTCCAGTGGCCGCCGGCATCGATGCTGAACTCGCCGATCGCGCCGGTCGTGGAGCTGGCGGTGAAGACGTTGTCCGGGTTGTCGACGTCATCGCTGGTCAGCGTGCCGCTGGTGCTCAGCGGCGCGTCGGTCTCGGCCAGAACTTCCGTTGCACTGCTCACGATGGCCGCGTCGTTCGTGCCGTTGATCGTGATCTTGACCGTGCTCGGGGTGCCGTCGACGCTGGTGACGTTGTAGGTCTCCGAGACGCTGCCACCCACGTTCAGGTTGTCGAACGCACTGTTGGCGGTGAAGGTCCAGTGGCCGCCGGCATCGATGCTGAACTCGCCGATCGAGCCGGTCGTGGAGCTGGCGGTGAAGACGTTGTCCGGGTTGTCCACGTCGTCGCTGGTCAGCGTGCCGCTGGTGCTCAGCGGCGCGTTGGTCTCGGCCAGAGGCACCACCGCGCTGCTCACGACGGCCGCGTCGTTGGTGCCGTTGATCGTGATCTTGACCGTGCTCGGCGTGCCGTCCACGCTGGTGACGTTGTAGGTCTCCGAGACGCTGCCACCCACGTTCAGGTTGTCGAACGCACTGTTGGCGGTGAAGGTCCAGTGGCCGCCGGCATCGATGCTGAACTCGCCGATCGAGCCGGTCGTGGAGCTGGCGGTGAAGACGTTGTCCGGGTTGTCGACGTCATCGCTGGTCAGCGTGCCGCTGGTGCTCAGCGGCGCGTCGGTCTCGGCCAGAACTTCCGTTGCACTGCTCACGATGGCCGCGTCGTTCGTGCCGTTGATCGTCACGGTGACGACCTTCGCGGCGCCGTCTGCCGCATAGACGGTGAAAGTGTCGGTCAACGGGGTGCTGCCCGCGTTGAGCGCCTGCACTGCGGCGTTCGCGTTGTTCAACGTGAAGGTCCAGACGCCGCTGGCCGTCACCTCGTAGGTGCCATAGCCGTTGCTCGTCGCTGCACCAGAAGCGACCGCCTGGAAGACGTCGTCGGCACCGTTCAGGTCGTCAGCGTACAGGTCGCCGGTGGCCGTCGGAATGCCGGCGATGGCGTTGTCGACGCCGCCGGCTTCGAAGACCGCGCCCGTCGACGGGCCGGTGATCAGGGCCGCGAGGTAGTCGATCGGCTCGTACGGCCCGCCCGGCGTGGTCTGAACCGCGATCGCGAGCGTCTCCATCATCTGGACCGTCAGCGTGGTGCCGCTGGCGAACTTGAAGACGAAGTCGCTGGCGCTGCCGCTCGAGACCTCGCCCAGCGTGTTCGTCTTGACGGTCGACAGGAAGGTCACGTAGCGTTGCAATTCCGCGCGAACGGCCGTGTCGACCCACTGCGCCTGAGTCAACTCGAGCAGCACGGTGTCCGTGCCCGAACCGCCCGTGTAGACATCCTTCGACGAGCCGTCGATGTTCTCGCTGAGGTTGTAGATCAGCGTGTCGCTGCCGGAGCCGCCATTGACGGTGTCGCTGCCACTCCCGCCATCGAGGATGTCACTCCCGCTGCCGCCGCTGATCTTGTCGTTGCCTGCGCCGCCGCTGATGACGTCATCGCCGCTGCCACCATTCAGGCTGTCGCTGCCGCTCGTGCCGCTGGTTCCGCTCATTTCAACCCCTTGCGCATTGCGCTCTGTTCAGCCGTTGATTCGTGTCATGGCGACGAATGTGTCGCGCAGTAACAGAATGTTAGGGGGTGGTGTACGTGGTACGGCATCCCTCAGACAGTGGGGAGCGCAACTGCGATGCGTGCCGCAATTCACGCTTCGGCGTTACACGCTAAAGGCGGGAGCGAGGCGCTGGCGCCGGTCTCACTTTGACAACACCCAATTGGCTGCTTTGCTCGACTTCGCGATGTCCGGCTGGGGCTGCACGGAGCTGTCGTGATCCCGTGATCAAGGGGGGAACAGCGCCCCCAAAGTGCCAACTACCACCGCCGGCCCTAAGAGGCCGGCGGTAGCATGAGGCACGAGCAGTAACCCCCAATGACCCCGCTCTTCCACCTCCTGAAACGCCCGCTGCTCCACGTCGCGGGCTTCTCCTTCTTCGTCAACCTGCTGCTGCTGGTCCCCGCGATCTTCATGCTGCAGGTGTTCGACCGCGTGCTGGCCAGCCAGAGCGGCGAGACCCTGCTCGTGCTGCTGCTCGGCGTCGGCGTGGCGCTCGTCCTGATGCTCGCGCTCGACTACCTGCGCAGCCGGCTGCAGGGCGTGGCGGGCGGACTGATGGCCGAGGCGCTGTCGCCGGTGGTCACGAAGGTCGCCATCGCGCAAGGCGCGCGCCGCAGCGGCGAGCCGACCAACGAAGGCCTGCGCGACGTCGGCGTCGCTGCGCAACGCTGTTCTCCGCCCAGGGCCTGCTCGCCCTGTTCGACGCGCCCTGGGTGATCGTCTACGTCGCGGTGATCTGGCTCGCGCACCCGATGCTGGGCCTGTCCGCCGCCGTCGCCGCGGTCGCTGATGCTCGCGCTGGCGGTGGTCAACGACTTCATCCACCCGGCGCGAGATCGAGGCGCTGCAGAAAGCCGCCGCCGGCGCGTCCCGCTACCTCGAGGCCTCGCTGCACAACGCCGAGGTCGCGCAGACGCTCGGCATGACCGACGCGCTCATCGCCCGCTGGCGCGCGAAGAACGCCGAAGTGCTCGCGCTGCAGCGGCCCACCGCGCGCAAGACGGTGGCGATGGCCGCGCTCACCCGCACGCTGCGCCAGGCGGTGCAGGTGGTGATGCTGGCGCTCGGCGCCTGGCTGGTCATCACGGCGCAGGCCACGCCCGGCGTGATGATCGCCTGCACCATCCTGCTCGGCCGCGCGCTGCGCCGGTGGAGCAGGTGGTGGGCAGCTGGAAGGTGCTGGCCGAAGGGCGCGCCGCGCTGCAGCCGCCTCGCACGAGCTGCTCGAAGCGGCCGACCGCCGAGCCGCAGCGCATGGCGCTGCCGCCGCCGCGCGGCCGGCTGCCGCCCAGCAGCCTCGTGTTCCGCGCGCCGCGGCAGCGAGCGCCTGCTGCTCGCCGGCGTGTCGCTGCAGCTCGAGCCCGGCGAGTCGCTCGCCATCGTCGGCCCGAGCGGCGCCGGCAAGTCGACGCTCGTGCGCCTGCTCACCGGCGTGTGGAAGCCCACCGCCGGCACCGTGCGGCTCGACCAGGCCGACCTGTCGCAATGGCCGCGCGAGGACCTCGGCCCGTGGATCGGCTACGTGCCGCAGGACGTCGAGCTGTTCCCGGGCACCGTGGCCGAGAACATCGCCCGCCTCGGCGAGGTCGATCTCCGAGCGTGTCGTGCAGGCCGCGCAGCGCGCCGGCGTGCACGACATGATCCTCGTCGCTGCCCGACGGCTACGACACCGTGGTCGATCCGTCCGGCGCGGTGCTGTCGCCCGGCCAGCGGCAGCGCATCGCGCTGGCGCGCGCGCTGTACGGCGATCCGCGGCTGGTGATCCTGGACGAGCCCAACGCCAACCTCGACGGCGCCGGCGAAGCTGGCGCTGGCCGACACGCTGAGGCTGCTGCGCGGCGAGGTGACCGTCGTCGTCGTCACCCACCGCAGCACGCTCACGCAGCACGTGGACAAGATGCTCGTGCTGGAGGCCGGCAAGGCGGTGCAGTACGGCCCGGTGCCGGACGTGATGAAGGCGATGCAGGCCAAGGCCGCGGCCGCCGATGCCGCGGCGGCCAGGTGGTGCCCATGCGCGCGCGGCGGCCATGCGGCGGAGCGTGCATCGTGACCGCCATGGCCGATCGCCGATCCCGCGCTGGCGCCGCACCTGCGACGAGGCGCGCCGCCTGTCGCGCACGCGGCCTGCGTCGTGCTCGGCGCTCGGCCTCGTGCCGCGCGTTCGCCTGGCTCGCGCTCGCGCCGCTGGCTTCCGCCGTCGTCGCGCAGGCCTTCGTCAAGGTCGACCTCGATCGCCGCCCGGTGCAGCATGCCGAGGGCGGCATCGTGCGCGAGGTGCGCGTGCGCGACGGCCAGCGCGTGGCGCAGGGCGAGCCGCTGCTGGTGCTGGGCGACGTGGCGGTCGATGCCGACGTGAACCGGCTCGAGCTACCGCGTGCTGGCCGAGCAGGCCAGCCTCGCGCGGCTCGAGGCCGAGCAGACCGTCGCGCGCGGCATCGCCTTTCCGGCCGAGCTGGTCGCGGCCGCCAAGGCCGATCCGCGCCTGGCCGAGCAGATCGCCAAGGAGCGCTCGCTGTTCGACGCCCGGCGCGACGCGCTGCTCGGGCAGGTCGGCGCTGCTGCGCGCGCAGCGCGAGAAGATCGTGCAGGAGGGCGTCGCGCTGAAGGCCCAGATCGCGCAGCGCCAGCGAGTCGCTGGAGCACCAGAAGGCCGAGCTGGAGACCAACCGCAACCTGCTGAAGGACGGCTACATCTCCGGCACGCGCATCGCGCAGCTCGAGGCGTCGGTGGCCGACTACGCCGTCAAGCTGGAGGAAAAGCGGCTCGGAGCTGTGCGCGCGCCGAGCAGCGCCTGGTCGACACCGACCTGCGCATCAAGTCGCTGGAAAGCGAATACCGCCAGCAGGCGAGCGACCAGCTCAAGGTCACCGCCGCACGGCTGACCGAGATCCAGCAGGAGCTGCGCAAGTCCAGCGACGCCTCCGCGCGCCAGGTGATCGTGGCGCCCGCCGCCGGCGACGTGATGAACCTGCGCTTCACGACGCCCGGCGTCGGTGGTGCCGCCGCGCGAGACCATCGCCGACATCGTGCCGGCCGACCCGCGGCTGGTGATCGAGGCGCACATCCGCACCGAGGACGTGAGCCACGTGCAGCAGGGGCAGGCGGCCGAGATCCGGTTCACCGCCTTCAACCAGCGCACCACGCCGCTGGTGCCGGGCAAGGTGTTCTACGTGGCCGCCGACCGCTCGGTCGACCGCGACTACGCAGCAGGCCGTATTACGTCGCCCTGATCGAGGCCGACGCCGGCCTCCCTGCGCGCTGGCCGGCGACCTGAAGCTGCAGGCCGGCATGCCGGCCGAGGTGTTCATCAAGGGCGAGGAGCGCACGCCGCTGGAATACCTGGTGGAGCCGGTGACGCAGGTGCTGCGCCGCGCTGCGCGCGAACGCTAGCGCTAGCGCCATACTCGCGCGCATGACGCAGCGCGTGGTGATCCTCGGCACCGGCGGCACGATCGCCGGCACGGCGGCCACGGCCAGCGGACAACGTCGGCTACACGGCCGCCCAGCTCGGCGTGCAGGCGCTCGTCGACGCCGTGCCGCCGCTGGCCGGCGTGCCGCTCGAGTGCGAGCAGGTGGCGCAGATCAACAGCAAGGACATGACGCATGCGGTGTGGCAGCAGCTCGCGCAGCGCGTCGCGCATCACCTGGCGCGCAACGACGTGACGGGTCTCGTGGTGACCCACGGCACCGACACGCTCGAAGAGACGGCGTACTTCCTGCACCGCGTACTTTCGCCTGCGAAGCCGGTGGTGCTCACCGCCGCCATGCGCCCGGCCACGGCCTTGCAGGCCGACGGCCCGCAGAACCTGCTCGATGCGGTGACCGTGGCGCTCGCACCGGAGGCGAAGGGCGTCGTCGTGGCCATTGCCGGCGCCGTGCATGGCGCGCTCGACGTCGCCAAGCGTCACAGCTACCGCCTCGACGCGTTCGACTCTGGCGATGCCGGCCCGATCGCGCTCGTGCGCGAAGGCCAGGTTCAGCCGCTGCGCGAGTGGCCGTGCGGCCCGGCGCTGGGCCTTGATCGCGTGGCGTCGGACGTGACGCGCTGGCCGGCCGTCGAGATCGTGTCGAGCCATGCGGGCGCGAGTGGCCTCGCGGTGGACGCGCTCGTCGCGCAGGGCGTGCGCGGCATCGTGGTGGCGGGCACCGGCAACGGCTCCGTGCACGCCGCGATGGAGGCGGCGCTCGGCGATGCGCAAGCCGGCGGCGTGAAGGTGCTGCGGGCCTCGCGCTGCGCCGGCGGCGTGGTCGGCGACGACCCGTCGGCCCTGCCGTCGGCCGGCGCGCTCACGCCGGGGAAGGCCCGCGTGGAGCTGCTGCTGCAACTCCTGGCCGCAGACGGCATGTTCGACTCCGCTCGCGGGGTGGCCGCGGCGCAGCGGCAAGCGAGGCGCAGCCTTACCGGCTCTCCGCCGTGCGGCTCAGGCCACCTTCAGCGCGACGTCGATGTTGCCGCGCGTCGCGTTCGAATACGGGCACACCTTGTGCGCCGCGCTACCAGCGTCTCGGTCTGCTCCTTCGTCCAGCCCGGCACGTGCACCTGCAGCGCCACCTGGAGGCCGTAGCCCGCCGCGATGGGGCCGATGCTCACGTCCGCGGTGACCGGGCGTCGGCGGGCAGGGCGACCTTCATCTTGCCGGCCACCGCCTTCATCGCGCTCAGGAAGCAGGCCGAGTAGCCGGCCGCGAAGAGCTGCTCGGGGTTCGTGCCCGGGCCGCCGGTGCCGCCGAGCTCGCGCGGCGTGGACAGGTCCACCTTCGAGGGCGCCGTCGGGCGTCGTGGAGCTGCCGGTGCGGCCGCCGGTGGAGGTGGCGTGGGCGGTGTAGAGAACCTTGTCGAGGCGCATGGTCGAGTCCTTGAGGGAGTGGAGGGAAGGAGATGGGGCGGCCGGTCAGGCCGCGAGGCGGTCGGAGAATGTCGCGATTTCGTCGCGCAGGGCCTTGAGCCGGCGCGTCAGCGAGGCGAGCTCGTCCAGGCTGCAGTTGGCGGCGCAGAACACCTGCGGCGGCACCTGGGCGGCGCGTGACTTCAGGGCGCGGCCGGCCGCAGTGAGGCTCACCAGCACGCGGCGCTCGTCGGCACGGTCGCGCTGGCGCTGCACCAGGCCGGCGGCCTCCAGGCGCTTGAGCAGCGGCGTGAGGGTGCCGGAATCCAGCGTGAGCCGTGCCCCGAGATCGGACACCGCCACGCCATCGGCTTCCCACAGCACGAGCATCACCAGGTACTGCGGGTAGGTGAGGCCCAGCGGCTCGAGCAGCGGCTTGTAGAGCTTGGTCATGGCGAGCGACGACGAATACAGCGCGAAGCACAGCTGGTGATCCAGCTTGAGCCACTCGGCGGACTTCGATGCGGGCAGATGCTTCGTCATGGCGTTATTGTATTGCGTGCAATTGAATAGTGCAAAGCCTTATGCCGCGGACGGGTACAGGCCTTGCCTCGGAGCCCGCATGAAGAATCCGACACTGCCGCCCGCCGTCCTGCGCACGCTGCGCCGCGTCTTCGGCCTGCGCCGCCTGCGCCCGGGCCAGGACCGCGTGATCTCCCGCGTGCTGGCGGGGCAGGACACGCTTGCGGTGATGCCCACCGGCGCCGGCAAGTCCTTGTGCTATCAGCTGCCGTCGCTGCACCTGAAGGGGACCACCGTGGTGGTCTCGCCGCTCATCGCGCTGATGAAAGACCAGGCCGAGCGCCTGGAGGACGCCGGCATCTCTGCCGAGCAGATGCACAGCGCGCAGCCCCAGCGCGACCAGCGAGCCGCGATGTCGCGCATCGCCGACGAGCGCAGCGATGTGGTGCTCGCCACGCCCGAGCGCCTCGCGGATGCCGGTTTCCTCGCGACGCTGCAGCGCCAGCGCATCGCGCTCGTCGTGGTCGACGAGGCGCACTGCATCTCGCGCTGGGGCCACGACTTCCGGCCCGCCTTCCTGGAGATCGGCGCTGCGTTGCAGGCCCTGGGCAACCCGCCCGTGCTCGGCCTCACCGCCACCGCCACGGAAGACGTGGTCGAGGACATCCGGCGCCAGCTCGGCCGACCGGCGATGGAGGTCGTGCAGACGAGCCTGTACCGCCCGAACCTCCGCCTGCAGGTGGCGCAGTGCGTGCGCGAGGAGGAGAAGCTCGACCGCCTGCTCGCGGCCCTGCGCAAGGCCGAGGGCAACGGCATCGTCTACTGCACCACCGTGAAGGCCTGCGAGGCGCTGCACCGCCAGCTCGAGGACGCCGGCGAATCGGTGGCGCTCTATCACGGCCGGCTGCGCGCCGCGGATCGCCATGCCAGCCAGGACCGGTTCATGAGCGGGCAGGCGCGCGTGATGGTGGCCACCAACGCGTTCGGCATGGGCATCGACAAGCCCGACATCCGCTTCGTGCTGCACTACCAGCTGCCGTCGAGCCTGGAGGACTACTACCACGAGGCGGGCCGCGCCGGGCGCGATGGCGCACCGGCCGATTGCGCATTGCTCTTCTGGCGGCGCGACAAGCACGTGCAGCAGTTCTTCCTGGCGCAGCGCCGCAGCGCGCAGCAACGCATCGAAGGCGCCGACGACGACAAGGCCGAGCGCGACCGGGAGGCGCTGGAACGCATGGTGTTCTACGCGCAGACCGGCTTCTGCCGCTGGCGCGTACTGCTCGAGTATTTCGACGAGCCGCTGCCGTTCGAAGGCGAGCGCTGCGGCCATTGCGACAGCTGCCTGCTGCCGCGGCCGGAGCCGGCCGAGGAAGAGGCGCCTCCGGTGCCGTCGGCCACGCCGGCCTTCGAGGCCGGGAGCGCGACGTGGAAGTGCCGCGCTACGGCAGCGGCCGGGTGGTGTCGTCGAGCGCAGACGAGGTGATGGTCGTGTTCCCGAACGGCCGCAAACGCAGCTTCATGGCCGCCTACGTGAGGCCTGTCCCAGTGGGAGAGGGCCGGGGTGAGGGCGCGGCTCGCACCCAGCCACCGCCCATGCGATGCCGACGCAGCGCCCTCACCCCCGCCCTCTCCCGCGCTCAAGCCTTCTCCAGCGCCTCGCCGATCTCCAGCCATCGCGCTTCCAGCGCCTGCACTTCTTCGTCCAGCGCCTTCAGCTTCCGCCCCAGCTCCGCGCGCTGCGCCGGGTCCGCCGCAGGCGCCGCCATCGCCGCCAGCAGCGCCGCCCGCTCGTCACCCGCCGCTTCCAGCCGGCGATCGATCTTCTGCAGCTCCGCCCTCAGCGGCTTGACCCGATCCGCCTGGCGCTGGCGCGACTGCGCTCCGGCCTTGCGGTCGCGCCGCCCGCCCGCCGGCACCTCGGCCTTCGGCGCCGCCGGCGCCCTTGCCGCACGTGCCGCCTCGCGGCTCTGCTCGAGCAGCCATTGCTGGTAGTCGTCCAGGTCGCCGTCGAACGGCGCCACGCCGCCGCGCGTGACGAGCCAGAACTCGTCGCACACCTCGCGCAGCAGCGCGCGGTCGTGGCTCACGAGCATCACGGTGCCCTCGAACTCGTTCAGCGCCATCGACAGCGCCTCGCGCGTGGTCAGGTCCAGGTGGTTCGTCGGCTCGTCCAGCAGCAGCAGGTTGGGGCGCTGCCAGACGATGGTCGCCAGCACCAGCCGCGCCTCGCTCGCCGCCCGACAGCGAGCCCACCGCCTGGTGCACCATGTCGCCCACGAAGCGGAACTGGCCGAGGAAGTCGCGCACCTCCTGCTCGCGCGCGTTCGGCGTCACTTCGCGGGCGAGGCGCACCATGCTCTGCAGCGGCGTGTCGTCCTCGTGCAGCACGTCCATCTCCTGCTGCGCGAAGTAGCCGATCGCCAGGCCCTTGCCTTCCGTGATCGTGCCGCCGAGCGGCGGCAGCTGCGCGCGATCGTCTTCACGAGCGTCGACTTGCCCTGGCCGTTGGCGCCGAGGATGCCGATGCGCTGGCCTGCGAGCACGGTGCGGATTGATGTCGCGCACGATCGACGGTGCGTCGCCGTATCGGCCGTAGCTCGCAGGACACATCGGTCAGCGCCAGCATCGGGTTCGGCAGGTTCTCCGGCTCCCTGAACTCGAACGCGAAGTCGCTCGCGGTCAGCACCGGCGCCAGCTTCTCCATGCGCGCCAGCGCCTTGACCCGGCTCTGCGCCTGCTTGGCCTTGATGGCCTTCGCCTTGAAGCGGTCGATGAAGCGCTGCAGCTGCGCCATGCGCTCCTGCTGGCGCGAGAACGCCGCCTGCTGCTGCGACATCCGCTCGGCGCGCATCGCCTCGAAGGCGCTGTAGTTGCCGCCGTAGCGGGTGAGCGCGGCGTCGTCCAGGTGCAGCGTCACGCGCGTGATCGCATCGAGGAACTCGCGGTCGTGGCTGATGATCACCAGCGTGCCGGCATAGCGCTGCAGCCAGCCCTCCAGCCACACCAGCGCGTCGAGGTCCAGGTGGTTGGTCGGCTCGTCGAGCAGCAGCAGGTCGGCCGGGCACATCAGCGCGCGCGCCAGCTGCAGCCGCATGCGCCAGCCGCCGGAGAAGCTGTTGACCGGCGCGTCGAGCTGGTCGACCTTGAAGCCCAGGCCGAGCAGCAGCGCCTGCGCGCGCGGCCGGGCGTCGAAGCGCCGGCCTCGTCGAGCGGCAGGTGCGCGTCGGCGATCGCATGGCCGTCGTTCGACGCTTCCGCCAGGTCGAGCAGCCGGCGCGCTTCCACCAGCGGCAAGTCGCCCTGCAGCACGAAGTCGGTCGCGCCGTCGCCGGACTCGGGCATCTGCTGCGCCACTTCGCCGATCGCCAGCGCGGGGGCATCTCGACGTCGCCGGCGTCGGCCTGCAGGCGCCCGGCCAGCAGCGCGAAGAGCGTCGACTTGCCGGCGCCGTTGCGGCCGACGAGGCCGACTTTCTCGCCGGGGTTCAGCGTCACCGTCGCGCCCTGCAGCACGATCTTCGGGCCGCGGCGCAGCGTGATGTTGCGCAGCGTGATCATGAGTGGCTCCTCGCCCGCGCAGCGGGAGAGGGCGGCGAGTGCAGGGCGTGAGGGCGGTCGAAACGACGCAGCGCCACCGGCGTCATGCGCGGCAGCGCTCCTCACCGCGAGTCGAGCCAGCAGAAGCACCTGGTCGTCGCCGGTCGCTGGTCCGCGCAGCTCCAGCGACAGACTGATCGTCGCAGTCGCGTCGGCAACCAGCGCGCTGTCGAAAGTGCGGCGCGCTTCGAAGTTGGCCGCTCATGCCATCTCGAGCACCAGCACGGCCGTCGTCGTTCAGGTGCCGCGCGGCATCGCGCAGCAGCGGCGGACGAAGTCCATGCCGTCGTCGCCGCCGGCCAGCGCCAGCGCGGGCTCGGCGCGGTACTCCGGCGGCAGCGCGGCCATCGACGCGGCGCTTGACGTAAGGCGGGTTGCACAGGATCAGGTCGAAGCGGCCCGGCCGCGGCCGCAGGCCGTCGCCCTGGCGCAGCGCGATGCGGTCGGCCAGGCCGTGGCGCTCGACGTTGTGCGCGCCACGGCCAGCGCGTCGCGCTGATGTCGCTGGCGTCCACCGGGCACCGGGCCAGGCCATCGCGGCCAGCACCGCCAGGCTGCCGTTGCCGGTGCACAGGTCGAGCACGCGCGCGGGTCGCGCCGGCAGCCAGGCGTCCAGCGTGCCGTCGGCCAGCGGCTCGGCGATCAGCGAGCGCGGCACGATGGCGCGCTCGTCGACGTAGAACGGCACGCCCTGCAGCCAGGCCTCGCCGGTCAGGTAGGCGGCGGGGCGGCGCGTGGCGATGCGCTCGTGCACGAGACGCTCGATCGCCGCCTGCTGCGCCGGCGTCCAGCGGCGCGTCGGCCACGCCGTCGAGATCGTCCAGCGGCAGGCCGAGGCGCCACAGCACCAGCCACGCGGCCTCGTCGAACGCGTTGGTCGTGCCGTGCCCAAAGCAAACGCCCGCCTCGTTCGAGGCGGGCGCTGGTGCGCTCGATCAGCTCGCAGCAGGAGTCATGTGCAGCAGGGGCTCCAGGCGTGCGGCGGTAGATGTTCTTCAGCGGCTCGATGCTCGCCAGCCTCGACGTGCTCGTCGACCTTGTGGATGCTGGCGTTGACCGGGCCGAATTCGATCACCTGCGGGCAGATGGCGATGAAGCGGCCGTCGGAGGTGCCGCCGGTGGTGGACAGTCGGGCACGATGCCGGTCTCGGCGCGGATGGCCGGCGCAGCGCCTCGCTCAGCGTGCCCGGCGGCGTGAGGAAGGGCTCGCCGCCCAGCGTCCAGGCCAGCTCGTACTCGAGGCCATGGCGGTCGAGCAGCGCGTGCACGCGCGCTTCAGCGCGTCGGGCGTCGACTCGGTGCTGAAGCGGAAGTTGAAGTCGAGCAGCGCCTCGCCCGGGATGACGTTGGTCGCGCCGGTGCCGGCGTGCACGTTGGACACCTGCCAGCTGGTCGGCGGGAAGTACTCGTTGCCGTCGTCCCAGGCGTGGCGACCAGCTCGGCCAGCGCCGGCGCCAGCTCGTGCATCGGGTTGCGCGCCAGCTGCGGGTAGGCGATGTGGCCCTGCACGCCCTTGACGCGCAGGCGGCCCGACAGCGTGCCGCGGCGGCCGTTCTTGACCATGTCGCCGAGCCGCTCGACCGAGGTCGGCTCGCCGACGATGCAGGCAGTCGAGCCGCTCGCCGCGCGGCGCAGCGCCTCGACGACGCGCACCGTGCCGTCGAGCGCCGGGCCTTCCTCGTCGCTGGTGATCAGCAGGGCGACAGCGCCGGCATGGTCCGGCGGGCGGCGACGAACTCCTCGGCGGCGACCACCATCGCGGCGATCGAGCGTCTTCATGTCGGCGGCGCCGCGGCCGTAGAGCGGCCGTCGCGGTGCGTCGGCACGAAGGGGTCGCTGTCCATGGTCCAGCGGGCCGGTGGGCACGACGTCGGTGTGGCCGGCAAGCACCAGCGGTCGGCGCCCGGCCGCGCGCCGCGGCGCACCGCCCACAGGTTGCTGCACGCGGCTCGTCCGGCCCGAAGGCGCAGCGGTTCGCAGGCGAAGCCGGCGGCGCAGGCGCTGGGCGAGCAGCGCCTGGCAGCCGGCGTCGTCGGGCGTGACCGAGCGGCAGCGCGATCAGCGCCTCGGCCAGGCTGCAGCGTGTCTGCGCGCCAACTGCGCCCAGCGGCATGCTCCGGGCAGCGCCGGCCCTCGGGCGCACGTCCAGCGTGATCTCGGTGAAGTGGCCGCGTCGGGCTCTTCCTTCTTGGGCGGCACGCGCGACACCGGCGCATGTCGTTCTGCAGCCGCCACATCAGGTTGGTCGGCGAGTCGGCGTAGGCCAGGCCCTCGTCGCGCGAGATCTGCCCTTCGTTGATCAGGCGCGCGATGTCGTGCTCGAAGGTCTGCGAGCCTTCGGCCATCGACTTCTCCATCGCTTCCTTCACGCCGGAGAGGTCGCCCTGCTCGATCAGCTCGCTGACGAGCTTGGTGTTGAGCAGCACCTCGACCGCCGGCACGCGGCCGCCGGCGTTGGCGCGCAGCAGGCGCTGCGAGACGACGGCGCGCAGGCCGGTGGCCAGGTCGGACAGCAGCGTCGGGCGCGCTTCGGGCGAGTAGAACGACAGGATGCGGCCGAGCGCGTGGTAGCTGTTGTTGGCGTGCAGCGTGGCCAGCACCAGGTGGCCGGACAGCGCATAGGAGATCGCCGCGGTCATCGTCTCGCGGTCGCGGATCTCGCCGATCAGGATGCAGTCGGGCGCCTGGCGCAGCGCGTTCTTCAGCGCGACCTGCAGGCTCTGCGTGTCGCGGCCCACCTCGCGCTGGTTGACGACCGACTTCTTGTTGCTGAACAGGAACTCGATCGGGTCCTCGATCGTCAGGATGTGGCCCGCCATGCTGGTTGCGCCACTCGAGCATCGAGGCCAGCGTGGTGCTCTTGCCGGTGCCGGTGGCGCCCACCATCAGGATCAGGCCGCGCTTTTCGAGCACCAGCTGGCTCAGCAGCGGCGGCAGGTTCAGCGAGTCGAGCGTCGGGATATCGAAAGGGATGCAGCGGATCACCGCGGCGATGGAGCCGCGCTGCTTGAACGCGCGACAGGCGGAAGCTGCCGACCCTCGGCACGCTGATGCCGACGTTCAGCTCGCCGGTGTCGTCCAGCTCTTCCAGCTGCTGGGCGTGAGCAGCTCGGCCAGCAGCTGGCGCGGCTGCGTGTGGTCAGCAGCTGGTCCGACAGCTGCAGGATCTGGCCGTTGATCTTGATCAGGATCGGCGTGTTGGCCGACATGTACACGTCGGAGGCGTTCTTCTCCGCCATCAGGCGCAGCACGCGTTCCAGGTTCCCGCTGCTCATTCCGTCGGCTGTCAGGCGCGCAGCAGTTCGTTGATGCTGGTCTTGGCGCGTGTCTCGGCGTCGACCTTCTTGACGATCACGGCGCAGTACAGGCTGTGCTTGCCGTCGGCCGCCGGCAGGTAGCCGCTGACGACCACCCAGCCGGCCGGGATGCGGCCGTAGTGACCTCGCCGGTCATGCGGTTGTAGATCTTGGTGCTCTGGCTGATGTACACGCCCATGGAGACCACCGAGTTCTCCTCGACGATGACGCCCTCGACGACCTCGCTGCGTGCGCCGATGAAGCAGTTGTCCTCGATGATCGTGGGGTTGGCCTGCAGCGGCTCCAGCACGCCGCCGATGCCGACGCCGCCGGACAGGTGCACGTTCTTGCCGATCTGCGCGCAGCTGCCCACGGTGGCCCAGGTGTCGACCATCGTGCCTTCGTCGACGTAGGCGCCGATGTTCACGTAGCTGGGCATCAGCACCACGTGCTTGCCGATGTAGCTGCCGCGCCGGGCCACGGCCGGCGGCACGACGCGCACGCCGGTTTCGCGCATCTCGGCTTCGTCCAGGTGCGCGAACTTGGTCGGCACCTTGTCGAAGAAGCCCAGCTCGCCGGCGTGGATGAGCTGGTTGTCGTTCAGCCGGAAGCTCAGCAGCACCGCCTTCTTGACCCACTGGTTGACCTTCCACTGGCCCACGCCCTGGCGCTCGGCCACGCGCAGGCGGCCGGCGTTCAGGTCGGCAATGACGTGCTCGACGGCTTCGCGGACCTGGGGTGCGTTGCCGTCGTGTATCGGCGCGGGCTTCCCACGCGGGTTCGATGGTGGCTTGGAGCTGGGTCATGACGGCGATTCGGTGTAGGAAACGATGCGGTGGGCGGCTTCGAGGCACTCGTCGACGTCGGCGACGAGCGCCATGCGGATGCGCCCGCGGCCCGGGTTGGCCGTGCGCTTGCGCGCCAGCAGGCTGCCGGGCAGGACCGGGACATTGTATTGAGCGAGCAGGCCGCGGCGATAGGCGATGTCGTCGCCTCCCGGACGCCGCCCACAGGTAGAACGCCGCGTCCGGCAGCGCCACGTCGAGCACCGGCGCAGCATCGGCGTCACCTGCGGCGAACTTGCGGCGGTACAGCTCGCGGTTGGCCACCACGTGCGCCTCGTCGTTCCAGGCCGCGATGCTCGCCTGCTGGATAGCGGGCTCATCGCGCTGCCGTGGTAGGTGCGGTACAGCAGGAACTTCCGCAGCCGCCGCGTCGCCGGCGACGAAGCCCGAGCGCAGCCCGGGACGCTGCTGCGCTTGGACAGGCTGGTGAACACCACCAGGTTCCGAAGTCGTTGCGGCCGAGTGCGCGCCGCCTGCAGCGCCCACAGCGGCGGCTCGTCGCGGAAATAGATCTCCGAATAGCACTCGTCGCTCGCGATCACGAAGCCGTGCCCGTCTGCCAGCTCGAACAGGCGCTGCCAGTCGAGGGGCATCACCGCGCCGGACGGGTTGCCGGGCGAACAGGCGTACAGGAGCTGCGTGCGCGCCCAGTCGGTGTCGTCGACTGCGCCAGTCGGCGGCGAAGTTGCGCGCCGGGTCGCTGTTGACGAATGCGGTCTGCGCGCCCGCCAGCAGCGCCGCGCCCTCGTAGATCTGATAGAACGGGTTGGGGCAGACGACCGTCGCGCCGGGCCTCTGCCGTCGACACCGTCTGCGCCAGTGCGAACAGGGCCTCGCGCGTGCCGCTGACCGGCAGCACCTGCGTGCGGGTCCAGCGGGACGCCGTAGCGGCTGCACCCAGCCCGCGATGGCCTCGCGCAGCGCCGGGCGCCGGCAGTGGCCGGGTAGCTCGACAGGTCCGTCAGGGCGTCCACCAGTGCCTCCCTGATCAGCGCCGGCGTGGCGTGCCGCGGCTCGCCGATGCCCAGGCTGATCGGCTTGAGGGGCGGGCGGCACGATGTCCTTGGTGAGCTCGCGCAGGCGCTCGAACGGGTAGGGGTGCAGGCGGGACAACAGCGGATTCATCGGAGGATTATCCGCGGCCGCGCCGGCCGAGGGCCCTCAGCGGCTCGCGGGCGTGGAGGGTTGCCGCTTGCGGTCGAATCCGGGGGCCCTCCGGAGGCGCACCTCGGGGGCGTTCCAGCCGGGAGGCGCCTCGCCGCGCGGAGCCCAACGGCGTCGGCAGGCCCAGCTTGGCGGCTGGAGGGTCGCCGCGTCGTAGGGGGCATGCACCTTCACGTCGTTGTCGAAGTACACGTACACGTCGCGCGAGGCGCGCCTGGCCGCTTCCCGGCTTCGGCGTGACGAGCCGCGCGTCCGCCACCTGCCTGGCCCTTCGGACCAGGCGCGGATTCTCTCGGCCCAGCGCCGAAGCGCCGATCGCCGTAGCCGCTGGGGTACAACTCCTCGTCGCCATGCAGCCTCAGGTACATGAAATCGGCGGTGATGTCTTCGGATGGGCCAGCGGCTCGCGGTCTCGGCGATCACCAGCGCGACGCCGTGCTGGCGCAGGAGCGTCACGAAGCGCGGGTCGAGAAAGCTCGCATGGCGAATCTCGATCGCGTGGCGCAGCGGCCCTTGCGGTCGATGGCCAGCGATTGCGGCCTTCGAGCGTCGTCGGGCGTGCGCGAGCCAGGGCCGCCTCGGTGTCGCGCGGCAACATCTCGAAGAATGCACGAAGCGATCCTCGACGAACCGCAGCACCGGCGGAAACTGCCACAGGACCGGCCCAGCTTCTGTCCGAGGTTGAAAACCCCGGACGCGAAGAAGTTCGCGAGCGGCGTCGATCTCTTCAGCCGAGCATGTGGGTGATGTACCGCGGCCCCTTGACGGAGAACACGAAATCCTCCGGCGTCTCGTCGTACCACTGGGCGTAGACTCGGGACGCTGCAGCGAGTAGAACGAGCCGTTGATCTCGATCGTCCGCAACATGCGTGAGGCAAACTCAAGCTCGAGTCGCTGCGGCAAGTTCGGGGGATAGAACACGCCCCGCCAGGGGTGTAGCGCCATCCCGAAATGCCTATGCGGATGCGGCCTGCCATGCCCGCATCGGGCAACGTGCGTTCCTAGAGCCGCCCCACGCACCCCGCTGCCCCGCACCGGCACTCCAGCCGTCCCTCGTGGTGCGTCTCGCCATAGTTCACCGTGATCTCCTCGCCGGGCGTGATCGCGCGCCTTGCATAGAACTCGATGCGGCCGTCGCGGATCGACAGCCGGGCGTTCGGTGCGCACGAGTGGTTGGTGAACCGCATCGGGTCGGTGGACTTCGACGCATCGATCGCGCGCTTCGTCGACACCTCCACGATCATGATCCGCTGCTGCCCCGCAGCACGCCGCCGCGCCTCGGCGATGGTCACCGACTCGCCGCGGATTTCGCCGATCTTCAGCCGCCGCGGAATCGGCTCCGCGGCGAACACGCCGAAGCCGTCGATACGACTGCGCGCCACGCGCACGGCGAACTTCTGATACGAGGGGTCTGAGATGGACAGCACGACGATTTCCGGAACGGGTTAACCCTGCTCGGGCTGACCCCGAACTTGGCAGCGCATCGATGCGCTAGCCTCCTCACTGAGGAGACACCAATGCTAAAACGTATTCTTGGCGTGATCGCCGCGTTCCTCGTGGCCCATGCCGCGCTGGCGGCGCCGCCGGCCTACTTCGTCGACCAGACCAAGCTGCCGTTCGCCGCGCTGCCGGGCTCGCCCGAGCGCGACTGGGGCGTGCACAACGGCGCCGGCTACCGGATCGAGGTGCCGGCCAACTGGAACGGCAAGCTCGTGATGTGGGCCCATGGCTACCGCGGCACGGGCCTCGAGCTGACGGTGGACAACCATCCGCTGCGCGCCTTCCTGGTCGCCAACGGCTACGCCTGGGCGGCCTCGAGCTACAGCCGCAACGCCTACGACCCGTCGCAGGGCGCCAAGGACACGCACGCGCTGACGCAGCTCTTCAGCGGCCGCTTCGGCAAGCCCGGGCGGACCTACATCACCGGCGCCTCGATGGGCGGCCACGTCACCGGCATCGTGGCCGAGCAGTGGCCGCAGTCGTACGACGGCGCGATGCCCATCTGCGGCGTGCTCGGCGACTACGAGCTGTTCGACTTCTTCCTCGACTTCAACGTCGCCGCGCAGACGCTGTCGGGCGTCGGAAGACCTACCCTTACGGCGCCGACTACCTGACCACGACCGTGCCGGCGACCAAGGCCGCCCTCGGCCCGGCGTTCCCGTTCGCGCTGAACGCGGCGGGCCAGAACTTCAAGTCGCTGGTGCAGCTGCGCTCCGGCGGCGTGCGGCCGCTGTTCGATCAGGGCTGGCTGTTCTGGAACGCGTGGCCGGCGACTTCCTGTTCGGCCTGGGCGTGGGCGACGGCACGCTGCCGCGCCAGCCGGGCGTGGCGGTGCAGAACTCGGACGTGACGTACCAGTTCGACACCGACCCGGCGCTGTCCGCCGCGGAGAACGTCTTCAACAGCGCGGTGCAGCGCGTCACGGCCGACCCGCAGGCGCGGCGCAGCAACGGCCTCGCCAACGTGACGCCGACCACGGGCGACCTGCGCATCCCGATGCTGACACTGCACACGCTGGGCGACCTGTTCGTGCCGTTCCACATGGAGCAGGAGTACGCCCGCCGCGTCGCCGCCAAGGGCGCCGCGCAGAACCTGGTGCAGCGCGCGACGCGCGACTTCGGGCACTGCGCGTTCACGCCCACCGAACTGGTGCCGACCTTCACCGACCTCGTGAAGTGGGTCGAGGGCGGCGTCAAGCCCGCCGGCGACGACGTGCTCGATCCGGCCGAGGTGGCCGCGCCGACTTCGGCTGCACGTTCACCGACAAGAGGTGACGCCGCGCCTGTGGGATCAGATCCCGACTTCCCGCTCCCACTGAAGGCGCTCGTCCAGCCGCCGGCCTGCCCGTGACCCGCGCTGCGGCTCGCTTCAGCGAGCGTGCCGCCACACCTGGGCCGGCCCGCCCATGAAGTCGGCGATCGGCTCGCCCTGGATCGCGCCGAGCGCCTCGGCGAGCCGGATCGACCGTTCGTTGGCCGGCCGGATGAGGCTGATCGCCGACTCGCGCCCGAGGATGCGAAACGCCACGTAGAGCGCCGCCTGCGCGGCCTCGCGCGCATAGCCGCGCCCCCAGTGCTCGCGCCCCAGCAGCCAGCCGAGCTCGAACCCCGGCCAGCCCGGCGGATCGATGAAGCCGGCCCGGCCGACGAGGCGGCCGGTGTCTCGCTCCTCCACCGCCCACATTCCGTAGCCGCGCAGTGTCCAGTGCCCCAGCATGCCGGACATGCTTCTCCAGGCGTCGTCTCGCGCGAGCGGCCCGCCGGCGCCGATGTGCCGCATCACCTCGGGGTCAGCGCACATCGCGGCATAGGCGTCCCAGTCGGCGCCCCGGAACTGCCGCAGCTTCAGCCGCGCCGTGGAGAGGATCGGTGGCGCCTCAGCCAAGCGGGCCTCCATGAACCCCGTCCGAGTGCGCATGCTTCGGCAGCTCCACCGCGGGCTGCGGTCTCCAGCCCTTCTTGCGGTGCTCGGCGACGATCGTGGTGTAGATGCCCCCGCGCACATACCACTTGGCCGTGATGCGGGCGAAGCGCGGCTCGGTGGCGCGCACGATGTCGTCGAGAATGGTGTTGGTCACCTTCTCGTGGAACGCGCCCTCGTTGCGGTAGCTCCAGAAGTACAGCTTCAGGCTCTTGAGCTCCACGCACAGGCGGTCAGCCACCATGTCGATGGTGAAGTGCGCGAAGTCGGGCTGGCCGGTGAGCGGGCAGTTGCAAGTGAATTCGGGCACCTGGAACTGGATCACGTAGTCGCGGCCCGGGGCCGGGTTCTCGAAAACGTGCAGGTCCCTGCTCGGCGCCGTGGGCGGCGAGGCGGGCGCCGGGGTGCTCCTTGTGCGCGGGCTTCTTGGCCATGGTTCCGTGGGGTTTCGAGAAGGTGGCGATGGTATCATCCTGGTCTGGCTCTTCGCCGCAGGGGATGACGGCGATTTTTCCTTTATGAATCAACCTCTTAGCTAACGCGGCTCCATTCGCGGCTCAACACGTGCGGCTCAATTCGATCAAGCTCTCCGGCTTCAATTCTGTCGCGGAACCCGCTACGTTCCAGTTGCCGGGCCAGCTGGTCGGCGTCGTCGGGCCCAACGGCTGCGGCAAGTCCAACATCATGGACGCCGTACGCTGGGTGCTCGGCGAGAGCAAGGCCAGCGAGCTGCGCGGCGAGTCCATGCAGGACGTCATCTTCAACGGCTCTGGCAACCGCAAGCCGGCCGGCCGCGCCAGCGTCGAGCTGATCTTCGACAACGCTTCCGCGCGCGCCGGCGGCCAGTGGAACCAGTTCACCCAGATCGCGGTCAAGCGCGTGCTCACGCGTGACGGCACCAGGAGCTATTAGATCAACAACCAGCCTGTGCGCCGCCGCGATGTGCAAGACGTGTTCCTCGGCACCGGGCTGGGCCCGCGCGCCTACGCCATCATCGGTCAGGGCACGATCAGCCGCATCATCGAGAGCAGGCCCGAGGAACTGCGCATGTTCCTCGAAGAGGCCGCCGGCGTTTCGAAGTACAAGGAGCGTCGTCGCGAGACCGAGAACCGGCTGAAGGACACGCGCGAGAACCTCGCGCGGGTCGAGGACATCCTGCGCGAACTCAACGCCAACCTGGAGAAGCTCGAGAAGCAGGCCGAGGTCGCCGGCCACTACCGCGCCCTGCAGGACGAAGGCACGCTCAAGCTGCACCAGCTCTGGTTCCTGAAGCATCGCGACGCGGCGGCCGAAGAGACGCGCGTGAAGAAGGCCGTGGCCGACGCCGGCACGGCCCTCGAGGCCCGCCTGGCCGAGCTGCGCCATGTCGAGGCCGAGCTCGAGACGGTGCGCCAGTCGCACTACGCCGCCAGCGACAGCCTGCACACCGCCCAGGGCTCGCTTGCCGAGGCCGCGCTCGAAGTGAGCCGCCTGGAAGAGCGCATCCGCTACGTCGTGGAGGGCCGCCAGCGCGCCGAGCAGCGCCTGCAGGAGCTGCAGGCGCAGAACGCGCAATGGGCCGAGCGCCGCACCGCCGCGGCCGACGAGCTCGAGCAGCTCGCCGGGCAGGTGGCCGCCGCAGACGAGCAGGCCGAGGTGCTGGCCGCGCAGGCCGAGGAGGAGGGCGGCAAGCTGCCCGATTTCGAAGATGCCGTGCGGGCCGCGCAGGCGCGCAGCAACGAGCAGCGCACGGTGGTCGCGCAGGTGCAGCAGCAGATCCAGGTGCTGGCCGCCGAGAGCCGCAACGTCGACGAGCAGTCGCGCCAGCTCAAGACGCGGCGCGAGCGCCTCGCGGCCGAGCGCCAGGGCCTGGCGCCGCCCGACACGCAGCGCCTGGCAGAGCTCAAGACACGCAGCGCGCACGCCGACGAGGGCCGGTCCGTGGCGGATGCGCAGCTGCACGAGCTCACAGAGCAGCTGCCTGCGCTCGACGAACAGCGCCGCGCCCACCAGGAGGCGGCCAACCGCGAGGCCACCCGGCTGGCGGAGCTGTCCGCGCGCCTGGATGCGCTGCGTGCCCTGCAGGAGAAGGTGCAGACCGAAGGCAAGCTCAAGCCCTGGCTCGCCCGCCACGGGCTCGACGGCCTGCCCGGGCTCTGGACCCGCGTGCACATCGAGACGGGCTGGGAGACGGCGCTCGAGGCGGTGCTGCGCGAGCGCCTGAACGCGCTGGAGGTCGGCCGCATCGAGACCGTGCGCGCCTTCGCAGAAGATGCGCCCCCGGCCAAGCTCGCGTTCTACACGCCGCCCGCGGCCGCCATCGCCAACACGCACCAGACCCTGCCGCGGCTGTCCGACCTGCTGCGCCTGGAGGGTCAAGGCGGCTTGAAGGCGCTGCTGAACGACTGGCTCGAAGGCGTCTACACCGCGCAGCACATCGACGAGGCGCTGGCCAACCGAGGCAAGCTCACGCACGGCGAAGTCATCATGACGCGCGAGGGCCACGCGGTGTCGCAGTACGCGGTGGCGTTCTACGCCCCGGACAGCGAGCAGGCCGGGATGCTGGCGCGCGCGCAGGAGATCGAGAACCTGGAGCGCCAGCTGCGCGCCCAGTCGCTGATCGGCGAGGAAGCCCGCGCGTCGCTCGTGCGCGCCGACGCCGGATACAGCGAGGCGCAGTCGCGGCTCGTCGCCGCGCGCCGCGATGCCGCCGAGGCGCAGACGCGCGCGCACCAGCTGCAGGTGGAGCTGATGCGGTTGTCGCAGCAGGCCGAGGCCGCCGGCACGCGGCGCTCGCAGCTCGAGGAAGAGCTGGCCGAGATCGACGGCCAGCTCGAGGAGCTGCAAGAGCGGCGTGCGGTGGGCGAGGCGAAGTTCGAGGAGCTCGACCTTCAGCTGGCCAACACGCAGGAGCGCCATGCCGAGCTCGACGAGGCGGTGATCGCCGCCGAACGGCGCCTCGCCGACGCCCGCGAGCAGCTGCGCACGCTGGAACGCCAGGCCCAGGAGAGCCGCTTCCAGGCGCGTTCGCTCGAAGCCCGCCGCGGGGAGCTCCAGCGGGCGATCGACACTGCGGTGCAGCAGGTGGCGGCCAACGAGCAGGCCTCTGCCCAGCTCGCCGGCGAGATGGAAACGCTCAACGATGCCGCGGCGCAGGTCGGCCTGCAAGAGGCGCTCGCGGTGCGCGTGGAGCGCGAGGCGGCGCTGGCCGCGCAGCGCAGCGACTACGACGATCTTTCCGCGCGGCTCAAGCGCGCCGACGAACAGCGCCTCACGCTCGAGCACAGCCTCGAGCCGCTGCGCGAGAAGATCACCCGCCTCCAGCTCGAGGAGCAGGCCGCGCAGCTCGGCGGCGCGCAATACATGGAGCAGCTCGGCGCGGCGCAGGTCGATCTCGAGCTGCTCGCCCAGGGCATCGAGGCCGGCAGCGTGCGCCTCGCGGGCCTGCAGGGCGAGATCGATCGCCTCGGCCGCGAAGTCGCGGCGCTCGGCGCGGTGAACCTCGCCGCCCTCGACGAGCTCACCACCGCGCGCGAGCGCAAGCAGTTCCTCGACGCGCAGAACTCCGATCTCACCGATGCGATCACCACGCTGGAAGACGCCATCCACAAGATCGACCTCGAAACGCGCGACCTGCTCGCGCAGACCTTCAACCAGGTCAACGAGCATTTCGGCCGCATGTTCCCGAGCCTGTTCGGCGGCGGCAACGCGAAGCTCGTGATGACGGGCGACGAGATCCTGGACGCCGGCGTGCAGGTGATGGCGCAACCCCCGGGCAAGAAGAACAGCACCATCCACCTGCTGTCCGGCGGCGAGAAGGCGCTCACCGCCATCGCGCTCGTGTTCGCCATCTTCCAGCTCAATCCCGCCCCGTTCTGCCTGCTCGACGAGGTGGACGCGCCGCTGGACGACGCGAACACCGAGCGCTACGCCAAGCTCGTGACCGAGATGGCCGAGAGCACCCAGTTCCTCTTCATCAGCCACAACAAGATCGCGATGGAGATGGCGCGCCAGCTCATCGGCGTGACGATGCAGGAGCAGGGTGTGTCGCGCATCGTCGCCGTCGACATGGAAGAGGCGATCAACCTGGCAGAGGCCACCGCTTGAGGGCTCACCGATGACGCTCATGGTCGCGCTGGCCGTCCTCGCCGGCCTGGTGCTGGTGGCGCTCGTCGCGCACGGCGTCTGGTCGGCGCGCCGCGCCGGACCGCGACGCGCGCTGCCCGAGTCGACGGCGGCCGCGTCCGCGCCGCAGCGCGTCGAGCCGGCGCTGGACAGCGAGCCATCGCCGAGCACGCAGCCGTCCGCGCATGTCTTCCCCGACCTGAACCGGCCCGCGGCAGCCCGCGGCGGCCGCGTCGACTCGCTGATCGACGCCGTGGCCACCCTCGCACTCGAAACGCCGGCGAGCGGCGAGCTCGCCCTCACGCACTACCCGCCCACCCGGCGGGCCGGCACCAAGCCGTTCCACATCGAAGGCATGAACGACGAGACGGGCGACTGGGAGCTGCCGGCGACGAACCGTCGCTACCGCGAGTTCCAGGCCGGTGTTCAGCTGGCCAACCGCCACGGCGCGCTCAACGAGATCGAATACTCCGAGTTCGTGCAGAAGGTCCAGGCCTTCGCCGAGGCGATCGGCGCGCACCCGGATTTCCCCGACATGCTCGACGTCGTGGCCCGCGCACGCGAACTCGATGCGTTCGCGAACCCGCATGACGCCAACCTCACGGTCCACCTGCGTGCCAACGGCGCCGCATGGTCGGTCGGCTACCTCCAGCAGGCGGCCGCGCGCCATGGCTTCGTGCTGGGCACGGTGCCCGGTCGCCTGGTGCTGCCGGCGTCGGAGGAGGGCGCCCCCGCCGTTCTGCAGCTCGCCTACGACCCGCAGGCCGCGCTCGCGGAAGACCCGAACCAGGCCGCCGTGCGCGACCTCATCCTCAGCCTCGACGTGCCGCAGACGCCGGAATCCGCCGCCCCGTTCGCGGCGTGGGAGCGCGCTGCCGGGGCGCTGGCCACCGAGCTCGACGCCGCCGTGGTCGACGACCGAGGCCAGCCCATCACGCCGCAGGCGTTCGCTTCCATCGGCCACGAGCTGGAGCAGCTCTACCGCGCGCTCGAAGGCCACGACCTGGCCGCCGGCTCGGCCGCGGCACGGCGGCTCTTCTCGTGAGGGCATCGATGGCACTCGTGCGCCTGGGCACCGTGCTGCTCGCCGCCGCGGCCGGGGCTTGCGCAAGTGCCGGAGCGGGCGGCGGCACGGGCGGCCCGGCCGACACCCTCCTGCAGCCGATCCTCGCCGATGCCCGCCAGCGCAGCGGCGACGCATCGGCGCACGTCGTGGCGGCCGAAGCCGTCACGTGGTCGGACGGCTCGCTGGGCTGTCCGCAGCCCGACCGCATGTACACGCAGGCGCTCGTGCGCGGGTGGCGCATCCGCGTCACCGCCGCCGGCCAGGATCTGGACTATCACGCCAGCGTCCGCGGCAACTGGGTGCTGTGCCCGCCCGGCCGCACCAAGGCGCCGGTGCCTGACAGCGCCGTCAAGTAAGCGGTTCCCGAAGGAAAAACGCCCCGGGGAGCGAACTCCCCGGGGCGCGCATGGCGTCGTCGCGCCGGGTCAGGGCGTGTCGATGCGGACGATGGTCGGGTCGGGCATGCCGTCCGTGCCGGCGTAGGCTACCGAGCCGAGGTACCGCTTGCCCGCCGCCAGGCCGCTGAAGGACAGGTTGATCGTTCCGGTGGCTCCGGTCGTCGCGGAAGCGGGCGCCAAAACCGACATGTTGCCGGCCGAGGCGTTGCCGAGCAGCCAGTGGTGCAGCGTGAACGGCGTCGAGCCGGCGACACCCCAGCCGTGGACGACCACCGTGTAGGTGCCGGCCTCCGGGTTGACGAGGTTCACCGTTTCGGCCGAGGTGGCGGTGCCGCTGACGCCGACCAGGGTGGTGCCCAGGAACACGCACAGGTCGATGTCGGTGCCGGGGTTCACGTCGGCGTCGGTCATCGCGAAGCGCGCGTACGTCGTGCCGGCCGGGACGGCGATCTCGTACTTCACGGTGCCGGGAACGGTCAGCGAGCAGGTGCCGTTGGTCGGGTCGTCGGCCACGGTGCCGGCGTTCGTCGTCGAGGCGATGAGGCCGCGCGGAGTGGCGGAGAACGCGCCGGTGTAGCCGAACACCACGTTGTACGACGCGGAGGTGCCTGTCGCCGTCACTTCGGGCGGCGCTGCGAGCGCCACCGGCCGCACCACCATCGGCAGGCGCACGTTGTGCGCGCCGTCCGACAGCGTGAGCTGCCCGCCGGTGTACACGTTCGCCTCCGCCGACGTGCGCGTGAACGCCACGGTGAACGTTGCGGTTCCACCGGCCGGCACGACGAGCGACGCCGGCTGCACCTGCACGTTGAAGCCGGTCATCCCGGACACCGAGGCCGTGTAGGTGGACGGCGACCCGGTCACGTTCTTGACCTTGCGCGTCACCGTCTGCGTGCCGGCCATGTCGCCGATCGCGATCGACGGCACGTTGAGGTCGCTCGGGTCGATGCGGATGGCAGCGCACCCCGGGTCGACGAGCTGGCCGGTGCCGCACAGGAAGCTCAGCCACTCGTTGAACCCGTGGTCGAACACGAGGCCCGGATCCTTCGCGAACATCGGCCGAACGTAGCCGGCGCCCTGGCTGAAGATCACCAGCGGGTCGGTATTCGGGCCGTCGAGCACGTCGCCTGCACTCGTCATCAGCGCAGACTTGATCGCCATCGGCGACCACGTCGGGTGCAGTTCCTTCATCAGCGCGGCGATGCCGGCGATGTGCGGGCTGGACATCGAGGTGCCGCTGAGCAGGCCGAACAGCGCGCCGTCATTCCCGGGGGGCGCGACGGCGGCCATGATGTCCTGGCCCGGGGCCATGATGTCCGGCTTCAGCAGGTCGCCACCGCCGGCGAGGATCGGGCCGCGGCTCGAGAAGCCGGCCGTGAACGGCGCCCGCACGGTGATGAGGTCAGCCTTCGCGATAGACGCCGTCGGCGTGGCGGCGGCATCGATATAGGCCTTGATGGCCAGGCCGCTGGCCGCTACGACATGCACCGTCGGAACCGCGTGCAACAGTGCGAAGACGGTGGTCGCGCCGGCCGGATCGTTGTAGATCACGGCGCCCACGCCCCCCGCCTGCTTGACGGCCGCGGTCTTGTCGACCAGCACGATCCCGCCGCCGCGCTTGCACAGCACGATCTTGCCGGCCACCGCGGCCGGGTTCAGGGCGCCCGGCGCGCAGAACTCGGCATTGGCTGCCGAGGCTCCCGGCTGCCGGTGCGTCGGCGGCGTCCACGAGCGGGCGAGAGCCGAGCGCATTGGCCAGCGACCGCCGGTGTAGGTGGCGCCGTTGCCCAGCGTCACCGACCCGGTGCCGTCGCGGTCATGCGTGCCGGCGGCCACCGTGGTCAGCCACGGGCCGGGGTGCGCGACGGTCGACACGCCGGGGCCGTCGTTGCCGGCCGATGTCGCCACGAAGACGCCGGCATCGGCGGCAAAGAGGAACGCCACCTCGACCGGGTCGAGGAAGTTCGTCGGGCTGCCGCTGACCGAGAAGTTGATGACGTCCACGCCGTCGGCGACGGCCTGGTCGATCGCCGCGACGCTGTCGCTCGTGAAGCACCGCCGTCGGCGTCGACGTCCCAGCACACCTTGTAGGCGGCGAGCTGAGCGCGCGGTGCGATGCCGCTGATGTGGCCGAACACCGCGGCGTCGCCGGTGGTCGGCACATTGGCGTTGCCGCCGGCCGTCGACGCAGTGTGCGTGCCGTGGCCGTTGAAGTCGCGCGGCGAGTTGAAGTCCCAGGGCAGCGAGCGTCTGCACCGCCTGGTTGCCGCCGGGCCCGCGTTGAAGTAGCGCGCGCCGATCAGCTTCTGTTGCAGTTCGCGACGGTGAACTGCTCGCCGGCCTCGCACATGCCGTGCCAGCCCTGGGGCTTCTGGTAGCCGCGTTCGGCGCCCTTGCCGCCGCCGGTGCCGTTGCCGGCCGCGAAGCTGGGATGCTCGGGCCAGATGCCGCTGTCGATGATGCCGATCACGATGCCTTCGCCGCTGGTGCCGGTCGTGTTGTAGAAGCCGCCGGCGCCCGTGAGGCCGAGGAAGGTCGGCGTCGTGCTGGTCGTCAGCTTGCGCGCCTCGTCCTTCACGACGCCGATCACGCCCTGGCGTCGCCGCCAGCTTGGCGGCCTGCGCTTCGCTCAGCTCGGCGGCGAAGCCGTTGAACGTGTAGCTGTAGCTGTACGACTTCTTGCCGGCCGCGCCCACGCCGGCGAGCACCGCGTCGTGCCGCGCCTGGAGGTAGCTCACATAGCTCTGCACCGCGGGGGCGGTCGAGTCGACCTTGTTGCCGCGCGCCGGCTTGGTGGCCGCGTAGCGGCTGATGCCGCCCTTGTAGCCCGCCACCGGCGCTTCGGCGAGCTGCACGATGTAGAGCCTGCTGTTCGGCACCTTCGATGCTTTCCGGTCGCCGTCGACCTTGACCGATCCGCCGCTCACGCCGTCATTCGCGCCGCGTGCGCGGATCGCGATGTCCGCCGCGGCGGCCTTGGCCGCCGCCGGGCCTTCGGTCGGTGCATCGGTGCCGGTGCTCCCGCCTCCGCAGGCCGCGAGCAATGCGGCCGCCAGGGCGGACAACGACAACGCGAGTCCGCCTCTTCCTCTTGAGCAATGCATTGAGGTACTCCGTGAAGGCTGCCAGGTCGTTCGGGCCGGGCGGCCAGTTGATGGAAGCGCCGCTCCGGATCTCGGAGCGGGCGTGGGCTCGATTGCCGCATGTGACCAACGTCACGTCAAAGCGGAAATCCCTGATTCGCCCCTTCAAACAAGGGACAGGAAAACCCGGGCTAGACAGCCCGCGCCGGCCGCGGCTTGTGGCGCATGAGCACCCACTCCTCGGCCATCGTCGGGTGCACGGCGATCGTGTGGTCGAAGTGCGCCTTGGTGGCCCCCGCCGTCATCGCGATGGCCAGGCTCTGCAGGATCTCGGGCGCATCGGCGCCGATCATGTGCAGGCCGACCACGCGGCCGGACGTGGCGTCGGCCAGCAGCTTCAGGTAGGCCCGTTCGGCGCGGCCGGTGAATGCGTGGCGCATCGGCTTGAAGTCGCTCTCGAACACCTGCACCGGCAACTCGCGCTCGACGGCCTGCTCCTCGGCCAGGCCCAGGGTGGCGATCGGCGGCAGCGTGAACACCGCGCTTGCGACCGCGTCGAGGGACGGGGCGGCGCCGGCGTCGCTGCCGAACAGATGGTCGGCCAGCCATCGTCCCTCGGCGATGGCCACCGGTGTCAGCGGCTTGCGGTTCGTCACGTCGCCGATGGCATGGATGTGCGGCACGGCGGTCTGCAGCGCCTCGTTCACCGGCACCGCGCCCCGGGGGTCCACGAGCAGGCCTGCGGCATCGAGCCCGAGGTGCGCCGTGTTCGGCCGGCGCCCCGTCGCGTTCAGCGCCCACGGCGTGTCGATCTGCTCCCCACCGAGCAGCGACAGCCGCCAGCCGTCACCTCGCTGCTCCACGGCCGTCGTCACCTCGCCCGAGCGCAGCACGATGCCGGCCTCGGCAAGCGCGGCGGCCGCCCGCGTGCGCAGGTCGGCATCGAAGCCGCGCAGCGGCAGGCGGTCGCGATAGAGCAGCGTCACGACCACGCCCAGGCGCGCGAGCATGCTTGCGAACTCGCACGCGATGTAGCCGCCGCCGATCAGCACGGCGCTCGCGGGCAGGGCGGTCAGGTCGAGCAGGTCGTCGGAGGTCGGGCAGCTCTCGATGCCGGGGATGCTGTCGTGCACGGGGCTCGCGCCGGTGGCGATCACGATGTGGCGTGCGCTCACGCGGCGGCCGCCCACTTCCACCGTGTGCGGATCGACGAACCGTGCGTGCCCTTCGAACAGCGCAACGCCGCCGTCCTTCAGCAGCCGGCGATACACGGCCTCGAGCCGCGCCGTTTCCGCCGCCTTGGCGGCCGCCCAGCGCGACATCTCGAACCGCGGCGCAGCGGGCAGCGTCCAGCCGTAGCCCGCGGCCTCCTGCATTGCGTCGCCGTACTGCGCCGCATACATGAGCAGCTTCTTGGGCACGCAGCCGCGGATCACGCAGGTGCCGCCGACGCGGCTGCCCTCGATGGCCGCGGCGCGCGCACCGTGCAGCCCGGCGCGCCGCGTGAGGGCGACGCCGCCGGAGCCGGCGCCGATCGCGAGCAGGTCGAAGTCGTGGGGCATGGCGCCACCTTACACGGCCGCGCCACAATCCGCACATGCTTCCCGAGATCGCCCGCCGTGCCGCCGAACTGCGAGAGCTGCTGCGCCATCACGCGCACCGCTACTACGTGCTCGATGACCCGCAGATCGCGGACGCCGAGTACGACAGTCTCTACCAGGAACTCGAAGTCATCGAGGAGGCGAATCCCGAGCTGCGCACGCCCGATTCGCCCACGCAGCGTGTCATCGGCCAGGTGCTCGCCGGGCTCGAGCCGGTGCGGCACGCGGTGCCCATGCTGTCCATCCGCACCGAGCGCGACACCAGCGAGGAAGCCGCGCGCAGCTTCGACACGCGCATCCGCAACCTGCTCAAGCTGGGGCCCGACGATCCCCCGGTGGAGTACAGCGCGGAGCTCAAGTTCGACGGCCTCGCGATCAGCCTGCGCTACGAGCGTGGCCGGCTCGTGCAGGCGGCCACGCGTGGCGACGGCGAGGTCGGCGAAGACGTGACGCACACCATCCGCACCATCAAGGCGATCGCGTCGCAGCTCAAGGGCGTGCGCGCCGACGTGCTGGAGGTGCGCGGCGAGGTCTACATGCGGCGCGACGATTTCGAAGCGCTCAACGAGCGCCAGCGCGAGCAGGGCGCCAAGACCTTCGTGAACCCGCGCAACGCCGCGGCGGGCGTCGTGCGACAACTCGACGCCGGCATCGCGGCCACCCGGCCGCTCAACTTCTTCGCCTACGGCGTCGGCGACGTGCAAGGCTGGCCGTTGCCCGATACGCATGGCGCCACGCTCGACGCGCTCGCCGCGATGGGCGTCGCGGTGAACGCCGAGCGCGCCGTCGTGCGTGGCGCCGAGGAGCTCATGGCCTTCCATCGCCGCATCGGCGCGGCGCGCGATACGCTGCCGTTCGACATCGACGGCGTCGTCTACAAGGTGAACGATCGCGCCCTGCAGCAAAAGCTCGGCTTCGTGTCGCGCGAGCCGCGCTGGGCCGTGGCGCACAAGTACCCCGCGCAGGAGCAGATGACGCCCGTGCGCGGCATCGAGGTGCAGGTCGGCCGCACCGGCAAGCTCACGCCGGTCGCCAAGCTGCAGCCGGTCTTCGTCGGTGGTACGACAGTCAGCAACGCCACCCTGCACAACCTCTTCGAGCTGCGCCGCAAACGCGTGCGCGTAGGCGACACCGTGATCGTGCGGCGCGCCGGCGACGTCATCCCCGAGGTCGTCGGCGTCGTCGCCGGCTCGCGCCCGGCCTACGTGCCGAATTTCCGCATGCCGCGCCATTGCCCGGTGTGCGGCAGCGAGGTCGTGCGCGAGCAGGGCAGCGTCGACCATCGCTGCTCGGGCGGCCTCTTCTGCGCGGCGCAGCGCAAGCAGGCCATCCTGCACTTCGCGAGCCGTCGCGCCATGGACATCGAGGGCCTGGGCGACAAGCTCGTCGACCAGCTCGTCGACGGCGGCCTGATCCGCGTGCTGCCGGATCTCTACCGCCTCGGCGTTGCCAAGTTCGCGGCGCTGGAGCGCATGGCCGACAAGAGCGCCGGCAACCTCGTGCAGGCGCTGGAGAAGAGCAAGGACACCACGCTCGCGCGCTTCCTCTACGCCCTCGGCGTCCGCCATGTCGGCGAGTCGACGGCGAAGGCGCTCGCGAGGCACTTCGGCTCGCTCGACCGCATCCTCCAGGCGAGCAACGAGGAGCTGCTCGAGGTCGAGGACATCGGCCCCGTCGTCGCGCAGAGCATCCGCACGTTCTTCGACCAGGACCACAACCGCGAAGTCGTTCAGGCGCTGCGTGCGGCAGGCGTGCGGTGGCCGGAGCACGAAGCGGCCGAGCGCGTCCCCAAGGCACTGGCCGGCAAGACGTTCGTGCTCACCGGCACGCTGCCCACGCTCACGCGCGAAGAGGCCACCGAGCTCCTCGAGGCCGCCGGCGCCAAGGTGGCCGGCTCGGTGTCCAGGAAGACCGACTACGTCGTGGCCGGCGACGAGGCCGGCAGCAAGCTGGAGAAGGCCCGCGCGCTCGGCGTGGCGGTGCTGGACGAAGCCGGGCTGCGCGCACTGGTGGCTTCGCCGTGAAGCTGCTGCGCACCGCCTCGTGTGCCGCCGCGATGTTCCTCGTGCTGCAGGCGACAGCTGCCCCCCGGGCGACAAGACGATCGCGAAGCCGCCGGCCGTACGCCCCGAGCGCTACGCCGCCGCCCTCGTGCGCCTCGAGGCGGCGCTGGCCCGCCAACTTGCCAGCAAGCGGCGCAGTCCCGTCGTCACGTGGCGCGAGGCGGCCGTCTCGCCCGAGCTCGACCAATTGGTGTGGGGCCAGGGTGCGCAGCGCGTGTCCGGCGGCTCGGCCGTCTACCGCACGGCCGTCGATCCGCGGACACGCTGGTACTACGTCACGCGCGCCGAGACGAACAAGCCCGTACAGTTCTTCGGCCCGCTCGAGGAGCTGGTGGACGGCGTCTTCGCCGACGCGTTCGCCGCGCCGTCGAAAGCCACCGCCCCCTGAACGCCACACCCTTCAAGCAAGCACCATGGCTGTCCGCGAAATACTCAAGATGGGCGATCCCCGGCTGCTGCGCGTCGCCGCGCCCGTGACAGAGTTCGACACCCCCGAGTTGCACGCGCTGATTGCCGACATGTTCGACACGATGGAGGCCGCCAACGGGGCCGGCCTCGCCGCGCCGCAGATCGGCGTCGACCTGCAGCTCGTCATCTTCGGCTTCGACCACAACGCGCGCTACCCGGACGCGCCACCCGTGCCGCGCACCGTGCTGATCAACCCCACGGTCACGCCGATCGGCAACGAGGAGGAGGAGGGCTGGGAGGGATGCCTGTCCGTGCCGGGTCTGCGCGGCATCGTTCCCCGGCACTTTCGGGTGCGCTACACCGGATTCGATCCGAGAGGCCGGCCCATCGAGCGCGAAGCCGAAGGCTTCCATGCCCGCGTCGTCCAGCACGAGTGCGATCACCTCGTCGGGCGCCTCTATCCCACGCGCATGCGAGACCTCACTCGCCTGGGCTTCACGAGTGTGCTTTTCCCGGATCTGGACCCGGCGTCCGACGATTGACCCGCATGGCGTGTTAATCAATGTGAAGACCGTCAGCCGAGCCTGCAGCGAGGGCGTTGAACCTTCAGTGCCCCTCAAGGCACCAAGGAAATGCCATGAGCCCGATCGTTGCTTCATCCCGATGGTTGCGTGACCTCACCGTTGCGGCGCTGACGCTGCTGGTGTTGTGCACTGCCGCATGGGCCGACCCACCGGGCCGCGTCGGCCGCCTGGCTGGCCTGAACGGCACGGTCTGGATCTACGACGGCGAGCAAGGCGAGTGGGTGCTGGCGCAACGCAACCGCCCTCTCACCACCGGCGACCGCCTGGCCACCGATGCCGATGCGCGCGCCGAGATGCAGGTGGGCTCCACCACGATGCGGGTCGACGGTTCCACCGAACTCCAGGTCGTCCAGCTCGACGACCAGAACGTGCAAATCCATGTGGCAGCCGGCAGCCTGGCCGTGCGCGTGCGGGCGCGCGACGTCGCGCGCGAGATCGCAGTCACCACCGCCGAGGGCAGCTACGTGCCATCGAGCGCCGGCCACTACCGCGTCGACCGCCGCGACGACTCCACCCACGCCACCGTCTGGGCCGGCGGCCTTCAGTTCGAGTCGCAGGACAGCGCGCTGTCCGTGACCGCGGGCCAGCATGCGCAGTTCTGGAGCGAGTCCGGCGTGACCCAGTACACCTGGTCCGGCATCGAGCACGACAACTTCTCCCAATGGGCCCAGGCGGAGGACCGCCGGGCCGAGGCCAACGCCAACCCCTATGTGTCTCCCGAGATGACCGGTGCCGAAGACCTCGACCGCTACGGCACCTGGGAAAGCCACGCCGAGTACGGCTCGATCTGGTACCCGCACCGCGTCGTCTCCGGGTGGGCGCCATACCGCATGGGCCACTGGACCTGGGTCTCCCCGTGGGGCTGGACCTGGGTCGACGATGCTCCCTGGGGTTTCGCGCCGTTCCACTACGGGCGCTGGGTGATGTGGCGCGGCCACTGGGCCTGGGCGCCGGGCAGATTCGTCGCGCGGCCGATCTACGCGCCGGCACTCGTGGCATGGATCGGCGGCAGCAACGTGAGCGTGGGCATCGGCATCGGCAGCCGCCCGCCGCTCGTCGGCTGGGTGCCGCTCGCGCCGTATGAACGCTGGGTGCCGTACTACCCGGCGAGCACCGTCTACGTGCGCAACGTCAACGTCACCCACGTCCACGTGCACCCGGGCCAGCCGAAGCGCGGACGCGAGCCGATCATGTACACCAACCGCGGCGTGCCGGGCGGCGTCACGATGGTCTCGTCCGACGTGCTGCGCCAACGCCGGCCCGTCATGAACGCCGTCGTCAACGCCAACGATCCCGACATCGCCCGCCGCGTGGCGACCGAGCGTGTCGGCACCGATGTCGCGCCGGCACGCCCGGAGCGACGGGCCGTCGCCAATGCGCCGGTGCCGCCGGCACCTGGCAGGGTGATCGACCTGCGCGCGCGCTATCCCCAGATGCAGGAGAACATGCGCCGGCCGAACGGGTCCGCAGAAGCTGACAACCCGCCCCGCCACCGCGGCGCGCCCGGGCGGTGCGGTGGTCCGCGAGATGCCGCGCTACGCGCCGCGCGGCGGCGAGAGCCAGGCCAACGAGTCGGCCGCCCGTCGCCCGGCGGAGTCCACCGTCGTGCGCCCGGTCGAGCCCGCCGCACGCCCGGCGTCGCCGCGTGAAGCACGGGCGCCGCAACGCCCCGACATGCGCGAACCGATGCAGGACTCGCGGCCACGCCCGGCGCCGTCCGCCCGGGCTCCCGCCCGCAGGCCGCGCAGGCCGCGCAGGCGGAGCATGCGCGGCCTGCGCCCGCGCAACGTCCGGCGATGCCGGCTGCGCCGGCTGGGCCGGTAGCCCCGGTGGCGCCGGTGACCCCGGTATCGCCTGCCGAAGTGATGCGTTCCGTCTCCCCTCCGCCCGAGGTGGTGCAGTCCCGTCCGGGCGCGCGGTCCGCGGCACCGGACGAGCGGGCCGGGAATCGGCAGATGCAGGGCAACGGCAACGCCAACGGCAATTCGGGCCGCGGCCCGCGCCAGCAGGAGCGCTGAGGCGCCGCTACTTCAGCAGCGGCCGCAGCACCGGCCAGACGTTGGCCAGGATCGTGGGATGGGCCGCCGCGGTCGGGTGGATGCGGTCGGGCTGGAACAGCGCCTCTGCGTTCGGCCCGTCCGCGACGCCCTGCAGCAGGAACGGAACCAGTGCGGCGCCCTCGCGCTTCGCCACGGCGGCGAACAGGCCGCTGAAGTCCTCGGCGTACTTGCGCCCATAGTTCGGCGGCATCTGCATGCCGGCCAGCAGCACGCGTGCGCCGGCACGCTTGCTCAGGCGCGTCATCTCGAGCAGGTTGTCCTGCGTCATGGTCAGCGGCAGCCCGCGCAGCGCATCGTTGGCGCCGAGCTCCAGCACGACGTGCGTCGGTCGATGCGCGGTGAGCAGGGCAGGCAGCCTCGAGCGCCCGCCGGAAGTCGTGTCGCCGCTGATGCTGGCGTTCACCACCTTCGCTGCGATCTTCTCCTGCGCGAGCCGCTGCTCCAGCAGCGCCACCCAGCCGGTGCCGCGCGGCAGGCCGTATTCGGCCGACAGGCTGTCGCCCACCACCAGGATGACGGGTGACGGCTTGCCTTGCGCATGCAAGCGCGGCAGCACGCCCGCGAACAAGCCGAGCGTCACGGTAAAGTGCGCCAGCCAGTCGCGGCGCGAACGAGAAGAACGATCCATGTCAGACACCATCATCGCCGTCGAGCGGGTCACGAAGCAGGTCGCCGACTCCACCGGCGTGCTGACCATTCTCCATGACGTCGAGTTCACTTTGCAGGCGAGGGAGTCGGTGTCCGTGGTCGGCGCCTCCGGATCGGGAAAGAGCACGCTGCTCGCCATCCTGGCGGGCCTGGACGTCCCCACCTCCGGCACGGTGCGCCTGGGTGGCGTCGACCTCTTCGCGCTCGACGAGGACGCCCGCGCTGCCGTGCGCGCGCACAAGGTGGGCTTCGTGTTCCAGAACTTCCAGCTGCTGTCGAACCTGTCGGCACTGGAGAACGTGATGCTGCCGCTGGAACTGCTCGGCCGCACGGATGCTCGTGCTGCCGCCACCGAGATGCTGGGCCGGGTGGGCCTCGGCGAGCGCTTGAACCACTATCCCCGCGTGCTGTCGGGAGGAGAGCAGCAGCGCGTCGCGCTGGCGCGCGCCTTCGTGGTTCGGCCCGAGGTGCTGCTGGCGGACGAGCCCACGGGCAGCCTGGACTTCGCCACCGGCGAGCGGGTGATGGAGCTGATGTTCGACCTCAACCGCGAGGCCGGCACGACGCTCGTGCTGGTGACGCACGACCCCGCCATCGCGGGGCGGTGCAGCCGCCAGATCCGCATCGAGGCAGGCCGCGTCGCGGCCTGAGTTTCGGCGGCGGCGTCAACGCTCGGGCCGTCACTGCCGTCATGTGTCGGCGTGCCGAACTTGTAGTCGGTCTTGGCCTTGGTGCGCAGCTCTTCCTGGAACTGCTGCAGCTTCTTCTGGCCGAGGCTCTGGTCGATCTGCGCCCTTCACTTCCTCGAAGGCGGGGAACTGCGCCTGGCGGGTGTCTTCCAGCTTGATGATGTGGTAGCCGAACTGGCTCTTCACCGGGGTGGGCGTGGTCTCGCCCTTCTTCAGGCCCGTCATGGCGGTGCTGAACTCCGGCACGAAGCTGCTCGGGTTGGCCCAGTCGAGGTCGCCGCCGTTGGCCGCGGAGCCCGGGATCCTTCGAGTTCTTCTTGGCCAGGTCTTCGAACTTCTCGCCCTTCTTCAGCCGGCCGATCAGCGCCTTCGCCTGGTCTTCCTTCTCGACCAGGATGTGGCGCACGCGGTACTCGGTGTTTCCGCTGGCCTGCGCCTGTGACTTGAACTTGTCGTACTCGGCGCGCGATTCCTGCTCGGTGACCGGGTTCTTCTTCTGGAAATCGGTGAACAACTCGCGGATCAGGATGGTTTGGCGCGCCAGCTCCATCTGGTTCTGGTAGTCGGGCGTGCCGGCCAGGCCGCGCGTCTCGGCTTCCTGCATGAAGATCTCGCGAATCACGACCTCGTCGCGCACCCTCTGCTCGAGTTCCGGGGTGCGCTGCTGCTGTCCGCCGTTGGCGGCTTGTTCCATCAGCGTGTCGACACGGGCCTTCGGGACCGGCTTGCCGTTGACGGTGGCGATGTTTTGCGCGGCAGCTGCCAGCGGCAGCGCGCAGGCGACGGCAATGAGTGTCGTGGTGAGATTCATGGATGCCTTTCGAGGGGAGGGTGCTGCGGCAAGCCGGCGTCGGGCTGCGCATCAAGTTTCGTCGGGGCTGCGCGCATCGATGGCGATGGCGTGAATGCCCTGGGCGATAAGCCCGTGTAGGGCACTATACACGAGGCGGTGTCGCGCAACCCGTGTCAAACCGTTGAAGCACGCGCTCGTCAGGCGCACCGTGAAGTGGCGTCCTTCGAGGGCGCCGGCGTGACCGGCGTGCTTGTCGCTGTCGTCGATCACCTCGAGCCGGGAAGGGGCGAGCGAGGTCCGCAAGGCCTGCTCGACGTCGCTGGCGCGCACCGGGTTCATCACGCCGTCGGGCCGGGCTTTCCGTCGGCCGCGTCATCCTTGATGTGCCGGCTCAGGTACAGGCCCTGCAGCGAGCGTGAAGAGCAATACCAGGCCGACGCCGCCGAACAGCTTGAAGTCGACCCACGTCTGGGTGGAGAAGGTGTAGGCGACCCAGATGTTGAGCAGCCCCATGATCCCGAAGAAGCCGACCCAGGCCACGTTCAGGCGCTGCCAGACCACCTCGGGCAGCACGAGTTGTTCGCCCAGCAACAGCCGCAACAGATTCTTTCCCATGAGCTGGCTGATCCAGAAGGCGGCACCCATCACCCAGTACAGCACGCTGGGCTTCCACTTGATGAAGGTCTCGTTCTGGAACCAGATCGTGGCGCCGCCGAAGACCACCACGAGCCCGAGGCTCACCCACAGCATCATGTCGATCTTGCGGCGGTGCAGCGCCAACCAGGCCACCTGCCCGAGCGTGGCCAGGATCACGACCACCGTGGCCAGCAGCACGGGCGCAACGCTCGGTTGCACTGCGCCGCCGGACACGGCGAACCCGAGGTGGTCGGTGGCAAAGGCGGCTGCTGCGTCACGGTCACTCTCGGCGTACCGGAATGCACCGAAGAAAAGGATGATCGGGAGGAAGTCGAGCAGCAGCTTCATTCGGGCTTGAAGTCTATCGCCGCCGAATTGATGCAGAACCGCTCCCCGGTGGGCTGCGGCCCGTCTTCGAAGACGTGGCCGAGGTGCGAGCCGCATTTGTTGCACCGCACCTCGACGCGGACCATGCCGTGGGACGAGTCCACCACGCGTTCCACCACCTCGCTGTTGATCGGCTGCCAGTAGCTGGGCCAGCCGCAGCCGGCATCGAACTTCGTGCCGGATTCGAACAGCGGCGTGCCGCAGCCCACGCAGTTGTACCGCCCCTGGTCCCAGTGGTCCCAGTAGCGCCCGGTGAACGGCCGCTCCGTGGCGGCATGGCGCGCCACCTGGTATTGCATCGGGTCGAGTTCCTGCCGCCACTCCTCGTCGGTCTTGTGGACGCCGTAGCGGGGGTCGTCGTGGGCGTGGGGCTTTTCGGGGGTCTTCATGACGCGCAAGTGTAGAGGCGTGCCGTCCGCCTCGGTCCGATGCGGGTTCTCGAACCGGGCCCCGGGAAGATGCGGGCGTCCGGGGGAAAGCTTCGGCTCTAGAGTCGTTTGCCCGCCACTCCAAGGAGACCCCGATGGCAGCCCTGACCGGCCAGATGATGCAGATGCCGCTCATGATCTCGTCGCTCATCGTCCATGCTGCCCGCCATGCGGCGCATACCGAGATCGTCTCGAAGCGGGTCGAGGGCGACCTCCATCGCTACACCTGGGCCGAGGCCGAGAAGCGGTCGCGACAGGTCGCGCAGGCGCTGGCCCGGATGGGGTGCGCCCCGGGCGACCGGGTCGGCACGCTCGCGTGGAACGGCTACCGGCACCTGGAGATCTACTACGGCAGCTCGGGCTCCGGACTCGTGTGCCACACGATCAATCCGCGCCTGTTCCCGGAGCAGATCGCCTGGATCGCCAACGACGCCGAGGACAAGGTGCTCTGCTTCGACCTCACGTTCCTGCCGCTGATCGAGAAACTGGCGCCCCAGTTGTCGAGCGTGAAGCACTTCGTCGTGATGACCGACAGGGCGCACATGCCGCCCCAGACGTCGATCGAGAACCTGCGCTGCTACGAAGAGCTGGTGGATGACGCGGACGGCAGCTTCGAGTGGCCGCAATTCGACGAGAACACGGCGTCCAGCATCTGCTACACGTCAGGCACTACCGGCCATCCAAAGGGCGCGCGTCTACAGCCACCGCTCCACGCTGCTGCATGCCTACGGGTCGGCGCTGCCGGACGGCATGGGGTGCTCCGGCCAGGACGTGATCCTGCCGGTCGTCCCGATGTTCCACGTCAATGCCTGGGGAATCCCTTACTCGGCCGCGCTCGTCGGCGCCAAGCTCGTGATGCCGGGGCCTCACCTGGACGGCAAGTCGCTCTACGAGCTGTTCGAGGGCGAGAAGGTCACGTTCAGCGCCGGCGTGCCCACGGTCTGGCTGGGGCTGCTCAACGTACTTGAAGCAGAACGATCTGCGGTTCAGCTCGTTCAAGCGCACGGTGATCGGCGGCAGTGCCTGCCCGCCCGCGATGATGCGCACGCTGATGGAGGACTTCGGCGTCGAAGTGCTGCACGGCTGGGGCATGACCGAGATGTCGCCGCTCGGCACGGTGGGAAAGCTGAAGGCCAAGCACGCCGAGCTCGACGACGAGGCGAAGCGGAGGGTGCTCGAGAAGCAGGGGCAAGGCGCTTTTCGGCGTCGACATGGCGATCCTCGGCGACGACGGCCGCCCGCTGCCGTGGGACGGCAAGAGCGCGGGCAACCTGGTCGTCCGCGGGCCGTGGGTCATCGAGACCTACTTCCGGCGCGAGGACTCGCCGCTCGTCCAGGTGGACGGCCAGTCGTGGTTCCCGACCGGAGACGTGGCGACGATCGACCCCGACGGCTACGTGCAGATCACCGACCGCAGCAAGGACGTGATCAAGTCCGGCGGCGAGTGGATCAGCTCGATCGACCTGGAGAACATCGCGATGGCGCACCCGGCGGTGCACGAGGCGGCCGTGATCGCCTGCCGGCACCCGAAGTGGGACGAGCGCCCGCTGCTGGTGGTGGTGAAGAAGCCGGACGCCCGCCTGACTCGGGAGGATGCTGCTCGCGTTCTTCGAGGGGAGGATCGCCAAGTGGCAGGTGCCCGACGACGTGGTGTTCGTGGCGGAGATCCCGCACACGGCCACCGGCAAGATGCAGAAGCTCAAGCTGCGCGAGCAGTTCAAGGATCACCGGCTGCCGGGCACCTGAGCGACGGCCGCTCTGCCGGCTGTCATCCTGGCGACAGCCGTTCGGGGTAGTCCCTGAAGGCAACGCCGCGCGCGTCGGCTAACGTTGCGCTGCACCATCTCTACCTCTGGAGACAACGATGACGACGTTCAAGAAAAGGCTGTTCGGCACCTCCGTCGCCGCGTCGCTCGCGCTGACCTGCGGCATGCGCGTTCGCCCAGAAGGGCGAGACCGTGAAGGTCGCCTGGATCGACGCGCTCACCGGCATGACCGCCGCCACCGGGCAGAACCAGCTCAAGAGCTTCCAGTTCCTGGCGGAGCAGTTCAACAAGAGCAACCCCGCGGGCGTGAAGTTCGAGATCGTCTCGTTCGACAACAAGCTCAGCCCGCAGGAGACCGTCAACGCGCTCCAGTCCGCCGTCGACCAGGGCATTCGCTACGTGTTCCAGGGCACCGGCACCGGGCCCGCCACGGCGATCATCGATTTCCTCAACAAGCACAACGAGCGCAACCCCGGCAAGGAGGTCGTGTTCCTGAACTACGCGGCCGTCGACCCCGACCTCACGAACAGCAAGTGCAGCTACTGGCACTTCCGGCTGGATGCCGACACGTCGATGAAGATGGAAGCCTTGACCACCTTCATGAAGGACCAGAAGGACGTCAAGAAGGTCTACCTCATCAACCAGAACTACGCGCACGGGCACCAGGTCTCCAAGTTCGGCAAGGAGCTGATCAAGCGCAAGCGCCCCGACATCGAGATCGTCGGCGACGACCTGCACCCGCTGGCCCAGGTGCGCGACTTCGCGCCCTACATCGCCAAGATCAAGGCCTCGGGTGCTGACACCGTGCTCACCGGCAACTGGTCATCCGACCTCACGCTGCTCATCAAGGCCGCCAACGACGCCGGCCTGAACGCGAAGTTCTACACCTACTACGCCATCGTCTCCGGCACGCCGACCGTCATGGGCGCAGCCGCCGAGGGCCGCGTGTTCCAGGTGGGCGTGCTCGACACCGTGCGGCCCGAAGCGCGCAAGGTGATGGACGAGTACAAGAAGCGCTTCAACGACGACTTCTACACGGCGCAGGTCTGGCACGCCTACACGCTGCTGAGCAACGCGATGGCCAAGGCCAAGAGCACCGACCCGGTGAAGGTGGCCGCTGCGCTCGAGGGCCTGAAGGTGCAGAGCCTGAACGGCGAGATCGAGATGCGCAAGAGCGACCACCAGCTGCAGCAGAACGTGTTCATCACGCAATGGCAGAAGGTGGGCAAGGCGCCGAACGACTACAGCGTCGAGAACACCGGTTTCACGTTCGCGCCGATCAAGAGCTACGAGCCCTACGTCGCCAGCACGCCGACGTCGTGCCAGATGAAGCGTCCGTCGGCGTCCTGATCGCCGGCGCCTCCAGTTCCGGGCCCGCCGCAGCGCGTCTGTTGCGGGCCCGCGTTCTCTCCTGCTCGCATCGTCGATGGACCAGTTCCTGATCAACGTCCTGAACGGCATCAGCTCGGGGCTGCTCCTGTTCATGCTCAGCTCCGGCCTGACGCTGATCTTCAGCATGATGGGCGTGCTGAACTTCGCGCACGCGAGCTTCTACATGATCGGCGCGTACTTCGCTTATGTGCTCACGGGCATCGTCGGCTTCTGGGTCGCGCTGTTCCTGGCGCCCGGTCGTCGTCGGCCTGCTCGGGGCGCTGTTCGAGCGCCTGGCGCTGCGGCGTGTCCACAAGTTCGGCCATGTGCCCGAGCTGCTCATCACGTTCGGGCTGTCCTACGTGGTGCTGGAACTGGTCAAGCTCGTCTGGGGCCTGTCGCCGGTGCCCTTCGCGCCGCCGCCGCAGCTGCAAGGGGCGGCCTTCACGATCCTGCAGTCCACCGACGGCCTGGGTCTCGTCTGGGGTGCGGCGCCTGCGGGCACCTGCGGCGACGTGGCCGGAACGGTCGTTCACTGCTCGACGTTCCCCGCCACGCGCTTCTTCATGATGGTGGTGGCGCTGCTGATGCTGGTGTCGCTGTGGCTGCTGCTCACGCGCACGCGCATCGGCCTCGTCATCCAGGCGGCGCTGACCCATCCGGAGGCTGTCGAGGCGCTGGGGCACGACGTGCCTCGCGTGTTCATGCTGGTGTTCGGCAGCGGCTGCGCGCTCGCCGGGCTGGCCGGCGTGGCGGGCGGCATCACGTTCGTCACCGAACCGGCGATGGCCGCGGTGGTCGGCTCGATCATCTTCGTCGTGGTGGTCGTGGGCGGCATGGGGTCGCTGGCGGGGGCCTTCGTCGGCTCGCTGCTGATCGGCCTGCTGTCGACCTTGCCGCTGACCGTGGACGACTCGCTGGCCACGCTGTTCAACGCGATGGGCGGGCAGGTCGGCCCCGAGACGTTCGGCTGGCCGCTCCTGCGCATCACGCTGTCGCAGGCGGCGCCGATCCTGCCGTACCTGCTGCTGGTGCTGATCCTGATCTTCCGCCCCAAGGGCCTGCTCGGCACGCGCGAAGGATGAGCAAGATGGACAGCACCGTCAGCACGCTGCCGATCGCGACGCCGGCGGCTGCGCGCCCGCACTATCACTTCCGGCCCTACAACGTCGGGCGCTGGATCGTCTGGGGCTTGTTCGCGCTCGTGCTCGCCGTGGCGCCGCTGTTCTGGAAGTCGAGCTTCGGGCAGACGATGCTGATCCAGACGGGCATCGCGATCATCGCCTGCCTGGCCTACAACATCCTGCTCGGCCAGGGAGGCATGCTGAGCTTCGGCCATGCCGTCTACAGCGGCCTGGGCGCGTTCCTGGCGATCCACTCGCTGAACTTCGTCGCGTCCGGCCGGCTGGTGCTGCCCGTGAGCCTCGTGCCGCTCGTCGGCGGGCTGGGCGGGCTCTTCTTCGCGACGCTGCTCGGGTACGTGACCACGAAGAAGGCCGGCACGACCTTCGCGATGATCACGCTCGGCATCGGCGAGCTGGTGTGGTCGATGTCGCTGATGATTCCGGAGTTCTTCGGCGGCGAGGGCGGCATCTCGGGCAACCGCGTGGTGGGCAAGCCGTTCTTCGGCATCACGTTCGGTCCGCAGGTGCAGGTGTACTACCTGGTGGCGCTGTACTGCTTCGCCTGCACGGCGCTCATGTTCGCGTTCACGCGCACGCCGCTCGGCCGCATGCTCAATGCGGTGCGCGACAACCCGGAGCGCGTCGAGTTCATCGGCTACTCCACGCAGCGGGTGCGCTACATCGCCTTCATGATCTCCGGCTTCTTCGCCGGCATCGCGGGCGGCCTGGCGGCGGTGAACTTCGAGCTCGTCACGGCGGAGGTGGTCGGCGCCGGGCGCTCGGGCGCCTACCTGCTGTTCGTCTTCCTCGGCGGCGCCACGTTCTTCTTCGGGCCCGATCATCGGCGCGGTGCTGATGGTCGTGGCGCTGGTGCTGCTGTCGGAGCTGACGCAGGCCTGGCTGCTCTACCTCGGCCTCATCTTCCTCTTCATGGTGATGTATGCGCCCGGCGGCGTGGCCAGCCTCATCATGATGAACCTGCGCGTGGCCGCGTTCGGCAAGCTGCGGCACGCTCTGGACGTCCTACCTCGCGCTCGCCGGCACGGCCGCCGTGATGCTGCTCGGCGCGGCGGCGATGATCGAAATGGTCTACCACCTTCAGCTCAACATCGCGCTCGGGCCCAAGCTGCGCTTCCTCGGGGCCACGCTCGACGCGAAGTCGCCGGACAGCTGGTTCGGCGCCGCCTTCGTGCTCTTCACGGGCGCCGCGATGTTCGAGTTCACGCGCCGCGCCTTCAAGCGCCAGTGGGACACGATCCAGGAAGAGATCGAGCGCGAGATCAAGCGACGCGAGGCGCTTGGTATGAGCTTCGCCGTCGAGCTGGTCGATGTCCGCAAGAGCTTCGGCAAGACGGAGATCATCCGTGGCGCCAACCTCCAGGTGCGCCCCGGCGAGCGCGTGGCCATCATCGGCCCCAACGGCGCCGGCAAGTCCACGCTGTTCAACCTCATCAGCGGCCGCTTCGGCTGCACCAGCGGCGAAGTTCGCGCTGCACGGCCAGCGCATCGACGGGCTGGCGCCGTACGAGATCAACCGGCGCGGGCCTGGCGCGCAGCTTCCAGGTCAGCAACCTCTTCACGCGGCTCTCGGTGTTCGAGAACATCCGTTGCGCCGTGCTCTGGAGCATGGGCTACCGCTACGCGTTCTGGAAGTTCCTGGCCGACCTCGACCGATGCGAACGACCGGACCGAGGAAGTGCTCGAGATGATCAAGCTCGACCGCAAGCGCGACGTGCTGGCGACGAACCTGACCTACGCGGAGCAGCGCGCGCTGGAGATCGGCATCACCATCGCCGGCGGCGCCGGCGTGGTGCTGCTCGACGAGCCCACCGCCGGCATGAGCCGCAGCGAGACGCAGCCGCTTCGTGCAGCTCATCCGCGACGTGACCGTCGGCAAGACGCTGCTGACGGTGGAGCACGACATGGGCGTGGTGTTCGGCCTGGCCGACCGCATCGCCGTGCTGGTGTACGGCGAGGTGATCGCGTTCGACAAGCCGGAGGCGGTGCGCGCGAACCCCCGCGTGCAGGAGGCCTACCTCGGCGCGGTGCTCGAGCACGAAGCAGCCGGCGCGCACTGAGGCACCGGCATGCTGAAGCTCGATCACCTGCACGCGTTCTACGGCAAGAGCCACGTGCTGCACGGCGTCGACTTCGAGGTGCGCCCCGGCGAGATCGTCAGCCTGCTGGGGCGCAACGGCTCGGGCCGCTCGACGACCGTGAAGGCGATCATGGGACTCGTGGATGGGGAGGGCGCCATCACGTGGCGCGACGAGCAGATCCTCGGCCGCAAGGCGTTCCAGATCGCGCACCTGGGCATCGGCTACGTGCCCGAGAACCGCGACATCTTTCCGGAGCTGACGGTGCACCAGAACCTGATGCTCGGCGAGAAGCGCGAGCAAGAAGCAGCCGCGCTGGAGCTTCGACGACATGTACCGCATGTTCCCGCGGCTGAAGGAGCGCCAGCACACGGAGGCCGGCGTGCTCTCGGGCGGCGAGCAGCAGATGCTCACGCTGTGCCGCACGCTGATGGGCGACCCCGACCTGATCATGATCGACGAGCCCACCGAGGGGCTGGCGCCGAAGATCGTGCAGCAGGTGGCCGAGTTCCTGCGCGAGCTGGAGCGGCGCGGCGTGTCGGTGCTGCTGGTGGAGCAGAAGCTGACGATCGCGCTCGAGGTCTCGCAGCGCTGCCTCGTGATGGGCCATGGCCGCATCGTCTTCGAGGGCACGCCGGCCGAGCTGCGGGCGAACGCCTATATTCGCAAGGAGTGGCTCGAGGTCTAGCCGCGTTTCCCTCATGACTTCCGCAATGCGCGGGCCGGCGACTGTCACCTGACGGACAGCGCCGGCCTTTTTCGGTCCCTAGAATCGCACGATCGTTCTTTTTTGTTGCCCGAGGAGTTCCAGCGCCATGAGTGCCAGCTATGAAGTCCGCAGCGGCGTCGCCGTCGTCACGCTGAACAACCCGCCCGTCAACGGCCTGAGCTTCGCCACCCGCAAGGGTGTCACCGACGGCGCTGGAGCGCGCCAACGCCGACGCGGCGGTGAAGGCGGTCGTGATCACCGGCGCCGGCAAGATGTTCTCCGGCGGCGCGGACATCACGCGAGTTCGGCACGCCGGAGTCGCTGGCCGAACCGAACCTGCTGTCGGTGATCCGAGCGCTGGAGCTGAACGAGAAGCCGGTCATCGCCGCCATCAACGGCGTGTGCATGGGCGGCGGACTGGAGCTCGCGCTCGGCTGCCACTACCGCGTGGCGGTGTCCGGCGCCAACATCGCGCTGCCGGAGGTCAAGATCGGGCTCGTGCCGGGCGCCGGGGGCACGCAGCGCCTGCCGCGCGTGCTCGGCCTGGAAGCGGCGCTGAACATGATCGTCAGCGGCGAGCCGGTGAAGAGCGACATGCTGGCGCAGGTGCCGGGGCAGAAGCTGTTCGACCGCATCGTGCAGGGCGACGTGCGTCGACGGCGCGCTCGCGCTGGCCGGCGAGGTGGCCGACAAGCGCCCGTTGCCGCTGCGTGCGCAACCTGCAGGTCCAGCACCCGAACGCCGACGGCTACCTCCAGTTCGCGCGCAACACCGTCGGCGCGATGGCGAAGAACTTCCCGGCGCCGCTGAAGTGCATCGATGCCGTCGGCAGCCTCGCTGCGCATGCCGTTCGACCAGGGGCTTGCGCAACGAGCGCGAGCTGTTCATCGGCCTGATGCTCACGCCGGAGTGCAAGGCGCTGCGCCACGCCTTCTTCGCCGAGCGCGCCGCCAGCAAGATTCCCGATGTGCCGGAAGACACGCCGCGTGCGCGCGAGTCGCCAAGGTGGCGGTGATCGGCGCCGGCACGATGGGCGGCGGCATCTCGATGAACTTCCTGAACGCCGGGATCCCGGTGACGATGCTCGAGATGAAGCAGGACGCGCTCGACCGCGGCGTCGCGACGATCCGCAAGAACTACGAGGCGCAGGTCAAGAAGGGCAAGCTCAAGCAGGACAAGCTCGACGAGCGCATGGCGCTGCTGACCGACCACGCTCAACTACGCCGACATCAAGGATGCCGATCTCGTGATCGAGGCCGTGTTCGAGGAAATGGGCGTCAAGGAGAAGGTGTTCAAGACGCTCGACGAGGTGATGAAGCCCGGCGCGATCCTGGCCACCAACACGTCCACGCTCGACGTGAACAGGATCGCAGGCTTCACGAAGCGCCCGCAGGACGTGGTGGGCATGCACTTCTTCAGCCCGGCCAACGTGATGAAGCTGCTGGAGGTCGTGCGCGGCGAGAAGACCGCCAAGGACGTGCTGGCCACCGTGATGGCGCTGGCCAAGAAGATCAGGAAGACGGCGGTCGTCTCGGGCGTGTGCGACGGCTTCATCGGCAACCGCATGATCGAGCAGTACAGCCGCCAGGCCGGCTTCCTGCTGGAGGAGGGCGCCACGCCGCAGCAGGTGGACAAGGCGATCGAGAAGTTCGGCTTCGCGATGGGCCCGTTCCGCATGGGCGACCTCGCCGGCAACGACATCGGCTGGGCCATCCGCAAGCGCCGCTACGTCGAGAAGCCGCACATGCGCTACAGCAAGACAGCCGACCTGCTGTGCGAGATGGGCCGCTTCGGCCAGAAGACGGGCGCCGGCTGGTACGACTACCAGGCCGGCAAGCCGCGACGCCATTCCGAGCAAGGCGGTCGAGGACATGGTCGCGAAGCACCGGGCGGAGCTCGGCATCACGCCGCGCAAGATCCCCGACGACGAGATCGTGCACCGCCTCGTCTACGCCCTCGTCAACGAAGGCGCGAAGATCCTGGACGAAGGCATCGCGAGCAAGGCCAGCGACATCGACATGGTCTACCTCACCGGCTACGGCTTCCCCCTGTGGCGCGGCGGGCCGATGTGCTATGCCGACACGCAGGGCCTCTTCAACGTCGTGCAGGCGATGAAGCGCTTCGCCCGGAACCCGCGCGACGACGCTGAGCTTCTGGCAGCCCGCGCCGCTGCTGGCCCGCCTGGCCGCCGAGAGCAAGACCTTCTCCTGAGGATCCGATCATGACCAATGCCGTCATCGTCTCCACCGCCCGCACGCCGCTCGCCAAGAGCTGGAAGGGCGCCTTCAACATGACCCACGGCGCCACGCTCGGCGGCCACGCCGTCCGTGCCGCGGTCGAGCGTGCCGGCATCGACGGCGCCGATGTGGAGGACGTGCTGATGGGGTGCGCCAACCCCGAGGGCGCGACCGGCGCCAACATCGCGCGCCAGATCGCGCTGCGCGCCGGCCTGCCGGTCACGGTCGGCGGCGCCACCGTGAACCGGTTCTGCTCGAGCGGCCTGCAGACCATCGCGATGGCCGCGCAGCGCATCGTCGCCGGCGAGGCCGACGTCTACGTGGCCGGTGGCGTCGAGAGCATCTCGTGCGTGCAGAACGAGGCCAACAAGCACATGCTGGCCGACGGCTGGCTCGTGGAGCACAAGCCCGAGATCTACTGGTCGATGCTGCAGACCGCCGAGCAGGTGGCCAAGCGCTACGGGATCCCGCGCGAGCGCATGGACCGCTACGGCGCCGAAAGCCAGCAGAAGGCCTGCGCCGCCCAGGAGGCGGGCCGGTTCGACGCGGAGATGGTGCCGGTCACCGTCACGGCCGGCGTGGCCGATCACCGTTCTCGGCTTGCGCACGAAGGAGGTGACCATCAGCGCCGACGAAGGCCTGCGCCCGGGCACCACCTACGAGGCGGTGTCCGGCATCCGCCCGGCGCTGCCCGGAGGCGTGATCGCGGCCGGCAACGCCAGCCAGTTCAGCGATGGGGCAGGCGCGTGCGTGATCGTCAGCGACCGCTACGCGCAGCAGAAGAACCTGAAGCCGATCGGCCGGTTCCTCGGCTTCGCCGTCGCCGGCTGCGAGCCCGACGAGATGGGCATCGGCCCGGTGTTCGCCGTGCCGAAGGTGCTCGAAGCGGCTTGGGCTCACGGTGGCCGACATCGACCTCTGGGAGCTCAACGAGGCGTTCGCGGTGCAGGTGCTGTATTGCGCCGACAAGCTCGGCATCCCCATGGACCGGCTCAACGTCGACGGCGGCGCCATCGCCATCGGTCATCCGTACGGCGTGAGCGGTCAGCGCCTGACCGGCCATGCGCTGATCGAAGGCAAGCGGCGCGGCGCGAAGAAGGTGTGCGTCACGATGTGCATCGGCGGCGGCATGGGCGCGGCCGGCGTGTTCGAAGTGCTCTAGCGGCGCCGGCGCGTGGCGATGCGCGAGACGATCGACTTCCTGCTCCACGACTGGATCGGCGTCGAGTCGCTGCTGGCGCGACCCCGCTTCGCGGAGCACACGCGCGAGACCTTCGCCTCCGTGCTCGACACCTGCGAGCGCATCGCGCGCGAGAAGTTCGCGCCCGCCAATCGCATCGCCGACATCGAGGAGCCCCGCTTCGAGGGCGGGCGCGTGCAACTGCCGCGCTCGACGCACGAGGCGCTGGCGGCCTACGTCGAATCCGGCATGCTGGCCGCCCCCGAAGACCACGAGATGGGCGGCATGCAGCTGCCGTGCACGATCGAGATGGCGGCGCGCGCCTTCTTCAGCAAGGCCTGCGGCGCCATCTCGGGCTACGCCATGCTCACGGCGGGCAACGCGAGCCTGCTGATGGCGCACGGCACGCCGGCGCAGCGCGACGTCTTTGCCAGGCCCGAGTTCGAGGGCCGATGGTTCGGCACGATGTGCCTGTCCGAGCCGCAGGCCGGCTCGTCGCTGTCCGACGTCGCCACGCGCGCCGTGCCGGACGGCCCCGATTTCGAAGCCGATCCGCTCGGCCCGCGATACCGGCTCACGGGCAACAAGATGTGGATCTCCGGTGGCGAGCATGAGCTCACCGAAAACATCGTGCACCTCGTGCTCGCGAAGATTCCCGGCCCGGACGGCAGGCCGGTGCCCGGCACGCGCGGCATCTCGCTCTTCATCGTGCCGAAGATGCTCGTCGCGCCCGACGGCTCGCTCACCGGCGAGCGCAACGACGTCTCGCTCGCCGGACTGAACCACAAGCTCGGCAACCGCGGCACGACCAACTGCCTGCTCAACTTCGGCGAGCGCGGCGGTGCCATCGGCTGGCGCGTGGGCGCGCCCGGCGACGGGCTGCGCTGCATGTTCCACATGATGAACGAGGCCCGCATCGGCGTGGGGCTCGGTGCGGTCATGCTCGGTTATGCCGGCTACGAGGCGAGCCTCGACTACGCCCGCACGCGCACGCAGGGCCGGCCCGTCGGCACCACGGGCAAGGACGCCGCGCGTGCGCCGGTGCGCATCATCGAGCATGCCGACGTCAAGCGCATGCTGCTGGCCCAGAAGGCCTATGTCGAAGGCGGCCTGGCCCTCGAGCTCCATTGCGCGCGCCTCGTCGACGAGCAGCACACCGGCGACGCCGGCGCCGCGCGCGACGCCGCGCTGCTGCTGGAGATGCTGACCCCGATCGCCAAGAGCTGGCCGTCGGAGTGGTGCCTGGAGGCCAACAGCCTGGCCATCCAGGTGCTCGGCGGCTACGGCTACACGCGCGATTTCCCGGTGGAGCAGTACTGGCGCGACAACCGCCTGAACATGATCCACGAAGGCACGCACGGCATCCAGGCGCTGGACCTGCTCGGGCGCAAGGTGGTGATGGACGGCGGCGCGGGGCTCAAGCTCCTGGCCGCGCGCATCGGCGCCACGATCGAGCGCGCGGGACACGTGGCCGGTCTCGCCGCGCCCGCCAACGCGCTGGCAGCCGCGCTGCAGGCCCTCGGCGCCGCCGCGCGCTCGGCGTGGGCCACCGGCGTGCCGGAGGAGGCGCTGGCCAACGCCACGCCGTATCTGCAGGCATTCGGCCATGTCGTCGTGGCGTGGCTGTGGCTGGACATCGCGCTCGCAGTCGAAGGGCGCGACGATGCCTTCGGCCTCGGCAAGCGCGCCGCGATGCGCTACTTCTTCGACTACGAGCTGCCCAAGGTCGACGCCTGGCTGCAGGTCGTGTCGTCCCGCAATCCCACCTGTCGCGAGATGCGCGACGAATGGTTCTGAAGGAACGTCCCATGAGCACTCCCGTCCTGCAGCTGTTCAGCCTCGAGGGCAAGACGGCCCTCGTCACCGGGGGCTCGCGCGGCCTCGGCCTGCAGATCGCCGAGGCCCTCGGCGAAGCCGGCGCGCGAATCATGCTCACGTCGCGCAAGGCCGGCGACCTGGAGGAAGCTGCTGCCCACCTGAAGGGTCAGGGGCATCGATGCGCGCTGGTCCGCCGCCGATGCGAGCGATGCCGACCCAGGTGCAGCGCGTGTGCGCCGAGGCCATGCAGGCGCTCGGGCAGGTCGACGTGCTCGTCAACAACGCCGGCGCCACCTGGGGCGCTCCCGCCGAAGACCATCCGCTCGAGGCCTGGGACAAGGTGATGAACCTCAACGTGCGCAGCCTCTTCGTCTTCTGCCAGGCGGTGGCGCGCGCCAGCATGATCCCGCGCCGCGCCGGCCGCATCGTCAACGTCGCGTCGATCGCCGGCCTGGGCGGCAACCGGCCCGACACCATGAGCACCATCGCCTACAACACTAGCAAGGGCGCGGTCGTGAACTACACGCGCGCGCTGGCCGCCGAGTGGGGCCGCCACGGCATCACGGTGAATGCGCTGGCCCCCGGTTTCTTCCCGAGCCGCATGACCAAGGGCGTGCTCGCACAGTTCGGCGCCGACAAGCTCGCAAGCCACGCGCCCCTGCAGCGCCTGGGCGACGACGACGACCTGAAGGGCGCTGCGCTGCTGTTCGCGTCGCCTGCCGGCAAGCACATCACCGGCCAGATCCTGGCCGTGGACGGAGGGGTAAGCTGCGTGCACGGGTAAGGGTGCCCGACGGAGTCGAACAATGGAATTCCAGGTCCGCATCCCCTTCGTCGAGATGCTCGGCGTCGAGCTGCTGCGCTTCGAGGCCGGGGAAGCGGAGATGAGCCTCACGCTGCGGCCCGATCTGCTGAACTCCTGGGACGTCGCCCATGGCGGCGTCACGATGACGCTGCTCGACGTCGTCATGGCGCATGCCGCGCGCGCCCCCGACGAGCCCGGCGGCGAGTCGCGCCCGGGCGTCGTCACGGTCGAGATGAAGACCACGTTCATGCGCCCGGGCCTCGGTCGACTTCTGGCCGAGGCAGAGGTGCTGCACCGCACGGCCTCGATGGCGTTCTGCTGCGGCGCCGTGTTCGACGAGAACGACGAGCTCGTCGCCCATGCGACCGGCACCTTCAAGTACCTGGGCGGCCTTCCGGCCGGCGGACGCAAGATCCAGCGTCCGCACGCTTCCGATTGAGGCGGCGTGGCATGGGCATGAACAAGCAGATCCTCCTCGTCTCGCGACCGGCCGGCGAGCCGAACGCGGACAACTTCCGCCTCGTCGAAACGCCCGTTCCCGAGCCTGCAGAAGGCCAGGTGCTGGTGCGCAACCTCTGGCTCAGCCTCGATCCCTACATGCGCGGACGCATGAGCGATCGCAAGAGCTACGCCGCGCCGCAGCCGCTCGGCCAGGTCATGATCGGCGGCACCGCCGGCGAGGTGGTCGACTCGCGTCACCCGGGCTTCCAGCCCGGCGACACGGTGGTCTGCAGCGGCGGCTGGCAGCAGTACGCGCTGTTCGATGCGAGCCAGCGCGGCCAAATCCGGCGTGTCGACGCGAGCCGCGTGCCGCTGTCGGCGTACCTCGGTGCCGTCGGCATGCCGGGCGTCACCGCGTGGTACGGGCTCGTGAAGCTCATCGATCCCAAGCCCGGCCAGACGGTGGTCGTGAGCGCGGCCAGCGGCGCGGTCGGAAGCGTCGTCGGCCAGCTTGCCAGGCTGCGGGGCGCGCGCGCCGTGGGCATCGCCGGCGGGGCGGACAAGTGCCGCCATGTCGTCGAGGCGCTCGGTTTCGACGCCTGCATCGATCACCGCGCCCATGCCGACACCGCATCGCTGGCTTCGGCGCTGGAGGCCACCTGCCCCGACGGCATCGACGGCGACTTCGAGAATGTCGGCGGTCGCGTGCTCGACGCCATCATGCAGTGCATCAACCCGTTCGGCCGCATCGCCGTGTGCGGAATGATCGCCGGCTACAACGGCGAGCCCATCCCTCTCGCGGACCCCCAGCGCATCCTCACGCAACGGCTGAGCGTCCAGGGCTTCATCGTCGGCGAACACCTCGACGTCTGGCCCGAAGCGCTCGAGGAGCTCGGCGCCCTCGTGGCCACCGGGCGCCTGGTCCGCCACGAGAGCATCGCCGACGGGCTCGAGAACGCCCCCGAGGCCTTCTTCGGCCTGCTGCAGGGCCGCAACCTCGGCAAGCAGCTCGTCAGGCTGTGAACTGGCACTGGTGCCGCTTCGAAGACCTGGGCGTGCACGAGCTCTACGACGCGCTGGCACTGCGCTCGCGCGTCTTCGTGCTGGAGCAGGGTCCCTACCAGGATGCCGACGGCCTGGATCCGGATGCATGGCATCTGCTCGGCCGCGACAGCGGCGGCGCGCTCATCGCCTACCTTCGCGTGGTGGATCCCGGGCGCAAGTACGAGGAGCCGTCGATCGGCCGCGTCGTCGTTGCGCCCGAAGCGCGTGGGCGCACCCTCGGACGTGCCTTGATGCAGGAGGGCATCGCACGTTGCCGGGCGGCCTGGCCCGGCCGCGGCATCCGCATCAGCGCACAGGCGCGCCTCGAGCGGTTCTATCGCTCGCTCGGGTTTGAACTCGTCGGCGCCGAATATCTCGAAGACGGCATTCCCCACATCGAAATGCTGCGGAGCTTTCCATGAACGAGGCCACTCACGAGGTGTTCAACCAGAGCACCCCGCTCACCGACATCAACCTGTTCACGAGCAACCGGGCGCTGCAGGACGCACTCGCCTTCAACGCGCCCATGCACGACCGCGCCCGTTTCGTCGAGATGGGCGCAGAGTTCGGCAGCGCGGCCATGCAGGAGCACGCGCGGCTCGCCAACTTCCATCCACCGCGCCTCGAGACGCACGACAGGTACGGTCGCCGGATCGACCAGGTCGAGTTCCATCCGTCCTATCACGTGCTGCTCGCTGCTGCGTTGCGGCACGGCCTCCATGGACGCCGTGGGGGCTCGGAGCCGGCTCCCACGTCGAGCGCGCCGCGGGCTTCATGCTCTTCACCGAACTGGAGCCGTCGGTGCTGTGCCCGGTGTCCATGACCTACGCCGTCACGCCCGCCCTGCGCGCGAACGCCCCGATCGCCAACGACTGGGTGGCCAAGCTCGGCGCCACCACCTACGACCCGCGCTTCCTGCCGTTCGACCGCAAGACCGCGCTCACGATGGGCATGGGCATGACCGAGAAGCAGGGCGGCTCGGATGTGCGGGCCAACACCACGCGCGCCGTCTTCTCCAATGCCGATACCCGCTGGGGCCGGGCGTATCGGCTCACCGGGCACAAGTGGTTCTTCTCCGCGCCGATGTGCGATGCCTTCCTCGTGCTGGCGCAGACCGACGCCGGCCTGTCGTGCTTCTTCGTGCCCAGGCTGCTGCCCGACGGCATGGTCAACCCCATCCTGATCCAGCGCCTGAAGGACAAGCTCGGCAACCGCGCCAACGCCAGTTCCGAAGTCGAGTTCAAGGGCACGGTCGGCTGGCTGGTGGGCGACGAGGGCCGCGGCGTGCCGCAGATCCTCTCGATGGGCGCGCTCACGCGGCTCGACTGCGCGCTCGGCACCGCCGGGCTGATGCGCCAGGCCCTGGCGCTGGCGCTGCACCACGCCTGCGAGCGCAAGGCCTTCGGCCGCGCGCTGGTCGACCAGCCCGTGATGCGCAACGTGCTGGCCGACCTCGCGCTCGAGAGCGAGGCCGCCTGCGCGCTCGCGCTGCGCCTGGCGCGCGCCGTCGACGCGAGCGAGAACAAGGCCGACGACCACGAGTCCGCGATGCGCCGCCTGCTCACGCCCGTCGCCAAGTTCTGGATCTGCAAGCGCGGCAGCCATTTCTCCCAGGAAGCCATGGAGTGCCTCGGCGGGAACGGCTACGTCGAGGAGCATGGCCGCAGGCGCGATGGCACGCATCTACCGCGAGATGCCGCTCAACTCCATCTGGGAGGGCGCCGGCAACATCATGGCGCTCGACCTCCTTCGCGTGCTGCGCAAGGGCCCGGTGCTCGACGCGCTTGATGCACGAGCTCGAGCCCGTGCGCGGCGCTCACGCCGCGCTCGACGCGTCGGTGGCGCTGCTCGCCAATCGGCTCGACGGCGCGGTCGACGAGGCGCAGGCGAGAGGCCTGGCGCGCGATCTTGCCCTGGTGATGCAGGCTGCGCTGTTGCGCCAGCATGCCAACGATGCCATCTTCGACGCCTTCTGCCGCTCGCGACTTGCAGGGCACGTCCGACGTCTTCGGCCTGCTGCCTGCGGGCGTGGACATCGACGCCATCCTCCGCCGCGCAACGCAATGACCTTCACTTCCAAACCACGAGGAGCCGCTGCATGAACACCTTCAACGGCCGCACGGCGGTCATCACCGGCGCCGCATCCGGCTTCGGGCTCGAGACGTGCCGCATCGCCGCCCGCGAGGGCATGAACGTCGTCATGGCCGACGTGCAGCCCGACGCGCTGGAGCTGGCCGCGCGCGAGATCCGCGGGCTCGGCGCACAGGTGCTCCCGGCCCGCACCGACGTATCCAAGGCCGCCGACGTCGAGGCGCTCGGCGCAGCCACGATGGAGCGCTTCGGGGCACCGCACTTCGTCTTCAACAACGCCGGCGTCGGCGCCGGCGGACTGGTTTGGGAGCACACCGTCCGAAGACTGGGAGTGGGTGATCGGCGTCAATCTGATGGGCGTGGCCCATGGCGTGCGCGTGTTCACGCCCCTCATGCTGCAAGCAGCCGCCTCCGATGCTTCCTACGAGGGGCACATCGTCAACACGGCTTCGATGGCCGGCATGCTGAACCCGCCCAACATGGGCCTCTACAACGTCAGCAAGCATGCCGTGGTAGCGCTGAGCGAGTCTCTCTATCAAGACCTGGCTCTCATCACCGACCGCGTCACCGCCTCCGTGCTGTGCCCGTACTTCGTGCCCACCGGCATCCATGCAAGCGAGCGCAACCGTCCAAGAGACGTGCCGGCGGCGCCTCCCACCAAGAGCCAGATGATCGCCAAGGCCTTGTCCGAGAAGGCCGTCACCCACGGCAAGGTCACCGCCTCCCAGGTGGCCGGCTTCGTCTTCGATGCGCTGCGCGCGCGGCGCTTCTACGTCTTCAGCCACCCGCAGGCGCTCAAGGGCGTCCAGACCCGTCTGGAAGACATCGTGATGCTGCGGAACCCGACCGATCCCTTCTTCGAGAAGCCGGAGATCGGCCAGCAACTGAAGGCGGCGCTGCGCGGCGGCTGAACGCCCGGCGCTCAGCAGGCCAGCGACACGGCCTGCAAGGGCCGCCCGGTGGCGGCATCCTCCACCACGAACACGACACTGCGGCCGTTCGCCGCCGCCGGGGCCGCTTCCCACACCAACTCGCGCGGCCCGCGCCAAGTGCCGGCCGGCTGGTAGGCCCGCACGACGTGGTCATGGTGGAGCGTCGCGCCTTTGTTCTCGCCCGCGCCGATGCGGCTGACCTGGCCATGCTCCACCGCGGCCCAGTAGCCGGACAACTCGGCGGGCGACTGCGGGGTTGGCGTCACTTGGGCCTGCACGTGCGACCCTGGCGAGACAGGACGAGCGCCACGGTGCTCCGGTCCTGCGCCGGCAAGGCGTCGGGCCAGCGCCGCCAGTCCATGCCGTTCGCGATGACCTGCGGCGTGTAGATGAACCGCGCTCCGGAGGTGCGCTGGCGTTGCTGCTGCCGTTGCGTGTGCGCCGCGCTGGCGAACCGGTCGACCCACCCGAGCCGATCCCAGTAGTCCACGTGAAAGGCGAGCGGCACCACGCCGGCCCGATCTCTCAGGCTGGAGAGCCACCGATCGGCGGGAGGACAGGAGTCGCAACCCTCCGACGTATAGAGCTCGACCACCACCGGTGCCGTTGGCCCCGATCGAATTTCGCAGGCCTCGGCGGGCCCCGTCGCAGTGAGCGCCACCATGAGCATCGGGAGCAGCCGGTTCATGCTGCATCGTCGATGCGGCGAAGCATTCCTTACACCAAGACCGCTCGGAGAACGCGGGCTTGCGCCCGATGGCCGCTCGTTGGCACGATGAGCGCCCCCACATGATCAGGAGAACGCTCGATGACCACCCGCAAATCCACCGCCGAATGGTCTGGCACGCTCAAGGAGGGGCAGGGCCGCATGCGCGTCGGCAATGGCGCCTACGAGGGCCCGTTCACTTACGCGTCCCGCTTCGAGTCCGGCCAGGGCACCAACCCCGAGGAACTGGTCGGCGCAGCGCATGCCGGCTGCTTCTCGATGTTCTTCGCAGCGCTGCTCGGAAAGGCCGGCCACCCGCCCCGCAGCATCAAGACCACGGCCACCGTGCACCTGGGCGAGGGGCCCACCATTTCGCTCATCGAACTCGACACCGTGGGTGAAGTGCCCGGGATCGACCAAGCCGAGTTCACCCGCACGGCCGAGGCGGCCAAGAAGGATTGCCCGGTCTCCAAGGCACTGGCCGGCCCGGAGATCCGCCTCCAGGCACGCTTGGCCGGCTGAGGCTTCAGATCGACGACGGCGGCGTGCGGCGTACCGGCTTGCGCTTGCCGCCGGACACTGTCTTGATGTCGTCGGCGCGCGGCAACGACACCTCTGCGACCACCAGCGGAGCCTCCCAGGGTGCCGGCGCCGCCGCCACGTACGAGAACGCCACCGAGGCTGCGTTGGGCTCCTGGATCGAGACCACCGGCACCGCCACCATCGCCGCCAGAGCCGCCACTCGGGCCATGGCCCAGGCGCCCCGGCGAATCGCCGGCACGAGCGCGGGCCGTCGGGCCGGCGCGGGCCGCAACGGCCGCGTCACCTGAGGCGCCGCCACCACTTCTGCGGGGCGCGGCGTGGGCCAGTGGCGCTGGAGCAGGGCCGGCGTCCGCGCTTCCTCCGGGATCAGCAGCAACTGCCGGCGCCGCAGCCAGGCACCGGCCTGCACGCGGCTGGTCCACACACACAGCGGCACCGCCAGCAGCAGCGGCAGCCACAGCGGCGACAAGCGCATCGCCATCGGGATCGCATCGCTCGCCGCGGCGATGGCCACGCCCATCGCGACCAGCGCGCCCGTCATGCCGAAGCGTCGCAGCGCCTCGCCCCAGCCCACCGAGGTGGCATCGCGCGAGGGCGACTTCCACTCCAGTTTCAAGCCCGTCAGCGGCGCGACGACGAACATCGTGTGCGCCAGCATGCGCACGGGTGCCTGCAGCGTGGCGAGCAGGGCCTCCATGGCTGCACCCGCCGTCAGCCGCAGCGCGCCGCCGTACGACGCCGTCTCGCGCAGGAACACGACACAGGCGATGCCCAGAACGCGCGGCAGGAGCAGCATCGCCAGCGTCATGCCCCACAGGGCCGGCGCGGCAGCGGGCAGGGCTGCCGCGCCGCCGCCGTCGAACCAGCGCACGATGCCGAGCACGACGAACACCAGCCAGAGCGGAGACGCCGCGTACGACATCGCACCGCTGGCCAGCATCACGCGGTGCACCGGCTTGAATCCCGGCTCCGCGATCAACTGCGCGTTCTGCAGATTGCCCTGGCACCAGCGACGGTCGCGCTGCAGTTCTTCCAGCAGGTGCGCGGGCTGCTGCTCGTAGCTGCCCGGCAGATCGACCAGCCACACCTCGTAGCCCGCGCGCCGCATCAGCGCCGCTTCGACGAAGTCGTGCGACATGATCTCGCCCGACAAGCCGCCACGCCCGGGAATGGGCGCCAGGGCGCAGTGGCGCATGAACGGGCCGACGCGCAGGATGGCGTTGTGCCCCCAGTAGTGCGATTCGCCCAGCTGCCAGTAGGCGAGACCGGCCGCGAACAGTCGGCCGGCCACGCGCCCCAGGAACTGCTGGGCACGCGCATGCAGCGTGTCTTGGCCGCACGCCCGCGGCAGCGTCTGCACGATGCCGGCACGCGGGTTGGCTTCCATCAGCCGTACCAGCGAAACCAGGCAATCGCCGCTCATCACGCTGTCGGCATCGAGCACGACCATGTAGCGATAGGACGACCCCCAGCGGCGGCAGAAGTCCGCCACGTTTCCGGCCTTGCGCTTGGTCCGGCGGCGGCGCCAGCGATAGAACACCCGCGTGTTGTCGCCCAGCGAATCGCGCAACGCGCTCCACGCGCGCAGCTCCGCCGCGCGCAGCGCCGGATCGGAGGTGTCCGACAGCACGAAAACGTCGAACAGCTGGGACGCACCCGTGGCGGCCAGCGAAGTGCAGGTCGAACGCAGGCCGCCGAAGACCGTCGCGATGTCCTCGTTGCAGATGGGCATCACGATGGCCGTGCGGGCGGTCGCATCGATCGGGCCGGCGTGCGGCACGAGCGCGTGCCGGTCCCCTCTGATCACCGCCCAGCCGCCCATCAGCGCGGTCGCGAAGCCGGCCGTCACCCAGGCGAACAGCAGTCCGAACAGCGCCAGGTGCACCACCCAGAGGGCATCCCGGTTGGCCTCGGGCTCACCGCTGGCCATCAGCCAGACCGCTGTTCCCGTGGCCAGGGCCACGAGCGCGAGCAGCGCGGAGCGTCGTGACGATGCCGCAGCGATCCAGGGTGCCGCGTCCGCGGGCCCCTGGCGGGGCCGCGCGCGTTCGCCGCCGCCGCGGCGCGTGGCCCACGAGCGTAGTGCCGACCCCACACCGAACCAGCGGCGCGGAGTCATCGACGACCGTCGTATCGGCGGCGTGGTGCCGGTCACTCGGGTGATATTGCGTAGCTCCATGTTTCGCTCAAGACCTCGGATCCGAGTTTCAGAAAGGCGCGCAGTTCAACCGGCTTTGCCATGTCGGTGCGCAGCACGCGCACCGTCATTCGCCATCCGCCGGTCACCGGATGCCGATAGGCGTTGGTTTCCTGGACCCGTGCCGCACCGCTCGCACTGACGACGGCACGCACGGGATCTTCGTCCGTCAGCGACGACAACGCGCCACCGGCGAAATCGACGACATACTGGGTTTCGCCCGGCGCCAAATCGGCAAAACTGCGCCCCTTGCGCGACTGCACCACATGGGCCGCAGGCGCGCGTTCGACGCCCCCCTCCCAGTGCATCCGCCACGCGATGTCGAGCGGGTGGCCAAGCGCCGGCGCCCGCTCGGGCACCCAATACGCCACCGTATTGTCGTTGGTCTCGTCGACCGTGTGGAACTGCATGAGTTCCACGCGGCCCGGCCCCCAGTCGCCCACGGCCTCGATCCAGACACTGGGTCGCACCTCGTACCGCGCCTCGGTGTCCTCGTAGCTCGCGAACCGGCGATCCCGCTGGATCAAGCCGAACCCCCGCACGCCGCGCAGCGCGAAGCTCGTGGCGAACTGCCCCTTCGGGTTTTGGAGCGGCCGCCAGATCCACTCGCCGTCTGCGCTGGCAATCTGCAGCCCGTCGGAGTCGTGCACTTCCGGCCGGAAGTCCTCCGGCAACGGCTGGTTCTCCCCGGAGAGGAACATCGACGTCAGGGGCGCGATGCCCAACGTGGCCACCGGCGAGCGCAGGTAAAGGCGCGCCCGCACGTCCACCACCGTTGCCTTGCCGGGCTTGATCGTGAACTGGTAGGCGCCTGCCACCCGGGGGCCGTCCAGCAGCGCGTACATGCGCAGCGCCTGGGCATCCCCTGCCGGCCGTTCGATCCAGAATGCAGTGAATGCCGGGAACTCCTCGCCCTGGCCTCCGGTGGTATCGACCGCGAGCGCGCGGGCCGACAGGCCGTAGTGCTGTCCGGACGCAACGGCCCGGAAGTAGCTGGCGCCCAGAAAGGCGATGACCTCGTCCTTGTGGGTTGCCCGGTTGATCGGGAAGTGCACCCGAAAACCAGCCAGCTCAGGCACCGGCGGGGCCGCGGAAGCGGCGGTTCCGTAGGTGAAGGCATCGGGCGCCACCTTGAGCGGCCGCGACACGCCATTTACGACTTCGTTCACCTCGAGCGGATGCGTGAAGCCCCGGCCCAAATGAAAGAACTGCAGTTCGAACGGCAGCCGCTCGGCGTGCCATACGGCGTGCGACGGTCGGAAACGGATATCACGGTACTGGTCGTACGTGAGGCCCAGCAGCGGGGTGTGCCGGGTCGTCGGAGGCGGCTGGTAAGGGCGCGCCGCGACGGCGCGTGCCCGCTCGCCGACGGCCTCGAAACTGAAGGCGTCCCCGGCGGCCGCCATGGCGTGTGCCGCTGCAAGGCCGGCCAGGCAGGCGCAGAAACGGCGAACGTGGGCAATGAGTTGCTTCGTGGTCATGAGCGCGACGGCATATGTGTTGGAGTCGCGCAGCCTACAGCGGCGGACCCTCCTCTTTCCTTTAGCGTGACGATATCGAGGTCGCTTGAGGAGCAGGTTTCATTCCTGGGGCCCGTGAAACAAGTTGTCCGTGGCAAACTCGCGCGCTTTGCCCCTCTACATCTCACCGATTTGGACAAGCTACTGTTGCAGATTGCTGCCGAACTGAAGGTTCGGCCCTCGCAGGTACAGGCCGCGGCCGACCTGCTCGACGGCGGCGCCACCGTCCCGTTCATCGCCCGCTATCGCAAGGAGGCCACCGACGGCCTCGACGACGTGCAGTTGCGCGAGCTCGAGAGCCGCCTGCCGTACCTGCGCGAGTTGGAGGCCCGCCGCGTCGTGGTGCTGGAGAGCATCGCATCCCAGGGCAAGCTGACAGACGCCCTGCGGGCCACGATCGAGTCCGCGGCAACACGGCAGGAACTTGAAGACTTCTACCTGCCTTACAAGCCGAAGCGCCGCACGAAGGCCATGATCGCTCGCGAGGCAGGCCTCGAGCCGTTGGCCGACCGGTTGTTCGGCACGCCGACGCTCGACCCGCATGCGGAAGCGCTCCCGTTCCTGAACGCCGACGCCGGCTTTGCCGACGCCACCGCCGTCCTCGATGGCGTGCGAGACATCCTCTCCGAGCGCTGGGCCGAGGATCCGTCGCTGGTCGGAGCGTTGCGGCAATGGCTCTGGGCCGAGGCGCTGCTGCGCTCGAGGCGGGTCGACGGCAAGGACGAGCAGCAAGCGGAGGTGGCCCGGTTCCGGGACTACTTCGACTATGCCGAGCCGATCCACCGGGTGCCGTCGCATCGCGCGCTCGCCGTGTTTCGCGGCCGTTCGCTCGAAGTGCTCGACGTCCGGCTGGCCCTGGACGAGGAAACGGCCGCCGGCACGCCGTCGCTGGCAGAGAGCCGCATCGCGCACCACCTGCGCTGGCGCCATGAGGGCAGGCCGGCGGACGACCTGATCCGCAAGACCATTGCCTGGACCTGGAAGGTCAAGTTGTCGCTGAGCCTGGAGCGGGACCTGTTCGCTCGCTTGCGTGAAGAGGCAGAGAAAGTGGCGATCCGGGTGTTCAGCGACAACCTGCGCGACCTCCTGCTGGCCGCACCCGCAGGCAAGCGTGCCGTCATGGGGCTGGACCCGGGCATCCGCACCGGCGTGAAGGTGGCGGTGGTGAGCGAGACGGGCCGGGTGCTCGAAACCGCCACGGTCTACCCCCACGAGCCGCGGCGCGACTGGGAGGGCTCGGTGCGCACGCTGGTGCAGCTCTGCCGCAGCCACGACGTGCGCCTGATCGCCATCGGCAACGGCACCGCCAGCCGCGAAACGGACAAGCTGGCGGCCGAGGTCGTCAAGCGCGCCCAGGAGGACGACAGTGGCGCGCCGATCGACCGCCTTGTCGTCAGCGAGGCCGGCGCGTCGGTCTACTCCGCCAGTGAGGTGGCCAGCCAGGAGCTCCCGGAGCTCGACGTGAGCTTGCGGGGCGCCGTGAGCATCGCCCGGCGGGTGCAGGACCCGCTCGCGGAGCTCGTGAAGATCGAGCCGAAGGCCATCGGCGTCGGGCAATACCAGCACGACGTGAACCAGGGGGAGCTGGCGCGCGCGCTGGATGCCGTGATCGAGGATTGCGTGAATGCGGTGGGGGTCGACCTGAACACCGCTTCGCCGCCGCTGCTGTCCCGCGTCTCGGGGCTGTCGAGCACCGCGGCGCAGGGGATCGTGCGCTGGCGCGACGCCCATGGAGCCTTCCGCAACCGGCGCCAGCTGCTGGAGGTGGCCGGCCTGGGCCCCAAGACGTTCGAGCAGGCGGCAGGCTTCCTTCGCATCCGCGACGGCGACGACCCGCTCGACATGTCCGGCGTTCACCCGGAGACCTACCCGGTGGTGCAGCGCCTGATCCACGTGACCGGCCGGCCCACTCGGCGAGCTGATGGGCCGCGCCGACGTGCTGCGCAGCATGAAGCCCGAGGTCCTCGCCGACGAACGCTTTGGCGCCATCACGGTGCGCGACATCCTTGCCGAGCTCGAGAAGCCGGGCCGCGACCCGCGGCCGCACTTCAAGGTTGCGCGCTTCAATGAAGGCGTAGAGGACATCAAGGACTTGCAGCCCGGCATGCTGCTGCACGGCACCGTGAGCAACGTCGCCGCGTTCGGAGCCTTCGTCGATCTGGGCGTGCACCAGGACGGGCTGGTCCACGTCAGCCAGCTCGCAAACCGGTACGTGAGCGACGCCCGCGAGATCGTCAAGACGGGGGACAGCGTGACCGTGCGCGTCCTGGAGGTGGATCTCGCGCGGGGCCGCATTTCCCTCACGATGAAGACGGCGGACTCCCCGAGCCGGCGCGAGCCCGCCCGACAACGGCTACCGAGCACCGCGGCGCGAGGAGCGGCAGCGGGCGGCGCGCGAGGCCTCGCCCCAGACGGCACTCGCCGCGGCGTTCTCGAAGCTGCAGCAGAAGCGTTGACCGCCACAGTCGGCCGATGGATCTAGAATTCGCGCCCAGTGCACACAGCAAGGGCGAGAAAGGCATGTCGGTTATGACACCGCGAACTAGCACCTTCGTCGAAGAGGTTTAGTCGGCCGCGGCTCGTCTTGTCCCGTCTCGTTCGGAAAGAAGCGCGGTCCCCCACCGCGCTTTTTTCGTTTGGAGTTGAAGATGATCTCGATCCAGTTGCCCGACGGCTCCCGCCGCCAGTTCGACGGCCCCGTCACGGTCGCCGAGCGTGGCCGCATCCATCGGCCCCGGGTTGGCCAAGGCCGCCCTGGCAGGGCGGGTGGGCGAGGGTGCCGGTGCCCGGCTGGTGGACACGAGCTACCGCATCGACAGCGACACGAAGCTCGCCATCGTCACGGAGAAGGACGAGGACGGCCTGGACGTGCTGCGCCACTCCACGGCGCACCTGCTGGCCTACGCCGTCAAGGAGCTTTTCCCGGAGGCGCAGGTCACGATCGGCCCGACCATCGAGAACGGCTTCTACTACGACTTCGCGTACAAGCGCCCCTTCACGCCGGAGGATCTCGAGGCGATCGAGGCCAAGATGGCCGAGCTCGCCCGCAAGGACGAGCCGGTCACGCGAGAGGTGATGGCGCGTGACGACGCGGTGAAGTACTTCCTCGACATGGGCGAGAAATACAAGGCCGAGATCATTGCCGGCATCCCCGAGGGACAGGAGATCGGCCTGTACCGCGAGGGCGGGTTCGTCGACCTGTGCCGCGGCCCGCACGTGCCGAGCACGGGCAAGCTGAAGCATTTCAAGCTGATGAAGGTGGCCGGCGCCTACTGGCGCGGCGACCACCGCAACGAGCAGCTGCAGCGGATCTACGGCACGGCGTGGGCGACGAAGGACGAGCTGCAGAAGTACCTCGCCCTGCTCGAGGAGGCCGAGAAGCGCGACCACCGCCGCCTGGGGCGCGAGCTGGACCTGTTCCACGTCGACGAGCACGCCCCGGGCCTGGTGTTCTGGCACCCGAAGGGCTGGGCGCTGTGGCAGCAGGTGGAGCAGTACATGCGCGACGTGTACCGCGACAACGGCTATCTCGAGGTCAAGGCCCCGCAGATCCTCGACAAGTCGCTGTGGGAGGCCACGGGCCACTGGGACAAGTACCGGGAGAACATGTTCACGACGGAGTCGGAGAAGCGCGACTACGCCGTCAAGCCGATGAACTGCCCGGGGCACATCCTGATCTTCAAGCAGGGCATCCGCAGCTACCGCGATCTGCCGCTGCGCTACGGCGAGTTCGGCCAGTGCCACCGCAACGAGCCGAGCGGATCGCTGCACGGCATCATGCGGGTGCGCGGCTTCACGCAGGACGACGGCCACATCTTCTGCACCGAGGACCAGATCCTTCCCGAGTGCGTGGCCTACACCAGCCTGCTGCAAGCGTCTACCGCGACTTCGGCTTCACGGAGATCATCTACAAGGTCGCCACGCGGCCCGAGCAGCGCATCGGCAGCGACGAGAGCTGGGACAAGGCCGAGCAGGCGCTCATGGAGAGCCTGCGGCGCTCCGGCTGCGAGTTCAGCGTGGCTCCCGGGCGACGGCGCGTTCTACGGCCCGAAGATCGAGTACACGCTCAAGGACGCGCTCGGCCGGCAGTGGCAGTGCGGCACGATGCAGGTCGATTTCTCCATGCCGGCCCGGCTGGGCGCCGAGTACGTGGCCGAGTCCGGGGAACGCCTGGTGCCCGTGATGCTGCACCGGGCCATCGTCGGCAGCTTCGAGCGCTTCATCGGCATCCTGATCGAGCAGCACGCCGGCGCGCTGCCGGCCTGGCTGGCGCCGGTGCAGGCGGTTGTCACGAACATCACCGACGCTCAGGCTGCCTACGCCGGCGAGGTGGCGAAAACGCTTCAAAAACAAGGAGTTAGAGCAAAGGCCGATTTGCGGAACGAGAAAATTACCTATAAAATCCGCGAGCATTCGATGCAGAAGGTTCCGTACATCCTCGTCGTCGGCGACAAGGAGAAGGCAAGCGGGGCCGTTGCCGTGCGCGCCCGTGGCAATCAGGACCTCGGCGTGATGCCCCTCGAAGACTTCTCCCGGAAGCTCGCAGGTGACATCGCGAACAAGGTCTGAGGACAGGGCGCGCGTTCGTTATTGTTCGGGCCGTTTCTTGCCTTGAGGTCCGTCAAGAGGTTGGAACCATCGCTACTTTCTTCGACCGCCGCACTCCCAACGTAGAGCGCAAGCACCGACTGAATCGCGAGATCACAGCGCCGCAAGTGCGCCTGAACGGCCTCAACAACGAGCCCCTGGGCATCGTGAGCCTGCCAGGAAGCGTTGCGCCTGGCCGGCGAGCACGATGTCGATCTGGTCGAGATCGCCGCTACGGCCGATCCGCCGGTGTGCCGGCTGATGGACTACGGCAAGTTCAAGTACCAGGAGCAGAAGAAGGCGGCCGAGGCCAAGGCGAAGCAGAAGGTCATCGAGATCAAGGAAGTCAAGTTCCGCCCGGGCACCGACGAAGGCGACTACGCGATCAAGATGCGCAACCTGCGCCGCTTCATCGCGGAGGACGGCGACAAGGGCAAGGTGACGCTGCGCTTCCGCGGTCGCGAGATCACGCACCAGGACATCGGCATGCGGTTGCTCGAGCGCATCCGCGACGAGCTGGCCGACGTGGCGGTGGTCGAGCACATGCCCAAGCTGGAAGGGCGGCAGATGATCATGGTGCTGGCGCCGAAGAAGAAGTGAAGTCTTGAAGGATCGGATTGCCGTGGTCTGGTCACCGCGGCAATCCACAGAAGCCCCGGCGGGCCGACAAGCAACGCGGAAGCCCTCGTTCGCCTGACGGGGTCACGAAGAAGGAGCAGTCATGCCCAAGATGAAGACCAAGAAGAGCGCGGCCAAGCGGTTCCGCGTTCGTCCGGGTGGCACCGTCAAGCGGGGCCAGGCGTTCAAGCGCCACATCCTCACGAAGAAGACCACCAAGAACAAGCGCCACCTGCGCGGCGCGACGAACGTGCACGAGACCAACATGGGCCACATGGCGGCGATGCTGCCGTTCGCCGGCCTTTGAGCCACTGACGAAAGGAGAAACACATGCCTCGCGTCAAACGTGGTGTAACCGCCCGCGCCCGCCACAAGAAGGTCCTCGCCCTGGCCAAGGGCTTTCGCGGCCGCCGCAAGAACGTCTTCCGCATCGCCAAGCAGGCGGTGATGAAGGCCGGGCAATACGCCTACCGTGACCGCCGCACCAGCAAGCGCGTCTTCCGCCAGCTCTGGATCGCCCGTATCAACGCGGCGTCGCGCGAGCTGGGCGTGAGCTACAGCAAGTTCATGGCCGGCCTCAAGAAGGCGCAGATCGACATCGACCGCAAGGTGCTGGCCGACATCGCCGTGAACGACCCGGCTGCTTTCGGCAGCATCGTCGAGAAGGTGAAGGCCCAGCTCGCTTGATGCCTGGGCCGGCCGTCGCGGCCGGCTGCCGGCTTCCAGGCATTCGAAGGCCGTCACCTCGGTGCGGCCTTTTCTTTTTGTCTCGACCATGAACGATCTCGATGCGTTGGTGATGGCGGCGCGAAGCCGAATTCGAAGCGGCGCTCGACGCCTGCCGAACTGGAGAATGCCAAGGCGCAGGTACCTCGGCAAGGCCGGCCGCGTCACCGAGCTGATGAAGGGCCTGGCGGCGCTGCCGGCCGACGAGAAGAAGACGCGCGGCGCGGCGATCAACGAGGCCAAGCAGCGCATCGAAGCGGCGCTGAACGCGCGGCGCGCAGGCGCTGGCCGATGCAGAGCTCGAGGCGCAGCTTCAGGCCGAAGCGCTGGACGTCACGCTGCCCGGCCGGCAGCGCGGCAGCGGCGGCGCTGCACCCCGTGTCGCGCACGATGGAGCGCATCGAGCCGATCTTCGGCTCGATGGGCTTCGACGTCGCCGACGGCCCGGAGATCGAGACCGACTGGATCAGCTTCACCGCGCTGAACAACCCCGAGAACCATCCGGCGCGCTCGATGCAGGACACGTTCTACGTCGACATGAAGGACGCGCAGGGCCGCTGGCTCAACCTGCGTCCGCACACGCGCCCGATGCAGGTGCGCTATGCGCGCGCGCATGCGCGCGCGATACGCCGGCAGTGCAGCCCGATGCCCGAGATCCGCGTCATCGCGCCCGGGCCGCACCTACCGCGTCGACAGCGACGCCACGCACTCGCCGATGTTCCACCAGTGCGAGGGCCTGTGGATCGGCGAGAACGTCAGCTTCAAGGACCTGAAGGTCGTGTTCACCGACTTCTGCCGCCGCTTCTTCGAGACCGACGACCTGGCGCTGCGCTTTCGCCCGTGCTTCTTCCCGTTCACCGAGCCAGCGCCGAGATCGACATGCCTTCGCGAGCGGCCCGCTGGAGGGCCGCTGGCTCGAAGTGGCCGGCTCCGGCCAGGTGCACCCGAACGTCGTGCGCAACATCGGGCTCGATCCCGAGCGCTACATCGGCTTCGCCTTCGGCATGGGCCCCGACCGGCTGACGATGCTGCGCTACGGCGTGAACGACCTGCGCCTGTTCTTCGACGAGCGACCTGCGCTTCCTGTCGCAATTCAACTGAAGGGAAGGGCCGAGATGCAATTCCCCGAATCCTGGCTGCGCGAGTTCTGCGACCCGCCGCTGACCACCGCCGCAACTGGCCGACCTGCTCACCATGGCCGGGCATGGAGGTGGAAGAGCTGCGCCCGGTGGCGCCGCCGTTCTCGAAGGTCGTCGTCGGCGAGATCGTCGAAGCCGCGCCGCATCCCGATGCCGACCGGCTGCGCGTGTGCCAGGTCGACGTCGGGCACGGGCGAGCCGCTGAACATCGTCTGCGGCGCGCCCGAACGCGCGCGCCGGCATCCGCGTGCCGCTGCGCGCTGGTCGGCGCCGAGTTGCCGCCGGGCGACGACGGGAAGCCGTTCGAGATCAAGGTCGGCAAGCTGCGCGGCGTCGAGAGCCAGGGCATGCTGTGCTCGGCGCGCGAGCTCAAGCTGTCCGACGACCACGGCGGCCTGCTGGAGCTGGCGGCCGATGCGCCCGTCGGCGCGGACGTGCGCGAGCGTGCTGCGGCTCGACGACACGCTCTTCACGCTCAAGCTCACGCCCAACCTGGCGCACTGCCTGAGCGTCTACGGCGTCGCGCGCGAGGTCGCCGCGCTGACCGGCGCGCCGCTGAAGACGCCCGCGTTCGCCGCCGTGCGAGCCGCACGCACGACCAGCGCCTGCCCGTGTCGATCGAGGCGCCCGATCTGTGCGGCCGCTTCTCGGGCCGCGTCGTGCGCAACGTCGACACGCAGGCCAAGACGCCGGCCTGGATGGTCGAGCGCCTGGCGCGCTGCGGCCAGCGCAGCGTGACTGCGCTGGTGGACATCTCGAACTACGTGATGTTCGAGTTCGGCCGGCCGTCGCACATCTTCGATCTCGACAAGATCCACGAGCGGCTCGATCGTGCGCTGGGGCGCGCGACGGCGAGCAGCTGAAGCTGCTGAACGGCAGCACGATCGACGGTCGACGCCAGCGTCGGCGTGATCGCCGACGACGCAGGGCGTCGAGTCGCTCGCCGGCATCATGGGCGGCGACGCCACGGCGGTGTCCGACGAGACGCGCAACGTCTACGTCGAGGCGGCGTTCTGGTGGCCCGAGGCGGTCGCCGGGCCGCTCGCGCCGCTTCAACTTCTCCACCGATGCCGGCCACCGCTTCGAGCGCGGCGTCGATCCCGCGCTGACCGTCGAGCACATCGAGCACATCACGGCGCTGATCCTGCGAGATCTGCGGCGGCGAGCCGGGCCCGATGGACGACCAGGTCGTGCAGCTGCCCGAGCGCACGCCGGTCGCACTGCGCGTGGCGCGCGCCGCCAAGGTGATCGGCATGCCGGTCACGCAGGCGCAGTGCGCGGCGGTGTTCGCGCGGCTGCGGCTGCCGTTCACGTCGCAGGCGCGGGCGAGCTCGACGGTGACGCCGCCGAGCTGCCGCTTCGACCTGCAGATCGAGGAGGACCTGATCGAGGAAGTGGTCCGCGTCATCGGCTACGACAAGCTGCCGGACACGCCGCCGCTGGCGCCGGTCACGGCACGTGCGCGCCCGAAGCCGCGCCGCGGCTGCATGCGCTGCGCCGCGCGCTGGCGGCGCTGGGCTACCAGGAGACCATCAACTTCAGCTTCGTCGAGGAGCGCTGGGAGCGCGAGCTGGCCGGCAACGCCGACCCGATCCGGGTGCTGAACCCGATCGCCAGCCCGCTGAGCGTGATGCGCTCCAGCCTGATCGGCAGCCTGGTGCACGTGCTGCAGCTACAACCTGGCCCGCAAGGCGGAGCGCGTGCGCGTGTTCGAGATGGGCCGCGTGTTCCTGCGCGATGCCCGGCGTCGACGACGGCGACGACCGGGTCGCCGGCATGCGCCAGCCGATGCGGGTGGCCGGCCTGGCCTACGGCGACGCCGACGCGCTGCAATGGGGCGCGAACCGGAGCGCGCGGTCGACTTCTTCGACGTCAAGGGCGACGTCGAAGCGCTGCTGGCGCCCGCGCAAGGCCGAGTTCGAGCCGGCCGCGCATCCGGCGCTGCACCCGGGGCGCTGCGCGCGCATCGAGATCGATGGCCGGCGTGCGTCGGCGTACGTCGGCGAGCTGCATCCGCGCTGGCGCCAGGCGCTACGAGCTGCCGCACGCCCCGGTGCTGTTCGAGCTGGACCTCGAGGCGCTGCGTCGAGCGCCGGTGTCCGGCCTGTCGAGCCCGTGCCGCGGCAGCAGGCCGTGCTAGCGCGACATGGCGTTCGTCGTGCGCGAAGACGGTCACGCCACGACGCGGTCATCGGCGCCATTGCACGACGAGCCGTCCGGGCTCGTGCAGTCGCGCGACGCTGTTCGACATCTACAAGCCGCCGCGCGCCAGCGGCCGAGATCGGCGCCGGGCGAGCACAGCCTGGCGGTGCGCTCGAACTGCTGGACGACGAACGCCACACTGACCGACGAGCGCATCGACGCGCGTGGTCGCGCGGCCGTGCTGGCGCGGCTGCAGGCCACGTTCGGCGCGACGCTTGCGCGGGTGAGTGGATGGACGACACGCACGATGGACGACGACGACGTACCGCAGCCGGAGCGTGTGATCCTGCCGTCGCCTGGAAACGCCGGCGCTGACCAAGGCGGAGCTGGCCGAACTGCTGTTCGAGCAGATCGGGCTGAACAAGCGCGAGTCCAAGGACATGGTCGACGCCTTCTTCGACATCATCCCCGCCAGCCTGGTGGAGGGGCAGGACGTGAAGATCTCCGGCTTCGGCAACTTCCAGATCCGCCGCAAGGCGCCGCGGCCGGGGCGCAATCCGCGCACCGGCGAGGCGATCCCGATCAAGGCGCGCCGCGTGGTCACATTCCACGCCAGCCACAAGCTGAAGGCGCATCGTGCAAGGCGACATCACCTGCCGGAGGAGGAGTTCGAGTAAACTCTCAGCTTTCCTCTGAAACCGTTGATTTCAATGGAGAAAGCGCTTCCCGCGATCCCTGCCAAACGCTACTTCACCATCGGTGAGGTCAGCGACTGTGCGGCGTCAAGCCCCACGTGCTGCGGTACTGGGAGCAGGAGTTCACGCAGCTGAGGCCGATGAAGCGGCGCGGCAACCGCCGCTACTACCAGCACCACGAAGTGCTGATGATCCGGCGCATCCGCGACCTGCTGTACGACCAGGGCTTCACGATCAGCGGCGCGCGCAACAAGCTGCCGGAGCTCGGTCCACGCGCGCGCGCGACGCGCGGCATGCTGGCAGCCATCGGTCGATGAGCGTCCCGGAAGTGCTCGAGCTGGACGCTCGCCTCCGAAGTCGACGCCGACGCCGCAGGATGCAGGTGCGCGATGCCGCTGCCCGACGGTGACGGCAGCTGTCGATGTCGCAGATGCGCCGCGAGCTGTTGGCGATCCGCGACCTGCTCACCGTCTGAGGCGGCGCGCGTCGGCGTACCGGCTATAATCGCGGGCTTCGTCGGCGTGTAGCGCAGCCTGGTAGCGCACTTGCATGGGGTGCAAGGGGTCGCGAGTTCGAATCCCGCCACGCCGACCAAAGAAAAGCTAGATAGATCAACGGGTTAGCGTCGCAAGACCTAGCCCGTTTTTCTTTCCGGCAGCCCAAGATCGGTTTCACGTTCGGAACCACGTACGGAAATGCGTGGCCGTAGCCAAACGGGTCGACATGAGAGCCATCATCAGCCTTCTGATCGGCGCGGCATTGATGCAAGCCCAGAGCGCGCTCGCTGAAGACGTTTCCCTGTTCGGGGTGACGGTCGGCAAGCCAATCGGCGTCCCTGAGTGCTCTCGCGATCATGTGGTGCCATCCCCGGACCAGTGCCACTTCCCAGCAACCTCCGTGACCGCCGAAGGTCCAGGCGTCTGGCGAGCAGACCACCTGACCTTGTTTGGACCCGGCCGTCAACCGAGTTGGGTCCGGTTGCTTCACATCTTCACTGACTCAAGCAGTGGCGTAGTCGTCAGAGTCCGCATCGTGACCAATGGACTCGACGGCCAGGATGACGCGCTCCAGGCTCTCACGCAGAAGTTCGGGAAGCCGACATCACTGGATGCCGCCGTTGCGACGAACCGGCTTCGGGGCGCAGTGAAGGTTAGAAGCGCGCGATGGGACGATGGGACAAGGGCCCCGTTGTCATCTCTTTCGAGGGCGCACACGACACTGTCGACCGGGATATGTGTCGGCGGATCTCGAGTCAGCAAAGGTCGTCAAGCCGAAGGGCGCGCCCCGGTAGTGGCCTGTAGTGCTCAACCAAGCGCTGCGCTTATGTCATCTTCACTTCGCGGCCTCGAGCTCGTCGACGCGAGCACGCGCCGCGGCCAGCGCCTGGCGTAGCGCGGTCATGGCGTCGGGCAGCAGCAGACTCTTTGCGCTCCGTCCCGAAACGCGGCCGTCGATCAGGTAGGACCAACCCAGCAGCCCGGCCGGCGCTCGTCGGCCTCGGTCGGTCACTCTGCCCTCTCGCTGACCCGCTTTCGAGAACTTGGTCAATGATCGCGTGCAGCGTCCGGCGCAGCGTCTCATCCTCGAGCTGATCGAAGCAGCGCGCCAGGTCGGCCGCTAAATGCGCCCATCGGTTGCCGGATCAACCGCCAGCCTTCGCAGAGGCCTTCGAGTAGTACGGTACTGTTCTGGCGGCGATCCTGAACGTGGCCTTCGGAAGAGCATCGTTGAATGAAAACGACGCCGGCTGTCAGACCTGTCACCCGGTAGTGCGAGCCGCCACGCTCACGCCATATCTGGCCTGCCGTCACTTCGGAGATAGGGCGCAGCGTGATGCGTTCCATAGCGTTTCCTTCGGTCTCAGTACGCGTGAAGGAGGAAGCGCGAGCGCAAAGGGGTCGGTCATGGTCGACGAGACCATTCCGTCAGTCCCTCTTTCCGTTTCGAACGGAAGCCCTCGGCTTTCCCCGACTCATATTACATCCAGAAACATACGGCGACCACACACGTATGAGTGGCCTGTGGCCGCTGTTCACTCATGGCATGCGATGACATCGGCTGAGTGCCAGGTTCCCGCGGCCATGGCATCCTGCACCAGTTTGCGATAGCAGCCGGCATTTTCCGCACCTCTTCCTCCCCACGCAAACGAAGTCCGCCTGTAATTGCATGCAGCTCAGTGCTGCTAGCCCGTTGTCCTTTCTGAGAGCCGGGGCGTTGACGGCGTCAGCGCACCCAGCGTGAACGGCGGGCGCGGCGTGACGTCCACGGTCAGCCGGAAGATGTCCGGCCGGTGGTAGTGGCCGGTCGGGTCGAAAAGGCGGCGCGCCTCATGCACGCGGCCGAGGTCGACTTCAGCAAGGAGGATCGTCTCCTGTATGGCTGACAGGGCCGGCCAGGATTTCGCCGTTGGGGTCGACGATCACGCTGTTGCCAGGCTCGATCCACTCACCGCCGCGGGACTGTGAACCCGGCCACAAGCGCTCCCGCTCCGGCAGATCGCCGGGGATCTGATCGACGTGCAGGCACGGGTTGACGCCGATCACATAGCAGCGCCCCTCGCGGGCGATGTGCTGCATCGTGGCAACCCAGGCCGGGGCCCCGGGCCAGGGTGGGTGCGGCCCAGATGTCCACGCCTTGGGCGTAGAGGTAGAAGCGCGCAAGCGGCATGTAGTTCTCCCAGCAGGTCAGGCCGCTGAGTCGCCCATACGGCGTGGCCACGACCGGCAGCGTGGAACCGTCACCCATGCCCCACACGGTGCGCTCGGAGCCGGTCGGCATCAGCTTGCGGTGCTTGCCGATCAGGCCGCCGTCCGGCCCGAAGTACAGGGTGGTATTGAAGATCGTGGCGCCGTGCGCTTCTCTTTCCTGCACACCAATCACCAGGAAGACCCCTGCCTCGCGCGCAGCGCTGCCCAGCGCCTCGGTGACCGGACCGGGCACGACGACGGCCTGCTCGACCAGCATGCGGTACCACGGCTCGTCGCCGTCCCAGATCGGCCGCGAGTCGATCCAGATCGGCGTGCCCGGTATGAACGCCTCCGGCAGCACGACGATCCGTGCACCCTGCCTGGCCGCTTGCGCGACCAGCGTGATCGCCTTGTCCAGGCAGGCCTTGCCGTTCAACAGCACGTAGCTGGCCTGAACCGCGGCGACGATGGCGAGGCTGTGACCGGACTTGGTCATCGTGTGGCCCCTGCCACCAGCAACTCGCAAGGACCCTCGAATCCGACGGTATCCTCGAAGCGGCCCAGCCCTTGTTCGATCTCGTGCCACACCCCTGGGCGTTGCTCGACGGGCACCGACGAGAGCATCTGATGCAGGGCGCCGAAGGACTCGCGCTCGAAGCGCACGCACTCGGCGGCCGACGGCAAGCGCAACGGCGCGGATACGGCCTGCACGCTGATGTCGCGAAACCCGGCGCGTTCCAGGGCGGCCTGCAACACGCCGGATCCGCCCAGGCTGAATGGCCCCGGCTGACCCGGCTCAGGAGGGCCGAGCTTGGCCGCAGCGCGGATGACGCGTACCGGCAGCGAAAAGAATTCGTTGCGTTCCGCCGTCGAATAGACGATCACGCCGATGCGGCCGCCTTCGCGCAGCACGCGGGCCATGCCCGACAGGGCACGCTGTTGATCAGGGAAGTAGATCAGCCCGAGCCGCGAAATGACCGCGTCGAACGAGCCGGGCCGCAGTGTTTCCAGATCCTCGCCATCGAGCTCGAGGGTTTCGATGTTCAGACCGGCCTGCGCAGCCGACTGCGCGGCAAACGCGAGAATCGCCGGCGAGATGTCAGTGGCGAGAACTCGGCCTTTCGGGCCGGCGCGTCGGGCTGCGGCAAGGCCTTGCCCTCCGGCTCCTGCGGCGACGTCGAGAACATGGCTTGCGGCATCGACGCCTGCGCCGTCCAGCATTCGCTGCGTCGCATCGCCCAGCCAATCTTCCAGCGACGGTCCCCAGCGGTGCCATGCGGCGGCGGCTGCCTCCCATTGCTGGCGCGTGGTGACCTTGTATTGAATCGGATCGAATGACATGGTGACACCTCCTGTGGGGTGCCCCCAGTGTTTCCGGCCGATCGCCTGGCCACATCCGTGGCCGCTACGGATTTTCGTGCCCGTGGCAGGCACGGACGGGACCCCGTCCGTGGAAGGCCATGGGGCCCTGTGCGGTACATACTTCGGGCCGTGGAGCGTTCTACGTCCACGTCTGCGGCGATCACCACGCGTGAGCTCGAGGTGTGGTCGCTCGTGGCCGCACACCTCTCGAATCGAGAGATTGCCGAGCGGCTGTTCCTGTCGGTGCGAACGGTCGAGTCGCACGTCTCTTCGCTGATAGGCAAGCTGGGGCTCGCGAACCGCCGCGCACTCGCGCGACACGCCGCCGCGCTCGATGCTGGCGCGCCGAAGGTCGGCCAGCGCTGGCCCGCAGCGGCCAGCTCATTCGTGGGGCGTGACAGCGAGTGTGCTGCGCTGCTGGCCGCGGTCAGCGAGCACCGCATGGTCACCGCGGTGGGTCCGGGCGGAGTGGGCAAGACCCGCCTGGCGCTGCACGTCGTCAAGCCCTTCGCCGCAAGCCGACGCGACGGCGGCTGGTTCGTTGAGCTCGTCGATGTGATCGACCCGGGGATGGTCATGTCTGCTGTCGCGGCCGCGGTCGGCGTCGCCGCGCCGTTGGATGGATCGCTCGCGCAGGCCGTGGCGGCGTCGCTGGCCGGCAGCGATGCCGTGATCGTGCTGGACAACTGCGAGCACGTGATCGACGCCGTGCGCGAGTGCGTCTCGCAACTGCTCGAGGCATGCCCGTCTCTGCGGATCGTGGCGACCAGCCGGATCGCGCTGCGGGCGCCGTTCGAGTGGGTGTACGCGGTGCCGGGACTGTCGCTGACCCACGCGGGGAGCAACGAGGGCGACGAGGGTGGCGATGCGGTGACGCTGTTCGTGGAGCGCGCACGAGCCGCTGGCGTTGAACAGAGTCTCGACCGGCGCCGCGTTGGACACCTTTGCGCCCGGCTCGACGGCATGGCGCTGGCCATCGAGTTGGCTGCCGCGCGATGCCCCGCGCTCGGACTCGACGGGCTGATCGAGGGCCTCGACCGCAGCCTGCGCCTGCTGCGCTCGGACGCCCGGAGCGAGGGGCGGCACCGTTCACTGCGTAACGTCATCGAGTGGAGTTTCCGGCTGCTATCGGCGCCGGATCGCACGCTGCTGAACACGGTCTCGGCATTCGCCTCGTGGTTCGACGTCGACGCGGCGCACGCGGTCGCCGGTGCGGATGCAGGGGCGGATCGATTCGACGTCGCCGACGCCCTCGCGCGCCTGGCCGACAACAGCCTGCTGTTGGTCGCGGCCGGGGAGCCGACGCGCTATCGCGCGTTGGAGACGATTCGCCAGTTCGCCGCCGAACAGCTCGCCGAGCTCGGCCGCAGCGACGCCGTGCACGACAGCCACGGCCACTGGTGCCGCGCCCAACTGGCAGCGCTAGCGCAGCAGCCGCGCGACGACGCATGGTGCGAGCGCCTGGATCGCATCGCGGCCGAGTCTCGGGCCGCCCTGGCGCGGGCCGAGGAGCATCCCTGCGGCCCGAGTGCCGCTGCGCTTGCAGAGCCGTTGGCCGAACAATTGCTCCTGCGCGGCAGACCGGAAGAATCGCAGCGCTGCTACGAGCGTGCTGCCGCGATGTCGCTCATCGACGCCCATGGTGCCCGCCTTCTTCGCCTCGCGGCGGGCGCAGCAGCCAGCCGCCTGGTCGGCAACGACACGCTGCGCCTGCTGCGCGACGCCGCCACCTGCGCGCTTGCAGCGGACGATCCGGGCGCCGCCGCCCAGGATCTGGCCTGGATGGTGATCTTCGCTCGCTGGGCGCCGGGGATCATCGCCGTGCTGCCCGATCCGCAGGAGGTCAACGGATGGCTGACTCTGGCCGAGTCCCATGGCGGCGGTTCAACGGCGGCCCAGGCGGTGATTGCCGTGGCCACGGCCATGGGGCTTTCCAACGACGACCCTCGAATCCCCCCGCTGATTGCACGTGCCATCGCGCTGGCGCGCGAGGCGAAGACTCCACTAGTGGAGAGTGTCGCTCGCGATCAGCTCTGCGGTGTTCGCCTGACCGAACACCGGCTCGCCGATGCGGTCCGAGAGACCACTCGCCGTCAGGTCATCATGGACAGCGTGCCGCTCGACGCGTCAACCGCTTACCACTTCAACGACTATCTGCTGATGGCATCGGAGGTGCAGCTCGCCGCGGGCCACCTGCGGGCGGCGGCCAGGTACGCGGACCAGCTCGGCGCGCTGGCCTGCTACCGCGACTATCCGCATCCGGCGATTGCGCGGCGCATCAAGGTCGATGCGCTGGCCGGCGACTTCGAGGCCGCGGTCGATGGCGGCAATCGCTTCCTCGCGGCCTGGGAGCGCGCGGGTCGGCCCATTTCGCGCAATCTCAACGTGACGGCCTACGCCATGGCAATGGTGCATGGGCTGCTCCGTGACGAATCGCAGCGCGCACGATGGATTGCCGTGACCCAGACGCTCATGCTCGACCCTGGCGACCTGGCGACCTGTGCCAGCGGCTGGGCGTCAACCTTCGACGCACTGCTCGAGCTCGACCGCGGCCGACCCGATCTGGCGTTGGCCCGCCTGTACGCGGACATCGATGACCGGAGTGTGTGGAGGGCTTCGGGAGCCGCGAGCTGGCGGCCCTGGTACGCCGCAGTCTGGGCCGAAGCGGCCGTACTGTGCCGGCGTCCTGACGCCGGCGACCGGTTGGAACGCGCTGGCGCCGCAACGCGGGAGAACGCCATTGCGACCGCAGTGGTCGAGCGCGCCGCCGATCTTCTGAACGGCCATCTCGGCGCGTTACCCACGCACGCGCGAACGTTCGCGCGACTCGGCTGCGCCTATCAGCGGCATCGGACCGAAGGCCTGCTGGCTGACCCGGTTGTGATGAGCATGAAGCAGGATCGTGTCGAAATCGCCCGACCTCGTTCGTCGTGGAGATGAGACAGCTGTCGTCCATGCCTTCCCTCCCAACCAACGGAGTCGCCCCATGAGAAAGCTCATCGCATCCACTTTCGTCTCTCTCGACGGCGTCATGCAGGCGCCGGGCGCCCCGGAGGAAGACGCCACCGGCGGTTTTGCCTTCGGCGGCTGGACGTTCAACCACTGGGACGATGTCATGGGCCGCTCCATGAATGGCTTCGACGGCAAGGACCGCGCGATCGTGCTTGGCCGCAGGACCTACGAGATCTTCGAGGCGTACTGGCCGTACCAGCCGGCCGACAACCCGATTGCGCAGACGCTCAACGCGGCCAGGAAGCACGTGGCCTCGCGCACGTTGAAGACGCTGCATTGGAACAACTCGACGCTCCTGCGCGGCGACGTCATCGCGGCGGTCGGGGCGCTCAAGGCCGAGGCGGGAGACGACCTGCAAATCATCGGCAGCGGCGACCTGATCCAGACGCTGCAGGGTGCATCGCTGATCGACGAGTACAACGTGTGGACCTTCCCCGTGGTGCTCGGGCGCGGCAAGCGGCTGTTCGAAGCCGCCGCGAAGCCCGGCGCGCTGCGCCTCGTCGCTTCGCAAACCTCGACTACCGGTGTCGTGATGAGCACCTACGTGCCGGCCGGCGACGTCCCGCTCGGATCGTTTGCGCAAGCCGAGCCAAGCGCGAAGGAACTGGAGAGGCGCGCGAAGCTGGCTCGCGAGGCGGGCTGAGGCAGTGCAGCGCGAAGCTAGCCCGCGCCGGACGTCGGCTCCTTCGGCGCGGCGGGCAACTTCGCCTGCCGGTCCTGTTGGCTGTCGGCGCGAACGGAATGCAGCGTCGGCGCCCGGATCAGGCCTTCGCCGGCAGCATGCGCGGCGGCGAACGTGCTGTCGGGCGAGAGCACCAGTTGCGCGCCGCTGGAGCGAGCCTGCTCGACCAGGCGTTCGATCACCGCGACGCGCAAGGGATCGGGGTTCACGTTGCGGATGTAGATGGCTTTCACCCGCTTCGGGTGGGCGCGCACGACGTCACTGTAGATCTCCGGATCCTGCTCGCCACTGTCGCCGATCAGCACGAAAGGCAGTGCGGGGTAGGTCGTGAGGATGCGCTCGATGCTGGCCAGCTTGTGGCTCGCGTGGTCGCTCGACGAGAACAGCGTGTGATCGCCGAAGTCCTTGAGCAGCAGCGGGCCGAGCGGTATGCGTTGCAGGTCCAGGTACTCGACCAGCGGCGCGTACAGGTTCCACGGGCTGCTCGAGACATAGAAGATCGGGTTGTCTTCGCCGGCCGCTCGCACCTTCGGTGAGCGAGCGATAAAACGCGGCCACCCCTTCGAAGGGCTTGCGGGTGTGCGCGTTCGAGCGCAGCAGCATCCACAGCATGCGCAGCCGATCGGATGCCTGCGTCCACACGACGGTGTCGTCGATGTCGCTGATGACGCCGAAGCGTGCGCTGTCCGGCGGCACGAGCACTTGTGCCGTGGTGCCGACGGCATCGGCGCCGTCGGAAGCTTCGGCGAGCGTGATGGGCACGGCATGCCAGCCGGCCGTTGCCAATGGCGGCTGTGGCTCGATGCGGCACTCGAAGTAGCCCTCTTCGTCACAGACCGCCTCGTGCACTTTCACCCGGAAGAGGGCGCGCACGCGTGCGCCCGCGACTTCGTCCGAAGCCATCTGCCGATAGAACCGTGCGGCGTTGCGCCAGCCGGAGTCGGTGGCGGCGGCGGGCGGCGTACCGTCGTCGCGCAGCACACGGCCGGTGAGGGTGAATGCGATGTGTCGTGCCGAAGCCGATGTAGGGCACCACCACCTGCCTGCGGCGCGATGGCCGCAACCGGCGCCAGCGCCTGCGGGCGCGGTCCGACAGGGCGTCGGCGCGCGCGAGCCAGGCCTGGAGGGCAGGCTTCCAGTCGGCCATGGGGCTCGAGGGCTCCTAGGCGGGCACGGTCGCCGCCACGCGGCTCGGGCGGTCGCGCCGCGGCAAGTCCGTTGCGGAAGTGCTCGCGCGTCAGCGCCTCGGCTGCCGCAGCGTCGCGCCGGGCCAGCGCGGCGACCAGCGCACGATGCTCGTTCAGCGACTCGGCGAGGCGCCCTTCGCGGAACAGCGAGTGATGCCGATTGAGCTTCATCACCTTGCGCAGGTCGGCCACGATCTGGATGCGCCAGCGGTTGCCGGCGATCTCCAGGATGCGGAGATGAAAGGCCTCGTTCAGCGCGAAGAACCGCTCGCGATCCTGGGCGGCGCTTTCCAGCTCGACATGCAGGCGCGCCAGTTCTGTCCATGTCGCTGTCGGCTGGCATGGCGCGCCACTTCGCCGGCGGCGTCGCTCTCGAGCAGCGACAACAGGTGGTAGACCTCGATCACGTCGCGCTCCGACATCTCGGTGACGTAGGCGCCGCGGCGGGGCTTCATCGTGACGAGGCCTTCGGTGGCCAGCACCTTCAGCGCTTCTCTCAACGGCGTTCGGCTGATGCCGTAGTCGCCGCACAGCCGCTGCTCGTCGATCCAGCTTCCTGGCGACAGGGTGTGCGAGAGGATGCGCGAGCGCAGCCGCTCCGCCACCTGCTCGTACAGCGGCCGGTCGTCCCGGGGCTGTCCTTTCATGATTCGAACCTCGACAGAAGCGCCATCCTTCGTATAATTCAGTTTTGAATTATGACCCTGCGCGGCCGTTGCGTCCAGCACGCGCCGCCAGGTTGGAGACTTCTCGATGTCCAAGTTTCGTGCCGATCAGCTGCTGGCTTGGCGCCAGGCCGCGGCCAAGTCGGCGCCAGGCGGCGAGCTCGATGCGTTGAACTGGCAAACGCCCGAAGGCATCGTCGTCAAGCCGCTGTACACGTCGGCGGATCTCGATGGCCTGCCGCATGCCGACACGCTGCCCGGCCTGGAGCCCTATTTGCGCGGGCCGCAGGCCACGATGTACGCGGTGCGGCCATGGACGATCCGGCAGTACGCCGGGTTCTCCACCGCGGAAGAGTCCAACGCGTTCTACCGCAAGACCCTGGCCGGCGGCGGCCAGGGCGTCAGCGTGGCGTTCGACCTGGCCACCCATCGCGGCTACGACAGCGACCATCCGCGCGTTGCGGGCGACGTGGGCAAGGCTGGCGTGGCCATCGATTCGGTCGAGGACATGAAGATCCTGTTCGACGGGATTCCGCTCGACAAGGTCAGCGTGTCGATGACGATGAACGGCGCCGTGCTGCCGGTGCTCGCGGGCTACGTGGTGGCCGCCGAAGAGCAGGGCGTGCCGCAGGACAAGCTCTCCGGGACCATCCAGAACGACATCCTCAAGGAGTTCATGGTCCGCAACACGTACATCTACCCGCCGCGAGCCTTCGATGCGCATCGTGGGCGACATCATCGAGTACACCGCGCGCAACATGCCGCGCTTCAACTCGATCTCGATCTCCGGCTACCACATGCAGGAGGCGGGTGCGAACCAGGCGCTCGAGCTCGCCTTCACGCTGGCCGACGGCAAGGAGTACGTGCGCACGGCGCTCGCGAAGGGTCTCGATGTCGACGAGTTCGCCGGACGCCTGAGCTTCTTCTGGGCGATCGGGATGAACTTCTATCTCGAGATCGCCAAGATGCGCGCGGCACGCATGCTGTGGTGGCGCATCATGAAGGAGTTCGAGCCCCGGAACCCCAAGAGCCTGATGCTGCGCACCCACTGCCAGACGTCGGGCTGGAGCCTCACGGAGCAGGATCCGTACAACAACATCGTCCGCACCACCGTGGAGGCGATGGCGGCCGTGTTCGGCGGCACCCAGAGCCTGCACACCAACAGCTTCGACGAAGCCATCGCCCTGCCCAGCGAGTTCAGCGCCCGCATCGCCCGCAACACGCAGCTCATCCTGCAGGAAGAGACCCACATCACCCATGTGGTGGATCCGTGGGCGGGCAGCTACATGATGGAGCGCCTCACGCAGGACATGGCAGACGCCGCATGGGCCATCCTCGAGGAAGTGGAGGCCCTCGGCGGCATGACGAAGGCCGTCGACTCCGGCTGGGCGAAGCTGAAGATCGAGGCCAGCGCGGCCGAGAAGCAGGCGCGCATCGACGCGGGGCGCGACGTGATCGTCGGCGTCAACAAGTACCGGCTCGATGAGGAAGACGAACACGACACCCTGGAGGTGGACAACAACCGGGTGCGTGCGCAGCAGGTCGCACGCCTGGAGCGCATCCGCGCCGCGCGCGACGCAGGGGCTGTGCAAGCCGCCCTCGAGGCGCTGACGCAAGCCGCCCGCAGCGGCGAGGGCAACCTCCTGGAGCTGAGCATTCGCGCCGTGCGCGCGCGTGCCACGGTGGGGGAGGTCTCGGATGCGCTCGAGAAGGTCTGGGGGCGCCATCGCGCCGATACGCAGAAGGTGACCGGTGTGTACGCAGCTGCCTACGACTCGCGCCCAGGGCTGGGACCAGTTGAAGCGCGAGATCGAGACGTTCGCGGCAGGAGCACGGGCGCCGACCGCGCGTGATGATCGCCAAGCTCGGCCAGGACGGCCACGACCGCGGGGCGAAGGTGGTCGCCACGGCCTTCGCGGACCTCGGCTTCGACGTGGACATCGGACCGCTCTTCCAGACGCCGGAGGAGTGCGCGCGCCAGGCGATCGAGAACGACGTTCACGCGGTGGGCGTCTCGACGCTCGCGGCCGGCCACAAGACGCTGGTGCCGGCCATCATCCAGGCACTGAAGCAGCAGGGCAGCGAGGACATCGTCGTGTTCGTCGGCGGTGTCATTCCGAAGCAGGACTACGACTTCCTGTACGAGGCCGGCGTCAAGGGCATCTACGGCCCCGGCACGCCGATCCCGGCGAGCGCGAAGGACGTGCTCGAGCAGATCAAGCGCACCGCCGCTGGATGAACGCGGCGGACCGGTCTCTTGCAGACGCCGTGCTCGGCCCCGCGGGACCGGCCCAGCGGCGCGCGATGGCGAAGGCGATCACGCTGCTGGAGTCGGCGCGGGCCGACCACCGCGCGCGTGCCGATGCGCTCCTCGACGCCCTCATCCCCGCCACCGGCCGGTCATTCCGCATCGGCATCTCGGGGGTTCCAGGCGTCGGCAAGTCCACCTTCATCGAGGCGCTCGGGCTCTATCTCGTCGAGCGCGGGCATCGGGTCGCCGTTCTCGCGATCGATCCGTCATCGTCGATCTCCGGCGGCTCGATCCTCGGGGACAAGACACGCATGGAACGCCTGTCGGTGCACGAGCGAGCCTACATCCGGCCGAGCCCCGCGTCCGGCACGCTCGGAGGCGTGGCCGAGAAGACACGCGAAGCCTTGCTCGTGTGCGAGGCGGCCGGCCACGACATCGTCATCGTGGAGACGGTCGGGGTGGGGCAGAGCGAAACCGCCGTGGCCGGCATGACGGACATCTTCGTGCTGCTGCAGCTTCCAAACGCGGGCGACGACCTCCAGGCCATCAAGAAAGGCGTGATGGAGCTCGCCGACCTGGTCGTGATCAACAAGGCGGACATCGACGCCGCGGCCGCTACACGCGCCCAGGCGCAGATCGCTTCGGCGTTGCGGCTGCTGCACCGCGAAGCGCCGCTCGTGCAGCAGCTCAGCGCCCTGAAGGGCGAGGGCCTCGCGGCGTTCTGGCAAGCGGTCTGCGAGTGGCGCGAGCGGCGCCAGGGCAGCGGTGCTCTCGAGCAGCGCCGCCGCGAGCAGGACCGGGCCTGGATGTGGGGGCTGATCGAGAGCGGCCTGCGTGCCCGATTCCGGTCCCATCCCGCGGGTCAGGGCCGCGCTGCCCGACCTTTCCGCCGCGGTGGAGGCGGGCCGCGTGGCCGCGTCGGTGGCGGCCCGGCGCCTGCTCGACCTGGCTCATTGAACAACGACTCTTCCAAGGAAGCGATCTCATGCACGACATCATCGAACAGCTCGAAGCCAAGCGCGCCGCGGCGCGCCTGGGCGGCGGCGAGCGGCGCATCCAGGCACAACACGCGAAGGGCAAGCTGAGCGCGCGCGAGCGGCTCGACCTGCTGCTGGACGACGGCACCTTCGAGGAATGGGACATGTTCGTGGAGCACCGTTGCGCCGACTTCGGCATGGCTGACAACAAGATTCCCGGCGACGGCGTCGTCACCGGCTACGGGATGATCAACGGCCGCCTCGTCTTCGTGTTCAGCCAGGACTTCACCGTGTTCGGCGGCGCGCTGTCGGAGGCGCACGCCGAGAAGATCTGCAAGGTGATGGACCAGGCGATGAAGGTGGGCGCCCCCGTCATCGGCCTCAACGATTCGGGCGGAGCGCGCATCCAGGAGGGCGTGGCCTCGCTCGGCGGCTATGCCGAGGTGTTCCAGCGCAACGTGCTGGCCTCGGGCGTCGTCCCGCAGATCAGCCTCATCATGGGCCCGTGCGCGGGCGGCGCCGTCTACTCGCCGGCCATGACCGACTTCATCTTCATGGTGAAGGACAGCTCCTACATGTTCGTCACCGGGCCCGAGGTGGTGAAGACGGTGACGCACGAGGAAGTCACCGCCGAGGAACTCGGCGGCGGCATCACGCACACGACGCGCAGCGGCGTCGCCGACCTGGCCTTCGACAACGATGTCGAGGCGATCATGATGCTGCGCCGCTTCTTCAACTACCTGCCGCTGAACAACCGGGAGAAGGCGCCGGTGCGCCCAAGCGGCGACCCGCCCGAGCGGCTCGACTTCTCGCTGGACACGCTGGTGCCGGACAGTCCGAACAAGGCCTACGACATGAAGGAGCTCATCCTCAAGGTGGCCGACGATGGCGAGTTCTTCGAGCTGCAGCCCGAGTACGCGAAGAACATCGTCGTCGGCTTCGCGCGGATGGACGGCCAGACGGTGGGCATCGTGGCGAACCAGCCGCTCGTGCTTGCAGGTTGCCTCGACATCCGCAGCGCCATCAAGGGCGCGCGCTTCGTCCGGTTCTGCGACGCGTTCAGCATTCCGGTCGTCACCTTCGTCGACGTGCCCGGCTTCATGCCCGGCACCAGCCAGGAGTACGGCGGGATCATCAAGCACGGCGCCAAGCTGCTGTACGCCTACGCGGAGTGCACGGTGCCGAAGGTCACCGTGATCACGCGCAAGGCCTATGGCGGCGCCTACGACGTGATGAGCTCCAAGCACCTGCGCGGCGACGTGAACTTCGCCTGGCCCAATGCAGAGATCGCCGTCATGGGTCCCAAAGGCGCGGTGGAGATCATCTTCCGCGAGGACAAGGCTGATCCGGCCAAGCTGGCCGCGCGGGAGGCGGAGTACAAGGAGCGCTTCGCGAATCCCTTCGTCGCCGGCGCGCGGGGGTACATCGACGACGTGATCCAGCCGCACGAGACGCGCAAGCGCATCTGCCGCTCGCTGGTCATGCTGCGCGACAAGAAGCTCGAGAACCCGTGGCGCAAGCACGGGAACATTCCGCTGTGAGGCCCGGTATGTTCGAAAAGATCCTCATCGCCAACCGGGGCGAGATCGCCTGCCGCGTCATCCGGACCGCGAAGAAGAATGGGCATCGCCACAGTGGCCGTCTTCTCCGAGGCCGACCGTGACGCGCGCCACGTGGAGCTGGCCGACCAGAGCGTGCTGATCGGCCCGGCCCCGTCGCGCGAGTCCTACCTGTCGGCCGACAAGATCATCGCGGCCGCCAAGGCCACCGGCGCGCAGGCCATCCACCCGGGCTACGGCTTCCTGTCGGAGAACGAGGCCTTCGCCGCACGGGTGGAGGAGGAGGGCCTCGTCTTCATCGGCCCGAAGCACCATTCCATCGCCGCGATGGGCGACAAGATCGCCTCGAAGAAGCTGGCGCTGCAAGCGAAGGTGAACACCATCCCGGGCTGGAACGATGCCATCGAGACGCCCGAGCGCGCGGTGGAGATCGCGCGCGACATCGGCTACCCGGTGATGATCAAGGCGAGCGCCGGCGGCGGGGGCAAGGGGCTGCGGGTCGCCTTCGACGACAAGCAGGCGTTCGAAGGGATTCACCTCGTGCCGCAACGAGGCGCGCGCGAGCTTCGGCGACGACCGCGTGTTCATCGAGAAGTTCGTCGAGCAGCCGCGCCACATCGAAATCCAGGTGCTCGGCGACGCCCACGGCAACGTGGTCTACCTGTGGGAGCGCGAGTGCTCCATCCAGCGGCGCCACCAGAAGGTGATCGAGGAGGCGCCGAGCCCGTTCATCAGCGAGGCCACGCGCCGCGCGATGGGCGAGCAGGCCGTGGCACTGGCCCGCGCGGTGAAATACCAGAGCGCCGGCACCGTCGAGTTCGTGGTGGGCAGCGACCAGCGCTTCTACTTCCTCGAGATGAACACGCGGCTGCAAGTCGAGCACCCGGTGACCGAGTGCATCACCGGGCTGGACCTGGTCGAGCTCATGATCCGCGTGGCGGCCGGCGAGCGGCTGCCGTTCAAGCAGTCGGACATCCGGCGCGATGGCTGGGCGATGGAGTGCCGCATCAACGCGGAAGATCCGCTGCGCAACTTCCTGCCGAGCACCGGCCGCCTCGTGAAATACGAGCCGCCGGAGGAGGGTGACGGCGTGCGCGTGGACACCGGCGTCTACGAGGGCGGCGAGATCCCGATGCACTACGACTCGATGATCGCCAAGCTCATCGTGCACGGCAGCGACCGCATGGACGCCATCGTGAAGATGCGCGAGGCGCTCAACCGCTTCGTCATCCGCGGCATCAGCAGCAACATCCCGTTCCAGGCGGCCTTGCTGGCCCATCCGCGCTTCGTCGCGGGCGACTTCAACACCGGCTTCATCGCCGAGCACTTCCCGAAGGGGTTCCGCGCCGAAGATGTTCCGCACGAGGATCCGCAGTTCCTCATCGCGCTGGCGGCCGCCGTGCACCGGAGGTACCTCACCCGCGCGGCGGGCATCAGCGGGCAGTTGCCCGGCCACGGCTTTCGGGTCACCGCCGAACAGGTCGTCGTCGTGAAAGGCGATGCCGGCGCCACGACGCACCACGCGGTCGAGGTGCAGCTCAACGGCGTCGTCATGGTCACGCTCGGCGACCGCCGCTTCGAGTTCGCGAGCGACTGGACATTCGGCCGCACGCGCATCGAGGGCCTGTGCAACGGGCGTCCGTTCGCCGCGCAGGTGGAGCGCCACGGGCTGACGCTGCGGGTCATCCATGGCGGCACGCGCATCGACGCTCTCGTGCTGTCACCCCGCGCTGCGGAGTTGCAGAAGCTCATGCCCTACAAGCCTCCGCCGGACACGAGCAAGTTCCTGCTGGCGCCGATGCCCGGCCTGCTGGCCGATGTCCAGGTGGAGCCCGGACAGGTCGTCCTGGCCGGCGACCGGCTCGCCGTGATCGAGGCCATGAAGATGGAGAACATCCTCACCGCCCCGCAGAACGCCAAGGTGGCCGAGATCTTGGCCACTCGCGGAGAAAGCCTGGCCGTGGATCAACCCATCCTGAGGTTCGAATGAGCAAGCCGTTCCGCATCCTCGGCCTCCAGCAGATCGCCATCGGCGGCCCCGACAAGCAGCGGCTGCGCTCGCTGTGGGTCGACCTGCTCGGCGTGCCCGTGACCGGCCATTTCGTGTCGGAGCGCGAGAACGTCGACGAAGACATCTGCACCCTCGGGGCGGGGCCGCACGCCGTCGAAGTCGATCTCATGCAGCCGATCGATGCGGATCGCAAGCCGGCAGTCCACGCGACGCCGCTCAATCACATCGGGCTGTGGGTCGACGACCTGCCCAAGGCCGTGGAGTGGATGACCGCGCACGGCGTGCGGTTCGCTCCGGGCGGCATCCGCAAGGGGGCGGCTGGACACGACATCTGCTTCATCCACCCGAAGGGGAACGACGAGTTCCCGATCGGGGGCGAGGGCGTGCTGATCGAGTTGGTTCAGGCGCCGCCGGAGGTCATCTCGGCGGCGTCCTGACCCGAGTCACTGGCTCGCTGCGGAAGCGGTGGCCGCGGGCGCCGAAGGCGCCGCTTCCATCTGCACGGCATTGCTGGCCGTCATGGCAGGTGCCGTGGCCGTGCCGCGCTGCGCCGAGGCGGTGTCCGCGGCGCTCAACGGCAGCAGCGGCACGATCAGCAGCGCGACGATGTTGATGATCTTGATCAACGGGTTCACCGCCGGCCCGGCGGTGTCCTTGTAGGGGTCGCCCACGGTGTCGCCGGTGACCGCGGCCTTGTGCGCGTCGCTGCCCTTGCCGCCGTGATGGCCGTCCTCGATGTACTTCTTGGCGTTGTCCCATGCCCCACCGCCGGTGCACATCGAGATGGCGACGAAGAGGCCGGTCACGATCGTCCCCATCAGCAACCCGCCGAGCGCCTTCGGTCCGAGGGCGAGGCCCACCACGATGGGCACCAGCACCGGCAACAGCGACGGGATCATCATTTCCTTGATCGCCGCACCGGTGAGCATGTCCACGGCGCGACCGTACTCGGGCTTGGCCGTGCCTTCCATGATGCCCTTGATCTCGCGGAACTGGCGGCGCACTTCCTCCACCACGGCGCCGGCAGCCCGTCCCACGGCCTCCATCGCCATCGCGCCGAACAAGTAGGGGATGAGGCCGCCGATGAACAGGCCGACGATCACATATGGGTCCGACAGGTCGAATGCAACATCGAATCCGCTCGCCTCGAGCGCGTGCGTGTAGTCGGCGAACAGCACCAGCGCGGCCAGGCCCGCCGAGCCGATCGCGTACCCCTTCGTGACGGCCTTCGTCGTGTTGCCCACCGCATCGAGCGGATCGGTGACGTCGCGCACGCTGGCCGGCAGGTCGGCCATCTCGGCGATGCCACCGGCGTTGTCGGTGATGGGCCCGTAGGCATCGAGCGCGACGATGATGCCCGCCATGCTGAGCATCGACGTCGCCGCCACGGCGATGCCGTAGAGGCCGGCGAGCACGTACGACGCGATGATCGCGATGCACACGAAGATCACGGGCCACGCCGTGGACTTCATGCTCACGCCGATGCCGGCGATGATGTTGGTGGCGTGCCCGGTGGTCGAGGCTTGCGCCACGTGCTGCACCGGCTTGAAATTCGTGCCGGTGTAGTACTCGGTGATCCACACCATGGCGGCCGTCAACACGAGGCCGATGATGCAGGCACCCCAGAGGGAGCCCGGGCCGACCGAGCGGCCGTCCGTGAGGGCGATGCCGTCCGGAAAGAGCGCACTGCCCACGAAGTAGAACGCGATCAGCGAGATCACGCCGGCGACGATGAGGCCCTTGTACAGCGCGGGCATCACGTTCTTCATGCCCGGGCTCGCCTTCACGAACGCGCAGCCGATGATCGAGGCGATGATCGATACGCCGCCCAGCAGCAACGGGTAGACCACCGCGTTCCGGACGTTGGCGCCGGTCACCATCAACGCACCGAGCGTCATCGTGGCGATGATCGTGACAGCGTAGGTCTCGAACAGGTCGGCCGCCATGCCGGCGCAATCGCCGACGTTGTCGCCCACGTTGTCGGCGATAACTGCCGGGTTGCGGGGGTCGTCCTCCGGAATCCCGGCCTCCACCTTGCCGACCAGGTCGGCGCCCACGTCAGCGCCCTTCGTGAAGATGCCGCCGCCCAGGCGCGCGAAGATCGAGATCAGCGAGCCGCCGAAGGCCAGCCCGAGCATCGGCTTGAGCGTCTCTGCGTCAAAGCGCGTGCCGGCGGTCACGTACCACATGAAGAGGCCCACGCCGAGGAGGCCGAGGCCCACGACCAGCATGCCCGTGATCGCGCCGCCCTTGAAAGCGACGTCGAGCGCCGGACCGATGCCTCTCGTGGCCGCCTGTGCCGTGCGCACGTTGGCCCGCACGGACACGTTCATGCCGATGAAGCCGCAGGCGCCCGACAGCACCGCCCCGAGCACGAAGCCGAAGGCCGTCTTGGTGCCGAGGAAGACGGCGATGAGCACCGCCAGCACGACGCCCACCATGGCGATCGTCTTGTACTGGCGCGCCAGGTAGGCGGCGGCACCCTGCTGCACGGCAGCGGCGATCTCTTGCATGCGGGCGTTGCCCGCGTCCTGCTTCAGGATCCAGCTTCTCTGGACGAAGCCGTAAAGCACAGCGGCCAAGCCGCACGCCAGCGCCACGTACAGCGCCATAGAACTCGACATGCAGGTTTCTCCTATTCGCGTTCGGTTCCCGTGAGTCGCGCCCGCTGTAATTCGCCCGTGCTTGGCACGAGGGGCGGGTCGCCGCCCGGCATGCTAAGGGCAAGTCCGTAACCCCGGCTTGGTTTTTACCCGCTGTGCGGCATCGCAGCGACACCGCGGCAGCCCCGTGCCGCCGTGTCGGCGGCGTCCGGCCAGGGGCGCTGGCGCTCGGTAGAATCCGGGTTTTCCCCTGAGTCATCGAGCCGTCCATGAGCCTGCACAACGTGACACCCGGCGCGAATGCGCCCGACGAGTTCAACGTCATCATCGAGATCCCGATGAACGCGGACCCGATCAAGTACGAGGTCGACGAAGAGTCGGGCGCCATGTTCGTCGACCGGTTCATGGGCACCGCCATGCACTATCCGTGCAACTACGGCTATATCCCCCAGACGCTGGCCGACGACGGCGACCCGGTGGACGTGCTCGTCATCACCCCGGTCCCGCTGATCAGCGGCGTGGTGGTCGCCTGCCGCCCGATCGGCATTCTCAAGATGACCGACGAAGCCGGCGGCGACAGCAAGCTGCTCGCGGTGCCGATCGACAAGGTGCTGCCCATCTACACCCACTGGCAGAAGCCCGAAGACATGAACGACCTGCGCCTGCGGCAGATCCAGCACTTCTTCGAGCACTACAAGGATCTGGAAGAGGGCAAGTGGGTCAAGGTGATGGGTTGGGAAGGCCCGGAGAGCGCCCGCCAGGAAGTGACGGACGGCATGGCCAGCTGGGCCGAGGCGCACAAGAAGAGCTGAGAGGCCTCAGGTTTTCCGGAACGGGTTGCGCTCGCGCAGCTCGTCCACGTACTGCTCGATGCCGGCCCCCTCCTCGGCAAGGAACTCCGCAACGGCCGAAGCGAAGCGCCGGTCGGCGAGCCAGTGCGCCGAGGCGGTGGCCACCGGCATCAGGCCGCGGGCCATCTTGTGCTCGCCTTGCGCGCCGCCTTCGAAGCGCTTCATGCGGTTCGCGATGCACCACGCGAGCGGCTGGTAGTAGCACGCCTCGAAGTGCAGGCAGGGCACATACTCCAGCGCTCCCCAGTACCGTCCCCAGGCGCTCTCGCCAGGGCCGTCGGTCGCGATCAGCGACACCCCCAACGGGCGACCTCGGCGGTGCGCCACGAACATCACCCACATCTGCGGCAACGTATGCGACAGCTGCGCGAAGAATGCGCGCGTGAGGTAGGGCGTCGAGTGGTGTGCCCGGTAGGTGTCGGTATAGCAGCGGTGAAAGAAGTCCCACAGCGGCTCGTCGATCTCCTTCCCGCGATGCACCGTGAAGGTCACTTCCGCCTCGGCCACGCGGCGCCGTTCCTGCAGGATCTTCTTTCGCTTGTCGCGTGCCAGGCTGCGCAGGAACTCGTCGAAGCTTTCATAGGCGGGATCGCGATTCGTCCAGTGGAACTGCACGCCCGAACGCATCAGCCAACCCGCACGCTCCATCGCCGCGCGGTCGACGTCGTCGAGGAACAGCAGGTGCGCGGACGACAGGTTCAACCCGCGCGCCATCGCCCCGATCGTCTGCACAAGTGCGTTTCGCGCCGGGCCGTCGCGCGCGAGCAGCCGCGTGCCCGGGGCGGGCGTGAACGGCACCGCCCCCAGCAGCTTGGGGTAGTACGCGAGCCCGTGCCGCTCATAGGCGTCGGCCCACGCCCAGTCGAACACGTACTCGCCGTAGGAGTGGCCCTTGAGATACAGCGCACAGGCCGCGGCCAGGGCTCCATGGTGGCGCAGCACGACCCACTGCGGCACCCAACCCGTGCGAGCTACGGCGCTGCCGGAGGCGTGCAGTGCGGCCAGGTACTCGTGACGCATGAAGGGCGTCGGTGACGCCTGCATGTCGAGCAGCGCATTCCACTGCGCCGCATCCACCGCCGCCGGGTCGGCGTGAACCTCGATGACATAATCTCCGACAGTGTTTTTCGTCATTCGGAATGCGATGCTGAAGGTCGCGGCATGGTGAAGGTCGCTCTGGCGCAGATCAACGCCACGGTCGGCGATCTTGCGGGCAATGCCCGCAAGATCGTCGCCGCCGCCCGCGAGGCGCACGCGCAAGGCGCCTGCGTGGTGCTGGCCCCCGAACTGGGGCTCACCGGCTACCCGCCCGAAGATCTGCTGCTGCGACCGGCATTCATGCGCGCGTGCGACGAGGCGCTCGACAGCATCGCACAGGCGCTGTCCGGCTGCAGCGGGCTGCACGTCGTCGTCGGGCATCCTCATGCCGGTGGCGACGACCTGCGCACCCGGTCGGTCTCCGTGCAGCGCCGATTCAACGCGGCATCGGTGCTCTCCGACGGCCGCATCGAGGCCACCTACTGCAAGCGCGAGCTGCCGAACTACCAGGTGTTCGACGAGCGGCGGTATTTCGTCTCCGGCCGCGATGCGGGCCTCGAGCCCGTGGTCTTCGAGGCCGGGGGCATGCGCTTCGGCGTCCTGGTCTGCGAGGACGCCTGGTTCGAAGAGCCTGCGCGCAGCGCGAAGGCGGCGGGTGCCGAGGTGCTGTGCGTGATCAATGCTTCTCCGTTTCATCTCGGCAAGGCGGAGGAGCGCGAAGAGCGGATGGCCGAGCGCGTGCGTGACGTCGGGCTGCCCTTGGTGTTCTCGCATCTCGTCGGAGGCCAGGACGAAGTCGTGTTCGACGGCGGGTCGTTCGCGCTGGACTCGTCGGCTCGCCTCGCCATGCGCGCGCCGAGCTTCGAGGAATCGCTGGCCTTCGTCGACATCGAGCCAGGCGGCGCTGCCCACGGCGAGGTTCATGCGTTGCCCTCGATGGAGGCGCAGGCCTGGTCCGCCCTCGTCACCGGCGTGCGCGACTACCTCGGCAAGAACGGCTTTCCCGGGCGCCATCATCGGCTTGTCCGGCGGTATCGATTCGGCACTGGTGCTTGCGATTGCCGTCGACGCGCTCGGCGCCAGACCGCGTGCGCACCGTCATGATGCCGTCGCCCTACACGGCGGACATCTCCTGGATCGACGCGCGCGAAATGGCGGCCGGCCTGGGCGTGCGCTACGACGAGATCTCGATCGCGCCGATGTTCACTGCTTTCAAGACGGAGTTGGCCCCGCAGTTCGCCGGCCTGCCGGAAGACACCACGGAAGAGAACATCCAGGCGCGCATCCGTGGCACGCTGCTGATGGCGTTGTCCAACAAGACCGGGGCCATCGTGCTCACCACGGGCAACAAGAGCGAGATGGCCACGGGATACTGCACGCTGTACGGCGATATGGCAGGTGGCTTCGCCGTCATCAAGGATGTCGCGAAGACGCTGGTCTACCGGCTTGCGCGCTGGCGCAACGCGCAGTCGCGCGCTCCGGCTGCGGGACACGGCGGGCTTGTCATTCCCGAGCGCATCATCACTCGCGCACCGTCGGCCGAGCTTCGGCCCGACCAGACCGACCAGGACAGCCTGCCGCCGTACGAGGTGCTCGATGCCATCCTCGCCCTTTACATGGAGGAGGACCGCAGCATCGAGCAGATCGTGGCTGCGGGATTCGCGCGCGCCGATGTCGAGCGCGTGACCCATCTGATCAAGATCAACGAGTACAAACGCCGCCAGGCGCCGGTGGGGATACGCATCACGCATCGGGGTTTCGGCAGGGACTGGCGCTACCCCATCACGTCGAAGTTCCGTGCTTAAATGCCGCGGAGTTGCCGCACCGTTGGAGCCCTTGCGATGAAACAGATCACCGCCATCATCAAGCCATTCAAGCTCGAGGAAGTGCGCGAGTCGCTGGCCGAGGTGGGCGTCTCCGGGCTCACCGTCACCGAAGTGAAGGGCTTCGGGCGCCAGAAGGGCCACACCGAGCTCTATCGCGGCGCCGAGTACGTCGTCGACTTCCTTCCAAAGGTGAAGATCGAAGTCGTCGTGAAGGACGAGGAAGTCGAGCGCTGCATCGAGGCTGTCGTCCGCGCCGCCAAGACGGGCAAGATCGGCGACGGCAAGATCTTCGTCACGCCGGTCGAGCAGGTCGTGCGCATTCGCACCGGCGAGACCGACGAAGCGGCGGTCTGATCCGACCTCTGCTCTCAGGTTCTGGAGTAGTCGTCGAGCGCCGATGCGCCTGCCGCGGCGGCGGCAACGCGCTCGATCAGGCTTCGAACGTCCGTGTCGACCAGCAGCGCCCGATGCTGCTCCTCCGACACGAACCCGCGTCGCACGCTTTGCGCCATGAAGTCGATCAGCGGGTCGTAGTAGCCGTCGACGTTCAGCAGCGCCACCGGCTTGTCGTGATAGCCCAGCTGCTGCCACGACCACACCTCGTAGAGCTCCTCCAGGGTGCCGATCCCGCCGGGCAGCGCAACGAATGCGTCCGCCCGCTCGGCCATGGCCTGCTTGCGCTCGTGCATCGACCGCACCACCAGCAGCTCCGTGAGGCGTGAGTGCCCCACCTCGCGCTGCAGGAGGGCTTCCGGAATCACCCCGACCACGAGGCCACCCGCCGCCAGCGCAGCGTCCGCCACGACGCCCATCAGGCCGACCCGGCCGCCGCCATAGACCAGACGCGCGCCGCGCCGGGCGATCGCCTCGCCCATCTCCTGCGCCGTCGCGACGAAGCGGGCGCTGTCGCCGAGACGCGAGCCGCAGTACACGCAGATCGAGAGCACGATCAAGCTCCGGAAAGCCGCTGCCACAGCGCGGCAGACCACACGCCGCCGCACAGGACGAGAGACACCATGACGGCTGCGCTGCCCAAGTCTTTCGCACGCTTGGACAGCGCATGAAGCTCGAACGACACGCGGTCGACCGTGGCCTCGACAGCCGAGTTGAGAAGCTCGACCACCAGCACGATCAGAACCGTCCCGGCCAGCAGCGTCACCTGGACCCAATCCTGGCCGACCCAGAAGGCCGCCGGCAGGAGCGCTGCGGCGAGCCAGCACTCCTGCCGGAATGAACTCTCGCCCGTGTAGGCTGCACGCAGTCCGTCCAGAGAGTGCCCCGTGGCCCGCACCACGCGATCCAGGCCCGTGCGGCCCTTGAAGACGTTGCTCATGAGTGTGGCATTTCGTGCGTGCGATTCTGCCCGCGAGGTCGGCGGCTTGCGCCAGGTCACGATCCGCGTGCCGCACACGGCGTCATGCCAGAACTGCCGGTCCGGGTGCAGGCGCGAGAGCGCCGCATAGGCCAATGCCCCGGCACTGACGACGCCGAGCATCCCGCTGGCGGAACTCGGCCCGACGGCGTGAACTGCCGCCAGCGCGGGCAGGAACCACACCCACGAGAGGAGGTAGCGCGCAAGGGCGCGTGCAGGGGAAACCGGTCGGCCGTGCTTCGTGACGAGGCGAAGGTGCCAGGTTTTCATTGCGAGGGTCTGACCGCCTCGGCTCCAGCACCAGACGAAGTAGATGCCCAGCAGCACGAAGACGAGCGCCTTCAGGCCCGGTTGTGCCGAGAGTGCGTGGCGCTGGTTCATCAAGGGGCCATACACGAGGCCGGCGCCAACCACGATGCCGAACACCAGCACGCTCTCGTAGAGAAACGCCGCAAGGCGGCGGCGCAAGCTCGGCGTCGACAGGTCGACGCCACCGGCGGGCGCCGTCATTTGACGCGCTTGGGGGGCTGGTCGGCAACCGGCGCCGGGCGTGTTGCGGCGCCCTGCGCGCCGCGCTTCGGCAGGAGCGTCGTCGAGTCGACGAATCCGGGCGTGGCGGCGATCTTCGGCAAGCCGGTCTGCTGGTGGCTCGGTTGCGCCCCCGGCTGAGTCAGCAACCGCGTCGACGCGCCCGGACGGGTTTGCACGACGGTGGGCGCCACGGGCCTTACGGCGGCAGCGTCGGCCGGATCCGGAACCAAGTTGGACTTCGGAGCCACATCACCGCGCGGATCGGGGCGCCGCCGGGGAGGCGGAGCGGCGTCTCGCGCCAGGGCCTCGCGGCGTTCGGGGGGCAGCGCCTGATAGTTGCGCCAGCGCTCCTGCCGCTCTTCCGGGCTGAGGCGGCGCGCTTCCTGGTATTGCAGCCGCGCCTGTCCGCGTTGCTCGGGCGTCATGCGCGACCAGGCCGCCATGCGGTCCTGCATCCGCGCCCGCTCCTCGGCCGGCATTGAAGGCAGCCGGGCCGCGACCTCCAGCCATCGCTGCTTGCCACCGACATCGATGGAATTCCAATCCCGCTGCAACGGCGCCAGGGCCGTGCGCTCGGCCGGCGTCAAGGAGTTCCATGAGCGGCCGCCGGAGGGCGCGGGTTGAGCCCAGGCCGCTCCGGCCACGGCCACCATGACAAGCAGCACGGCGATGCGGCGCACGACCACCCTCACTCGATTCCGGAATTCAGGTAGGCAGCGAAGCCCGGGTCGGCATAGGCGACCGGGGGCAGGTCATCCGTGAGGAGCGCCGCATCGATGTCCGCCGCGGCCTCGATCTGGGCGTTCCAGTGGCGCTCCTGGATGAGCGTCAGGCCGCTGATCAGCATGATGAGTGGAACGATCGACGCCAGGCGCAGCCACCAGGAGCCGCCCCCGAGCGCCAGCAGGCCGGCGCCGACGGTCCGAGCCGACGTGGCGGCGGGGCGGGACGCTTCGCGCGCCCGCGTGAGCGCGAGTTCGCGGCTGAAGCGCAGGCGTTCCTCCACGTCCGGCGACGCGCGATGTGCAAGCAATTCGAGGTGCGACGCCACATGGCGCCCGAAGCGCTCCTGCAGCGCTTCGGCGCTCCGGTAGGGGGGCAGATCGGTGCGGTTCACAGTGTGATTCCCTTGGCTCTGAGCGCCTTAGCCAACGCTCGGACGGCGCGCGAGCAGTGTGTCTTGACGCTGCCCTCGGAGCAGCCCATGACGACGGCCGTCTCGGCGACGTCGAACTCTTCCCAGTAACGCAGCAGAAAAGCCTCTCGTTGACGAGCAGGCAATTGTGCAACTTCAGTGTCGATGCGCAGCAGTATCTGCTCCCTGGAAACGATGTCTGCGGCGCTTTCGCTGCCCAGCCGTCCGTCGGCCTCCAGCAGCTCCAGCAGGTCGAAGTCGTCGTTGTCCGCCGCCTCGAAGTCCGACATGTTCTGCAGGACGGCGTTGCGCACCTTCTGGCGCCGGAACCAGTCCATCGTGGCGTTGGACAGGATACGCTGGAAGACCAGCGGCAGCTCGGCCGCCGGGCGGTCGGCGTACTTCTCGGCCAGCCGGATCATGGCGTCCTGCACGATGTCCAGGGCGGCGTCCTCGTCGCGCACGGTGTAGGCCGTGCGCTTGAACGCTCGTTTTTCGACGCTCTTGAGGAAGTCGGAAAGTTCTTTGTCGGACGCCAAGGAGATCAGCCCGTCTGGGACGGGCGCGATTATCCGTGAAGCCGATTCGGCGGCACCAAAGGCATAATGCTGCCTCGCACAACGCAGTTTCTGGTCTCGAACCGGCTGTCCGACAAGGGCGCCCAAGTTTTTGACCGCGCAGGTTCCGAGTCCGCCTCACGAGGGCGCGAGGAGGGGCACCGATGGTTTTTCGTCAGAGATCAACCCAAAGGTTCGATATGGACATGTCTGCCGCGGAAGTCAAGCGTGCCGCTTCGGCACAACCGCAATCACCCGCCCTCGGAGCCCAACGGCTCCGAAATACTCGTTCGCAGCCTTCAGGCCGAGAACGTCAAGTACATCTGGGGATACCCCGGCGGCGCGGTGCTCTACATCTACGACGCGCTGTACAAGCAGGACACGATCGAACACGTCCTCGTGCGGCACGAGCAGGCCGCCGTGCACGCTGCGGACGGGTACGCCCGCGCCACCGGCGAAGTGGGCGTCGCCCTCGTCACGTCCGGTCCCGGCGTGACCAACGCCGTCACCGGCATCGCCACGGCGTACATGGACTCGATCCCCATGGTGATCATCACCGGGCAGGTTCCGACGCCGGCGATCGGCCTCGACGCCTTCCAGGAATGCGACACCGTCGGGATCACGCGCCCCATCGTCAAGCACAACTTCCTCGTCAAGGATGTCCGCGAGCTGGCGATGACGCTCAAGAAGGCGTTCCACATCGCGCGCACCGGCCGCCCGGGCCCCGTGGTCGTAGACATCCCGAAGGACATTTCCCTCAAGACGGCGCCGTTCCACTACCCCGAGCGGGTGGAGATGCGCTCGTACAACCCGGTGAGGAAGGGCCACGGCGGCCAGATCCGCAAGGCAGTGCAGTTGCTGCTGCAGGCCCGGCGCCCCTACATCTACACCGGCGGCGGCGTGATCCTGGGCAATGCATCGGCCGAGCTGCGGGAGCTGGCCGACCTGCTGGGATACCCCTGCACCAACACGCTCATGGGGCTCGGCGCCATCGCCGCGAGCGATCCCAAGTTCCTCGGCATGCTCGGCATGCACGGCACGTACGAGGCGAACATGACGATGCAGCACTGCGACGTGCTGCTGGCTGTCGGCGCGCGCTTCGACGACCGCGTGATCGGCAACCCCAAGCACTTCGCCTCGGTGGAGCGCAAGATCATCCATATCGACATCGACCCGTCGTCGATCTCCAAGCGCGTCAAGGTCGACATTCCCATCGTGGGCGACGTGAAGGACGTGCTGCAGGAGCTGATCGCCCAGCTGAAGGAGTCCCCGGTCCGGCCGGAAAAGGATGCCATCAACGGCTGGTGGGCGCAGATCAACGAGTGGCGCAAGCGCGAATGCCTGAGCTACCGCAGAAGCAACGAGGTGATCAAGCCGCAGCAGGTGGTCGAGACGCTCTGGGAGCTCACGAAGGACCGCGACGTCTATGTCACGTCCGACGTGGGCCAGCACCAGATGTGGGCCGCCCAGTTCTATCGGTTCGAGCAGCCGCGCCGCTGGATCAACTCCGGCGGCCTGGGAACGATGGGGGTCGGCCTGCCGTACGCAATGGGGATCAAGCTGGCCAAGCCGGACAGCGACGTCTTCTGCATCACGGGAGAGGGCTCGATCCAGATGTGCATCCAGGAGCTCTCGACCTGCCTGCAGTACAAGACGCCGGTCAAGATCGTCTCGCTGAACAACCGCTACCTCGGCATGGTGCGCCAGTGGCAGCAGATCGACTACGGCGGCCGCTACTCGCACAGCTACATGGACGCGCTGCCCGACTTCGTCAAGCTGGCCGAGGCCTATGGCCACGTCGGCTTGCTGGTCGAGAAGCCGAGCGACGTCGAGCCGGCGTTGCGCGAGGCCATCAAGCTGAAGGACCGGACCGTCTTCCTCGACGTGCGCACCGACCCGACCGAGAACGTCTGGCCGATGGTGCAGGCCGGGAAGGGCATCAGCGAGATGCTGCTGGGGTCCGAGGACCTGTGACCGGCTGATCGATCGGCCAGCGGCGGCGTTACCGCGCCGCCGCGGCGCCGTTCGAGATGCCGTGCCGCAGCCGAAGGACGATCTTTCTCAACCATCGAAGCGCGTCGCCAAGGGCCGTCGGTTACCGCCGCCGGCTTGAAGAGCACGAAGGACGAATTGCATGAGACACATCATTGCCGTGCTGCTCGAGAACGAGCCCGGCGCCTTGTCCCGCGTGGTGGGGCTCTTCTCCGCCCGCGGCTACAACATCGAGAGCCTCACCGTCGCGCCGACGGAAGATCCGTCGCTGTCGCGCATGACCGTCGTCACCGCGGGCAGCGACGAGGTGATCGAGCAGATCACCAAGCACCTGAACCGGCTCATCGAGGTGGTGAAGGTGGTCGACCTGACCGAGGGCAGCTTCACCGAGCGGGAGCTCATGCTCATCAAGGTGCGCGCCGTCGGCAAGGAGCGCGAGGAGATGAAGCGAATGGCGGACATCTTCCGTGGCCGCATCATCGACGTCACCGAGAAGAGCTACACCATCGAACTCACCGGCGACGGCAGCAAGCTGGACGCTTTCCTCGAGGCGATCGACCGCACAGCGATCCTCGAAACCGTACGCACGGGCGCCAGCGGCATCGGCCGCGGCGAACGCATCCTGCGAGTCTGAATTTTTCTGGAGAGAACCATGAAGGTCTATTACGACAAGGACGCCGACCTCAGCCTGATCAAGGGCAAGAACGTGGCGATCATCGGCTACGGCTCGCAAGGCCATGCGCACGCACAGAACCTGAACGACAGCGGCGTGAAAGTCACGGTCGGCCTGCGCCGCGGCGGGGCCTCGTGGCCCAAGGTGGAAAAGGCCGGCCTGAAGGTCGCGGAGGTCGCCGACGCCGTCCGCGATGCGGACGTGGTCATGATCCTGCTGCCGGACGAGCAGATCGCCCAGGTCTACCGGGCCGATGTCGAGCCGAACATGAAGCGCGGCGCGTCGCTCGCCTTCGCGCACGGCTTCAACGTGCACTACGGCCAGGTCGTCCCGCGCGAAGATCTCGACGTGTGGATGGTGGCGCCGAAGGCGCCGGGCCACACGGTGCGTGACACGTATGCCAAGGGCGGCGGCGTTCCACACCTGATCGCCGTGCATGCCGACAAGAGCGGCAAGGCGCGAGACCTGGCGCTCTCGTATGCCGCGGCGAACGGCGGGGGCAAGGCCGGCATCATCGAGACCAACTTCCGCGAGGAGACGGAGACCGACCTGTTCGGCGAGCAGGCCGTGCTGTGCGGCGGCACGGTGGAGCTCATCAAGGCGGGCTTCGAGACGCTGGTGGAGGCCGGCTACGCGCCCGAAATGGCGTACTTCGAGTGCCTTCACGAACTCAAGCTGATCGTCGACCTGATCTATGAAGGCGGCATCGGCAACATGAACTACTCGATCTCCAACAACGCGGAGTACGGCGAGTACGTGACCGGCCCGAAGATCGTCAACGACCAGACCAGGGCGGCGATGCGGCAGGCCCTGCGCGACATCCAGACCGGCGAGTACGCCCGCAGCTTCATCCTCGAGAACCGGGCCGGCGCACCGACGCTGCTGTCGCGGCGCCGCCTGACCGGCGAGCACCAGATCGAGCAGGTCGGCGAGAAGCTGCGCGCGATGATGCCGTGGATCAAGGCGAACAAGCTGGTCGACAAGAGCCGGAACTGACGGCCGTCGCCTGGGTTCCGGGCCGCTTCGGCGGCCCGTCTTGTTTTAGGTATCCTCGTCGGATGCACTACCCGCACCCCCTCATCGCCCGCGAAGGCTGGCCCTACATCGCCGTCCTGTTCGTCATCGCCTTGGGCGCGTCGGTGCTGGGATGGACGATCTTCGCGGTGGTGTGCTGGCTGGTTCTCGCCTTCGTGGTGCAGTTCTTCCGCGACCCGCCGCGCCAGGTGCCCGGCGATCCGATGGCGGTGCTGTCGCCCGCGGATGGGCGTGTCGTGAAGGTGGAGAAGGCCCACGATCCGTACGCAGGGCGCGACGCGCTGCTCATCAGCGTGTTCATGAACGTCTTCAACGTGCACAGCAATCGCGTGGCGGTGGACGGGACGGTGCGCAAGATCGCGTACTTCCGCGGGTCTTTCGTCAATGCGGATCTCGACAAGGCGTCCACCGAGAACGAGCGCAACGCCATGGTGATCGAAAGCGCGGGCCGCACCGTCACCCTGGTGCAGGTGGCCGGCCTGATCGCCCGCCGCATCCTGTGCTACGTGAAGGAGGGCGACGCCCTTCATCGGGGCCAGCGCTACGGCTTCATCCGCTTCGGCTCGCGGGTGGACGTGTACCTTCCGCTCGACGCCACGCCGAAGGTCGGCCCGGGCGACAAGGTGAGCGCGACGACGACGGTCCTGGCGGTCTTCGCCCGATGAGTGACATCCGTCCGGGCGAGGAGCACGAAGCCGACGCACCGGTGCGGCCGCGCCGCAAGGGCATCTACATCCTGCCCAATCTCTTCACGCTCGCCGCCCTGTTCGCCGGCTTCTACGCCATCGTGATGGCGATGAACGGGAAGTTCGAGCTGGCGGCCATCGGCATCTTCAGCGCCGCCGTCCTCGACAGCCTCGACGGACGTGTCGCCCGCATGACGAACACGCAGAGCGCTTTCGGCGAGCAGATGGACAGCCTGTCCGACATGGTCAGCTTCGGGGCCGCGCCGGCGCTGATCATCTACGAGTGGGCCCTCAAGGGCCTCGGCAAGCTCGGCTGGATCGCAGCGTTCGTGTATTGCGCGGGCGCCGCGCTGCGCCTTGCACGGTTCAACACCAACATCGGCGTGGTCGACAAGCGCTTCTTCCAGGGCCTGCCGAGCCCGGCGGCGGCGGCGTTGATCATCGGCTTCGTCTGGGTCATGGACGACGCCGGCTGGCGCGACGCCTGGCAAGTCCAATGGCTGGCCTGGTGCACCTTCGCGCTGACGCTCTACGCCGGCCTGACGATGGTCACCAACGTGCCGTTCTACAGCTTCAAGGACGTGAGCTTTCGCCGCACCGTGCCCTTCATCGTCATCGTCGCCATTGCGCTGGGCATCGCAGTGATCACCATCCACCCGCCGGTCGTGCTGTTCGCGTTGTTCGTGGTGTACGGCTTCTCGGGCTACGCGGTGTACATCTACCGCAAGTCCAAGGGCCGGCCGGTGAGCGTGATCGCCACGTCGACCGACGAACCGGACGAGGCGGGCCTGCACCGTTGAAAGCGGGCCACCGCACGGCCGGCATCTGATATATTGCATCGCATGTCGTCGTGCCACGCGCTCATCTCGCTACTTCTTCCGGGAGTGCTACGGGCGCGCTGATCGACCTCGTCTAACCTTTCCGGATCAACGGCCCGCCAGCGCAAGCAGCGGGCCGTTGGTCTTTCTGGAGACCGCCATGCCCATGCTCGAGGACCCTTCCGCCAAGTACCGCCCGTTCGCGCCGGTGCGCCTGGCCGACCGCACCTGGCCGGATGTGCAGCTGCAGCGCGCGCCGGTGTGGTGCAGTGTCGACCTTCGAGACGGCAACCAGGCCCTGATCGAGCCCATGGATCCGGCCCGAAAGCTGCGCCTGTTCAAGACGCTGGTGCGCGTGGGGTTCAAGGAGATCGAGGTCGGCTTTCCCTCCGCTTCGCAGGCCGACTTCGATTTCGTCCGGCTGCTCATCGAGCAGAGACCTGATACCGGATGACGTGACGATCCAGGTGCTGACGCAGGCGCGGGAGCCGCTGATCCGCCGCACTTTCGAGTCGCTGGCCGGGGCGCGGCGAGCCATCGTCCACCTGTACAACGCCACGGCGCCGGTCATGCGCCGGGTGGTTCTCGGGTTGGACGTCGACGGCGTGATCGAGCTCGCCCGCGTCCATGCGCGGCTCGTTCGCGACCTGGCCGCGGAGCGTCCGGCCACGCAATGGACGTTCCAGTACTCGCCGGAGATGTTCTCCGGCACCGAGCTGGCCGTCAGCAAGCGTGTCGTCGATGCAGTGACGGACGTGTGGCAGCCCACGCCGGAGCATCCGTGCATCGTCAACCTGCCGTCCACGGTGGAGCATTCCACACCCAACATCTTTGCCGACATGGTGGAGTGGATGCATCGGCATCTGGCCCGGCGCGACGCGATCGTGCTGTCGGTGCATCCGCACAATGACCGCGGCACCGGAACGGCGGCGGGGGAGTTCGCGCTGATGGCGGGATGCGATCGGATCGAGGGCTGCCTGTTCGGCAACGGTGAACGAACGGGCAACGTGGACGTCGTCAACATCGCCCTCAATCTCTATTCGCAAGGCGTCGCGCCGATGCTCGACTTTTCCGACATCGACGGCATCCGGCGTGTCGTGGAGCACTGCAACCAGCTCCCGGTGCATCCGCGCCACCCCTACGTCGGCGACCTCGTCTACACGTCGTTCTCCGGATCGCACCAGGACGCCATCAAGAAAGCCTTTGCGGCACGCAAGGAAGGCGACGCCTGGGACATGCCGTATCTCCCGCTCGATCCCATGGACCTCGGCCGCAGCTACGAGGCCGTGATCCGCGTCAACAGCCAGTCCGGGAAGGGCGGTATCTCGTACCTTCTCGAATCCGAATACGGGCTGGAACTGCCGCGACGCCTGCAAATCGAGTTCAGCCAGGCCGTTCAGCGCGTGATGGACCTCGAAGGCAAGGAGCTCAGCGCCGGCGACCTGTGGGCGCTGTTCGAGCGCGAGTACCGCATCGGCGATGCACGCGTCGACCATCACACCATCGGCGATGAGGCGCACGGCGGGGTTTCGGCTCAGTGCCGACGTGGTCGTCGATGGTCGATCGATGCGCGTGGCGGGGCAGGGCAACGGTCCGGTCGACGCCTTCGTCGCCGGGCTGGCCGCGCTCACCGGCGAAACCGTCGAAGTGCTCGACTACCATGAGCATGCCATCGGCTCGGGGGCACAAGCCCGGGCAGCGGCCTACCTCGAGTTGCGCATCGGCGAGCCGGCCGGCGCTGTTCGGCGTGGGCATCGACGCGAACATCGTCAGCGCATCGATGAAGGCAGTGCTGAGCGGCATGCAGCGCGTGGGAGCGCTGACCCAGGACGACAGGAGCAGGCAATGGGCGACAAGCTGATCATTTTCGACACCACTCTGCGGGACGGCGAACAGTCTCCCGGCGCCGCGATGACGAAGGACGAGAAGCTTGCGCATCGCACGACAGCTGGAGCGCCTGCGCGTCGACGTCATCGAAGCAGGATTCGCGGCCTCGAGCAACGGTGACTTCGATGCGGTGAAAGCCATTGCCGATCACATCAAGGACTCGACGGTGTGCTCGCTGGCCCGCGCCAACGATCGGGACATCTCTCGTGCGGCTGAGGCGCTGAAGGGCGCGGACGAGGTCGCGCATCCACACGTTCATCGCGACCAGCGAGCTGCACATGGAGAAGAAGCTGCGGATGACGCGCGAGCAGGTTCTGGAGCAGGCGAAGCTGGCGGTGCGCTTCGCGCGCAACCTGGCGGCGGACGTGGAGTTCTCGCCGGAAGACGGCTATCGATCCGACCCGGACTTCCTGTGTCGGGTGCTGGAAGTCGTGATCGCCGAAGGTGCGACCACGATCAACATCCCGGACACCGTGGGCTATGCGGTGCCGGAGCTTTACGGCAATTTCATTCGCACCCTGCGCGAGCGGGTCCCCAACGCCGACAAGGCCATCTGGTCGGTGCACTGCCACAACGATCTGGGCATGGCCGTCGCCAATTCACTGGCCGGCGTCAAGCTCGGAGGCGCGCGCCAGGTCGAGTGCACGATCAACGGCCTCGGGGAGCGTGCGGGCAACTGCTCGCTCGAGGAAGTGGTCATGGCGGTGAAGACGCGGCGCGACTACTTCGGCCTGGAACTCGGCATCGACACTTCGCAGATCGTGCCCGCTTCGCGCATGGTGTCCCAGACCACCGGCTTCGTCGTGCAGCCGAACAAGGCGGTCGTCGGCGCCAATGCATTCGCGCACGCCTCGGGCATTCACCAGGACGGGGTGCTCAAGGCACGGGACACCTACGAGATCATGCGCGCCGAAGACGTGGGCTGGAGCGCCAACCGAATCGTGCTGGGCAAGCTCTCCGGACGCAACGCGTTCAAGCAGCGGCTACAGGAACTGGGCATCGAGCTCGACTCCGAAGCGGAGGTCAACGCGGCATTTGCCCGCTTCAAGGACCTCGCTGACCGAAAGAGCGACATCTTCGACGAGGACATCATTGCGCTCATTGAGTGACGAAAGCGTGACCAGCGAGCACGAGCACTACCGCTTGCTGTCGTTGTCACAGCACTCCGAGACCGGTGAGCGGCCCCATGCGAACGTTTCCTTCGCGGCGGGAGAGAAGGAGCACCGCGTGGAGAGCGACGGCAACGGCCCGGTCGACGCCAGCCTCAAGGCGATCGAGTCGCAAATCCGAAGCGGGGCGGAAATGCTGCTCTATTCCGTCAATGCCATCACCTCGGGGAGCACGGAGTCACAAGGCGAGGTCACGGTGCGCCTGCAGCTGGGTGGCCGGGTCGTCAACGGCGTCGGATCGGATCCGGACATCGTGGTGGCATCCGCAAAGGCGTACCTGGCGGCCCTGAACAAGCTGCACAGCAAGACAGAGCGTGTAGCGGCTCAGGGAGTGAGTGCTTTGTGACATTTGACAACGCAACCCCCACTCGAGGAAGCGAACGTAAGTTTTTGATCTTGCGCGGCTTTTTTTGCTGTCCTACACTCGGATCGTCGAATGGAGGACAAAATTGTGTGGGGCTGTGTGAGGATGTCGAATCTGGGTCGCAATCGCCTTCGCGGTCGCCGTGTCGACCGTGGCGTTCGAGCCGGCGGTCGCGGCTGAGGGCCGCGTCCGCTACGAAGTCCGCGCGCAAGTCCGCCTCGACCAAGTCCACCCGCAGCGTACGAGCGGTGATGCCCCGCAGAGTCATGCGCGTCCAGGAGCCGCCACGGCTTTCCTTCGGCCAGATCGCCGGTCTGCACAGCGCCGACGACCCCCTCGAGCTCAAGTCCAGCGTGGCGCTGGTGCTCGATCAGGAAACGAACGAAGTCCTGTTCAGCAAGAACCCGAACGCGGTGCTGCCCATCGCGTCCATCACGAAGCTGATGACTGCGCTCGTCGTCACGGAAGCTGGGCTTCCGCTGGACGAAGCGCTCACCGTCACCCAGGATGACGTCGATACGGAGAAGGGCAGCCACTCGCGCCTTCGCGTCGGAACCCAACTCACCCGCGGTGAGATGCTCCACCTGGCGCTCATGGCGTCCGAGAACCGGGCCGCCAATGCGCTGGGGCGTCAGTATCCCGGCGGCCTGTCGGCATTCGTGGGGGCCATGAATCGAAAGGCCGTGGCGCTCGGCATGTCCGACACGCGCTACGTCGAGCCGACGGGTCTTTCCAGCATGAACCAGTCGAGCGCTCGAGACCTCGCCGTGCTCGTGAAGGCCGCCAGCGAACACCAGTTGATCCGGGAGCTTTCCACCTCTCCCGAGCACAGCGTGGCCATCGGCTCGCGGCAGATGCAGTTCCGCAATACCAACAGCCTCGTCCGCAGCCCGTCTTGGGAAATCGGCTTGCAGAAGACCGGCTACATCTCCGAGGCGGGCCGCTGTGTCGTCATGCAGGCCACGCTGCACGGCCGGCAGGTCATCATGGTGCTGCTCGATTCCGCGGGGCGCTATTCGCGCCTTGGCGACGCCGAGCGAATCCGCAGGTGGCTCACCGACAGCCTTCCGGCCGCCGTTGCCACCGGCGAGTGAGCCGTCAGAGGCGGTGTCCCAGCGCCGCCGAAATCTGAGCGGCCGTCGACTTCACCCGATCGAGCCAACCTTCCTCCAAGCGGTCGGCCGGTGCTGAGATCGACAAGCCTGCCACGAGCTTTCCCTGGTCGTCGAAGATCCCCGCAGCCATGCATCGGACGCCCACTTCGAGCTCTTCATCGTCCCGGGCCACCGCGTTGTGGCGTACTCCCGCAAGTTCCCGCTCGAGCCGGCCGATCTCGGTGATGCTGTTCCGGGTGTGCCCCGCCAGCCCGGTGCGCATGGCGTAGGTCCGCACGCGCTGCGGATCATCGTGGGCGAGGAAGAGCTTCCCCACCGACGTGAGGTGAAGCGGGGCACGGCCTCCGACGGCTCGCACCACTTGCATGCCGGACCGTTCGCTATAGGTCCGCTCGATGTAGACGATCTCATCCCCTTGCCGCACCGACAAGTTCACCGGTTGATGCGTCAGCTTGTGGAGTTCCCGCATGGGCGCCAGCGCGGCATCTCTCACATCGAGGCGCGCCTTCACCAGGTTGCCGAGTTCCAGGAGCCGCATGCCGAGGCGGTACGTTCCCGCTTCCGGTCGATCGACCAGCCTGCCAACGGCCAAGTCGTTGAGGATGCGGTGGGCCGTGGAAGGATGCAGGCCCGTGCGTTCGCTGACTTCCTTCAGCGAAACCGGATCCTGGTGGGCAGCGAGGACGTCCAGCAATGAAAACGTCCTTTGGAGAACCTGGATCGTCGGGGTGGCCGCGTCTTTTTTCCGCATTGCGAGATTGTGGCGTCTACTGCATCGTCTTGCATGACGAAAACTGGATCTGCATGCTGAGATCGCACGCCGAGATCGCGGCCACACCGGATCTCACGGCGCCTTCCAGTGTCGCTGGATAGGGCCCGTCGACATAGTCGCCAGCGGCAACCAGGCCCGGCGCCACTCGAGGGCCGGGCCGGATGAGCCCTGGCGTGCAACGGAAGGTGGCCCGTTTCTCGGAAAGCGTTCGCAGCACCGTCAGCGGTGTGGCCCACGTACCGTGTGGAAATGCGGCGACCAGTTGCTGGCGCGTGGCTTCGCCCGCGGCCGAAAGCCCGGCGGCGACCCACTCGACTGCGCCGCTGGCTACGGCGGCGAACAGGCCTGGCGAGCCGCCCAGCGCACCGTGATCAAAGACGAATTGGGCGGGCGCCCGGTCGTCGCTGCGCAGCGCGACCATGGGGCGATCCAGGCGAGATCCGGGGCTGCGCAGGTAAACGGTGACGATAGGCTCGTAGTCGAAGCTTGCCGTTCGCATTGACCAGTCCGGGGCAGCCGCGTGCGTCAGGCGGGCGGCCTCCTGCGCACTGCAGGCCAGGACGACAGCGTCGAAGCGCTCGCCGTCGACACGCCATCCGGCCTTGTCCGGCCGCAATTGGGCCACCCGGCTGCCGGTGACCACGCGCGCCCCGGCAGCTTGCAGCCATCGGGCGGCGGGTTCAGGCAGCAGCGCACTGAGCGAACGTCTCGGAAGCAGGAGGTCGGCAGATCCAGGCCCGCTGAACAAGGCATCGCGGATGACTCTCAGGAAGACGCCGCCGCTCGCCCGTTCCGCCGGGGTATTCAGGGCCGCAACGCACAACGGCTCAATCAGGTCGCCGCGCACACGAGGCGAGAGCCTCCGGGCAAGATCGGCCACCGTCAGTGCAGGGTCGCAGCGAAATCTGTCTCACGGACCAGCCCAGCGCAGCATGCGCCAGCGCGAGGCGATCGCTCCAGCCCCAGCCGGGTGCCCGCAGGATGCCACGAGCGAACGCCAGCACGGGAGGGCCGGAGGGCAGGCACAGCCCGGACCCGTCGGGGTAGATGAGTTCGAGGGGCCTGCGCTCGAACATTTGCTCCGGGTCGGCACCTGCCAGGCGCATCAAGCGCAAGGTTTCGGTGTAGGCACCGATCAGGATGTGTTGGCCGTTGTCGATCGACAGTTCCGGGTGGTCGACGTGGCGGGCACGCCCGCCCAGGCGGGGCGCCATCTCTACCAAGGTGACGGACCATCCTTCGAGCACCCCTTGCATGGCTGCCGCGATGCCGGCCCAGCCGCCGCCGACGACGCAAAGCGCCGCGCCCGGGCGGGTCATCGCTCGCGCCAGTTGGTCCGCATCGCAATCCACAGCTTGCGCAACGGCGTGAGGGCGATCCGCTGGTGCAGCACGCGAAAGTTCTCGCGCTCGATCTCCCGAAGCAGCGTGCGATAGATGTTCGCCATCATGAGCCCTGGCCGCTGCGCCCGCCGGTCGATTGCCGGCAGCAGCGCGAGGGCCTCGTCGTAGGCGTCGTGCGCCCGCCGGGCCTGGTGCTGCATGAGCGCTGTGAAACGTTCGCTGTAGCCCCACGGAGCCTCGCGCCGGAGGATCTCGTGGGCTTTCACGTCGAAGCGCTGCAGTTCGTCCACCGGCAGGTAGATGCGCCCGCGCCGAGCATCGTCACCGACATCGCGCACGATGTTCGTCAACTGCATGGCGAGCCCGAGGCGGTGTGCGTAGGCAATCGTTGCCTCCTCGCGGCGGCCGAAGATGTTCGAGGCCACCTCGCCGACGACGCCGGCGACGAGATGGCAATAGCGCTCCAGGCCGGCGAAATCGAGGTATCGCGTCTGCTCCAGATCCATCTGGCACCCTTCGATGACGGCGAGCAGGTGTTCGGGCTGGATGCCGTAGGTGCCTGCATGCCGCATCAATGCCTGCATGGCGGGGTGGCTCGGCCGCCCGCCGAAGGTGGCGGCGACTTCGCTGCGCCACCACGCGAGCTTGGTGGCCGCGACGCCCGGGTCGGTCACCTCGTCCACCACGTCGTCGACCTCGCGGCAGAAGGCGTAGAAGGCCGTGATGGCCGCCCGGCGCGGCGGCGGCAGGAACATGAAGGCGTAGTAGAAGGACGAGCCGCTGGCGGCCGCCTTGTCCTGCACGTACTGTTCGGGCGTCACACGGCGCTTTCGAGCGGGCCGTGCGGGCGGCGCATGTGCAGCACCCGCCATGCCAGCGGGACCGCGTCGGCGGCATTCAGCGTGGGGCGTTGCAGCAGCGTCGCGTGGTCCATCCGGGCGATTTTCTCAAGGATGCGCAGCCCGCCCTGCGCGACGCACCGCAGTTCCCAGCCGGCGCGCCCCGGGATCCGGTGCACCAGCGGAACGCCTTCGTGCATAAGCTCGCGCGCCCAGGCGCACAAATCGCGCACCAGCGCACGGGCTGCGATGCTGTCGCGGCGGGCGGCGAGCTCGGCCGGCGTGACGCCGTGTCGGGACGCATCGGCGGCCGGCACGTAGTGCCTGCCGCGAGCCAGGTCCACGCTCAGGTCCTGCCAGAAGTTGATCAGCTGCAGCGCGGTGCAGATGGCATCCGACTGGCGCAGCGCCGTCCGGTCGTCGATGCCGTAGAGATGCAACAGCAGGCGCCCGATCGGGTCTGCCGAGCGACGGCAGTAGTCGATCAATGCCGCGCGATCGCTGTAGCCCGGGTTGCGCACGTCTTGCTCGAAGGCGTCGAGAAGCGCATGGAATGGCGGCAGCGGAAGCGCATGGTTGCGCAGGGCCGCCTGAAGCGGCTGGAACACGGCGGACCAGCGTCCAGTGGGCGGCAAGCCGCTCGCCGCATCGTCGAGCGATCGTCGGTACGCGGCCAGCTGCTCCAGCCGCTGCGCCGCAACGTCGTCGCCCTCGTCAGCCAAGTCGTCGGCGGTGCGCGCGAAGGCGTAGATGGCCCGCACCGCCGCCCGCAGGCGCGGCGGGCACAGGAACGATGCGACGGGAAAATTCTCGTAGTGATCGACGGTCACGGGCCGCGATTGTGGCGCGGCTCGTTGACATCCCGGAGGGGGCCAAATATATTACTGACCAGTCAGTCAGTATCGTCACACGCAGAGGGTTCCATGCGCCAAGCCGCGTTCTTCATCGTTGCCAGCGTGCTCCTGACGGCCTGCGCGAAGAAGGAACCCGCGCCCGATCCGGTCCGCGCCGTACGCACCATGACCATCTCCGCCGGGAGCGCGTCCGCAAGCCATGAATACGCTGCCGAGGTGCGGGCGCGCACGGAGTCGCGGCTGGGCTTCAGGGTCGGCGGCAAAGTGGTGCGCCGCCACGTCAATCTCGGCGACAGTGTCAAGGCCGGCCAGGTCCTCGCTCAGCTCGATGCTCAAGATCTGCAGGTTGGGCCAGGAGGCCGCGCAGGCGCAACTGCGCTCGGCACAAGTGAACCTCGACCAGAGTTCGGCAGACTTCAAGCGCTTCAAGGACCTGCGCTCGCAAGGATTCATCAGCGCGGCTGAACTTGAACGCAGGGAGAGTGCCCTCAGGGCCGCACAGGAACAGCTGGCGCAAGCGCGCGCGCAGGCAGGCGTTCAGGGCAACCAGGCACGCTACGCGACGCTGGTGGCCGATGCCAGCGGCGTCATCACTGCAGTCGAGGCCGATCCCGGCACCGTGGTGGCGCCCGGCACGCCAGTGCTTCGCCTGGCGCACGACGGCCCTCGTGATGTCGTGTTCTCCATCCCCGAGGATCGAATCGCAGCGCTGCGGCACCTGGCCGGACAGCCGGGCGCCGTGAAGGTGAAGGTCTGGGGCGAAGGCAGTGGCGCCGTTGCCGCCACCGTGCGCGAGGTCGCAGCCGCGGCAGACCCAGCGACGCGCACGTTTCTCGTCAAGGCGGACGTCGGCGCCGCGGCCGTGCGCCTGGGACAGACGGCCACCGCCGTCATCGACACGCCGAAGGTCGGGGGCATCACGAAGGTGCCGCTTGCCGCAGTGATGCAGCAGCAGGGCAAGACCGCAGTGTGGCTCGTCGAGCCTTCCACCATGACGGTACGCGCGCAGCCGATCGAGGTGGCCGGCGCCGAAGGCAACTCCATCGTGGTCGCGTCGGGGCTGCTGCCTGGGCAGATCGTGGTCACCGCCGGAGTCCATGTGCTCACGCCGGGCCTGAAGGTCAAGTTCTACGGCGAGCCGGCCCCGGCCCTCGCGTCCATCCAGCGCTGATCGCCGGAAGCCTCATGAACGCCGTGCCGAGCACCCTGGCCGCTGCCGCGCGCTCGCGATTCAACATCTCGCGATGGGCACTGGAGCATCCGGCGCTCACGCGCTACCTCATGGTCGTGCTGATGGTGCTCGGCTTTGCCGCGTATTTCCAGCTCGGCCAGGACGAGGATCCACCGTTCACCTTCAGGGCGATGGTCGTGCAGGCCTTCTGGCCCGGCGCTTCCGCCGAGCAGATGGCCGAGCAGGTGACCGACAAGATCGAAAAGACGCTGCAGGAGGTGCCGTACGCGGACATCCTGCGCAGCTACACGAAGCCGGGCGAGTCGCTGACCATCCTCCAGATCGACGACAGCTCGCCACCGAAGGAAGTGGGCAACGTCTGGTACCAGGCGCGCAAGAAGATCGGCGACATGCGCGCCACGCTGCCGCAGGGCGTGATCGGCCCTGTATTCAACGACGAGTTCGGCGACGTCTACGGTTCGATCTTGGCGCTCTCGGCCGACGGCTTTTCCGACGAAGAGTTGCGCGAGCATGCCGACCGCGTACGCCAGCGGCTGCTGAGCGTGCCTGACGTCGCCAAGGTCCAGATCTTCGGAGCGCAGCCGGAAAAGCTCTTCATCGAGGTCTCGCAGAAGCGACTCGCGCAACTGGGCCTCGACTTCAACCAGGTCATCGCGCAGATCGGTGCGCAGAACGCCGTGGAGGGAGCCGGCGTGCTGGATGCCGGCACCCAGAGCCTCCAGGTGCGCATCGGCGGCCAGTTCAATTCGGTCGAGGAGCTGGCGCGGTTCCCCATTCGGGGTCTCAACGCCGCCACGGGCCAGGCGAGCTTCCTGCGTCTGGGCGACATCGCCGACATCCGGCGTGGCACGGTCGATCCTCCGGCGGTCAAGGTGCGGCACCAGGGCAAGCCGGTGATCGCCCTCGGCATCTCGATGGCACGGGGCGGCGACATCATTGCGCTCGGCGAGTCGCTTCAGGCCAAGGCAGACGAGATTCGCCGCGAGTTGCCGGCCGGTATCGAGATGACGCAGATCCAGGACCAGCCCAGTGCCGTTTCGCGCTCGGTGGGGGAGTTCGTTCGGGTCCTGCTGGAGGCCGTCGTGGTGGTGCTGGCTGTCAGCTTCATCAGCCTGGGCCTGCACACCCGCCCGCTGCGGATCGACATCTGGCCCGGCCTGGTGGTGGGCATCACGATCCCGCTCGTGCTCGCCATCACCTTCGTGACGATGTACTACTGGGGCGTCGGGCTGCACAAGATCTCCCTCGGCTCCCTGATCATCGCCCTGGGCCTGTTGGTGGACGACGCGATCATCGCCGTCGAGATGATGGTGCGCAAGCTGGAAGAGGGCTACGACAAGATGCGCGCGGCCACCTTCGCCTACGACGTCACCGCGATGCCGATGCTCACCGGCACGCTCATCACCGCGGCGGGATTCCTGCCCATCGGCATGGCGAAGTCGACCGTCGGCGAGTACACCTTTGCGATCTTCGCCGTGACCACGGCCGCACTGCTCATCTCCTGGCTCGTATCGGTCTACTTCGTGCCCTACCTGGGCGCCTTGCTGCTGCATACCCGCAGCAGGTCCGACGGCGAAGTCCACGAGCTGTTCGACACGCCGTTCTACGCGCGCTTTCGCCGTCTGGTGAACTGGTGCGTCGAGCACCGGTGGCTCACGATCGCAGCCACCATCTTCATCTTCCTGCTCGGCATCGCCGGAATGGGTAAGGTGCAGAACCAGTTCTTTCCGGATTCCAGCCGCCCCGAGATCCTGGTGGACCTGTGGCTGCCCGAAGGCTCGACCATTCATGAGAGCGAGTCGATCGCCAAGCGGTTCGAAACGCGGATGATGAAGGAAGAGGGCATCTCCGCCATCAGCACGTGGGTCGGCAGCGGCGTGCCGCGCTTCTACTTGCCGCTCGACCAGATCTTTCCGCAGACCAACGTCAGCCAGAGCATCGTGCTGCCGCGCGACCTGGCGGCGCGCGAGGCGCTCCGGCTGAAGCTCCCGAGCCTTCTGGCCGACGAGTTTCCCGAGGTGCGAGGCCGGGTGAAGCTGCTGCCCAATGGTCCTCCCGTGCCCTATCCGGTTCAGTTTCGCGTCGTCGGGCCCGACACGAAGCAGGTCCGCAAGTGGGCCGACGAGGCGAAGGAGATCCTGCGCGCGAACCCGAACATGCGAGGCGTCAACGACAACTGGAACGAGCCGGTCAAGGTGCTGCGCCTGTCGATCGACCAGGACAAGGCGCGTGCGCTCGGAGTGACGAGCCAGGGCATCGCGCAGGCCTCCCGAACCATCCTGTCCGGCACCACCATCGGGCAATACCGCGAAGGCGACAAGCTGGTCGACATCGTGCTGCGCCAGCCTGAAGACGAGCGCAGCGCGATCACGGACATCGGCAACGCGTACCTGCCGACCGCGAGCGGGCGGTCCATTCCGCTCACGCAGATCGCCAGGATCGGCTTCGACTGGGAGCCCGGCGTGATCTGGCGCGAGGGGCGTGACTTCGCCGTCACGGTCCAGGGCGACGTCGTCGAGGGCCTCCAGGGGCCCACGGTCACGGCGCAGGTCTGGCCGCAGCTCAGTGAACTGCAGAAGAAGATGCCCGACGGCTATGCGATCCAGATCGCCGGGGCGGTCGAGGAGAGCAGCAAGGGGCAGGGGTCGATCGCGGCCGGTGTCCCCGCGATGCTGTTCATCATCTTCACGCTGTTGATGCTGCAGCTGCACAGCTTCAGCCGGTCGCTGCTCGTGTTCCTCACCGGACCCCTCGGGATCGCCGGCGTGGCGGCAGCCCTGCTGCTGCTGAACCGCCCGTTCGGCTTCGTCGCCCTGCTGGGCGTGATCGCCCTCATGGGGATGATCATGCGCAACTCGGTGATCCTCATCGACCAGATCGAGCAGGACCGCGCCCGCGGCGTTCCGACGTGGGAGGCGATCGTCGAGTCCGCGGTCCGGCGCTTCCGCCCCATCGTGCTCACCGCGGCGGCAGCGGTGCTGGCGATGATCCCCTTGTCTCGAAGCGTCTTCTGGGGCCCCATGGCAGTCGCGATCATGGGTGGCCTGATCGTGGCCACAGCGCTGACGCTGCTTGCGCTTCCGGCCATGTATGCCGCGTGGTTCCGCGTCAGGAAAAGCTAGAATCCCCGTCTTTGCCGAAACGCCACGAGGGGGCCGCACGCGGTCCCCTCGTTCCATTGCGCGGGTGGCGAAATTGGTAGACGCACCAGGTTTAGGTCCTGACGCCAGCGATGGTGTGGGGGTTCGAGTCCCCCCCCGCGCACCAGTAGAGTTGCAACATCAAGAGTCCCATCATGACGGTCACTGTCGAAACCCTCGAGAAGCTGGAACGCCGGATCACGCTGACGCTGCCGGCACAAGAGATCGACCACGAGGTCGAGTCGCGCCTGAAGAAGCTTTCGCGCACCGTCAAGGCCGACGGCTTCCGCCCGGGCAAGGTGCCGATGAGCGTGGTCGCGCAGCGCTACGGCTATTCGGTGCAGTACGAGGTCATGAACGACAAGGTGGGCCAGGCATTCGCCAGCGCGGCCAACGAAGCAAAGCTTCGCGTCGCCGGCGCTCCGCGCATCACACAGAAGGACGGCGCACCGGAAGGCCAGATCGCGTTCGATGCCACTTTCGAGATCTATCCCGAAGTGACGATCGGAGATCTGTCCACCATCGAGGTGGAGCGCGTGTCCACCGAGGTGACCGAGGCGGCCATCGACAAGACCATCGACATCCTGCGCCGGCAGCGCCGCACGTTCGCGCAGCGCCCGGCCGCCGAAGGCGCCGCCGAGACGGATCGCGTCACGATCGACTTCGAAGGGAAGATCGACGGCGAGCCGTTCGCCGGGGGCACCGCCGAGGGGTTCCAGTTCATCATCGGCGAAGGCCAGATGCTCGAGCAGTTCGACAAGGCCGTGCGGGGGATGAAGACCGGCGAGAGCAAGACCTTCCCGCTCCAGTTCCCGGCCGACTATCACGGCAAGGACGTCGCCGGCAAGGAAGCCGACTTCCTCGTCACGATGAGGAAGATCGAGGCCCAGCATCTTCCGCAGGTGGACGATGCCTTCGCGAAGTCCCTCGGGATCGCTTCGCCCAGCATCGAAGCGCTGCGCGAAGACGTGAAGAAGAACCTCGAGCGCGAGGTCAAGTTCCGGGTCATGGCACGCAACAAGAACGCCGTGATGGATGCTTTGGTGAAGGCGGCCGAGCTCGACCTGCCGAAGTCCCTCGTGCAGAACGAACTCGAGCGCGTCGTCGAGGCCGCCCGGGCCGATCTGAAGCAGCGCGGCGTCAAGGATGCCGAGAACGCGCCCATTCCGCCGGAGCTGTTCCAGCCGCAGGCCGAGCGCCGGGTGCGCCTTGGGCTGGTGGTGGCCGAGCTGGTCCGTGCGAACAACCTGCAGGCCAAGCCCGACCAGCTCCAGAAGCACATCGAGGAGATGGCCCAGAGCTACGAGAAGCCGTCCGAGGTGGTGCGCTGGTACCTGAGCGACCGCCAGCGCATGCAGGAAGTGGAGGCGGTCGTGATCGAGGCCAACGTGACCGACTTCGTCCTCGGCAAAGCCAAGGTCGTGGACAAGGTGCTGCCCTTCGACGAAGTCATGGCCGCCTGACCGGTCGCTATAGTCCCTCGAGTCGACACTCCCGAGGCACGGACTTTCATGAGCGCGCTGGAAACGAGCAACCTGGGCATGGTTCCCATCGTCATCGAACAGTCCGGGCGCGGCGAGCGCGCCTACGACATCTACAGCCGGCTGCTGCGTGAGCGGCTCATCTTCCTGGTGGGCCCCGTGAACGACCAGACCGCCAATCTGGTGGTGGCCCAGATGCTCTTCCTCGAGAGCGAAAACCCCGACAAGGACATCTACCTTTACATCAACTCGCCGGGCGGCAGCGTGAGCGCGGGCATGTCGATCTTCGACACCATGCAGTTCATCAAGCCCGACGTATCCACGCTGTGCATCGGCCTTGCCGCCAGCATGGGGGCATTCCTGCTCGCTGCGGGCGCAAAGGGCAAGCGCGTCGCGCTGCCGAACTCCCGCATCATGATTCACCAGCCCCTGGGCGGCGCCCAGGGCCAGGCATCGGACATCGAGATCCATGCCCGGGAGATCCTGCGCACGCGCGAGCAGCTCAACCGCATCCTGGCCGAGCGCACCGGGCAGCCGCTGGAGAAGATCCAGAACGACACCGAGCGCGACTTCTTCATGTCGGCGGCGGAATCCAAGGCCTATGGCCTGATCGACCAGGTGATCGACCACCGTCAGTGAAATCGGTCACTGGACGTGCAAAGGGGGCTCTTTTCAGAGGAAGAGCCCCCATTTCCCATGCACTATCATTGACTTGACCTGCCGTACCCCAGCCAAGCACCCCCATGGCCGACAAAAAAGGCGCCTCGAGCGAAAAGGTTCTCTACTGCTCCTTCTGCGGCAAAAGCCAGCATGAGGTGAAGAAGCTCATTGCCGGTCCGTCGGTGTTCATCTGCGACGAGTGCATCGAGCTGTGCAACGACATCATCCGCGACGAGGTACCGGCCGAGGGGGTCGCCGCGAAGGCGACCCGCTCCGACCTGCCCACGCCCGGCGAGATCAAGGGCAGCCTCGACCAGTACGTCATCGGGCAGGAAGCCGCGAAGCGCACCTTGTCGGTCGCCGTCTACAACCACTACAAGCGCCTGAAGCACATGGGGGCCGGGAAGGACGATGTCGAGCTCACCAAGAGCAACATCCTCCTGATCGGCCCCACCGGCTCTGGCAAGACGCTGCTGGCCCAGACCCTGGCTCGCCTGCTGAATGTTCCCTTCGTGATCGCGGACGCCACGACGCTCACGGAGGCCGGCTACGTCGGCGAGGATGTCGAGAACATCATCCAGAAGCTGCTTCAGAACTGCAACTACGACGTCGAGCGGGCACAGCGAGGCATCGTCTACATCGACGAGATCGACAAGATCTCCCGCAAGGCGGACAACCCCAGCATCACCCGCGACGTCTCCGGCGAAGGCGTGCAGCAGGCGCTCCTGAAGCTGATCGAAGGCACCATGGCGTCGGTACCGCCGCAGGGCGGCCGCAAGCATCCGAACCAGGACTTCCTCCAGATCGACACGACGAACATCCTGTTCGTGTGCGGTGGCGCGTTCGACGGTCTGGAAAAGGTCATCCAGAGTCGCACCGAGAAATCGGGCATCGGCTTCGCCGCCACGGTTCACAGCAAGAGCGAAAAACGCGTGTCCGAGATGTTCCGGGAAGTGGAACCCGAAGACCTCATCAAGTTCGGGCTCATTCCCGAGCTGGTGGGTCGGCTGCCCGTCGTCGCGACCCTGGGCGAGTTGACCGAGGACGCCCTCGTGCAGATCCTCACCGAGCCCAAGAACGCCTTGCTCAAGCAGTACCAGAAGCTCTTCGCCATGGACGGCGTGGAGCTCGAGATCCGGCCGTCAGCGTTGTCGGCCATCTCTCGCAAGGCGCTGGCGCGCAAGACGGGCGCACGCGGTCTGCGCTCGATCATGGAGCACGCGCTGATAGATACGATGTTCGACTTGCCGACGCTGGATGGCGTCGCCAAGGTCGTCGTGGACGAACACAACATCGAAGAAGGGGCGAAGCCGCTGCTCGTGTACCGCGAGCAGGCCAAGGCGAGCGCCTGAGTCGGGGCCCGTCGCCTGCCGAGGGGGCTGAAGGCGATTGGCGGCTTCTTGCAATCGCATGCTCGGGCCTCACGTAGGGCCGAGAAAGTGAGGTAACCAATGTCCGGACACCCTGTCTTGCCCCCCGATCCGATCACGCTGCCGCTGCTGCCGCTGCGCGATGTGGTGGTCTTTCCTCACATGGTGATCCCGCTGTTCGTGGGTCGCCCCAAGTCCATCAAGGCGCTCGAAGCTGCCATGGAGGCCGGCCGCCAGATCATGCTGGTCGCCCAGAAGGCCGCCGGCAAGGACGAGCCCAAGCCCGACGACATGTTCGACGTGGGATGCGTCTCCAGCATCCTGCAGATGCTGAAGCTGCCCGACGGCACGGTAAAGGTGCTGGTCGAAGGCACGCAGCGCGCGAACACGCGCCACATTGCCGACAACGGCGAGCACTTCGTGGCGGAGGTCGAGCCGATCCCCCCGTCGGCGGACGCCAAGCCCGAGGTCGAGGCCCTGCGGCGCGCCGTAACGCAGCAGTTCGACCAGTACGTCAAGCTGAACAAGAAGATTCCGCCGGAGATCCTCACCTCCATCGCGGGGATCGATGATGCCGGCCGGCTGGCCGACACCATTGCGGCGCACCTGCCGCTCAAGCTCGAGGCGAAGCAGTCCGTGCTCGATCTGTTCGAGGTCGACAAGCGGCTGGAGAAGCTGCTGGAGCTGCTCGAACACGAAGTCGACATCCTCCAGGTGGAGAAGCGCATCCGCGGCCGCGTCAAGCGCCAGATGGAGAAGAGCCAGCGCGAGTACTACCTGAACGAGCAGGTGAAGGCGATCCAGAAGGAGCTCGGCGACGGCGAGGAGGGCGCGGACCTCGAGGAACTCGAGAAGAAGATCACTGCGGCCAAGATGCCCAAGGAGGCGCGCAAGAAGGCCGAGGGCGAGCTCAAGAAGCTCAAGCTGATGTCGCCGATGTCAGCCGAGGCCACCGTCGTGCGCAACTACATCGACACGCTCGTCAACCTGCCCTGGAGCAAGAAGTCCAAGGTGCGGCACGACCTGAAGCACGCCGAGAACGTCCTCAACGAAGATCACTACGGCCTGGAGAAGGTGAAGGACCGGATCCTGGAATACCTCGCGGTGCAGCAGCGCGTGGACAAGGTCAAGGCGCCGATCCTGTGTCTCGTCGGCCCTCCCGGCGTGGGCAAGACGTCGCTGGGCCAAAGCGTCGCGCGCGCCACCGGCCGCAAGTACGTCCGGATGGCGCTTGGCGGCGTGCGTGACGAAGCCGAGATCCGCGGCCACCGCCGGACCTACATCGGCTCCATGCCCGGCAAGGTCCTGCAGAGCCTCACCAAGGTCGGTGTGCGCAACCCGCTGTTCCTGCTCGACGAAATCGACAAGCTCGGCATGGATTTCCGAGGCGATCCTTCGTCCGCGCTGCTCGAGGTGCTCGACCCCGAACAGAACCACACGTTCAGCGATCACTACATCGAGGTGGACTTCGACTTGTCGGACGTGATGTTCGTCGCGACCTCGAACTCGATGAACATTCCGCCGGCGCTGCTCGACCGGATGGAAGTGATCCGGCTGTCCGGCTATACGGAGGACGAGAAGCTCAACATCGCGCTGCGCTACCTGCTGCCCAAGCAGGCGAAGAACAACGGCGTGGCCGACGACGAGATGGAGGTTACCGAAAGCGCGGTTCGCGGGATCATCCGCTACTACACGCGCGAAGCCGGCGTCCGATCGCTCGAGCGTGAGATCTCGAAGATCTGCCGCAAGGTCGTCAAGGGGCACCAGCTCAAGATGTACGGCGGCAGGGTCGTCATCACCGACGAGAACCTCAACGACTTCCTCGGCGTGCGGAAGTTCGACTACGGCCGCGCCGAGAAGCGCAACCAGGTCGGTCAGGTGGTGGGCTTCGCGTGGACCGAGGTCGGCGGCGACCTCCTCACTATCGAGTCGGCGGTGATGCCGGGCAAGGGCAACATCATCCGCACCGGTTCGCTGGGCGACGTGATGAAGGAGTCGGTCGAGGCCGCGCGTTCCGTCGTGCGCTCTCGTTCCCGCCGCCTGGGCATCGCGGACGAGCTGTTCGAGAAGCGCGACATTCACATCCACGTGCCGGACGGCGCGACGCCGAAAGACGGCCCGAGCGCGGGCATCGCGATGACGACGGCCTTCGTGTCGGCGCTCACCGGCATCCCCGTGCGTGCCGATGTCGCCATGACAGGCGAGATCACGCTGCGAGGCGAGGTCACGGCCATCGGCGGTCTGAAGGAGAAGCTGCTCGCCGCACACCGCGGCGGCATCAAGACGGTGATGATTCCGGAAGAGAACGTGAAGGATCTGCAGGAGATCCCGGAGAACGTGAAGAACAACCTCGAGATCGTCCCGGTCAAGTGGATCGACCGTGTTCTCGAAGTGGCGCTGGACGGTGCTCCGAAGCCGCTGCCGGAAGACGAAGTGGCCAAGCCCGCGGCGAAGACCGAAGCGGCCGCTTCGACGCCACCCGCCGTGGTGGAGGCCACCAAGCACTAGCGCGCGAGGCTCATATATAATGCGGCGCTTCGCCGGCCGCTCGGCCGCGAACGTGATGCGGGAATAGCTCAGTTGGTAGAGCGCAACCTTGCCAAGGTTGAGGTCGCGAGTTCGAGACTCGTTTCCCGCTCCAAACACAAGGGAAGCCACGTGGCTTCCCTTTTTTTGTGAGAATGCCGATCCCACGGCGCGGTAGCAAAGCGGTTATGCAGTGGATTGCAAATCCACCAGGGCGGTTCGACTCCGGCCCGCGCCTCCAACTTAGACACGAGGGCCTCGCAATGCGAGGCCCTCGTCTTTGGCGCGCCGATAATCCGCCCGCGGCCCGGGTGGCGGAACAGGCAGACGCAGCGGGCTTAAAACCCGCCGCTCCGGAGACGGGGCGTACCGGTTCGATCCCGGTCCCGGGCACCACAGACGGTCTGGAGGAGTGATGGCGCTGTTCCCGCAAGAGGCGCTCAACGAGGGCGTGCGCAAGCGCGAGGTCTTCGGCTGGGCCATGTACGACTTCGCCAACTCCGGCTACACGACCGTGGTACTCACTGCGGTGTTCAATGCCTACTTCGTGGGCGTCGTGGCAGGGGGTGCATCCGTGGGCGACCTTTGCCTGGACGGCGACGCTCGCACTGTCGAGCCTCATCGTGATGATCACGATGCCGGCGATCGGCGCGTTCGCGGACCTGCGAGCCGCCAAGCGTTCTCTGCTCATGCTCACGACCGCCGGCTGCGTGATCGGCACCGTCGCGCTGGCGAGGGCCGGTGCCGGCGACGTGGCGTGGGCCGTAGCGGCGATCGTGATCTCCAACGTGTTCTATTCCTACGGCGAGTCGCTCATCGCCGCGTTCCTTCCCGAGCTGGCCCGCCGCAACGCGTTGGGCAGGGTGTCCGGCTGGGGATGGGGTTTCGGATACTTCGGAGGCATGCTCACGCTCGGCCTCAGCCTGGGCTATGTGCTCTGGGCGCAGGGCCAAGGCATTCCGGCGACACGCTTCGTTCCGGTGACGATGCTCATCACCGCTGCGGTGTACGGCCTTGCATCGCTCGCAACTTTCGTGCTGTTGAAGGAGCGCGCCGTCGCGTCGCCGCAGGTCGCGCCGCACGAGGGCCTGGCGGCATCATTGGCGAGGCTTCGCCGAACTTGGCTTCAGGCCCGGGAATACCGCGACTTCGTCTGGCTGCTGGGCTGCACGCTTGCGTACCAGGCGGGCATCGCCGTCGTGATCGCGCTGGCCGCCGTTTATGCCGAGCAGGTGCTCGGGTTCGTCCAGCAGCAGACGATGATGCTGATCTTCATCGTCAACATCGCATCGGCGCTGGGCGCCTTCGGTTGGGGCTACGTACAGGACCGGGCGGGCTACCGCCGCGCGCTGGCGCTGACGCTGGTCGGCTGGATCGTCATGACCATACTCGCGGTAATGGCAACCGACGCGGCGACCTTCTGGGCGGCCGCCGTGATTGCCGGCCTATGCATGGGGTCGAGCCAATCGGCGGGCCGCGCGCTGGTCGGCTTGTTCTCGCCGCCCCGGCGCCTGGGTGAGTTCTTCGGGCTGTGGACCTTCGCCGTCCGCCTTGCAGCCATTGCGGGGCCCCTGACCTACGGCGTCGTCACCCTCCTGACGGCAGGGCAATCACCGCATTGCGTTTCTCGCCACGGGCTTCTCGTTCGTCATCGGCCTGGCGCTCCTGATGCGCGGTGAACGTGGAGCGCGGCAGCGCCGCGGCGCTAAAATAGCACGATCGTTCGATTTTGTTCCGCAGCGGCCGGCGCGGAGGCTGCGAGCCTAGAATCGTGGTTCACGTTTACGTCAAATGTGGTCCTCGAGGAGCGACGCGCCATGAAGGTACTGGTATCCGTCAAGCGGGTCGTCGACTTCAACGTGAAGGTTCGCGTGAAATCCGACGGCACAGGGGTGGACATCGCCAACGTCAAGATGAGCATGAATCCGTTCGACGAGATCGCCGTCGAGGAGGCCGTTCGGCTGAAGGAAAAGGGCGCCGTCACCGAGATCGTCGCGGTGTCGTGCGGGCCGACCCAGTGCCAGGAGACGCTGCGCACGGCCATGGCCATCGGCGCGGACCGCGCCATCCTCGTCGAGACCACGGAGGAACTTCAGCCGCTCGCCGTCGCCAAGCTGCTGAAGGCGCTGGTGGACAAGGAGCAGCCGCAGATCGTCATCCTCGGAAAGCAGGCCATCGACGACGACGCGAACCAGACAGGCCAGATGCTCGCTGCATTGGCCGATCATGCCGCAGGCTACATTCGCGAGCAAGATCGAGATCGCCGATGGCGCTGCCACCGTCACGCGGGAGGTCGACGGTGGGCTCGAGACGATCAAGGTGACCCTGCCGGCCGTCGTCACGACGGACCTGCGGCTGAACGAGCCCCGCTATGTGACGCTCCCGAACATCATGAAGGCCAAGAAGAAGACGCTCGAAGTGGTCAAGCCATCCGACCTCGGGGTCGATATCACGCCGCGCCTGAAGACGCTGAAAGTCGCCGAGCCGCCGAAGCGCGGCGCCGGCGTCAAGGTGCCGGACGTGCGCGGCACTCGTCGCGAAACTGAAGAACGAAGCGAAGGTGATCTGAATGAGCACACTCGTCATTGCCGAACACGACCACGGCAGCCTGAAGGGCACCACGCTGAACACCGTCACGGCTGCCGTGGCCTGCGGGGGGGATGTGCACGTGCTGATCGCCGGCCACAACGCCAGGCGAAGCGGCGAAGCAGGCAGCGAAGATCCAGGGCGTCGCGAAGGTGCTGCTGGCCGATGCGCCGCAGCTGGCCGAGCAGCTGGGCGAGAACGTGGCGGCTCAGGTGCTCGCTCTCGCCGGCAGCTACACGCATCTGCTGTTTCCGGCCACGGCGCACGGCAAGAATGTCGCGCCGCGGGTGGCGGCCAAGCTGGACGTGGCACAGGTCAGCGACATCATCAAGGTCGTCGCGCCGGACACGTTCGATCGGCCGATCTACGCGGGCAATGCGATTGCCACCGTGCAGAGCGCCGACAAGATCAAGGTGCATCACCGTGCGCACGACCGGTTTCGATGCCGCGCCCGCAGAAGGCGGCAACGCGACCGTCGAACCGGTGAGTGCGGTGGCCGACGGTGGGCGCTCCAGCTTCGTCGGGCGCGAGGTCACGAAGAGCGATCGGCCGGAGCTCACGGCTGCCAAGATCATCGTGAGCGGTGGGCGCGCCCTGGGTTCGTCCGACAAGTTCACCGAAGTGCTCACGCCGTTGGCGGACAAGCTCGGCGCGGCGCTCGGCGCAAGCCGCGCCGCGGTCGATGCGGGCTACGCACCCAACGACTGGCAGGTCGGCCAGACCGGCAAGATCGTGGCGCCGCAGCTCTATATCGCCGCGGGCATCAGCGGGGCGATCCAGCACCTGGCCGGCATGAAGGACAGCAAGGTGATCGTCGCCATCAACAAGGATCCCGAGGCGCCGATCTTCAGCGTGGCCGACTACGGCCTGGAGGCCGATCTCTTCACTGCCGTGCCCGAACTGGTCAAGGCCCTCTAGCCATGCAGGAGGCAGCATGAGCTATCGCGCCCCCCTGAAGGAAATGCTCTTCGTCATGAAGGAGCTGGCCGGCATCGAACGGATCGCCCAGCTTCCCGGCTTCGAGGAGGCGGGGCTCGATACCGCAACTCGCCGTGCTCGAGGAGTGCGCCCGGTTCAACGAGGGCGTGGTGGCACCGCTGAATATCGATGGCGACGTGCATCCGTCATCGTTCGAAGGGCGGACGCGTCACGACGACGCCGGGGTTCAAGGAAGCCTTCCGGCAGTTCGCCGAGGGAGGCTGGCAGGGGCTTGCCGCATCCGGCGGAGGTCGGAGGACAAGGCTTGCCGAAGCTCATCCATGCCGCCTGCATCGAGATGGTCAACAGCGCGAACCTGAGCTTCGCGCTGTGTCCGTTGCTGACCGACGGCGCCATCGAGGCGCTGCTGACGGCAGGCACCGACGAGATGAAGTCGGCATGGATCCCGAAGATGATCGACGGCACCTGGACCGGCACGATGAACCTCACGGAGCCGCAGGCCGGCTCCGACCTGTCGCTCGTGCGCACGCGCGCCGAACCGCAGCCGGACGGCAGCCTACAAGCTGTTCGGCACGAAGATCTTCATCACCTTCGGCGAGCACGACATGGCGGACAACATCGTCCACCTCGTGCTGGCGCGCGTCACTGGGGCACCGGAAGGCGTGAAGGGCATCTCGCTGTTCGTGGTGCCCAAGTTCATGGTCGGCCCGGACGGCTCGAGCGGCGCGCGCAACGACGTGCATTGCGTGAGCATCGAGCACAAGCTGGGCATCAAGGCCAGCCCGACCGCAGTGCTGCAGTACGGCGATCACGGCGGCGCCGTCGGCTATCTCGTCGGGCAGGAGAACCGCGGGCTCGAGTACATGTTCATCATGATGAACGCCGCCCGGTATGCCGTGGGCATGCAGGGCATCGCCATGGCGGAGCGGGCGTACCAGAAGGCAGTGGCCTATGCCCGCGATCGGGTGCAGAGCCGTCCGGTCGACGGGTCGACGCGCGGCGCCGCGGCGATCATTCACCATCCGGACGTGAAACGCATGCTGATGACGATGCGTGCCTACACCGAGGGCTGCCGCGCCATGGCGTTCGTCGCCGCGAGCGCCTACGACGCAGCGCACCACGATCCCGATGCGCGCACGCGGGCCGAGAACGAGGCCTTCTACGAGTTCCTGGTGCCGCTGGTGAAAGGCTATTCGACCGAGATGAGCCTCGACGTCGCGAGCCTGGGCGTACAGGTGCACGGCGGCATGGGGTACATCGAGGAGACCGGCGCGGCGCAGTACCTTCGCGACGCCAGGATCCTGACGATCTACGAGGGCACGACGGCCATCCAGGCCAACGACCTCGTCGGCCGCAAGACCGGGCGCGACGGCGGCGAGGTGGCCATGGCCATCGCGCGCAGGATCGCCTCCACGGAAGCGGATCTCGCCAAGCGAGACAGCGATGCCGCGCGCTCCATGCATAAGCGCCTGCAGGCGGCTCGGCAGGCCTACGAGCAGGTGGTTCAGTTCGTGGCGAACGGTGTCAAGGACGATCCGAACGCGGTGTTCGCGGGTTCGGTCCCCTACCTGATGCTGGCCGGCAACGTGGTGGCCGGATGGCAGATGGCGCGCGCCCTGATCGTCGCGGAGGACCGGCTGGCCGCCGGAGAGGACGCCGCGTTCATGCGCGCGAAGATCGCGACGGCGAGGTTCTACGCCGAGCACATCCTGTCGAAGGTACCCGGCGTGCGCGACAGCATCGTGGAAGGCTCTGCCGGCATCACGTCGATGGCGCTCGAGGCGTTCTGATGGGTTTGCCGGCGGCGCTGCAGGGCCTGGCGCTTCCGGTGATCGCCTCGCCGATGTTCATCGTGAGCAATCCCGGGCTCGTCATCGAGCAGTGCACGGCCGGCATCGTCGGGTCGATGCCGGCATTGAATGCCCGGCCGGCCGCCCAGCTCGACGACTGGCTGGCGGAGATCACGCAAGCCCTCGCGGCGTGGGACCGCAGTCATCCCGAGGCACCCTCTGCGCCCTTTGCGATCAATCAGATCGTCCACAAGAGCAACGACCGCCTCGAGCAGGACATGGCGGTGTGCGAGCGGTACCGCGTGCCGATCGTCATCACGTCGCTCGGGGCCCGTACCGATATCAACGACGCCGTGCATGCCTGGGGCGGCATCGTGCTGCACGACATCATCAACGACAGGTTCGCGCGCAAAGCCATCGACAAGGGCGCGGACGGACTCATCGCGGTGGCGGCGGGTGCCGGCGGGCACGCCGGCACCACCAGCCCGTTCGCACTGGTGCAGGAGATCCGCGAATGGTTCGACGGCCCGCTGGCGCTGTCGGGCGCGATCGCAACCGGCGGCGCTGTCCTGGCTGCACAGGCGATGGGCGCGGACCTGGCCTACATCGGGTCCGCCTTCATCGCCACCGAGGAGGCGCGCGCCCCGGAGGGCTACAAGCAGATGGTGGTCGAGGGCACGAGCGCGGACATCGTCTACAGCAACCTCTTCACCGGCGTGCATGGCAACTACCTGAAGGACTCCATACGCAATGCCGGCCTGGATCCCGACAACCTCGCCCAGAGCGATCCGAGCCGGATGAGCTTCGGAGAGGGGTCGAAGCGCGCCTGGAAGGACATCTGGGGCTCCGGCCAGGGGATCTCCGCCGTGAAGGACGTGCTGCCGGCGCGGGCACTGGTCGCTCGCCTCTCGGCCGAGTACGCCGCTGCGCGAGGGCGCCTGGCTTTGCGCTGAGTCGCGGCTTGGGACCGCCGCGAGGCCACCGCGGGCGGCGGCGCCGGTGCTACAGTTCGCGACTGACTTGCAGGTCCTTCCCGTCGGTCGCAATCCGCCAATCGGTCAAGCCGTGTCGCGGAAGGTTGTTCAACCAGCCAAGGTCCCGGAAACCGGGGCATGAGGTGCGCGAGATGATGCAGCAATACAGGGCGAACTCGTACCTGTTCGGGGGCAACGCCCCCTACGTCGAGGAGCTCTACGAAGCGTACCTCGACAACCCCGGCTCCGTGCCCGAGAACTGGCGCTCGTACTTCGACGCGCTGCAGAACGTCCCGGCGGTGGACGGCACCGAATCGCGCGACGTGGCGCACGCCCCGGTGGTCGAGTCCTTTGCCCAGCGCGCGAAGGCCAACGCCTTTGCGCTCAAGGCCAGCGCCACGGATCTCGCCATTGCACGCAAGCAGGTTCATGTCCAGAGCCTCATCGCCGCGTACCGCTTCCTCGGCTCGCGCTGGGCCGATCTGGATCCGCTCAAGCGCACGGAGCGGCCCCGGATCCCCGAGCTGGAACCCGCGTTCTACGACCTGAGCGAGTCCGACATGGACATGACGTTCAGCGCGACAAACACCTACTTCACGACGGCCGAGCAGATGACGCTGCGCCAGATCGTGCAGGCGCTGCGTGAAACGTACTGCGGCTCGATCGGCGCCGAGTACATGCACATCACCGATCCGGTCGAGAAGCGCTGGTGGCAGGAGAAGCTCGAGTCCACGCGCAGCAAGCCCGGGTTCAGCGCCGAGAAGAAGATTCACATCCTCGACCGCCTGACCGCCGCCGAAGGCCTCGAGCGCTTCCTGCACACCAAGTACGTCGGACAGAAGCGGTTCTCGCTCGAGGGCGGGGAAAGCTTCATCGCCTCGATGGACGAGCTGGTGCAGCGCGCCGGCGAGAAAGGGGTCCAGGAGATGGTGATCGGCATGGCGCACCGGGGCCGCCTCAATGTGCTCGTGAACACGCTCGGCAAGATGCCGCGCGACCTGTTTGCCGAGTTCGAGCACACGGCCAAGGAAGATCTCCCTGCAGGGGACGTGAAATACCACCAGGGCTTCTCGAGCGATGTGTCCACGCCCGGCGGGGCGGTGCACCTCAGCCTCGCGTTCAATCCATCGCACCTCGAGATCGTGAACCCGGTGGTCGAAGGCAGTGTGAAGGCGCGGATGGATCGGCGCGGCGACGACGAGGGCGACCAGGTGCTGCCGGTGCTGGTGCACGGCGACGCGGCATTCGCGGGACAGGGCGTGGTGATGGAGACGCTGGCCCTCGCGCAAACGCGCGGCTACTACACCGGCGGCACGGTGCACATCGTCATCAACAACCAGATCGGGTTCACGACGAGCGACCCGCGCGACAGCCGCTCCACGCTCTACTGCTCCGACGTCGTGAAGATGATCGAGGCGCCGGTGCTGCACGTGAACGGCGACGACCCGGAGGCGGTCGTCTTCGCCACGCAGCTCGCGCTGGACTACCGGCAGGAGATCAACAAGGACGTCGTCGTCGACATCGTGTGCTTCCGCAAGCTGGGGCACAACGAGCAGGACACCCCCAGCCTCACGCAGCCGCTGATGTACAAGAAGATCGCGGCTCACCCCGGCACGCGCAGGCTGTACGGGGAGAAGCTGGCCGCGCAAGGCACGCTGCCGGCCACCGGGCCCGACGAGATGGTCAAGGCCTTCCGTGCGGCGATGGACGCCGGGAAGCACACGGTCGACCCGGTGCTGACCAACTTCAAGAGCAAGTACGCGGTCGACTGGCAGCCTTTCCTCGGTCGCAAGTGGACGGACGCCGCCGATACCGCGCTGCCGCTTGCCGAAGTCAAGCGGCTGGCAGAGCGCATCGCCACGATCCCGGCCAACTTCAAGGTCCATCCACTGGTCGAGAAGGTCATCGCCGACCGGGCCGCGATGGGGCGTGGCGAGATCAACGTCGACTGGGGCATGGGCGAGCATCTCGCGTTCGCCTCGCTGGTGGCCAGCGGCTACCCGGTGCGACTGTCAGGCGAAGACTGCGGGCGCGGCACGTTCACGCACCGGCACTCGGTGCTGCATGACCAGAACCGCGAGAAGTGGAACGAAGGCACCTACATCCCGCTGCAGCACGTGGCGGAGAACCAGGCGCCGTTCGTGGTGATCGACTCCATCCTCTCGGAGGAGGCAGTGCTCGGATTCGAGTACGGCTATGCGAGCGCGGATCCGAACACGCTGGTGATCTGGGAGGCGCAGTTCGGCGACTTCGTCAACGGCGCCCAGGTGGTCATCGACCAGTTCATCGCCTCCGGCGAGGTCAAGTGGGGCCGCGTCAACGGCCTCACGCTCATGCTGCCGCACGGCTACGAAGGGCAGGGGCCCGAGCACAGCTCCGCCAGGCTGGAGCGATTCATGCAGATGGCGGCTGACAACAACATGCAGATCGTGCAGCCCACCACGGCCAGCCAGATCTTCCATGTGCTGCGCCGGCAGATGGTTCGCATGTTCCGCAAGCCGCTGGTGCTCATGACACCGAAGTCGCTCCTGCGGAACAAGGAGGCCACGTCGGCGCTCTCCGAGTTCACCAAGGGCGAGTTCCGCACCGTCATCGGCGAGCTCGATGCCGCGATCGATCCCGCAAAGGTCAAGCGCTTGATCGCGTGCTCGGGAAAGGTCTACTACGACCTCGTGAAGAAGCGCGAGGAGAAGAAGGCGACCGACGTCGCGATCCTGCGCGTCGAGCAGCTGTATCCGTTTCCGCACAAGGCGTTCGCCGCCGAGCTGCGCAGGTACCCGGCGGCCAGCGACATCGTCTGGTGCCAGGACGAGCCTCAGAACCAGGGTGCGTGGTTCTTCGTGCAGCACTACATCCACGAGAACATGTCCGAAGGCCAGCGGCTCGGCTATGCGGGGCGGCCTGCGTCGGCGTCGCCGGCTGTCGGCTATGCGCACCTGCACCAGGAGCAGCAGAAGGCATTGCTCGAGCAGGCGTTCGGCAAGCTCAAGGGCTTCGTGCTCTCGAAGTGACCTCATCCAGGCAACACACAACATGGCCATCATCGAAGTCAAGGTTCCGCAGCTCAGTGAATCGGTCGCCGAGGCGACGTTGCTCCAATGGAAGAAGCGCCCGGGCGAGGCCGTCGAATTGGACGAAATCCTCATCGAGATCGAAACTGACAAGGTCGTGCTCGAGGTGCCTGCACCCGCGGCCGGCGTCATGGCCGAACACGTCAAGGAAGACGGCGCGACGGTCGGTCAGCGATGAAGTCATCGCCCGCATCGACACCGAGGGGCGCGCCACCGGCGGCCCGGCCGCGGCAGCCACCGGCAAGCCTGCCGCCCAGCCCGCCGCCGCAGCAGCGGCGCCGGCAGCGGTTCCTGCGGCCGCTCCTGCGGCGACTCCTGCAGCGTCGATGTCGGGCGTTGCCATGCCATCGGCCGCCAAGCTGATGGCCGACAACAAGCTCGCGGGGGCGCAGGTTCCCGGCACGGGCAAGGACGGCCGCATCACCAAGGGCGACGTGCTCGGCGCCCTCGAGGCCGGCGCGGCGCGCGCGCCGTCGCCGGGCGCTCCGCCGCCCGCTGCCGCGCCGCAGGGTGCCCGGCCGCTGACGCCCGTGCTGGCGCCGGCAGCGCCGCTGGCGCTGGGCGAGCGGCCCGAGCAGCGCGTGCCAATGAGCCGGCTGCGTGCGCGCATCGCGGAACGGCTGCTGCAGTCGCAAGCCACGAACGCCATTCTCACGACGTTCAACGAAGTGAACATGGCGCCCTTGATGGAGATGCGCAAGAAGTTCCAGGAGAAGTTCGAGAAGGAGCATGGCGTGAAGCTCGGGTTCATGAGCTTCTTCGTGAAAGCGGCGGTCGCGGCCCTGAAAAAATACCCGGTAATCAACGCAAGCGTCGACGGCACCGACATCGTCTACCACGGCTACTTCGACATCGGCGTCGCGGTCGGCAGCCCGCGGGGCCTTGTGGTGCCGGTCCTGCGCAACGCCGACCAGATGAGCTTCGCGGATATCGAGAAGAAGATCGCCGACTTCGGCACCAAGGCGCGCGACGGCAAACTTGCCATCGAGGAGCTGACGGGCGGCACCTTCTCCATCTCCAACGGCGGGGTCTTCGGCTCGATGCTGTCCACGCCGATCATCAACCCTCCCCAATCGGCCATCCTCGGGGTTCATGCCACGAAGGACCGTGCCGTGGTGGAGAACGGGCAGGTCGTCGTGCGCCCCATCAACTACCTGGCCATGAGCTATGACCATCGCATCATCGACGGTCGCGAGGCCGTGCTCGGGCTGGTGACGATGAAGGAAGCGCTGGAAGATCCGGCTCGCCTGCTGTTCGACATCTGAGGACGCGCCATGTCGCTTGCCGATGAACTTGCCCGGCTCGACGAACTGCGCGCCAAGGGCGTGCTGACGGATGAAGAGTTCCAGCGCGCGAAGAGCCGGCTGCTGGGCAGTGCCGGTCCCGCCGGCTCGACGCCGGACGCGGTCAACCGCTTCCGCCGCAGCGAGGCCGACAAGTGGATCGGTGGCGTATGCGGCGGGCATCGGCCGCTCCACCGGCATCGAGAGCTGGGCCTGGCGCCTGCTCTTCACGGTGCTGCTGCTGTTCGGCGGCGCCGGCGCCGTGGTGTACGTCCTCCTGTGGATCTTCGTGCCGAGCGAGTGAATTCGGTTCGCCAACTGCAACAAGCCAACATGTCCAAATCATTCGACGTCGTCGTGATCGGCGGCGGCCCGGGCGGCTACATCGCTGCCATTCGTGCGGCGCAACTCGGCCTGAACACCGCGTGCATCGACGACTGGAAGAACGAGAGCGGCGGCCCCGCGCCGGGCGGGACCTGCACGAACGTCGGCTGCATCCCGAGCAAGGCACTGCTGCAGTCGAGCGAGCACTTCGATCATGCGGGCCATCACTTCGCGGCCCATGGCATCCAGGTCGACGGCCTCAAGCTCGATCTGGCCAAAATGCTTCAGCGCAAGGATGGCGTCGTGAAGCAGAACAACGACGGCATCCTGTACCTGTTCAAGAAGAACAAGGTCAGCTTCTTTCACGCACAAGGGGCGTTCGCGAAGGCTGGCGGATGAAGGCTATGAGATCCGGGCCGGCGCGGAGTCCCTGACGGCGCAGCCACGTGGTGGTGGCCACCGGGTCGAGTCCCCGGGCACTGCCCGGACTGCCGTTCGACGAAGAGGCCGTGCTCAGCAACGACGGGGCACTGCGCATCCCGGAGGTGCCGCATACGCTCGGCGTCATCGGTGCCGGCGTGATCGGGCTCGAGATGGGATCCGTCTGGCGCCGCCTTGGCGCAGACGTCACGGTTCTCGAGGCGCTGCCGGCCTTTCTCGGCGCGGCGGACGAGCAGATCGCCCGCGAGGCCGGCAAGGCCTTCGCGAAGCAGGGCCTCAAGATCGAACTGGGCGTGAAGATCGGTGAAGTGAAACCCGGGAAGCAGGGCGTCACGGTGTCCTACACGAACGCCAAGGGAGAGGCGAAGGCCCTGGCCTGCGAGCGGCTCATCGTCTCCATCGGGCGCGTGCCCAATACCGCAGGCCTCAATGCAGAGAGCGTTGGGCTGAAGCTCGACGAGCGCGGTGCCATTGCCGTGGACGATGACTGCAGGACCAACCTGCCCAATGTCTGGGCCATCGGCGACGTCGTGCGAGGGCCGATGCTGGCGCACAAGGCGGAGGAAGAGGGCGTTGCCGTGGCCGAGCGCATTGCCGGCCAGCACGGGCACGTCAACTTCAACACCATCCCGTGGGTGATCTACACCAGCCCCGAGATCGCCTGGGTCGGGCAGACCGAGCAGCAGCTCAAGGCCGCAGGCCGCGCCTACCGCGCCGGTGCGTTTCCGTTCATGGCCAATGGCCGCGCCCGGGCGCTGGGCGACACCACCGGCATGGTGAAGTTCTTGGCGGACGCCAAGACCGATGAGATCCTGGGGGTGCACATCGTCGGTCCGTTCGCGAGCGAGCTCATCGCCGAAGCCGTGGTCGCGATGGAGTTTCGAGCCAGCAGCGAAGATATCGCGCGCATCTGCCACGCGCATCCTTCGCTCAGCGAGGCCACGAAGGAAGCGGCGCTGGCGGTCGACAAGCGAACCTTGAACCTGTGAAGTCGATGCACGCGGCGGCCAGCAGCCCTGCGGCGCAGCGCCGGGCCTGATGTCCGTCCGCGAGCTGTATTTCAGCACGCTGGAAGAGCGCGGCTACACGAGCGATCCGGCACAGCTACGCGCCATCGACGCTCTCGAGCGCTGCGAGCGCGAGTGGGCCGACTACAAGGCCAGGCGGCGGAATGCGGTGGCAAAGCTGCTGGTGCGCCCGCCCATTCCACGCGGCGTCTACCTGTGGGGCGGCGTCGGGCGGGGCAAGAGCTTTCTGATGGACTGCTTCTACCAATCCGTGCCGCTGTTGCGGAAGACAAGACTGCACTTCCACGAATTCATGCGGGAGGTGCATCGGGAGCTGCAGGAGCTGAAGGGCACGGCGAATCCACTCGACGAACTCGGGCGACGCATCGCCCGACGCTTTCGCCTGGTGTGCTTCGACGAGTTCCACGTGGCCGACGTCACCGACGCCATGATCCTTCACCGTCTGCTTGCCGCGATGTTCGCCCAGCGCGTCTCGATGGTGGCCACGTCGAATTTTCATCCCACCGGCCTGTATCCGAACGGGTTGCATCGCGACCGGATCCTGCCTGCCATCGCGCTGCTCGAGCAGCAGCTCGAAATCGTGAACGTCGACAACGGTACTGACTACCGCCATCGCACGCTGGAGCACCTGGAGCTTTACCACACGCCGCTCGGGCAGACGGCCGACGCGGCACTGGACGAGGCTTTCGAACGGCTCGCCGAGGCGCACGACGAGGCGCCCATCCTTCACATCGAGCAGCGGGAACTGCGGGCGCGCCGACTCGCCGGGGGCGTCGTGTGGTTCGACTTCAAGGTGCTCTGCGGCGGGCCTCGCTCGCAGAACGACTATCTCGAACTCGCGGCCCAGTTCCACACCGTGCTGCTTTCCGACGTGCCGCAGATGCCGCCGCGGCTGGCGAGCGAGGCCCGCCGCTTCACGTGGCTCGTCGACGTGCTGTACGACCGCCGCGTCAAGCTCATCCTTTCGGCCGCAGTCCCGCCTGAACAGCTGTACACGGAGGGACCGTTGTCGCACGAGTTCCCGCGAACCGTGTCCCGGCTGCAGGAGATGCAATCCGCTGCTTTCCTGGCACTTGGCAAGCGAGAGGTCGATACTTCACTGACATGACGCGCTTCACCTCATGCTGGCTGCTCGCCGGGGGGCTCGTGTTGCTCGCCGGGCCCGCATTCGGCGAGGACCAGGACGACGCTGAAGCCACTTCTCTGCGTGCAAGCATCGAGCATGAGCGGGCTGCCGTCGAGGCGCGCTTCAAGGCCCGGGAAGCGGAGTGTGCGAGCCGCTTCGCGATGACCGCTTGCGTCGATCGCGCCAAGTCGGATCGCCGCCAGGCGCTGGCGCCACTGGACAAATCGCTGTCTGCGCTCGACGAGGCACAGCGCAGGCGTCGCGCTGCCGAGCGGCTGCACGCATCGAACAGAAGAAGCAAGCTGCCGCCATGGACACGGCGGAAGTCGCCGAAGGCACTGCGTGAGCCCCCGCCGCGGACGACTCCACTGGAGGGGTGGGCTCCGAGGGCCGGGCCTGCATCCGGCGCCGCCCGCGCGGCCGGAGCCGCCCAAGCCGCGGTGCGGCGGCTGCCTACGAACGCCGCCAGCGCGAAGCGGCCGAGCATCGCGATGCCGTGGAAAGGCGAAACGAGGAACAAGCGCGCCGGCGGCCGCCGGCGGCGCCGTTGCCGGCCCCGTCAGCCGCGGGCGGCTGACAGCGCCGCAATGTCAGCTGAGCGGTTCCACCCGAATCAGCGCAAGGCTGAGGTTGTCGCCGCCTCCGCGGGCGCGCTGGCGCGCTTTGGAGACGAGCATCTCGCTCGCCTCCCGAGGTGGAAGCGCGTGGACGATCGCGCCGAGTTCCTTGGGCGTCAGGTAATGCCAGAGGCCGTCGCTGCAGGCGAGCACCGCATCTCCGACGGCGAGCTGCTCGATGTGCGCGAGCGACAGCGGCGGATCCTGGTGGGTGCCCAGGCACCCGGTCAGCAGGTTCGATTGCGGGTGCGAGTTGGCTTCTTCTTCATTGATCTTTCCCTCGTCGACCAGCCGCTGCACGAAGGAGTGGTCGACCGTTCGACTCACCATGTCGGCGCCGCGGAAGTGGTAGACGCGGGAATCGCCTGCATGCACCACATCGCAGGTGCGCTCGAGCCCGACCAGGAAGGAGGCGATGGTGCTGTGCGGTTCTTCCTCGGCGGTGATGGCGGTCAGCTTGATCATCAAGTGCGCTTCGTTGACCAGCTGCTTCAGCATTTCGGCCGGCTCGTCCTTGCCGGGAACGAAACGCTCGAAGAGCTGGCGCGCCGTGAGCACGACCTGGTCTGCCGCCTTGCGGCCCCCGCTCTTGCCGCCCATGCCATCGGCGACGACCGCCAGGGCGCAGCCGGGCACCCGGTCGTGCACGAGAATCTCGACCTGGTCCTGCTGGTAGGCGCGGTCGCCGCGATGCATGCCGGTAGAGGCGGACAGGCGATATCCCTTGGTGATCGAGGCCATTTGGCCACTATAAGGCAGTGATCGCGCGCGACCGCGTGAACTGTGACCTACACTGGCGTGCGCGCATGATGCTGCTGCTCGTGGACGACAACCTCCATTCGCCTCAACGGCGTCTCATCGAACTACGCATGGAGCATGCCGACCTGGACAGCCTGATCGACCGCCTTGGCCGACGAGGCGCCGATCGACGACCTCGCCGTTCGCCGACTGAAGAAGCGACGCTTGTTGCTGCGCGACCAGATCGCCCGGCTCGAGGCGCAGGTCGATCCGCCCGAGCCTGCATGATGCTGTTGGACGAGGAAGCCGACGTCGACCAGCGAACTGGTTGCCGAGACGGCACGCACTTTCGCAAGCGGCGGTGCACTGGCACGCGCAGACGCGGGCTATGCCGAGCGCGGACTTCAGCAACGGCTCGCCGATCGCCGTCGCCGAGGCCATCGACGCGTCGCCACGCGCTCGTGGCCGAAGCTGGCACCGGGGTGGGCAAGACCTTCGCATACCTGGTGCCGCTGTTGCTTTCCGGCCGGCGTGCGCTCGTGAGCACGGCCACCAAGAGCCTGCAGGATCAACTCTTCCTGCGCGACCTTCCTCGCCTGCGGGACACGTTGAACGTGCCGGTGCGGCTGGCGTTGCTGAAAGGCCGGGGCAGCTACCTCTGCCGCCATCGGATGGTGCTGGCGCGGCAGCAGGCAGAGCTGCCCGACCGCCTGTCCGTGCGCGCATTGGCGCGGATCGAGACATGGGCTCGAGCCACCGCGAGCGGCGATCTCGCCGAGATGGACGGCCTGGACGAGCGATCGCCGGTGATTCCGCTGGTGACGTCGACGCGGGAAAACTGCCTGGGAGCGGAGTGCCCGGAGTACCGCGACTGCCATGTGATGAAGGCTCGGCGCGACGCGATGGCGGCGGATCTCGTCGTGATCAACCACCATCTCTTCTTCGCCGACGTCGCGCTGCGTGACAGCGGCGTCGCGGAGCTGCTGCCGACTGTCGACGCGGTCGTCTTCGACGAAGCGCACCAGCTCGTCGAGGCGGGGGTGCAGTTCCTCGGCTGCGTGCTCGGCAGCGCCCAGGTGATCGATCTCGCGCGAGATGTCCTCGCGGCCGGGCTGCAGCTGGCACGGGGCCTGGCGCCGTGGGCGGAGCTTGCGTCCGGTTGCGACCGTGCCGCTCGGGATTTGCGCCTGGCTTGCGCCGGGGCCCTGCGCGATGTGCGCGGTGCCCTCAAGCTGCGCTGGGAAGAGCGTGAGCAGCGGCCGGATTTCACCGACGCGCTCAGCTCGCTGGAGCAGGCTTGCCAGACCGCCGCCGAGGCGCTCGATACCGTGAGCGAGATCGCCCCGGATTTCCCTCGGCTGCACGAGCGGGCCCAGGCATTGGCGGCGCGGGCGAAGGCCTTCACGGCCGCTTGTCCGCCCCACCACGTGCGCTGGATCGACGTCATGGCGCAACAGGCACGGCTGGTCGAGTCGCCGCTGGATGTGCGCGAAATGCTCGACGAGCAGCGTGCGCTTTCTTCGCAAAGGCATGGATCTTCACGTCGGCCACGCTGGGTGCGGACGAGGCGCTGACGTGGTTCACAGCCACCACCGGTCTGGAGAACGCCGCCAAGCTCAAGCTGGGGAGCCCTTTCGACTATTCGGCCCATGCCCGCCTGTGGGTGCCGCATCCGTTCCCGAAGCCGAACGAGCCGGCCCATCCAGCAGCGGTGGCGACGACTTGCGGCCCGCTGTTCAGAAGCGCTGAACGGGCGCACATTCGTTCTCACGACGACACTGAGAGCGCTGCCGGCAATAGCGCAGGTGCTGCGCGAGGAGCTTGCCGCTCGAGGCCGGCAGATCGACGTGCTCGTGCAGGGCAGCGCTCCGAAGCGCGCATTAATTCAGCAGTTCATGGCCCGACCCTGCGTCGGTGCTGGTCGGGTCGCAAACGTTCTGGGAAGGCATCGACGTCCCGGGCGACGCGCTGCAGTGCGTGATCATCGACAAGCTGCCATTCCCGCCGCCCAACGACCCGCTGGTCGAGGCTCGCACACGTCAGCTGCGCGAGCAGGGTCGCGACGCGTTCAACGACTATTTCGTGGCCGAGGCGGCGGTGTCGCTGAAGCAGGGTGCCGGTCGGTTGATCCGCAGCGAGACGGACCGGGGCTTGCTGGTGGTTTGCGACCCGCGCATGGCGCAGATGGGGTACGGCCGCCGGCTGCGCGAAGCCTTGCCGCCGATGAGGCCGGTGGCCGGCGAGGACGAGGCCCTCGGCTGGCTAGAAGCGCTGGCGGCGGCGCACTGAGGGACGAGCCAACGCTCACCAGAATTGCCACCAGGCGCGTTGGGACCGAGGGCCGTCCCCGGTCAGGTAGGGACTGTTGGGAAAGTTCTGCTTGAGCACCCGATCAGCGTCGTCGCGCAGTGTCTCGAGCCCCAGCCGGTCATAGCTGCGAGCCATGATGAACAGCGCCTCCTCGACCGCGGGCGCCTGCTGGAATTCCAGCAGCGCCTGCTGTGCACGATTCACCGCGGCCACGTAGGCGCCGCGGCGGTAGTAGTAGCGCGCCACATGGACTTCGTAGGCCGCAAGGGCGTTGACGATGTAGTCCATGCGCGTACGCGCATCCTCCGCGTAGCGCGACTGGGGGAACTGGTCCGCGAGCTGCTTGAACGACTGGTAGGCATCACGCGATGCCTGCTGGTCCCTTTCGGAGAGATCCTGGCGCGACAAGTTGCCGAAGATGCCCAGGTCGTCGTTGAAGTTCACGAGGCCACGAAGGTACAGCGCGTAGTCGAGTGCAGGGCTCGACGGATTGAGACGAATGAACCTGTCCAGCGTGGACAGCGCCTGGGCGCGTTCGCCCGTCTTCCAGTAGGCGTAGGCGAGGTCGATCTGCGCCTGCTGTGCGAGCAGCGTTCCGGCTGCGCGACCCTCTACGCGTTCCAGCGACTTGATCGCGCGGTCGTAACCGCCGGAGGCCATGTCGTCCTTGGCCTCTGCATACAATTTGTCGACCGCCTGCTGGGTGTTGTCTTCCTTCGGCGTCGAGCCGCACGACGACAACACCACGGCCGCGGCCAGCATCGCGGCGCGGCGCCACAGCTGTGAACCACTCATCGCATGCGCCGGCCGCGCCGGCTTCCTCCGTGACAAAAGACGAGCGCGATTATAGGTTGGGGGTGGTTGCCCGGTGAGGTCGCTCCGGACGCGGCCGACGATCTTGAGGACGACGTCGAGACACGCCGTGCCGTCGTCGAGGCGGAGACCCACATGATGCGTCTGGACAAGGCGCTCGTCGCGATCGCGCCGGAGTTCTCGCGCAGTCACTTGCAAGAACCTCGTCGAGCGCGGTCACGTGCGCGTCGACGGCGCTCGCATCACGACCGCCTCGCGAAAGCTGCGCTTCGGCCAGCGCATCGAAGTCGACCTGGTGCCCACCGCCGAAAGCCTGGCGTTTCGCCCAGAGGCGATGGCCCTGTCGACCTTGTTCGAGGATGAGCACTTGATGGTGATCGACAAGCCGGCTGGTCTCGTGGTGCATCCGGCTGCGGGCCATTGGGGCGGTACGCTCTCTGAACGCGCTGCTGGCGCACCATCCAGGGGCGACGCGGCTCCCGAGGGCCGGCATCGTGCACCGCCTGGACAAGGACACCTCGGGGCTGATGGTGGTGGGCAAGTCGCTGCAGGCCATGACCGCGCTCGTGCGCGCGATTGCTGCGCGCGACGTGCATCGCGAGTACCTGGCCATTGCCCATGGCCGGTTCCCGACGGCTTCGTCAAGCATCGACGCGCCCATCGGGCGCGATCCGCGGTCGCGGATCCGCATGGCAGTGGTCGCGAGCGGCAAGGCGGCGCGCACGGACGTGCTTCGCGTCGCGTCAGGGTCGGGCGCCAGCGCGCTTCACTGCACCTTGCACACGGGGCGAACCCATCAAATACGCGTCCACCTCGCTTCGCGGGGGCTATCCGCTGATCGCGGATGCCCTCTACGGAGGTCGCCCGCTGCTCGGGCTCACCCGACAGGCGCTTCACGCGGCGGCATTGCGGTTTCAGCATCCGGTCACGGGCGAGTCGCTTTCGTTCGAGGCCACTCCGCCGGCGGACCTCGCCGCAGCATGGGCGGAAGTGACGGCGTGACGAACGGGCGTGGCGCCGGTACAATAGTGCCGTCAGGACGGGCCGTCCCCGGCGACCGGGGTGATCGAGAAGCCCGCCCTTCGCAGAGTCCGGCATTCGAGGGTAGCAGTTACCCGCCGGCCGCTTCGCGCCGAGCGTCGGCGCCCCTGAATCACAGTCCATGAACACACAGGATGCGAAGCGCGTCCTCGAGACCGCGCTCATCTGCGCCCAGCAGCCCATGCCGTTGCGCGACATGCGCGTGCTGTTCGGCGACCAGGTCGGTGCGGACACGCTGCGCGCGCTGCTCGACGAACTCACCCGCGAGTGGGAAGACCGAGGCGTCGAGCTGGTGGCGCTGTCGTCCGGGTGGCGATTTCCAGAGCCGCCCCGAGATGCGCGAGTATCTCGACCGGCTCCATCCCGAGAAGCCGCCGCGTTACTCGCGCGCGGCTCTCGAAACGTTGGCCATCGTGGCGTACCGCCAGCCGTGTCACGCGTGGCGACATCGAGGAGATTCGGGGCGTCACCGTCTCGAGCCAGATCGTCAAGCAGCTGGAGGATCGAGGCTGGATCGAGACGATCGGGCACCGCGAGGCGCCCGGGCGCCCCGCGCTGTACGCGACGACGCGCCAGTTCCTGGATGACCTCGGCCTCGCCAGCCTCGACCAGCTTCCCGCTCATCGACACGCCGCTCACGCGCGGCGCCGCGCTCGCGGAGCTGATGCCCGACCAGAAGCCGCTCATCGACGACGTGCAACAGAAACCGCTCGCCCTCGACGAGGGCTCGGCGCCCATGCCGGCCGCAGGCGAACCGACCGACGAAGAACCCGCTCCCATCGCACCGCAAGCATGAACGCCACCGATCCCGATCTGCCTACGACCCTCACGCCCGATACCGTGGCCGAGTCGCCACCGGCCGCTGACGCCGCCATCCCTGTGAAGACCCGCAAGCGCGCGCCCCGGAAGACGGCCGCGAAGGCAGACGTCGACGCGCCCGCCAAGGACCCGCCGGTTGAAGAGAGTGGCGATGCCACCGGGAGCGAGGCCGCGGTCCAGACAGGGCCCGAAGTGAGAGCTGATGCTGGCGAACCTTCGGACGCCGAAGCAGCGACTGCGGGGCCGGGGGAGTTGGCTTCGGCCCGCAACCCGACGCGGCGGCAGGGCCCGAACGGCCCGGCCGGCGAGGGCGCCGCCGGGGGCGCCGGGGCGGAGCGCGGGACGGTAATCAATCCACTGCCGACGACGGCGAAGTGGTGCCGCCAGCGGTGGCGACGCCGGTCGATACCGCGGAGTTGTTCGCGCACGTGACGTCCGAGGCCTACGACGTCGAAGGCAGTCCGGACGGCGAGGAGGCGGTAGCCGCCGAGGGCCCGGCGCCCAAGCGCGTGCTGGCCGCCGAGCCGGATGCGCCGAAGCTGCACAAGGTGCTTGCCCAGGCGGGCGTGGGTTCTCGACGCGACATGGAGCAGCTCATCGTCGAGGGGCGGATCACCGTTAACGGCGAGCCGGCCCACATCGGGCAGCGGATCTCGTATGGCGACCAGATCCGCGTCGCCGGCAAGCAGATCCGAGTGCGGATCGCACCGCCGCCCGCGCGAGTGCTGGCCTATCACAAGCCGGCCGGCGAGGTCGTCACCAACGACGATCCGCAGCAGCGCCCGACTGTATTCCGCAAGCTGCCCAGGCTCATGCAAGGCAAGTGGCAGTCGGTGGGGCGGCTGGACATCAACACGGAAGGGCTGTTGCTCTTCACGAACTCGGGTGAGCTCGCGAACCAGCTCATGCACCCGCGCTTCGGCGTCGAGCGCGAGTACGCGGTGCGTGTGCTCGGCTCGCTGGACGACGCGGCCCGGGCCCAACTCATTGCGGGCGTGGAGGTCGACGGTCAACCGGCCGCTTTCCGAAGCGTCGAGGATGGCGGCGGCGAAGGTGTTAACCGGTGGTATCGCGTCGTGATCACCGAGGGGCGCAACCGGGAGGTGCGCAAGCTGTTCGATGCCGTCGGCTTGACCGTGAGCCGCCTCATCCGCATCCGCTACGGCAGCGTGGTGCTTCCGCGCGGCCTGCGCCGCGGCATGTGGGTGGATCTCGACGATGCCGATGTACGTGCCATACGGCGCTTGGCAGGCACGCCGCAGCAGGGACGCGCCCAGGCGTCGGACGCCGCCGATCGCGAGCGCGACCGCGAACGCGAGGGGGAACGTGGCAAGCGTCGCGGCAAGCGTGGACGCGGGGCCAAGCGGGAAGTCAATGAGGTCGGCCCGATCCCCAATCCGCTGCAGCAGACGTTCGACAAGCGGGCGATGAAGGAACAGCGGGCGCGGCGGGAGTATGGAGAGGACGGGCCCATCCCCAATCCGCTCCAGCAGACGTTCGACAAGCGGGCCTTGAAGGACGATCGCGCCCTTCGGCGCGAACCCGACGAGGACGGCCCGATCCCCAATCCGCTGCAGCAGACGTTCGACAAGCGCGCCTTGAAAGAGCAGCGGGCGCCGCGGCAGCGAAGTCGACGAGAACGGGCCGATCCCGAATCCGCTCCAGCAGACCTACGACAAGCGGTTCGTCCAGAAGCCCAGGGCGACCGGCAGCGGTGGCGGTGGCGCCGGGAGTGGCAGGCGGCGGAGGCGGAGGCAAGAAGGGCGGCGGCGCACCCCGCCAGCCGGACCCGATGCAGACCTCGGTTGGATACATCGGCGCCGATGCGTTCCATCGCAAGGGCGGGCGCGGCGGCGGCCGGGGGGGCGGTGGCGGTGGTGGCGGTGGCAGTGGCGGCCGGCGCGGACGTTGATGGACCGCTAAAATGCCGGGTTTGCCAAACGATTTGATTCAGGAGAGATTTGCATGGCCATCGAACGTACGTTGTCGATCATCAAGCCGGACGCCGTCGCGAAGAATGTGATCGGACAGATCTATGCCCGCTTCGAGTCTGCCGGTCTGAAGGTCGTCGCCGCCCGCATGGCCCACCTTTCGCGGTCGGAAGCCGAAGCGTTCTACGCGGTCCACAAGGCTCGCCCGTTCTTCAACGATCTCGTCAGTTTCATGATCTCCGGGCCGGTCATGATCCAGGTGCTCGAGGGCGACAACGCGATCGCGAAGAACCGCGAGCTCATGGGCGCGACTGACCCGCGCAAGGCCGAGAAGGGCACGATTCGCGCCGATTTCGCGGACAGCATCGATGCCAACGCCGTCCATGGCTCCGACGCCTCCGAGACTGCCGCGGACGAGGTCGCTTTCTTCTTCCCCGCCATGGCGGTCTTCAGCCGCTGATCGCTCGATGGCCGTCAATCTTCTCGATTTCGATCTCGAAGGGCTGGCGGCCTATTGCGACAGCCTGGGGGAGAAGCGCTTTCGCGCCACGCAGCTCTTTCGCTGGATCCATCGCAAGGGCGAGTCCGACTTCGCACGCATGTCGGACTTGGCGAAGTCGCTGCGCGACAAGCTCTCCGCGGCGGCGGAAGTGCGGCCGCTCGTGCAGATCAGCGAGCACGAATCGTCCGACGGCACGATCAAGTGGCTGTTCGACGTGGGCCAGGGCAACGCCATCGAAACGGTCTTCATCCCCGAGGACGACCGCGGCACGCTGTGCGTGTCGTCGCAAGCCGGCTGCGCCGTGGGATGCCGGTTCTGCTCCACGGGCCACCAGGGCTTCTCGCGCAACCTCACGACGGGCGAGATCGTGGCCCAGCTATGGCACGCGGAGCACCAGCTGCGGCAACGCCTGGGCCCATCCAGCGGTGACTCGCGCGTCATCGACAACGTCGTGATGATGGGCATGGGCGAGCCGCTCCAGAATTACGCCGCCCTGGTGCCTGCGCTGCGCGTCATGCTCGACGACCACGCCTATGGCCTGTCGCGCCGCCGCGTCACTGTGAGCACCTCCGGCATGACACGCATGATCGATCGCCTGCGCACCGATTGCCCCGTGGCGCTGGCCGTCTCGCTGCATGCGCCGAACGACGCGCTGCGCGACGAGCTCGTGCCGCTGAACCGCAAGCACCCGATCGACGACCTGCTGGACACCTGCGCCCGCTACCTCGATGCAGCGCCGCGCGACTTCATCACGTTCGAGTACTGCATGCTGGATGGCGTGAACGACGCGCCGGAGCAGGCCGAGCAGCTCGCGGCGCTCGTCAAGCATCGCGTGTCATGCAAGTTCAACCTGATTCCGTTCAATCCGTTCCCGGCGTCGGGGCTCACGCGCTCGCCGCGCGACCGCATCACGGCATTCGCCAAGGTGCTGCAGGACGCGGGCATCGTCACGACGATCCGCAAGACGCGCGGGGATGACATCGATGCGGCCTGCGGCCAGCTCGCAGGCGAAGTGCAGGACCGGACCAACGTGGCCGCCCGAATGGCGCGCGTACCCATCCCCGTGGTCGTCCGGCCGTAGACATCCAGGAGATTCCGTTTGAGGCAACTCGTGCTCGTGGCGTGCGTGGCGGTCCTGATGGCGGCCTGCGCCGGCCCGTCGAGCTCGCCCGGCTCTGGTCAGGAGATTCGCACCGAGTCGGACCAGACAGACACGGATCGGCGCGCCCGCGCCCGCTTCGAGCTTGCCACGGCCTACTTCAGCCGGGGCCAGATGGAGGTTGCGCTCGACGAAGTCAAGCAGGCGCTGGCCGTCAAGCCCGACATGGCCGAGGCGTACAACCTGCGTGGGCTGATCTACAGCAATCTCAACGAACCCACCCTGGCCGAGGAAAGCTTTCGCCGCGCATTGCAGCTCAACGGCCGCGACGCGGACGCGATGCACAACTTCGGACTCTTTCTCTGCCAGCAGCGCCGTTACGCCGATTCGGAGATCACAGTTCGCCAATGCGCTCGCCCAGCCGCAGTACCGCGATGTGGTTCGAACCCTGCTGGCGCAGGGTGTGTGCCAAGCCCGGGCCGGCCAGCTGGAGGCGGCCGAGCGATCGCTGCAGCGCGCCTACGAACTCGACGCGGCCAACCCGTTCATTGCCTACAACCTTACCGAAGTGCTGTACCGGCGAGGCAATTACGAGCGCGCCCGCTTCTACATTCGCCGCGTCAACCTGCAGCGGGAGCAGTCCAGCGCACAGACCTTGTGGCTGGCCATGCGTATCGAGCAGAAGCTCGGCAATGCGCGCGGCGTGGACGAATTCGGTGCGCAATTGAAGTCACGCTATCCGACGGCCCCCGAGACGCTCGCCTATGAACGGGGACGCTTCGATGACTGACGAAACGGCTGGCCAGATGATGCGTGCAGCGCGTGAACGGCGCGGCATGCACATCGCCGTGCTGGCGGCGGCCATCAAGGTTCCTCAGCGCAAGCTCGAGGCGCTGGAGGCCGACCGCCACGAGGAACTGCCCGACATCACGTTTGCGCGTGCGCTCGCCCAAGCCGTTTGCAAGGCGCTCAAGATCGATGCGGAGCCGGTGCTCGCACGGCTGCCGCAGGGCGGCTCGGGGCAGGCTCAGGGCCTCGTGCATGTCGCCGGCGGACTGCGGGCACCGTTTCGCGAGCACGCCCGCCGCACCGAGCCCAACGAGTACGCCCTGTACCGTCGCCCGGTGTTCTGGGCGACCGGCGGCGTGCTGCTGGCTGCTGCCGCCTTGGCACTCGCGCCTGACAACCTCTGGCAGCGCTTTGAAGCCGCACCGCCGGCGCCCGCTGCATCGGAGGTCGCCGCCGAACCGGCGTCTTCGCCCGAAGGCATGGCGTCGCAGCCGGCACGAGGGCCCGCGGGCACCGTGCCTGCGCCAGCCGGCGCCGAAGCGATCGCGTCCGAACCCACGTCGACAGGAGGCGGGACCGTCCTGCGCGCCAACGCGTCCTCGTGGGTGCAGGTGCGTGACGCCGCGGGCCGGGTCGTGCTGTCTCGCACTCTTGCTGCGCGCGAGACTGTCCAGCTCGAAGGCACGCCTCCCCTGCGCATCACCATCGGCAACGCCCGCGCAACCGAGTTGTACTTCCGCGGCCAACCGGTAGACCTGGCGCCGAACACCGACCGCGGGAACGTGGCTCGCCTGGAGCTGAAATGACCGACCTCTCGAGCCCATCGGCGTTGCTCTCCCGGCAGTCCGTCGGTCCAAGCAGGCTCGCGTCATCTGGCGCGATAACATCGTCACCGTCGGCGGCGATGCGCCGGTGCGCGTGCAATCGATGACGAACACCGACACCACCGACGTCATCGAAACGGCGATCCAGGTCCGCCAGCTGGCCGAGGCCGGTTCCGAACTCGTGCGTATCACCGTCAATACGCCCGAGGCGGCCCAAGCCGTGCCGGCGATCCGCGAGCAGCTGGACCGCATGGGGGTCATGGTGCCGCTGATCGGCGACTTCCACTACAACGGGCATCGCCTGCTCAGCGAGCATCCCGAGTGCGCGGCCGCGCTGTCCAAGTACCGCATCAACCCGGGGAACGTCGGCAAGGGCGACAAGCGTGATCGCCAATTCGCAATGATGATCGAGGCGGCGCTGCGGCACGACAAGCCGGTGCGCATCGGCGTGAACTGGGGAAGCCTCGACCAGGAGCTGCTGTCCGCACTGATGGACGACAACGCGCAACGGGCACAACCATGGGACGCAAAGCAGGTGATGTACCAGGCGTTGGTGCAGTCGGCGCTGCAGTCGGCGGACTATGCCTGCGAGCTGGGCATGGCGCCGGGGCAGGTGCTCATCAGCTGCAAGGTCAGCGGCGTCCAGGATCTCGTCTCCGTCTATCGCGCGCTGGCCTCTCGCTGCGACTACCCGTTGCACCTGGGGCTGACCGAGGCCGGGATGGGCACGAAGGGAACGGTCGCGTCCGCCACCGCGCTCTCGTTGCTTCTGCAGGAAGGCATCGGGGACACCATCCGGGTGAGCCTCACGCCGCAGCCTGGCGAGGCGCGAACCCAGGAAGTGGTCGTGGCACTCGAGATTCTGCAGGCGCTAGGCCTGCGCGCCTTCAATCCGAGCGTCACCGCCTGTCCGGGCTGCGGACGGACCACCAGCACGGTGTTCCAGGAACTGGCCAAGCAGATCGACGATGACCTGCGCGCGAGCATGCCGCAGTGGCGCGAGAAGTATCCCGGCGTCGAGAAGCTGAAGGTGGCCGTGATGGGCTGCATCGTCAATGGCCCGGGTGAAAGCAAGCACGCGGACATCGGCATCAGCCTGCCCGGCACCGGCGAGGCGCCCGCCGCACCGGTGTTCATCGATGGCGAAAAGGCGATGACGCTGCGCGGCGAAGGCATCGCACAGGAGTTCCGGCAGATCGTCGAGCACTACATCGAGCGCCGCTTCGGCGTCTGACCATGGCAGACAAAGGCATCGGCGCAAAGCCCGACGCGCCGCCGCTGCGGGCGGTGAAAGGCATGAACGACATCCTGCCTCCCGACTCGTGGCGCTGGGAGTGGCTCGAGAACAAGTTGCGCCTGCTGATGGCCCGCTACGGCTACCAGAATGCGCGCACGCCGATCGTGGAGCCCACGGCGCTGTTCGTGAGGGGACTGGGCGAGGTCACCGACATCGTCGAGAAGGAGATGTACTCCTTCGTCGATGCGATGAACGATGACCGGCTGTCACTGCGCCCGGAGAACACCGCCGGTGTCGTTCGCGCGATCAACGAACACTCGCTGCTGCACGATGGCGGCAAGCGCCTGTTCTACATCGGGCCCATGTTCCGCCACGAGCGGCCGCAAAAGGGACGCTACCGGCAGTTCCACCAGGCCGGCGCGGAGGCGCTCGGATACCCAGGCCCAGACGTCGATGCAGAGCTCATCCTGATGTGCCGCGCGTTGTGGCGGGAGCTGGGGCTCACGGAAGGGCGCGACGTCCGGCTGGATCTGAACTGCCTCGGCCAGGCCGACGAGCGTCGGGCCCATCGCGCTGCGCTCGTCGCCTACTTCGAGCAGCGGGCCGATCTGCTCGACGACGACAGCCGCCGTCGGCTGCAGTCGAACCCGCTGCGCATCCTGGACACCAAGAACCCGGCAATGCAGGCGCTCATCGATGGCGCACCTCGCATGCATCGACCACCTCGGGGAGGCGTCTCGTGCCCACTTCCAGGGCCTTTGCGAGGTTCTCGACGGCGTCGGTCTCCAGTACCGGATCAACCCTCGTCTGGTGCGAGGGCTCGACTACTACAACCTCACGGTCTTCGAGTGGGTGACCGAGCGGCTGGGGGCGCAGGGCACCATCTGCGGCGGTGGTCGCTACGACCCTCTCATCGAGCAATTGGGCGGCAAGCCCGCCCCCGCGGTCGGCTGGGCCATCGGTCTCGAGCGGCTGCTCCTGCTGCTCGACGAGGTGGGGGCCGTACCGAAGGCGCCGGTGCCCGACGCCTACGCGGTGATCCCCGACGCGCGCTTGCTGCCCGCCGCGCTGGGCACCATCGAAGCCCTGCGTGCAAGAGGCGTATCGGTGCTCATGCACCCTGGGCAGGGCAGCATGAAGTCGCAGTTCAAACGTGCGGACGCGAGCGGCGCCAGCCATGCCCTCGTGTTCGGCCAGGACGAAGTGGAACGGGGCTTCGTCTCGATCAAGCCGTTGCGCGATCCCCTCGCGTCGCAGCACACCCGGGCGCTCTCGGACCTTCCGGCCTGGGCCGGCGAGCTGCTCCCCACCGCATAATCACGACCTTTGTCCGACGCGTGCCATGGCGACCCATCTCGATCTTCAAGAACAAGAACAAATCGACGACATCAAGGCGTTCTGGAAGCAGTACGGCGACCTGATCACCTGGACACTGGTCATCGTCCTTGCGGCATTCGCTGCGTGGAACGGCTGGAACACATGGCAGCGCAGCCAGGGCGCCAAGGCCAGCGCGCTGTTCGACCAGCTCGAGCAGGCCGTCCAGGGCGGTGATCCCGAACGTGTGGGACGGGTGTTCTCCGATCTGAAGGAAAGATATCCGCGCACCGCGTATGCCCAGCAGGGGGCATTGCTTGCCGCCAAGCTTCAGTACGACAAGGGACAGGTCGACGCATCGCGCGCAACGCTCCAGTGGGCCGCAGAGCATGCCAATGACGATGCGTACAAGACTGCCGCCCGACTGCGGCTGGCGGGCCTGCTGATGGATGCCAAGGAGTACGACAAGGCGCTGGCTCAGCTCGACGGGCCGCTCGACAAGTCGTTCGAGGCACTTGTCGCCGACCGGCGCGGAGACGTGTTGATGGCGCAAGGCAAGCAGAACGAAGCGCGCACCGCCTACCTGGCCGCGTGGAAGGCGATGGATGCCAACCTGGACTATCGCCGCGTGATCGACGCCAAGCTGGCCGCGCTGGGAACGGCGCCCGAGGCGGCCGCCAGCGGGGCCGGCCGATGAGCGCCATGCGCCTGCTCTGCGCCGTTGCTGGCGCTGCTCGTTCTACGCGGTGCTCTACCGCCGAGAAACCCAAGCCCACGCCGCTCGAACCCCTGACAGCGACCCTCGGCGTCACGGAGGCGTGGCGAATCAACCTGGGGGACATCACGTTCCCGCTCGTCGCGGCTGTGAACGGCGATCGCGTCACGGTGGCCGATGGCGCGGGGAACGTCGTGGCCGTGCAGGCCGCCACCGGTCAGGAGCTGTGGCGCGCGAGTGTCGGCTCGCCGATCTCGGCAGGCGTGGGCAGCGATGGCCGCCTTGCCGCCGTCGTCACACGCGAGAACGAGCTCGTGACGCTCGAGGGCGGCGCCGAGAAATGGCGTGCGAGGCTGCCATCCGCCGTCAGCACGCCGCCGCTGCTGGCCGGCGAACGCGTGTTCGTCATGGGTGTCGACCGCGCCGTCCACGCATTCGACGCGCTGGACGGCCGCAAGCTCTGGGTGCTGCAGCGGCCGGGCGATGCGCTCACGCTGTCGTCGACCGGCGTGGTGACGCCGTTCAAGGACACCCTGCTCGTCGGACAAGGCCCCCGCCTCACCGGGGTGGAGCCCTTGCGCGGCGGTGTGCGCTGGGAGGTTCCGCTCGCGTCCCCACGCGGTACGAACGAGGTCGAGCGGCTCGCGGACCTCATCGGTCCCGTGATCCGCGCCGGCGATGTCGTTTGCGCGCGCGCGTTCCAGTCTGCTGTCGCCTGCGCCGACGCCGAACGAGGCACGCTCCTGTGGACGAAGAACGTTGGTGGCACCAACGCGATCGGTGGCGATGGCGAGATGGTGTTCGGGGCGGACGCTACGGACCGCATCACGGCTTGGCGCACGCCGTCAGGCGAGGTGGCTTGGAGTTCCGAGCGGTTCCTTTACCGCGGCCTGGCGGCGCCCACGGCGATGGGACGCAGCATCGCGTTCGGCGACATCGAGGGCCAGGTCCACTTCCTGGATCGCGCCAGCGGGGAGCCGCTCGCGCGCGTGGCCACCGACGGCTCGGCGGTGGTCGGCCGGCCTGTGCTGGCTGCCGGCCGCCTTGTGGTGTTCACGCGCAAGGGCGCCGTGCTCGGGCTGCGTTCCGATTGAAGCCCGTCATTGCCCTGGTCGGCCGGGCCAACGTCGGCAAGTCGACCCTCTTCAACCGCATCACGAAGAGCCGCGATGCGATCGTGGCCGACTTCGCCGGGCTGACGCGCGACCGCCACTACGGTGATGGTCGACTCGACGACCGGGAGTTCATCGTCGTCGACACCGGCGGCTTCGAACCCGAGAAACCGACCGGGGTCGTCGCCGAGATGGCTCGCCAGACAAAGCAGGCGGTGGCCGAGGCGGACGTCGTCGTGTTCGTCGTCGACATTCGGGCCGGCGTGTCTGGGCAAGACCACGACATTGCCCGCTATCTGCGGCAGGCCGGCAAGCGCGTGCTGTTGGCCGTCAACAAGGCGGAGGGCATGGGCGATTCGCCGCACCTGGGCGAGTTTCACGAACTCGGAATGGGGGAGCCACACCCTGTCTCGGCGGCCCATGGTCAGGGCGTGCGCAGCCTGCTGGAAGCCTCCCTCGAGCACATCGAGTTCCCTGACGCCGTCGAAGACGCCGCCGACGAGAGCAAGCCGATCCGCCTTGCCGTGGCCGGGCGCCCGAATGTCGGCAAGAGCACGCTCATCAACACCTGGCTCGGCGAGGAGCGACTGGTCGCGTTCGACATGCCCGGCACGACCCGGGATGCGATCCGCGTGCCCCTGGAGCGCGCCGGCCTGCGCTTCGAGCTGATCGACACTGCGGGCTTGCGGCGCAAGGGCAAGGTGTTCGAGGCGATCGAGAAGTTTTCCGTCGTGAAGACGTTGCAAGCGATCGCGGACGCAAACGTCGTCGTACTCTTGCTCGACGCTACCCAGGGCGTGACCGACCAGGACGCTCACATCGCCGGCTACATCCTCGAGTCCGGGCGCGCCGTGGTGCTTGCCGTCAACAAGTGGGACGCCGTCGACGCCTACCAGCGCCAGACGCTGGAACGATCGATCGCACAGCGTCTCGCTTTCCTGAAGTTCGCGCCACTGGTGCAAATTTCGGCGCTCAAGCGGCAAGGTCTCGGCCCGCTATGGAAGGCCATCGGGGATGCGCACGCGTCCGCGACCCGGAAGCTTCCCACGCCAGTGCTGACCCGACTGCTCCTCGAGGCGGTGGAGCACCAGGCTCCCAAGCGCGCCGGCGCGTTCCGCCCCAAGCTGCGCTACGCCCACCAGGGCGGGATGAACCCGCCCATCGTGGTCGTGCACGGCAATTCGCTGGAGCACGTCACGCCCGCCTACAAGCGCTACCTCGAGGGGCGGTTCCGCGAGCATTTCAAGCTCGTCGGCACGCCGCTGCGCATCGAGATGAAGGTCTCCAGGAACCCCTTCGACGACAAGCGAGCCTAGACGTATCCGCCGCGACGACTCCCTGCGGGTCAACCCTGTGTTAACGTGCTGCTTCGCGTCACTTCCAACACGGAGCAAATATCGTGTCAAACAAAGGGCAGCTGCTACAAGACCCGTTCCTGAACCTCCTGCGCAAGGAACACGTGCCGGTGTCGATTTACCTCGTCAACGGCATCAAGCTGCAGGGCCATATCGAGTCATTCGACCAATACGTGGTGTTGCTGCGCAATACCGTGACGCAGATGGTCTACAAACACGCCATTTCGACCGTGGTGCCTGGGCGGGCGGTGAACTTCCACGCCCAGGAATCGAACGAACCGGCTTCGTGACGCCGACCGCGCCGTCGTTTCAACCTACATCTTGACTCCCTTGAGCCCCCCGTCCGCACCGCCCGGTGAGGCGTTGGCGCGCACGGTCCTGGTCGGCGTGGACCTCGGCGCCGGGTCCTCGTTCGACCCCACGCTCGACGAACTTGCCTTGCTGGCCGAGTCGGCCGGCGACGAGCCCGTTGCGCGGTTGGTGGCGCGGCGCAAGGCGCCCGACGCCGCTTTGTTCGTGGGCTCGGGGAAGGCCGACGAAATCAAGGCGCTTGTCGAAGCGCATGCCGCCGAGGGCGTCCTTTTCGACCAAGCACTCAGCCCGGCCCAGCAGCGCAACCTCGAGCGTCACCTGGGGGTCCCCGTTGCGGACCGCACGGCGCTGATCCTGGAGATTTTTGCCCGCCGAGCCCAGAGCCACGAAGGGAAGCTGCAGGTGGAGCTTGCTCGGCTCCAATACCTGGCGACACGCCTCGTGCGCCGGTGGAGCCACCTGGAGCGCCAGCGCGGTGGCATCGGCGGCAGAGGCGGCCCTGGGGAAGCCCAGATCGAGTTGGACCGCCGCATGATCGGCGAACGCATCAAAGGGCTGAAGCAGCGCCTCGACCGCGTCAAGAGACAGCGCGTGACCCAACGGCGCGCGCGCACGAAGAGCGGCACGTTTCGCGTCTCCCTCGTCGGCTACACCAACGCGGGCAAGTCGACGCTCTTCAACTCACTGGTCAAGGCCCGCGCCTACGCCGCCGATCAACTGTTCGCCACGCTGGATACCACCACGCGAGCACTCTGGCTCGACGAGGCCAACCTCTCCGTGTCCCTTTCAGACACCGTCGGGTTCATCCGCGACCTGCCGCACAAGCTTGTCGAGGCCTTTCGCGCCACACTGCAGGAAGCCGCGGAAGCCGACCTGTTGCTGCACGTGATCGATGCCTCCAGCCCCACCGTGGACGAGCAGCGTGCCGAAGTGGAGCGAGTGCTGGCAGACATCGGGGCGCAGGACATCCCGCAGATCCTGGTCTACAACAAGGTCGACCGGCTCGAAGTTTCCCAGCGTCCCCGCGCCGCCGTCGACTGGATCGAACGGGAGCCGGGTCAGCGCGTACCCCGCGTGTTCATCAGCGCCGCCGAAGGCGACGGTCTCGAAGACCTGCGACGCTTGATCGCGCAGCGCGCCACCGCTGTCGTCGAAACCCCTGATGCCGCGAAACGGGCGGCCGACGAGCTCTTGAATTCCGACGACGAACTCCCAGTGAAGAAATCGCTCCAGGCATGACCCGCTCTTCAGAATCCCGCAACACTGACATCGGCCGTCGACTGCGCTCGCTGATCTACAGCAACCGCAACGATGGGCCGCCGGACCTCGACGAGCTCTGGCGAGACTTCAACCGCAAGCTTTCAGGCTTGTTCGGAGGCCGTGGCGGCCGCTCCGAAGGTCCGGACGGCGGGCCTTCGTTCCAGCCGGACATGAAAAGTGCCGGCGTCGGGGCGGGCCTGATTGCCGGCGTGATCGCCCTGATCTGGCTTGGCAGCGGCTTCTTCATCGTGCAGGAAGGCCACCAGGCGGTCATCACCACCTTCGGTCGCTACCAGTCGACAGTCGATGCCGGCTGGAAGTGGCGCTTTCCGTATCCGTTCCAGGCGCACGAGACCGTGCCGGTGACCCAACTGAGGTCGGTGGAGATTGGGCGCAACGCCGTCGTTCAGGCGACCGGCCTGCGCGACTCGTCGATGTTGACGCAGGACGAGAACATCGTCGATATCCGGTTCACCGTGCAGTACCGGCTGAAGGACGCACGCGCGTACCTGTTCAACAATCGCAACGCCGACGAGGCGGTGGTGCTGGCGAGCGAATCGGCGGTGCGCGAGATCGTCGGTCGCAGCACGGTCGATTCCGTGCTCTACGAGCGACGCGGCGCCATCGCGGCCGATCTCATGACCTCCGTGCAGCAGCAGCTTGATCGGCTTGGCGCGGGCATCATCATCGCGAACGTGAACGTGCAGAACGTCATGGTTCCCGAGCAGGTGCAGGCGGCGTTCAACGACGCCGTGAAGGCCAGTGCCGACCGCAACCGGTTCACGAACGAAGGACGCGCGTACGCGAGCGACGTCATCCCCAAGGCGCAGGGCACGGCGGCCCGATTGCGCGAAGAGGCCGAGGGCTATCGCTCGCGCATCGTCGCCACCGCGGAAGGTGACTCTCAGCGCTTTCGCTCCATCCTTGCCGAGTACCAGAAGGCGCCCGCAGTGACCCGCGACCGGCTCTATCTCGAAACGATGCAGCATGTGTACTCCAACGTCAGCAAGGTGATGGTGGAAAGCCGCAATGGCTCGAATCTCCTTTACCTGCCGTTGGACAAGCTGATGCAGCAGGCGGCGGCCACTGCGGCGGTGGCCCCACCCCAGAACACGCCGACACCGGAGACGGCGCCGTCGTCGGTCGATGCGCGCGCGCGCGATGACCTTCGCAGCCGCGCGAGGGAGGGACGATGAGCCGCCTCGGATTCTTCGGCGTCATCGCCATCATCGTCCTGATGGCGGTGTACTCGACGCTGTTCATCGTCGATCAGCGGCAGGTGGCCGCCGTGTACGCGCTCGGCGAGATCCGCGAAGTCATCACGGAGCCTGGGCTCAAGCTCAAGCTTCCGCCGCCGTTCCAGAACGTCGTGTTCCTCGACAAGCGCATCCAGACGCTCGAGAGCCCCGAGTCACGCCCGATTTTCACGGCCGAGAAGAACCGGCTGGTGATCGACTGGCTCGTCAAGTGGCGCATCTCGGAGCCGCGGCAGTTCATCCGCAACAACGGCGTCGATCTGCGCAACCTGGAGAACCGGCTGGCGCCGGTGGTCCAGGCCGCATTCAATGACGAGATCACGAAGCGCACGGTCCGAGGCCTTTTGTCGGGTGACCGCGAGCGCGTGATGCAGGACGTGATGTCCCGGCTCGTCAAGGAGTCCGAGGGGTTCGGGATCGAGATCGTCGACGTGCGAACCAAGCGTGTCGACTTCGAAGCCGACATCACCGATGCGGTGTACCGGCGCATGGAGTCCGAACGCAAGCAGGTAGCGAACGAGCTTCGCTCGACCGGCGCAGCCGAAGGCGAGAAGATTCGCGCGGATGCCGACCGGCAGCGTGAAGTCATCGTGGCCGAGGCCTACCGGGATGCGCAGAAGATCAAGGGCGAGGGGGATGGCAAGGCGTCGGCCCTGTATGCGGACGCCTTCAGCCGCGATGCCCAGTTCGCGCAGTTCTATCGCAGCCTGGAAGCGTATCGCGCGAGTTTTCGCAACCGCTCCGACGTGATGGTGCTGGATCCGGGCAGCGACTTCTTCAGGGCCATGCGCAGCGGGTCTCCTGCAGCCAAGTAGGCCATGGGCGACCTCTTGCTTGGCGCGTTCGCGCTGATGCTGGTCGTCGAGGGCTTGTTGCCGTTCTTCAGTCCCGCCACATGGCGCCGTGTCTTCGAGCGCGCCATCCGCATGACGGACGGCCAGATCCGCTTCGTCGGCCTCACGAGCATGGTTATCGGGATCATGCTGCTGAGCCTTTTCCGCAGCTGAGCGCTGCACGGCGGCCGGTACAATGCCGGTTTCAACCCCGGTACCGTTCCATGTCCTCTGCTTGGCTGCTGCCCGAGCACATTGCCGATGTCTTGCCGTCCGAGGCTCGGCGCATCGAGGATCTTCGGCGGGGCTTGCTCGACATGGCCCGCGGATTCGGTTTCGAGCTCGTGATGCCGCCCTTGCTCGAGTACATCGAGTCATTGCTTTCGGGAACAGGACGCGAGCTCGACCTGCAGACCTTCAAGCTTGTGGACCAGCTCTCAGGCCGCACGATGGGTCTTCGGGCCGACACCACCCCTCAGGTGGCACGCATCGACGCGCATTTGCTGAACCGCCAAGGTGTCGCTCGGCTGTGCTATTGCGGCCCGGTGCTGCGCACACGGCCGGCCGACCTGCACGCCACTCGCGAGCCGCTTCAGTTCGGCGCTGAGATCTACGGACACGCGGGCCTCGAAGCCGACCTCGAAGTGATCGAGCTCGCGCTCGACAGTCTCGCGAGCGCCGGCATCGATGCGCCGACGCTCGACCTGGCCGATGCGCGCATCGTGCGCGGCGTGCTCGCCGGAATGCCGGCGTCGGAAGTACTCCTGGCCGACATCGTGGCGGCCTTGGCGAGCAAGGATGCAAGCGCCCTCGAGCCGCTGTGCACCAACTTGCCCGACGACCGTCGGCGCGCGTTGACGTCGCTGCTGACGCTGTACGGAAGTGCCGAGGTGCTCGAGACGGCTCGACGCGAGCTGCCGCAAACGGCACTGGTCACACGCGCCCTCGACGACCTCACATGGCTTGCCGGCCATGTCCAGCGAACGCATTCGGACGTCTCTGTCGGATTCGATCTGGCCGACATGGGCGGCTATGCGTACTACAGCGGGATGCGCTTCGCGCTCTATCACGGCCGCGCAAGCGATGCGCTCGTTCGCGGCGGACGCTATGACGAAGTCGGCGCGGTGTTCGGCCGCACCCGGCCGGCCGTCGGTTTCAGCCTCGACGTGAAAGCCCTGGCCGAGTGTGCGCGACCGTGGCCGCTTCGCGCTGCCGTGCGGGCGCCCTGGGGCGAGGACGCCGGGCTGCGTCGGGCCGTGCGCCAGCTGCGAGAGCAGGGCGAGACGATCGTCTGCGTGCTGCCCGGCCATGACGAGGGCCAGGAGTTCGAATTCGACCGGGAACTCGTCCTCGTGGATGGTCGCTGGGTCTTGCGCGCGCTGTAGACGGCCGCAATCTTTCCGAGGTTCTCCAACATGCAACAAGCGAACTTGCGGGGCCGCAACGTCGTGGTGGTCGGCACCCAGTGGGGCGACGAAGGCAAGGGCAAGGTCGTTGACTGGCTGACCGATCACGCCCAGGGCGTGGTGCGCTTCCAAGGCGGTCACAACGCCGGCCACACGCTCGTGATCAAGGGCCGGAAGACTGCGCTCCAGCTCGTGCCGTCGGGCGTCATGCGCGACGGCGTGGCCTGCTACATCGGCAACGGCGTGGTGGTCGACCCCAGCCACCTGCTGCTGGAGATCGGGCGCCTGGAGGCGGCGGGGGTGGAGGTTCGTTCCCGCCTGTTCCTGAGCGAGTCGTGTCCGCTGATCCTTCCATTTCACGTCCAGGTGGACATGGCCCGCGAGTCGGCTCGAGAGACCAGCGGGGCAGGCAAGATCGGCACGACAGGCAAGGGCATCGGCCCGGCGTACGAAGACAAGGTGGCGCGGCGCGCTTTGCGCGTGCAGGACCTGAAGCACCCGGACCGTTTCGCCGGCAAGTTGCGCGAGCTGCTCGAGTTGCACAATTTCGCGCTGACCGGCTACCTGAAGTCAACAGGCGCTGGCGTTTGAGCCCATCTTCGACCTCGCAATGAAGGTCGCCCGGGAGCTCCAGCCGCTGATGGCAGACGTGGGATACCGGCTGCACAGGGCCAATGCCGAAGGTGCGAACCTTCTCTTCGAAGGAGCGCAGGGCACGCTCCTGGACATCGACCACGGCACTTACCCGTACGTGACCTCCAGCAACTGCGTCGCCGGCAACGCCGCGGCCGGCTCCGGCGTCGGCCCGGACGTGCTCCACTACATCCTGGGCATCACCAAGGCGTACACGACCCGAGTCGGCGCCGGTCCGTTCCCGACCGAACTGCCGATCGACGAGCCCGGCACCGTGGGCCACCACCTGTCCGCCGTGGGCCAGGAGCGCGGCACCGTGACGGGCCGCGCAAGGCGCTGCGGCTGGCTCGACGCGGCGGCGCTGAAGCGGGCGATCATCATCAATGGCGTTTCAGGGCTGTGCATCACCAAGCTCGACGTGCTGGACGGCCTGGACGAGATCAAGATCTGCGTCGGCTACCGACTGCACGGCAAGGCGGTGGACATCCTGCCCCTGGACGCTGACGACATCGTTGCCTGCAAGCCCGAGTACGAGACGTTCCCGGGATGGAAGGAAAGCACTGCGGGCCTCACTCAGTGGGACCAGCTGCCGCGCAATGCTCGCCTGTACCTGGAGCGAGTGCAGGCGTGCATCGGTGCGCCGATCGACATGGTCTCCACCGGCCCGGATCGTGAACACACGATCCTGCTGCGTCACCCTTACAAGGCATAGGTACGCCATGCTCACCGACGACGGCAAACATCTCTACGTCTCCTGGGACGAGTACCACATGCTCATCGAGCGGCTGGCGCTGAAGGTGCATGCGTCCGGGTGGGCGTTCGATCAGATCCTTTGCCTGGCTCGAGGCGGCATGCGGCCGGGCGACGTGCTCTCGCGGCTGTTCGACAAGCCGCTGGCGATCATGTCGACGAGCTCCTATCGCGCCGAGACGGGCACGATCCAGGGTCGCCTCGACATGGCGAAGTACATCACCCTGCCGCGCGGAGAACTGGCGGGACGCGTGCTGCTGGTCGACGACCTCTCGGACTCCGGGATCACGCTGCGCGCCGTCGTCGACCGCCTGCGCGGCATGCCATCCATCAGCGAGCTTCGCTCCGCGGTCATCTGGACCAAGGGAGTGTCGAGCTATACGCCCGACTACTACGTCGAGATGCTGCCCACGAGCCCCTGGATCCACCAGCCGTTCGAGGAGTACGACGGCCTTCGGCTCGAAGGCCTCGCTCGCAAGTTTGCGATCTGAGCGAGACGATTCCCAGACACAATGAAATAAGGCCAGCTTGCTGCTGGCCTTATATTTTGGTGCCCAGGAGAGGACTCGAACCTCCACGGAGTTACCCGCTAGTACCTGAAACTAGTGCGTCTACCAATTCCGCCACCTGGGCTTTCAGGCAAACCCGGATCCTACCATCAAAACAGCAACACCAAACCCAGCGCCCGCCCTCGGCGCCGCACTGATGAGCGAAGTGGAGGGCATCGTCCAGGGCCACCGCGACGGCCATGGATTCCTTCTGCGCGATGACCGCGAGTCGGACGTCTACCTGTCCCCTCAGGAGATGCGGGCCGTGCTTCATCGCGACCGCGTGCGCGTGCGCATCGTGCGCTACGACCGCAAGGGCCGGCCCGAGGGCCGCATCATGGACATCCTCGAGCGGCGCAGGACGCCGATCATCGGCCGGCTGCTGCACGAGAACGGGGTGTGGCTCGTCGCGCCGGAGGATCGACGGTACGGTCAGGACATTCTCATTCCGAAGAACGCGATCGCGGACGCAACGGCGGGCCAGGTCGTTGCGATCGAGCTGACGGAGCCGCCGTCGATGTTCTCGCAGCCCGTCGGGCGCGTGACGGAGGTTCTCGGCGAGATCGATGACCCCGGCATGGAGATCGAGATCGCGGTGCGCAAGTACGAGGTGCCGCACCGGTTCTCTTCCGAGACGGTGGCGCAGGCGGCGCAGCTGCCCGACAAGGTGCGGCCGGTCGACAAGCGCCAGCGCATCCTTCTCACCGACGTGCCGCTCGTGACGATCGATGGCGAGGACGCGCGCGACTTCGATGATGCGGTCTACTGCGAGCCGGTGAAGACGGGCCGCGGCAAGTCGGCCTTCTCCGGCTTCCGGCTCGTCGTCGCGATCGCGGACGTGAGCCACTACGTGAAGCCGGGCGAGCCGCTCGACGAGGACGCCTACGAGCGCGCGACGTCGGTCTACTTTCCGCGGCGCGTGATCCCCATGCTGCCGGAGAAGCTCTCCAACGGGCTGTGCTCGCTGAACCCCGGCGAGGACCGCCTGGCGCTGGCGTGCGACATGCTGGTGAGCGCCGACGGCGAGATCCATGCCTACCAGTTCTTTCCGGCAGTCATTCACTCTCACGCCCGGCTGACCTACACGGAGGTCGCGGCGATCCTGGCCAACACCCGGGGGCCGGAAGCCGTCAAGCGCGGCGAGCTGGTTCCGCACCTGCTGAACCTGCACGAGGTGTACCGGGCACTGTTGCGCCAGCGCTCGAAGCGCGGCGCGGTCGACTTCGAGACTACCGAGACGCAGATCGTCTGCGACGACAACGGGCGCATCGAGAAGATCGTGCCGCGCGTTCGCACCGATGCGCACCGTCTGATCGAGGAGACGATGCTCGCCGCCAACGTGTGCGCCGCCGATTTCATCGAGCGTGCCAAGCATCCCGCGCTGTATCGGGTGCACGAAGGGCCGACGCCAGAGAAGAAGGTGACGCTGCAGAACTACCTGCGCACGATGGGCGTGGGCGCCGGCCTCAGCGACGACCCGACGCCGGCCGAGTTCCAGGCAATTGCGCAGGCCACGAAGGACCGGCCGGATGCGGTACAGATCCACGCCATGCTGCTTCGTTCGATGCAGCAGGCGATCTACACCGCGATCAACAGCGGGCACTTCGGCCTGGCGTACGTCGCTTACACGCACTTCACGAGCCCTATCCGGCGTTACCCCGACTTGCTCGTGCATCGTGTGATCAAGGCGCTGCTGCACGGCAAGCGCTACCACCTCGGCACGGGGCTCACCGAGGATGCTCCCCGGGTGCGCAAGGGCGGCAAGCCGCCCAAGCCGAGCCATGACGAAGCCGAGCGCTGGGAGCTGGCGGGGGCGCATTGCAGCGCCAACGAGCGCCGAGCCGACGAAGCTTCGCGAGACGTGGAGGCCTGGCTGAAGTGCCGCTTCATGCGCGAGCACCTGGGCGAGGAGTACGCCGGCACCGTGAGCGCAGTGACGAGCTTCGGCCTGTTCGTGACGCTCGATGCGCTCTACGTCGACGGGCTCGTGCACATCAGCGAGCTCGGCGGCGAGTACTACCGCTTCGACGAACTGCGCCAGGAACTCCGTGGCGAGCGCACCGGCATCCGATACACCGTGGGCGCTCGCGTGCGCGTGCAGGTCAGCCGGGTGGATCTCGACGGACGGAAGATCGACTTTCGAATGGTGCGCGAAGGGGAGGCCGAGCGCCTGCTGTCGCGCGGTCAGCGCGACAAGGCCGGTGCAGGGCGCGGCGCCGCGGACGAGCTGGCCGCCGTGCGCGAGGCCGCCCGTGCGGAACGCTCTGCCGCCCGCGCCCGGGTGGCCGGCGCGGCGCCGGGCGCGCGGAAGAGCGACCCGCAGCGCTTCCGCCAAGGCGGCCAGCCAGCGCCCGCGCAAAGCGCTAGGGCTCGGGCGGCCTCGATCGGCCTGAGCGAGCATCGCGTCGATCAGGCGGGAGGCGCGTCAGCGGCGTGCGTGCGCCGGCGCCCTGCGCGTCGTCCGCGGCGGCACCGTGCAGCCAGGCCGACGCGGCGGCCACGTCGAGCGGCGCGACGCCCGGGTTCTGAGCCCAGAGCGAGCCGATGGCGCCGGCCAGCACGTCACCGGTGCCCGCAGTGGACAGCAGCGCGTTGCCGGTCGTATTGATGATGGGCGAAGCATTCGGTGCGCACAGGACCGTGCCGGAGCCTTTGAGCAGGACGCAGCAGTCGAGCTGCATGGCCAGGGCATGGCAAGCGGCGAGGCGGTCGGTCTGAACAGCCTTTGCATCGGTGCCGAGCAGCCGCGCTGCCTCGAGAGGGTGGGGGGTGGCGATGGTGGGATGCCCGCGCGCGCCGCGTGAACGCACGAGCGGAGGCAATGCCGCGTCGGCCGCGATGGCGTTCAGTGCATCGGCATCCAGCACCAGTCGATCAGCATGATGCAGCACCACGGGCAGCATCTCTCGCACCGCGTCTGCGCCCCCGCAACCGCACACGACCGTGGCAGCGGCCAGGACGCCCGGCTGGAGCGCCCAGCCTGGGCGACGGAACATCAGTTCGGGACAGGCGCTGTCGATCGGCGGCAGCCCGGCGTCGAGCAGGACCGCGAAGGTGCGACCCGCGCCCAGCGCCAAGGCGGCCCGTGCCGCCAGCAAGCCGGCGCCCGCCATTCCCTCGTGCGCCGCCGATCACGAGCACGTCGCCGAAGTGGCCCTTGTGCGCGGCGTGCCGCCGGCGTTGCATGACTCCCGCCAGGCGTTCGCGGCCGCAGAGCCAGCCGTCGCCACTGCCGGCCTCGACTCCGAGCGTGTCGTGCCACACCGCTCCCGCATGGTCGCGTCCTTGCGCGGTGAAGAGGCCCGGCTTGATCGTCAGCAGTGCAAGCGTGTGGCGCGCCTGCACCGCCACGTCGCCGAGCAGCGCTCCGCTGTCCGGATGGAGGCCGGACGGCAGGTCGATCGCCAGCACCGGTGCGGTGACGGTGTTCAGGTGGGAGATCGCCTCGCGCAGGGCGCCTTCAGGAGCGCGCAATGCCCCGATGCCGAGCAGTCCGTCGATGGCGAGGTCGTCGGCTGCCAGGTTCGGCGCCGTGTCTCCGAACGTGACGCCTGCGTTGCCGGCACGGGCGAGCGCGGCACTTGCGTCGGCGGGCAGGCGGGCGGCATCGGCCAGCAGGGTGACGTGGACCCGGCGCCCGGCGGCAATCAGGTGGACCGCGGCTTCCAGGCCGTCGCCGCCGTTGTTGCCCGGCCCGGCGACTACCCACACTCGGCCGGCATGGGGCGCTACGGCAAGGGCGAGCCGGGCCACCGCCGCGCCGGCGAGGCGCATCAGTGCATGCGAGGGATGGCCGGCAAGGGCAGTCCGTTCGATCCGCCGCGTGGACTCGATGCGATGAAAAGGCCGGCCGAGCAAAGGCGTGACACGTTGGGGCAGGGCGGTCGGCATGCGGGCATTGTGCTGCCGCCGCTCGCTTGTGCGACCGCGACGGCCGGCTACCCGAGACGCTCGATACCGAGCCCTCGAATGTCGATCGCCGCTTCGCGTCCTGCGATGAGATCCGCCACGACTCGCGCACAGCCGCATGCGAGCGCCCATCCGCTCGACCCGTGGCCGAGGTTGACCCAGAGGCCCGGACGCCCGCTGGCGCCGATGACCGGGGGCCCGTCCGGCAGCATCGGTCGGGCGCCTTTCCAGGTTTGCACCTGTCCCCGCTGTGCGGAGCCGGGGTACCAGTCGTCGAGCACCTTGTAGAGGGTGGCGACCGCGGCGGCGTCGTGCCGTTCGAGCGACTCCGCCGAGCTCGGCTCCGCCGGCGACGCGAATCCGGCTGCCGAGACGGCTGATGGCGACCTTGTATCGCTCGTCCATCACTGCGGCCCGCGGCCCGATGTCGGGGTACGACTCGAAAGTGCGCAACGGTGCCGTGACGGAGTAGCCGTACACCGGCGCAAGGGGTAGGCGCAGGCGCAGGGGCGACAGCAGCTCGCTGAGCGCCCAGCGCGGCGCACACCACCACCGCGTCGAACAGACCGGCTGGCGTGGCATCGTCCTGCCGTGGACCGGAAGTGCACTTGCGGGCGAGGGCCGGGAGTGATTGCCGTCACGCCGCACCCAAACTGGAAGCGTGACGCCCTGTCGCACCGCTTCCGTCTTGAGGCGGTGGGCGAACTGGCGGCAGTTCCCGACTTCATCCGTGCGGGAGGTGGATGCCGGCGTGCAGTGCGGTGTCCGCATTCAGGCCGGGCTCGATCTGGCGGCAGCGGGCGGCATCGACGAGATGGAACGGCACCCCCAGCTCGGCGAGCACCTTGAGCCCGGATCGGGCCAGCGCCAGGTCGGAGGCGTCCCGCAGAAGCACCAGGAAGCCCTCGGCGCGCTCGTAGTCGAGCTTGTGGGCCGCGGCCAGCTTGTGGAGGCGGTCCCGGCTGTAGATGGCCAGCCGGTGCAGGTTGCGGCCGGTTGGCGGCATAGGTGCCCGGGCTGGCATGCCCGCCACCACCGCCACATCCAGCGCAGCGTTGCCGCATCAGGGACGCCGGCCAGCCGGACCGGCGCGTGGCGGCGAAGCAGGTGCCGAAACACCTTGGCGGGCATGCCGGGCGCGGCCCAGGGCGTGACGTAGCCGGGTGCGATCACGCCTGCATTGGCGAAGCTGGTCTCCGCCGCGACGCTTGCACGCCGTTCGAAGACGGTGACCTCGCAGCCGTCGGCGGCCAGTTCGTAGGCGGTCGTGACGCCGACGATGCCGGCGCCGATCACGGCCACGCTCTTCATGCGCTTGCTGGCAACGCGTGCCGGGAGAGAGACATCGGGCTGGTATACTTCGCGGGTTTGTCCGCGCCGGGGTACGCTCCGGGTTTTTTCCGTGCGGTGTGCCGTGCGGTGTGCGCAGACAAACCACTCGCGAAGCCGGCAGCTGAAGGTGTTGCGACCGATCCCGTCGTTCAACAGGGGCCATCGCAATTCGTGCCGGATTCTAGACCCAACCTTTGGAGCTCTCATGCCCGTCGCCATGCGTGAAATGCTGGAAGCCGGTGTCCATTTCGGACACCAGACGCGCTTCTGGAACCCCAAGATGGCCCCCTTCATCTACGGCCATCGCAACAAGATCCACATCATCAACCTCGAGAAGACGCAGCCGCTCTTCGAGGATGCGATGAAGTTCGTGCGCCAGCTCGCGAGCAAGCGCGGCACGATCCTGATGGTCGGCACCAAGCGCCAGGCGCGCGAGGTCATCGCCGAGGAAGCGCGCCGCAGCGGCATGCCGTTCGTCGACCAGCGCTGGCTCGGCGGCATGCTCACCAACTTCAAGACCGTGAAGGGTTCGCTGAAGAAGCTCAAGGACATGCAGGCCCAGGTGGAGGCCGGCACGGAGCCGTCCATCAAGAAGGAAGCGCTGATGTTCCAGCGTGAGATCGCCAAGCTCGAGAAGGACATCGGCGGCATCGCCGACATGAACGCGCTGCCCGATGCGCTGTTCGTCATCGACGTCGGCTATCACAAGATCGCGTCGCGGAAGCGAAGAAGCTCGGCATTCCCATCATCGGCATCGTCGACAGCAACCACTCGCCGATCGGCATCGACTACGTGATCCCCGGCAACGACGACTCGGCCAAGGCCGTGGCGCTGTACGCGCGCGCGGTGGCCGATGCAGTGCTCGAAGGCAAGGCAAATGCCACGCAGGAGGTGGCTCAAGCGGCTGCCGGCGGCGACGAGTTCGTCGAGGTCAACGAAGACGCCTGACGACGGCCCCGAACGGACGCGCACCGAGGGGCTGTCACAGCCCCTCTTTTCATAGACGGAGATTCAAGATGCCCGCAATCACTGCAAGCATGGTGGCCGAGCTGCGCGCCAAGACCGACGCGCCGATGATGGAGTGCAAGAAGGCGCTGACCGAAGCGGAGGGCGACCTCGGCCGCGCCGAGGAGATCCTGCGCGTCAAGCTCGGCAGCAAGGCCGGCAAGGCGGCGTCGCGCATCACGGCCGAAGGGCGTCGTCGCCGCATCGGTCGCCGGCACGACCGGGGCGCTGATCGAGATCAACTGCGAAACCGACTTCGTTTCCAAGAACGACTCGTTCCTGGCCTTCGCGCGCTCCTGCGCGCAACTCGTGGCCGACAAGAACCCGGCCGACGTCGCCGCGCTGTCGAGCCTGCCCTTGTCGCAGGACGGCTTCGGCCCCACGGTCGAGGACGTGCGCCGCGGCCTGATCGGCAAGATCGGCGAGAACATGACCATCCGGCGCTTCAGGCGCTACGCAGGCGGCGGCAAGCTGGCCAGCTATCTTCACGGCACGCGCATCGGCGTGATCGTCGAGTTCGACGGCGACGAGACCGCCGCCAAGGACGTGGCCATGCACGTGGCGGCCATGAAGCCGGTCTCGCTGTCGTCGGCGGACGTGCCGGCCGAGCTGATCGAGAAGGAGCGCAAGATCGCCAGCGAGAAGGCCGCCGAGTCGGGCAAGCCGGCCGACATCGTGGCGCGCATGGTCGAGGGCTCGGTGCAGAAGTACCTCAAGGAGGTGTCGCTGCTCGATCAGGCGTTCGTGAAGAACGACAAGCAGACGGTGCTGCAGATGCTCAAGGGCGCCTCGACCACGGTCAAGGGCTTCACGCTGTATGTCGTCGGCGAAGGCATCGAGAAGAAGACCGACGACTTCGCTGCCGAAGTGGCCGCCCAGGTCGCCGCCGCCAAGGGCCAGTAAGGCACTTACACTCCTCCACCTTCACTCGAAAGAACCGCGCATGCCGGCCTACAAGCGCATCCTGCTCAAGCTGTCGGGGGAGGCCCTCATGGGCGACGATGCCTACGGCATCAATCGCGCGACGATCGTGCGCATCGTTCGCGAAGTGCAGGAAGTGACCAAGCTCGGTTGCGAGGTGGCGGTCGTCATCGGCGGCGGCAACATCTTTCGCGGCGTCGCCGGCGGCTCGGTCGGCATGGACCGGGCCACTGCCGACTACATGGGCATGCTCGCGACCGTCATGAATGCGCTCGCGCTGGCGGACACCATGCGGCTGGAGGGCATGACCGCCCGCGTGATGTCGGCCATCGGCATCGAGCAGGTGGTGGAGCCCTACGTGCGGCCGAAGGCGCTGCAGTACCTCGAGGAGGGCAAGGTCGTCGTGTTCGCGGCGGGCACCGGCAATCCCTTCTTCACGACCGATACCGCCGCTGCCCTGCGCGGGGCGGAGATCGGCGCCGAGATCGTGCTCAAGGCGACGAAGGTCGACGGTGTCTACAGCGCCGATCCCAACAAGACTCCGGACGCCACCCGCTACGCGAACATCACGTTCGACGAGGCGATCTCGCGCAACCTGCAGGTCATGGATGCCACGGCGTTCGCGTTGTGCCGGGACCAGAAGCTGCCGATCAAGGTGTTTTCCATTTTCAAGCCCGGCGCGTTGAAGCGTGTGGTGCTGGGCGAGGACGAAGGCACACTCGTCCACGTGTAGCTGCCGACAGGCAAGGAGTCGGTCATGACGATCGCAGACATCCGCAAGACGGCCGAGCAGAAGATGGCCAAGTCGATCGAGGCGTTCAAGCAGGAGCTGATGAAGATCCGCACCGGGCGTGCGCACCCGGGGCTGCTCGACCAGGTGCACGTCGAGTACTACGGCTCGATGGTGCCCATCAGCCAGGTGGCCAACGTCACCCTGCTCGATGCGCGCACGATCAGCGTGCAGCCCTGGGAAAAGGGCATGGGCTCGAAGATCGAGAAGGCGATTCGAGAGAGCGACCTCGGGCTGAATCCGGCGTCGCAGGGCGACCTGCTGCGCGTGCCGATGCCCGCACTCACCGAAGAGCGGCGCAAGGAGCTGACCAAGGTCGTCCGGCACTCGGGCGAGGAAGCCAAGATCGCCGTCCGCAACCTGCGCCGCGACGCCAACGAGCACCTGAAGAAACTTCTCAAGGACAAGCAGGCCACCGAAGACGAGGAGCGCCGTGCCCAGGACGAGGTGCAGAAGCTCACCGACCGGACGGTGGCGGAAATTGATCGCCTCATCCACGGCAAGGAAGCCGAGATCCTGGCGGTCTGACGGCACGCAGCGTGGATCGCGATCTTCCCCCTTCGATGCAGATGCCCCGCCACGTGGCGATCGTGATGGACGGCAACGGCCGCTGGGCGCGCAAGCGCTTCCTGCCGCGCTTCTTCGGCCACAAGCAGGGCGTGGACGCGCTCGTGCGCACCGTGCAGGCCTGTGCCGATCGCGGGATCGAGTACCTCACCGTGTTCGCGTTCTCGTCGGAGAACTGGAAGCGCCCGACCGAGGAGGTGTCCGGCCTCATGGGGCTCGTCCTGGTGGCGGTGTCGAAGTACCTGACGAAGCTGGCGAAGGAAGGCGTGTGCATCCGCATCGTGGGTGATCGAGCGGCCGTGTCCGACAAGGTGCGCGCCGCCTGGGACCAGGCCGAGCGCGCCACGGAGCACAACCGGCGCATCACGCTGTCGGTCGCGTTCAACTACGGAGGCCGCTGGGACGTGCTTCAGGCGTGCCGGCGCGCCATCGATGCCGGGGTGAGCTCTGCCGATCTGGACGAGGCCAGGCTCTCCTCCTTCATGGCCATGGCCTACGCGCCGGACCCGGATCTGTTCATCCGCACCGGCGGCGAAGTGCGCATCAGCAACTTCCTGCTCTGGCAGGCGGCCTACTCGGAGCTGGTCTTCACGGACTGCCTCTGGCCGGACTTCGGCGAGGCGGACCTCGATGCGGCGCTGTCGGCGTATGCCGCGCGGGATCGCCGATTCGGCGGCGTGAAGCCCGAGCCCGCGGTCTCCGCAGGGGCGGCCTGAGGGTTCGGTCCGGATGCTCAAGCAGCGTGTCATCACCGCCGTCGTCCTGCTGGCCATCTTGCTGCCTGCGCTGCTCCTCGACGATGCGCGCCCCTTCATCTTTCTCACCCTGGCCGCTGTGAGCGCAGCGGCCTGGGAATGGGGTCGCCTCAACGGCGCGAGCGGCGGCGTCGCGCTGGCGCTGGCGTTGGTGGTTGCCCTGGCCGGCGGTGCCGCGGCCTACACGCTGCTGAGCGTGGGTGCTCCAGCGCCGGTGTGGTGGGCCGTGGCGGCAGCGTGGGTCGTCGGAGGGCCCCTCGTGCTGCGTGCCGGACCGAACGCATGGCCCCGTTGGCCCGAAGCGCTGCGCTGGGTGCTCGGCGTGGTGCTTCTGTGGACGGCGTGGCTCGCCCTCGGCCACGCCAAGGTGGCCGGCGTCAACTTCCTGCTTTCGGTGTTCTGCCTGGTCTGGGTGGCCGACATCGCGGCCTATTTCGGAGGGCGCCGGTTCGGGCGCCGCAAGCTTGCCCCGGCCATCAGCCCCGGCAAGAGCTGGGAAGGTGTGGCCAGCGGCATGGCGGCCGCACTCGTGCTGGCGCTGGCCTGGATCCAGGCCGATCGTGCATGGGGCTTCGACTCGCCCAGCCTGTACACCGTGCTGTCGCAGCGGCTCGGCCTCGCTGCATCGCTCATCGCGATCGCGGCGCTCACTGGCATGAGCGTGGTCGGCGACCTGTTCGAGTCGCTCGTGAAGCGCGCGGCAGGAGCGAAGGACAGCAGCGCGCTGCTGCCGGGCCATGGCGGCTTCCTGGATCGCATCGATGCGCTGCTCCCGGTGTTTCCTCTCGCCCTCGCCCTGGTGACCCGATGAACGGGACGGGCCCTCGCCAACGGCTTTGCGTCCTCGGCTCCACGGGATCCGTCGGCTGCAGCACGCTGGATGTCGCCGCGCGCCATCCCGAGCGATTCGAGGTGTTCGCGCTCAGCGCATTCCATCGCGTCGACGACCTGGTGGTGCAGTGCTTGCGCCACTCTCCGCGATTTGCCGCCGTTCCGGGCGCCGACCAGGCGCGCGCGGTTCGCGCTGCGCTGCGCGAGCGGGGATCACGCACTGAAGTGCTGGACGGCACCCAGTCGCTGGCGCAGCTTGCCGCCCATCCCGAAGTAGACACGGTGATGGCGGCCATCGTCGGCGCTGCCGGCCTGGCGCCCTGCCTGGCCGCGGCACGGGCGGGCAAGCGGCTGCTGCTGGCCAACAAGGAGGCGCTGGTGGTCGGCGGGGCTCACTTCATGCGCGCAGTGCGTGAAGGCGGCGCCCTGCTGCTTCCGATAGACAGCGAGCACTCGGCCATCTTCCAATGCCTGCCGCCCGACCGCACCGCATGGCCGGCGCTGATCGACCACATCGTGCTGACGGCGTCCGGCGGTCCGTTCCGCACGCGCGATCCCTCCACGATGGCGCGTATCACGCCCGACGAAGCCTGCGCGCACCCGAACTGGGTGATGGGCCGCAAGATCTCGGTCGATTCGGCGACCATGATGAACAAGGCGCTGGAAGTGATCGAGGCCCACTGGCTGTTCGATCTTCCGCCGGAGCGGATTCGCGTCGTGATCCATCCGCAGAGCATCGTGCATTCCATGGTCGTGTGCCGTGACGCTTCAGTGCTCGCGCAGATGGGCACGCCGGACATGCGCGTGCCCATCGCATTCGGCCTGTCCTTTCCGCAGCGGGTGGAGTCCGGCGCCCCTGCGCTGGATCTGCTGTCGATCGGGCCGCTCACGTTCGAGGCGCCCGACGCACGGCGCTTTCCCGGCCTGCAGCTCGCTTACGACGCGCTGCACGGCCGGGACGGCTGCAGCGCCGTGCTGAATGCGGCCAACGAGGAAGCCGTGGCGGCCTTCCTGGCGGGCACGATCGACTACCCGGCGATCCACCGCGTGAACGCCGGGACTGTCGATGCCGTCGTCCCGGCACTGGCGGCCGCTGCGGGGGTCGAAGAACTGCTCGCGCTCGACGCGCGAGCGCGCCGGCATGCGCAAGGCCTGGTGAAGGAGCTTGTCCGATGATCACCGTGATCGCCTTTCTCGTCACGCTGGGCGTGCTGATCATCGTGCACGAGTGGGGCCACTACCGTGTGGCTCGCGCGTGCGGCGTCAAGGTCCTGCGCTTCTCGGTGGGTTTCGGCCGCGTCGTGTTGCGGCGGCAGCGGACGCCGGACTCCACCGAGTTCGTGCTGTCCGCCCTGCCGCTGGGCGGCTACGTGCGCATGCTCGACGAGCGCGAAGGCCCCGTTGCACCGCACGAGCGCGCACTGGCCTTCAACAACAAGTCGCTCGGTCAGCGCGCAGCCATCGTTGCGGCGGGCCCGGCCGCCAACCTCGTGCTCGCGGTGCTGCTCTATGCCGGCTCCCACTGGATCGGCGTGGACGAACCCAAGGCCGTGCTCGGTGCCCCCGTGGCCGCCAGCCTGGCGGAACACGCGGGCCTGCGAGCCGGCGACTGGGTGCGCGCCACGTCCTCCGACGGCCAGGATTGGGATGAGCTCCGTTCGCTGCCCGAGCTGCGCTGGCAAGTGACGCAGGCGACGCTGCGCGGCGAGGCGCTGCGGCTGATGGTGAGCGATGCCGACGGCCGGGGTTCCCGCACGCTGGTGCTGCCGCTTGACAAGCTCGGTGCCAACGACGTCGACGCGGCGCTCATCCGGCGCATCGGCATCGGATCGCCGTTCCGCGAAGCCGTCATGGGGGAAGTGGTTCCCGACGGTCCGGCGGCCAAGGCCGGGCTGCAGGCCGGAGATCGCGTGCTGCGGGTCGATGGCCAGACCATCACCGATGCAGGGGCGCTGCTGGAGCGCATTCGCGCCAGCGCCCGCGATGCGCAGGCCGCCACGATGCGCTGGCAGATCGAGCGTGGTGGCCGCCTGCTGGAACTGGAGGTGCAGCCGCGAGTGCACAGCGACGGCGCCGAACGGATCGGCAGGATCGACGCCTACGTGGGCCGGCCTCCGGAGATGGTCAAGGTCCGCTACGGTGCCGTCGACGGACTGGTCCAAGGCGCCTCGCGGACCTGGGAGGTCTCGTCGCTCACGGTGAAGATGCTGGGGCGCATGCTCATCGGAGAGGCGTCGCTGAAGAACCTGTCCGGCCCCTTGACCATCGCCGACTACGCCGGTCAGTCTGCGCAACAAGGCCTGGCCTACTACCTCGGGTTCCTCGCGCTCGTCAGCGTCAGCCTGGGTGTGCTGAACCTGCTGCCCCTGCCGATGCTCGATGGCGGGCACCTGATGTATTACATTTTCGAGGCTGTGACCGGTCGCCCGGTTTCCGATTGGTGGCTCAAGTGGCTGCAGCGCGGTGGCGCGCTGATCATGCTGCTCCTGATGTCCCTCGCCTTGTCCAACGACGTGGCCCGCTTGCTGGGCCTGCACTAACCCGCCCGATGCACTTTCCTTCAGCCCCGAGCATGCTGCGGCCCGTCGCGGCCTGCGTGGCCTTCCTCGCAGTGTCCGACCTCCTTCAGCGCGGGCGCCGTCGAGCCCTTCGTCCTCAAGGACATCCGCATCGAGGGCCTCCAACGCACCGACCCAGGCACCGTCTTCGCGTCGCTGCCTTTCCGCATCGGCGACACCTACAACGACGAGAAGGGCGCCGCTGCACTGCGCGCGTTGTTCGCCACGGGGCTCTTCACCGACGTGCGCATCGAGATCGACGGCGATGTTGCGGTAGTGGTGGTGTCGGAGCGTGCTGTCATCGCCTCGGTGAACTTCGTCGGCCTGAAGGAGTTCGACCGCGACACGCTCACGAAGTCGCTGCGCGACGCCGGCATCGGCGAGGGCCTGCCGTTCGACCGTGCGGTGATCGATCGCGCGGAGCAGGAGATCAAGCGCCAGTATCTCTCCCGCAGCCTCTACGGGGCGGAGGTGGTGACCACCGTCACGCCGCTCGAACGCAATCGTGTCAACGTGACCTTCACGATGGTCGAGGGCGACGCTGCCAAGATCAAGGAAATCCGCATTCTCGGCAACAAGGCCTTCTCGGAAGGCACGCTGCGCGGACTTCTGGAGCAGACGACGAGCGGCTGGCTGACGTGGTACACGAAGAACGACCGGTACTCCCGGGCCAAGCTCAATGCCGATCTCGAGACCCTGAGGGCGTACTACACGAACCGGGGCTACCTCGAATTCAACGTCGAATCGGCCCAGGTCACCATCTCGCCCGACAAGCAGAGCATCACGATCACGATCACCGTTCGCGAGGGGCAGCCCTACACCGTCACGGGGGTTCGACTCGAAGGCGACTACCTCGGCAAGGAGGATGAGTTCCGCGACGCCGTGCAGATCCGCCCGGGCGAGCCGTACCGCTCGCAGGACGTGGCAGACACGGCACGTCGCTTCAGCGAGGTCTTCGGCCGCTACGGGTACGCCTTTGCACGCGTGGAGCCGCGCCCCGAGATCGATCGCGCGACCGGCCAGGTCGCCGTCGTCATCACGGCAGCACCGCAGCGGCGGGTGTACGTTCGGCGCGTCAACGTCTCGGGCAACACGCGCACGCGCGACGAGGTCGTGCGGCGCGAGTTCCGGCAGTTCGAGTCCTCCTGGTACGACGGCCAGCGGATCAAGCTTTCGCGTGACCGCGTGGACCGCCTGGGCTTCTTTCAGGAGGTCACCGTCGAGACCAACGAGGTCCCCGGCGCGGACGACCAGGTCGACCTGACCTTCACCGTGGAGGAGAAGCCCACCGGCAACCTGCTCGTCGGCGCGGGGTACTCCAGCGCCGAAAAGCTGTCGTTCACTGCGTCGATCAAGCAGGAGAACGTGTTCGGCAGCGGCAACTACCTCGGTATCGAGGTCAACACGAGCAGCAGCAGCCGAGCCCTGGCCTTCACCTCCATCGACCCGTACTTCACGATCGACGGCATCTCTCGCGCCTTCGAGGTCTACTACCGGACCAGCCGGCCGCTGAACCTGAGCGAATTCGGCTACCAGGTCGCCACGCCGGGCGCTTCCATCCGCTTCGGCGTGCCGTTCTCGGAGTTCGATACCGTGTTCTTCGGCATCGGCGTCGAGCAGATCCGGATCAACGGCGACAACAACATGCCGCTGGCCTATCTCCGCCACCGCGACATCTTCGGCGAGCGCAGCACGTCCTTGCCACTGACCATCGGATGGGCTCGTGACCAGCGAGACAGTGCGCTCGTTCCAACCAACGGCCGCTACCAGCGCGTCAACCTCGAGTGGTCGCCGGCCGGTGACGTGAACTTCGTGCGGGTCAATGCGCAGTACCAGCAGTACATCCCGATCACCAACAGATTCACCCTGGGGCTGAACGCGGAGGTGGGCGTGGGCGAGGGGCTGGGGGACAAGCCGTTCCCGGTCTTCAAGAACTTCTACGGGGGCGGCCTTGGATCGGTACGCGTCTTCGACCAGGGATCCCTTGGTGTCGTGGACCCGACCGGGGGCTACATCGGCGGCAATCGCCGCCTGAACCTCAACGCCGAGCTCTACGTCCCCGTGCCGGGGTCGGGCACCGACAAGACGCTCCGGGTCTTCCTGTTTGCCGATGCCGGCAACGTATGGGCCGAGCACGAGAAGGTGGATATGTCCACCTTGCGTTCGTCGGCGGGAATCGGCTTGTCATGGATATCCCCGGTGGGGCCTTTGAAGGTCAGCTACGGCAAGCCCCTGCGCAAAGAGCCAAAAGATAGAATCGAGGAATTCCAATTCCAGATCGGGACTGCGTTCTGATGAACATGACGGTGTTGAAGTCCGTGGCCATCGCGGCTGCCCTGGCGGCCGCGGCCACGCTGGCGCAAGCGCAGGAACTGAAGATCGGCTACGTGAACAGCGAGCAGGTGCTGCGCGATGCCAACCCTGCCAAGGCTGCCCAGACGCGCCTGCAAGCCGAATTCGGCAAGCGTGAGAAGGAACTTGCCGACCAGGCCAGCCGCCTGAAAGCGGCCGGTGACAAGCTCGAGAAGGACGCTCCCACGCTCTCCGAGTCGGAGCGCAGCCGTCGCCAGCGGGAGCTGCTCGACCAGGATCGCGAGTTCCAGCGCAAGCGCCGCGAGTTCCAGGAAGACCTCAACCAGCGCAAGAACGAAGAGCTTTCGGTGGTGGTCGAGCGGGCCAATCGGGTGATCAAGCAGATCTTCGACACCGAGAAGTACGACTTGATCGTGCAGGACGCGATCCACGCCAGCCCGCGCATCGACATCACCCGCAAGGTGATCGACGCGCTCAACGCCGGCAAGTGATCCCGTGACGGAACTCCGCCTCGCCGACATCGTGGCCCGGCTGGGCGGCGATCTCGTTGGTGACCCCGCTCTGGCCGTCGACCGCATCGGCCCCCTGGAAGGCGCGACGCCGTCCACCATCAGCTTCCTTTCCCACCCGAAATACCGGCAGCAGCTGGCCGCCACGGCAGCCGGCTGCGTGATCGTGGCCCCGGCCTGCGCCGAGGACGCCCGGGCGCGCGGCTCGGCGATCGTCACGCCGGATCCCTATCTGTACTTCGCCAAGCTCACCCAATGGTGGGCCGACTTGACCCGCGTGCCCGCCACCGCCGGCGTGCACCCGAGCGCGGTGGTCGAGCATGGAGCGCTCGTCCATCCCAGCGCGTCTGTCGGGGCGCTGGCCTTCGTGGCTGCCGGTGCCGAGATTGCGGCCGGGGCGGTGGTCGGACCCCAGTCGCACGTCGGCCGCGGCGCGAGCATCGGCACGCTCACGCGGCTGGCGCCGCGGGTGACGATCGGCGACCATTGCCATGTCGGCGAGCGCTGCATCTTGCACTCGGGCGTCGTCATTGGCGCCGACGGCTTCGGCTTCGCGCCGGCCCAGGGGCGGTGGGAAAAGATCGAACAGCTGGGCGCGGTGCGCATCGGCAACGACGTCGAGATCGGCGCCAACACCTGCATCGATCGAGGCGCGCTGGAAGACACCGTCGTCGGCGACGGCGTGAAGCTCGACAACCTCATCCAGATCGGCCACAACGTTCGGATCGGCGCCCACACGGCCATGGCCGGTTGCGTCGGCGTGGCGGGCAGTGCGCGCATCGGCGCCCATTGCACCGTCGGCGGTGGCGCGGTGATCCTCGGGCACCTCGAACTGGCGGACCACGTCAACATTTCTGCGGCCACGGTCGTCACACGCTCGATCCGGGAGCCGGGCCACTACACCGGCGTGTTTCCCTTCGACGACAATGCCGCATGGGAGAAGAACGCAGCCACGCTGCGACACCTGCACTCGTTGCGCGAGCGCCTGCGAGCGCTCGAGAAGAAGACGACATGACGTCACTCGACATCCACCAGATCCTGCGCAAGCTGCCGCACCGCTATCCGTTCCTGCTGGTGGACCGCGTGCTGGAGATGGAGTCCGGCAAGCGCATCCGTGCGTTGAAGAACGTCACCATGAACGAGCCGTTCTTCGGCGGGCACTTCCCCAACCGGCCCGTGATGCCGGGGGTGCTGATGCTGGAGGCGCTGGCGCAGGCGGCCGCCGTGCTGTCGTTCGAGACGCTCGGGGAGGAGCCGGACGAGAACACCATCTACTACTTCGCCGCTGCGGATGGCGTGCGGTTCAAGCGGCCGGTGGAGCCGGGGGACCAACTCATCCTCGACGTCACGCTGGACCGCATGAAGGCGGGCATCTTCAAGTTCACCGCTGCCGCCAGCGTGGCGGGAGAAGTGGCGGTGCAGGCGCAGCTCACCTGCACGCGGCGCCGCATCGCCTGACCTCGCCGTGGCGACCGTCCATCCCACCGCCATCGTGGATGCCGGGGCCGAGCTGGCCGACACGGTGGAGGTCGGCCCGTACGCCGTGATCGGTCCCGATGTGCGGATCGGGGCCGGAACCAAGGTCGGCGCGCATTGCGTGATCGAAGGACCGACGGTCATCGGTCGCGACAACCGGATCTTTCCTTCGTCGTCGCTCGGTGCTGCGCCGCAGGACATGAAATACCGGGGCGAGCCGACGCAGCTCCACATCGGCGACAGGAACACCATCCGCGAGTTCTGCACGTTCAACCGCGGCACGGCGCAAGACGCCGGCGTGACCCGCATCGGCGACGACAACTGGATCATGGCCTACGTGCACATCGCTCACGACGTGCAGGTCGGCCACCGCACCATCCTCGCCAACAACGCCACCCTGGCCGGGCACGTCCACGTCGGCGACTGGGCCATCGTCGGCGGGCTCACCGGCGTGCACCAGTTCTCCCGCATCGGCCCCCACGCCATGATCGGTTTCCAGGCCCACGTGTCACAGGACGTGCCGCCGTTCATGACCGTGGCCGGCAATCCGCTGTCGGTGCACGGCATCAATGCCGAGGGGCTGCGCCGGCGCGGCTTCTCCGCCGAGCGCATCGCCCTGGTCAAGCGCATGCACCGCCTGCTTTACCGGCAGAGCTTGAGCCTGGACGACGCTGTGCGGGAGATCGGCTCGCTGAGTGGCACGCTGGCGGACGGCGATGCCGACGTGCGGCTGCTGCTGGACTTCCTTGCCGCCGCCAAGCGCGGCATCGTGCGCTGAGGCGCGGCTCGTGCGCCTGGGAATGGTGGCCGGCGAGGCATCCGGCGACTTGCTGGCCGGGTTGCTGCTGAGCGGCCTGCGCGAGCGCTGGCCAACGCTGCGCGTGCAAGGCATCGGCGGGCCGCGCATGGCAGCGCAGGGCTTCGAAGCGTGGTGGCCGCATGACCGCCTGGCCGTGCACGGCTATGTCGACGCGTTGCGGCACTACCGTGAGATCTCGGGCATCCGCTCGAAGCTGGCCGGCCGCCTGGCGGCCGACCCGCCTGACGCCTTCGTCGGCATCGACGCGCCCGATTTCAATCTGGGCCTGGAGGCCCGGCTGAAGGCGGCCGGCCTGAAGACCATCCACTTCGTCTGCCCGTCGATCTGGGCGTGGCGCGGCGGCCGGGCGGCCCGCATCGCCGCAGGAACCGACCACGTCCTGTGCCTGTTCCCGTTCGAGCCGGCGCTGCTGCAGCGCCACGGCGTGGCGGCCACCTACGTCGGTCATCCGCTGGCCGATGCGATCCCGCTCGTGCCGCCACGTGACGCGAGCCGCGACTCGATCGGGGTCGGCGAAGGGCGATGCCGTAGTCGCCGTGCTGCCCGGCAGCCGGCGTGCAGAGATCGAGCACATAGCTCCCGTGTTCCTGGAAGCCGTGCAGCGCATGCACGCCTCGCGCCCGGCCCTGCGATTCGTGCTGCCCGCGGCGCCCGGCTGGAGGGCTCGGCTGCAGGAGCTCGTCGCACGGCATGCCCCGGACGCCGGCGTCCTCCTGCTCGAAGGCCGCTCGCACGAGGCGCTTGCCGCCTGCGACGCAACGCTGATCGCCAGCGGCACCGCCACGCTCGAGGCGGCGCTGTTCAAGCGGCCCATGGTGATCGCCTATCGCATGCACCCGCTGAGCTGGCACATCATGAAGCGCATGCGCTACCAGCCGTGGGTGGGCCTGCCGAACATCCTGTGCGGCGAGTTCGTGGTGCCCGAGCTGCTGCAGGAGGCCGCGACGCCCGCAGCGCTGGCCGCCGAAGTCCTCGGCTGGCTCGACGCACCGCAGCGCGCCGAGGCCCTGCGGCGGCGTTTCGATGATCTCCACCACCTGCTTCGGCGCGATACTGCACGCCGTGCCACCGATGCCATCGCCAAAATCATCCAAGGCTGACCAGCTCGGCCTGAGCTGGGACGTGCCCGGCCTGGTGGCCGGCGTGGACGAGGCCGGGCGCGGGCCGCTGGCGGGCCCGGTCGTCGCCGCGGCGGTGATCCTCGACGACCGGCGCCGCATTCGCGGGCTGGCCGACTCCAAGGTGCTGTCCGAAGCGACCCGGGAGCGGCTCTACGACCACATCATGGCCAAGGCGCTGTGCTGCAGCGTCGGCTCCGCCAGCGTCGAGGAGATCGACCGCCTGAACATCCTCCAGGCCACGCTGCTGGCGATGCGCCGCGCGGTGGAGGGGCTGCGCCTGATCCCGGCGAAGGTGCTGGTCGACGGCAACCAGCTTCCGCGCCTGCGCGTGCTGGCCGAGGCGATCGTGGACGGCGATGCGAAGGTGAAGTCGATCTCGGCGGCTTCGATCATCGCGAAGGTGCATCGCGACCGGCTGTGCCACGAGCTGCACGCCGTGCACCCGCAATACGGCTTCGCCAACCACAAGGGGTACTCGACGCCCGAACACCTGGACGCCCTGCGCCGACACGGCGCCTGTGAGCACCACCGGCGCAGCTTCGCGCCCGTGCGCGAGGTTCTCGGCATTTCAGACCTGCTGGGGCCGGCGAGGGTGGTCTGAGCCGCCAGAGGGCGACACTTCGGCACCCGATGCCTGAGGTTCAACGGATCAGTTCGCGCGACAACCCCTTGCTCGTGAAGGTGCGCAAGCTGGCGCACGACCCGGTCGCCTATCGCAAGCTGGGCCTGGTCTGGATCGAGGGGGAACACCTGTGCGGGGCGGCGCTGGCGCATCGGCGTGCAGGCCACCCAGGCGCTGGTCGCCGAGTCGGCATGGGAGGCGCCGAGCCGTTCAAGCGCTGGCTCGCGCGGCGAGCCGCGTCGCCATTCTTCCGGATGCGCTGTTCAAGGGCATCAGCGCGCTCGACAGCCCGGCGCGAATCGGCCTGCTGGTCCCGAAGGAAGAGCGGCGGTCGGTGACGCCGGGCGTTGCCGAGCGTGGTGCTCGACCGCATCCAGGATCCCGGCAATGTCGGCAGCATCCTGCGCAGCGCGGCCGCGCTCGGCGTCGTGCAGGTGATTGCATTGACCGGGACAGCCGCCTTGTGGGCGCCCAAGGTGTTGCGCGCCGGGATGGGGGCGCACTTCTCGCTCAGGATGGTCGAGGGCGTGGGCGCTGAGGTGCTGGACGGCGTGGCGGTGCCGCTGCTCGCCACGAGCCCGCATGCCGACAAGGTCGTTGCGGGAGACCAAGCTGCCGCACCCGTGCGCGTGGGTGTTCGGCCACGAAGGGCAGGGCGTGGCGCCGGAACTCGCGGCACGATGTGCGCTGACGGTGCGCATTCCGCAGCCGGGCGGCCAGGAGTCGCTGAACGTGGCTGCCGCGGCCGCGATCTGCCTGTATGAATCGTCGTTGTCCGGCGCCGGCTAGTAGATCAGCCGGTCGGGGCGGATGTCGCGCAGGATGGTCGTCGCGATCTCCTCGATCGACTTGTGCGTGGACGACAGCCACGAGATTCCTTCGCGCTTCATCATCTGCTCCGCCTCGTTGACCTCGAAGCGGCAGTTCTCGATGGCCGCGTACTTGCTGCCGGGCCGGCGCTCGTTTCGGATCTGCGCGAGGCGCTCGGGATCGATGGTGAGCCCGAAGCACTTTCGCTTGTGCGGCGCGAGCGCGGACGGCAGCTTTCCGCGCTCGAAGTCTTCCGGGATCAGGGGGTAGTTCGCCGCCTTGACGCCGTGCTGCATCGCCAGGTAGAGCGAGGTCGGCGTCTTGCCGCTGCGGCTCACGCCCACCAGGATGACATCGGCCTGCTGCAGGTTGCGAGACGACTGCCCGTCGTCGTGCGCGAGCGAGAAGTTGATGGCGTCGATGCGGTCGTTGTACTCCTGGCTTCTCGCCGCGTCGCTGAAGCGGCCCACCCGATGGCTGCTCTTGATGCCGAACTCTTCCTCCAGCGGCTGGACGAAGGTGTGGAACATGTCCAGCACCAGCCCCTTGCATTCCTCGCTGGACCACGATGCTGCGCACGTCGTCGTTCACCAGGGTGATGAAGACGATCGGCCGCTTGCCTTCGCGCGCCGCCGTCTCGTTGATTTCGCCGACCACGGCCTGAGCCTTCTCGGTGGTGTCGATGAAGGGGCGCCGCACGTGCCGCGGCTTGGCCGAAAACTGCGCGAGGATCGAGTTGCCGAACGTTTCGGCGGTGATCCCGGTGCCGTCGGAGACGAAGAAGACGGTGCGATTGGGCATGGGGAGATGATAGTTAAAGGCTCGTAGAATGCCTTTCAAAGCCTTCCCAGCGACCTTCATGCGCCCCTTCGGCCCCCTCGAACAAGCACTTCTCGGCCGGAGTGCGGACGCGCGTCGCGATGCCAAAGGAAGCACCGGTTTCTCACCATCACGGAGCTTTCCCATGTCGTCAACCCCGCTTGCGACCGCCCTGGTCGTGCCGCTTGAACATCTGAGGATGACCGACGTCGAGGTGGTCGGCGGCAAGAACGCCAGCCTCGGCGAAATGATCAGTCAGCTCGCTGCCTCCGGCGTCCGTGTGCCGGGCGGTTTCGCAACCACCGCGCACGCGTTCCGCGAGTTTCTCTCCCACAGCGGGCTGACCGACAAGATCGCCGCTCGCCTGTCGGACCTGGACACCGACGACGTGCGAGCCCTCGCCGCGGCCGGTTCGCAGATCCGGCGCTGGGTCGTCGACGCGCCGTTGCCGCCCGGCCTCGAGGCCGCCGTGCGCACCGAATTCGAACGCCTGACCGCCGAGCACCCGGGCGCGAGCTTCGCCGTGCGCTCGTCGGCCACGGCCGAGGACCTGCCCGATGCGTCCTTCGCCGGCCAGCAGGAGACCTTCCTGAACGTCTCCGGCATCGACGACGTCCTGCGCAAGATGCGCGACGTGTTCGCCTCCCTCTACAACGACCGCGCGATCTCGTATCGCGTGCACAAGGGGTTCTCGCACGGCGACGTGGCGCTGTCCGCGGGGGTGCAGCGCATGGTCCGGTCCGACCTCGGCAGCGCCGGCGTGATGTTCACCATCGACCCGGAATCCGGTTTCTCCGATGCGGTGATGATCACGTCCAGCTACGGACTCGGTGAGACGGTGGTGCAGGGCGCCGTGAACCCGGACGAGTTCTACGTGCACAAGCCCGCACTGAAGAACGGCAAGTACCCGATCGTGCGGCGCAACCTCGGCTCCAAGCTCACGCGCATGGTGTTCGCATCGGAGGCCGAGCGCTCGGCCAGCGGCCAGCTGGTGCGCACGGAGGACACCCCTCCCGAGCTTCGCAACCGCTATTCGCTCTGCCGATGCCGACGTGATCGAGCTCGCCCGGTACGCCCGCATCATCGAGGACCACTACGGCCGGCCGATGGACATCGAGTGGGGCAAGGACGGCGAGGACGGCCGCCTTTACATCCTGCAGGCACGGCCCGAGACGGTGAAGAGCCAGGCGGCCGGGCAGGTCGAGCATCGCTTCAAGCTGATGGGGCGCGGCACCGTGCTCGTCGAGGGCCGCGCGATCGGCCAGAAGATCGGCACCGGCCCCGTGCGGCTGGTCACGTCCGTGGCAGAGATGGAGCGCGTGCAGCCGGGCGACGTGCTCGTGACCGACATGACCGACCCCAACTGGGAGCCGGTGATGAAGCGTGCGAGCGCGATCGTCACGAACCGCGGCGGGCGCACCTGCCACGCGGCGATCATCGCGCGCGAGCTCGGCATTCCCGCCGTAGTCGGCTGCGGCGACGCCACCGACAAGCTGCCCGATGGCGCGCTCGTGACCGTGGCGTGCTCCGAGGGCGACACCGGCTATGTCTACGACGGACTGCTCGAGACCGAAGTGAGCGAGGTGCGGCGCGAAAAGATGCCGTACTGCCCGATCAAGATCATGATGAACGTCGGGAATCCGTCGCTCGCCTTCGACTTCGCCCAGACGCCGAATTCCGGGCGTCGGGCTCGCGCGGCTCGAGTTCATCATCAACAACAACATCGGCGTGCATCCGAAGGCAATCCTCGACTACCCCAACGTCGACCCCGACCTGAAGAAGGCCGTCGAGTCCGTGGCACGCGGCCACGCCAGCCCGCGCGCCTTCTATGTGGACAAGCTGGCTGAAGGGATCGCCACGATCGCGTGCGCGTTCTGGCCGCAGCCGGTGATCGTGCGGCTGTCCGACTTCAAGAGCAACGAGTACCGCAAGCTCATCGGCGGCGCGCGCTACGAGCCCGACGAGGAAAACCCGATGCTCGGGTTCCGGGGCGCCTCGCGCTACATCAGCGGCGATTTCAGCGACGCGTTCGGCATGGAGTGCGAGGCGCTCAAGCGCGTGCGCAACGACATGGGGCTGGTCAACGTGGAGATCATGGTTCCCTTCGTGCGCACCGTGAAGCAGGCGCAGCGCGTGACCGAGATGCTTGGCGAGCGCGGGCTGAAGCGCGGGCAGAACGACCTGCGTCTCATCATGATGTGCGAAGTGCCGAGCAACGCCATCCTGGCCGAGCAGTTCCTCGAGTACTTCGACGGCATGTCCATCGGCAGCAACGACCTCACGCAGCTCACCCTCGGGCTGGATCGCGATTCAGGGCTGCAGCAGCTTGCCGACGACTTCGACGAGCGCGATCCGGCCGTCAAGGCGTTGATCTCGCGTGCCATCGCGGCCTGCCGGGCCGTGGGCAAGTACGTGGGAATCTGCGGGCAAGGGCCCAGCGACCACACCGACTTCGCAGACTGGCTCGCCGACGAAGGCATCGTTTCGATCTCGCTGAACCCGGACACCGTGGTCGAAACCTGGCAGCGCCTGGCCAAGCGGTGACGCGCCCTCGCATATAATCACTGGTTTTCCCTCGTCGCACCGGCGAGGCTTTCCCTTGCCGTACCGGCTTGAGACGCTGCCGGACGGCTTCCCTTCCAGGAACCCACAAGGAGTTGCCATGCGTCACTATGAGATCGTTCTTCTGATCCATCCGGATCAGAGCGAACAGGTTCCAGCCATGCTGGAGCGCTACAAGGGGCTGGTCGCCAATGCCGGCGGCAAGGTCCATCGTGTCGAGGACTGGGGCCGTCGCCAGCTGGCCTACATGATCCAGAAGCTCGCCAAGGCCCACTACCTGTGCCTGAACATCGAGTGCAGCAAGGAGACCCTGAGCGAGCTCGAGACCGGCTTCCGCTTCAACGACGCCGTGCTGCGCCACCTCACCGTGGCCAAGGACAAGGCCGAGACGGCGCCGTCGTTCATGATGAAGGCCGTCGAGCGCGAGGAAGCCCGCAAGGCACCTCAACACCAGGAGGCCGCCGCCTGAGGATGGCGGCCGCGACCGCGCCTGGCTCCGCGCCGTGAACCGCCTGGTTCTGCAAGCGCAAGTGCTGGAGCGGGCCGCCGCGCGATACACCCCCGCCGGCCTTCCGGCCCTGGACATGGTGCTGAAGCACGAGTCCATGGCCACCGAGGACGGCCAGGCCCGCAAGGTCTCGCTGGAGATCCGGGCCGTGGCGATCGGGGACATCACGCGGCAGGTCGGGGCGCTGGCGGTCGGAGGCGCGGCGCAGTTCGCCGGCTTCCTGAGCCAGTCCCGCAACGGTCGCGGCATCGTCTTCCACATCACGGCCCTCGCCTGAAACGTACAGATCAAAGGAGCTACACATGCCCCCGCCCCGTGGTAAAGGCCGGTTCTCCAAGGACCGCAAACCCAAGCGCAACCAGCAGTCGCTGCTGTTCCGCCGCAAGCGCTTCTGCCGCTTCACCGTCGCCGGCGTCGAAGAGATCGACTACAAGGACATCGACACCCTGCGCGACTTCGTCGGCGAGAACGGCAAGATCACGCCGGCCCGCCTGACCGGCACGCGCGCGTTCTTCCAGCGTCAGCTCACCACCGCGATCAAGCGCGCCCGCTTCCTCGCGATGCTGCCGTACAGCGACCAGCACAAGGTCTGAGGAGCAAGACATGCAAGTGATCCTGCTCGAGAAGGTCCACAACCTCGGCAACCTCGGCGATGTCGTCAAGGTGAAGGACGGCTACGCCCGCAACTTCCTGATCCCGTCGAAGCAGGCGCGCCGCGCCACCGAAGCCGCGATCAAGGAGTTCGAGACCAAGCGTGCCGACCTGGAGAAGGCCGCGGCGGAAAAACTTGCCGGCGCCCAGTCGCTCGGCGAGAAACTGTCCGGCACGAAGGTCCAGATCACGCAGAAGGCGGGCGTCGACGGCCGTCTCTTCGGCTCCGTGACCAACGCCGACGTCGCCGAGGCGCTCCGGAAGCTCGGCTTCGACGTGCAGAAGGCCCAGGTGCGCATGCCCCAGGGCCCGATCAAGCACACCGGCGAGCACATCGCCACCGTCGCTGCGCACAGCGACGTGGTGGTCGACGTGGCCGTCTCGGTGATCGGCGAGACGGACTGAGGCTCGCTGCGCGAGAAAAGAAGGCCGGCTTCGTGCCGGCCTTCGCACTTTCGGCATCGTCCACCGGGGCTCCCCCGGATCTCCACAGTTTTACCCACACGCGGCGCGCCCGTGAACGGCCTACCATTCGACACGCCCGCATCACCTGCCACGCCCATGTCCGCTGTACTTCACACCGTCGACGACGAGGTCGCCCGTCTGCGCGTGCCGCCGCACTCCATCGAGGCCGAGCAGAGCGTGCTGGGCGGCCTGCTGCTCGACAACGGCGCGTGGGATCGCGCCGGCGACCTCCTCACCGACGGCGACTTCTATCGCTACGAGCATCGGCTGATCTACGCCGCCATCGGCGCGCTGGTGAACGCCACGAAGCCGGCGGACGTGATCACCGTCTACGAGCAGTTGCAGAACCTCGGCAAGGGGGAGGAGTGCGGCGGGCTCGCCTACCTCAACGCGATGGCGCAGAGCGTGCCGAGCGCAGCGAACCTGCGCCGGTACGCCGAGATCGTTCGTGAGCGCGCGATCCTGCGCAAGCTGATCGAGGCGAGCGACCAGATCGCCACCACCGCATTCAACCCGCAGGGGCGGGCGGTGTCGCAGATCCTCGACGAGGCCGAGGGCCGCATCTTCAAGATCGGCGAGGAAGGGTCGCGCACGAAGCAGGGCTTCCACAGCATGGACCAGCTGGTGATGCAGTTGATCGATCGCGTGACCGAACTGCACGAGAACGGCGCCGAGGAAGTGACCGGCGTGCGCAGCGGCTTCTACGATTTCGACCGCATGACGGCCGGGCTGCAGCCGGGCGACCTGGTGGTGCTGGCCGCGCGCCCGTCGATGGGCAAGACCGCGCTGGCCCTGAACATCGGCGAGCACGTCGCGGTGCAGGAGGGCCTGCCGGTGGTCGTGTTCTCCATGGAAATGGGCGCGTCCCAGCTCGCACTGCGGATGGTGGGCTCGCTCGGGCGCATCGACCAGCAGCACCTGCGCACCGGTGCACTGCGCGATGACGAATGGGGCCGGCTCAGCGAAGCGACCGAGCGGCTGTCGAAGGCCAGCATGTTCATCGACGAGACGCCCGCGCTCAACCCGGCGGAGCTGCGCGCGCGCGCCCGGCGGCAGGCGCGCCAGTGCGGTCGGCTGGGCTCTGATCATCGTCGACTACCTGCAGCTCATGAGCGGCTCCAGCTCCAGCGAGGAAAACCGCGCGACTGAGCTTGGCGAGATCTCGCGCGGCCTGAAGGCGCTGGCCAAGGAGCTGCAGTGCCCCGTGGTGGCGCTCTCGCAGTTGAACCGCTCCGTCGAGAGCCGAAACGACAAGCGGCCCATGATGAGCGACCTGCGCGAGTCGGGCGCCATCGAGCAGGACGCCGACGTGATCATGTTCATCTACCGGGACGACTACTACAACAAGGAGAGCAAGGAGCCGGGCGTTGCGGAGATCATCATCGCCAAGCAGCGGAACGGCCCGGTCGGTACCGTGAAGCTCACCTTCCTGAAGGCGATGACGCGATTCGAGAACATGGCCCCGGGGAGCAACACCGGAGAGTACTGACGCGCTTGTCCTGTGGGTCGCATACTGTATATATTAACAGTATGCCGGCCCCGCTCGAGACGCCAGTCCACATGCCGCTGCGCGGTCGCGGAACCGCGTGGGCGATCGAGCACCGGTTCACTGTCGCGTCTCACGAAGCGTTCGACGACGGCTGGGGCACGCTCGAACAAGCAGCGCACGAGGAGCACCTGGCGCCCGAGACGCAGGTCATCGACGAGCACGTCAAGTCGATCCTGGCCGCCAACGACTCGCCCGACGTCGCGTTCGATCTCTCGGTGAATCCGTACCGGGGCTGCGAGCACGGCTGCATCTACTGCTTCGCAAGGCCGACCCACAGCTATCTCAACCTGTCGCCCGGTCTCGACTTCGAGACCCGCATCATCGCCAAGGTCAACGCCGCCGAGCGTCTGCGCGAGGCGCTCGCGAGCCCGCGCTACGTGCCGAGGTCGCTCAACGTCGGGTCGGCCACCGACGCCTACCAGCCTGTCGAGCGGCGTCTGCGCATCACGCGCTCGGTGATGGAGGTGCTGGTCGAGTGCCGGCATGCGTTCTCGGTCATCACGAAGTCGTCGGGCATCGAACGCGACCTCGATCTCATCGCGCCGATGGCACGCGATCGGCTGGCCGCGGCCTACGTGTCCGTGACATCGCTCGATCCGAAGCTCGCCCGCATCCTCGAGCCGCGAGCCGCGGCGCCGCATCGCCGGCTTCGCACGATCGAGGCGCTCGCGCGCGCCGGCGTGCCGGTGGGCGTGAGCGTCTCGCCGGTCATCCCGTTCATCAACGAGCCGGAGCTCGAGCGCGTGCTCGAGGCGGCGCGCGATGCCGGCGCGAGCTCCGCCTTCTCGATCGTGCTGCGGCTGCCGTGGGAGGTGAGCCCGCTGTTCCAGCAATGGCTCGATACCCACTTCCCGGACCGCGCCGCGCGCGTGATGGCGCGCTTGCGAGAAATGCGTGGGGGGCGCGACTACGACGCCACTTACCACGACCGCATGACCGGGCAAGGGCGTCTGGGCGCAGCTGCTGCGCCAGCGCTTCGACAAGGCGGTGGCACGCCTCAAGCTCGAACCACGAGAAGGTCGAGCTCGACCTGTCCGCGTTCCGCCGGCCCGGCAACGCGGCGCAGCCCGAGCTCTTCTGAGCCCTACTTGAACAGGTCCTTGACCTTGTCGGTCCAGCTCTTGGCGTTGGGGGAGTGGCGGTCGCCACCCTTGCGCAGCGAGTCGTCCAGCTCGCGCAGCAGCTTCTTCTGCGGCTCGGTGAGCTTGATGGGCGTCTCGATGGCCACGTGGCAGTAGAGGTCGCCCGGATAGCTCGACCGGATGCCCTTGATGCCCTTGCCGCGCAGGCGGAACGTCTTGCCATGCTGCGTGCTCTCGGGCAGCGTGATCTCGGCCTTGCCTTCCAGCGTGGGCACTTCGATGCCGCCGCCGAGCGCTGCCGTCGTGAACGACACCGGGACGGTGCAGTGCAGATCGTCGCCGTCGCGCTCGAAGATCTCGTGCTGCTTGATGCGGATCTCGATGTAGAGATCCCCCGGCGGCCCGCCGTTCGTGCCCGGCTCGCCGTTGCCGGCCGAGCGGATGCGCATGCCTTCGTTGATGCCCGCGGGGATGCGGACCTCGAGCGTCTTCTGCTTCTTCACCTTGCCCGCGCCGTTGCAGGTGGTGCAGGGCTCGGGAATGATCTTGCCGGTGCCGTGGCAATGCGGGCAAGTCTGCTGGATGCTGAAGAAGCCCTGGCGCAGATGCACCGTGCCGCTGCCGCTGCAGGTGGGGCAGGTCTTGGCACTGGTGCCCGGCTTCGCGCCGGAGCCGTGGCAGGTCTCGCAGGTCTCCCACGTGGGGATCCGGATCTGCGTCTCCTTCCCGTGCGCGGCCTCCTCGAGCGAGATTTCCATGGCGTAGGAGAGGTCGCTGCCGCGGAACACCTGCTGGCCGGCCCCGCCGCGCCGCGCGCCGCCGGCCGCCGGCGCCGCCGCCGAAAAGATCGCCGAAGATGTCGCCGAAGGCCTCGGCGAAGCCGCCGAAGCCTTCCGGCCCGGCGCCGCGGAAGCCGGCGCCGCCCATGTTCGGGTCGACGCCCGCATGGCCGTACTGGTCGTACGCGGCGCGCTTCTGGGCGTCGGAGAGCATCTCGTAGGCTTCCTTGGCCTCCTTGAACTTCTCTTCGGACTTCACGGCCGCCTCACCCTGATTGCGGTCAGGGTGGTGCTTCATGGCCAGCTTGCGGTAGGCCTTCTTGATGTCGTCGTCGCTGGCGTTCTTCGCCACGCCGAGGACGTCGTAGTAGTCACGCTTTGCCATCTGGATCGTCGGTTGAACGCAAAGGCCCCCGTGGGCCGGATGTGCTCACGGGGGCGGGTCGGTGCGGCCGGGCTCAAGCGCGCATCACTTCCGGTCTTTCACTTCCTTGAAGTCGGCGTCGACCACGTTGTCGTCGGCCGAAGCCTCCGGCTCCTGCCTCGGTGGCGCCTCGCCGCCGCCCGGATGGCGTTGCGCCGGCAGCCTGCGCTGCCGCCTGCGCATCGGCGTACATCTTCTCGCCGAGCTTCTGGCTGGCCGTCATCAGGGCCTCGGACTTCGCCTCGATGTCGGCCTTGTCCTCGCCCTTCAGGGCTTCCTCGACGTCCTTCAGCGCGGCCTCGATCTTCTCCTTCTCGCCGGCATCGAGCTTGTCGCCGTGCTCGGCCAGGCTCTTCTTCACGCTGTGGGACATCGCCTCGGCGCCGTTGCGTGCCTGGGCCAGCTCGAACTTGCGATGGTCTTCCGCGGCATTCAGCTCGGCGTCCTTCACCATCTTCTCGATCTCGCCTTCGGACAGGCCGGAGTTCGCCTTGATGGTGATCTTGTTCTCCTTGCCGGTGCCCTTGTCCTTCGCGTGCACGTGCAGGATGCCGTTGGCGTCGATGTCGAACATGACCTCGATCTGCGGCACGCCCCGCGGGGACGGCGGAATGCCTTCGAGGTTGAACTCGCCGAGCAGCTTGTTGCCCGTGGCCATCTCGCGCTCGCCCTGGAAGACCTTGATCGTCACCGCCGGCTGGTTGTCGTCGGCCGTGGAGAACACCTGCGAGAACTTGGTCGGGATCGTGGTGTTCTTCTTGATCATCTTGGTCATCACGCCGCCGAGCGTCTCGATGCCCAGCGACAGCGGCGTGACGTCGAGCAGCAGCACGTCCTTGCGCTCGCCGCCCAGCACCTGGCCCTGGATGGCCGCGCCCACGGCCACGGCTTCGTCGGGGTTGACGTCCTTGCGGGGCTCCTTGCCGAAGAACTCACGCACCTTCTCCTGCACCTTCGGCATGCGCGTCATGCCGCCGACGAGGATCACGTCGTCGATCTCGGAGACCTTGACGCCCGCGTCCTTGATCGCGATGCGGCACGGCTCCATCGTGCGCTCGATGAGGTCGTCGACCAGCGCCTCGAGCTTGGCACGCGACAGCTTGATGTTCAGGTGCTTCGGGCCGCTGGCGTCCGCCGTCACGTAGGGCAGGTTGATGTCGGTCTGGGTGCTTGCGGACAGCTCGATCTTGGCCTTCTCGGCCGCTTCCTTCAGGCGCTGCAGCGCGAGCACGTCCTTCGTGAGATCGACGCCTTGCTCTTTCCTGAACTCGGTGACGATGTAGTCGATGATGCGCTGATCGAAGTCTTCGCCGCCGAGGAACGTGTCGCCGTTGGTGGACAGCACTTCGAACTGCTTCTCGCCGTCGACGTCGGCGATCTCGATGATCGAGATGTCGAACGTGCCGCCGCCAAGGTCGAACACGGCGATCTTGCGGTCGCCCTTGCCGTGCTTGTCGAGGCCGAACGCGAGCGCGGCCGCCGTCGGCTCGTTGATGATGCGCTTGACGTCCAGGCCCGCGATGCGGCCGGCGTCCTTGGTGGCCTGGCGCTGGCTGTCGTTGAAGTAGGCCGGCACGGTGATCACGGCCTCCGTCACCGGCTCGCCGAGGTAGTCCTCGGCGGTCTTCTTCATCTTGCGCAGCACCTCGGCGCTGATCTGCGGCGGGGCGAGCTTCTTGTTGCGAACCTCGACCCAGGCGTCGCCGTTGTCGGCGGCCGAGATCTTGTAGGGCATCAGGTCGATGTCCTTCTGCACTTCCTTCTCGGTGAACTTGCGGCCGATCAGGCGCTTGACGGCATAAAGCGTGTTGCGCGGGTTCGTGACCGCCTGCCGCTTGCCGGCCGCGCCGACGAGGATCTCGCCGTCTTCCTGGTAGGCCACGATGGACGGCGTGGTGCGGGCGCCCTCGCTGTTCTCGATGACCTTCGTGGTGTTGCCTTCCATCACGGCGACGCACGAGTTCGTGGTGCCGAGGTCGATGCCGATGATCTTGCCCATGGTCGAAGTGCTCCTGGATGCGTTGCTTGTTCTGGAGTTGCGGCTGTCTGCCCGTGTTTCAAGAGCGCGCTGCGGCCACCGTGACGAGGGCCGGGCGCAGCACGCGGTCGGCAATGAGGTAGCCCTTCTGAAGCACCGCGACCACGGTGTTGGGCTCCTGTTCCGCCGGGACCACCGAAATGGCCTGGTGCTGATGCGGATCGAAGCGCGTGGCTGCCGGCGGGTTGATCTCGACAATGCGGTGGCGCTCGAGCGCGCTGGACAGCTGACGCAAGGTCGCGTGTACGCCCTCGAGCATCTGCTGCGGCGAGGAGGTCTCCACGGCGATGGCGGCCTCCAGGCTGTCCTTCACGGGCAGGAGGCTCTCGGCGAAGCTGTCGACGGCGTACTTGCGGGCCTTGGCCACTTCCTCGTCTGCGCGGCGCCGGATGTTCTCCGTTTCGGCCTTGGCGCGGAGGTAGGCGTCGGCCATCTCGGCGTGTTTCGCCTCGAGTTCGGCCAGGCGCTCTTCGGGGCTGGGGGTGGGCGCGTCGGGGACGGCTTCGAGGCCGGGTTCCTGAGCTGAAGCGGTGTCCTTGTTCGTTTCGTTGCTTTGCATGGTGGTTTGCGTCTGGTCCGGGCCGATGTGGGGCCTGGGGCGCGGGATTCAAGAGGTGGAATCGTCGATGGAGGCGCTCCAGCGCTGCCAGTCGGCGAGGTCGCGCCGGTCGCGCTTGGTGGGCCGGCCTTCGGTCAGCGACTGGGCCGGCTCGACGCCGAAGCGCCGCTCCTCGGCGACCCGGGCGCGGGCCGCGACGCTCTCCGGCGTCTCCTCGTAGAGGGCCTGCGCGACCGGGGCCGGCCCGCGCACGTGGCTGAGCCCGCGCACGACGACGGTGCGCGTGGCGCCGTCGCGGCGCACCTCGATGCGGTCGCCCACGCGCAGGTCGCGGGCGGGCTTGGCCGCCGTGCCGTTCACCTCGACGCGGCCCTTGGCGATCTCTTCGCTGGCGAGCGTGCGCGTCTTGTAGAAACGCGCGGCCCACAGCCATTTGTCGAGCCGCATCGGCCCGGCCGGTCCCTCGGTCATCCGAAGATTGTCGCCCAGGCCGTCATGCGCGGCGCCCAGACGTGTGACTCCTCCTGACAGGACTTGCACCAGCCGTACAGCGAGCCGTCGCGAACCGGGCGCTCACGCGGAAGCTCCGAGGGCCTTGCGCAAACCGTCGAACACGGCACAGGCGGCGTCGAGCAGCGTGTCGTCGTCGGCGAGGTGGTCGCGCAGCCCGGCCAGTGCCGCTTCGATGCCACTGGCTTCTCGCACCGGAGAGCCGCCCCCCTCGAGAAAGAGCACCAACTCGCCGATGCGCCGAAGGCTGGGATCGTCGTCGAGGCCGAAGCTCGAGAGCAAGGCCCCGAAGGTCACGCGGCCCGGGGCATGGTTGAAGCGCGCGCCCTCGAAATCGAAGCCGATCCAGGCGGAGCGGCAATCGCCGGGTCGCGCCAGCCAGCGGAACCGCGCGTCCGGATCGATGCAACGACGGATCAGCCAGCCGCTGGCGAGGCCGTCGACCCAGGGTCGAGCCCGCGTGGCCCAGATGCGGCCCCGGAATGCCGCCGCATCGAGGCGCTCGACAGTGGCTGCGCCGGGGAAGCCGGCCGGTGGTCCGTCGGGATTCTGGCGGCGGGCGAGTGTTTCCTGGAGCTTTGCCAGCAGTTCGGCGCTCACGCGTTGCGGCTCGCCTGGAAAGTGGTCGGTCTGGACCACCTGGGAATGGCGGCGCCACAGCGCCTGCATCTTGCGGGCGGCCTGCGCCAGGGTGAGCTCATCGAGCTTGACCGACCGTGCTTCCTCGATCAACGCGCTGTACTCGCTGCTGCGGTCGAACGACGCCCACCAGGCGGGCGCTCCGCCGGCGTCCAGCGGCTCGACCTTTACGAGCCAGGCCTCGCCCTCGCACTTGCGCACATCTTCGGCCAGCGCCGAGAACGTTTCGCGGCACGGAGGCGTGTCGGGCAGGAGGTAGGCGCCATCGCGCAGCGCCACGGCGCCGACGGCCTTGACGGCGCGCCACAGGCGCATGCGGGCGCCGCTCTGCGATGTCGGCAGGCTGGCGATCAGCGTCACCCAGGCGTTTCCCATGGGTTGTAGAGATAAAACATGAATGTTGAAATATCAACAGAAAGTTTTTACGAGTCGCATCAGCGTTTGCCCTAGGCGCGCGGAGTGCCGCACCGCCGCGCGTGGACCGAAGATCAGCGCTGCGATTCTGATTCGACAAGGAGAAGACATGAGACGCGACGACTTTCCTCAAGTCCATGGCGGCCCTGGCCGCCATGGGCGCGCTGCCCTTGACGGCCCGGGCGGCTGCCAACCTCAAGATGATGGTGCCGGCCAACCCGGGCGGCGGATGGGACATCACCGGCCGCGCGCTCGGCAAGGCGCTGCAGGACGCCGGCGTCGCGTCGTCGGTGACGTTCGAGAACAAGGGCGGTGCCGCCGGGGCGATCGGCCTGGCGCAGTTCGTCAACGCATCGAAGGGCGATCCGAACGCGTTGATGGTGATGGGCGCGGTGATGCTCGGCGGCATCATCACCGGCAAGCCGCCGGTGTCGCTGACGCAGGCCACGCCGATCGCGCGCCTCACAAGCGAATACAACGTCTACGTGCTGCCGGCCGGGTCGCCGCTGAAGAACATGAAGGACGTGGTCGAGCAGATGAAGAAGGACCCGGGAAGCGTGAAGTGGGGCGGCGGCTCCCGGGGCGCCACCGAGCACATCGCCGCTGCGATGATCGCGCGCGAAGTGGGTGTCGATCCGGCAAAGATCAACTACGTGCCGTTCCGGGGCGGCGGCGAGGCCATCGCGGCAATCCTGGGCGGCAACGTGACGGTCGGCGGCAGCGGCTACAGCGAATTCCAGCAGTACATCGAGAGCGGCAAGATGAAGGCCATCGCCGTCACGTCGCCCAGCCGGCTCAAGGGCATCGACATTCCGACGCTGAAGGAGCAGGGCATCAATGTCGAGCTCGGCAACTGGCGTGGCGTCTATTCGCCGCCGGGCATCACGCCGGAGCAGCGCAAGACAGTCACCGACATGGTCCTGAAGGCCGTGCGCTCCAAGAGCTGGACCGAGGCGCTCGAGAAGAACAACTGGACGCCTGCGGTCCTGGCCGGAAAGGAATTCGAGGAGTTCGTCGACCGTGAGTTCGCGAGCCTGCGCGCGACGATGGTCAAGGCGGGCATGGTTTGACTGTGTCTCCGCGTCGGTCCCTGCGGCAGGCGCTCGTGGGCGCCGGCGTGATCGCCATCGCCCTCGCCATGGCCTGGGGCGCGATGGCGATCCCGTCGCAGTCCGGCTATGCCGGCGTCGGCCCGAACTTCCTGCCGTGGGTCGTCGTCGTCGGCGCTGCTGCTCTGCGGCGCCTGGCTCGTGTGGCAAGCATGGTCGGGCGGCTTCAGGGACATGGACGAGCCCTCCGGCGCTGCGCAAGGCGACTGGAGGGCGATCGCGTGGGTCTCGGCGGGCATCCTGGCGAACGCCGCGCTGATCACCAACGATCGGCTTCGTGCTGAGCTGCGCCTTGTGCTTCGTGCTGGCGGTGCGCGGGCTGCGAGGCTCCGAAGGAAAGCCCGAAGGCGGCGTGCGCCAGACAGCCATCGACGCCGCCATCGGCTTCGCGCTTTCGGCACCGGTCTACTGGATGTTCACCAAGGTGCTGAACATCAACCTGCCGGGCGTCACCGGCACCGGCTGGATCTAGTCATGGCCGAACTCTGGAACCTGCTGCTCGGCGGCTTCGCGACCGCCGCGACGCCGATCAACTTGCTGTGGGCCTTTCTCGGCTGCGCCATCGGCACGGGCATCGGCGTGCTGCCCGGCCTCGGGCCCGCGGTGACGGTGGCGATGCTGCTGCCGATCACTGCGCAAGTCGAGCCGACCGCGTCGATGATCTTTTTCGCCGGCATCTACTACGGCGCGATGTATGGCGGGTCGACGACGTCGATCCTGCTCAACACCCCCGGCGAGACCGGCACGATGGTGACCGCGCTCGAGGGCTTCAAGATGGCGAAGAACGGGCGCGCCGGCGCCGCGCTCGCGACGTCGGCCATCGGCTCGTTCGTGGCCGGCACGATCGCCACGGTGCTGGTCACGCTGTTCTCCCCGGTCGTTGCGGATTTCGCCGTGAAGCTGGGGCCTCCGGAGTACTTCTGCCTGATGCTGCTGGCCTTCACGACCGTGAGCGCGGTGCTCGGCCGCAGCACGCTGCGCGGCATGACGGCGTTGTTCATCGGCATCGCGATGGGCACGGTGGGCATCGACCAGATCACCGGCCAGGTGCGCTACGCCGCGGGCATCCCCGAGTTCCTCGACGGCGTGGAGGTGGTGCTCGTCGCGGTCGGCCTCTTCGCCGTCGGCGAGGCGATGTACACGGCGCTGTACGAAGGGCGCAGCACCGCGCAGATGAACCGCATGGACAAGGTCCACATGACGCGTGCGGAATGGCGGCGCTCGTGGCCCGCGTGGCTGCGCGGCACGGCCATCGGCTTCCCGTTCGGCGCCATTCCCGCGGGCGGCTCCGAGATACCGACCTTCCTCAGCTACGCGACGGAGCGCAAGCTGTCGAAAACGCCCGAGGAATTCGGCACGACGGGTGCGATCGAGGGCGTGGCCGGGCCGGAGGCGGCCAACAACGCGGCCGTGACCGCCACGCTGGTGCCGCTGCTGACGCTGGGGATCCCGACGTCGGTCACCGCGGCCATCCTCCTCTCGGCGTTGCAGAACTACGGCATCCAGCCCGGGCCGCAGCTCTTCACCACCTCCTCGGCGCTGGTGTGGGCCCTGATCGCGTCGCTCTACATCGGCAACGTGATGCTGCTGATCCTGAACCTGCCGCTGGTGGGCCTGTGGGTGAAGCTGCTCAAGATCCCGCGGCCGCAGCTCTATGCCGGCATCCTGATCTTCGCGACCGTCGGCGTCTACGGCATGCGGCAAAGCGCCTTCGACCTGTTCCTCATGTATGGCGCGGGCATGCTGGGCGTGGCGATGCGCCGCTTCGACTTTCCGACGGCGCCCGTCATCGTGGGCCTGATCCTGGGCCCGCTGGCCGAGGCGCAGATGCGCAACGCGCTGTCCATCGGCGAGGGGAAATGGAGCGTGTTCTTCGAGCGCCCACTTGCAACGGGCCTGCTCGCTTGCGTCGTGGCGGTGGTCGTGCTGCCGCGGCTGATCAAGCTGCGCCGACGTTCGGGCGAAGCGGCCGGCACGCCCTCTGCCTGAGCGGCCTCACGGCCCGATCGCGGGCCAGCCTTGCAAGTGACGCAACGCTATTGCCGCGAGCGCGGCCATCCAGCGCGGCCGGTCGTTCAGGCAGGGGATGTAGCGGAACTCCGTGCCGCCGGCGGCGAGGAAGGCGGCGCGCGCTTCCTGGTCGATCTCCTCGAGCGTCTCGAGGCAGTCGGTCGCGAAGCCGGGGCACATCACATCGACCCGGCGCACGCCCTGACGGGCCAGCGACTTCAGCGTGGGCTCGGTGTAGGGCTCCAGCCAGCGCGCGCGGCCGAACCGGCTCTGGAATGAACAGACCACGGCATCGCCCGGTAACGAGAGCCGCTCGGCCAGGCGGCGCGCCGTCTCGCGGCATTGGTCGTGATAGGGGTCGCCCAAAGCGCGGCTGCGTGCGGGCAGGCCGTGAAAGCTCAGGACGAGCTTGTCGGCACGGCCTTCGGTCTGCCAGTGCTCGAGCACGCTCGTGGCGAGCGCTTCGATGTAGCCGGCGTCGTCGTGGTACTGATTGACGAAGCGCAACTCGGGCACGCGGCGCGTGCGGCGCGCCCAGGCCGCGACCGCGTCGACGGTGCTCCCGGTGGTGGCGGCGGCGTACTGCGGGTACAGCGGCAGAACGAGCACGCGGGTGACACCCTGGGCCTTCAGCGCATCCAGCTCGCCGGCGATGGACGGATTGCCGTAGCGCATGGCGTGGCGCACGAGCACGGGCTGCCCGCGCTCGCCGAGATAGCCCGACAGCAGCTTGGCCACCTTGGCGGTCCACACCGCCAGCGGCGATCCCTCGGGGGTCCAGATGGTCGCGTACTTGGCGGCCGACTTGGCCGGGCGTATCGGCAGGATCGCGAACTTGAGCACGGGCCACCACAGCGTGCGCGGGATCTCGACGACGCGCGGGTCGGCGAGAAACTCTGCGAGGTAGCGCCGCAGCGCCGGCGCGGTGGGCTCGTCGGGCGTGCCGAGGTTGACGAGCAGCACCGCCGTGCGCGGATCGCGCCCGCGTGCGGACGCAGGCTCCGGCGCGTAGCGGCTCATCGGCCGGACACGCGCTTCAGGTCCGCCACCACGAGGTCGAAGTCGATCGGCTTCGTCCAGTAGCCGTCGAAGCCGCCGGCGAGTGCGCGCGCGACCTCGTTCGGCAGCGCGTCGGCCGAGCACATGAAGGCCGGCGCGCCGGACAGGCCGGGCAGGGCACGCAGCCGCGGCAGCAGCAGCATGCCGCTCGTGTCGGGCAGGTGGGAGTCGAGCACCAGCACGTCGGGGGTCCAGTTCGCGGCGACACGCTCGGCGTTCGAGCCGTCTTCGGCCACGCGCAGCTCGATCCAGTCGTACCTGCGCAGGGCCTCCTCGAACAGCAGCGCGTTGATGCGGTTGTCTTCGACGTAGAGGAGTCGCATGCGTCCAGTGCGGCCGGCCGTCACGATTGGTGGGGCACGGTGTCCATGAAGCTCAGCACCTCGAAGCGCACCGTGGGGCAGGCGGGGTCGCTTGGCGAGCCGCCGAGGCCGATCACGCCGCTGCCATGCAGCGTGCAGGTAGAGCGACGCAGGCTCACGATCACGTCTTCTTCGTTCGAAAAACGGACGTAGGTGCCGTTGTAGCTGAGGTCGGTGAGCTGGAAAGTGCCGCCGTGCCAGTCGATGCGGGCGTGCGAGCGCGACACGCGGGAGTCGTCGATGCAGTAGGTCGCTTGCGAGCTGCGGCCCAGGACCACCGGCAGGTGCGGCCCGGCATACACGCGGTTGAGATCGGCCCACACGAGTCGGATGCCTTCCGGTTCGGCCGGCGCGGCGACGTCTCCGAACTGGGTGGCCGCGGCGTCCGAGCCGCGCTTGTCGCCGGTCAGCAAGTGCACGGACACGGGCTCGACGCGGCCGCGAAGATGCATCCGGTCGAGGCTGCGGAAGCGCTTCTGCTGGGTGCCCGAGATGCCGGCGAGCACGTCGGCCGTGACGAGCGTTTCGTTGTCGCCGGCATGGTCCAGCAGCCGGGCCGCCACGTTGACCGCGTCGCCATAGCAATCGCCGGCCATCTCCACGACCTCGCCGCGCGCCAGGGCGACTTGCAGGCGCAGCGCGCGCAAGCCGGCGGAGGCGCCGTGCTCGCTGCCGCGCGACACGAGGCGATCGAGCGCTTCGTGCATGGCATCGGCCGCCCGCAAGCCGGCCTGCGGCGTGCCGAACACCGCCATCAGGCCGTCCCCGAGCGTCTTGACGACGTGGCCGCCGCACTGGGTGACGGCCTTGCCGAGGGCATTGACCGTGTGCGTGACAACGGAAGTGGCCTCGGCGTTGCCGAGGCGCTCGTAGAGGGACGTGCTGCCGCGCAGGTCGGCGAACAGGACGGTGCGTTCAGAAATCCGGGTCATGCATGAGAAAGTTTACGGCACGACCGGCACGAAAAGGGCCTGCATTGCAGGCCCGGGGTCATCAGAGATTGTCCAGGTACGTCCTCAGCTTGTCCGAGCGGCTCGGGTGCTTGAGCTTGCGGATGGCCTTGGCCTCGATCTGGCGGATGCGCTCGCGTGTGACGTCGAACTGCTTGCCGACCTCTTCGAGCGTGTGGTCGGTGCTCATCTCGATGCCGAAGCGCATGCGCAGCACCTTGGCTTCGCGCGGCGTGAGGGAGTCGAGGATGTCCTTGACCACGTCGCGCAGGCCGGCCTGCATCGCGGCGTCGATCGGGGCGGTGTTGTTGGTGTCCTCGATGAAGTCGCCCAGGTGTGAGTCGTCGTCGTCGCCGATCGGCGTCTCCATGGAGATCGGCTCCTTGGCGATCTTCATGATCTTGCGGATCTTGTCCTCGGGGATCTCCATCTTCTCGGCCAGCGTCGGCGCGTCCGGCTCGAAGCCGAACTCCTGCAGGTGCTGGCGCGAGATGCGGTTCATCTTGTTGATCGTCTCGATCATGTGCACGGGGATGCGGATCGTGCGCGCCTGATCGGCGATCGAACGCGTGATGGCCTGGCGGATCCACCAGGTGGCGTAGGTCGAGAACTTGTAGCCGCGGCGGTATTCGAACTTGTCGACCGCCTTCATGAGGCCGATGTTGCCTTCCTGGATGAGGTCGAGGAACTGCAGCCCGCGATTGGTGTACTTCTTCGCGATGGAGATGACGAGGCGCAGGTTGGCCTCGATCATTTCCTTCTTCGCGTCGCGCGAGGCCTTTTCGCCCTCGTTCATCTTCTTGTTGATGGCCTTCAGGTCTTCAATGGGCACCACAGCGCGCGCCTGGAGGTCGATCAGCTTCTGCTGCAATTCCTGCACGGGCGGCAGGTTGCGCACCAGGACCGTGCTGTACAGCTTGCCGGCGGACGCTTCCTTCTCGGCCCACTTCAGGTTCAGCGCGTTGGGCGGGAAGTGCTTGATGAAGTGCTCTTGCGGCATGCCGCACTTGTCGACGAGGATCTTGCGCAGCTCGCGCTCGTAGCGCCGCACGTCGTCGACCTGGCTGCGCAGGATGTCGCACAGCTTCTCGATCGTCTTGACCGTGAAGCGGATGCTCATGATCTCCGCGCTCACGGACATCTGCGCGCGGTTGTACGCCGGCGACTTGTAGCCTTCCCGCTCGAATGCGCGGCGCATGCGCTCGAAGTGCCCGCGCAGCGCCTCGAACTTCACGAGGGCGTTCGCCTTGAGCTCCTCGAGCTTCTTGGTCAGGGCCTTGCTGCCGCCGGCGCCGTCGTCATCTTCCTCTTCGTCGAATTCGTCGAAGTCTTCCTCGGCGACGTAGTCGTCGGCCTCGTCGTCGGACACGAAGCCGTCCACCACCTCGGAGATCTGCATCTCGCCGGCGGCAATGCGGTCGGCCATGGACAGGATCTCGGCGATCGTCGTGGGCGATGCGGAGATGGCCTGCATCATGTACTGCAGGCCGCCCTCGATGCGCTTGGCGATCTCGATCTCGCCCTCGCGCGTGAGCAGCTCGACCGTGCCCATCTCGCGCATGTACATGCGCACGGGGTCGGTCGTGCGGCCGAATTCGGAGTCGACGGTGGACAGCGCCGCCTCGGCGGCTTCCTCGGCCTCTTCTTCGGTGGCGGCCGCGCTCGTGCCGCCCGCGATCAGCAGCGTGGCGGCGTCAGGCGCCTGCTCGTAGACGGCGATGCCCATGTCGTTGAGCATCGACACGATGGCTTCGAGGATCTCGTTGTCGACCAGCTTCTCGGGCAGGTGGTCGTTGATCTCCTGGTGCGTCAGGAAGCCGCGCGTCTTGCCCATCTTGATGAGCGTCTTGAGCTCCTGGCGGCGCTTGGCGACCTCTTCTTCGGTGAGCGCGGTCTCGTCGAGACCGAACTCCCGCATCAGCGCACGTTCCTTCGCGCGCGACACCTTCATGCGCAGCGGCTTGGCCTTGGCCTTCGTCTCCGGCTCGTCGGAGATCGCCTCGGCCTCGGGTTCGGCTTCGAACTCGGGCTCGACGTCGCCGATGTCCTCCTCGAGGAGCTCCTCCTTCTTGCCCTTGACGTTCTCCAGGGGCTTGCGACCGTGCTTGCCCTTGCCGTCGTCGACGGGCGCCTTGGAAGCCTTGGCCGCCGGCTTCGGCGGCCGCCTTCTTCTCGGCGGGCTTCGCCTTGACGGGGGACTTGGCTGCAGCCTTGGGCGTAGCGGTTTTCTTGGCGGCGGTCATGAGGTTCCTCGAATTGCGGTGAGCATCAGGCGTCCGTGTGCGGGCCATCGCCCCGGCCGTCGCGGCGGCCTGCCCATGGGCGAGGCCACCGCAACGCGTCGGGCGCGGTGACGGGCCGCGGTGACGGGCGTCGGCAGGCAAGTTCGCGTGAACGTCTGGGAATGCAGCTGGTTCGGGAAGGGAAGTTGGCCGAATGAACCCATTTCGTGGGTGGCCGGGGCCCTGGTGTCCCGAAGCTGTGTGCTGCTGTCACTCTTGCCGCTGTAACAAACCCTTGATTATCGTCGATCGGCGCCCTGTCGTCAAAACGCCACGTCATCGGGCATGAGACCCGAATGCGCGTCATCGGTTCGATTCCAGTCTCATGCCGTCGTGAGGCGGTGCTTGAGCTCGGCGCGCTGGCGGTCGAGGTCGCGGGCGCGGGCGGCGGTGGGTTCGGAAAGCTCTCCCGACTCGAAGATCAGCTTGAGCTCGTCGTCGATCGCCTGGAGGCGAAGCCGATCGACCACGAGGCGCAACTGGTCCTGGACATCGACCGACGGCTCGTTGGCGTGCAGGCTCTCCAGCCGCTGGACGAGCGCGGCGCCCTGGGGGCCGAAGTCTTCCGCGGCCAGCCGGCCGAGCAGGGCGGCGGGGTCTTCCGCGGCCGTGCTCGTTGAGGTGCCGCTCGAGCCAGGCGAAGGCCAGGCCGTAGGGCGCCGGCTGCTCGGCGAGCAGGTCATGAGCCGGCGCATCGAGTGCGTTCCAGAGTTCGCAGCGCGAGACCAGGAGCCACAGGGCACGGTCGAGCAGGGTGGCGGTGCCGGTGGGAAGTCGCCTGCCCGTGGCCCGGCGCGGCGGCGCAGCCGGCTGCCGGGCGGGTGACGCGCCCGCCCCACAACGAGGCGAGTTGGTCTGCCGAGAGTTGTGCCAGCGCCGCGATGTCTCCGAGGATCTGGTGCCGAAGCGCGCCCTCCGGCAGCGCCTGCCACAGGCCTTTCGCCTGGGTGAGGAAGCGGGCGCGCCCCTCGGCGGCGGCAAGGTCGCAGCCTTCGCGCGCGCTCTCGACGAGCTGGCGCGAGAGCGGCACCGCCTGCGCGATGCAGCGCTCGAACGCCTCGGGCCCCTCGTGCGCGGACGTACGAGTCGGGATCGTGCTCGGGCGGCAGGAAGAGGAAGCGCACGGTGCGCATGTCGGTCGCGTGCGGCAGGGACGCCTCCAGCGCGCGCGACCGGCGGCACGGCGGCCCGGCGGCGTCGCCGTCGAAGCTGAACACCACCGAGTCGGTGAAGCGGAACAGCTTGCGAACGTGCTCTTCGGTGCAGGCCGTTCCGAGCGTGGCCACGGCGTTGGGAAATCCGAGCTGGGCGAGGGCGACGACGTCCATGTAGCCCTCGACCACCAGCACATGCCCGCACTCGCGCAGCGCTTGCCGGGCCTCGTGGAGGCCGTACAGCTCCCGGCCCTTCACGAACACCGGCGTCTCGGGCGAGTTGAGGTACTTCGGCTCGCCGCGGTCCAGCACTCGGCCACCGAAACCGATGACTTCGCCCTGGACGGAGCGGATCGGAAACATGATGCGGTCGCGAAAGCGGTCGTAGCGCTTCTGCTCCGCTTCGTCGTCGCCCTGCACGATCACGAGGCCCGACTCTGCCAGCGCGGGGTCGTCGTACTTCGGGAACACGCCGGCCAGGCCGCGCCAGCCATCGGGGGCGTAGCCGAGGCCGAAGCGGGCGGCGATCTCGCCGCTCAGGCCGCGGCCCTTGAGATAGTCGATGGCGCGCGGGAGTAGCCTTCAGCTGCTTCCGATAGTGGGCAGCGGCGCGCTCGAGCACGTCGCCGAGGGTGGCCTGCTGCGCCTTTCGCTGCGCCGCCACCGCACGGTCCTCGGGGCTGCGGTCGTCGGCCGGCACCTGGAGGCCCGCCTGCTGGGCCAGGTCGCCGACGGCATCGATGAAGCTGGCCCCGGTGTGCTCGCAAAGGAAGCGGATCGCGTCGCCATGGGCGCCGCAGCCGAAGCAGTGGTAGGTCTGGCGGGTCGGGCTGACGATGAAGCTGGGCGTCTTCTCGCCGTGGAACGGGCACAGGCCCTTGTGGTTGATGCCGGCCTTCTTCAGCGTCACGTGGCGGCCGACCACTTCGACGACGTCGACGCGCGAAAGGAGCTCCTGGATGAAACCGGGCGGGATCACGCGGGAAGTCTATTCCGGGGCGCCGACGCGGGCGCGCGGACGCTGCGTCGGCGTCGCCCGGCGTTGCGGCCGTCGGCGCCGCGGCCAGCGCGAACGGGCCCGCGGTAGTCGCGCACCCAGCGGAACACCTCGGTGGGCGGCATGGCAGCTGCGATGCCGAGGCCCTGGCCGACGTCGCAGCCCAGCTCGATCAGCAGCCGCGCCTGCGCCGGCGACTCCACGCCTTCGGCGATGACGACGCAGCCGAACGTGCGCGCCAGCCCGATGACGCCCTCGACGATGGCCAGGTCCTGCCGGTCATCGAGCATGCTGTGCACGAACGAGCGGTCGATCTTGAGCACGTCGACGGGCAGCCGCTTGAGGTAGGTGAGGGTGGAGTAGCCGGTGCCGAAGTCGTCCAGAGCGAAGCGCAAGCCGAGCAGGCGGCATCGTTCCATCAGCGAAGAGGTGTAGGCCACGTCGGCCAGCGCGGCGGTCTCGAGCACCTCGAGCTCCAGGCGGGCGCCCAGCGGGCGCGTGTGCCGGGCGAGCAGCTCGGCCACGCGCTGCGCGAAGTCGGGCTCCTGGAGATGACGTGCGGACACGTTCACGCTGACGGAGAGGTCCAGCCCCATGCGCTGCCAGTGGGCGAGCTGGTCCAGCGCCTGCTCGAGCACCCAGTCGCCCACGCGCGCGGACAGCCCGGTGTGCTCGATGAGCGGCAGGAACTGCAGGGGCGCGATGACGCCGTGCTCGCGGGTGGTTCCAGCGCAGCAGCGCCTCCACGCCGAGGACGACGCCGCGGCGCATGTCCACCTTCGGCTGGTAGTGCAGCACGAACTCGTGGTTGTCGAGCGCCTCCTGCACGCGGCCGATCGCCATCACCCGTTCTTCGGCGCGGCGGCTGTGCTCGGGGTCGAAGATGAGGTAGCCGTTGCGGCCCGACTGCTTGGCGCCATACATCGCGTGGTCGGCGTGGCGCAGCAGCGTGTCCGGGTCGCTGCGGTCCAGCGGGTAGACGGTGGCGCCGACGCTGGCCGTGACCTGTACCGTGTCGGCCGTCGCGTCGATGGCATAGGGCATGGCGATCACGCGCAGCACGCGCTCGACGGCCAGGCGGGCCTCCTCCAGGGTGCCCGCGCGAAGCAGGAGCACGAACTCGTCGCCGCCGAGGCGGGCCGCCACGTCCGACCACGTGCCGCTGCTGCGCAGCGCGCCGCGCAGGCGCTGCGCGAGTTCCACGAGCAGGCGGTCGCCCGCGGCATGGCCGTAGCGGTCGTTGACGGGCTTGAAGTGGTCGAGGTCGAGGTAGCACACGGCCAGCAGGTAACCCTCGCGCTCGGCGGCCGCCATGGCCTCCGCCAGGAGCTGGGACATGCGCATGCGGTTCGGCAGGCGCGTGAGCTCGTCGAAGTGGGCCTGGCGCTCGAGGCGTTCGCGCTGCAGCCGCTGTTCCGTGATGTCGGAGATCACGAGCACGTGGTTGAGCGCCTGCTCGTCGGGCCCGCGGACTGCGGTGATGGTGACGTGCAGCGCGCAGGGATCGCCGTTTCGGCGGCGGTCGACGACCTCGCCGCGCCAGGTGCCCGCGGCACGCAGGCTGGCCCACATCGCGGCCTGCTGGATGTTGCCGGCGGCGATCGGTCGTGGAAGGCTCGAGCAGTGCCGGGACCTTGCCCATCACTTCCGTGCGAGAGAGGCCGGTGATCTGCGAGTACGTGGGGTTCACGTCCAGCACACGCAATTGCGCGTCGGTGATCAGGAGCCCCTCGTGCAGGTGCTGGAAGAGGCTGGCGGACAGGCGCTGGCGCTCCTCGGCGCCGCGCCGCTCGCTGATGTCGGCCATCGACATCACGAGGCGCTGCGGCGCGCCGGCGCGTCGCGCTCCGCGACCAGCGCCTGGCAGTCGAACCAGCGCCAGCCGCCGGGCGTCGAGACGCGCAGTTCCTGGCGGACGCCGTCGGTTCCCGGGCGGGCCAGCGCATCGATCGCCTCCTGCGCGCGGGAGCCGGTCATCGCCATGCAGCCTGGCAAGCCACTGCGCAAGGCTCGTTTCGCCTCGAGGCTGGTCGTCGATCAGCTCGTGCCAGCGGCGCGACGTCGAGCCGAGGCCGGTGCGCAGATCCCACTCGGCTACGCCCAGGTCGGAGCCCTCGAGCGCGAGGCGCCAGCGCTCATGGTGGCGCACGAGGTCGCCGGTGAGCGCTGCCACCAGCAGCGTGAGGGCCGTCAGCGAGGCGACGTACCAGCCCAGCATCTGCATCGCGCGTCGCGGCGCCGCATCGGACCGAAAGGCCCGAGGCCGTGCACGGTGCCGGCGATGGCAACGAGGGCAGCGAGGGCGGTCGCCAGTGATGCCGCCGCAACGCCTCGACGAAGCACGAGCCAGCAGCCCAGCACGGGGACGGCAAACGAGCAGCGCGTTCGAAACGCGTCCTGGGGATGCGAAGAGGCCGAATGCCGTGCTGGTGGACACGGCCACCGCGGCCAGGGCCAGGCCGGTGGCGATCCAGCGCTGCTGCGAGGTCGCGAGCACGAACGTGCGGCGGTCGAGTGTCAGCAGGGGGACGGCGACGACCACGGTCGCGAGCCACGCGCCCAGCCAGTCCGTGGCGATGCTGATGCCCATCGATGCGCCGGACGGGCGCGACGAGGCTGCCGCATCGGCAACGATCAAGAGCGACGAAACGCCGGCGGCGGCCAGCAGGCGCATCAGGTCTCCAGAGCGTTCGAGGTTGGGGTGCACGCGTGCGCGCGTCAGCCACCAGGCTGCCGCCAGCGGGCCGAGCGTGCACCCGAGCGCCAGGACCAGCGCACGTGCCGCCGGTGTGCCGGTGACTGCGTTCAGGAGAAAGATGCCGACCAGTGCGCCCGGCGCCAGCGCCGGCCCGAAACGCCACAGGGCCGCGAGTGCGACGCCGCCTGGAAGCCACAGCAAGGCGAGCTCGCCACCGCCGGAGATCCACTGGAACAGGAGGCCGCCCGCGAGGATGGCGAATGCCAGGACCGCCGCATGCAGCAAGCCGCGGTGCCTGGCAGGCACGCGCAAGGAGGAAAGGGGAGACGGGGACAAGGGGCGATCGAGTGGGCCCCGGGAGGGCGTGTGTGCGATCGTAACCGCCGGTCAGTACCGGCGCCATCGGAGAGCGCGACCGCCGATGCGGGCGCCCGACCCTTACAGCGCGAAGTCGGTGATCTTCTTGCCGCTTTCCAGCGCGGCCTTGAGCCACCTGGGTTGCAGGCCTCGGCCGCTCCAGGTCTCGCCGGTTTCGGGATTGCGGTACTTGGGGGCCACCCTGCGGCCTTCCGGCTTGCGCGGCACCGGGGACTTGCCGGCGATGTCTGCTGCACTCAAGCCGTACTCGGCCATCAGCGCCCGCACGCGGGCAATGGCGTCCGTGCGCTCCTGGCGTTGCGTTTCGACGATCTGCTTCTCGATGGCGGCTTTTTGCGCCAGCAGTTCCTGCAGCGTTGCCATGTTTCCTCCGAATCCAATGACAAAAGGCGCGGTGAATGTATCACCGCGCCTTTGCCAAAGTCCTTCGGATATTCAGCGATAACCCACGCGATCGAGCATCTGCTGCACTTTCACCTGGTTCATGCCGACCACCGACACCGGAATGGTTTCCGAGCGGAAATCACCCAGGGTATCCAGGGCGGGATTGTTGATCTTGAGGCGAGTGACCACCGGCCATTCGTTGTTGCCGTTGGCGAAATGGGCCTGGGCGGAATCCCCGGCAAGGTATTCGAGAAACTTCACGGCCGCGTCGCGATTCTTGGCATGCTTGGCCACCGCACCCCCGGCGATATTGACGTGCGTGCCCCAGCCCTGCTGGCCGGGAAACACGACACCGACTTTCTCCATCACGGCGCGGTCCTCGGGCTTGTCGGAGCGCATCAGCCGAGCCAGGTAATACGAGTTGGTGAGGGCGATGCGGCATTCGCCACTGGCCACGGCCTTGATCTGGTCGGTGTCGCCGCCTTTCGGGGCGCGCGCCATGTTGGAGACGACGCCTTGCAGCCACTGCTCGGTCTTGGCTTCACCGAGGTGCTCCAGCATGGAGCCGAACAGCGACACGTTGTAGGGATGGGAGCCCGAGCGCGTGCAGACCTTGCCCTTGTTCTTGGGGTCTCCGAGCTCTTCGTAGGTGTCGACGTCTTCCTTCTTCACCTCGGCCTGGTTGTAGACGATGACGCGTGCGCGGGTAGAAAAGCCAAACCACTGCGAGCCCTGGCCGTCGTCCTTGCCACGCAGCGTGGCCGGGATGCGGCTCTCCAGGACCGTGCTGCGCACCGGCTGGAACAGGCCTTGAACTTCGGCACGCCACAGCCGAGCGGCATCGACGAGCAGGATCACGTCGGCCGGGCTCGCGGCACCTTCGCTCTGCAGGCGGGCGAGGATGCCGGCGTCGTCGGCATCGACGCGGTTGATGCGAATGCCGGTTGCCTTGGTGAAGTCGGCGTAGAGCGCTTCATCGGTCTGGTAGTGACGGGCCGAGTAGATGTTGAGCACGGGCTGCTGGGCCTGTACGGTGGTGACGGCACAGGCGGCGAAGGCAGCCAGCACGGCGGCGAAAGGACGGAATCGGGACATGACGACCTCGACGGTTGGGGCGAACCGCCGAAGTCTAGCCGAAACAAGAATGATTCGCGTTAGCCTTGGCCGTCCGACGGAGGGACGTAGCCTGCAGGGGTCTCGGCGCCATCGCCAAAGAAGAAGCGCTCCATCTGCCGGGCAAGGTACTGGCGCGCGCGCTGGTCGGCGAGGTTGAGCCGGTTCTCGTTCACCAGCATGGTCTGGTGCTTCTTCCAGGCCTCGAAGGCTTCCTTGCTCACGTTGTCGTAGATGCGCTTGCCCAGTTCGCCGGGGTACGGGGGAAAGGCGAGGCCTTCGGCCTCTTTCTTCAGGTAGACGCACTGCACCATGCGGGCCATGGTCGACTCCTTGTTCAGCTCAGCTTCTTGACCAGCACGAGCGATCGCCGGTCCCAGTTGTACTTGCGCTTGCGCGCCTCCGGCAGCCAGTCGGCATCCACCTGCTGGAACCCTCGCTTGAGGAACCAGTGCATCGTGCGGGTGGTGAGAACGAAGATGCTCGACAGGCCCATGGCGCGGGCGCGCTGCTCGATGCGCTTGAGCATGCGCTCGCCGTCGCCCTGGCTCTGCACCTGCGGCGACACGGTGAGGGCGGCCATCTCGCCGGTGGCGGCTTCGGGGTAGGGGTAGAGCGCCGCGCAGCCGAAGATCACGCCGTCGTGCTCGATGACGGTGTAGTTGCCGACGTCGCGCTCGATCTCGGTGCGCTCGCGGCGCACCAGCGTGCCGTCGCGCTCGAAGGGCTCGATGAGCTGCAGGATGCCGCCGACGTCGTCGGGCGTGGCCTCGCGCAGGCTCTCGAGCTTCTCGTCGACCACCATGGTGCCGATGCCGTCGTGGGTGAAGACCTCGAGCAGCAGCGCGCCGTCGGCGGCGAACGGCAGGATGTGCGAGCGCTCCACGCCCGCCTCGGCACGCCTTGACGCAGTGCTGCAGGTAGAACGCGGTGTCGGTGGGCTGCGTGGCGCTGGGCAGCCGGGCCAGCAGGCGCTCGGCATCGACGAGCGCGAGCTCGGTGTCGATCGGGCTGTCTTCGTCGTCCTGGTTCTCGCGGATGCCGGGCACCTCGGTGAGGAACAGCAGCTTGTCGGCCTGCAGCGCGATCGCCGTGCTGGTGGCCACGTCTTCCATCGTGAGGTTGAACGCCTCGCCGGTGGGCGAGAAGCCGAACGGCGACAGCAGCACGAGCGCGCCGATGTCGATGGCGCGGCGAATGGCCAGGGCGTCGACGCGGCGCACGAAGCCCGCTGTGGATGAAGTCGACGCCGTCGACGATGCCGACCGGCCGCGCGGTGAGGAAGTTGCCGGACACCACCCTCACCGTGGCATTGGCCATGGGGGTGTTGGGCAGGCCCTGGGAAAAGGCGGCCTCGATCTCGAAGCGCAGCTGGCCGGCCGCCTCCTGGGCGCTGTCGAGCGCCACCTCGTCGGTGATGCGCATGCCGTGCGAGTAGCGCGCCGGGTGCCCCTTGGCCTTGAGCTGCTCGTTCACCTGGGGCCGGAAGCCGTGCACGAGCACCAGCTTGATGCCCATCGCGTGGAGGATGGCCAGGTCCTGCACGAACGGATTCAGCTTGCCGGCGGCGATCAGCTCGCCGGCCATCGCCACCACGAAGGTCTTGCCGCGGTACGCGTGGATGTACGGCGCGACCGAGCGGAACCACGGGACGAAGGTGTGTGGGAAAGACGAGGCTCATGACGTCGCGAATTGTGCCTGCGGATTGACGACCACCGCGCGCAGGCGGACGATTCGCCTCCCACCACTTTTCGAGGAGCACTGGATGGACGCCTACAAGACGCATGGCGCTTTCAGCTGGTCGGAGCTGATGACGGGCGACCCGGCAGCGGCCAGCGAGTTCTACGGCACGCTGTTCGGATGGAAGCTCGAGACGATGGACATGGGACAGGGCAAGTACCACGTGGTCAAGGTGGGCGACACGTCGGTCGGCGGCATCATGAAGATTCCGGCCGAGGCGGCGGCCATGCCCCCCAACTGGTGCCCGTACGTGACCGTGGACGACGTGGACGCCACCGCGAAGCGCTGCGCCGAGCTGGGCGGGCAGGTGCTGATGCCGCCCACGGACATCCCCACCGTGGGCCGCTTCGCCGTGATCCGCGATCCGCAAGGCGCCTGCCTGAACGTCATCACCTACACCCAGGGTTGATGCGCGCGGGGATAATCCCCGGCCCGTGACCGTCCGCAATCCTCCACGGCGGCCCGCCAACGCGGTGCCGCCGATTTCGTTTCCCGAATCGCTGCCCGTGTCGGCGCGGCGCGACGAGATCGCGCGGGCGCTGCGTGAGCACCCGGTGGTCATCGTGGGGGGCGAAACCGGCTCGGGCAAGACCACCCAGCTGCCGAAGATCGCGCTGTGCGATCGGGCGCGGCCTGGGCGCCGGCGGCACGGGGCTGATCGGGCACACGCAGCCGCGGCGCATCGCCGCGTCGAGCGTCGCCAAGCGCATCGCGCAGGAACTCGACACGCCGCTCGGCGAGGTGGTGGGCTACAAGGTGCGCTTCCAGGATCGCCTGCAGCCGGGCGCGTCCGTGAAGCTGATGACGGACGGGATCCTGCTGGCGGAGACGCAATCGGATCCGGATCTGCGCGCCTACGACACCTTGATCATCGACGAGGCTCACGAGCGCAGCCTGAACATCGATTTCCTGCTGGGTTACCTGCGGCAGCTGCTGCCGCGCCGGCCGGACTTGAAGGTCATCGTGACCTCGGCCACCATCGATGCCGGCCGCTTCGCCGAGCACTTCGCCGGCGCGCGCGGCCCCGCGCCGGTGATCGAGGTGTCGGGGCGGCTCTACCCGGTGGAGCAGCGCTGGCGTCCGTTCGAGGAGAGCCGCGAGTTCGACCTGAACGATGCCATCGCCGAGGCGGTGGACGAGCTGTGGCGCGACGGGCCCGGCGACGTGCTCGTGTTCCTGCCGGGGGAGCGCGAGATCCGCGACGCGGCGGAGCATCTGCGCAAGCACCACCCGCCCGGCGTCGAGATCCTGCCGCTGTTCTCGCGCCTGTCGCAGCAGGAGCAGGAGCGCGTGTTCGAGCCGCACGCCGCACGTCGCATCGTGCTGGCCACCAACGTCGCGGAGACGTCGCTCACCGTGCCCGGCATCCGGTACGTGATCGATCCCGGCCTGGCGCGGGTGAAGCGCTACAGCTTCCGAAGCAAGGTCGAGCAGCTGCAGGTGGAGCCGATCAGCCAGGCGGCGGCCAACCAGCGCGCGGGGCGGTGCGGGCGCGTGGCGAACGGCATCTGCATCCGCCTGTACGGCGAAGACGCCTTCGCGGCCCGCCCTCGCTACACCGACCCGGAGATCCTGCGCTCCTCGCTGGCGGGCGTGATCCTGCGCATGAAGAGCCTGCGGCTCGGCGCGGTGGAGGAGTTCCCGTTCCTCGAGCCGCCGCCGCGCAAGGCCATTGCCGACGGCTATGCGCTGCTCGGCGAACTGAACGCGGTGGACGAGCGCAACGAGCTGACGGCCATCGGCACCGAGCTCGCGAAGCTGCCGCTCGACCCGCGTGTCGGCCGCATGATCCTGGAGGCGCGCCAGCGCGAGTCGCTCTCGGAAGTGCTGGTGATCGCCAGCGCCTTGAGCGTGCAGGACGTGCGCGACCGGCCGCTCGACCAGCAAGCCGCCGCCGATGCGAAGCACAAGCCGTTCGACGACGAGAAGTCGGAGTTCTCCGGCTATCTGAAGCTGTGGAAGTGGCTCGAGACATCGCGCGGCGGAGGCGATCGTGGGAGCCCCTCGATCGACGTGGCCGTCGATCGATCCCCCGAGGGGACGCCGGCCGGCTTGGGAGCGGCCCGGCGCCCGGCCGTGCACCGCCTGTCGAGCCGCCGCCACGAGGCGCTGCTGCGCGAGAACTTCATCAGCCCGCGCCGCGTGCGCGAGTGGAGGGACATCCATTCCCAGCTGCACACCGTGGTGGCGGAGCACGGCTGGCGCCTCAACACCTCGGCTGCCACGTACGAGCAGGTGCACCTGGCCATGCTCGCCGGCCTGCTCGGCAACGTCGGCCTGAAGAGCGAGGAGGACGACTGGTACCTCGGCGCGCGGGGCATCCGCTTCTGGCGCCATCCGGGGGCGCACCTGAGCAAGAAGCCGGGCCGCTGGATCGTGGCGGCGGAGTTGGTGGAGACGACGCGGCTGTTCGGGCGCGGCATCGCGGCCATCGAGCCGCAGTGGCTGCCGGGGCTGGCGGGGCACCTGCTGAAGAAGCAGCTGCTGGAGCCGCACTGGGAGAAGAAGGCGGCGCAGGTCGTGGCCCTCGAGCGCGCGACGCTGTACGGCGTCGTGGTCTACAACAACCGGCGCGTGAACTACGCTCAGGTCGATCCGGCGGCCGCGCGGGAGATCTTCATCCGCGAGGCGCTGGTGGCCGGCGAGTGGGACACGAAGCTGCCGTTCCTCGGCGCGAACCAGAAGCTCATCCGACAGGTGGAGGAGCTGGAGCACAAGTCGCGCCGGCAGGACGTGCTGGTCGACGATGAACTCATCCGCGCGTTCTACGACGCCCAGGTGCCGCCGGACGTCGCCGACGGCGCGAGTTTCGAGCGCTGGTGGAAGCACGAAAGCCGCAAGCAGCCGCGCCTGCTCTTCCTGACGCGCGAGGAGCTGATGCGCCACGAGGCCGCGGGCATCACCAGCGCGGCATTCCCGAAGACGGTGCGGCTGGGCGGCGTGGATTGCGCTGCAGGCTACCTGCACGAGCCGGGGGATCCGAAGGACGGCATCACCGTGACGGTGCCGGTCTACGCGCTGAACCAGGTGAGCGAGGAACGCTGCGAGTGGCTCGTGCCGGGCATGCTCAAGGACAAGGTGGTCGCGCTCATGAAGAGCCTGCACCAGAAGCCGCGGGCCCGGCTGGTGCCGTTGCCCGAGAGCGCGGCCGAGTTCATCGCGCTCACGCCACCCGGGCAGGGCAGCCTGATCGACGCGCTGCTGAAGTGGGTGCGCGAACGCACCCAGCTGGCGGTGCAGCGCAACGACTTCAAGCTCGAGACCTTGTCGCCGCACCTGTTCATGAACTTCCGCGTCGTGGACGAGCATGGGCGGCAGCTCGGCACGGGGCGCAACCTCGCGGCGCTGAAGGCGGAGCTTGGCGGGCAGGCGAGGAGCGCGTTCCAGGCATTGGCGGCATTGAAGCTGGGAATCGCAGCGCCGTTGCCGCGGTCGGCCGCGGCTGCCGGGAAAGAGGCACCCGATCGCCGTGGCTGCCGAGGCGCCGCCGCAATACACCGGCTGGACCTTCGGCGAGCTCCCCGAGCTGATGGAGGTACGCGCGATGCTCGGCTTCCCGGCGCTGATCGACAAGGGCTCGCACGTGGAGATCGAGGTGTTCGACGAGCCGGACGTCGCGGCGGCGAAGCACCGGGCCGGGCTGCGGCGGCTGGTCGCCTTGCAGATCCGGGAGCCGCTGAAGTACCTCGAGAAGAACATCCCGGACCTGCAGAAGATGGCCGTCGCCTACATGCCGCTCGGCACGCTGGAGGCGCTGCGTGCGCAGATCGTCGACGTCGCTCTCGACCGTGCCTTTCTCAACGATCCGCTGCCGACGAACGAGGCCGCGTTCAAGGTCGCGGCTCGACGAAGGCCGCGGCCGCCTGAACCTCATCGCGCAGGAGATCGCCCGGCAGGCCGCCGTGGTGCTGGCCGACCACGCCGCGGCGCTGCGCAAGCTGAAGGACGCGCGGCCGCCGAAGGACGTGGCCGACGACATCGCGGCCCAGCTCGAACGCCTCGTGCCGCGCGACTTCATCGCGCGCACGCCCTGGCCGCAGATGCATCACCTGCCGCGCTACCTGAAGGGCGTGGTGATGCGGCTCGACAAGCTGCGGGCCGATCCGCAGCGCGACGCGCAGCGCATGGCCGAACTGCGCCCGCTCGAGCAGCGCTACTGGCGTCGCGTGGCGGAGCTGAAAGGGCGCCCCGATGCGCGGCTGGACGAATACCGCTGGCTGCTGGAGGAACTGCGCGTGAGCTTGTTCGCGCAGGAGCTGCGCACGCCTCAGCCCGTGAGCGCGAAGCGGCTCGACAAGGCCTGGGCGCAGCTCGTCAGCTGAAGACCTCGAGCAGGCGGTCGAGGCCGCCGTCCTCGATCGACACCATGGCCTGATCTCGCACCTTCGGCTTCGCGTGGTAGGCCACCGACAGCCCGGCCGTGCCCATCATCGGCAGGTCGTTGGCCCCGTCGCCCACGGCGATGGCCTGCGTCGGTGCGATGCCGAGCGCGGAGCAGGTCTCCAGCAGCATGCGTTTCTTTTCGGCGCCGTCGCAGATGTCGCCCCACGGCTGCGCGATCACCTGGCCGGTGAGGCGGCCGCCGACGATCTCCAGGACGTTGCTGCGCATGAAGTGCATGCCCAGGCGGGCCTGGACTCTCTCCGCGAAGAACGTGAAACCGCCGGAGACCAGCAGCGTCTTCAGGCCGCCGGCGTGCAGCGCTGCCATGAGCGCTTCGGCGCCGGGGTTCAGGCGCAGGCGATTCGAGTACACGTCTTCCAGCGCCGACGCCGGCACGCCCTTCAGCAGGGCCAGGCGCCGACGCAGGCTTTCCTTGAAATCGACGATCTCGCCGCGCATCGCCGCCTCGGTGATGGCCGCGACCTCTGCCTTGCGGCCGGCGGCATCGGCCAGCTCGTCGATGCACTCGATGTTGATGAGGGTGGAGTCCATGTCGAACGCCGCCAGCTTGAACGTGGACAGCTTCAGCGGCGGCGCCACGATGCGCACGACGAGGCCGGTCATTGGAGCTCCACCTTGGGCGTGCCCAGCGATCGCAGCACGTCTCTCACGATCCGGGCCCGATCCGTCGGGTCGGGCGCGTCGCGCTCGATGCGCAGCCGGTCGGGGCCGGCGAGCTTGATGTGGCGGTTCTTCTGCACGAGCTCGATGATGCGCATCGCGTCGATGGGAGGGTTCGGCCTGAAGCTGATGACCGACAGGCGCGGCGCGGCGTCGACCTTCGCGACGCCATAGGGCTTGGCCAGCACGCGCAGCCGGTGCGTATCGAACAGCGTCTGCCCCTGGGGCGGCAGCTTGCCGAAGCGATCGGTGATCTCTTCGAGCAGCGCGTCGATGTGCTCGTTGCGCTCGGCGGTGGCCAGGCGCTTGTAGAGCGACAGGCGGGTGTGGACGTCGCCGCAGTAGGCATCGGGCAGCAGCGCCGGCGCATGCAGGTTGATCTCGGTGGTGGCGGAGAGCGGGCTGAGCAGGTCGGGCTCGCGGCCCGCCTTGAGCGACCGCACGGCCTCGCCCAGCATCTCGTTGTAGAGCTGGAAGCCGACCTCCTGCATGTTGCCGCTCTGGTTCTCGCCCAGCACCTCTCCCGCGCCGCGGATCTCCAGGTCGTGCATCGCGAGGTAGAACCCGGAGCCGAGCTCCTCCATCTGCTGGATCGCCTCCAGGCGCTGCGCGGCCTGCTTGGTGAGCCCTTCGATGTCGGGCACGAGCAGGTAGGCATAGGCCTGGTGATGCGATCGGCCGACGCGGCCGCGCAGCTGGTGCAGCTGCGCGAGGCCGAACTTGTCCGCGCGGGAGATCACGATGGTGTTCGCGGTCGGCACGTCGATGCCGGTCTCGATGATCGTGGAGCACAGCAGCACGTTGTGGCGCTGTGCGACGAAGTCGCGCATCACCTGCTCGAGCTGGCGCTCGGGCATCTGGCCGTGCGCCACCGCGATCCGCGCCTCCGGCAGCAGCTCGGCCAGCTTCTCGCGCCGGTTCTGGATCGTCTCGACCTCGTTGTGCAGGAAATAGACCTGGCCGCCGCGCTTGAGCTCGCGCAGCACGGCTTCGCGTATGGTGCCGGTGCTTTCGTTGCGCACGAAGGTCTTGATCGACAGGCGCCGCTGCGGCGCGGTGGCGATGACGGAGAGATCGCGCAGGCCTTCGAGCGCCATGCCGAGCGTGCGCGGGATCGGGGTGGCGGTGAGCGTGAGCACGTCGACCTCGGCGCGCATGGCCTTGATCGCCTCCTTGTGGCGCACGCCGAAGCGATGCTCCTCGTCGATGATGAGCAGCCCCAGGCGCTTGAACTTGACGGTCTGCGACAGCAGCTTGTGGGTGCCGACGACGATGTCGATCGTGCCGTTCTCGAGCCCTTCGAGCGAGGCTGTGACTCTCCTTGCCGGAGCGGAAGCGCGACAGCTCCGCCACCTTCACCGGCCACTTGCCGAAGCGGTCCGCGATGTTCTGGTAGTGCTGCTCGGCCAGCAGCGTGGTCGGCGCCAGCAGCGCCACCTGCTTGCCGGCGTGCACGGCCACGAACATCGCGCGCAGCGCGACCTCCGTCTTGCCGAAGCCGACGTCGCCGCACACCAGGCGGTCCATCGGCTGGGGCGACACCATGTCCTGGATCACGGCGTGGATCGCCGCGTGCTGGTCGGGCGTTTCCTCGAAGCCGAAGCTCGCGGCGAAGGCCTCGTAGTCGTGCGGCGAGAAGCGGAACGCATGGCCTTCGCGGGCCGCGCGGCGCGCGTAGAGGTTCAGCAGCTCGGCGGCCGTGTCGCGCACCTGCTCCGCGGCCCGGCGCCGGGCGCGCTCCCACTGGCCCGAGCCGAGCTTGTGCAGCGGCGCCTCTTCGGCCGACACACCGGTGTAGCGGCTGATCAGGTGCAGCTGCGACACCGGCACGTACAGCGTGGCCTTGTCGGCGTACTCGAGGTGCAGGAACTCCGAGGCGCCGTCGCCGATGTCGATGTTCAGCAGGCCCTGGTAGCGGCCGATGCCGTGGTTCGCGTGCACGACCGGGTCGCCGATCTTCAGCTCGGACAGATCCTTGATCAGCGCATCGACGTTGCTGACCTGTTCCTGCTTGCGCCGCCGGCGGGCGCTCGGCGTGGAGGCGAACAGCTCCGTCTCGGTGATGAACTGGATCGCCCGGTTCGCGAGCCTGCCAGTGGAACCCGGCCGCCAGCGGCGCGGCCGTGATCGCGACCTTTTCGTCGCCAGCCTCGAACTCGGCCAGCGTGGCCACGCTCGGCGCGTCGATGCGGTGGTCGCGCAGCAGTTCGAGCAGGCTCTCGCGGCGGCCCTCGCTCTCGGCGACCAGCAGCACGCGGTGCGGCGTGGTGTCCAGGTGGCGCTGCAGCCGGTCGAGCGGCTCGGTGGCGCCGCGGTCGACGCTCACGTCGGGCAGCGGGCGCGCCCAGTCGACCGGGTCGCCGCCGCGCAGCGCCAGCGTGGCGTGCGGCTGCGTCGCCGTGAAGAAAGCGTCGGGCCGCAGGAACAGCTCCTCGGGCGGCAGGATGGGCCGCTCCGGATCGTGCTGCAGGAAGCGATGCCGCTCCCGCGTGTCTGTCCAGAAACGCGCGAGCGCCTCGTCGACCTCGCCGTGCAGCACCAGCGCCGCCGCGGCGCCGAGGTAGTCGAACAGCGTGGCGGTCGCGTCGAAGAACAGCGGCAGGTAGTACTCGATGCCGGCGGTCGCGATGCCGGCGGCGATGTCCTTGTAGATGCGGGCCTTGGTCGGGTCGCCCTCGAGCTTTTCGCGCCAGCGCTGGCGGAAGGCCGCGCGCGACGCGTCGTCCATCGGGAACTCGCGGCCGGGCAGCAGGCGCACCTCCGGCACGGGATACAGGCTGCGCTGGGAATCCGGGTCGAACGTGCGGATCGAATCGACCTCGTCGTCGAAGAGGTCCACCCGGTAGGGCACGGCGGACCCCATCGGGAACAGGTCGATGAGGCCGCCGCGCACCGCGTACTCGCCCGGCGAGACCACCTGGCTCACGTGGCTGTATCCACCGAGCGTGAGCTGCGCCTTCAGCGCCGCTTCGTCCAGCTTCTGCTTGTGCCTGAAGTGGAACGTGGTGCCCGCCAGGAAGCTCGGCGGCGCCAGCCGTGCCAGCGCCGTGGTGGCGGGCACGAGCACGACGTCGACGTCGCGCTGCTGGTGGATGCGCCACAGCGTGGCCAGCCGTTCGGAGATCAGGTCCTGGTGGGGCGAGAACGTGTCGTACGGCAGGGTTTCCCAGTCGGGAAAGACGGCCACGCGCAACTCCGGCGCGAAGAACGGCAACTCGTCGGCCAGGCGTGGCGCGTCGGCGGGCTCCGCGGTGACGATGGCGAGCAGGCGATGCTCGGCGGCACGGGCCTGGGCCAGTCGCGCCAGCAGGAGCGCATCGGCCGAGCCGGTGGGACGCGGCAGCGTATAGCGCTTGCCGGGGGGGATCGAGGGCAACTGCATGGGAAGGGCGGATTCTAGAATCGCCCCTCATGCCGCGCTCTTCCATGCTTCGCCTTTTCGCACTCGTGCCGTGCGCCGGGGCGGGCACACGCGCCGCAGCGGGCAGGCGCAAGCAGTACGTGTCCATCGCCGGCCGCGCCATGGTCGCGCACACGCTGGCGGCGCTTTCGGGCGTGCAGCGGCTGGACGGCACGCTCGTCGTGCTCTCCCGCGACGACGACGAGTTCGAGCGCCACGTGCCGGGCGAGGCCTGCTGGCCCTGCCGCTGCGGCGGAGCCACGCGCGCGCAGTCCGTCGCGAACGGCCTCGACGAGCTGGTCAGCCGCGGCGCCGGCGACGATGACTGGGTGCTGGTGCACGATGCCGCGCGCTGCCTGGTGCGCCCGCAGTGGGTCGACCGCCTGATCGATGCCTGCGCCGGTCATCCCGTCGGCGGCCTGCTGGCGCTGCCGGTTGCCGACACGCTCAAGCAAGCCGTCGACGACGGCGTGGCCGCGACGCTCGACCGCGCCGGCAAGTGGGCGGCGCAGACGCCGCAGATGTTTCGCCTCGGGCTCCTGCGCCGCGCGCTCGCAAAGGCCGGCGGCGAGGTCACCGACGAGTCGAGTGCCGTCGAGCAGCTGGGCCTCGTGCCGCGGCTGGTCGCTCGGCGACTTCGAGAACTTCAAGATCACCACGCCGGGCGACTTCGACCTTGCCCGGCGCTTGCTGGAGACGCGCCGATGAATGCGTTCGACTTGCGCGTCGGCGAGGGCTGGGACATCCATGCGCTCGAGGCCGGGCGCCCGCTCGTGCTTGGCGGCGTGAACATTCCGCACCCCTACGGCCTGGCGGGGCACTCCGATGCGGATGCGCTGCTGCACGCCATCACCGATGCGCTCCTCGGCGCCGCGGCGCTGGGCGACATCGGCCGCCACTTCCCGGACACCGACCCCGCGTTCGCCGGCTCCGACTCGCACAAGCTGCTCGCCGAGGCGGTACGCCGCGTGCGCGTGGCCGGCTGGGAAGTGGTGAACGTCGACAGCACCATCGTGGCGCAGGCGCCGAAGATGGCGCCGCACATCGAGGCCATGCGCGAACGCATCGCGCACGCGCTGGCCATTCCCGTCGAGCGCACGAGCGTGAAGGCGAAGACGGCGGAAAAGCTGGGGCCCGTGGGAGAGGGCCGGGCGATCGAGGCGCGCGCGGTCTGCCTGCTCGTGCGCCGCGACTGACGCTCGAGTCAGGGCGCCCGCTTGAGCCGGATGTGCGCCACCAGGCCGCCGTCCGGCGCGTTGGCCAGCTCGAACTGCCCGCCCATGCGCTGCAGCGCCTTCTCGACGATCGCCAGCCCCAGCCCGGCCCCCGTGGCGGCCGTGCGGGCGGCGTCGCCGCGATAGAACGGCGTGGTGAGCGCCGCGAGCTTCTCCGGCGCGACGCCGGGGCCGTGGTCGCGCACGCTCACGATCACCCACGGCCCCGTGCGCACGTAGCTCACCTGCACGTTGGCGATGCCGGTGTCGCTGCTGCGGCCGTAGCGGCGCGCGTTCTCCAGCAGATTGGAGAACACCCGCCCGAGCTCGGTCTCGTCGGCCATCACGCGCAGGTCGATCGCCACCTTGGACGTGATGCGGATCTGCGTCGGGTCCCGGAACGTGGCCGCCTCGCGATCGATGAGGTTGGACAGGTGCACCGGCACGAGCCGCACGTCGCCCGGGCGGGCGTAGTCCATGAACTTGTCGATGATGGCGTCGAGCTGGTCGATGTCCAGCGCCATGTTGCGGCGCGCCTCCTCGTCGTGCACGCTCATCTCGGCCTCGAGGCGCAGGCGCGCCAGCGGCGTGCGCAGGTCGTGGCTGATGCCGGCCAGCATCACGGCGCGGTCTTCCTCGACCTTCGCGAGCTCGCGCGCCATGCGGTTGAAGCCCATGTTCACTTCACGGATCTCGCTGGTGAGCGTGTTCTCGTCGAGCCGGGAGTCGAACTCGCCCTCCCGAATGCGGCTGGCGGCGAAGGAGAGCTCGCGCAGCGGCTGGTTGATGAGGCGCGCGATCGCGACCGAGCCGACCAGCGTGGCCATCAGCGCGATGCTCACCCACACGAACCATGTGCTGCTGGCCACCGTTCGCAGGCGCTTCGGCTCGGCCTGCATCCAGTAGGGGTCGTTCTCGATCGAGAACCCGACCCACAGGCCGGCTTCCCCGTTCACCGAGTTGGCCACGATCGTGTCGGTGCCCAGCCGAGCCACCAGCTCCCGCCCGACGCGGCGCGAGAAGCGGTCGACCTCGAACGGCTCCCAATTGTCGGTCGGCTCGCGCGGCAGCAGCCGCACCGCCTCCTGGTCGCTGATCGTCTTGACCAGCGTGACGCGGTTGATGTTGTCGGCGTAGCGCAGGCCCGCGCGGGCCAGGTTTACCAGGCTGGCCAGCTGCTGCGCAGCCTGCACCGCGCGCGGCTCGAACTCGAGCGCGCGCAGCGTCTGCACCCAGGCGAAGATGCCGCCGCCGAGCAGCAGCGCAAGGAGGACGAAGGTGCGCCAGAAGAGGCTGAGGGCGAGGGTCTGCCGAGGCATGGACGCGAATCATGCCTCAGCAGCAACGAGCCTCAACTCGCGCCGTCCGGCACGAACACGTAGCCCACGCCCCACACGGTCTGGATGTAGCGCGGCTGGGCCGGATCGGGCTCGATCATCTTGCGCAGGCGGGAGATCTGCACGTCCAGGCTGCGGTCGAACGGCTCGAACTCGCGGCCGCGCGCCAGTTGGGCGAGCTTGTCGCGCGACAGCGGCTGGCGGGGGTGGCGCACCAGCGCCTTGAGCATCGAAAACTCGCCGGTGGTGAGGGCGATCTGCTCGCCGTCCTTGGTCAGGCGGCGCAGCGACAGGTCGAACTCGAACGGGCCGAAAGTGACCGTCTGCGGCTCCTTGGCGGGTGCGCCCGGCGCTTCCATCGCCGGGCGGCGGCGCAGCACGGCATGGATGCGGGCCAGCAGCTCGCGCGGATTGAACGGCTTGGGGAGATAGTCGTCCGCGCCGACCTCGAGCCCGACGATGCGGTCGACGTCCTCGACCTTGGCCGTGAGCATGATGATCGGCGTCACGTCGTTGGCGGCGCGCAGGCGCCGGCAGATCGACAGGCCGTCCTCGCCCGGCAACATCAGGTCGAGCACGATGAGGTCGATCGTTTCGCGAGTGAGCACACGGTTGAGTGCCTTCGCGTCCTCGGCCAGCAGCACCTCGAAGCCTTCCTGCGTCAGGTAGCGGCGCAGCAGGTCGCGGATGCGCGCGTCGTCGTCGACAACGACAATGCGGTCCGCCCGGGTGGTGGTCGGTGCGTTCATGGAGAGCCTCCGAATTTGTAACAGCGGCATTTTGCGCATGGTTTGCGGAGGGTTTCCGCTAAACCTGACCGTCTGTTACAGATATTGCGGCACCGCACCCCCGCGACAAAGGGGGCTCAACCGAGAAGGGAAAGCGATGAAACATTCGACAGCAATCTTTGTGCTTTTGAGCGTCATGGCCGTCACAGGTGCCGCGGGCGCCCAGACGGTTCAGGCGCCGCAGGGTGTACTCACGCTCATGGCGAGCGCAAGTGTCGAAGTGCCGCGCGACGTGCTCGCCATCACCTTTTCCACCACGCGCGATGCCGGCGACGCCGGCGCGGTGCAGACGGCGTTGAAGCAGGCGCTCGATGCGGCATTGGCCGAGGCACGCAAGAGCGCCAAGCCGGGCCAGGTCGACGTGCAGGCAGGCAACTTCTCGATCCACCCGCGCTACAGCAGCAAGGGCGCCATCAGCGGCTGGATGGGCAGTGCGGACATGACAGTGGAGGGGCGCGACATCGGCACCATCGCCCAGCTCGCCGGCCGCATCTCCACGATGACCATCGCGCGGGTGGGCTATGCCCTGTCGAGGCAGGCGCGGGAGAAGGTGGAGGCCGAAGTCGTGGCCCAGGCCATCGCGCGCTACCGTGCCAAGGCCGAGTCCACCAGCAAGGAGTTCGGCTTCAGCGGCTATGCCATCCGGGAGGTGAACGTCACCACCGACGAGCCGCCGCCGATGCCGATGGCCATGATGCGCCGAGCCACGTCCGACGCCGCTGCGCCGGAGGCCCTGCCGGTAGAACCCGGCCGCGGCACCGTCACCGCCACCGTGCAGGGCTCCGTCCAGATGCGCTAGAGCCGCAGACTCTCCTCTCCCGCTCGCGGGAGAGGGCCGGGGTGAGGGCGGTGCGTCCGCATCGAGACCAGGGTGCCAGGCGCAATGCCGCGCCCTCACCCTGACCCTCTCCCACGAGTGGGAGAGGGAACGGCTGCTACTGCGCCGTCCAGCCGCCATCCATGTTCCACGCCACCCCTTGAACGTTGGCGGCGGCGGCCGAGCACAGGAAGAGCGCCAGCTCGCCGAGCTGGTCCGGCGTGGTGAACTGCAGCGACGGTTGCTTCTCGCCCAGCAGGCGGCGCTTCGCCTCGGCATCGTCGACGCCGTCGCGCGAGGCACGGGCGTCGACCTGTTTCTGCACGAGAGGCGTGAGCACCCAGCCCGGGCAGATGGCATTCACCGTGACCCCGCTGGTTGCGCATTCGAGCGCCACTGCCTTCGTGAATCCCACGATGCCGTGCTTCGACGCCACGTAGGCACTCTTCTGCGCCGAGGCCACCAGGCCGTGGGTGGAGGCGACATTGATGATGCGGCCCCAGCGTTGCGCCTTCATGCCGGGCAGCGCCAGCCGGGTGGTGTGGAACGCCGACGTGAGGTTGATGGCGATGATCGCGTCCCAGCGTTCCGGCGGGAAGTCTTCCACATTGGCCACGTGCTGGATGCCGGCGTTGTTCACCAGCACGTCCACGCCGCCGAACTCCGAGGTTGCCGCGCCGATCATCTCCTCGATGTCCCCGGGCCGGCTCATGTCGGCGCCGTGGTAGGACACCCGTGTGTCGAGGCTGGCCACTTCGGCCTTGGCGGATTCGATGTCTCCGAAGCCGTTGAGCATCACGTTCGCGCCCGCGCGGGCCAGGCACTTGGCCATGCCGAGGCCGATGCCGCTGGTCGAGCCCGTGACCAGGGCGGTCTTTCCTTTGAGCATCCCGATCTCCTGACGTTGGATACGATGGATTATTCCTTCTGGAGGCTGACCGATGACCGAACCGCGCCTGGACCACGTGCTGTGCCTCGACCAGACCGGCCTGCACCGCCTGGCGTACTGGGAGTGGGGCGACCCGGCGAACCCGCACGTGGTGCTGTGCGCCCATGGCTTGTCGCGCCAGGGGCGCGACTTCGACACGCTGGCTCGCGATCTTGCCGAGCACTGCCGCGTCGTCTGTCCCGACTTCCCCGGACGGGGCCGGTCGGAGTGGCTGCGCGACCCCAACGCCTATTCGATTCCCACCTACGTGGCGGACACGGTGACCCTGCTGGCGCGCGTGAACGCGCAGACGCTGGATTGCGTCGGCACGTCGCTGGGCGGGCTCGTCGGTCTCGGACTGGCCTCGCTCGAGAACACGCCGCTGCGCCGCCTCGTACTCAACGACGTCGGCCCCACGGTCGAGCCGATCTCCATCGAGCGCATCCGCGAGTATCTGGGCGTTCCGGTCCGCTGGTCGAGCGTCGAAGAGGCGGCCGACGACCTCTGGAAGGTCTCGCAAAGCTTCGGACCGCACACGCGCGACCAGTGGCTGGCGCTCACGCGGCCGCAGCTCAAGCCCGACGCGGACGGCTTCGTGCTGCACTATGACCCGAAGATCGCCGTGCCCATCGCGGCGATGACGCCCCAGGTCATGGCCGCTGCCGAGGCCATGCTCTGGTACGCGTACGACAACCTTCGAGTTCCCACGCTGCTGCTGCGAGGTGTGGACTCCGACCTGCTGTCCCCGGCCACCGCTCGCGCGATGACCGAACGCGGGCCGCGCGCCAGGCTCGTGGAATTCGACGGCGTGGGGCACGCACCCACGCTGGTGCAGCCCGACCAGATCCGGGCCGTGAAGGAATTCCTGATCGCGCCATGAAGACAGCGCAGCTCGAGGCCGTGCGCGACGCGCCGGCGCCCATCGTCCGGCTTGTCGACGCGCCCGAGGTCGATGACCACGGCGCGAAGGCGCTCGTGCGCGCCCGGGCGTTCGCGGAGCCGCTGCTGGCCGGCCGCACGCTGGACACCGGCGAGGAGGCGCTCGGCCATGCCGACGGCGTGGCTGCGATCCTGGCCGGCATCGGCGCTGCGCCCTCGATGCAGGCCGCGTCCTACCTCGTCTATGCCGGCGACTTCCTGCAGCGGCCCGAAGAGGTGGTGACCAAGGCCTTCGGCGAGTCGTATGCCAGCCTCGTGACGCACACCAGGAAGCTGGTGCAGATCCAGCGCACAGTGCGCGAGGCGCGAGCGCAAACCCTCCAGTTCGCCGACCAGGCCGAGCGCGTGCGCAAGATGCTGCTCGCGTTCTCGCGCGACCTGCGCGTGGTGCTGCTGCGGCTGGCGTCGCGGCTGCAGACCTTGCGCCACTTCGCCGCCTGCAAGCAGCCGTGCCCGCACCGCGCTGGCGCGTGAATCGCAGCAGGTGTTCGCTCCGCTGGCCAACCGGCTCGGCATCTGGCAGATCAAGTGGGAGCTGGAAGACCTGTCGTTCCGCTTCCTGCAGCCTGACGAATACCACCGCGTGGCGCGCCTGCTCGATGAGAAGCGCATGGAACGCGAGGCGAGCGTCGAGGCCTTTCGCTGCCAGCTGGCAGACGACCTTGCGGCGGCCGGCGTGCGGGCTCAGGTGCAAGGCCGGCCCAAGCACCTCTTCAGCATCTGGAAGAAGATGCAGGGCAAGGGACTCGACTTCGCGCACGTGTTCGACGTGCGCGCCTTGCGCGTGATCGTGGCCGACGTGCCCGCGTGTTATGCGGCCCTGGCGCGAGTGCACGAGCGCTATCGACCGGTGGCTGGTGAGTTCGACGACTACATCGCCAAGCCGAAGCCCAACGGATACCAGTCGCTGCACACCGTCGTGCAGGACGACGACGGCCGCACGGTGGAAGTGCAGATCCGCACGCAGGGCATGCACGAGCATGCCGAGCATGGCGTGGCGGCGCACTGGGCCTACAAGGAAGCGGGCGTCCGCGGCTACGCCGGCGTCAGTGCGAGCGGGGAGTTCGAGGAGCAGATCGCGCAGGCCCGCAAGGCGGTGCTGCGCCAGCTGCTGGCCTGGGAGCGCGACTTCGTCGAGCAGGACGCCGACCCCGCCGGGCCGGCGTTCGACGACCGCATCTACGTCTTCACGCCGCAGGCAGCCGTGATCGAGCTTGCCGCGCATGCGACGCCGGTCGACTTCGCCTACGCGCTGCACACCGACCTGGGCCACCGGTGCCGGGGTGCCCGCGTCGATGGCGCCATGGTGCCGCTGAACACGCCGCTGCACAGCGGCCAGACTGTGGAGGTGGTGACCACTAAGGAGGGCGGGCCGTCGCTCGATTGGCTCAACCCCGAGCTCGGCTACCTGGCCAGCTCGCGAGCCAAGGCGAAGGTGCGCGCCTGGTTCAACTCGCTGGCCGTTGCGCAGACGGTCGCGCGGGGGCGCGAACTGGTGGAGAAGCTGCTCCAGCGAGAGGGCCGCACTGCCCTGAAGCTGGACGACCTGGCGGCGCAACTCGGGTTTCGCAATGCCGACGCGCTGTTCGAGGTGGTCGGCAAGGACGAATACTCGCTGCGCAACATCGAGCAGTTGCTGCGCCCGGCGGAAGTGGCGCCGGCCGGACGAGCTCGCCACGTTCAAGCGAGCGCGGCCGACCGAAGGCGCGGGGCGCGGCGGCGTGCTCGTGGTGGGCGTGGAGTCGCTGCTCACGAGCCTCGCCCGCTGCTGTCGTCCGGCGCCGCCCGATCGCATCGGCGGCTTCGTGACCCGGGGCAGGGGCGTGGCCATCCACCGCGCCAGCTGCACCAACTTCAAGCACATGGCGGAGCAGACTCCGGAACGCGTGATCGCGGTCACCTGGGGAGAGCAGAGCACCGACCGGCCCGGGCTCTATCCGGTCGACGTGATCGTGGAGGCCTTCGATCGGCCCGGCCTGCTGCGCGACATTTCCGAAGTGTTCGCCAAGGACAAGGTGAACGTGACGGGCGTTCACACGCAGTCCGTGAAGGACGCCCGCGGCAGCACGGCGTGGATGACTTTCACCGTGGAAGTGGGCGACGCCAACCGGCTCGCCGCGGTGCTCGGACAGGTGGCGCGCGTGAGCGGCGTGAGGCAGGCGCGCAGGAAGTAGCTGCTATACTGCGCGGCTTCTTCAGGCGCGTAGCTCAGCTGGTTAGAGCACCACCTTGACATGGTGGGGGTCGTTGGTTCGAGTCCAATCGCGCCTACCAGATTGGTAGAAGATCAGACGGCAAAGGATCAGGCACCCGGCGGCGACGCCAGGTGCCTTTTTTCTAGTCACTCAGGCAGGCGCCCCAAGCCAAACATCACCTCGAGCACCGGGCTTGGCCGGCCGAGCGCACCGAACCAGCGCGCGTAGATGTCCGGCAATGCGCTGCTCTTGTAGATTTGCGACAACGCCGAATCCACCGCCTGCTGCATCGCCCAGTCGCCGCGCGGCAGCGCGATGGCATAGGGTTCGTAGGAGAGGGCATCGGCCAACAGCGCCAGCGACTTGGGATCCTTGGACTTGCTGGCCAGCCCGACCAGCAGCACGCGGTCGCTGGCAAAGGCATCGATGCTGCCGGCTTCCAGTTGTTCGAGACCTTCCTCTCGCGTCTTCAGCGTCACGACCGTGGCCGTCACCGCCTTTGCCTTCAGGGCGTCGGCGAGCGCGCGTTCATTGCTCGTGCCGCCGATCACTCCGATCTTCTTGTTGGCCATGTCCATCAACGAAGTGCCCGTGGTGGAATTGCGCACCAGCAAGCCGGTTCCATCGACAAAGGTCAGCGTGGAGAACCCGACTTCCTTCATGCGCCCCAGCGTCACCGTGCTGGCGCCGCACTCCATGTCGGCCTGGCCGCTGCTGATGGCGGTGAAGCGGGTCTGCGCCGTGACGGGCACCCAGTTGACCTGAAGTGGGCTGATGCCGATCTGGCGCTCCAGGATGCTGACGACGCTGCGGCACAGGTCCACGGAGTAGCCGGCGGGTTTCTTGTCCTTGTCCTCGAAGGAGAAGGGCAGCGCGTCGCTGCGGTAGGCCAGCGAGATCGACTTCGTGTCGTGGATCTTCTTCAGCCGACCTTCGAATGGCGCCGTGGCCATCTGGGCGAACGTCAGCGTCGGTGCCAGGCACAGCGCGAAGAACAGGACGTTGGGGCGTGCCATGCTGGGTGTTCCTTTGTTGGACGAACTCAATGCTGCACTGCGCGGCTGCATTGGCCTCGCGGAACTTTGGAGGTCGGGTCGACCCTTGTCCATTGCCCATAAGGGCAATGACGGGCAGCTCGCTATTCCCAGCCCATGGTGGGCACCCAGGCGGTGAGCGGCTGTCCCTTGTACAGCCTGCCCTGGATGCGCTTGGCGAGCGCTTGAGCCTGCTCGCGCGTCATGACGACTTCGATGACAGCGGTCGGCGCTGAGCCGTCCCTGTTGATCGTGACGGTATCGCACTGCGCGATATCCCTCAAAGCCTCGCGCAGCGAGTCTTCGGTGGAGTCGTTTGGAATGTTGCCAAGCACTATTCGCACTTCTACAGTATAGAAGCGGGTCCACCGGCCTGTCGAGAGCGCCGATATTGCATCGGCGACCGAAGCGAGGATGAACCATGTCGCTGCTGGACCGTGTGGTCCTTGCGTTGTTCGGTGACTCGTCGGAGAAGACGGGCGTCGCCGATCGCGAGTTGATCGACGAGCTCATCGAGGCGGTCGTCGAGGCGGTGGAGCCTCGAGTCCGACTGCGCAAGGGCTACGGCGCCAAGCTCGCCGAGGGAGGGCGCATCACCGTCGCGCACCTGCGTGAACTGGGTCGCTTCCCGCTCGCTCCCATCGTCGTCAGCCGTGCCGCGTGGGCCGTGGATCCGTACGTTCGCGCCTTCTTCGGGAACGCGGACGATGTGACGGACGTCATCGCGCGCAGCCACGACGTGCGCCGCTTCTTCGAGCAGCATCCCGACTCCACCGAGGCCTATGCGCTGCTCGGCATGAAGTGCGTCGAGCGGCAGGTGCTGGCGCCGCGCATGGAGGGCGGCGTGATGCGTCAGGACGTCGCCCAGACCACGGTGAGCTTTTCGGAACATCGGCTGCTTGCGCCGGCGGCAGATGAAGCGCTGACCCGGCTCGATGTCGGGCGTCGCATCGTGCAGCGGCTGGCGCAGCTCGTGCTGGCGCGCATCGTCGCCGTCGACCAGCGTGCGAAGGACCTGCACGTGCACCAGGCCTATCTCGTCATGAAGCGGCGCATGCTGCAGCGCGGGCGCGATGGCATGCAGGCGCTGACGAGCGATCCCGCGAGCATCGAGCTTCAGATTGCGGACGTGGAAAGCCAGCTCAAGGAGACGACCGAGAGCTATCGCGAAGCCAAGAGCAGCCTGTCGCTGCTCGACGGCTACATCGATCACATCAACGCCGTGCTGACCCGGCCGGAGCAACATGTCAGCATGCAGCGGGTCCACATGCGCGTCAACTTGCTGGGCGTCAAGGTCGATGCGCCGACGAGCGACGAGCCGACGAACCCGCTCGACCTGACCGAACTGCACATCGGCGAGGGGCTGCGCGCCACCATCTCGCTCGTGCGCATCCCTCGCGAAGAGCTTGCGCCGAAGGAAGATCTGCTCGCAAGGGCGGAGCGCTTCCTGTGACGACCGCCCCGGCGCGCGCGGCGGGGCCCACGCGCAGCACGCCTGCTGTCCCCAAAGTGCAATAGACGCTGCCTGCCCCGGCGCTTACCGTTTGTTGTTACGGGGCCGATCCGTCGGTGGGCGAAGTCGCGACGTTGCACTCTTTGCGTTGGCGCAAGGGCGGTGCGACGCCCAGATGCAAGATGGTTTCGCAGGCCGACGCCGATGAACTCTCGGACGTTTACGCGTTAGAAAGGGACACCGGAAGGTCTCGTCCCGACCGCATTCGTCGCATCAGGAGATATCGCGATGTTGAAAGGCAAGACAGCCATCGTCACCGGTTCGACCAGTGGCATCGGCCTGGGCATCGCCCGGGCGCTGGGGGGGGCGGGTGCCAACCTCCTGCTCAACGGCTTCGGCGACGCCTCGGAGATCGAAGCGCTGCGCGCCGGGCTCGCCCAGGACTTCGGTGTGAAGGTCGCCTATGACGGTGCCGACATGTCCAAGCCGGACCAGATCCATGCGATGGTGAAGGGCGCCGTCGAGAGACTCGGCTCGGTCGACATCCTCGTGAACAACGCCGGTATCCAGCATACGGCTCCGGTGGAGAGTTTTCCGCACGACCGCTGGGATGCGGTGATCGCGATCAACCTGTCCTCGGTGTTTCACGCCACGCAGGCTGCGCTGCCCGGGATGAAGGCACGCGACTGGGGCCGGATCGTCAACATCGCCTCGATCCACGGCCTGGTCGCCTCGGTGGAAAAGTCGGCCTACGTGGCCGCCAAGCATGGCGTGCTGGGGCTGACCAAGACGGTGGCGCTGGAGATGGCCAGGACGGGCATCACCTGCAATGCGATATGCCCCGGGTGGGTCCTGACCCCCCTGGTGCAGAAGCAGATCGATGCTCGTGCCGAGCGCGACGGGATTGCGGTCGACCAGGCGAAGAGAGCGCTGCTGGCCGAGAAGCAGCCTTCCGGTGAATTCGCCACCCCCGAGCAGATCGGTGCCCTGTGCGTGTTCCTGTGCTCTGAGGCGGCGGCGCAGATCCGCGGCGCTGCGGTGCCGGTCGATGGCGGCTGGGTGGCCCAGTAACGGTCCCGCCAAAGGAGTCACGATGCGAACTGTCTCTCTTGCCGATGCGGTGGCGCTGATCCCCGACGGTGCCAGCTTGATGATCGGCGGCTTCATGGCCGTGGGAACCCCTGAGAACGTCGTCGACGAACTGGTTCGCCAGGGCAAGCGCGATCTCACCGTGATCGGCAACGACACCGCGATGCCGGGCGTTGGCATCGGCAAGCTGATCCGCGCCCGCCTGGTGAAGAAGGCAATCGTCAGCCACATCGGCCTCAACCCGGAGACCCAGCAGCAGATGATCGCCGGCGAGATGGAGGTCGACCTGATCCCGCAGGGCACCTTGATCGAACGCATCCGAGCCGGCGGTTTCGGCCTCGGCGGCATCCTCACCGCCACGGGTGTCGGGACGGTGGTGGAGGAAGGCAAGCAGAAGGTCACCGTGGCCGGCAAGGACTATCTGGTCGAGCCTGCGCTGCGGGCCGACTTCGCGCTGATCCATGCCTTCATGACCGACTACCTCGGGAACCTCGCCTACGCGCTGACCGGTCGGAACTTCAACCCGGTGATGGCCATGGCGGCGGACACCGTGATCGTCGCCGTCGACAACGTCGTGCCCGTGGGCCTGATTGCGCCGGACCACGTTGTCACGCCCGCCCCGCTTGTCGACTACCTCATCGCACAAAGCTGACACCATGGACGCTCAGACCGTTATCGCCAAACGCATCGCGCTCGAACTGCGCGACGGCATGCTCGTCAACCTCGGCATCGGCATTCCGACCCGGGTTGCGAACTACGTTCCCGCTGGCATGAGGGTGTACTTCCAGTCCGAGAACGGACTGATCGGCACCGGTGCGGTGCCCGAGGATGGCATGCATCACCGGTTGCTGACGGACGCGGGCGGAAAGCCGGTCACCGCACTGCCGGGCGCCAGCACGTTCGACAGCGCCATGTCGTTCGGCCTGATCCGCGGCGGCCACCTCGACATGACGGTGCTCGGCGGCCTGCAGGTCGACCAGTCCGGCCACCTCGCCAACTGGATGATCCCCGGCAAGATGGTTCCGGGGATGGGCGGCGCGATGGACCTCGCCTCGGGCGCCAAGCGCGTGGTGATCGCCATGCAGCACAGCGCGAAGGGCAAGTCGAAGGTCGTGAAGGCCTGCACGCTGCCGCTGACGTCGGCGCGGCCGATCGACCTGCTGGTCAGCGAACTTGCCGTGATCGCATTCCCGGGCGGACGCGCAACGTTGATGGAAACCGCCCCCGGGGTGTCGGTGCAACAGGTGCTCGACGTCACCGAGGCGGAGCTCGTCGTGCCGGAGAAGGTGGCGGAGATGGCGATCTAGCGGGTCGGCACCGCCGGACAAGAACAAGGAGACAGACATGCCCCGCGTACGCGCAGGCGACCTTTCCCTCAACTACGTCGAGCACGGCAGCGGCGACAACGTCGTGCTGGCCGTGCATGGCAATCTCGGCTGCGCCGACTGGCTCGGCCTGGTGCTGCCGCAGCTGCCCTCGGCTCTCCGCGTGATCGCCGCCGAGTGGCGCGGCTGCGGCGACTCCGACAAGCCCGAGCCGGCGAGCGACTATTCCAACTACTCGATGACCACGCACGCGCAGGACATGCTGAACCTGCTCGACGCGCTGCGCATCCGGAAGTGCCATCTCTACGGGCACTCGACGGGCGGCATCATCTGCTCGCACATGCTCGTCAAGCAGCCGGAGCGATTCGGCAAGGTGCTGATGCTCGACCCGGTCACGCCGCTCGGGCTCGCGCTTGCAGGCGGCCAGATCGATGTGCTTACGCAGATGAAGACAGACCGCGGCATATGCTTCGCAGGCATGGCGAGCGCCGCGCCGACGCTGTTCCGCCCCGAGACCCTCGCTGTCGGCCAGCAGCCGCAGTACGCGGACACCACCTCGCCGGCGCAGCGCGCACTCTTCGAGCGGATCATCGAGCGCACGAAGGTGCTGTCCGACGGCATCTGGTACGGCACGCCGCACGTCCTGGCCGAGGAGTGGGAATCGAAGGCGCTTGCGGCGCAGATGCCTGCCATGACGCACGAGCACCTGCTGCTGTGCGGGAAGCTGGACTACTGGGTGCCGCGCGAGCACTTCGACGAGATGGCCGGCCGCCTGCCCAGGATCAGCCTGGAGATGTTCCCCTTCATCGGCCACTCGATGAATCTCGAGGCCCCCACGCTGTTTGCGCGGATCTTCGCGGACTACTTCAGGCCCGGCTGACCCCCCGCGGTGTCCGCTCGCCAACGGCAATGACGAATGGAGACAGACCATGACCTCGATGTTGAAAGCGCTGTGCGGGGCCGTTGCTCTCGCCGCGCTGCTCGCGACCAGCAGCGCCGCGGCGCAGCAACCGATCACGCCCCGCTCGGTGGTGGCGGCGCTGGACAGCCAGAAACGCACCTATGACGTGCCCAACTTCCGCATCGGCGGCAAGTACGACCTCGCGCAACCGGCCGCGTGGGCGAACGGCGGGGTGGGAGGCACCACGCTCGAGTCGCTCGGCGCCAAGCCGGCGCGCGCGGCCTACATCGCCGTCGGAACGCCGCGGCGTGACGCCAAGGGCGAGATCGTCAATGCGGTCGTCATCAACTCCTACTACTCGGGCGATGCGACGGCGATGTTCAACAACTGGGTCGCGGGACAGGCGGGCAACGCCTTTTCCGGCGGCGCGCTGGTGGGGCCGGGGCTGCTGTTCGACACCAATCGCTTCTATGTCGTGTTCCTCGACGCGCTCGGGCTCTACGGGGCGTCCAAGCCCTCCGACGGGCTGGGTCGCAAGTTCCCGGTCTACAGCTATTACGACGTCGTTCACCTGAACTACCGGCTGCTGCGCGATCACTTGAAGGTCGGCAAGGTGGTGCTCGCCACCGGCGTGTCGATGGGGGCGACGCAGGCGTACTACTGGGGCCTGATGTACCCCGACTTCGTGCAGGCCGTGATGCCGGTCGGCGGCGCTTCGGCCACGGACGGCGAGGGCCAGGTCGCCGCCTGGACCTTCCAGCTCGCGAAGGCGGCGCTGGAGGCCGACCCGGTGTGGGTGGAGACGCAGGGCAACTACTACCACCTGCCGAAGGACAAGCATCCGAACAAGGGCGTGGAATTCCACTGGTCGATGCTGTCGCTGACCGGCTACGAGCTGGCACACCGGCAGAGCCAAGGCTGGGACGCGGTGTCGAAGGAAGTCTTCACCTGGCAGGCCGATCCGCGCATGGGCAAGAACGCCGGCGCCAATCTCGCCAACCTGGCCAAGGTCTTCGACGCCGTCGACCTGTGGTACCGCGACACCGTCGGCGAGATCCACAACATCAACGCGCTGCTGCCAGGCATGAAGCCGCGCACGCTGATCGTGCATGTCGACAACGACCAGTGGCTCATCTCCGACAAGGCCCGTGCTGCGGCGCAGGCGATTCCCGGCGCCCAGTACGCGGGGCTCTCGAGCCCGATCGCGCACTACGCGGTGTTCAGTGCGCTGAACACGCTGGCCGACGATCCCATGCTGAACACCTTCGTTCGAGACGTCGGCATCGTCGAGGACAAGACCAAGGTCTGCGAGGCCCGCAACTACCGCAATCCGCGAGTCAACATGCACCCGGCCGCGACCAGGTCGTTCTGGAAAGACGAGATGGTGTCGCCGTTCCCGGTGAAGTACGCGAAGGCCAAGGACAGGCGCGGCACCGAATGGGAGATCGGCTACATCGACGAGTACTGCGGCAAGGACAAGAACCCGCCGGTGCTCGTCGTCGTGCACGGCAAGGGGGCCTTCGCCGCCCACTACGGCTACCTCATCAAGTACGCGGTCGAGCGCGGCTACCGCGTGATCGCTCCCGACATGCCGCAGTGGGGCACGTCGGGGCCGGGCAACCTCGACAAGCCGATGACCCGCACGCTCGACGACGTGCGCGACGCGTTCCATGCGCTGGTCGTCGGCCGGCTGGGCGTGAAGAAGGCGTTCTATCACGGCCACTCGCTCGGCGGTGCGACCGTGCTCGGCTACGCGCTGCGCTATCCGGATGCGGTGCGCGGGCTGGTTCTCGAAGCGCCGGCGGGGCTCGAGGAGTACCCGAGGAACGTCAAGCTGGGCGACAGGGAACTGCCGCTGTGCGACAAGTCCTTCGCCTATGACCGCAAGCGCTGGGAGGAGGTCTACGGTCCGACCGGCATGCTGGAAGGCGAGGGCAAGCGCACCGAGCAGGGCGTGCGCGACTTCTTCTACTTCAAGCAGCGCGATGCGAAGACGGGCGCCGTCACGCCAAGCTACAGCGGCTACTTCAAGGTCGACACCGAGTACGCGCGGCTGCACACCGACCAGCGCATCGCGATGATCAGCGGCAACAAGCGCGAGCTCGACCAGTGGGTCTTCATGTTCATCTACGACCTGTACTCGATCTGCTCGGAAGTCGCCGCCGAGGATCCGGCCAGCATGTACAAGCAGCTGCCCAGGATCAAGGCCCCGATGTTCCTCGCCTTCGGCGCGCAGGAGCCGTTCATTCCCGGCACTCCGCTCAATGGCCTGCAGGACCTGGGCAACGACATCATCAACCCGTTCATGAAGCGGATGTCCGCTGCCGGCAACAGGCCGGTGCTGAAGGTCTACCCGGGCGTCGGTCACTTCATCCACACCGACGTGCCGTACGAATTCGCCCGCGACACGGTGGATTTCATGCGCAGCGGCCGCGTCGATGCGGTCTCGCCCGAGGTGGTCGAAACCCTCATCAGGGGCGTGCCGGCTGCCGGCGGCGACGCCACTGCCGCCGCCAAACCGACCGGACTGGCCAAGTGAGGGGCACGCCATGAATGACACAGGAGCCCTCGTGATGAAGACGTCGCACTCGATCGTGCTCAGCGCCGCGGCGGGCCTGCTTGCCGCGTGCGCCACGCCGCAATCGGCGCCGCCTGCCCCGCAAGCGGCCGCAACCGCAGCGCCAGCCAGGGAGATCACCCAGAGCCCGGCGAAGCCCGTGGTGACGCCGAACTCCAATGTGCCGGACCAGGACAAGCACAAGCGCTACTACACGATCCCGAACTTCCGCCTCGGCGGCAAGTACGACCTCGATGCGAAGCCTGACACCTGGCGCAATGGCGGTGCAGGGGGCACCACGCTGGAATCGCTGGGCTCCGGCCCGCTGCAGGTGGCGTACATCGCCGTCGGCACGCCCAAGCGCAATGACAAGGGCGAGATCGTCAACGCCGTCGTCGTCAGCACCTTCTACTCCGGCGACTCGACCTACATGTACAACACCTGGTACGAGGGCCAGCCGAACAACGCATTCTCGGGCGGGGCGGTGGTCGGTCCGGGCCGGACGATAGACACCGACAAGTACTACGTCGTTTTCCTCGATGCCATCGGGCTGTGGGGCGCGTCGAAGCCGTCGCACGGGCTCGGCAGGAAGTTCCCGGAGTACAACTACATGGACATGGTGGTCGCCAACCAGCGACTGCTGCGCGACCATCTCAACGTCGCGCAGGTGCACCTGGCGACCGGCACGTCGATGGGCGCGACACAGACCTGGGTCTGGGGCGTGATGTATTCGCCCAGCGGCTACGTGAAGGCGATCATGCCCATCGGTGGCGCCACCGCTTCCGACGGCGATGACCCGGTCGGCCAGTGGACCTTCCGGCTCGGCCAGGCGGCGATCGAGGGCGACCCCAACTGGCGCGCGACCAACGGCAACTACTACCACCTGCCGAAGGAGAAGCACCCGAACCAGGGCATGCAGATGATGTGGTCGGTGCTGCAGCTCACCGGCTACACCTTCCCGGTGCGCTCGGCCACACCGTGGAAGACGCTGCAGCGCGAGGTCTTCTACTGGCAGCCCAAGGGCGACGAGACGGCCACGTGGATCACCCGCGTCAAGAACGAGGACGCGGTCGACTACTGGTACCGCAACAACGCCGGCTTCAACCACAACTACAACGCGGAGCTCAAGCGCATCAAGGCCCGCACGCTGGTCGTTCACGTCGAGACCGACATGTGGCTGATGGTGGAAAACGCGCGCAAGGCCGCGGCGGCCGTGCCGGGTGCGGCGATCGCGACGCTGACGGACGCGACCGCGCACTACGGCGTGTTCAAGGCGCCCAACGTGCTCAAGGACACGATCAAGTCATTCGTCGATGACAGCTTCTCGACATCGCTGCCGGGCACCGGAGGCGGCACCCGCAGCGGCGCTTCCGCCCCTTCGAAGCCCGCCGGGCTGGCCAAATAAGGAGAACTCACCATGCACAGCCAGAATGGCTCCAGCCAGTCGCGCAACGCGGCGGCGATCGCAAGCGCCCTGTTGGCCGGACTGTCCTGCGCCGGTGCGCAGGCGCAGACGACGACGGCACCAGCGCAGCCGAACCCGCTGGCCGGCTTGTCGACCCAGGAGTTCGTCACGAAGGCCAAGGGCGGTGTCACGCTGCGGTCTTCGTACTTCCAGCGGGGCAAGCCGAACGACGTGGCGCCACCGGCCGAAGCCTGGGGCGTGGGCGGCTGGATCTGGGGCGAGACCGGCGAGTTGGCCAGCATCTTCTCGCTGGGCGGCGCCTACTATTTCGTCGGCGACGCCTACGGACCTCCGGACGGTGGCGGCAATTTCATCCTCGACGACGAACAGAGCGGCTATTCAGTGCTGGGCGAGGCCTGGGGCCGGATGCGCTTCGGTGACCACTCGTTCACCATCGGTCGGCAGGCACTCGCCTTCAACTGGAGCCTGGACGGCATCTATCGCACCTACAACCGCTACGACGGCGCCTTCATCGGCCGTCGGGACGTGCGCGCGATGGTGCCGCTGAACTTCGAGTCGGCCACGCTGGCCGGCAAGTTTGCCGGCGGCAACGTCCGTTACTACGGCGGCTACGCGTGGAACATGCGGCAGATCAACAGCACGTCGTTCGATGACCTCGCGGAGGCCGCGCTGCTTCCCGGCGACTCCGACGGCATGATCTTCGCGGGTGCGCAATGGAAGATCACCAACGACCTGATGCTGCAGGGCGCCTACCACGGGGTGGACAACCTGCTGGACATCGGCTGGGTCGACCTCGACTACGTGTGGCGGCTCGGAGGGGACAAGTACCTGCGCTTCGACACGCAGTACATCTACCAGGGCTCCAACGGCCAGGCTTTTCTCGGCGACTTCAGCACCTGGAACTGGGCCGGGTACGTCGAGGCACGCTGGGTGCCGTGGTTCATCCCCTACGGCGCCATCGGCTTCAACGGCGACGGTGAAGAGTTGAGGGCGCCTTACAGCCTGGGACCATCGTACCTGGTGCAGCGCGTTGGCGAGAACGCGAAGGCGGGCGAGCAAACGTACATCATCGGGACAACGTTCGACTTCACCACCCTGGGGGCTCGCGGGTTGTCCTTCGACGCCAGCTACGGCTTCCGGACCGATCGCCACGTGGCAGGCGAGTCCTCCCAGCCGCTGGCCGACTTCAAGGAACTGGCCCTCGACCTGATCTACTCGTTCCCCAAGGAGACGGGCTGGCTCGCGGGTTCGCGCACGCGACTGCGCTGGGCGCAGGTGAAGGAGGAGGGCGACCGGTTCAGCAACGGCGTCATCGGGCCCGTCAGCGAAAGGTACAGGGACATTCGCTTCGACTTCCAGATCCCGTTGACCTTCTGAGCTTTCCACGATGGCGTTCGCCACGATCAACGGACACCGCATTCGCTACGAGTTGCACGGCGGCGCGGGTCGTCCGTTGGTCACGCTTCATCAACGGGCTGACCCAGAACGCCGATCTATGGACGGCCTACGGCGCCAAGCTGGCGGACAGCGGCTATCGCGTGCTGGCGTACGACATGCTAGGACAAGGGCAGTCGGCCAAGCCGGTGCTTGGCATCGAACTGGCCGAGCATGCCGACATCCTGGCCGGCCTGCTGAGCCATCTGCAGGCCGGGCGCACGCACTTGGCGGGCATCAGCTTCGGCGGCGTGGTCGCGCTCGACTTCGCGATCCGGCACGGCGAACGGCTCGCGGGGCTGGCGGTGATGAGCAGCTTCGCCGAGCTCACGCCCCAGCTCGAACTGCTGGGCAACGTGCATGTACGAAGGTCTGACGCAGGTGGGGCTGCCGTACCTGCAGAGCATGCTGTATCCGATGAACATGAGTTCGGCGTGGCTCGCTGCCAACCGCGCCCGCATTCCCGCGATGATGCGTTCCGGCTACATCGGCAATGACCTGTTTGCGCTGCAGAACCTGATGGAGTCGTTCATCAGCTTCAAGCCAATGACGCCGCGCCTGAAGGAGATCCGTGGCCCGGTGCTGCTCATGAACGGCGAGCACGACTTCTTCACGCCGCGCGAGTGCCATGAACTGCTGCGGCGCGAGCTGCCGAACTGCCGGCTGATGCTGGTCCAGCATGCCTACCACGCGTTCACGATCGAGCTGCCCGACATCACGCTGCGCCAGCTGCACGAGTTTTTCCGCACCGTGGATGACGGCACCTGGATCGGCGACGGCTCGGTGTGGATCGCAAGCGACCGAGCAGACGCGGAACCGCATGCCTTTCCGTGCCTCGGGGATCACATGCGGGCGCTGCCATTGGGGGCGAGGGGCGCGCCACCGACAAAGGCGCCCGCTCGCGCCGGCGCCCGTCCATCGGCACCGAAGGCGGCGCGCGCCGGCAGCCGCAGCGCCGGCGACGGGCGCGCGGCGGACAGGAGACGCCCGGCATGATCGTGACGGCCGCACACTACGACAAGGCCCGCGCCGCCATCGCCGCGCGCGGCTTCGATGCGGAGGTGCAGACGCGGATCTCGCTCTTCCTCGGTGCGGCCAAGTCGGTCAACGCCGCGATCCTCGGGGCGGTCGAATTGCAGCCGCAGATCACGGTCGCCTATCCGTTCGTCCACGGACAGTACTTCCGCGAGGTCGAATTCGCAGCGCTGCTGGCGCGCGTCACGCGCTGGTCGCCGAACTGGGCGACCTATGCCCATGGCGGCAGGCTGACGGCGCCGCTGTGGACCCAGTGGTGGCAGATCCAGCTGCCGGTCGGCCCCGCGCTCGACGCGCGGTCGGCGTACTCGGCGCTCGCGCTGGGCCACGCACTGCTCGCACGCGTCCGGACAGCGCCCGTGATTCCCGACAACGCGGACGAGATGGAGCCCTTCGTCGCCGCGCTGCGGCGAATCGAGCAGGAAAGCGGCCGGATGATCCAGGCCCAGATCCGGCTGCTCAGGGACGGCGCCAGCCCCCTGCCGCTCGACGAGCGTGAACAGATCATCGAAGCGAAGCAGGACGTCGTCGACGAGGCCTTCGGGGGCTTCCTGGCGTGGCTCGCCGGAGAGACCCGGTAATACAAAGGAGAAGCAAACATGTCCGAACGACAGCACGACAAGTACGATGCCCTGATCGCCCGCTGCAAGACGCTTCCTGCCACGCCCTGCGCCGTGGCGCATCCCTGCGACGAGAGTTCGCTGCGCGGCGCCGTGGAGGCCGCGCAGCTGGGCCTGATACGTCCCATCCTGGTGGGGCCTGCCGCGCGCATCGCGGCGGTGGCCGCCCAAAGCCGACTCGACATCTCTGCCTTTGAAGTCGTCGACGCCCCGCACAGCGTGGCCTCGGCCGAGACAGCCGTGCGCCTGGCACGCGAGGGCAAGGTGGAGATGCTGATGAAAGGCAGCCTGCACTCCGACGAAATCATGGCCGCGGTGGTGAAGCGCGAGACGGGGCTGCGCACCAGCCGACGCGTCAGTCACTGCTTCGTCATGGATGTGCCGGCGATCGATCGTGTCGTCATCATCTCCGACGCTGCAGTGAACATCTTTCCGACGCTCGAGGACAAAGTGCACATCGTGCAGAACGCGATCGACCTCGCTCATGCGCTGGGCATGGCGCAACCCAAGGTGGCGATCCTCTCGGCGATGGAAACGATCAACCCGAAGGTGCCATCGACCATCGAGGCCGCGGCCCTGTGCAAAATGGCCGACCGCGGCCAGATCACCGGCGGCTTGCTCGACGGACCGCTAGCGCTCGACAACGCGATCGACCTTGGCGCCGCCAAGATCAAGAAGATCAACTCGCCGGTGGCCGGGCAGGCCGACATCCTCATCGTTCCCGATCTGGATGCCGGCAACATGCTGGCCAAGAGCCTCAGCTTCATGGCCGATGCCGATGCGGCGGGAATCGTGCTCGGGGCGCGCGTGCCGGTCATCCTCACGAGCCGAGCCGACTCGGTCTCGGCGCGGCTGGCCTCTTGCGCAGTGGCGGCCCTCGTCGCCAAGGCGCGGCGCGAAGATTTGCAGCGGACGGTGGCATCATGAATGAAGCAATTGCGGTTCTCAACGCGGGCTCGTCCAGCATCAAGTTCTCGCTGTTCCGGGGCGACGACCTGGAACTGGTCGTGCGCGGCCAAGCCGAGGCCATCCACACGGCGCCGCGTTTCGTCGCGAAGGATCCGGCCGGCGCCACCGTGTCGACGCAGTCCTGGGACGAAGGCGCTCCGCTCGGCCACGACGGGGCGCTGCAGCACATCGTCGACTTCGTGCGGGAGCATCTCGGCCAGCTGCAACTCGCGGGCATTGGGCACCGCGTCGTTCACGGCGGGCTCCAGTACGCCCAACCGGTGCGCGTCGACGGCGCGGTGCTCGAGGACCTGGCGCAGTTCGTTCCGCTCGCCCCGCTGCACCAGCCCCACAACCTGACGCCGATCCGGCTCCTGCTCGAGAAGCGGCCGGAACTGCCCCAGGTGGCTTGCTTCGACACCGCGTTCCATCGCGCTCAGCCGGAGCTCGCGCAGATGTTCGCCCTGCCCAGGGAACTGCACGACGCCGGCGTGCGGCGCTACGGCTTCCACGGCCTGTCGTACGAATACATCGCATCGGTCCTGCCGCAGATCGATCCGGCCGCGGCGAGCGGCCGGTGCGTGGTGCTGCACCTGGGGAACGGCGCCAGCATGTGCGCGCTTTCCGCCGGCCGTAGCGTCGCCAGCACGATGGGCTTCACCGCCGTAGACGGGCTGCCGATGGGCACCCGCTGCGGCGCGCTCGACCCCGGTGTGATCTTGTACCTGATGGACCAGCGCGGCATGGACGCGCGCGCCATCGAGAAGCTGGTCTACAGCCAGTCGGGGCTGCTCGGCGTCTCCGGCGTGTCGAGCGACATGCGCACGCTGCTGACGAGCGACGCGCCGCGCGCCCGCCTCGCGGTCGATCTCTACGTCTATCGCATCGGACGAGAACTGGGTTCGCTGGCCGCCGCGCTGGGCGGCCTCGACACGATCGTCTTTACCGGCGGCATCGGCGAGAACAGTGCAGAGATCCGCGAGCGCGTCTGCCGTGAAGCGCGCTGGCTGGGCGTGGAACTGGACGAGCAGGCCAACCGGACCGGCGGGCCGCGCATCAGCCTGGCAACCGCCTCGGTCGGAGCTTGGGTCGTCCCGACGAACGAAGAACTGATGATCGCCCGCCACACGCGGCGCCTGCTGCAGGCTTGAGCCACCGATCCACTCAATACGAAAAGACAAACCATGGACGCCATCAGGACCCTGCTCGAAACGCAACCGCTCTTCACTCTGTTCCTGACGGTGGCGTTGGGGTACCTGGTGGGCGAGATCAACATCAAGGGGTTTTCACTGGGGTCGGGCGCAGTGCTGTTTGTCGGCTTGGCAATCGGCGGATTCGCGCCCAAGGCCGCCCCGCCTGCGCTGGTGGGAACGCTGGGCCTGCTGCTGTTCCTGTACGGTGTCGGCATTCAATACGGCGCGCAGTTCTTCAAGGGGCTGACGAGCGTCGAAGGCCTCAAGGCGAATGCAGCCGCGACGCTGGGCGTCATCGGGGCCGGATTCGTCTCTCTGGCGCTGCTTCCCCTTTTCGGCGTCCCGCTGGGTGAAGCCATGGGCCTGTTCGCGGGGGCCGGCACGAGCACGGCAACGCTGCAGGCCATCATCGCCGCATTGAAAGGCGATGACGGCGCAGCAGTGGGGTACGGCGTCGCCTATCCATTCGGGGTCGCCGTTCCCATCCTGTGCATCTATGCGCTCAATGCCTTTCTCAAGCCGAAGATCGACCAGCCGGCCGGTCAGACCTTTGAAACGGCCGAGATCGCATTGCGCAACCCAGACTTCATCGGGCTCCAATTTTCCGAGCTGCGCTCACGACTGCCCGCGGGTATCGCCATCGCTGCAATTCGGCGCCAGCACAAGAACGAGCTTCCCTCGGACTCGCTCGTTCTCGCAGCTGATGACGTGTTGCTGGCCACCGCCACGGCCCCCGAGGCGCTCGCGACCGCAGTGGCTTTGCTTGGAGAACTCCAGCCAGGAAGAATGACGAGCCAGAGCAAGGAACTCGGCTACATGCGCATCTTTGCCTCGAGCCGTGCCGTGGTCGGGCACGCACTGGGAGACATCCGCTATCCCGAGGGCATCGTCTGTTCGATCGCCCATGTCCGAAGGGGCGATGCCGACTTGCTGCCTCAGCCCGACCTCATTCTGGAGGTCGGCGACCGTGTTGGACTGATTGTCGACCGCAGCCATGCAAAGGCCATCCGGAAGTTCTTCGGGGATTCGATCCGGGGCACCGCCGAACTCAGCTTCATCTCGATCGGAATCGGTGCCGCTCTCGGCCTGCTGCTGGGGATGATTCCGCTGCCGCTCCCGGGTGGCGGGAAGATGACACTCGGCCTCGCAGGGTTGCTCCTGCTCGCCCTGTTCCTGGGGAAACTGCGCCGTTCCGGCCCATTCATCTGGACGATGCCGTTTTCCGCGAATCTTGTCCTCAGGAACTTCGGACTGACCATATTCCTGGCCCAGGTCGGCATCGCCTCCGGTCCGAAGTTCTTTGCGACGGTCGGCGCAACAGGACTCACGTTCCTCATCTATGCCATCGTGATCACGCTGACGCTTGTGCTGATCACGACGATCTTCAGCATGTGGATTTTCCGGATGCCGTTCGATGCGGCCATCGGGGTGATTTCGGGTGCCACGGGCAACCCCGCCATTCTTGCCTTCGCAAGCCGCGTGGCTCCGACGGATCGCCCGGACATCGGCTACGCCATGATCTTTCCATCCATGACGATAGGAAAGATCCTGTTTGTCCAGATTGCGGCGACTGTGCTCACTTGATGACGAGGATGCGAGACCCTATGAAGATTGCCGTTTTCAGCGCCCAACCCTATGACCGTCAATATCTCGACGCGGCCAACGCCGCGGAGGGGCACGAGTTGCGGTATTTCGAAGCGGCACTCGAACCTGAATCGGTCGCTCTGGCCGCCGGCCACGAGGCGGTATGCATCTTCGTCAACGACGTAGCCAACGCGAGCGTGCTCGAAGCGCTCCAGGCCGGCGGCACGAAGCTGGTGGCCCTGCGCTGCACCGGCTTCAACAATGTCGACCTGGCAGCCGCGGCACGGCTTGGCGTCAAGGTTGTCCGCGTTACCGACTACTCGCCCCACTCGGTCGCAGAGCATGCCGTTGCGCTGCTCCTCGCCATCAACCGAAAGACGCATCGGGCCTACAACCGTACGCGTGACTCCAACTTCTCCATCAACGGCTTGATGGGCTTCGACCTGCACGGAAAGACCGCCGCCGTGGTGGGCACGGGAAAGATCGGCCGCGTCTTCGCCAGGATCATGCTGGGCTTCGGATGCAAGGTCATCGGGTACGACAAATTTCCGTCCCCGGAGTTCGAGGCGCTGGGCGCCCGGTATGCTGCCCCGGGCGAAATCGGGGCGAATGCGGACATCGTGTCTCTGCACTGCCCGCTGACCCCGGAAACGCACCACATCGTCAATGGCGAGACGTTGGCCAGAATGAAGCGCGGTGCCTTGCTGGTGAATACCAGCCGAGGCGGCCTGGTGGATACGGATGCCGCCATCGAAGCGCTCAAGAGCGGACAACTGGGCGGCCTGGGGCTGGACGTCTACGAGCAGGAAGCGGGGCTGTTCTTCCGCGATCTGTCCAACACCATCGTCACCGACGACGTGCTGCAACGCCTGATCGCCTTCCCCAACGTGATCGTGACCGGTCACCAGGCCTTCTTCACCCACGAGGCCATCACGACCATCAGCGAGACCACCCTGCGCAGTGCGTCCGAGTTCGCCAGGAAGGCTCCTCTCTCGAACGAGATCAAGATGGCTTCATGAGATGGATCCCCAGACGTCTCGACCACAAACCAGGACCCGGAGCAATTGAACATGTCAGAACCGAAAATCTCGAAGACGGACCCCGCCCCCAGCTGGAGCCCGGCCGCCGCCCTCCAAGCCTTCGGTCCGGTCGGCGAGTACATGACGGATGCCATGCAGCGCACCGTGCTGTTCTGGGACGTGATGCGTCAGCGCAGCGATCAGTACTACGCGCAGAAGGAAAAGCAAGTGCCTCATGTGCTGCGGTACGACGCCGACCTGGTGCTGGACGGCCGCACGTTCGAAAGGCCGGTCAACTATCTGCTGGTGCGGATCAATCCGCCGCCCGGGATGACGGTCGATCCGCTGAAGCGCCCGTTCGTCGTGGTCGATCCGCGCGCCGGGCATGGGCCGGGCATCGGCGGCTTCAAGGCCGACAGCGAACTGGGCGTGGCGATGAATGCCGGCCACCCCGCCTACTTCATCGGCTTCACGCCCGAGCCGATGCCGGGGCAGACCATCGAAGACATCATGCACACCGAGGCGATCTTCCTGGAGAAGATCATCGCGCTGCACCCGGACGCCGAAGGGAAACCCTGCGTCATCGGCAACTGCCAGGGCGGATGGTCCGTGCTGCTGGTGGCGGCGATCCGGCCCGAACTCTTCGGCCCGATCATCGTGGCGGGTTCGCCGCTGTCCTATTGGGCCGGCATCGAAGGCGTGAACCCGATGCGCTACACCGGCGGCTTGGCCGGCGGCAGCTGGATGACCGCGCTCGCCAGCGACCTCGGCAACGGCAAGTTCGATGGCGGCATGCTGGTCGAGAACTTCGAGAACCTCGATCCGGCCAACACCTACTGGACCAAGAACTACAACCTCTGGTCCAAGGTCGATACCGAGGGGGCGCGTTTCATCGAGTTCGAGAAATGGTGGGGCGGCCACGTCACCCTCAATGCCGAGGAAATGCAGTGGATCGTCGACAAGCTCTTCGTCGGGAACCGACTCGCCACCGCCGAGATCGTCACCCGTGAAGGGGCACGAGTGGATCTGCGCAACATCCGCTCGCCGATCATCTGCTTCTGCTCCAAGGGCGACAACATCACCCCGCCACAACAGGCGCTGGGCTGGATCCATGATCTCTACGGCAGCGACGACGACATCCGCGCCTGCGGCCAGACCATCGTCTACGCCGTGCACGAGACAGTCGGCCATCTCGGCATCTTCGTCTCAGGCGGCGTGGCCAAGAAGGAACACCAGGAATTCACCTCCAACATCGATCTGATCGATGTGCTGCCGCCCGGTCTGTACGAGGTCCTCATGACCCGCAAGACGGACGAGTCGATCAATCAGGAGGCGATCAGCGGCGACTGGATCGTGCGCATCGAGCCGCGCACCTTGGCTGACATCAGGGCCATCGTCCGGCCCGACACCGAGAGCGAGCGGCGCTTCGCGACCGTGCGGCGAGTCTCGGAGATCAATCTGGGCCTGTATCGCAGCATGGTCCAGCCCTTCATCAAGGCGTTCATGACCGAGGAGAACACCCAGCGGCTGAAGAAATCCAAGCACACCGAGCTGCCGTTCGAGATCTTCTCGGATCGCAACCCCTTCATGAAGCAAGTGGCGCGGCTGGCAGAGCAGGTGCGCGAGCAGCGCAAGCCGGCAGCGCCGGACAACCCCTTCGTGAAATGGCAGGCCATGGTGTCGGACGGCATCGTCGCCGCCCTCGACGGCTATCGCGACCAGCGCGACAGCATGAGTGGAAAAGCTCTTCCTGGCGATCTACAGCTCACCCGTCCTGCAGGCGATGGTGGGGAACAGGGGCGACCGACGAGGCGCCGCGGCCGCGGCCCGGCCTGGCCCCGGAGCGCGTCGCCATCATCCGCGACCGAATCGCCGAGCTGAAGGCGGGCGTCACGAAGGGTGGCCCTCGAGAGGCGGCGATCAGGGCTCTGCTCTATGTGGGCATGGGGGGGCGGGCGTCGACGAGCGTTCTTTCAACACGCTGCGCCTGATGCGGGCCGAGAACGAAGGCCTGACGCTGGAAGCGTTCAAGCAAACCGTGCGCGAGCAGTACTTCAGCCTGGTGCTGGACCCCGAGGGGGCGCTTGCGGCCATCCCGAGCATGCTGCCGACCGACGCCAGCAAGCGCACGCGCATTCTGCAGGCCATCCACCGCACCGCCGGTGCTTCAGGCAGCGCGGAACGGGCTGTACGGCTCGCGAAGATCGAAGAGCTCTTCCGCACCGATGCACCGGCCGTCACGGCCAGGAAGGCTCCCCGCAAAGCCGCTCGAAAAAAAAGCGTGAAGGGGCGGCTGGAAAGGGCTAGAGGGGCGTTGAACGAAGGAAGACCATGCAACCCCCCATTCCCCATCCCGTCCTGAAAGGCGCCAAGGCGCTGGTCGTGGGCGTTGCCAACGACAGCTCGATCGCCTATGGCTGCGCCAGGGCGCTCCGCGAACTCGGCGCCGACCTGGCTGTCACGTACCTCAGCGAGAAGGCGCGGCCCCATGTCGAGCCGCTCGCGCGCGATCTGGACGCCGCGCTCTTCCTGCCGCTCAACGTGAGCGTCGATGGGGAGCTGGAAGCGGTGTTCGATGCGATCGCCAAGCAGTGGGGGCAGCTCGACGTCCTCGTTCACTCGATTGCCTTCGCACCCAAGGAAGATCTGCAGGGCCAGCTCCTCGACTGCTCGGCCTCAGGCTTCGCGCAGGCGATGGACGTGTCCTGCCACTCCTTCGTGCGCATGGCCAGGCTCGCCGCGCCCCTGATGAAGAACGGCGGCACGATGATGGCAATGAGCTACCACGGCGCCAGCAAGGTCGTGCCCACGTACAGCGTCATGGGCCCGGTGAAGGCTGCGCTCGAAGCCTGCTGCCGCTACCTCGCCTATGAGCTGGGCGGCAAAGGCATCCGGGTGCACGCGGTCTCCCCCGGCCCATTGAAGACACGTGCCGCCTCCGGCCTCAAGGACTTCGACCTGCTGCTTACCGAAGCTGCCAAACGCGCGCCGATCGGGGAGCTGGTCGACATCATGGACGTCGGCTTCGCCTGTGCCTATCTGGCGACCCCGTATGCCCGGCGCCTGTCGGGGGAGACGCTGTACGTCGACGGGGGCGTGAACATCATGGCGTGAGATTGAACGACCCCCACGCTCCTCTCGTCGCTGCCCCCGAGGGGGCTCTTGCTGCGGACCGGCGGAGCCGGATCCGGGCAAGGCCCTTGGTGGGCCGTTTGATGCCGGCGGGGTCGCGCTTCGCGCCGGTGGAGAACTCAGATGTCGAACTGCGTGCCGGGTGCCGCGGCGAGTGACCGGTCGACGAGTTCGCGCGTGAGCGGCGACGCGAACGTGCGAATGAAGTCATACACATAGCCGCGCAGGAATGCACCGCGCCGCAGCGCCAGCCGCGTCATGTTGGAAGCGAACAAGTGCCGCGCATCGATGGCTCGCAGGTGCTTGTCGCGCACCTCGTCGTAGGCGATGCCCGCAATGATGCCGACGCCGAGGCCCAGATCCACATACGTCTTGATGACGTCTGCGTCCATGGCGGAAAGCACGAGGTTGAAGGCCAGCCGCTCGCGATGGAAAGCCTCGTCGATGTGGCTTCGGCCCGTGTACCCAGGCTCGTAGGTGATGATCGGGAAAGCAGCCAGCCGCTCCAACGTGAGCGGTACACCTCGTTCGGCCTGCGCGGCCAGCGGATGATCGGGCGGCACGATGACACTGTGGGTCCATTGGTAGCTCGGCAATGCAACCAGCTCGGGGTAGTCCGCCAGCGCTTCGGTGGCCACGCCGATATCGGCCTCGCCGGCCAGCAGGAGTTCCGCCACCTGCTTCGGAGAACCCTGGTGCATCCGCAATGACACCTCGGGGTGCAAGGCGCAGAAATCCCGAACCGCGGGGGGCAGGGCGTAGCGCGCTTGAGAGTGGGTTGCCGCGATGGTCAGCATGCCCTTGGTCTGGGACGCAAATTCCTCCCCGGCGCGCCTCAAGTTGTCTGCCTCCTGCAGCAGCCGCTCGATGATGGGCAGCACCATCTGCCCCGGCGCCGTGAGTCCTGTCAGGCGCTTGCCCGCGCGCACGAAGATTTCGACGCCCAACTCCTCCTCCAGCTCGCGAATCTGGCGGCTGACACCGGGCTGGGAGGTGTGGAGGGTCTCGGCGGTGGTCGTCAGGTTGAAGCCCTGGCGCGACGCCTCCCGGACCGAGCGAAGCTGCTGGAAATTCACGACAATCCCTTATATGAATATCGAATTTTCGCCCGGCTTGTTAGGCGCTGATCGAATATTTGTGGCTTTGGTTCGGCGCTCGCCGCATAAGGCGCCGCACGCTCCGGGTGCGTGATCGTGGCCATGCGCGGGCGCCGCATCATCGCCATCGCCGCGACAGTCGGCGGCGTAACCGCTGCCGCGGGCGCGGTCGCCCTGTATGGGGGGTGGTACGACGTCACCGCAACGGACCAGCACCTGCGCCCGACGTATTGGCTCCTCAATACCGGCATGCGGGAGTCGCTGGAGCGACGGGCTCGGAAAGTGCGAGTGCCGCCCCTCGACGACCCGGCGCTTGTCATTCGCGGGCTCGCTCACTTTCGGGCTCACTGTGTGCAGTGCCATGGAGCGCCCGGTGTCGCGCCGTCGGCATTCGCGCTCGGCCTCACCCCATCGCCGGAGAACCTCGTGCACGTGGCACGCATTCGTCAGCCGGCCGAGATTTTCCAAGCGGTGAAGTACGGATTGAAGATGACGGGCATGCCGGCGTGGGAGTTCCGGCTTCCTGACGATGACCTGTGGGCCGTGGTGGCGTTCGTGCGCCAGCTTCCCACGCTGTCACCGGCCCAATATTCGGCGCTGCCGGCATCCGCGCCGCCCTCGGTCCCTCGCGAAGGCTTCCCCGTGATGGCGGACCCGGCGCGCGGCAAGACGGCGCTCCTTCAGTACGCGTGCGTCACGTGCCATGTCGTGCCGGGGGTGGTTGGCGCGAACGCCCCGGTCGGGCCGCCGCTGGATCGGCTGGCTGAAAGAACCTACCTGGCGGGACGCCTGCTCAACACGGAGGAGAACCTGGTGAGGTGGATTCGCGAGCCGAAGGCCATCTCACCGCACAGCGCCATGCCAGATCTGGGCGTGACAGAGCGGGATGCAAGGGACATGGCAGCCTACCTCCGGGCGCTGCGCTGAGCCAGGAGCAGGGCGCCGACCATGGCGTCGCCGAGCGGCGCGACCAGCGTGCCGGCGAAACGCGGAGCGAGGTAGGGCCGGGTGGGCTCCGCGATGCCTCCCATCAGCGATATGCGCGCGGCGCCGAGAGCGATGAGACGGTCCAGGAGGCGCTCCACCTCAGTGGCGCTTGAGTGAATGAGGCTGAGCGCCACGTCATCGCCGTGCGTGGCATGGTGGAAGACGTCTCGCGCAAAGCTGGCCCAGTCCTTCGGACGCGCGTTCGCGGCCCACGAAACCATCGCTGCCGGATCGTTGCCGAGGCGGTCCATGACCGCTCGGGTGAACGCAGTGGCTTGCGCAACACCTTCGTGCGCGAGCAGCGAGCGGCGGACGGCGGCTCGGCCCAGGACTGCCCCGGAGCCATCGTCTGACAGGGCGAAGCCCCAACCCCCGATCGTGGTGAAGCGACCCTCTTGATGGACGACGCCTTGGCTGCCGGTCCCGAGGATGAGGATGCCGCCGTCATGGCCCAGGTGAGCACCCAGGCAAGCGACCTCCGCATCGGAGAGCACGGTGGCGCAGCGGAAGGGAAGGGGCAGGCGCCTGAATGCCTCGGCCAGCACGGGCACATTCGCACCCGCCAAGCCGATGCCGGCATGCACGGCACCGAGAGAGGTGTCTGGAAGGCCGGCCTGGTGGAGCGCCATTCGTGCCGACTGGAGCACCGCTTCGAGCGCCTGTTCGATGCCGAGGCCGAGGTTGGCGGGGCCTGACTCGCCTTCTCCGAGCACCTTGCCTTGAAAGTCAGTGAGGCGGGCCCGGCACGCCGTACCCCCGCCGTCGACCCCGAGTCTGAACTGTTGATTTGCCACGTATGGATGGCCCGAGAGCCGCCGCTGGCCAAAGGTGGAGTGTCGCCCCGCGCAGTGACCTGTAGTGGTCGGCGCGTAGCCAGAATTGACTCGAATCTGGCGTCACGCCAATTGCTGCAGCGCAATGTAAAACGTGACGCCAGAATCGTATCAGTGTCGGCTTGCTTCCAACAACAAGCGTCAGAACGTGACTGTCACACTCGTGCCGCGCCGGGTCGATCGGGGTTGTTGCAGAGTCGGTCGGTGCAGGGGACGAATGATGCAGTCAAGCGAGTTCCGCGGCACAGCCGCAGGGCCCTCAACGAAGAAAGTGGAACCATGAGCAAGAAGACACTGTCAATCGGGATGCTGGCCGTTGCGGCGGCAGGCATCGCCGGCGGAGCGGCCGCCGCACCGGTCACGCTGACCATCGAAAGCTGGCGCAATGATGACCTCGCCATCTGGCGCGACAAGATCATCCCGGCATTCGAGAAGAAGCATCCGGACATCAAGGTTCGGTTCGCGCCCACGGCGCCCACGGAATACAACGCCGCGCTCAATTCGAAGCTCGATGCCGGCACCGCGGGCGACCTGGTCACTTGCCGTCCGTTCGATGCGTCGCTCCAGCTGTTCCAGAAGGGTCGCCTCGCTCCGCTGAACGACCTGAAGGGAATGCAGAACTTCACGCCGGTGGCGCGCACCGCCTGGTCCACCGACGATGGGAGGACCACCTTCTGCGTACCCATGGCCTCGGTGATCCACGGCTTCATCTACAACAAGGATCTGCTGTCCAAGGCAGGCGTCACGCCCCCTTCCACGGTGGATGAATTCTTCGGCGCGCTCAACAAGGTCAAGTCCGGCGGACACGTCGTGCCCCTGGCCATGGGAACGAAGGACGGTTGGGAAACCGCGAGCATGGGCTACCAGAACATCGGCCCGAACTACTACAAGGGGGAAGAAGGTCGCGCCGCGCTGCTCAAGGGCCAGGCGAAACTCACGGACCCCCAGTGGGTCGAGCCGTTCCGCATGCTGGCGAAGTGGAAGCCCTATCTGGGAGAAGGCTTCGAGTCACAAACCTATCCGGACAGCCAGAACCTGTTCACGCTCGGGCGCGCCGCCATCTATCCGGCCGGCTCGTGGGAGATCTCGGGTTTCGAGAAACAAGCCAAGTTCAAGATGGGCGCGTTTCCTCCCCCGGTTCGCAAGGCGGGAGACAAGTGCTACATCTCCGACCATCCGGACATCGCGCTGGGGCTGAACACCCAGTCGCCCAATGCGGCCCAGGCGCCGTGTCTTCCTGGAGTGGGTGGCGTCGAGCGAGTTCGCAAGTGTCTACTCGAACGCATTGCCGGGCTTCTTCAGCCTAACAAGACTCCAGTGGAACTGAGCAACCCACTGGCGAAGGAATTTCTCAGCTGGCGCGGCAAGTGCGAATCCACGATTCGCCCCACGTACCAGGTGCTCTCACGCGGCACGCCCAACCTCGAGAACGAGTTCTGGGTCACGGGATCGGGCGTGATCAATGGCACCGTCTCGCCCGAGGCGGCGGCCGACAAGCTGCAAAAGGGGTTGGACAGCTGGTATCGGCCCGCGCGCTGACTCCAGCCTCCTGACAAAGACCATACCCATTGGAAGAGTAGCGTTTCCATGACGAGCGCGGCCATCAATGCTTTGCCGGACGGGCACACCGCGGCGGAAAGGCGACCTGTGCGCTGGCACATCGCCATCTTCCTGGCGCCCGCACTGCTGGTCTATACGGCAGTGATGGTCGTGCCGCTCGTCGAAACGCTGCGCTTGTCGTTCTTCCAGAACGTCGAGCAGCAACAGGTCTTTGTCGGGTTCGCCAACTTCAACACCCTGCTCAGGGACGATCGTTGGGCTGAGCAGTTCTGGAATGCGCTTATTCAACAACACGTATTTCTTCGCAATCCATCTTCTCGTGATGGTGCCTCTGGCAATTCTGCTGGCGGCACTTCTTTCGCTGCCGCGCCTGCGCGGCAGCGGTTTTTATCGCACGGCATTGTTCATGCCAACAATGCTGTCGTTCGTCATCGTCGGCTTCGTCTGGAAGCTGATACTGTCGCCGTTGTGGGGCATCGCCCCGACGCTCCTCGACGCAGTAGGGCTTCGCTCATTGTTCGCGCCGTACCTCGGACGCGAGGAGTACGCCCTCACCACGCTGGGCCTCATCTCGGTGTGGCAGTGGTTCGGCATTCCGATGATGCTCAGCTATGCCGCGATGCTCGCCATCCCGGAGGAGATCCTTGAAGCCGCCGAGATCGATGGCATCACCGGCGTGTCTCAATTCTTCAAGATCAAGCTGCCGCTGCTGTGGCCGACCATCGGCGTGATCGCAATACTGACCTTCGTGTCCAACTTCAACTCCTTCGACCTGATCTATACCGCGCAAGGAGCGTTGGCCGGCCCCAACTTCTCCACCGACATCCTCGGCACGTTGCTATACCGCACGTTCTTCGGCGCGCAATTGCAGCTGGGCGATCCCAACATGGGTGCGGCCATCGCCACGATGATGCTTCTGATCATCCTTGCAGTGGTGTGCGCATATTTGTTCTTCGTGCAGCGCAAGCTGGTGCGGTACCAACTCTGAGGCGGGAGAAAATCATGTCCGCCTCCCGCGCCAGCGCGCGAAACCTCACGGCCCACGGCATCCTCGCGTTCTTCACGCTTCTCGCGCTCGCGCCGATCGCGCTGATCGTGATGAACGCCTTCAAGTCACGCGACGCGATCTTCGAATCGCCAATGTCGCCGCCCACACCCGAGACGTTCGATCTCATCGGGTTCTCGTCGGTGCTGGGGCAGGGCCACTTCGAAAGCTATTTCACGAACAGCATCGTCATCACCGTCGTGGCCTTGGCGGGCACGATTCTGTTCGGGGCCATGGCGGCCTTTGCGCTGACGGAGTATCGATTCAGGTTCAACACCATCACCGGCCTCTTCTTCACGCTGGGCATCATGGTTCCGATCCGCCTCGGCACCGTGGGAATACTCGAGATCATGGTCCGCACGGGTCTCGTGAACACGAAGTCGGCCCTCATCCTGGTCTACATCGCCCAAGGGTTGCCGATGGCGATCTTCATCCTGACCGAGTTCATGCGGACAGTGTCGGCCGATCTCAAGAACGCCGGTCGAGTCGATGGTCTGTCGGAGTACGAAATCTTCATCTGGCTCGTCGTGCCGCTGTTGCGGCCGGCGATGGTCAGCGTGGCCGTCTTCACCATGATCCCGATCTGGAACGACCTGTGGTTCCCATTGATCCTGGCGCCTGGTGAAGAGACCAAGACACTGACCTTGGGTGCGCAGGTCTTCATCGGACAGTACGTCACTGACTGGAACTCGGTGCTCGCGGCACTCTCGTTGAGCATCCTGCCCGTGCTTGCCCTTTACCTGGTGTTCTCCAAGGGGCTCATCCGAGGCATCACGTCCGGGGCGATCAAGTGACCCGTTCTCCGATTCAATAGACAACAAAGATGATTACAAGCACGCCAATTCAACGCCTCAAAGTCCTCGTTGTGGGTCTCGGACAGATGGGGCGCTCCCATGCGGTCGCGTATCACAACAATCGTGAGTTCGAGATTGTCGGCCTGGTGAACCGCGGCCCCGTGGAGCTTCCCCCGAACTCGACGCCTACCCGATGCTCTGCTCGTTCCAAGAGGGCCTCGCGCTGCAGCCGGACGTCGTCTCTGTCAATACCTACACCGACAGCCATGCGGAGTTGGCCAATCGCCGCCATGGAGGCGGGCGCGCACGTGTTCGTCGAGAAACCCCTTGCGCTCACGCTGCGAGTCCGCGAGGTCCGTGATCGACACGGCGCGCCGGACCGGCCGCAAGCTGGTGATCGGCTACATCCTGCGCCACCACCCGTCTTGGAAAGAGCTGATCAAGGCCGCGAGAGAACTGGGGGCGCCCTATGTCATGCGGATGAACCTCAATCAGCCGTCCACCGCGGCCGCCTGGGAGATTCACAAGCGGCTCCTCCACACAACGCCACCGATCGTCGATTGCGGCGTGCATTACGTGGACGTCATGTGTCAGATCACGGACGCCAAGCCAGTTCAGGTGCGAGGCATGGGGGTGCGCCTCGCCAAGGACATCCCCGAGGGGCAGGTCAACTATGGCCATCTGCAGGTGCTGTTCGACGACGGCTCCGTGGGCTGGTATGAGGCAGGCTGGGGCCCGATGATCTCCCGCACCGCTTGCTTCGTGAAGGACGTGATCGGCACACGTGGCTCCGTCTCCCTGGTGATGGGAGACGATGTCGATTCCGCGTCCATCGAAAGCCACACCCAGGCGGGTCAGTTGCGATTGCACGCCATCGAACTCGGCGAGAAGGGCCCCATGCGGTTCGACCGATGCACTGATCCCGATTCACGATGCTGTGGATCACCAGACGCTGTGCGACCGCGAGCAAGCGTTCCTGGCCGATGCGATCCGTGCAGACCTGAACCTGACCAAGCATCATGACGATGCCATACGTTCGCTGGAGATCGTGCTTGCGGCGCAGCAAAGCATGCGTGAATCCAAGGCGATCGACATCTGAGGGAGATCATGGACGCACTGGAACTCGAGAACGTCACCAAGTCGTTCGGGGGGACGCAGGTTCTTGCGGGGGTGAACCTGCGAGTGCTGCAAGGAGAGTTCGTGGTGATCGTCGGGCCCTCGGGCTGCGGCAAATCCACGTTGCTCCGCATCATCGCCGGCCTGGACGATCACACGTCCGGCCACCTTCGCATCGGCGGGGCATTGATGGACACCGTGCCGCCGTCCAAGCGCGGGATCGCCATGGTGTTCCAAAGCTACGCGCTTTATCCGCATCTGAACGTGGCCGACAACATGAGCCTTGCTCTCAAGCGGGAGGGCGTGCCCAAGGATGAGATTCGACGCCGGATCGAGGCTGCCGCCGCGATGCTTGCGCTCGAACCGCTGCTGCAGCGCCGGCCGTCGCAGCTCTCTGGCGGGCAGCGCCAGCGAGTGGCGATTGGCCGGGCGATCGTTCGTCAGCCGAAACTGTTCCTTTTCGACGAGCCATTGTCCAACCTCGACGCCGCATTGCGTGTCAACACGCGGCTCGAGATCGCCCAGCTGCACCGCGCGCTCGGCGCAAGCATGATCTACGTGACGCATGACCAGATCGAGGCCATGACGCTGGCCGACAAGATCGTGGTGATGCACGGCGGCAAGGTGCAACAGGTCGGGAGCCCGTCGGAGCTGTACAACGAGCCGGCCAATCTGTTCGTTGCGGGTTTCATCGGGTCACCGAAGATGAACTTCATCGAGGGCGATGCCGCGCAACAGATGGGGGCTCGAACACTCGGCGTGCGGCCGGAGCATCTGCAACTGTCGAAGGATTCCGGGCGCTGGTCCGGCAAGGTTCGGCACCTGGAGTATCTGGGCGCAGACAGCAACGTCTTCGTGACGACGAGTCTTGCCGGCGAGCTGACGGTCCGCGTCGTTGGCGAGGCCAGCGTCGCGATCGGCGACACGGTGGGGGTGTCTCCGTTGCCAGGCAGGGTTCTGCGCTTCGACGCGGACGGCTTGCGCATGCCCAGGGAGTTGGTCGTCCACCGCGCAGTCGCCGCCTAGCTCACCCAATTTTCAGAAGGACCGCTGTCGGGTTGCCCGATGGTTGATGGCGGAGCCATGCCACTCGATGCCGAACATCACTAGAGCACTGCAGAAACACCATGAGGGACGAAGATGAGTCGCAAGCTGCGCGTTGAAGGCTGCGTTCTGGCCTCGGATGGATGGATCCGCGGAGCTGTGCAGTTTGGCGACCGTGTCGAGCGTTTCTTCGGCGAGCGTGTGAGCGCTCCGGCCCCGTTCGACGACGTGGTGTTGCCGGGGTTCGTCGACCTTCATGTCCATGG
>CAWIVI010000015.1:0-232131 GCA_963839465.1 uncultured beta proteobacterium
CCACCGGAAGCCGGCAACTTCACCCGCCCTGCGCACGCCGCCAGGCGGCCGGTGGTTGTCCCACGAGGCGCTTGAAGGCGCGCGCAAACGCGGCCTCGGAGTCATAGCCCACCTCCTGCGCCACGGCGGCCACCTTGGCCTGGCCGCGACGCAGCAGCCCTGCACCGAGCTGCATGCGCCAGTTGGCCAGATATTGCATCGGCGCCTGCCCGGTCAGCTCGACAAATCGCTCGTGCAAGGCGGACCGAGACAGTCCAACTTGCCGGCCCAGCTCCTCCACGTTCCAAGGATCTGCCGGGCGCTCGTGCAGCAGCGCGATGGCCTGGCCGACATGGCGGTCGCGAAGGGCCCCCAGCCAGCCGACAGAGCCTGGCGGTAGCGAATCCAGATAGCGGCGCGCCGCGTCGACGAATACAAACTCGCTTGCACGCTCGAGCACGGCGGCGCTGCCGGCGCGGTGTTCGCGCGACTCTGCGACGGCTTGATCCAGCAGCTGCGCCGTCCAGGGCCCGAGTTCGCCGGCATGCAGGTGCATCTGGTGTGGCAGGGCGTTGATCAGTGGATTGAAAGGCTTCATGTCGCAGGCGACGAAGCCGCACACAACCACCGATCGGGCCCCATCGATCGGGCCCGGCGATCCGGGCCTGAGCACGCCACGGTGGTAGGCCACCGCGATAGGCTTGGGGTCGTTGCGGGTGGTAAAGCGCCAATCGCTCTGATCCTCCTGGGCGCGCATGCCGGGCGCGCTGGAAAGCACATGCCCGTCGCCCCGCGGAAACATCACGATGTCGCCTGGTGCCAGGCGCACCGGCGCTTGACCGTCAGAGGCCGCCCAGCCATCGCCCTTGACCATCAGGTGGTAGGCCAGCACATGGTCGGCGCCCGGCATGAGCGCGCTGGCCAGCATCGGTGAACTCGGCGTTTCGGCGGCCCAGTCGCCGTCGAAGCTGACGTAGTAGAAGACCGCGCCGCGCAGCCGCACGCTGCGCAACACGTCGGACAAAGGGTCGTGGCTCATCGTGAAGATGGGTGGGGCCGGAGCTTCGATCAAGTCGCGCGGACGCAGGGTCAAGGCCCACGCGCAAAGCGCGTGAACAGCGGAGGCGCGAGCAAATTTGCCCGACGCCGGGTGAAGCGTCAATGGTCACGCGTTCCGAGAATGACTTCGTCGTCGTGTCGCAGCGGCGATCCCTCCATCAACGCCATTCAACGCCGAAGGCCGACATCCCATGAATACCGTCATCGACAAACCCGCCCCCGACTTCAACGCCATCAAGCAGCGCCAGCAGGCCACCTGGGCCTGCGGCGACTACGCCGTCGTCGGCACCACCCTGCAGATCGTCGGCGAGACACTGGCCGAAGCCGCCGACGTGCGCGCCGGCCAAGCGCGTGCTCGACGTCGCCGCCGGCAACGGCAACGCCTCGCTCGCCGCGGCACGCCGCTTCGCCGTGCGTCACGTCCACCGACTACGTGCCAAGCCTGCTCGACAAGGGCCGCGCGCGCGCCCACGCCGAAGGAGCTGCCGATGCACTTCCAGGTCGCCGACGCCGAGGCGCTGCCGTTCGCCGACGCGAGCTTCGACGTCGTGCTGTCGACCTTCGGGGTCGATGTTCGCGCCCGACCACCAGCGCGCCGCCAGCGAGATGCTGCGCGTGCTGCGTCCGGGCGGCCGCATCGGCATGGCGAACTGGACGCCGGAGGGCTTCATCGGCCGGCTGTTCAAGGTGATCGGCGCGCACGTGCCGCCGCCCGCCGGGCGTGCAGCCGCCCTCGCTGTGGGGCACCGAAGCCCACATCGTCGAGCTGTTCGGCGCGCGCGCCGCGCAGATCCGCTGCGAGCGCCGGCACTTCAACTTCCGCTACCGCTCGGCCGGCGCACTGGATGCAGGTGTTCCGCGACTTGTACGGTCCCACGCACAAGGCCTTCGGCGCGCTCGACGCCGCCGGGCCAGCGGCGCTCGAGCGGGCCATCACGGCCCTGCTCGACGAGTTCAACGTCGCCGGGCCGGATTCGCTGGTCGTGCCGAGCGAGTACCTCGAAGTCGTCGTCACCAAGCACTGAAAGGCAGGTACCCCATGAAAACGCACCCTCTCTCTTCATCCATCGTGGCGCTTCTGTCTGGCGCCCTGCTCACGACCCTGGCCCCGCCTGCGCGAGCGGACGCCATCACCGATTGGAACCAGCGCTCGGCGCACCTCATCGGCGAGGCACGCATCGGCACGCCCCCGGCCGTGCGCGTGATGGCGCTGGTACAGACCGCCGCCTTCGAGGCGGCACGCGACGCGGCGCGCAGCACGCCCAACAGCCCGCAAGCGGTGGATGCTGCTGTCGCCGCGGCGCACCGCAGCGCGTTTACTCAGTTGCTGCCGGCGCAGCGCGCGGCGATCGACACCGCCTTCCAGGCGGCGGTGGCAGCGCTGCCGGACGACGCAGCGCGCACGCAGCACTTCGCCATCGGCGAACGCGCCGCGCAACGTGTACTCGCCCAACGGTCCACCGACATACCGCGCACGCCCGACACCTACCGGCCGCACACCACCCCCGGCGTCTATGTGCCCACCGTCCTGCCGGCAGTGACGCAATGGTCGCAACGCAAGCCCTGGTTGCTGGAGCGCGCCGACCAGTTCCGGCCTGGGCCGCCGCCGGCGCTGAACAGTGACCGCTGGGCGCGTGACTTCAACGAGATCAAGGCCCTGGGTGGCCGTGACAGCGTGCAGCGCAGTGCCGAGCAAACCGAGATCGGCCGCTTCTGGGACTATTCGCTGCCGGCCGTGTACCACGGGGTGGTGCGCTCGGTGGCCGCGCAGGGCGGCCGCGACGTGCTGGCCAACGCGCGCCTGTTTGCCACCGTGGCGCAGGCGATGGACGACGCGCTGATTGCGGTGTTCGACGCAAAGTACACCTACAGCCTGTGGCGCCCCATCACCGCCATCCGCAATGGCGATGTCGACGGCCACGACGGCACCGAACGCGACGCCGCCTGGGCGCCGCTGATCGATACGCCCGCGCACCCCGAGTACCCATGCGCGCATTGCATCCTGGCCGCCACCGTAGCCACCGTCTTGAAGGCCGAGGGGCGCGAGCGGCCGTTGCCGGTCCTCACCACGTCCAGCCCCACCGCGCAAGGCGCCGTGCGCCGCTGGAACAGCCCCGAGGGCTTCACCCAGGAGGTGGCGTTGGCGCGCATCGTCGGCGGCGTGCACTTTCGCAACTCTACCGAGGTGGGCCTGGCGATGGGTCAACGCATCGGCGAGTGGGCGCTGTCGCGCAGCGCAGCAGCGGACGACTGATCCTCGCTCGTTCGATGAAGGTTGGCAGCTACGAGAACGGTCGCTTCTCCTGGTGGCACGCCGCGCGCATGGTGGAACCCACGCAGATCGCTGTCCAGCACAGTGACTGGGCGCTGCGCAACTTGCGCAAAGGATCGCTCGAGTCGATCATGCGCCAGCCGGCATCCGAGTCTGTCCTGGCCGGCCCCAAGAACAGCATGGACATCATCGACCTCCCGGCCCACGCTCTTTCCCGCGCGATCCACACTCGACAGGTTTCGTGTCGCGAGGTCATGCAGGCAACGCTTGCCCGCATCGGAGCGGTCAACCCGATTCACAACGCGATCGTGAGCCTGCGCGATGGCGACGCACTCCTTCGCGAGGCCGACGAGTGCGACGCGCAATTGAGGCGCGGCGCAACGCCCGCAGGACCTATCGGCTGGATGCATGGGATCCCGCAGGCGATCAAGGATGCGGCCCAGACCGCCGGCATTCGTACGACGTTCGGCTCGCCCTTGCTGCGCGACTTCGTGCCGACCGAGGACGGCTTGATGGTGCAACGCATGAAGGCGGCCGGCTGCATCGTCATCGGCAAGACCAACACGCCAGAGTTTGGGCTCGGTTCGCACACTTTCAACGAGGTGTTCGGCGTGACGCGCAACGCCTACGAACCCTCCATGTCTGCTGGTGGCAGCAGCGGCGGCGCGGCCGTCGCACTGGCCACGCGCATGCTCCCGGTGGCGGATGGCAGCGACTTCATGGGCAGCTTGCGCAATCCGGCGGCATGGAACAACGTATTCGGCTTGCGTCCGAGCCAGGGACGGGTGCCATTGTGGCCGACGCAGGATGTCTGGATCACGCAATTGGGCACCGAGGGCCCGATGGGCCGCACCGTGCTCGACGTCGCACTGCTGCTCGAGGTGCAGGCCGGGTATGACGCGCGCTTGCCGTTGTCGCTGCATGGCAGGGAGCGATTTGCCCCATCGCTGCATGACTTCGACGCCAGGAAAGCTCGCATTGGCTGGCTGGGCGACCTGTCGGGCTACCTGCCGATGGAGCCCGGCATTGTCGAATCCTGCGAGCAGGGGTTGCATCGCCTGCAGGCGTGTGGGTGCGCGGTCGAACCCATGAGGCCCGGCTTTGCACCCGAAGACGTTTGGCAAGCGTGGTTGATCTGGCGGCGCTGGCTGGTCGCGGCCCGCATCGCGCCTTACCTCGCGAATCCAAAAAACCGAGCGCTCATCAAACCCGAAGCGCTGTGGGAGTGCGACCAGGCTGCGAACCTGAGCGGCGCACAGGCGCTCGGTGCGAGCGCGCAGCGCAGCACCTTCTATCGGCAGATGCTGACCCTCTTCGAGCGCTGCGACTTCCTGGTGCTGCCGTCAGCACAGGTTTGGCCGTTCGACGCCTCGCAACGTTGGCCGACCTCCATCGCTGGCCGTCAGATGGACACGTACCACCGCTGGATGGAGGTCGTGATCTACGCCACTTTCGCGGGGTTGCCGTGCATCAGTGTGCCGGTCGGCTTCAGCCCGACCGGCCTGCCGATGGGTATGCAGCTCATCGGCCGGCCTCGCGGCGACCTGGCGGTGCTGCAGCTGGCTCACGCTTATGAGCAGTCGGCACAGGATGTGCTGCGAATCAGGCCTCGCATGTGAAGCGGCATGGAAGCGGCCTTTCGTCAGCGGCGACTCATGGCCGTCATGACCCGGATCAGCGGCCAGCCTCGACCGTCAGGTGAGAGCCGCGTAGCAGGCGCCTGGGCTGGAATGGCGGCTGTCGTCCGAGGAGCTGCCAGCCGTTGCTTCTCCTCCACCGGTCGCGGGCGACCCCTTGCGGTCCTTCGGCCGACGGCCACGGACGACAGCGTGCCAGCGAAGGACTAAACCGCTCGCGCGGTAAGCGCTTCGGCCACGCCGGTGGTGGCTCGTGGAGCCTGCGGCTCTGCGATGTTGATGCTCGAGGCAATCCGCCTCGCTCATCGACTGGAGCCCATCATGGAGACCACCACTCGTCCCGGCACGCCGCTGCGCCAACGCATGCTCGACGACATGCGCATGCGCAAGTTCGCTGAGCACACGCAGGCCGGCTACGTCCGCGCCGTCCGCAAGCTGGCAGCGTTCCTCGCCCGCTCGCCTGACACTGCCACTACCGAAGAGCTTCGGCGCTTCCAGCTGCACCTGGTGGACGCCGGCACCGGACCGGTGACGATCAACGCCACCATCACGGGGTTGAAGTTCTTCTTCGACGTCACGCTCGGCCAGCCCGACGTGATGGCCAAGATGCAACACGTGCACGTCCCGCGCAAGCTGCCCGTGATCCTGAGTCCCGAGGAGGTGGGCCGCTTGATTGCGGCGGCGCCGAACCTGAAGCACCAAGCTGCAATGTCGGTGGCCTACGGCGCCGGCCTTCGCGTCAGCGAAGTCGTCGCGTTGAAGGTCAGCGACATCGACGGCCAACGCATGACCCTTCGCGTGGAACAGGGCAAGGGTCGCAAGGATCGCTACGCCATGCTCAGCCCGGTGCTGCTGGAGCGGCTGCGGGCTTGGTGGCGCCTGGGCCACGCCCAGGGCAAGATCCTGCCCGGCGGCTGGCTGTTCCCCGGCATGGATCCGACCGATCACGTGACGGCGCGGCAACTCAACCGGGCCGTCCACCTGGCCGCGGCCACGGCCGGGCTCGACAAGCGGGTGACGCCGCACGTCCTGCGCCACAGCTTTGCCACCCATCTGCTGGAGCAGAAGGTCGACATCCGCGTGATCCAGGTGCTGCTCGGCCACAAGCGGCTGGAGACGACGAGCCTGTATGCCGCGGTGGCCACCGACCTGTTGCGCAGCGTGATCAGTCCGCTGGACCAGACGTCGGACAAGCCTCAGCCCGAGTAGGCCTCCGGCGTCGTGGTGCAGGGGCGGCCTGCCCTGGAGGTCGCCGACATATTCCGTGTTCACGGACCCGCCTGGCGTGACGCCCAGCGCGCTCACCTGAGCCTGGCTCAGCTCAAGGTGATGTCGGCCATCACCCAGTGCCGTACGGCGGCACTGGGCGGCCATGTCCTGCGCTGCGACGGCTGCGGGGTCGAGCAGGTCTCGTACAACTCGTGCCGCAACCGGCACTGCCCGAAGTGCCAGAGCAGCGCGGCCAGGCGGTGGCTGGATGCGCGCCAGGCCGATCTGCTGCCGGTGGAGTACTACCACGTGGTCTTCACGCTGCCCGCGCCGATCGCCGAGATCGCGTACCAGAACAAGTCGGCGCTGTACGGGTTGCTGTTCGACATCGCCGCCGAGACGCTGCTCAGGATCGCGGCCGACCCCAAGCACCTCGGAGCGAGCATCGGCGCCACGCTGGTGCTGCACACCTGGGGCTCGGCACTGACCCACCATCCGCACGTGCACGGCATCGTGCCCGGCGGCGGGCTGGCACCCAACGGCCAGCGTTGGATCGCCTGCCGGCCCGGCTTCTTCCTGTCCGTGCGCGTGCTGTCGCGGCTGTTCCGGCGTCGCTTCCTGGAGGAACTGCAGCGGCTGTACGACCATGGGCAGTTGAAGTTCTTCGCCGCGCACCGCGCGCTGGCCGACGCCCAGATCTTCGCCGCCTGGTTGGCACCGCTGCGCAAGTGCGAGTGGGTGGTCTACGCCAAGCGGCCGTTCGCGGGGCCCGAGGCGGTGCTGGCGTACTTGTCGCGCTACACCCACCGCGTGGCCATCTCCAACAGCCGGCTCATTGGGCTGGACCAGCGCGGCGTGACGTTCCGCTGGAAGGACTACCGCGCGAAGGGCAAGACACGCCACAAGGCGATGACGCTGAGCCCGCAGGAGTTCATGCGCCGCTTCCTGCTGCATGTCCTGCCGGGCGGCTTCCATCGGATCCGGCACTATGGGCTGCTGGCCAACGGCAGCCGCACGCACAACCTGGCGCTGGCGCGCGAATTGTTGTGCGTGGCGACGCCACCGCCCGAGGCGTCGGCTGCCGAACAGTCGGCCGCGCCGGCGCCGACCTTCGTGTGCGCGCACTGCGGCCACGCCATGGTGGTGCTGCAGGTCTTCTTGCGCGACTGTTCGATTCGAGCGCCGCCGACATCATGACGACGCTCGATCACCAGCGACCAACTCGACGTCCACTCCCGCGTCAGGTGGATCGCATTGCGCGCCGCTTGAACACGGCGCCTCGACGGCGCGCTGCTGGCCGCTGCCACATCACAGTGGCACGCACCAAGCCGCCGGCGGTCGTCGGTACCGTCATGACCAGGCGTCGCGCGCACCTTGATTGCGGCGTCAGCGCAGTCCAATCGCCATAGCAGCTGCGCCCAACGACCACCGTGGCGTTCGCCGCGGTTTCCTCCCTCGAGGCTTATGCAACACCTGCCCCGCAGGCAGCGAGGGGCACGCGACACCTGCGCGCGAGGGCAGGTGTCGCACAAGCCTTAACTAGAGCGGTCGTACGAGAAGGAAGCCAACTCACTCGGTCATGAGCGGCCCTCGCAGCAGTCCTATGGCTTCACCTCTTCAAAGTCAGGCAGTGCGTACGTCCGGTTGAAGTGGCCCTGCGTCGGCCCGCAGAAGCGGAAGTACGCGAACCACGCCTCATCGGGAATCGTCTCGACCCAGTTGTTTTCCCAACCGGCGGGCGCCTTCGGGCCGACGTACAGGTCCACGGTGCCGTCGGCGTTCTTCTTCAGCGACTCCTTGCGCGACGAGATGTCGGACACCTGCGTCTTGTTGTCGAGTTGCACGCGGTTGTACGTGTCCTAGATCGTCAGCGACCAAAGATTCTTCGCAGGCGGGTTCGCGGGCACGCGCAGGCGATAGGTCTTGCTGCCGTCGAACCAGACGTTGTTCTTGTCCTTGTAGGCGCCCAGGTAGGCGGAGGTTCTGCAGCACACCGCCGTGCATGTGGATCGAAACGGCCATGCGCCGGATGCGCTCGCGTAGTACGGGGTCGCTTGCTCCATGTGTCGGGCCTCCTTGCCGGTGGAGTGACTTTGAACTCGCGGCCACTCCTTTCAAGCCGGGAAGCGCGCGGACAATCGCGTCCGGCATGCTGCGCTGACCAGACTCTCGATGTCGTGTGCCCTGTGGCAGCGCCCGGCCCAGGAGCGGGTGGTCATGACTGTCCAGTTCGGGTGCCGGAGTCTTCGGCTCGGCCCTCCCACCGCCGTCATGAGCGCTACTTCTCTCGCGGCCGAAGGCAATGCGGCCCAACCTCCTCCAGCCTCGACGCGCCCAGCAGTGCCATGTTGCGCGCGATCTCAGACGCGAGGATGCCGATTGCGTGGGCGATCCCGGCCTCGCCGGCGACTGCGCCGGCGTAGTTGAAGGGCCGGCCGACGAAGACGAACTTCGCGCCGAGCGCCAGCGCCTTCAGCACGTCGCTGCCGCGCCGGACGCCGCTGTCGATCATCACCGGATAGTCCGGGCCCAGGCCGCGCACGATGTCCGGCAGCACGCGAAGCGGCGCGACCGCGCCGTCGAGCTGCCGCCCGCCGTGGTTCGACACGATGATGCCGTCGGCGCCGGCTTCGCGCGCGCGCACGGCGTCGTCGCGCGGATCCAGCATGCCCTTCACGACCAGCTGGCCCTTCCAGCGCTTGCGGATCATGCGCGAAGTGGTCGCCAGTCCAGGTGGTCGCGGGCGCCGAGGTCGCGCTCCACGTTCGGCGACAGGATCGGCGCGCCGCGCGTCGCGTAGCTAGTTCTCGAAGTGCGGCATGCCGTGCCGCAGAGCGTGCGCAGCGAAGGTGCCGAACAGCCAGCGCGGGTGCGTGATGCCCTGCCACGCCAGCCGCAGGCTGGGCCGCAGCGGCGTCGAGAAGCCGGCGCGGATGTTGTTCTCGCGGTTGCCGGCGACGGGCGTGTCGAGCAGTGATGACCAGCGTGCCGGAGCCGGCGCGCTCGACCCGTTCGAGCAGCGCCAGGATGCGTCCGGCTCGCCCGGCAGGTAGGCCTGGAACCAGGCGGCGGGGTTGGCCGCGCAGACCTCTTCCATGCGGATCAGCGAGGTGCCGCTCAGGATCACCGGGATGTTCGCCGCGCGCCGCCGCGCGCGCCAGCACGATGTCGCCGCGGTACGCCGACAGCGCGCATATGCCCATCGGCGCGATGCCGAACGGCGCGGCGTAGCGCTGGCCGAACAGCGTCGTCGCGAGGCTGCGTGCGGCGGTGTTCGTGAACACCCGCGTGACCCAGTCGTGCTCGGTGAAGGCCTCGCGGTTCGCGGCCAGCGAGCGGCTCGTCTCGCAGCCGCCGCTGACGTAGGCGAAGATCGGCGCCGGCAGATGGCGGCGGGCTGCGGCCTCGAAGTCGTCGAGCGAGAGCATCCGGCGCAGGCGCCGCGGCACCCGCGGGCCGGCCGTCGCGCGCGGTGCGGAGTGGCTGGCGAGCGGATAGTCCTGCAGCCGCAGGTCTGGTCCCGTGGCAGTGTTCATACCGGCAGCCCCTTGCTGCGCAGCATCGCGTTGAAACGCTCCGGGTCGGCCGTGCCGGCCGCATTCGCGGCGCGCACCTTGGCTTCCTTCGCCAGGTGCGCGCGCGTCGCGATCAGCAGCGCCGCCGCATCGCGCGTCGGGATCGCGATCACGCCGTCGGCATCGCCGAGCACCAGGTCGCCCGGCTGCACCACCAGTGCCGGCACAAGCGACCGGCACGTTGATCTCGCCCGGCCCGTCCTTGCTCGGCCCGCGGTGCGTGTGGCCGCGCGCGAAGATCGGCATGCCGACTTCGGCCCATTCGCGCGTGTCGCGGATCGCGCCGTCGATGACCAGGCCGCCGAGCTTCTTGGCGATGCAGGTGGTGCGCATCAGCCCGCCGACGAGCGCCTGCGTCAGCTCGCCGCCGCCGTCGATGACGAGCACGTCGCCTGGCTCGACCATCATCAGCGCCTTGTGGATCATCAGGTTGTCGCCCGGGCGGACGCGCACGGTGACCGCCGGCCCGCACAACACCGTGTCGGCGCACGCGTGGTACGGCGTCAGGCCGATCGCGCCGATGCTGCGGCCCATGCAGTCGCCCGCGACGGCGACCGGAATCTCGCGGAATGCCGCGACCAGCCCGGCGTCGGGGCCGAGGCCGCGGGGCTCGATCCGATATCCCGCGGGCCAGGTAACGGGGTTGGCAGGGCCGTTCGAGGAAGGCATGGTCATGAAGGTCTCCGTGAATGGGTGTTCAAAGCACCTGCGGGTTCACGCAGGCCGCCGCGGCGACCGGCCGGCCCTGCAAGAAGCCCAGCACGTTGCGCGCCGCGCCGGCCGCCATCGCGTCGAGGGCGGCCGGCGTCGACCCGCCGACGTGCGGCGTGAGCACGACGTTGGGCAGGCTGCGCAGCGGGCTCGCGGCCGGCAGCGGCTCCACCGCCATCGTGTCGAGCCCGGCAGCGAACAGCTGGCCGCTCGCCAGCGCGTCGACCAGCGCCGGCTCGTCGACGACCTCGCCGCGCGCGGTGTTGATCAGCAGGCGCACGCGGCGGGCAAGGCTGCGAGTTGTGCCGCGCCGATCAGGCCGCGGGTGCCGCGTGTCAGCGGCACGTGAAGGCTCAGAACATCGCTGACGCGCAACAGCTCGTCCAGCGTGTCGGTGAGCCGCACGCCGCCCGGCGGACTCGGGTGCCGGCGCAGCGCCGGGTCGTGTGCCACCACCGTCATGCCGAGCGCAAGCGCGACCGCGCGCGACACGCTGGCCGATCTGGCCGAAGCCGACGAGGCCGAGCGTGCGTCCGGCAAGCTCGATGCCGTCCTGCGCCCGCGACCAGCGCCCTGCGCGCAGTTCGCCGTCCATCCAGGCGATGCGGCGCGCGGCGGCAAACAGAAGTCCGACCGTCATCTCGGCGACCGAGCGTCGCGTTCGCACCCGGCGTCACGTACACCGGGATGCCGCGCGCGGTAGCTGCGTCGAGCGCGATGTTGCCGACGCCGACGCCGTGTTTCGAGATCACCTTCAGCGTCGGGCAGGACGCGATGGCCTCGGCGCTCAACTCGACGGTGCGCGAGATGACCGCGTCGACCGGTTCGCGCGCCAGCACCGCGGCCACTTCGCCGGCGTCGTTCGGGTCGTGCAGATAGGTCACGCGGCAGCCTGCGGCCTGCAGCAGTTGCGCGCCGGCCGGCGCCAGATCGGGCGCGGTGACGAAGATCGAGTAGCTCATGGTGGTGTACTGTCTTGCAGGCCGAGGCTCAATCCATCTTGATGTTGGCTTCACGGATCAGCGCGCCCCAGCGCGCGTGCTCGCTGCGGATCGTCTCCGAGAACTGCGCCGCGCTGCCGCCGGTCGGCGTGCTGCCCTCTGCGGCGAGCTTGGCCAGCACCTCGGGCTGCTTGAGGATCTTGTCGACCTCGGCGTTCAGCCGCGCCACGATTGCGGGCGGCGTTCCCGACGGCGCGACGAGGCCGGACAAGGTCACCGCGACGAAGCCGGGGTAGCCGCTTTCGATCATCGTCGGCACGTCCTTCAGCGCCGGCAGCCGCTGCGCCGAGGTCACGGCGAGCGGGCGCAGCTTGCCGGCGGTGATCTGCGGCAGCACCGACGCCGCGTTGCCGAAGTAGATCTCGAACTGGCCGCCGAGCAGATCATTCATCGCCGGGCCGGCGCCCTTGTACGGAATGTTGAGGAGCTTGATGCCGGCGCGGCGCTTGAGGATCTCGCCCGACAGGTGGCCGACGGTGACGCTGCAGGCCAGCCGATGCGCACGCCTTCGGGTTTGGCTTGGCGGCCGCCACGACGTCGGCGACGCGGGCACAGGGCGAGGGCGTGGCACGACGAGGATCATCGGCTCCGCCGCGACCGACGCGACCGCTGTGAAGTCGTTCAGCGCGTCGTACGGCATCTTGGGGTACAGGTGCGGGTTGATACGAGAACGCGCGGTTGGCCGAGCGTGAGCGTGTAGCCGTCGGGCGCCGACTTTGGCGCCCAACGTCGAGGCCGATGTTGCCTTGCGCCTCGGCGCGATTGTCGACGACGACCTGCTGGCGCCAGGTCTCCGTGCCAGGCGTTCGCGCCCACGACGCGCGCGAACGAAGTCGGTGCCGCCCCCCGGCGGGAAGGGCACGACGAAGCCGGACCGGCTTGGCGGGATAGGCGGTCCTGCGCGGCCGACATGGCGGCGACGAGGCTCAGGCCGAGGGCGGCGGCGAGCTGGCGGAAGGCGTTCATGGGTGGTCTCCGGTCGAATGGTTGAGCGATCGATGCCTGAGTGTCGGCAGGTGGACTCATTCCGTCCAATCGATAATGGTCATTCATCGATTCCTGGAATTCATCGCAATGGACATGCAACTACGGGACCTGAAGTACTTCGAGACCGTGGCCACGCTGGGCCACATGGGACAGGCCGGTGAGAAGCTCGGCCGGACCCAGCCTGCTCTGACCAAGGGCATCCAGCAGCTCGAGTTGGCGTTCGACAGACCCGCTGTTCGAACGCGAGGGGCGCGGCATCCGCCTGACCGCCGTCGGCGAGGTGCTGCTGGCACGCACGCGGCTGCTGCGCGCGGCCGCGGACGAGACGGTACGCGAGGTCCGCGACTTCGCCCAGGGCAAGAGCGGGCCATGTGCGGATCGGCACCGGGCCGATCGCGGCCGACGACGTGCTGCCCGAGGTCTGCGGCCTGCTGCTGGCGCAGGCCCGGCAGGTGACGATCGCGATCACGGTCGGCGCGAGTTCGGCCTTGCGCGAGGAACTGCGCCAAGGGCAGCTCGACTTGCTGCTCGGCCAGATGCCCGAGGGCGACCCGGAGTTCGCCTGCCACCCCATCATCGAAGACGTGGTCGTGGTCGCTGCCGCGCGTTCGCACCCGATCTTCCAACGTCCGAAGGCGACGCTGCGCTCGCTGCTGGACTACCCCTGGGTGCTGCCGGCCGCATCGATCCCGAGCCGACAGTGGCTCGACGCCGCGTTCGAGGGCCGCGGCCTGCCCAAGCCGCGCGCGCAGATCGAGGCCAACTCGATCCCGCTGCTGCCGCGCCTCATCGCGAGCAGCGACCTGCTGAGCTTCATCTCGCGCCAGACCTTGGGCAGCGGCGGCAGGGGTGGCTTGCGGGAAGTGGCGCTGAAGGAGACGACCCTGACCAGAAAGCTCGGCGTGAGCCATCGAAAGGAGGGCTACCTGTCGCCGGCAGCGAAGCAACTGCTGGCCCTGCTGACGCTGCGCGGGCCGGAGATCTTCTCCAAGGTGAACCGGATTGGCGCGGGATAGCTGACCGCTTCCGGGATGCCAGTTAGTGGACCAGCCGTCGAAGAGCGCCGGCGGTCGGGATACGCAAAGCGCAGGCCCTGCACCTGCGCACCGGGTCGGCGACCATCGCGCAGCGGCCCACGTCAGTCATGGCCCAGCTCGGCCACGCGCTGGGTCAGGCGGATGATCTGCAGCCAGTCGTGCGAGACGATGTCCTGCGCATGCATCAGGTGGTTGCGCAGCGACTCCATCTCCTTGACCACCTGCTTGCCCATCCGCTTCGACGTGATGCCCAGCGCCGCCATCGCCGCGGGCTGCTCGAGCAGCAGCCGCGACTTGTCGCCGAACTGCAGGCAGTCGATCAGCCGGCTGTGTTGGTTGCGGCGCTGGCGCTCCTGCTGCAGCTCGCGCGCCTTCTCCAGCCGCGCCGGCGGCACCGCCGCTTGCCAGCTGTCGCAGGGGAAGCCGCGCTCGATCAACCGCAGCAGCCCCATCTCGTAGAGCGTGATCACGCCGAACAGCCACACCCGCACCACCGGCTTGTTCACCGCGTCGCGTTCGATCACGCCGATCACCGCGTCAAAGGCCGTCACGAAGCAGCGGTCATGCCGGGTCAGCACGCCCACCACGTCGATCAGCGAGGCGCCGGCATCGAGCCGCTGGCCAGCCGAGATTGGCTGCATCCGCTCGCCCCCGCCCATCTCGCCGCCGCCCGGCAGATCGGCCGCGCGCACCCAGCCCTGCACCACGCCGTCGACCCGCAGCCCGGCGATGTCGGCCTGCCGGGCCGCCAGGCTGCGGGCGACCTCAACCGCCGGCCGATCAGCGTCGAACGAGACCAGCGGGTCGAGGATGTCGCCGGCGGTGAAGGTCTCGCGGAAGGCCTTCACGATGCGCGGGCTGATCAGCTGTGGCAGGAGCGCCTTCACCCCTTGCGCCGCCGGCGCGGGAGGCTGCGGCGGCTCGGGCTGCTGGCGCTGCAGGCAGGCCGCGTGCAGCGCCTTCGCGCGCTGCATCAGCGTCGCATCGCCCGCGCCCAGCACCGCCATCAGCGCGTCCATCTCGCGCAGGAAGACGCGGGCAAACCGCCGGTCGTGGTGGGTGATGTCTGCGCAGTTGTCGATCAGGTCGGCCAGCTTCACCGTCTGCGCGCGCGGCGAGGCCTGCGCCACGTGGCGGCGGTCGATCTCCTTGCGCGCGGCGCGGTTGCCTTCGCTGGCATGGCTGACGTCGGTCAGCTGCTCGACCAGCTGCGCGACCGGCTCGCCGAACTCGCGCCGCAGGTCCTCCAGCGTGACCGGCGTGTCCTCGACCACGTCGTGCAGCCAGGCCGCGGCGATGGTCTCGGCATCGTCGGTGACCGAGGCGACGATGCTGGCCACCGCGGCCAGGTGCACGTCGTAAGGCTGGCCGCTGTACTTGCGGCGCTGGTCGAGGCGCTGGTGGGCGCTGGTTGCGAAGGTCTTGGCGTGCTCGATCAGGTCGGCCATGGCGGGGGCGGTGGCGGGCAGGTCGCTGCATTCTGGCCGAAGCACGGGCCCGACGATCGGGGCCGGTCGGCCGCGGTGTCCGGGTTTTGACGGGTCGACGGTAGACGTGATTGAGTCACACTTTGCCCGGTCACCTCCATCGCCGTCAGTCATCAGACGCAGCGCGTTGCGGCATCGACCGACCCCCGACTATGAAATGCCTGTCAGCAAGTGCGGCGCGGTTCCGCTCGCCGCGCGCCGGAACCTCGACGGCGTGACGCCCATGTGTTCACGGAAGAAGCGCGAAAAGTTCCCCGGAGTCGAGAAGCCGAGATCCAACGCGACCGACGTCAAAGGCTCCTCCTGCTGGACCAGTCGGCGGACTGCTTCTTCGACGCGCACTGCGCTCCAGAAAACCTGAGGCGTGGTGTTCAACTGATCCCTGAACAAGCTGAAGAAGTGACCTCGGGACAGCCCGACCCGGCTGGCCACTTCTTCGACCGCTATCGGGTCGCTGACATGCTCGCGCATGTAGGCGATCGCTGCCCGCAGTCTGCGGTCCAGCACCGGTGCGGTCGGTGTCAAGCCAGCTGCGTTGATCGGTGCATTCGATGAGTTGATAGCTGCCAGGAGCAAGCGTTCGACCTCGCCGTCGATGTCGGCACCGGGATGTTGATGCGGCGAAACGATCTGGTCCAGAACCTGCCAACAGCCCTGCCGGACCGCCGCGTCGATAGGCACGCTCGGCGACGAGAAGAAGAAGGGTCGGCCGCTGGCAGTGCGACGCTCGTCCAGCCAGGGCTTGGCGATATAGAGCACCAGGAAGACCGCCGGCCCACTGCGATCCAGCAGGCGCGCGTCGTGCGATTCGTAGGCGTTGGTGCCCAGCGCCAGGTGCTCGCCATAGGACACCAGTTGCGAGCCCACGTGCCCCTCGACTCGCGCCCCGCCGAGCCAGAGCGCAAGCTGCGTTTCTGCGTGGGCGTGTGCCACGAGGTCATCACGCAGTTCCAACACCACCGCGCGGCCGAAGGCGCCTTCGTGCAGGGCATAGGTCTCGGCCATGTCGTCTCCATTCGGCCCGCGCCACGACACTGACTCGCCCCGGGGGACCTGGGGAAAGTACCTAGAACGCCATCTGACTCTGCGATAAGTCGGCGCACGCGCGGATAAGCATGGTAGCGCCGCGATTTCTACAGTCTGTCCATCGACGGTTTGCATCCTGCAGCCCTCGGAAATCCCCCCAACGACGAAGGAGATGAACATGCGAATCGCTTCATTTGTGCTCAATGGCCAGCGCCAGGTCGGCCTCGTTGCCGCTGACGGCAAGACCGTCACGCCGCTGGCGTTGACTGCCGAACAGGCGCACCGCGGTGCCCAGGTTCTCATCGACATGAAGATCGCTGGTCAAACGGCTCCGGCCGCCGCCGCCCAGCCTCTGCCGGTGAGCGACGTGCAGCTCGAAGCGCCTCTGCCGCTGCCGCGCCGCAACCTGTGGTGCGTCGGCCGGAACTACCACGCCCACGCCAAGGAACTGTCCGCATCGGTCTTCAAGGACAACGACGCGAACCCCGACTCGTGGCCCATCGTCTTCACCAAGGTGCCCGAGTGCGTGGTCGGTCCGTTCGACGACGTGGTCGTGCCGGTCGGCGTCTCCGACGCCATCGACTACGAAGCCGAACTCGCCATCGTGATCGGCACCGGCGGCAAGAACATCGCTCGCGCAGACGCGATGAAGCATGTGTTCGGCTACACGGTCGTCAACGATGTGACCGCACGCGACGTGCAGATGCGCCACCAGCAATGGGACATGGGCAAGTCGTTCGACACGTTCTGCCCGATGGGCCCGTGGATCGTCACGGCCGACGAGTTCGACGGCACGAAGACGCGCGTGCGCTGCTGGGTCAATGGCGAACTGCGGCAGGACGGCCCGACCGAGAACATGATCTTCGACATCCCGACCCTGATCGAGACCATCTCGCGCGGGATCACGCTGTATCCCGGCGATGTGATCGCCACCGGGACGCCCGCCGGCGTGGGCATGGGCATGAAGCCGCCGCGCTACCTCAAGGCGGGCGACGTGGTGCGTGTCGAGATCGACGGGCTGGGCGCCATCGAGAACAAGTTCGTCTGAGACGCGACCATGAGCACCCAACTTATCCATGGTCTGGCCGTCGAGATCGACGGCGAGGGTGAAGCGCTGTTGTGCATCCACGGCTTGGGCGGTTCGTCCAACGCATGGACACCGCTGATGGAGGCGTTCGAAGGCTTCAAGGTCATCCGGCCCGACCTTCCCGGTAGCGCACGCTCCGCCTTGCCCGCCGAAAAGCTGTCGATCGACGTCTACGTCACCGCGTTGGAGGGCTTGCTGGCGGAACTGAACGTCGAGTCGGTGCGCATCGCAGCACACTCGCTGGGAACGATCGTCGCCCAGCACTTCACCTTGCGCAATGCGTCGAGGGTGAAGTCGCTCGCGCTGTTCGGCCCGCTGCTGGCGCCGCCCGACGCGGGCCGCCCCGGCATTGCAGCCCGCGCCACGCTCGCTCGCAGCGGCTTGCCAGGCATTCAGCAGATCGCCGACGCCATCGTCAACGGCGCCACCAGCAAGGAGACGAAGGCGCAGCAACCCGCCGTGCTCGCCCTGGTCCGGGAGAGCGTGATGCGCCAGCCTGCCGAAGGCTATGCACAGAGCTGCGAAGCACTGGCGCAAGCGCAGGCAGCCGCCATCGAGGGCATCCGCGTGCCGACCTTGCTGGTCACCGGCGACCAGGACGCCGTGGCGCCTGCCGTGAATGTCAAGGCCATGGCCGAACGCATCCAGGGCAGCCGCGTCGTCGTACTGGGAGGCTGCGGCCACTGGACCCCCTTCGAGAAGCCGCAAGCGTGCATGCAGGAACTGCAGCACTTCCACGCCAGCGTCCGCTAGTTCCCCGTTCTCACGTTCAACCCACAACTGGCCTTGGAAGCAGGGCCCGAAGGAGACTTGTCATGTCCAAAATTGCCATCACCAACGTCAACATCTTCGACGGCAGCGGCGAAGACACGTTCAAGGGCGCGGTGCTCGTCGAGGGCAACCGCATCGTCGACGTCGTCCGCTCGCCCGACAAGGTGGCCACCGACGGCGCACGTGTCATCGACGGCAAGGATCGCTTCCTGATGCCGGGCATGACCGAAGCCCACACGCATTTTTCATGGAACGATCAGCCGTCGTTGGCGGCGATCCAGTTCATGCCGCCTGAGGAGCACATGCTCTGGTGCGTCCGGGTGGCCAAGCGCTACCTGGACATGGGCTGGACCTCGGCCATCGGCGCCGCAGCGGCCAAGCCGCGCCTCGACGTGGTGCTGCGCAACGCCATCGACGCGGGCGAATTCCCCGGGCCGCGCTACCTGGCGGGCAGCCAGGAGATCACCACGATCGGCGCGCTGGGCGACAACACGCTTCCGCACATGAAGTTCGACGAACTCAGCTTCGGCAGCGTCTGCAGCGGTCCCGAGGAGATCCGCCGGTCGGCGCGCACCTTCATCAAGTACGGCGTCGACCACCTGAAGATCAACCTGTCTGGCGAGTACATTGCCGGCCTGCCCGCGGAGATGTCGCCATTCTCCGAAGAAGAAATCGCGATGCTGTCTCAGGAAGCCAAGCGCTACGGAAAGCGGATGGCAGCGCATGCCCGCTCCAGTGAATCAGTCAAGCAATGCGTTCGCCACGGCATCGAGATGATCTTCCATGGCAGCTTCGCCGATGAAGAAGCGCTCGACATGCTGGAAGCTGCAAAGGACAGGCACTTCGTCGCACCCGGCATCGGCTGGCTGATCCGCACGACCTTCAACGCAGCCGAGTACGGCATCACCGAAGCGGTGGCCACCCGGATGGGGTACAAGCGCGAACTGGAAATCGCGACCGACACGCTGCGCAAGATGCACAAGCGTGGCATCCGCATCCTCCCCGGTGGCGACTACGGGTTCGCGTGGATGCCGCACGGCACCAACGCGAACGACCTGCAGTATTTTGTCGACTACATCGGCATGACGCCGGCACAGGCGCTGCGCGCGGCGACGAAGCTTGGCGGCGAGATCATGCTGCGGCCAGACGAGCTCGGCATGTTGCGGCCCGGGTACCTGGCCGACATCGTGCTTGTGAACGGAAACCCGCTGAAAGACCTCTCCGTGCTGACCGATCCGGCGAAGGTGCAGTTGGTGATGAAGGACGGCGTGATCCACAAGGATTGCGCGACGCCGGTGCCGCACGAGGCCGCCCTCCATCTGCCTGGTGCAGATCGGCCGCTGCAGGAGGAGGGTGTGAAGGAAGCGTTGGCAGCGGGCGCGCATTGAACAGCGGCGGCTCTTCGGGGTGCCCTGCAATGGTTGCACCCGCGCCCGCATCAGTGCCGGTGCCCCTCACTCAGTTCGGATGGTTGCCTGCATCTTGAGAGGTGAGGGATGTCCGCTTCGCTCGCGCGCCGAGGACCGCTCAGGGTCGTCCACGACCGCTCGGGCGCCAGGAGCGGCGGTCGGCTTCGTAGCTGACAGCGGTCATCCCGCCCGCGGAGGTCTGCTGCACGGCACTCACCTGACCGTCGAATCCAGCGGCTGGCCGGCGCCGGCCGGCCACTTCCTGCCGTTCTTGGCGACCGCTTACGCCGTCGTGCCGGCGTGCTGGACCGACGGCCAAGCGAACTCGTGGCCGACGACGGCGCGGGCGTAGAAGTAGTTGTTGCGCGCGCGCGCTCAGTGCGTCGAAAGGTCTGGCTTCTCAAGTGGTGATGGAACGCGCGGGCCTGCCCTTGCGGTTCGCCATCCGGCTGGCGCATCTCACTGGTCAGCGTCCGGGCGACGTGCTGCGCATGAGCGAGGCCGACATCTCCAACGGCATGTTCGCACGCGATTTGACGACGCGCGTGATGCCGCAGGCATCGACAAGGCGTTGTTCCAGTTCCGCGACCTGCGGGCCAAGGCTGCCACTGACACCGACGACGCCGCAGGAACGCGCGGCGCTCAGGCACTGCTGGGCCATACGACCGAGTCGATGACGGCCGACTACGTCCGGCACAAGGTGGGTCGCAAGGTGCGGCTGCTGAAGTGATTTGCGGAAGTGTTCCGCAAACGCGCTCGTCATGTTAGCGAGCACTATCGGCAGATCGCTAGAGGAGGTGGTGGGCCCTGAAGGATTCGAACCTTCGACCAACGGATTAAGAGTCCGCTGCTCTACCAACTGAGCTAAGAGCCCGATGTCTGGTCAGACAGTGTCTTGCGACTGGTGGGTTGTGCAGGATTCGAACCTGCGACCAACGGATTAAAAGTCCGCTGCTCTACCGACTGAGCTAACAACCCGACTGAGCTAACAACCCGTCCGTAGAGCCGCGCAGTATAACCATTTTGGGCGCCGTTCCGGCCGAGTTCAAGGGGTAGCCAACAGGCGCAGCACGATCTCGTTGGCCGCCACCATGCCGAAGGTGGCCGTCACCGTCACGCTAGAGCCGTAGCCCGCGCAGTTGAGGCTGCCGTCCACGTCGCAGTCGCCGCCCGGCCGCTGCACCGCCTCGCGCGAGAACACGCAGTGCACGCCGATCTCGCCCCAGTGGCGCGCCCCGTGCTCCTTGCGCAGCCGGCGGCGCAGCGACGAGAGCAGCGGGTCGTGCGTCACCGCGCCGAGGTCGGCCACCTCCACGCGCTGCGGCGCCTGCTTGCCGCCCGCCGCGCCCACGGCGACGAACGGCAGGCCCGTTTGCAGCGCCCAGCCCGCGAGCGCCACCTTGGCGCGCACCTGGTCGCACGCGTCCACCGCGGCATCCACCCGGCGCGGGCAGCATCGCCGGCCAGTTGGTCTCGTCGACGAACGCCTCGACGCAGGACACCTCGCAGGCCGGGTGGATATCGGCGATGCGCTCGGCCAGCGCCCGCACCTTGGCCATGCCGAGCGTCGAGCCGAGCGCCTGCACCTGGCGGTGGATGTTCGACTCCGCCACGTGGTCGAGGTCGACCAGCACGAGCCCCGCGACGCCGCAGCGCGCCAGCGCCTCCACCGTCCACGATCCCACGCCGCCGAGGCCGACCACCGCGACGCGGGCCTGCCGCAGCCGCGCGTACCCCGCATCGCCGTACAGCCGGCGCAGCCCGCCGAAGCGGCGCTCGAGATCGGCTTCGAGCGCGTCGATCGCGCTAGCGCTCCACCGCAGCGAGCGCGGCGGTCGCGTCGGCGTCAAGCCTGCCGGTCCAGCCTCGATGCGCCGGATCTGCCAGCGCAGCGTGAGCACGGCGCCGGCCACGATGGCCGCCGAACGCCACGAAGCTGCCGAGCGCGAGCGTGGACAGGCCGGATACGCCCTGCCCGATGGTGCAGCCGAGCGCGGTGACGCCGCCCACGCCCATCAGCGCGGCGCCCACCATGTGGCTCGCCGTGTCTTCCACGCTGGAGAAGCCCTCCCAGCGGAAGCTGCGCGACACCAGCGCCCACGCGGCCGAGCCGAGCAGCACGCCGGCGGTGCTGACGATGCCGATCGTCAGCAGCTTGCTCTTGTCGCTGAAGAACAGCAGCCAATCGAGCGCGTAGGCGACCGGCGACACGAAGCTCAGCGCCTCCATGCGGCGCGAGTTGGTGGCGACGAACACTTCTTCCAGCGTGTTCGGATCCTCCGGCCACGTAGCCGAGGCGCCCCGACGCCCACCACACCCCCACGATCACCAGGCCGATGCCGAAGCCGCCGAGCAGCACGTCCGCACTGCGGCCTTCGGCGCGCGCGATCGACCAGGCCACCAGCCCGCCGCCGATGAGCAGGCCGAGCACGAGCGCGAGCGTGCCGCGCGCAGCGCCGGTGGCCGCCGCCACCAGCGACGGCAGGTCCTGCCCCGCCGGCAGCGCCAGCGCCACCTGGTCGACGGTGTTCACGCGGACCACCGCCGTGATGCCGCGCAGCGTGGCGAACGCCGTGATGCCCAGCACCAGCAGCACGACGAAGGCCTTCAGGTTGCCGCCGCCCGCACGCACCAGCGCCTTGCTGCCGCAGCCCGAGGCGAGCACCATGCCGGCGCCGAACATCAGGCCGCCGACCACGGCCGACAGCCACGTGAGCCGCGGCGCCGCGTAGATGGAGTCGGCGGCATCGAGCCAGCCGAGCGCCACCATGAGGTTGAAGCCGAGCATCGCGGTGCCGATCGACAGCACCCACATGCGCATGCGGGCCCAGCTGCCGTAGGCGACGATGTCGGCCACCGCGCCCATCGTGCAGAAGTGCGTGCGCTGGGCGATGGCGCCGAACACGAACGACAGCCCGAACGCGGCCCACAGCACGCGTGTCGCGACGGCCGCGAGGTCGACCTCGCTGCATGGGCGGACAGCTCGCTCTACTTCAGGGCCGCCAGCCGGTCTTTGCCGGCCTGCGCGGCCTCGGACTCCGGATAGGCCTTGAGCAGCTCGTTGAGCGTGCTGCGCGCGCCGCGCGTGTCCTTCATTTCGAGCTGCGAGTTGGCCAGCGCGAGCAGCGCCTCGGGCGCGCGCGGATGGCTGGGCGCGGCGTTGGCGAAGGCGCGGAACACGGCCACGGCCTCCTTGTAGTCGCGCTTGCCGTAGAGCGCGTTGCCGAGCCAGAAGCGCGCGCTGTCGATGTAGCCGCTGCTCGGGAAGCGACGCACGAAGCCCTGCAGCGACGTCGCGGCCGCGGCGAAGTCGCCGCCGCGCAGCGTGGCGATGGCGTCGTCGTAGAGGCGCTTCTCCTCGGCGTCGGCGACGAACTCCTTGCCGTCCACCGACACGGTCTGCGGCTCGAAGCGCCGGATGCGGGCATCCACGCCCTGCGCGATGTCGGCCTGCCGCCGCTGCAGCTCGGCCACGTCGCGCGTGACCTGCTCGTCCGTGCCGCGCAGCTGGGCGACATCGCGCCGCAGCCCCTCGAGCTGGTTGTTCATCTCGACCAGCGTGCGGCGCAGCTGCTGCACCTGCTCGGTGAGCTGCTGGTTGGCGGTGGTGAGCTCGGCAATGCGTGCGCGGGTCTGCTCCTCGTTGCTGGCCACCTTGGCGCGCAGGTCGAGGATGGCCCGGCGGGCCTCGTTGTCGTCGAACAGCGCGGCCTGCGCCGATGCGGCGCCCGCCGCCCACAAGGCAGCCAGGACGAGAAGCGTTCGCATCAGCGGTCCTTCAGCTCGACGCGGCGGTTGCGCGCCCACGCCTCCTCGGTGCTCCCCTGCACGGCCGGGCGCTCCTTGCCGAAGCTCACGGCCTCCAGCTGGCTCTCGGTGGCGCCCAGCAGCACCATGGCCTTCAGCACCGCCTCGGCGCGCTTCTGGCCGAGCGCGAGGTTGTACTCGCTGCCGCCGCGCTCGTCGGTGTGGCCCTCGAGCGCCAGCTTGCGCGAGCGCTGGCCGGCCAGCCGCTTGGCGTGGAGCTCGACGACGGGACGGAACTCGTCCTTCACGACGAAGCTGTCGAAATCGAAGTAGACGGCCCGGGGCATGTTGGCGTTGGCCGCTTCGTCGGCGCGGCTTGAGGTCGACCGTGGCGACCGCCGACTGCCCGGTGCCGCCGCCCGTGCCCGGCCCGCCGGCGTTCGCGCCGGCGCTGCCGTCGCCCGGCGCGCGAGTCTCGACCGGCGCCTTGTCGTCGAGCTTGCACGCTCGAGCCGCATGCGGCCACAGCCATTGCCACCACGACCGAAGCGACGGTCGTTCCCAGCTTCCCATGCATCTCAGTTTTCCTTAAAGAAATCAACGGCCGTAAGGGCCCCATACCGGTTCGCGCACGTCGAGGCCCGACGAAAGCAGACGTGTCTTGATCTTGCCATCCAGCGTGGTGGTCATCAACACATCGCGCCCCTGGGAGCGCGTGGCGTAGATGAGGAGCCTGCCGTTGGGGGCGAAGCTCGGGCTTTCGTCGTCATTGGTGTCGGTCAGGGCGTGGATGTTCCCGCCGGCAACGTCCATCGCCATCAGGCGGAATGCCGAGCCGTTGCGCGTGATGTAGGCGAGCACTTGCCCATCCGGGCTGATGGCCGGGCTGATGTTGTAGCTGCCGCCGAAGGACACCCGCTCGGCGGTGCCGCCCGCGGCCGCCATGCGGTAGATCTGCGGGCTGCCGCCGCGGTCGCTCACGAAGTAGATCGAGCGGCCGTCGGGCGTGAACACGGGCTCGGTGTCGATCGCGCTGCTCTGCGTGATGCGCCGCACGTTGGAGCCGTCGCGGCCCATCAGGTACAGCTGCGAGACGCCCTCGCGCGACAGCGTCACGGCCAGCGTGGATCCGTCGGGGGACCAGGTCGGTGCGCTGTTGCTGCCGCGGAAGTCGGCCACGGACTTGCGCTGGCCGGTGGCCACTTCCTGCACCCAGACCACGGCCTTCTGCGTCTCGAAGGACACGTAGGCCAGCTCGCGGCCGCTCGGGGACCACGCCGGCGAGATGATCGGATCGGGGCTGGTGAGGGCTTCGCGCTCGGTCTCGGGCGCGCCGTCGGCATCGCTCACGATGAGCTGGAAGCGGCGGCCGCTGCGCTTGACGTAGGCGATGCGGGTCGCGAAGACGCCCTTGTTGCCGGTGAGCCGCTCGTACACGGCATCGGCGATGCGGTGCGCCGCCAGCCGCAGGTCGACCGCGGGCACGACATGGCTCTGGCCGCCGAGCGGCACGCCGCGCACGGTGTCCCACAGCTTGTAGCGCACGTCGAACCGGCCATCGGCCAGCCGCGTGGCCGAGCCGACGACGAGTGCGTCGGCCGAGCGGGCGCGCCATTCGTCCATCACCGGCATGCTCGACTCGTCGAGCGTGGCGGTGGCGTCGATGCCGCGGAACTGCCCGCTGCGCTCGAGGTCGGCCCGCACGATGCCGCCGAGCGCCTGCCCGGCGGTGTCTTCTCCGCGGAAGCGCACGACCGCGATCGGCAGCTGCGTGGCGCCGACGCCGCTGATCTCGACCCGGAACTGCGCCAGCACGGGCGCTGCGATGCCGGCGCCAAGAGCGCCGAGGAGGTTGCGTCGATGCCACGTCATGGGTCGCGCATTGTAGGCACCCCGGCCGCCGACCATAATCGTGCCCGGCCGTTACATGGACCGTATGCCGACCCTGCTCCAACGACTCGCGCGCATCGCGCCCTACTTCCGCGACAGCCGCTCCGGCTTCGGCATCGCGATGCTCGCCGCGGTGGTCGGCGCGGCCACCGAGCCGGCGATCCCGGCGCTGATGCAGCCGCTGCTGGACCGCGGCTTCGGCGGGCAGGGGCTGCCGCTGTGGCTGATCCCGCTCGCCATCGTGGTGCTGTTCGCCATCCGCGGCAGCGCCGGCTTCGTCGAGCAGTACATGATGTCGTGGGGCGCCAACCGGGGCGTGCTCCAGCTGCGCGAGGCGATGTTCGACCACCTGCTGCGCGCGGCCCCCGGCCTCTTCACGCGCCACTCCGCCAGCAGCCTCACCAACACGCTCGTCTACGAGGTGCAGCAGGGCGCCAACCTGCTGGTGGGCGCCCTGCTCACGCTGGTGCGCGACTCGCTCACGCTGCTCGCCTTGCTCGGCTATCTGCTCTGGCTCAACTGGAAGCTCACGCTCGTCGTCGCCGTGCTCGCGCCGGCGGTGGGCATCGTGATGCGCATCGTGAGCCGCCGGCTGCACCGCCTGGTCCTGGCCGGCCAGAAGGCCACCGACGAGCTCGCCTACGTCGTCGAGGAGAACGTGCTCGCCTGGCGCATCGTGCGCCTGCACGGAGCGCGGCGAATCGCAGGGCGAGCGTTTCTCCAAGACGAGCGACCTGCTGCGCCGGCTGATGCTCAAGTCGGTGGCCGCGGGCGCCACGATGTCGCCGATCACGCAGCTGCTGGCTGCGTGCGCGCTGTCCACGGTGATCGTCGTCGCGCTGTGGCAGAGCGGCGGCGGCGCCACCACGGTGGGCAGCTTCGTCGCGTTCATCACCGCGATGCTGATGCTGCTCACGCCGCTGAAGCACCTGTCCAACGTCACCACGCCGCTCACGCGCGGCATGGCCGCGCTGGAGCGCGCGGTCGCGCTGGTCGAGGACAGCCCGGCCGAGCAGGGCGGCAGCCATCGACCCGGGCCGCGCGCGCGGCGAGGTGGAGCTGCGCGACGTCTCGCTGCGCTACCGCGACGACAGCGATCCGGCGCTGGACGGCGTGAGCCTGGTGCTGCGCCCGGGCGAGACGGTGGCGCTCGTCGGCCCGTCCGGCGCCGGGCAAGTCGTCGCTCGTCCACCTGCTGCCGCGCTTCCTCGAGCCCACCGGCGGCCGGCTGCTGCTCGACGGCGTGCCGCTGACGCAATGGAACATCGCCGCGCTGCGGCGCCAGTTCGCGCTCGTGAGCCAGGACGTCGTGCTGTTCAACGACACGGTGGCCGCCAACGTGGCGCTGGGCGACGAGATCGACGAGCACCGAGTGCGCGAGGCGCTGCGCGGCGCGCACCTGCTCGATTTCACGAGCCGCCTGCCCCAGGGCTCGCGCACGCTCATCGGGCACAACGGCAGCGAGCTGTCCGGCGGGCAGCGCCAGCGGCTCGCGATCGCCCGCGCCATCTACAAGGACGCGCCGATCCTCATCCTCGACGAAGCCACCTCGGCGCTCGACTCCGAGAGCGAGCGCGCGGTGCAGGACGCGCTGGACGAGCTGATGCGCGGCCGCACGACGCTGGTCATCGCGCACCGGCTGTCGACCATCGAGCATGCCGACCGTGTCGTCGCGATGGACCGCGGCCGCATCGTCGAGCAGGGCACGCACGCGCAGCTGCTGGCTTCCGGCGGCTTGTACGCCCGCCTCCACGCGATGCAATTCAGGACCTGACACCATGAAGATGCCCGTTTCCCGCTACCCCGTGCCCGAGCTCGACCAGCTGCCCAAGGACTTGCGGCAGCGCATCCTGGAGGTGCAGGAGAAGGCCGGCTTCGTGCCCAACATCTTCCTCGCGCTGGCGCACCGGCCGGACGAAGCGCGCGCCTTCTTCGACTACCACGACGCGCTGATGCTGCGCGAGTCCGGGGTCACCAAGGGCGAGAAGGAGATGATCGTGGTCGCCACGTCGGGCGCCAATCGCTGCCTGTACTGCGTGGTGGCGCACGGCGCCATCCTGCGCATCTACGAGAAGGCGCCCCAGCTGGCGGACCAGGTCGCCACCAACTACCTGAAGGCCGACCTCACGCCCCGGCAGAAGGTCCTGCTGGCGTTCGCGATGAAGGTGTGCACCGACTCCGGCAGCGTCGTCGACGACGACTTCGAGCGCCTGCGCGCGCACGGCTTCTCCGACGAGGACATCTGGGACATCGGCGCGATCGCCGCGTTCTTCGCGCTGTCGAACCGCATGGCGAACCTGATCGCGCTGCGCCCCAACGACGAGTTCTACCTGATGGGCCGCCTGCCCCGCAAGAAGCCCTGAGGCACTGCGGGCACAGGAGGGTTGGAGTAAGCTGATCGGCCCCCTCCACGCGAAGGCAGTGCCCATGGCCCAGGCCAGCGAATTCGGCGCGCGGCAGGCGGCGCGCACAGCGGTCCCCGCCGACGCCGCGCCTCCTGATCGAACGGGTCGACACACCCGAAGAACGCCGCGCCGAGCTGCTCGCCGGCCTCGTCGCACCACGTGCCGCCATCTCGCCCAAGTTCTTCTACGACGTGCAGGGCAGCGTGCTCTACGAGGCCCTCTGCGCGCTCGACGAGTACTACCCGCCGCGGCGGGAGGCCGGCATCTTCGACGACCACGCGCAGGCGATCGCGGCGGCGCTGCCGAACGGCGGCCAGTGGGTCGATCTCGGCTGCGGAGACGGCCACAAGTCGTGGCGCTGGATCGAGGCGCTCGAGTTGCGCCGGTACATCGGCGTCGACATCGCCGAGGCATGGCTGCGCACGAGCCTGGCTCGCGCCTCGCGCGCCTTTCCGCACGTGACGTTCGACGGGGTGGTCACCGACTTCACCCGCGGGCTCGAGATCGGGCGCGTGCTGTCTCAGCGGCCCGAGCTGCCCTGCGTGTTCTTCTATCCCGGGTCGTCGATCGGCAACTTCGAGCAGGCGCACGCGGTCGAGTTGCTGCGCTCGGTGCGCCGGCATCTCGCCCCGGGCGACCGGCTGCTCATCGGCGTGGACGGCTTGAAGCCGGAGGCGCCGCTGGTGGCAGCCTACGACGACGCGCTCGGCGTCACGGCGGCCTTCAACCGCAATGTGCTGCGCGTGGCCAACCGTGAGCTGGGAGCCGATTTCGACCCCGCCGCCTTCGACCACCAGGCCCTGTTCGACCGCGCCGCCGGGCGCATCGAGATGCGCCTGGTCGCGCGCAGCCGCAACGCGTGCGGCTCGGCGGCGGCGAGCGCGTGTTCGCCAGGGGCGAGGCCATCGTGACCGAGCACTCGCACAAATACGCGGCCGAGGGTTTCGCATCGCTCCTGCACGATGCCGGCTTCGGGCGGCTGCACCACTGGACCGACGCGGACCACTGGTACCACGTGTTCGTCGCCGAGCCGGCGGCCTACCGCCAGTGAGCGATCTGTCGGCCCGCTATGCCGCGGTGCGGCACACGACCGAGGCCCTGGTCGAGGGCCTGACGGCGGAAGACTGCCAGCTGCAGTCGATGGACGACGCGAGCCCGGTCAAGTGGCATCTCGCGCACACGGCTTGGTTCTTCGAGACCTTCGTGCTCGAGCCGTTTGCGCCGGGGTACGAGCCGGTCGACCCCGCCTACCGCATGCTGTTCAACTCCTACTACGTGGGCGTGGGCGCGCGCCATCCGCGCCCGCAGCGCGGGCTGCTGTCGCGCCCGTCGCTGCAGCAGGTCTTCGCCTATCGCCATGCGGTGGACGAGCGCGTGCGCGAGCTGCTGTCGCGCGAGGCGCCGCCGGCCGCACGCGAGCGTGTCGAGCTCGGCCTGCACCACGAGCAGCAGCACCAGGAGCTGATCCTCACCGACCTCAAGCACCACTTCAGCTGCAACCCGCTGGCGCCCGCCTACCGCCGCGCCGCGCCGCGCAGCGCCGCCGCACCCGCGCTGCGCTTCGTCGCCTTCGAAGGCGGCCGGGCGTCGATGGGCCACGCGGCCGAGGGCTTCTCGTACGACAACGAGTCGCCGCGCCATGACGTCCTGCTCGCGCCGTTCGAGCTCGGCACGCGCCTGGTCACCGCGGCGGAGTACCTCGCGTTCATCGACGACCGCGGCTACGAGCGCCCGGAGCTCTGGCTGTCCGACGGCTGGGATGCGCGGCAGCGCTGCGACTGGTGCGCGCCGCTCTACTGGGAGCGGCGCAACGGCGGCTGGCGCGCCTTCACGCTGCACGGAGCCGTGCCGCCGGACCCGCACGAGCCGGTGTGCCACGTGAGCTACTACGAGGCCGACGCCTATGCGCGCTGGGCGGGCGCGCGGCTGCCGACCGAAGCCGAATGGGAGCATGCAGCGCAGCACCACCCGCGCTCGCGCGGCACGTTCCTCGAAGACCAGCGCCTGCACCCGGCCCCGGCCCGCCCCGAGCTGCCCGCGCAGCTCTTCGGAGACTGCTGGGAGTGGACGGCCAGCGCCTACCTGCCCTATCCCGGCTATGCGCCGGCCGCCGGCGCGGTCGGCGAGTACAACGGCAAGTTCATGATCAACCAGATGGTGCTGCGCGGCGGCTCCTGCGCCACGCCCCGCTCGCACATCCGCGCCAGCTACCGCAACTTCTTCCCGCCCGGCGCACGCTGGCAGTTCAGCGGCATCCGGCTGGCGCGCTAGGATCTGCGCTGCAGACTCCGGCGCTTGCGCTTAATGCACGACTCCCCCGCAGCCCCCCCGCCGAGCGGGGGTTCCAGCAAGGACGACGAAGCCGGCTTCAGCCGACCATGACCGCTCCAGTGCCGCGCTCCTGCAAGTCGGCTCGGTGCCGACCTTCAGCGCGCCGAACGAATCGTTGGGCGGCGCTGCTGCTTGGTGGTAGCTCCCGCACGATCGAAGGCTAGGCTCGAAGTCGGCCAGCGCGTCGAGAAAGTCAAGTTGACGCATGGGCAGCGGCAATCGTGTCTCGCAAGACGTCGTTGCCGTCACGGCGAACGACCCCTCGGTGCCTGGAAACGGAACTCCCGGCGAGTGGCACGGCTTGACTCCGGCAGTGGAAGAAGAGCTGGCACGAAGATGTCTCACAGCAGCACGATGTCGTACTGCTCCGGGTTCATCGTCGGCTCGGCCGACAGCGAGATCGGCTTGCCGATGAAGTCGGACAGGCCCGCGAGGTGCGGGCTCTCCTCGTCGAGCAGCATCTCGACCACCGCGGCCGAGGCGACGACGCGGAACTCCTTCGGCTCGAACTGGCGCGCCTCGCGCAAGATCTCGCGCAGGATGTCGTAGCACACGCTGCGCGCCGTCTTCACCTGGCCGCGGCCCTGGCAGGTGGGGCACGGCTCGCACAGCACGTGCGCGAGCGACTCGCGGGTGCGCTTGCGCGTCATTTCCACCAGGCCGAGCTGCGTGAAGCCGCTCAGCGTGGTCTTGGTGCGGTCGCGCGCGAGCTGCTTGCGAAACTCGGTGAGCACCGCCGCCTGGTGCTCCTCGCGCGCCATGTCGATGAAGTCGACGATGATGATGCCGCCCAGGTTGCGCAGCCGCAGCTGCCGCGCGATGGCGCCGGCCGCCTCGAGGTTGGTCTTGAAGATCGTGTCGTCGAAGTTGCGCGCGCCGACGAAGCCGCCGGTGTTCACGTCCACCGTGGTGAGCGCCTCGGTCTGGTCGATGATGAGGTAGCCGCCGGACTTGAGATCGACGCGGCGCGCGAGCGCGCGGCCCACTTCCTCGTCGATGTTGTAGAGGTCGAAGATCGGCCGTTCGCCGTTGTAGTGCTCCAACTTGCGCAGCGCCGACGGCGTGTAGGCGGTGCCGAAGCCGCGCAGGTGCTCGTACTGCAGCTTCGAGTCGATGCGGATGGCGTGCGTGTCGTCGTTGGCCAGGTCGCGCAGCACGCGCTCGGCAAGGCTCAGGTCCTGGTGCAGCAGCGTGCCGGGCGGCGACGCGAAGCCGAGCTCGCGGATCGTCGTCCAGGCCTTGCGCAGGTAGGCGATGTCGTCGCCCAGCTCCTGGTCGGTGGCGTCCTCGGCGTTGGTGCGCAGGATGAAGCCGCCGCCATCGGTGCCCGCGAGCGCCACCATGCGCGCGCGCAACTGCTCGCGCAGCTCGTGCGAGCCGATCTTCTGCGAGATGCCGATGTGGTTGTCCTGCGGCAGGTAGACCAGCATGCGCCCGGCGATGCTGATCTGCGTCGACAGCCGTGCTCCCTTGGTGCCGATGGGATCCTTGATCACCTGCACCGTCAGCGTCTGGCCTTCGAACACCCGGCGCTCGATCGGAATCGGCGGCGTGCCGTTGGATGCCGGAGCGGCGCCGTGCAGGTCGGCCACGTGCAGGAAGGCCGCCCGCTCGAGGCCGATGTCGATGAAGGCGCTCTGCATGCCGGGCAGCACCCGGGCCACCTTGCCGAGGTAGACGTTGCCCACCAGGCCGCGCTCGAGCGCGCGCTCGACGTGGAGCTCCTGCACGGCGCCGTTCTCGACGACGGCGACGCGCGTCTCCTGCGGCGTCCAGTTGATCAGGATGTCTTGCATGCGTTTCGGACCCCCCGAGATCAGAAGCGCACGCGGGCCTGTGTGAGGAGTCGGGCCGTCTCGTACAGGGGCAAACCCATGATACCGGAGTGGCTGCCTTCGATTCGTGCAATCCAGCCGGCAATGCGGCTCTGGATGGCGTAGGCGCCGGCCTTTCCGAAGGGCTCGCCGGAGGCCACGTAGGCGTCGATCACGTCGCGCGGCAGCGGCGCGAATTGCACATGCGAGTCGCTGACCGCGAAGTGGGTGGCGTCGCCGTCGGACACGGCCACTGCGGTGAGCACGCGATGCGTGCGGCCGGAGAGCGCCTCGAGCATCGCGCCGGCCTGCGCCGCGTCGGCCGGCTTGCCGAGGATGCGCCGGCCGATGGCCACGGTGGTGTCCGAGCAGAGGATGGGCGCCTCCGGCAGTGCGCGCAGCCGCCGCCGCTCGCGCGCAGCGGCCAGCTTGGCCCGCGTGACGCGCTCGACATAGTCGCGCGGCAGCTCGCCGTCGCGCTCGAGCTCCAGCGCCTCGGCGTCTTCGTGGGGACCAGGAAGCAGCAGCTCGAACCGCACGCCCAGTTGCCCGAGGAGCTGCTGGCGGCGCGGGCTCTGCGACGCGAGATACACAAGGTCGCTCATGAGTCTCTGTGGCCGAGGGTGGGCCTCGATCCACTCTCGGTGGTACGGGTGCCCGCCGTGACGGACCAGGCGCGGTAAAGCGCTTCGGCCAGCAGGACGCGCGCAATGGCATGCGGCAGCGTGAGATCGGACAGGCGCAGCGATTCGTCGGCGGTGCGCGCGCAGCGTGTCGTCCAGGCCATCCGGGCCGCCGATCAGGAAGGCCACGTCGCGGCCGTCGCCGAGCCAGAAGCGCAGGCGTTCGGCGAGCGCGAGCGTGGTCAGGCGTGCGCCGCGTTCGTCGAGCACGACGCGGCGCGACCCTTTGGGCAAAGCGGCCTCCAGGCGTTGCGCCTCTGCGGCCATGAGTGCAGCTGGCCGGCTTGCCCGACGTGCGCGGTTCGGCCTTCACGGCTTTCAGCTCGAGCCGCAACTCGGGGGGAAACCGCTTGGCGAAGTCGTCGTAGGCCGCCTCGGCCCAGGCCGGCTGGCGCTGGCCGACCGCGGTGACGACGAGCCTCATCGGCGGCCGGTGGCGGCCGCCTTCTTCGCCGGGGCCTTCTTCGCCGGCGCCTTGCGCGGTGGCGTCTTGGTGCCGGTGGTGCGCGACACGGCCGCCCGGGCCGGCGCCTTGCGGCCGGGCGCCTTGGCGGCGGACGCCTTCGCGCGCGACGCTTTCGCTCCGGGTTTGGCCGCAGCGGGGCGCTTCGCCGATGGCGCGGTCTTCGCGGCCGATTGCCTGCCGCCTTCGGGCCGCTTCGCAATGGCTCGCTGTGCCTCGTCGTCGGCGGCCCTCATCGGCTTCAGCGGCGTCAGCATGCCGGACGCCGGCCGCCCGACGTTGTCCATCTTCATGCGCACCGGCTTGTCGCCCCAGATCTCTTCGAGGTGGTAGTAGGTGCGGATGGCGGGCTGCATGATGTGGGCGACCGCGGCGCCGCAGTCGACGATGATCCACTCGCCGTTGTCTTCGCCCTCGGTGCGCATCACCTGCATGCCGCGCGACTTGACGCTGTCGCGCACGCTGGCGGCGAGGGCCCTGGTCTGGCGGTTGCTGGTGCCCGAAGCGATGATCACGCGCTCGAACAGCGGGGAGAGGTGCTCGGTGTTGAAGACGACGATGTCGTGCGCCTTGACGTCCTCGAGGCCATCGACGATGGCGCGCTGCAGTTTGCGGATGTCCATTCAGCTCCGGTACAGGTGGTTGCTCTCAATATACGCGGCGACGGTGGGGGGCACCAAGCCGTCGATGCGCTCGTTGCGCTCCAGCCTCGCCCGAATCTCGGTGGAGGACACCGCCATCGCGGGCAGGGGCACAAAACGCACCCGGTGCGGCACCGCGGGCAACTTCCGGCGACTGCCGCCGGCGCTTCGCCGTTGCGTCCGGCCACCGCCCACGTGACGAGCGGCAGCAGCTCGCGCCAGCGATGCCACGTGGCGAGCTTGGCGTACTGGTCCTGGCCGATGAGCATGAACCACTCGGCGGCCTCGGCGGCACGCAGCTCCAGCACGGTGTCGATCGTGTAGCTCGGGCCGGCGCGCCGCAGCTCGCGGTCGTCCACGGCGAAGCGAGCTTCGCCCTCGATGGCGCGCTGCAGCATCGCCACGCGATGGGCCGCCGGAGCGAGCGTGCGCTGCTTCTGCCAGGCGATCGCCGGTGGGCACGAACAGCACTTGCTCGAGCGGCAGCGATTCGAGCGCCATGCGCGCCAGCGCGACATGCGCCACGTGCACCGGGTCGAAGCTGCCGCCGAAGATGCCGATGCGGCGCACGTTCAGCGGAGAGCTCACTCGTGCGCCCAGTCACGCGGCAGGAGGAATTCGCTGGCCAGCCGCGCCTCGGGCGAGCCGGGCGCGGGGTGCCAGTCGTAGCGCCATTTCACGAGCGGCGGCATGGACATCAGGATGCTCTCGGTGCGGCCGCCCGACTGGAGGCCGAACAGCGTGCCGCGGTCCCACACGAGGTTGAACTCGACGTAGCGGCCGCGCCGCCAGGCCTGGAAATCGCGCTCGCGCTCGCCGTACGGCATGTCGCGCCGGCGGCGCACGATGGGCAGGTAGGCCTCGAGGAAGGCATCGCCGACGGCGCGCAGCATCGCGAAGCTGCGCTCGGGGCCGAGCTCGGCGAAGTCGTCGAAGAAGATGCCGCCGATGCCGCGCGGCTCCTGGCGGTGCTTCAGGTAGAAGTACTCGTCGCACCATTGCTTGAAGCGCGGGTACAGCGCGGCACCGAACGGCGCGAGCGCGTCGCGGCAGGTGCGGTGGAAGTGCGCTGCGTCGTCCTCGAAGCCGTAGGTGGGCGTGAGGTCCATGCCGCCGCCGAACCAGCTCATGGCGTCGCTCCCCGCCGGCTGCGCGGAGAGCGCGCGCACGTTCATGTGCACGGTGGGCACGTAAGGGTTGCGCGGGATGGAACACGAGCGACACGCCCATGGCCTCGAAGGGCGCGCCGGCGAGCTCGGGCCGATGCTGCGTGGCCGACGGCGGCAGGGCCTGGCCTTTCACGTGCGAGAAATTGCAGCCGGCGCGCTCGAAGAGATGCCCCTCCTCCACGAGGCGGGACAGGCCGTCGCCTTCGAGCTTGCCGCCCGGCTCGCGCGTCCATGCATCGCTCAGGAACGCCTTGCCGTCCTCCGCCTCGGCCGCGGCGACGATGCGCCGCTGCAGGCCGAGCAGCTAGGTGCGGATGTCGGTCATCGCCTGACGGCGCGGTGGCCGATGTCGCGCCGGAACTGCGCGCCGTCGAAGTGGATGCCGGCCAGCACTTCGTAGGCCCGGTGCTGCGCGCTCTTCACGGATTCGCCGAGCGCCGTGACGCACAGCACCCGGCCGCCGGTGGCGACGACGCCGTTGCCGGCCTGCGTCGCCGTGCCGGCGTGGAACACGTGGGCGTCATCGTCGGCATAGGCATCCCGCGCCGGCAGGCCGCGGATGGGATCGCCCTTGCGCGGCGAAAGCGGGTAGCCGTGCGCGGCCATCACCACGCCGAGCGCAGCCCGGCGGTCCCACAGCAGATCGACCTGGTCGAGGGTGCCCGCGGTGGCATGCATCAGCACGTCGAAGAGGTCGCTCTTCAGCCGCATCATGATCGGCTGCGTCTCGGGATCGCCCATGCGGGTGTTGAACTCGAGCGTCCGGGCCCGGCCGTCGGCGTCGATCATCAGGCCGGCATAGAGGAAGCCGGTGAACGGCACGCCGTCCCGGGCCATGCCGGCGATGGTGGGGTGGATGATCTCGTGCATGACGCGCGCGTGAACGTTCGGCGTGACCACGGGTGCCGGGGAGTAGGCGCCCATGCCGCCCGTGTTGGGCCCGGCATCGCCGTCCAGCAGGCGCTTGTGGTCCTGGCTCGTGGCCAGGGGGAGCACGTTGCGGCCGTCGCACAGCACGATGAAGCTGGCTTCCTCGCCTTCGAGGAACTCCTCGATCACGACGCGCGCGCCGCCGTCGTTGTGCTGCACGCCGAGCTTGTCGTCCAGGAGCATGAAGTCGATCGCCTCGTGCGCCTCGGCCACCGTGGTCGCGACGACCACGCCCTTGCCGGCGGCGAGGCCGTCGGCCTTGATGACGATGGGGGCGCCGTGGCGGTCGACGTGGGCGTGCGCGGCAGCGGCGTCGGTGTAGGTCTCGTAGCCGGCCGTGGGAATCCGGTGGCGCTTCATGAACGCCTTGGCGAAGGCCTTGGAGCTCTCCAGCTGGGCGGCGGCCTTCGTGGGGCCGAAGATGCGCAGGCCCCGCTGCGTGAAGAGATCCACCACGCCGCCGGCCAGCGGGGCCTCGGGCCCGACCACGGTGAGCGTGACCTTCTCGGCCTCGGCGAAGTCGGCGAGCTGGTGAAGATCGGTGATGGCCACGTTCTCGAGGTGCGCGTCGAGCCCGGTGCCGCCGTTGCCCGGCGCGACGTAGACCTTCTGCACCCGCGGGCTGCGCGCGAGCCGCCATGCAAGCGCGTGCTCGCGCCCCCCGGAGCCGATGACCAGCACCTTCATCTCATTTCTCCACGCCGGTTCATCACAGGTCGGCGTTGTGATAGACCTCTTGCACGTCGTCGAGGTCTTCCAGCGCGTCGAGCAGCTTCTGCATCTTCACCGCGTCGTCGCCGGCGAGCGCGACGGTGTTCTCGGCGCGCATCGTGACCTCGGCGACCTCGGCCTTCAGCCCGGCCGCGTCGAGCGCCTGCTTCACGGCCTCGAAGCCGGCGGGCGACGTGAGCACCTCGATGGCGCCGTCTTCGTCGGCGATGACGTCGTCGGCACCCGCTTCGAGCGCGACCTCCATCACCCGCTCCTCGCTGGTGCCGGGGGCGTACACCAGCTGGCCGCAATGCCGGAACTGGAACGCCACGGAGCCGTCCGTGCCCAGGTTGCCGCCGTTCTTGGAGAAGGCGTGGCGCACTTCGGCGACCGTGCGCACCCGGTTGTCGGTCATGCAGTCGACGATGACGGCGGCGCCGCCGATGCCGTAGCCCTCGTAGCGGATCTCCTCGTAGGTGACGCCTTCGAGGGTGCCGGTGGCCTTCTCGATGTTGCGCTTGATGGTGTCGGCCGGCATGTTGGCTGCCTTGGCCTTGTCGATGGCCAGGCGCAGCCGGGGGTTGGCGCCTGCGTCACCGCCGCCCTGGCGGGCGGCCACCATGATCTCGCGGATGACGCGCGTCCAGACCTTGCCGCGCTTTTCGTCTTGCCGGCCCTTGCGGTGCTGGATGTTGGCCCATTTGGAGTGCCCGGCCATCGAGGATCTTTCTTTGCCGATTAGGATTGGAACGAATTTTATTCGAGGGGCACTGCATGGCCGATCCCATACTTCTTGGTCGCCATGGCGACATCGAGTGCGCGCTGCTGCCGGCCATGGCCAACCGCCATGGGCTGGTAACGGGCGCGACAGGCACCGGCAAGACGGTGACGCTGCAGGCGCTGGCCGAGGGCTTCTCCCGCCTGGGCGTGCCCTGCTTCATGGCCGACGTGAAGGGCGACCTCACCGGCATCTCGCAGCGCGGCTCGCTGGATCCCAAGATGGCCGCCGTGCTCGCGCAGCGCGGGCTGCCCGAGCCGAAGCCCATCGCCTGCCCGGTGACGCTGTGGGATGTGTTCGGCGAGCAGGGGCACCCGGTGCGGGCCACCGTGAGCGACATGGGGCCGCTGCTGCTGGCCCGCCTGCTGGGGCTGAACGAGACGCAGTCGGGCGTACTGAACCTGGTCTTCCGCGTGGCCGACGACTCCGGGCTGGCCCTGCTCGATCTGAAGGACCTGCGTGCGATGCTGCAGCACGTGGGCGACAACGCCAACCGCTACACCACCGAGTACGGCAACGTGAGCGCCGCGTCGATCGGCGCGATCCAGCGCGGGCTGCTGCAGATCGAGGAGCAAGGGCGGCGACAGCTTCTTCGGCGAGCCGATGCTGTCCATCGCCGACTTCATGCAAACGATTGCCGGCCAGGGCGTGGCCAACATCCTCGCCGCGGACAAGCTGCTCACGTCGCCGCGCCTGTACGCCACGTTTCTCCTGTGGCTGCTGTCCGAGCTGTTCGAGACGCTGCCCGAAGCCGGCGACCTCGACAAGCCGAAGCTGGTGTTCTTCTTCGACGAGGCGCACCTGCTGTTCAAGGACGCGCCGGCGGCACTGGTCGAGCGCATCGAGCTCGTGGTGCGGCTGGTGCGCAGCAAGGGCGTGGGCGTCTACTTCGTGACGCAGAACCCGCTGGACATCCCGGACAGCGTGCTCGGCCAGCTCGGCAACCGCGTGCAGCACGCCCTGCGCGCGTATTCGCCGCGCGACCAGAAGGCCGTGCGTTCGGCCGCGCAGACGATGCGGGCGAACCCGAAGATCGACACCGAGCAGGCCATCACCGAACTCGCCGTGGGCGAGGCGCTGGTGAGCCTGCTCGACGAGAAGGGCCGGCCGAGCGTGGTGGAGCGCGTCTACGTGATGCCGCCGGGCAGCCGGATCGGGCCGATCACGGCGCAGGAGCGAAGCGCACTGATGAAGGATTCGCTCGTCGCGGGGGTGTACGAGAAGGCGGTGGACCGTGAATCGGCCTACGAATCGCTGAAGCAGCGGGCGGCGGCGAGCGCGGATGCGGCGGAGGACCTGGCGCAGGAGGCTGCGCGCGAGAAGTCTCGAGGCGGTGCGGATGGCGGGGATGGCGGCGGGTTGCTTGGCGGGTTGTCGGACCTCATCTTCGGCAGCACCGGCCCGCGCGGGGGGCGGCGCGAGGGCTTGGCGCAGGCCGCGGCGAAGAGTGCGGTGCGCAGCGTCGGCTCGGCCGTGGGACGCGAGATCGTGCGCGGGGTGCTGGGCGGCATCCTGGGCTCCGGGTCGCGCCGGAAGAAGTGACCCCCTCTCCCTCTCCCGCGAGCGGGAGAGGGAGTATTCATGGCATGTCGGAGCGCTTGGCTGCGGGGCGAGCGGTCACCCTGGCGGCCGCCTCCAGCCGTTCGATCAAACGATTGGCGAAATAGCTGTTCTGCGTGTCGGGCTCCAGCGCCGCGACTGCCAGGTTCGCGAGCGGCTGGTCCAGCGGCACGTAGAAGCTGCCGGGCGCGGCGGCGAGCCGGCCGGGCTCGATCGCCACCGTTGCATTGACGATGGTGGCGCCGGCATCGTCGGCGGTGCCGCGCACATCCGGCCGGGCGGTCTCGGTGCGGCCCGTCTCGCGCCAGCGCTCCGCCTCGAGCGGCGCCTCCTCCTCGAAGCGCTCCACGCGCACGCCGAGCCCGCGCAGGTGCTGCGCGGCCTCTGCGGCGTCGGCCGCCAGCCAATAGCCGCACGGGCGCGCGCGCGTGCGCAACGGGCGCAGCTGCAGGGCAGAGTTCCAGTCGACGACGATCGGCTTGTCGGCGCCGGTGCGGGGATCGAGGAACATCAACTCGCGCTTCGTCGGCGGTCTGCCCGCCAAGGAGCGTGACCTCGCCGGTGCACGCCTGCGACGCGACCGCGGCGCCCGCGTCGCGCTGCAGCGACGAGCAGCCCTTGCGCGTTTCGCGCGGCGCTCTCCAGCAGCGAGCGCTGCGCGACCACATGCGTATGCACGCGCCGCGCCAGGTGCCAGCGGCCGATGCCCACGCCGCGCGTCTCCAGCAGCACGCTCACCGCGTTCTTCAGGCCGTTCACGTTGCGGCCGGTGTCCGGCTGCACGCCGCCCATCGAGATGCGCTTGTCGGCATCGACGGTGGAGGTGGTGTAGTACCACTCGAGCGCGAGCTGCTCGGCCGCCATCGCCTGCAGCAACGGCTGGCGGAACCAGCGCTCGCTCGCCTGCGCGATCGCCGGCGGCAGGTTGGCGACCATCGCGTGCTGGTAGAGCAGGTCGAAGCGCTGGACGGCGTCGAACTTGCCGAGGTAGCGCCCGACCACGGTGTACTCGTGCGCATCGACGACCAGCGCCGGCGAGAGCTCGCGCATCGCGCGCGCGAGCGCCTGCGCCTCGGGCGTGCGCAGCAGCAGGTGGTCGCGGTTCACGTCCATGCCGTGGCTGCCCACGCGGCTGCCGGTCTGCGCGCCGTCGGGGTTGGCGCGGGGCAGCACCGCCACGTCGATGTGCTCCAGCAGCGGCGCGAGCCGCCCGCCGGCCAGCTCGCGCGCGGTCACGAGCAGCGCCTCGGCAGGGCGCCGGCTCGTCGCCATGCTGCTGGCCGACGAGCAGCACGCGCGGGCGCTGCACGCCGTCGGCACGGGCGAAGAACACCGCCTCGATCGGCACGCCGGCCTCGGACCGGCCCAGCGCGAGCAAGCGGGCATGGGCACCGGCCTTCGCGGCCACGGCACGGAGCGCGGCTGCCAGCTCTTCGTCGGTCGTGTAGGCGTGCCGGCCCGGCGCGAAGGCGGGCGTGTCGTAGTGCACCGGCGGGGCCGGAAACCGGGCTGCCACCGCGGGCGGGTAAGGCGCCGGCGTGTCGGGCGGCGTCTCGATGGGCCGGGCTGCGTCGCCGGGCCGGCACAGGCGGCCAGCAGCACGGCCAGGATCGGCAACGCCAGGCGGCGCTCGGAATGCTTCTTCACGTCGTTCGTCCTCCGCTTTTGGCGCGACTATAGGGGCGTCCGGCGACTCGTCGAAGGCGTTTCGCGCCGCCGGCGCGCGTTTCGTCGCAGCCCGGTGGATGGCGCCGGCCGGCCAAGGCGCACGATGCGCCCGTCGTCCTTCATAGAATGAACTGCCATGCCAAGACACTCTGTCCAACGAAGACATCGAGCGCATCGCGCGCAAGCGGGCCGGCGCCAAGCTCGGCTGGTACGTCGCACGCCATGGTCTACGTCGTGGTGAACGCGTTCCTCTTCTTCATCTCGTTCGAGGGCATCGGCCATCGCCCATGGTCCATCTACCCGGCGTTCGGCTGGGGCGTGGGGCTGGCGCTGCACGGCGTGGCCGTGTTCCTGCTGGGCTCGGGCAGCGACCTGCGCGAACGCCTCGTCCAGCGCGAGCGCGAGCGCCTGCAGCAGCGGCGCTGACGCGTCCCGATGGCCATCGACTGGATCGGCAAGCTGCGGCGGCTGCTGCAGACGATGGCCTTCTGCCTGGGCATCTCGGCGCTGCAATGCGCGGTGTATCCCGGAGCGCAGCTACGAGCACGTGGTCGTCTACTCGGTGGCCATCGGCATCGCCACGTGGGCCTGGATCGACTTCGGCACGCATGTGTTCCCGTCGGCCGGCGATACCGGCTGGCCGGGGCCGCTGGCGTCGGTGCTGCTGGTGGGCTCGGGCATCGCGGCCGGCTTCGTGCTCGGCTCGATGGCCGGCGACGCCTGGTTCGATGCGCCGGCGGGCAGCCTCGGGCACCGGCTGCAGTCAGGCCAGATGCGCGGCTCGCTGCTCGTCACCGTCCTGGTCGGCATCGGCATCACCTACTACTTCTACACGCAGAGCCGGAGCGCCTATCTCCTGCGCAAGATGCGCGAAGCGCGGCAGCACGCCACCGAGGCGCGCCTGAAGCTGCTGGAGGCGCAGCTCGAGCCGCACATGCTGTTCAACACGCTGGCCAACCTGCGCGCGCTGATCGGCGTGGATCCCGTGCGCGCGCAGGCCATGCTCGACCGGCTGATCGCCTTCCTGCGCGCCACGCTGGGCGCCTCGCGGGTGCCCCTGCATCCGCTGTCGGCCGAGTTCGACCGCGTGGCCGACTACCTGGCGCTGATGGGCGTGCGCCTGGGGCCGCGGCTGCAGACGGCGCTGGACCTGCCGGATGCGCTGCGCGACCACCCCGTGCCGCCGCTGCTGCTGCAGCCGCTGGTGGAGAACAGCATCCGCCACGGCATCGAGCCGCAGGTGCCGGGCGGGCGCATCACGGTGAGCGCGCGCCGCGACGGCGACACGCTGGTGCTGTCGGTGCTCGACACCGGCGCCGGCCTCTGCGGGCCTGCCGGGCCGGGCACGCGCTTCGGCCTGGAGCAGGTGCGCGAGCGGCTGGCGGCGCTGTACGGCGCCGCCGCGTCGCTCGCCCTCGACGCCGCACCGGGCGGCGGTACGCTTGCCCGCATCACCCTGCCGCTCGCTCCGCAGCACGAAGCGCGAAGGTCACCCGTGATCGCCACCGCCCTCATCGCCGAAGACGAGCCGCTGCTGGCCGACGCGCTGGCCGCCGACCTGCAGCGCCTGTGGCCGCAGCTGCGCATCGTCGCGCGCGAGGGCGACGGCCACGGCGCTCTCGCGCAGGCGCTGGCGCTGCAGCCCGACGTCTGCTTCCTCGACATCCGCATGCCCGGGCATGGACGGCCTCGACGCGGCGCAGGCGATGGCCGAGGACTGGCCGGCCGACCGGCCCTACCCGCTGGTCGTGTTCGTCACCGCCTACGACCAGTACGCGCTGCAGGCCTTCGAGCGCGCCGCGGTCGACTACCTGCTCAAGCCCGTGGACAGCGAGCGCCTCGCGCGCTGCGTGGAGCGGCTGCAGGCCGCGCTGGCGCGGCGCGCGGCGCCGCCGATGGCGCTGCAGCAGGCGGTGGAGCAGCTGCGCGGCCTGCTCGGCGCCGGCGCCGTGGCAGGCCGCCGGCGCGAGGCTGGAGGTGGTGCAGGCCGGCGTCGGCAACACGGTGCACGTGGTGCCGGTCGACGAGGTGGTGTACTTCGAGGCGGCCGACAAGTACGTGCGCGTGGTCACCGCCGATCGCGAGCACCTGATCCGCACGTCGCTGCGCGATCTGCTGCCGCAGCTCGATCCGCAGCGCTTCTGGCAGGTGCACCGCGGCACGGTGGTGCAGGCGCGCTGCATCGTGGCGGCCACGCGCGACGAGGCGGGGAAGATCTCGCTCACGCTGCGCGGGAGGCCGGAGAAAGTGGGCGTGAGCCGGATCTACGCGCACCGGTTCAAGGCGATGTGACGATCCGGCGCGTGCGCTTCGCGCCGCGCCGTCGAGGTTTCGTCCGCTGCCTTCGCGATTCGTCGCGACGCTGCGGCGCCCGGTGGCATCGGTTCCTAGCATGTTCATGTGCATGACTCGCACGCCGCTCCAGGAACCGCCATGGACCACTTTGCCCGCCTGCTCGAACGCCATCCGCTGGTGTTCTTCCACATGGTCTGCGCCGTCTCGGCGCTTGCGCTCGGCATCGTCATCCTCGCGCGGCGCAAGGGCACCGGCAGCCACCGGCGATCGGCTGGACGTGGGTGGTGCTGATGGGCACCGTCGCGCTCACGAGCGTGTTCATCCGCGACTACCGGCTGCCCAACCTGTTCGGCTACACGCCGATCCACCTCTTCACGGTCCTGACGGCCGTGCTGCTGCCGATCAGCGTGTGGAACGCGCGGCGCGGCAATGTGGCGCCGCACCGCAGGACGATGAAAGGCCTGTACGCGGGGGGTTGCATCGTCGCCGGCGTCTTCACGCTCGTGCCTGGACGGTTCCTGGGCGACCTGCTGTGGAGGCAGGCGTTCGGCGTTGTGGCCTGACAACGGCGAATGCTCCGCCGCGGCGGAGCATTCGTCGGTCACGAACCTTCAGCGACCGTGCCGGTCGTGATCGTGGTCACGCGATCGTGCCTGTCGTGGCGCCGATCGTCGTGCCGGTCCCAGCGGTCGTGGCGGCGGTCGCCGCGACGGTCCCAGCGGTCGTGCTTCTTCCATTTTCCATACGGGTGGCTCTGCACGTAGACCGGCGCGGCAGTACACCGGCACGGGGCGCCGATACACCGGCTGCGGCACGTAGACGACCGGCGGCGCCACGACGACCGGCGCGTGGTAGCCGTAGCGCGGCCCGTAGACGGGCGGCGCGCTCGACACGCCGACTGACACGTTGGGATACACCGGCAGGTTCACGCCGATGGACCAGTGGACGTCGCTGCCGGCGTTCGCCGCGCCGGCCGCCAGCGCACCGGCGAGGGCGAGCGCCGCGGCGATGAGGGGCTTGCGATAGCTCATGGTTGGAACTCCTCGGTTGGTGGCCGAACCCGGAAGGCGCGGCCGTCCTCCACCAACGCGGGCATCGCAGCGCACGTTCACCGCCGCTTGCGTAAAGCTGTGTGAAGCGCACCCTAGAATCCCAGCCACCCGTCGATCGGCGTGACGTTTTCCCGCCGCAACCCATGTCGAACTCCGATTCTTCCCTGCCCGCCGCCAGCAGCAATTTCCTGCGCGCGGTGATCGAACGCGATCTCGAGGCCGGCGTGCACGCCGTGCGCCGCTGGGGCGGCGGCCCGGGCGATGCCGCGCACCACGACGCCGGCCGGCCCGACCCGGCCCGCATCCGCACGCGCTTCCCGCCGGAGCCCAACGGCTACCTGCACGTGGGGCATGCCAAGAGCATCTGGCTGAACTTCAGCCTCGCCGCCGAGTACGGCGGCGCCTGCCACCTGCGCTTCGACGACACCAACCCCGAGAAGGAGGAGCAGGAGTACGTCGACGCGATCGAGGAGATGGTGCGCTGGCTGGGCTGGAACTGGACGGTGCACGGCACCGCGCACCTCTACTTCGCCAGCGACTACTTCGATTTCATGTACCGCGCCGCCGAGCACCTCGTGAGCGCGGGCCACGCCTACGTGGACGAGCAGAGCGCCGAGGAGATGCGCCGCAGCCGCGGCGACTTCGGCAAGCCCGGCACCGACAGCCCCTGGCGCGACCGCCCGCCCGAAGAGAGCCTGGCGCGCCTGCGCGAGATGCGCGACGGCAAGCATGCCGACGGCGCGATGGTGCTGCGCGCGAAGATCGACATGGCGTCGCCCAACATCAACCTGCGCGACCCGACGCTCTACCGCATCAAGCACGCCGAGCACCACAACACCGGCGACAAGTGGTGCATCTACCCGATGTACACCTACGCGCACCCGATCGAGGACGCGCTGGAGAACATCACGCACAGCATCTGCACGCTCGAGTTCGAGGACCAGCGCCCGTTCTACGACTGGCTGCTCGAGCGCCTCGCCGAGGGCGGGCTGATCAGGCATCCGCTGCCGAAGCAGTACGAGTTCGCGCGGCTGAACCTCACCTACGTGATCACCAGCAAGCGCAAGCTGCGCCAGCTCGTGGACGAGGGCCACGTGAGCGGCTGGGACGATCCGCGCATGCCCACGCTGGTGGGGCTGCGCCGCCGCGGCTACACGCCCGAGGCGATCCGCCTGTTCTGCGAGCGCAGCGGCGTGAGCAAGGCCGGCGGCTGGATCGACTACGCCAACCTCGACATCGCGCTGCGCGACGATCTCGAAGGCCGCGCGCCGCGCGCGATGGCGGTGATCGACCCGCTGAAGCTCGAGCTGGTGAACTGGGCCGAGGTGTTCGGCAGCGCAGGGCACGTGGAGCCGTGCGGCGCACCCGCGCACCCGCAGCTGCCCGAGCTCGGCTCGCGCAGCTTCGGCCTCGGCCGCGAGGTCTGGATCGACCGCGAGGACTTCGAGGAGACGCCGCCGAAGGGCTACTTCCGTCTCTTCCCGGGCAACAAGGTGCGCCTGAAGTACGGCTACATCGTGGAGTGCACGGGGGCCCGGAAGGACGACGCCGGGCGCGTCGTGGCGGTGCAGGCCCAGGTGGTGCCCGACACCAAGAGCGGCACGCCGGGCGCGAGCGCGGTGAAGGTGAAGGGCACCATCACCTGGGTCGGCGCGCACGACGCGGTGCCGGCCGAAGTGCGGCTGTACGACCGTCTCTTCACCGAGGCGCAGCCCGATGCGGGCGGACGCGACTTCCTCACCGCGCTCAACCCGGACAGCCTGAAGATCGCCGAGGGCTATGTCGAGCCGTCGCTGGCCCGTGCGCGGCCCGACGAGCGGTTCCAGTTCGAGCGCCACGGCTACTTCGTGACCGACCGCGCCGACCACGCGCCGGCGCGCGCGGTGTTCAACCGGATCACCGGCCTGAAGGACGGCTGGAGCAAGTAGCCGGGCGCCCACCCATGGCCGACGCCCTCCCCCTGCTGCGATCGATCGGCGACACCCTCGACGGCCTGGGGCTCGCGGCCTGCGTGTCGAGATCGACGCCCACTGCGTGCAGGTGGGCGCCTCCATCGGCATCGCGCTGTGGCCGATTGGGGGCGAGGATCCGGAATCGCTGCTGCGCAATGCGGACAAGGCGATGTACGAAGCGAAGTCCGCCGGGCGCCACGGCGTGCGGATCTTCAACGCGACGTAGTCAGCGCGCGCGGCGCCGCCCTGCATCGCGCCCGAACGAGCATGCGCACGCCCGGCGGCGAATCGAGCGCCGCGCTGACCAGGGCGGCGGCCACGTCGGCCGCGGCAATGGGGCGCATGCCGCGCGGCACCAGGCCCATCACCGGCCGCAGCAGCCGCTCGGCCCACACCTCGCCGCGGCGCGTCGGCTGGCCGAGCGCGGCGCGGTCGCCGATGAGCAGCGACGGCTGGGCGAGCACCACGGACTCGTAGCCGAGGCCCGCGACGGCGGCCTGCATCTCGCCTTTCACGCGGTTGTAGAAGACGCGCGAACCGGCATCGGCGCCGAGCGCGGACACCACGAGGACGCGCCGCGCGCCGGCCTGGCGGGCAGCCTTCGCGGTGTTCACCACGGCGTCGAAGTCCACGGCACGAAACGCTTCCTGCGAACCCGCGACGCCGATGGTCGTGCCGAGCGCGATGTACGCATCCTCCACGGCGGGCAGCGCCGGCAGGCGCGCGAAGTCGACCACCTGCACCTCGAGCTTCGGGTGTGCCGGCAGGCCCGCCACCGGCCGCCGCACCAGCGCATGCACACGCGCGTACTGCAGCGACTCCAGCAGCATCGGCAGCAGCGCCCGGCCGACGAGGCCGGTGGCGCCGGCGAGCAGCGCGACGCGCGGGTCCACGAGCTTCATGGGCGGCACTGTAGTGCGATCGACCGCGCCGCACCGGGATTTTGCCTATGGGCGCGCCGTCGCGTGATGCGTGCCGTGTGGCCCTTCAAGGGCCGTCGCCCAGCATGGCGAGGGCATCCTGCCGATCGGACAGCAGGCGAGCGACGTCCAGGTGCGCCCTGGCTTCGAAGCAGAACCACTGCAGCGGGAATCCCGAGACAGCCCAGGACCGCAGGCCAGGGAATCTCGCACAGTTGCCCCAGCCGGGGCGAGCCCATCGCAGGCATCCGCTCGATGGGCGCCAGGGCAGCCAGCGCAGCATCGAAAGCGCGCTCGCCAAGGGCGCGGCCGCCGGCCTGCACATAGCCGCGAGCGACTTCGATCAAGTCTTCCTGGGCACGCGGACGCAGGCGGGCCGGCTTCAACGCCGCCGGCCCAAGGCACGCTTCTTCAGCGCTGCGGCGAGATCGTCGGTCAGCTCTCGACCCGGGCCGGACTGCAGGCCTTCCTCGATGAGGTCCCGGAGCCGCTTCTTCGCCTGCTCTTCCTGATCGCGCCGCACGAGCTCGCGCAGATACTCGCTGGTATTGCCGTACGGCCCGGACCGCACGCGCTGCTCGATGTAGGTTCGCAAGGTGTCCGGAAGGGCGAAACTCATGGTCGTCGTGCTCATGAGCCGATGATTCCGCATTATTGATAGTTGTCAATCCATGGAATACTGTCATGCCTGCCATCCTCATCCGCCGCGCCAACCTGCTCGACCCGGTGCAGGGCGAGGTGCTCGGCCATCACGAGCTGCTCGTCGAGGACGGGATCGTTCGCGAGGTGTCCAGCCGCCCCATCGCCGCGCGCGATGCCGACGTGATCGACGCCGGCGGGCGCACCGTGATGCCCGGGCTGATCGACTGCCACGTGCACGTCACGTTCTCGCACATCAACCTCGGGCTCATCTCGCAGCTGGCCCAGGCCACGGTGGTGCTGCGCTCGCTGCCGATCCTGCGCGGCATGCTGCGGCGCGGCTTCACGAGCGTGCGCGATGCCGGCGGCGCGGACCACGCGCTGAAGCAGGCCGTGGAGGACGGCATGGACGGCGCCGTCGTGGGCCCGCGCCTCTTCGTGAGCGGCTCGCCGCTCAGCCCCACCGGCGGCCACGGCGACTTCCGCCCGCGCAGCGACCGGCTGCAGCCGGTGTCGTCTTGCGGCTGCCACCGCATCGCCAGCACGCGCGTGGTCGACGGCGTGGACAACGTGCGCACCGCGGTGCGCGAGCAGCTCCAGATGGGCGCCGACCAGATCAAGATCATGTCGTCCGGCGGCGTGGCCTCGCCCACCGACCCGGTGAACGCGCTCGGCTACTCGCTGGACGAAACGCGCGCCATCGTCGACGAGGCGGCGGCGCGCCACACCTACGTGCTGGCGCACGCCTACACCGCCGAGGCGATCACGCGCGCGGTGCAGTGCGGCGTGCGCAGCATCGAGCACGGCAACCTCGTGGACGAGGCCGCGGCGAAACTGATGGCCGAGCGCGGCGTGTACGCGGTGCCGACGCTCGTGACCTACGAGGCGCTGGCCGCGGAGGGCGAGCGGCTCGGCTTGCTGCCCGAGAGCGTCGCGAAGATCGCCCATGTGCGCGAGGCCGGGCTGCGATCGCTGGAGATCTTCCAGAGAGCCGGCGTGAAGATGGGCTTCGGCACCGACCTGCTCGGCGAATCGCACCGGCTGCAGAGCGATGAATTCCTGATCCGCGCGCGGGTGATGTCGAACGCCGACGTGCTGCGCAGCGCGACGGTGGTGGGCGCGGAGATCGTCGGCATGGCGGGGCGCCTCGGGCAGCTCGTGCCTGGCGCGTTCGCGGACCTGCTGGTCGTCGACGGCAACCCGCTGGCCGATCTCTCGTGCCTCACCGGCCAGGGCGAGCGCATTGCGCTCGTGATGAAGGCCGGGCGGGTCTGCTTCAGCGGCCTGAGCTCGACAGCAGCATCCCTCCGGTCCCGCAAGCGCGGGAGAGGGAGAGGCTCCTGCGGGTCACTTCACGCTCGTCCACCAAGGCACCGGCCGATCGTCCGGCCGATACACCGTCTCGACCCCCTTGCGCATCGCCCACGGGCGGATCTGGTGGTGCAGCGGGAAGTACCCGTAGTCGTCCTTCAGCAGCTTCAGCGCCTGCGCGATCGCCGCGTCGCGCTTCTTCTCGTCGGTCTCGACCTTGATCTGCCCGATCAGCGCGTCGACTTCCTTGTTGCTGTAGCGGCCGAGGTTGAAGTTGCCCGCGGCGCCGCCGGCCGGGTCGACCGTGCTGACGAGCGAGTCGAGCGAGTACAGCGCGTCCATCGTCGCCACGCCCCAGCCGAGCATGTAGATGCTGGTGTCGAACTTCTGGATCTTCGAGATGTAGGTGGCCATGGCCTGCGTGTTCAGGCGCGTCTTCACGCCCACGCGGGTCCACATCGCCGTCACGGCCTGGCAGATCGCCTCGTCGTTCACGTAGCGGTCGTTCGGGCAGTCGAGCGTCACCTCGAAGCCGTCCGGGTAGCCGGCGTCGGCCAGCAGCTTCTTCGCGGCGTCGGGGTCGTACTTCGACGCGCGCGCGTCGATGTCCTTCGACCAGCCATGCACGCTGGGCGCGATCATCGTGCCGGCCGGGATCGACATGCCGCGCATCGTGGTCTTGCGGATGCCCTCGATGTCGATCGCCTGGTACAGCGCCTGGCGCACGCGCTTGTCCTTCAGCGGGTTCTTGCCCTTCACGCTGGAGTAGAGGAGCTCGTCGCGGTTCTGGTCCATGCCGAAGAAGATGGTGCGGTTCTCGGTGCCGTCCATGATCTTCAGGTCGCCATTGGCGCGCAGGCGCTCGAGATCCTGCAGCGGCGGGTCGTTGATGAAGTCGAGCTGGCCGGACAGCAGCGCCGCCGTGCGTGCGGCGGCCGACTTGATCGGCGTGAACACGACCTCGTCGGCGTTGCCTTTGGGCTTGTCCCACCAATCGGCGTTCTTCGTCAGCGTGGCCTTCGCGTCGGGCTGCCACGACACGAGCTTGTACGGGCCGGTGCCGTTGGCGTTGCGCGAAGCGAAGTTCTCTTCCTTGGCCTTGTAGTCCTGCGCCTTCGTGGCGTTGTTCTTCTCGGACCAGGCCTTGCTCATGATGCGCGCGTCGGTGAGCTCGCGCAGCAGCACCGGGCTCGGGCCCTTGAGGATGAGGTCCACGGTGAAGTCGTCGACCTTCTTCACTTCCTTGATGCTCTGCACGTAGGCCGTCATGTTCGACGGCGGCGTCATCGCGCGCGTGAGCGAGAAGACCACGTCGTCAGCGGTGAACGGCGTGCCGTCGTGGAATTTCACGTTGCGCCGCAGCTCGAAGCGCATCTGCGTGGGCGACACCAGGGTCCACTTGGTGGCCAGGCCGGGCTGCACCTGGTAGTTGGCGTCATAGCGCGTCAGGCCCTCGTAGACCTGCTGGAGGAACGCGAGCGTGGTCTGGTGGTTCTGGGCGTGCGGGTCGAACGTGAGCAGGTCGTTGGCGCTGGCCCAGCGGAAGCGGTGCCGCTTGGGCCGAGCCGATGGCGACGCACGCTGCCACGGCGGCAGCGAGCTTGAGGGAGCGCATCTTGAGCATGGTTTCTACAGCCCGAAATGGTGGAGCCCGCATCTTGAGTCACGCGCAGAGCGCAGCCAATAGGGCCCGGCCCGAACGAGCCGGCGCCCTTCGCCCGCCTCTTTTGTGCGCCAATGTCGAAGCGGGCGCCTGCCGCGCGTCATTGTCATAGGCGAGGCACGGTGCATCGCCGCCACCCGAAGGACATGCGACATGGAATACACCCTTCTGATCTATGCCGACCAGGCTGCGTTCGAAGCCATCAGCCCGGCGCAGGCGAAGGAGGCGCAAGCCGCCTACCGCGCCTACACCGAGGCGCTGCAGGAGGCCGGCGTGCTGCGCGGCGCCAACCGCCTGCGTCCGACGCAGACGGCGACCACCGTGCGCCTGCGCTCCGGCAAGACCGAGGTGCTCAACGGCCCCTACGCGGAAACCCGCGAGCAGCTCGGCGGCTACTTCCTCATCGACGTGGCCGACCTCGACGCGGCGCTGGCTTGGGGCGCACGCTGCCCCGGCGCCAGCCACGGCATCGTGGAAGTGCGGCCGGTGTGGGCCATGGGCTCCGAGTGAGCCGGCGCCCGTGATGCAGGACAGCGAACCGGCGCGCGCGGCCGAAGCCGCGGCGCGGCGAAGCTACGGCAAGCTCGTCGCCTTCCTGGCCGCGCGCACGCGCGACGTGGCGGGGGCCGAGGACGCGCTGTCCGAAGCCTTCGCCGCGGCGCTGGCCGACTGGCCGCTGCACGGCGTGCCGCAGTCGCCCGATGCCTGGCTGCTCACCGTGGCGCGCCGCAAGATGACCGACGCGGCGCGCCGCCGGCGCCTGGACGAGGCGGCGAGCGAGCAGCTGCTGCTGCTGAGCGACCTGGCCGCCGACGACGGCGCCGAGCGCGTCGTGCCCGACCGGCGCCTGGGGCTGCTCTTCGCGTGCGCGCACCCCGGCATCGAGCCGGGCGTGCGGGCGCCGTTGATGCTGCAGGTGGTGCTCGGCTTCGACGCGGCGACGGTCGCGTCGGCGTTTCTCGTCGCGCCGGCGACGATGGGCCAGCGGCTGTCGCGGGCGAAGGCCAAGATCCGGCAGGCCGGCATCGGCTTCGACGTGCCCGAGCGCGACGCGCTGCGCGAGCGCCTGGGCCCGGTGCTGGACGCCATCTACGCGGCCTACGCGGAAGGGTGGTCCGACGCGGAAGGCGCGGATGCGCGCCGCCGCAACCTTGCCGACGAGGCGATCTGGCTCGGCCGGCTGCTGGCGTCGCTGCTGCCCGATGAAGCGGAGGCGCTCGGGCTGCTGGCGCTGATGCTGCACACCCACGCGCGCCGCGACGCCCGGCGCAGCGCGGCCGGCGACTACGTGCCGCTGGCCGAGCAGGATCCGCGGTGCTGGGACGCGCCGATGATCGACGAGGCCGAGGCGCTGCTGCTGCGCGCGCACGCTCGCGGCGACCTCGGCCGCTACCAGCTGGAAGCGGCGGTGCAGTCCGCGCATGCCATGCGCCGTCACGGCAGCCCGCCCGATTGGCCGGCCATCGAACGGCTGTACGACGCGCTGTGCCTGCTCACCGGCTCGCCCGTGGCTGCGGTCAATCGGGCGGTGGCGCTGGCCCGCACGCGCGGCCCGCAAGCGGGTCTTGCGGCGCTCGAGGCGCTGGCCGGCGACGCGCGGCTGGCCGACTACCAGCCGTACTGGGCCGCGCGCGCAGAGCTGCTGGCCGGCAGCGGCGCGCTCGAGGAGGCCGCGCAGGCCTACCGACGGGCCATCGGGCTGGAACGCGATCCTGCCGTCCGACGCTTCCTGCAGCGGCGGCGCGGCGGCCGTCGAGCTCCCTCTCCCACTCGTGGGAGAGGGCTGGGGTGAGGGCGCGGCATCGCGCTAGTCCACCGGTCATCGCCAGGCGCAAGCCCCGCCCTCACCCCGGCCCTCTCCCGCACGCGGGAGAGGGAGAGGCCAGCTAAGCCAGGTCCCGCAGCTCGCGCAGCGCCACCGACAGCATCGCGAGATCCAGCGCCTTCGCGTCGGCCAGCTCCGCCAGCAGCCGCTGCGCCCGCTCCAAAGCGGCGGCGTTGCGACGCTCCCACGCGGCCAGCATGCCGGGCGCCCCGCGCCTCGCTCGCGCCCAGCACCTCGCTGCGTGATCGAGCGCTGCAACCTCGCGAGGTCGTCGCCGAGCGCGTCCTTGGCCAGCGCCTGCCAGTGGCTGTCGGCCGGCAGCGCGTCGATCTGGCCGCGCAGGCGCGCCAGGCCCAGCCGCGCGCCCACGCCGGCGTGCACCTCGGCCACCTCGGCCACGCTGCGCCGCGCGGCCTTCCGCCACCTCCGCGATGTCGAGCGCGGCGTAGAGGCCGTCGGCGCTCGCCACCCGCTGCGCCACCGGCATCGGCACGCCGGCAGCCACCCACGCGCGACGCCATCGGCGACGCGGCCGGCTTCGGGCGCCAGCCGCTGCAGCACCGCCTCCACCGCCGGGCGGAAGCGCTCGAAGGTCTGCTCCATCGGATCGCCGAGCCGGCGCGAGCGCAGGAACCACGTGGTCGCGCGCGCCGTGAGCCAGCCCTCCTCGATCAGCATCTCGGACTGCACGGCATCGGGCACCCGGTTGTCCAGCGCCTCGATCTGCTGCCACAGCGCCACGTCGCCCATCACCTCGCGCGCGGCGAGGTAGGCGCGCACGACTTGCGGCGCCTTCGCGCCGGTGCGGTCGGACAGGCGGTGCACGAACGTGGAGCCGACGCGGTTGACCATGCTGTTGAGCACGTGCGTGGCCACGATCTCGCGCTTCAGCGGATGGCGCGGGATGTAGCTGGCCGAAGCGCTCGCGCAAGGCGGCCGGGAAGTAGCGCGCCAGCGCGGTGCCGATCCACGGGTCCTCCGGCAGGTCGGACGCGAGGATCTCGTCGAAGAGCCACATCTTCGAGTACGCCAGCAGCACCGCGCGCTCGGGCGTCGTGAGGCCCACGCCGTGCGCCATGCGCTCGCGCGATCTCGTCGTCCGTCGGCAGGAACTCGATGGCCCGGTTCAGGCGCCCGTGCTTCTCGAGGTAGCGCATGAAGCGCGCCTCCTGGTCGAGCAGGCTGGCGGCCAGCCGGCTCGTGACCGACAGCGCCTGGGTCTGGAAGTAGTTGTCGCGCAGCACCAGCGCGGCCACGTCGTCGGTCATCTGCGCGCAGCACGGCGTTGCGCTGCTTGCCGGTGAGCTCGCCGTCGGCCTCGGCGAGCCCGAGCAGGATCTTGATGTTCACCTCGTGGTCCGACGTGTCGACGCCGGCCGAGTTGTCGATCGCGTCGGTGTTGATCGAGACGCCGTTGCGCGCGGCCTCGATGCGCCCGCGCTGCGTGAAGCCCGAGGTTGCCGCCCTCGCCCACCACCTTGCAGCGCAGGTCGCGCCCGTCGATGCGCACGGCGTCGTTCGCGCGGTCGCCGACGTCGGCGTGCGTCTCGTCCGAGGCCTTCACGTAGGTGCCGATGCCGCCGTTGTAGAACAGGTCCACCGGCGCCTTCAGGATCGCGCTCAGCAGTTCCGCCGGCGCCAGCCGGTCGGCCGCGATGCCCAGCGCCTCGCGCGCCTGCGGCGAGATCGGGATCGACTTCTCGCTGCGCGCCCACACGCCGCCGCCGGCGGAGATCTTGGCCGTGTCGTAGTCGGCCCACGACGACCTCGGCAGCTTGAACAGGCGCTCGCGCTCGGCGAAGGACGATGCCGCGTCGGGCGTCGGGTCGATGAACACATGGCGGTGGTCGAACGCGGCCACGAGCCGGATGTGCGCGCGACAGCAGCATGCCGTTGCCGAACACGTCGCCCGACATGTCGCCCACGCCCACCACCGTGAAGTCGGTCTGCTGGATGTCCGTGCCGCGCTCGCGGAAGATGCCGCTTCACGCCTTCCCACGCGCCGCGCGCGGTGATGCCCATCGCCTTGTGGTCGTAGCCGACGCTGCCGCCGGACGCGAAGGCGTCGCCGAGCCAGTGGCCGTACTCCAGGCTGACGGCGTTGGCGTAGTCGGAGAACGTCGCGGTGCCCTTGTCGGCCGCCACCACGAGGTAGGGGTCGTCGCCGTCGCGCGCACGACCAGCGGCGGCGGCACGACCGTGGTGCCGGCGAGGTTGTCGGTCACGTCGAGCAGGCCGCGCAGGTAGTCCTGGTAGCAGGCGATGCCTTCCTTCATGCAGGCGTCGCGATCGGTCGCCGGCGGCGCCTTCTTCAGCACGAAGCCGCCCTTGGAGCCGACCGGCACGATCACCGTGTTCTTCACCATCTGCGCCTTCACGAGGCCCAGCACCTCGGTGCGGAAATCCTCCGGCCGGTCCGACCAGCGCAGGCCGCCGCGCGCCACCTTGCCGCCGCGCATGTGGATGCCCTCGAAGCGCGGCGAGTACACGAAGATCTCGTACAGCGGCTTCGGCTCGGGCAGCCCCGGCACTGCGCGCCGACTCGAGCTTGAAGCTCAGGAACGTGCGGCGCGGCCCGGGCGCCCCGGAGTGCCCGACGCCGGTGCGCCAGAAGTTCGTGCGCAGCGTGGCCTGGATCAGCGCGAGCAGCGTCCGCAGCACGCGGTCTTCCGACAGGTTGCTCACCTTGTCGAGCGCCTGCTCGATCGCGTTCACCTGCGAGCGCTCGCCCTGCTCGTCGTGCGCGGCGGGGTCGAAGCGCAGCTTGAACAGCGTGACCAGCATGCGTGCGATGCGCGGGTGCGCCGCGAGCGTGGCCTCGATCGAAGCCTTGCGACAGCGCGAAGCCGATCTGCTTCAGGTACTTCGCATACGCGCGCAGGATCACGATCTCGTCGGCCGCCGAGGCCGGCGCGCAGCACCAGGCGGTTGAAGTCGTCGTTCTCCACCTCGCCGCGGAAGCACGCGCGCGAAGCAGTCCTCGAACAGCGTGGCCAGCGTGTCGGGATCGAACTCGTCGGCCACCTGGCCCTGCAGGTCGAAGTCGTGCAGCGAGACCGATCCGGCCTCGTTCTCGATGCGGTGGTTCTGCTCGCCGAGCACGCGCACGCCCATGTGCTCCAGCATCGGCAGGCTGTCCGACAGCACGATCGGCGCGCCGAGGCGGTAGGCCTTGAAGCCGAGCGCGTTCGACGCGGCGCCGAGCGGCCGGTACAGCGCCACGGCGAGCGGCGCCTGCGGGCGTCAGGGACGCGACGCTGCGCACGTCGCCCACCGCCTCGCGCGCCGGCACGCGCTCGCGGTAGTCGGGCGGGAAGGCGCTGCTCCAGCGCTTGTACAGGTCGATGCCGCGCGCCTCGCCCTCGGCCTCGATCAGCGCATCGCGCAGCTGGTCGGGCCAGCGCCGCGCCGCGGCTGCCAGCCGCGCCTCGACCTCCTTGCGGTCGAACGCCGGCACCTGGCCCGGCGTCGTGCGAACATGAAGTGGATGCGCGCGAGCGCCGTGTCGCCGAGCAGCACGTCGAAGTCGGCGCCGCTGCCGGCGAACGCGTCCAGCAGGATGCGCTGGAACTTCACGCGCAGGTCGGTCGCATAGGCCTCGCGCGGCACGTACACCAGGCACGACACGAAGCGGTCGAACGGGTCGCGCCGCACGAAGAGCCGCAGCCGCTGCCGGTCGCCCAGCGCCAGGATGCCGAGCGCGGTCTCGTACAGCTCGTCGTCGGAGATCTGGAACAGCTCGTCGCGCGGGTAGGTCTCGAGGATGTGGTCGAGCGCCTTCGACAGGTGGCCGCCCGGCGGCAGGCCGGCGCGCTCGGCGATGGCCTCCACCTTGCCGCGCAGCAGCGGCGTCTCGGACACGCGCGCGCTGTAGGCGGTGGACGTGAAGAGGCCGAGGAAGCGGTGCTCGCCCGTCACGCGGCCCTCGGCGTCGTAGCGCTTCACGCCGATGTGGTCGGTGTAGCCCGGCCGGTGCACGGTCGAGCGCGTGTTCGCCTTGGTCACCACGAGCGGCGGCGTCGGTGACCGCGCGAACGCGCGTCCCGCCGGCGTCTGCGCCGAGAAGCCCGCCGATGCGGTCTCGTCCGCCCCTTCGCGCAAGACGCCCAGCCCCGTGCCGGGCACGGGCCGCAATTCGTCCTCGCCGTCGTCGCGCCGCGAGCTCGTGCTGCCGATATCCGAGCAGCGTGAAGTGGTTCTGCGCCAGCCATTCGAGAAAGGCGCGGCTCTCCGCCGCCAGGGCCGCCGGCACGCCCGCCGGCGGCGACGCCAGCTCGTCGATCGCCTCGCTGCAGGCGCGCCGATCATCGGCTTCCAGTCGTCCACCGCTGCCCGCACGTCGGCCAGCACGCGCTCGATGCCGGCCACCAGCGCCGTGCGCTGCTGCGGGTCGATCAGTCGATCGACCTCGATGTGCATCCAGGATTCACGCGCCGCCTGCGGCGATTCCGCGCGCGGGCGGATCGCCGAGAGCTGCCCGTCGGCCGTGCGTTCGACCGCGAAGATGGGGTGCACGATGAAGTGCAGCGTGAGCCCCTGCCGGTTGATCTCCGCGGTGGTGGAATCCACGAGGAACGGCATGTCGTCGTTGACGATCTCGATCACCGAGTGGCGAGACGACCAGCCATGCTCGTCCACGCTCGGGCTCAGCACCCGCACCTTCGGGCGGCCGGCAGCGCGCGCGGCCCCGAACTGCAGGTGCGACAGCAGCGCGCCGCTGAGATCCTCCGGCGCGCGCTCGGCGATGTCGTCGGCGTCGAGCTGGCGGAACCACTCGCGCGCGAAGCCGTCGAGCAGCGGGCGCTGGGCCGGATCGAGCCGTTCGGCCGCGAGCGCGGTCGCGGCTTCGGTGCGTTCGCGCCGCAGCGCGTCCGTGGCGAAGTTCATCGTTGCCTCCGTATTGTTCTGGATACGGCAAGCGTATACCCGTCCGGCCCCCGGCCGGCGGGCGCCCGCGAAGCGCCAAGGCGCCCCGCGCGCCGATGTCGCTCACGGACGTGCCTGGCCGGCTTACTCCTAGGTGGATGGCTTGCGCTGCAGCCGCCGGTACTCGCTGTAGTGCCGGATCGCCTTCGTCGCGTGGCCGAGCTGCTCGTGCAGCCGCGCGGCGTTGAAGTGCGCGTCGGCGAAGCGCGGCGCGAGCTCGATGCAGGCTTCGTAGTGCGCCAGCGCGCGCGCCGGCTCGTCCAGGTCTTCGAGCGCCACCGCGAGGTTGAAGTGGAGCAGCGATTCGCGCGGGCAGTGCTCCAGCGCATCCTGGTACAGCAGCACCGCTTCATCGGTGCGCCCCGCCTCGCACAGCACGACGCCGAGGTTCAGGTAGGGGTCGGCCCACGCCGGGCGCGAGCGCGATGGCGTGCCGGTACGCGGCCTCCGCGCTCGGCACGATCCTTCGCCTCGAGCTGCAGCGCGCGGTTGTACCAGTCCGCAGGGTCCACGCTGCCCGGCGCGGCCGGCTCGCGCTTGACCAGCACGGCCACGCTGCCCGCCGCTGCCGGCCGAACCTCGAAGTCGATCAGCAGCTGGCCCGAGTCCGCCTGCCAGTGCCGCTCGCCCTCCTTCACCGCGATCTCGTTGCCCACGGCGGTGATGCGCAGGCCGGTCAGCGGCAGCTCGCTCGGCAGCGTGTCCTTCAGCCGGCGCAGCGAACGCAGGATCTTGCGCGGCGGGATCTGCGCCTGCTGCAGGCTGTGCGCCGTGCGCAGCAGCACCACGTCCTGGAAGCTGAAGCGCAGCTCGCCGCGCTTGCCGCGCGCCGGCGTCACGAACCCGGCTTCGACGAGCGCGGCGATGACGCCGCGCGACAAGCCCAGCATCGACTGGATGCCGCGCAGGGTGTAGGTCTCGGTCACTTCCTCGCGCGGGCTCGCGCGGGCGCCGGTTCGGCGACGGCCGGCGCCGCGGCGCGCTTGGCGCCCTTGCGTTCCTTGACTTCGGCGGGCTGCGGCCGCGGCCGGCAGGCGCGGCAGCGGGCGCCTTGGCCGCCGGCTTCTTGCGCGCTCAGGCTGGCGCGCAACGCATCCACGAGGTCGATGATCTGCCCGCCCGCGGCAGGCTCGGGCGCCTCGGACGTGACGATCTGCTTGCCGGCGATCTTCTCGTCGATGGCGGCGAGGATGCGCTCCTTCTCCTCGTCCTTGAACGACTCGGGGTCGTAGCTGTCGGCGGAGATCTGGTCGATGAGCTGGAGCGCGAGCTGCAGCTCGGGCTTGGCGACATCGGCCTTCTCGATGTCGAGCTCCTTCATCGAGCGCACCTCGGCCGCGTACAGCAGCTGCTGCAGCACGAGGCCGTCGTCGCCCGGGCGCACCTGCACCACGTACTGCTTGCCCTTCCACGCCCACTTCGCCAGCGCGCAGCGGCCGCTCTCGCGCATCGCCTCCATCAGCAGCCGGTACGGCTTGGCGCCGCGCTTGTCGGGCGCGAGGTAGTAGGCCTTGTCGTAGTAGATGGGGTCGACCGCCGCCAGCGGAACGAAGGACACGATGTCGATCGTGTGGCGGGACGCCTCCTCCAGCGCCTTCAGCTCGGCCGGCTGGAACATCACGTAGCGGTCCTTCTCGAACTCGTAGCCCTTGACCATGTCGGCGCGCTCGACGGCCACGTTCTCCTTGATGCACAGGTACTGCTGCTTCACGCGCGAGCCGCAGGTGTGGAGCAGGTTGAAGCTCACGCCGCCCGCGCTCTCGGTGGCCGAGTACAGCTTCACGGGGATCGACACGAGCCCGAAGCTGAGCGACAGCGAAGCGATCGAACGAGCAGCCATGCGGCACCTGCACGAAAACCCAAGGGGAAACTAGGTTAGCCGGATTTGCCGGAACGCGGAAGCTCGAGGCCCATGGCCTTCATCGGCTTCGTCAGCGTTTGGCGACACTTTCCGTAGTCGTCCCACGGGTCGTCCCGAGTGAACGACAGGTACTCGCGCGCCGTCGCGATGGTCCATTGCGCCCCGCCCTTCAGCTCGAGGAGCTGGTCCCACGACACCGGCATCGAGACGCCGAGCCCGGGCCGCGCCCGCGCCGAGAACGCTGCCGCGGTCGTCGCGCCGAAGCCGTTGCGCAGGTAGTCGACGAAGATCTTGCCCACCCGATTGCCCGCGCCGCTCTTGGCCACGAAGCGCGACGGGATCGTCTGCGCGAGGTGCTGCACCACCGCCTGCGAGAAATCCTTCACGGTGTCGTAGTCGAGCTTCGGCGCCAGCGGCACGACCACGTGCAGCCCCTTGCCGCCGCTCGTCTTGAGCCAGCTCTTCAGGCCCAGCTCGTCGAGCAGCGCGCGCGTGAGCAGCGCGGCCTCCTGCACCTGCGGCCACTTCACGCCCTCGCCCGGGTCGATGTCGAAGACGACGCGGTCGGGCAGGTCGAACTTCTTCACGCTGGAGTTCCAGGTGTGGAACTCGATCACGTTCATCTGCGCGGCGCTCACCAGCGCCTTCTCGGTGGGCACCTCCAGCAGCGCCGGGTGCTCGGGCCACAACGCCTGGTCGAGCTCGCGCAGGCCGGGAATGCTCAGCTTGTCGTCATGCTTCTGGAAGAAGAGCTGGCCCGTGATGCCGGTGGGGCCGCGCACCAGCGACACCGCCCGGCCCTTCAGGTGCGGCAGCATGAACTCGGCCACGCTTTCGTAGTAGCGCACGAGGTCGATCTTGCGCAGCCCCGTGGACGGGTCGATCACGCGCTCGGGGTTGGACACCTTCACCGTGCCGACGTGATCGCCGCCGCTCGCCGTCTTGCTGCCCGCCTTCTGCCTGCTTGCCGCCGGCCTTCTTCGCGGCCGCCTTGCCGGCCGCGGCGGCGCCATGGCCCGCCGCCTTCGCGCGCTCGCGCGTGATCGACTTCGCCGGCTTGTCCTCGCGCAGCCCCTGGAACACGCCGTGGCGCACGTGGCCCTCGGGCGTCCATTCTCCGAAGCTGACTTCCGCAACCAGCTCCGGCTTCACCCAGCGCTCCGCGCCGGCCGCGCGCTTGGACCAGCGCCCCGGCTTCACCTCGCCCGCCTCGAACGGCGGCTTGTCGGTCTCCAGCTTCACCAGCCGGGCATGCAGCCTGGCCGCCGTGGCGGCGTCCCACCCGGTGCCCACGCTGCCGCCCGGCCGCAGCTTGCCGTCGTCGTCGTGGTAGCCCAGCACCAGCGCGCCCACCTGGGACCTGCTGCCCTGGCGGTCGGTGAAGCCGGCGATCACGAACTCCTGGCGCTCGCTGCACTTGAGCTTGAGCCAGCTCGTCGCGCGATCCGACACGTACGGCGCGTCCGCGCGCTTGGCGATGATGCCCTCGAACTTCAGCTCGCAGGCTCCGCGCAGGATCTGCGCCGCGTCGCCGGTGAAGTGCTCCGACAGGCGCACCGTCTCGCTGCCGTGGGCATCCACCAGCCGCCGCAGCATCGCGCGCCGCTCGCGCAGCGGCACGCGCCGCAGGTCGTGGCCGTCGGCATACGGCAGGTCGAACACGAAGTAGACGATGTTGCCCGTGCGCGCCGCATCGAATGCGTTCTGCAGCAGGTTGAAGTCGGGGTTGCCCTCTTCGTTCAGCACCACGATCTCGCCGTCGATCCAGCTCGACTTCGCGCCCAGCGCCGCCACGGCCTTCGCCAGCGGCTGCATCTTCGACGTCCAGTCGTTGCCGTTGCGCGTGACGAGCCGCACGCGGCCTTGCGCGTCGGTGCGCGCGAGCAGCCGGTAGCCGTCGAACTTCAGCTCGTAGAGCCAGTCGCCCTGCGGCGGCATGTCCTTGCTCAGCGTGGCCAGCTGCGGCGAGAGCGACTCCGGCAGCGCCGCACGCTGCGCTCCCGGCAGGTCTGCCGGCCGCGCCGCCGTCGTTGCAGGCTGGCCCGCCTGCGCCCCGTTGCCGCCGCGCGGCTCGCGCGATTCCAAGGCCCCAAGCGGCTGCTCGACCACGCTGTCGGGCAGCGCCGCGATCACGTCGTACTCGCTCGACGGGCGCGCCCACTCGTCCTTCTTCTTGAAGAGAATCCACGGATCCTGCTTGTCGCCGGGCTTGGCGATGCGCACCAGCTCCCACAGCCCCGCGAGCTTCTGCGCCGTGCAGCCGGAACACCAGCTTGCCCTGGCGCATGCCTTCGTGCGCGTCGCCCACCGGCTCCCACGTGCCGCGGTCCCACACGATCACCCTTCCGGCGCCGTACTGCCCGCGCGGGATCTCGCCCTCGAACCCACCGTAGGACACCGGGTGGTCTTCCACGTGCACCGCCATGCGCTTGTCGGCGGGGTCGAAGCTCGGGCCCTTGGGCACCGCCCAGCTCAGCAGCACGCCGTCGAGCTCGAGCCGGAAGTCGTAGTGCAGGCGCGACGCCCAGTGCTTCTGGATGACGAACGACAACGCCTCGGACTTCTTCGCGACGCACGCCCTTCGGCTCGGGCGTGACCGCGAAGTTGCGCTTGGCGCTGTAGCGCTGGAGCGAGTCGGTCTGCGGCATGTCCTCTGGCAGAGCATGTCGTGTGCCCGTTGTCACAGCAGTCCGGCCTCGCGCGCGGTGGTCGCCACGCCCTCGGCAAAGCGGCGGTAGCCCTCGGCGTTGGCATGGATGCGGTCCGAGCGCAGCGCTCGTCGGCCAGCACGCCGGCCCAGCCCTCGCGGTGCAGCGGCAACTCCAGCTCGGCAGACAGCTCCTCGTACATCGGGTGGTCGGACAACGAGCCCGTCACCGCCGCGGCTGCCGTGGGCCGCGGCACCGCCACCAGCAGCACCTGCGCTCCGGCGGCGCGCGCGAGGTCGCAGATGCGGCGGACATTCGCGCGGGTGTCGGCCTCGGCCAGCCGGCGCAGGAAATCGTTGCCCCCGATGCTCACGATGACGAGTGCGGGCGCATGCTCGGCCAGCAGCTGCGGCGTGCGTCGCGAGCGCCTGCGCGGACGTATCGCCCGGCACGCCGGCGTTGACGACGTTCCAGCCGGTGAGCGAGGCCAGCACGGCGGGATAGCTGGCCGGCGTCGCGGCACCCGTGCCGTAGGTGATCGAGTCGCCGAGCGCCAGCACCGTGGCGCCCGGTGCGAGCGGCTGCGCCTTCGGGCGACGCCGGCCGCATGCCGCAAGCCCCAGCGAGACCGCCGCAGCACCCAGCCAGCGGCGCCGCGTCAGGGTCCACCGCGGCGCCTCGCCCGGCGCCTGCGGCAGCCCCCCGCTCACTTGCGCTTCCAGCCGAAGAGTCCCGATGCGGACTCGCGAGCCGCCGGGTGGCTGCGCGTGATCATCAGCTCCGACCCGAGATACAGGGCGTTCAGCAATCGGCTCGCGCGCTCATGGCTCATGCCAGGCCACCCCGCGATGGTGCGCAGCGGCACCGATTCGCGCCGCAGGCGCTCGGCCGCCGATCCCAGCGCACCGGGCGCGGTGACGCTGTCGGGCAGGCGTCCGTGCATCAGGCGGTACACGGCCGGGCCGGCGATTTCCTCGAGCAGATCCTGGCGCGGACCCTTCAGCGCGAGCGTCCACAGCAGCGGCACGAGCGGCCGGTAGCACGCTTCCAGGCCGACGCGCTCGTGCATCCAGTGGCCCGGCGCCTTCACGCCGGGCGGCTCCACGGACATCAACGCCAGGGTGGCCAAGCTTTCGGCGCTGGCCTCGCCCAGGTCGCGTGGCGAGTGGTAGAGCATCTGCTGGGGAAAGACAGTGACCGGCCACACCACTTCTTCGAGGCTCAGGTAGAGCAGCGCCGGCTCGCGGTGCCGCACGCATGCGGCCATGATCTCGAGCACGTCGCGATGGGCATGGCGGCGCTCGAGATGGCGCAGGTCGCTGATCAGGGTGGTGGACAGCGCGGTGGACTGGCCGCTGAGCGACATGTAGCCGCTCGAACCGGTCTCCTGGCGGATGCGCTCGAACTCGCTCACCCTCCACAACGTGGATTCCTCGAAGTCCCGCATAGAAACCTCCTGGCGAGCGGGAGGTTACCGGGACGGCGCCGAAGTCGCCACCCCTAAGGGGCATCCCGCCCCCCTCTCCTACTGGTAGACCAGCTCGACCCTCCGGGAGCGCGACCAGGCGGCGGGGTCGGAGGCATCGATGCGCCCGGCGCCATGGGCCCGCACGTCGAGCTGGCGCGCCGAAACCCCCATCGAGCGCAGCATCTTCATCACCGTCTCGGCGCGCTTCTCGCTCAAGGCGCGGTTGTAGTCAGCGCCCCCCTCGGGGTCGGCGTATGCCTCGATGCGAAGGCGGCGCGACGGATCGGCCTTCAGGCGCCGGGCGTGGTCCTCGAGCATCGGCCGGTACTGCGGCGCGACCCGGAACACGTCGGAGTCGAAGTAGATGACGCCGCCGGGCTCGGCCGGCGCGGCGGGGAGTGCCGGCGCCTCCTCCGCCGCAGGCGGCGGCGGGGGTGGAGGCGGCGGCGCCGGCGCCGGAGCAGGCGGGGCTGCCGCCGTTCGCCCGTCCGGCACCGCCACCGGGCCCGCGGGGCGGGGGGCCGGCGAAGGCTGGACCTCGCGCACCGGCGCCTTGTGCATCGTCGGCTGGGAATACGAGCAGGCGCCCAGCATGCCGCCTGCCACCATGCTCAGCAAAACTACCCTCTCAGCGTTCCTCTTCATTCATCCGGCCCTCGTCAACCGAAGGGGCAGAGGATGCCATGCCTTGGCGCGAGCCGAGCCGATGCGCCCAGACCCACGTGAACTCGGCCCCGATCAGGAAGATCTGCGCGGACCAGTACACCCACACCAGGAGCGCGACCACGGATGCCGCCGCGCCGAACCCGGACGTCACGCCGCTCTTGCCGATGTACAGGCCGATGAGCAGCTTGCCGATGCTGAAGAGCACCGCGGTGACGAACGCACCGACCCAGACATCGCGCCATGCGATGCGCACCCGCGGCATGAACTTGTAGATGAGCGCGAACACCGTGGCCGTAAGCCCCAGCCCGAGCAGGAAATTCACCACCTGGAGCGCCACCTCCCAGCCGCCGAAGAGCGGCGCCCACCAGCGCCCGAGCGCCGCCAGCGCCGCGTTGGCAAGCAGCGACACCATCAGCAGGAAGCCGATCGCGAGCACCATGCCGAACGACGCGACACGCTGGCGCACGAGCGCCCAGCCGCCCCCGTCTTTCGTGACTGGCAGCTCCCAGATGCGCTCCAGCGCCTCCTGCAGCTCGATAAACACGCGCGTTGCGCCGAACATCAGCAGCGCGCCGCCGATCGCGAGGCCGATGCCGCTCTTGCCGCCGAGGCTCACGCTCTCCACCAGCCCCTCGATCGCGACGGCGCCCTCGTCGCCGAGAAAATCGTTGAGCGTCGCGAAGATCTGGCCGCGCGCCGCCTCGTCGCCGAACACCACGCCCGCGATCGAGATCACGATGAGCAGCAACGGCCCGATCGAGAACAGCGTGTAGTAGGACAGCGCGGCGCCGACGCTGCGCGCGTGGTCGTCGCGCCATGCCAGCACGGCCGCCTTGCAGAGCGACCACAAGGTGCGCCAACCGAAGCCGCGCGGCAGCCGAAGCGTCTGTGCAACGTTCACGAGCCCACTGTACGCACGCTGCCGCTGCGCGGCAGTGGGACGCAACCGCACCCCCGCGTAGGCGGCGTCCGACGGCAGAGCTCAGCGCGCCGCTTCGGGCAGCTCGATCTTCACCTCGCAGCACTTCGAGGTTGTCCTGGCGCTCCAGGTTGCACCTTGATGTCGTCGGGCTTGATCGTGATACGTACTTGGAGATCACCGCCACCAGCTCGCGCTGCAGCGCCGGCAGGTAGTCGGGCGGCGCCGCCGCGGCCGCTGCGCTCGTGCGCGAGGATGATCTGCAGCCGCTCCTTGGCGACGCTGGCGGTCTTCTTCTTCTCGCCGAGCAGGAACGAGAGGATCGACATGCGCTCACCTCCCGCCGAACAGGCGCTTGAAGAAGCCCGTGCTTCTGCGGCGTCGACGAAGCGCATCGGCCGCTCCTCGCCCAGGAAGCGCGCGACCACGTCCTTGTAGGCCTCGGACACGTCGGTGCCCTTCAGGTGGACCGCGGGCATGCCCTGGTTGCGAGGCGTCGCAGCACCGATCTCGGATTCGGGGATCACGCCGATCAGCGGTGATGCGCAGGATCTCCTGGATGTCGTCCAGCGACAGCATCTGCCCTGCCCGCCACGCGGTTCGGGTTGTAGCGCGTGATCAGCAGGTGCTCCTTGACCGGCTCCTTGCCCTCGATCGCGCGCTTGGTCTTGCTGAGCCAGCATGCCGAGGATGCGGTCGGAGTCGCGCACCGACGAGACCTCGGGGTTGGTGACGACCAGCGCCTCGTCGGCGAAGTGCATGGCCATCAGCGCGCCGGTCTCGATGCCGGCCGGCGAATCGCAGACGATGTAGTCGAAGCCCATGTCGGCCAGGTCGTTCAGCACCTGCTCGACGCCGTCCTGCGTCAGCGCGTCCTTGTCGCGCGTCTGCGAGGCGGCCAGCACGAACAGGTTGTCGCACTGCTTGTCCTTGATCAGCGCCTGGTTCAGGTTGGCCTCGCCCTGGATCACGTTGATGAGGTCGTACACCACGCGGCGCTCGCAGCCCATGATGAGGTCGAGGTTGCGCAGGCCGACGTCGAAGTCGATCACGGCGGTCTTGTGGCCCGGCAGGGCCAGGCCGGCGGCGAAGCTGGCGCTGGTGGTGGTCTTGCCGACCCCGCCCTTGCCGGAAGTCACGACGACGATCTTGGCCATCGGTCTGGAATCCTTCTTTGAATGAATGGTGGAGTTCAGGGAGCGAGCGGCTCGATCTGCAGCCGGTCGCCGGCCAGCCGCACCTGCGCCGGGCTTGCCCAGCACGTCGGCCGGCAGCGGCGTGTCGGTGGTGCGGTAGACGCCGGCGATGGAGACCAGTTGCGGCTCCATGGCAGAGCGCGAAGATGCGCGCCGTCGGCGTTGCCGCGCGCGCCGGCGATCGCCGTGCCGCGCAGCGGCGCATAGACGTGGATGTGCCGTCGGCGATGACTTCGGCGCCGAAGTTCACCACCGCCGGTCACGACCAGGTCGCCGCCCGCGGGCGTAGACCTGCTGGCCCGAGCGCAAGCGGCTTGTCGACGATGAGCGTCGGCACGCTGGTCAGCACGGGCGGCGCGGCGGCCTTCTCGCCGGCCGCAGGCCCCTCCGGCGCCTCGCCGAGACCGGCCTCCTTCGCCGCGGCCAGCTGCGCGGGGCCGGCCCCCTTCACTGCGACAGGAAGCATGCGGTGCCGGCGCAGCACCTCGCACAGCGCGACGAAATCGACGACCTCGTCGCGCAGCGCCGACACATCGATCGCGACCGGATCGTGGTCGAACAACTCAGGGGCATGGGAAAGACGCTCGTCGAGTTCCCGCGCGAGCAGTGCGAGGTCAGGCGTCTTGAGAGCCACGCACACCAGCGTGAGCGCGGCACTCTTCAGTTGGAAAACGGGGGCTGGTTGGGCCCGCGATGCGACGGCCATGGAGGGGGTACTGCAAAGCGCGCGATCTTAACGGCGCGTTGCGGTCTCCCCGCAGCCCGGAAATGTGTTAGAGGGTCAGTGCAGGTCGGCCCGCAGCACTGCCGGAGTGGCGTATTCACGGCCCACGACGGCGCGGGCGAACAGATAGTTGTGCCGGGCGCGTTCGCTGAGGCTGTCGAGGTGCACGCGGCCGTGCATGTCGCAGGGGAAGCTCAGGGCGCGGCCTTCCTGGTACAGAGACCGGAACCGCAACTCGTAGCGGGCCTCGATCTCCAGCATCGTCGTCGTTTCCATCACTTGTACTCCTTCGATGTCTACAGCCTAGGCAGTCAGCGCGCCTGCCTCCATGCGCCGCCACCCGTGACCGGGGTCAGAAGCCGGCGACTTCTGTTGTAGGCGTTTCGCCGACAAGTTCATTTATCCAACAACGATAGACAGCCGATGCAACGGGCGACGCACGCTTCGGCACCAAAGCGAAACCCGTTCGCGACCGCCGTGTTTCGTCCCCGTATTCGGGGTGGTCGAGCCGACGGCTGCTCATACCCCACGTTCGGGGGGGTGGGCTACCGATCCCTTCCTCTCTTACATCCGCCCCCTGTCGCACGCACGCGCGAGGGAGCAATATCAGCGGTTGATGAACGATCTGCCTTCCCGCCACGCTCCCGAGACCTCGCGCCGGCTGGGCCTGCTCTTCGCCGTCGCGGTGCTCACGATGGCGTCGCGCTGGCTGCACCCGGTCGATGCCAACGCGCCGGCCGAAGACGCGCCGCTGCAGGCGGCGCCTCCCCCGCAAGTCGAACCGCCGGTGCAGATCACGGAAGTCACGCAGGTCGAGGCCCAGCCCCGCCGTTCGGTGCGCCTGGGGGCCACGCCAGACCGCGACACCGAGCGTGCCGACGCCACCGTCTCGGCCGCCAGGCCGGTCTCCGCGGCGCTCTGCCACGCGCTGGATGAGCGCATGAAGGCGCTCGACAGCCATGCCGCCGGCAAGCTGCCCCGGCACGAACTTCGCAAGCTGCGCGCCGAGCGCCAGCGTGCGCGCGAGCTGCAGCAGGGCCTGCGCTGCCGCGCCGGTGGCGACCGCTACTGGTTCTGAGCCGGCGGGACGCGGCCCCTAGCGCGGGCGGGAGCCGAACAGCCGGCGGATGATCCCGGGTTCCGTGCGCGCCGCGGCCGCCGACCGCGTGACCATCAACGATGACGCCAGGTACAGCGCATTGACGAGCCGGCTCGCCCGCTCCACGTCCATGCCCGGCCAGCCGGCGATCGCTCGCAGCGATGCCGTGTCGCGGCTCAGCCGATCGATCGCCGGGCGGAGCGCGCCGGGCGCCGGCAATTCCGGCGGAGGCATGCGCAGCACGCGGTAGGCCGCGGTCCCGCCGATCTCGCTCAGCAAGTGCCGGCGCGGCCCGTGCAGGGCGACGGCCCAGAGCATCGGCAACAGCGGGTGGTAGTGGTCTGAGCTGCCCACGCGGTGCTGCAGCGGGTCCCCGGGCACGCGCACGCCGGGCGGCTCGATCTCCAGAAGGTCGAGCGTCGCCAGCGCCGCCCCAGGCGCCTGCGACAGGTCTCGCGGCGAGTGATAGAGCATCGGCTGCGGGAAGACGGTGACCGGCCAGACCAACTCGCCATAGCGCAGGTACAGGAGCGCCGATTCGCGCTGCCGCAGGCACGCGGCCAGCACCTCCAGCACCTCCCGGCCGCCCTGGGTGCGCTGGAGCTGGTCGAGCTCAGCCGTCAGTGTCGAGGGGAGCAGGGTCGGTCCGGACAAACGCTGGAAGCCGCTCGTCCCGGTTTCCTGGCGCATGCGCTCGAATGCACTCACGCGCCATAAGGTGGAATCCTCGAAGTCGCGCATCGTCGTACGAGCGGCAACGTGCGTTCCCGCGACCACCGCACGGTTGGACGCAGGCATGGCGCATGCACCAAGCTGGAAAAGGAGCACGTCATGCAACTGCACCTCCGCGTCCCCCCGCTCATCTTCGTTGCCGCCCTCGGCCTGTACGCGGCCGCCCCTGCGGAAACGGCAGTCCCCGACGCCACGGTCGGTACGCAGCCGACGCTGCCCGCGCCGAAGAAGTCCCTGCTGCCCACGGTCAACATCGCCCCGGCGGAGGGCTGGCCTGATGGCGGCCAGCCGGCCGCTGCGCGAGGCACTGCGGTGGGCGCCTTCGCGCGCGGGCTGCAGCACCCGCGCTGGCTCCACGTGCTGCCCAACGGCGACGTGCTGGTGGCCGAGTCCAACGCGCCACCGAAGCCGAAGGACGCCCCCGGCGGCATCAAGCGCTGGGTGATGAAGAAGGTGATGGAACGCGCGGGGGCCGCCGTGCCCAGCGCCAACCGCATCACGCTGCTGCGCGACGCCGACGGCGACGGCACCGCCGAGACGCGCAGCGTGCTGGTCGACAAGCTGACCTCGCCGTTCGGGATGGCGCTCGTGGGCGAGCAGCTCTACGTCGCCAACGCCGACGGCATCGTCCGCTTCCCGTTCAGGCCGGGGCAGACGCGCATCGAGGCGCCACCCGAGAAGGTGACGGACCTGCCGGCCGGGCTGAACCACCACTGGACCAAGAACATCATCGCCAGCCCCGATCACCGCAAGCTCTATGCCACCGTCGGCTCCAACAGCAACGTGGGCGAGAACGGCATGGAAAGCGAGCACGGGCGCGCGGCGATCTGGGAAGTGGACGTGGCCACCGGCACCAAGCGGCTCTATGCCACCGGCCTGCGCAACCCCAACGGGCTGGCATGGGTACCGGGCACCGGAGCGCTGTGGACGGTCGTGAACGAGCGCGACGAACTCGGCGACGACCTCGTGCCCGACTACCTCACCTCCGTGCGTGACGGCGCCTTCTACGGCTGGCCGTACAGCTACTGGGGCCGCAACGTGGACAAGCGGGCGCAGCCGCCGCGGGACGATCTCGTGACGACCGCGGTCGCGCCCGACTACGCCCTGGGCGGCCATGTGGCGGCGCTCGGGCTGGCATGGTCGGGCAAGGCGGCCCTTCCGGCACCCTTCGCCGAAGGCATGTTCATCGGCCTGCACGGGTCGTGGAACCGTGCCGACCTGGCGGGCTACAAGGTGGTGTTCGTGCCCTTCGCCCAGGGGCGCCCGTCCGGCCCGCCCGTGGATCTGCTCACGGGTTTCGTCAGCGACGATGGCCGGGCCTACGGCAGGCCGGTGGGGGTGGCGGTCGACTCGCGCGGCGCGGTGCTCGTGGCCGACGACGTCGGCAACACGATCTGGCGCGTCTCCTCGGCGGCGCCCGGCTGAACGGCAGCAGCGGGCGTTGCGTCGTCGTCCGCTTCTTCGCCCAGGAAGCCGCCGCTCTGGTGCGCCCACAGGCGCGCATAGAGGCCGCCGCGCGCGAGCAGGCTGCGGTGATCGCCCTCCTCCACGATGCGGCCGCGGTCGAGCACGATCAGGCGGTCCATCGCGGCGATGGTCGACAGGCGGTGTGCAATCGCCACGACGGTCTTGCCTTCCATCAGGCGGTACAGGCTCGCCTGGATCGCGGCCTCGACCTCGCTGTCGAGCGCGCTGGTGGCTTCGTCGAGCAGCAGGATGGGAGCGTCCTTGAGCATCACGCGCGCAATCGCGACGCGCTGGCGCTGTCCGCCCGACAGCTTCACGCCGCGTTCGCCCACGGTCGCGTCGTAGGCTGTGCGGCCCTTCGGATCGACGAGCCCGGCGATGAAATCGTGCGCCTCGGCTCGCCGGGCGGCCGCGATCATCGCCGCGTCGTCGGCGTCCGGGCGACCGTAGAGGACGTTGTCGCGCACCGAGCGATGCAGCAGCGAGGTGTCCTGCGTCACCATCCCGACCTGCGCGCGCAGGCTGTCCTGCGTGACGAGCGAGATGTCCTGGCCGTCCACCAGCACGCGGCCCTGCTCCACGTCGTAGAAGCGCAGCAGCAGGTTGACGATGGTGCTCTTGCCGGCTCCGGAGCGGCCCACGAGGCCGATCTTTTCGCCTGGGCGGATCGTCAGCGAGAAGTCGTCGATCACGCGCTCCGCCTGGCCATAGCCGAACCCCACGCGATCGAAGCGCACTTCGCCGTGGGTCACCACCAGCGGCCGTGCGTGCGGCGAATCCACGACCTTGTGCGGCCGCGACAGCGTGCTGATGCCGTCCTGCACGGTGCCGATGTTCTCGAACAGCAGCGCCATCTCCCACATGATCCAGTGCGCGATGCCGTTCAGGCGCAACGCCATCGCAGTGGCCGCCGCAACCGCGCCGATGCCGACCTGGCCGCGCGTCCACAGCATCAGCGTGGCGCCCGCGGTGCTCGCGATGAGGCCCATGCTGAGCACATGATTCACGATCTCGAAGCCGCTCACGAGACGCATCTGCGAACGCGCGGTGAGCATGAACTCGTCCATCGCGCCGCGCGCGAAGGCGGCTTCGCGCTGCGCGTGCGAGAACAGCTTGACGGTGGCGATGTTCGTGTAGGCGTCGGTGATGCGCCCGGTCATGAGGGAGCGCGCATCGGCCTGCTCCTTGGCCACTTGACCCAAGCGAGGCACGAACCAGCGCATGGCCGACAGGTAGAGCACCAGCCAGCCGAGGAAGGGCAGCAGCAGCCAGCGGTCGAAGGCGCCGGCGATCAGCACCATGGTGGCGAAGTAGATGACGATGAAGACGACGATGTCGGCCAGCGTCATCCAGACCTCACGCACCGCGAGCGCGGTCTGCATCACTTTCGTCGCGACCCGGCCGGCGAACTCGTCCTGGTAGAAGCTCATGCTCTGCCTGAGCATGTAGCGATGGAAGTTCCAGCGCAGCAGCATCGGGAAGTTGGCAGCCAGCGCCTGGTACTTGAACATCGCCTGCAGCGCGATGACGATCGGGCTGGCCAACAGGATGGCGCCGAGCAGCAGCAGGTTGCCGCGCTGCTCGGCCCACAGGCGCGCCGGCTCGACGTGCGAGAGCCAGTCGACGATGCCGCCCAGCATGGCGAACAGCAGCGCCTCGAAGGCGCCGATCACGGCGGTGAGCAGCGTCATCAGTGCCAGGTACGGCCGCAGTCCCTTCGTGCACGCCCACAGGAACGCGAAGAAGCCCGCCGGCGGCTGCGCCGGCGGGGCCTCGGGGTACGGGTGGACGAGCTTTTCGAAGCGGCTGAACATGGGCGGCGAGTTTGGGTCAATCGCCTTCGATGCGAAAGCCGACCTTCAGCGTGACCTGGTAGTGGGCGACCTTGCCGTCCTTCACGTGGCCGCGCGATTCCACCACCTCGAACCAGTCGATGTTGCGGATGGTCAGCGCGGCCGTCTCGATCGCGTTGCGGATGGCGTCGTCGGTGCCGGCGGTCGAGGAGCCGACGAGATCGACGAGCTTGTAGACATGGTTGGTCATGGTGGCTTTCCTGCGGGATGAGGGGCGCAAAGCGTAGCCCGAGCGCCCTTGCGCTTCAACCGCCTCGCGGTAAGCTCGCATTCCACTGACGGAGACGACCCCTTGGCGACCCCAAACTATTCATACGAGAAGCGGCAGCGTGAACTGGCCAAGAAGCGCAAGGCGGAAGAAAAGCGCCAGCGCAAGCTGAACCCCGGCAAGGGCGACGGCGAGCCGGCACCGGCCGACGCTCCGCCGCCGAGCGACCAGAAATGAGAAACCGCGGCACTCGGCCGCGGTTCTGAGGAGAAGCCGCGGCGCACGGCCGCAGCTTCGGAAGGCAGCGCGAACGCCGATTACATCGGCTTGATGTTCGACGCCTGCGGGCCCTTCATGCCCTGCTTCACTTCGAATTCCACCTTCTGGCCTTCCTGCAGGCTGCGGAAGCCGCCGCTGGCAGAGATTTCCTTGAAGTGGGCGAACAGGTCCTTGCCGCCGTTGTCCGGGGCGATGAAGCCGTAGCCCTTGCCGTCGTCGAACCATTTCACGACGCCGGTCTGGCGGGCCTGGTCTTTGGGTGCTCATGGATGAGTTTCCTTGCTGAGTGGGATAAAGAATAAAAGAACGATCCGCGCAGGCGAACGCCAGCGCGCGCAGAAACACTCAAGAAACGTCAAACAGGGGAGTTCCAACCTGGGCCGGCCTCGGCAAGCTGCCGGGCGGGAGATAAGACCTTGAAAAAACGGCCTTGTGTATGTCTGTGGCCAGTACTGTAACCGCAAATCGGCCCTTTGCGCACGACCAGCCTTGCAGCGCCCCTCTTTCGGACGCGGAACCGCCCGAAAACGATACTTCCTTCCATGAAGTTCCGCCGCGTCAACCTCGGTCCCGACCTGCCCGGCTCGCTGTGGCTGGCGTCGATGCCGGGCCGCTTCGAGCCCTGGTCGGAGTTCGTGGCCGAGCACAAGCGGGCGCGCCTGGCCCTGGTGATGTGCCTCACGCCGCGCGACGAGATCGTGGGCGCCGCGCCTGCCTACCACCGCGCCATCGTCGAGGGCCGGTTGCCGTTCCGGTGGATCAACCTGCCGATGCGCAACTACGGCCTTCCGCTGGACATGCCGGCCTTCCGCGACGGGATCGAGCAGGCTGCCGCGGCCCTGCGCGCCGGCGAATCGGTGCTGCTGCACTGCGCCGCCGGCATGGGGCGCACGGGCGCTGCGGCCACCTGTCTCCTCAAGCACCTGGGCCTGCCCACCGACGACGCGCTGCAGCGCGTGCGCGCGGCGGGGTCGAACCCCGAGAACGCCGTCCAGTCGGGGCTCGTGGACTGGTTCTAGGGCCTGTCGACGGGCCCTAGTCTTCGCCACGCTTGTCCCGCAGCCGCTGCGCCGCTTGCCGTCCGCGCGCCTTCCATTGGCTCAGCAGCTTCTGCCGCTCCAGGGCGCTCAGCGTGTCGCGCCGCACCTCGCGCTGCAGCTTGAAGTAGTTGGCCAGGCGCTCCGGCGCCACGGCCTCGCGCACCGCGCAGCCGGGCTCGCCGCCGTGCGTGCAGTCGCGGAAGCGGCAACGCGCGGCCCAGCGGCCGATGTCGTCGAACACGGCCTCCAGGCCGTCGTCGTCGGTGTCCAGGCGCAGCGTGCGCAGGCCGGGCGTGTCGATGACGAACGCGCCGCCGGCCAGGCGGTGCATGGAACGCACCGTGGTCGTGTGGCGCCCGCGGCCGTCGCCGGTGCGCAAGCCGCCGGTCCTTTGCGTGTCGTGCCCGACCAGCGTGTTGGTGAGCGTGCTCTTTCCGGCCCCGCTGGAGCCGAGCAGCACGAGCATGCAACCGGCGCCGAGCCAGGGCGCCAGCGCCTCGCGCGTGCGCTCGTCGCGCCCGTCCACCGCGACGGCTTCGGCGCCGGACGGCACGTGCGCGCGCACCTGGGCCAGGCGAGCGCCGGGCGCGTCGCACTGGTCGGCCTTCGTGAGCACGACGACCGGCTGCACGCCGGCCAGGCGCGCGAGCGCGAGGTAGCGATCCAGGCGCCGCAGGTTGAAATCGGCGTCCAGCCCCATCACGAGCAGCGCGGTATCGACGTTGGACGCCAGCACCTGCCGATGGCCGTGCGTGTCGCGCCGCGCCAGTTGCGTGCGGGGCGGCAGGCGCGAGCCGATCCACCACTCGCCCAGCGCATTCTTCTCGGCGACGACGCGGTCGCCGACCGCCATCGTGTCGTCTTCCACCGCCAGCGCCTGCACGAGTGCAGGCAGCAGGCGGGCAATGCATTCGAATTCGCCATCCTGCAGCGTCACGCGATCGCGCTGCACCTCGGCCACGGTCATGGTTTGCAATTGAAGTCTCCAGGTCGAACGGAAGCACCCCGCGCGATGCGCGCAGGCGTGGCAGTGGGTTCGGTGTCGGCCCGCGCGCGGCGGGCGATACGTGCGACCTGGAGGGTCGACGCGCCTCGTCAGGCGGCGGCGGGAGCCGACGAGAGGGCAGGATCTCTTTGCATGGCAGCCTCCTCGTTGCGGTGGATGAAGGCGGCTAATGTGCACGCGCGGCGGCTTCGCGTCAACATGGAGTCTTACCCAACGAGGTATGAGCCTGGGGCCGGGCTCGTGATTCCAACGAGGAGTGAGCCTGGAAGGGGGCCGGGAGGGGCGGCTGACGGGCAGCCTGCCGGCGGGGCGCGTCGATCATCGAATCGATGATGATCGACATGGACGAGGTGCAGGTGCGCACTGCTCACTCGGGCATGACGCCTCGATTCACTTCACTCGTCCACGTCCCCATTCCGTCGCAGCCAATCGAACGTGAGATGCGCTGCCTCGTCGAGCGATGGCGAATCGGAGGAGGGCGGTGGCGGAAGCGGCTGCTCCAGCCGCGGATGCCTGTACCTGAACTCGGCCTCGTACCGGTCCACATAGGCCTTGCGCTGCTCGGGCGTGACGTTCAAGGCCGAGGTCTCCAGCCGCGGCGCGTCCGGGTTCAGGTGCGGCGCTGCGTGGCGCATGCCGTCGATGACGAGGTCCAACGCCTTGTCCAGGCCGACACCGGGAGACATGCTTGGAACGTCCATGAAGGTGATCGGCAGACCCAGGTGGGCCAGTTCGCGATTCAACGCCACTTGCTGAAATAGACGTCCGGTTCCATCCTGGAACGGATGGAGGCGCAGGCACTTCTGCAGGCAATCCATAGCGGCCAACAGTCGCAAATAGGTCGATTCGGAATCCGCCCGTTGCCGATCGTGTCCACCGTAGCGTGGTACTGACGGATCCACTCGCTGGCCGCGGACTTGATCGTCCCGCTGGGAGCGGATGCGCAGGCCAAGAACAACGTGTTGTCGGACACGTTTGTGATTTTCAGCAGTGACTGCGCCCCATGCTGCATCTTCAGCTCGACCTGCAGCCGGACGTATTCGTTCAGGGCACGCGGGGTGATCTCCATGCGAAGCCGGCGCCTCACACCCCAGCCGCCCTTGAACCCCCCGGGTATGCCGCCCGGGTCGCCGCTCGTGCTGGCGGCATGCAGAACCGCGAGCAATGTGGCGCTCAGCTTCTTGTCCACGTGCTCGAACGCCAGCTTGTAGCCGCATGCCAAGCCGAAAAGATATCCCCTTTGCTCGAAAATCAGCCCCGCATACGGGCTCGTGGTCACGTCGATGCCGGCATTCCTTGCACACTGCTCGAACCTCCGCAGCTGGCAGGGATCGATGACCAAGCGGTGCCGGCTCTCCGGCTTCACGTCGCGAAGCACCGGTATTTGGTCGAAGTCACGGTAGAGCAATCGGAAGGCTTCCGGCGCTCGCTGCGCCTTCACGTCGTACGTGCTCAGCGACGGCGAGGTCACCTCGTCGATCGCTTGCTTCGCCTGCATCAGCGAACGCTCGACATGCAGAAAGTCACTTGCAAGCAGGCGCTGCTGGAGATTGCCGCCGTCCAGCCTGGCCAAGCACGCGAGCATTGCACGGTGCGGCGACACCACTTGCGCTCTGACGGCGGGATACAGGCGCTTGATCTCTCCGTTTTCGATGGAAATCGGGGGCCGGTCGGAGCGGGGGTCCGGTTGAGGCACAAGCGAACTGCGCGGTGCAAAGTCCTCCGGCCGAGCACGCCTGATCTTGAACGGCATGAAGGGAAACGGTGCTCCGTGGATGATCTTCTCCATGAGCGACGCGTCTGCTGCTCGCTCTTTGGTGACCGGATCCTTCGGCCCCATCATCGGCTTGTGCTTCGCGAAGACATAGTTGAGGCCTGGAATCTTCGTTGGCATCAACATCTCCTCATGACTGAGCGGGTCGTTCCGGCAGCGTCGCATGTGTTGTCTTGGGCGGCCGCGCCAGCACGCGAAGCCCAGCGCAAGGCGCCGAAGTGACAAGACTGAATTGATCCACGCCCACTTGCGCACAGCCCTCGACCACCGACAGGAAACCCCAAAACCGGCCCCCCAATAAACTGCCGCGGTCTACAACGGATTGACTCGCTCGCGTCGCCGATCTCCGGCCGCTCCAGGCTCATACCTGATTTGGAACGACCATGGGGCCATGCCCCACATCCTCCATGCCGACGAGGGGCTTGTCGTGATCGACAAGCCCGCCGGGTTGCTCGCCGTGCCGGGACGCGGCGAAGACCGGCGCGACAGCGCGTGGATGCGCACACGCGCGCTGTACGACGACGCACTCGTCGTGCACCGGCTGGACATGGCGACGTCGGGCCTGATGGCCTTCGGCCGCGGTGCGGCGGCGCAGCGTGCGCTTTCCATGGCATTCGAACGGCGCACCGTCGAGAAGCGCTATGTCGCGATCGTGGCGGGCAACGTCGAGGCGGAGCAGGGCGAGATCGACCTGCCGCTCATCGTCGACTGGCCGAACCGGCCGCTCCAGCACGTGGACCACGCGGCCGGCAAGCCGTCGCTCACGCGGTGGCGGGTGCTCGAGCGCACGGCACAGCGCACGCGCCTGGAGCTCGAGCCGGTCACCGGCCGATCGCACCAGATTCGCGTGCACCTGCTGGCCATCGGCCATCCGATCGTCGGCGATGCGCTGTATGCGCCGCCTGCTGCGCGGGACGCGGCGCCGCGCTTGCTGCTGCACGCGTGCCGGCTCACACTGCCGCATCCCGTGAGCGGCGAACGCGTGACGTTCGTCTGCCCCGCACCCTTCTGATCTCCGGAGTACCCCATGACCCACCGTCGCATCCTGCTCATGGGCGGCGCCGCCCTCATCGCCATGCCTTCGCTGCACCTCGGCGTGCGAGCGCAAGCGCGGGCGCGGCCCACGCCCGCGCAGACCGAAGGGCCGTTCTACCCGGTGGAGATGCCGTCCGACAACGATGCCGACCTGCTGCGCAACGGTGCCGGCGCGCCCTATGCACGCGGCGAGCCGGCCTGGGTGCAGGGCACCGTGGCCGACCTTGCCGGCGCGCCGGTCAAGGGGGCCGTGGTGGAGATCTGGCAGTGCGACCAGGCCGGCCACTACCACCACCCGGGCGACGGCGGGCGTGCCGATCGCGCCTTCCAGGGCTTCGGTCGCATGCAGGTCGGCGCCGACGGCAGCTACCGCTTCCGGACGCTGCGCCCGGCGCCGTACAGCGGGCGCACGCCGCACATCCACTTCAAGGTCCACCTCGGATCGCGCGAACTGCTGACGACGCAGATGTATGTCGACGGCGAGGCGCGCAACGAGCGGGACGGGCTCTGGCGCAGCTTGCGCGACGCCGACCGCGCCGCCCTCACCCGCCCCTTCCGCTCCGTCGCCGATGGTCTCCAGGCCGACTTCCCGATCGTCGTGCAAATGAGCCCCGCGCAGGGTAGCCCAATGAACCTGCACCTCGTCATCCTCACGGGCGCATCACGCGGCCTCGGCCACGCGATGGCGCAGCAGCTCCTCGCACAGCCCGGCACCGACCTGCTCACGATCTCCCGGCACACGAGCCCGACGCTGGCGCCCGGCGGCGCCGGCTCGCGGCTCGAGCAATGGGCGCTCGACCTCGCGCAAGCGGAGCAGGCCGCGACGCGCATCGAAGCCTGGCTCGGCGAACGCGACGGCGGCCGCTACGCGCGCGCTTCGCTGATCAACAACGCCGCGCTGGTCACGCCGCCCGGGCCGTCCGACGAGTCCGACGCGCAGGCACTCGCGGCGTCGCTGCGCGTCGGGCTGGAGGCGCCCGTGCTGCTCACCGCCGCCTTCCTGCGTGCCACGCACAAGTGGGGCGGCGCGCGCCGCGTGCTCAACATCTCGTCGGGCCTCGGCCGGCGCGCCATGGCCGGAAGCGCGCCGTACTGCGCGGTGAAGGCAGGGCTCGACAATTTCTCCCGCGCCGTGGCGCTGGACGAGGCGCGCAAGGCGAACGGTGCGAAGGTGGTCTCTCTTGCGCCGGGCGTGATCGACACCGACATGCAGGTGCAGCTGCGCGCGGGCGATCCGGCGGGTTTTCCAGATCGCGCACTGTTCGTCGACATGCACGAGCAGGGCCGGCTCGCGTCGCCCGCCGCCGCGGCGGCGAAGGTGGTCGGCTATCTGGAGCGCGCCGACTTCGGCCGCAACGTGCTGGCGGACGTGCGCGATCCTTGAGCCGGCGCCCGCTCGTCAAGCACCTAGGGTCAGTGCGGAGTGGCGCATCGGTGCCGGCTTGGCACAGTCGGCTGCACAGTGGATTGCTGTCCGAGGAGACTCCATGACCGACCGCAGAACGATGCTCGGCACCCTGGGCGCATTGGCGCTGGCCTTCGCTGCCGGCAGCGCGCAGGCAGCCTGGCCGGAACGCCCGATCACCCTCATCGTGCCGTGGGGCGCCGGGGGTGGCACCGACGCCACGGCCCGCATCATCGGTTCGCTGCTCGAGAAGGAACTGGGCCAGCCGGTCAACGTGGTGAACCGCACCGGCGGCAGCGGCGTGGTGGGTCACCAGGCCATCGCGACGGCGGCGCCGGACGGCTACACGATCGGCCTCATCACGGTCGAGATCGCGATGATGCACTGGCAAGGTCTCACCGACCTGACGCCCGCGTCGTACACGCCGATCGGCCTCGTGAACATGGACCCGGCGGGGCTGCAGGTGCGCGCCGACTCGCCGTACAAGACCGCGAATGACGTGGTCGCCGCCATCAAGGCCAACCCCGGCAAGTTCAAGGCCTCGGGCACGGGCCAGGGCGGCATCTGGCACCTGGCGGTCGCCGGCATGCTGAAGGACCTGGGCGTCGATCCGGCCGGCCTGCCGTGGGTGCCGTCGAACGGCGCCGCGCCCGGGCTGCAGGACCTCGTCGCGGGCGGCGTGGAGGTGGTGCCGTGCTCGTTGCCCGAGGCGCGCTCGCTCATCGACGCCGGCAAGGTGCGCAGCCTGGCCATCATGGCCGACGCACCGGCTGCGCTCTACCCGAGCGTGCCGACGCTGAAGGCGGCCACCGGCAGCGACTGGAAGCTCGGTGCATGGCGCGGCATCGCGGCACCGAAGGCCATTCCGCCCGAGGCGCGCGACAAGCTCGCCGCCGCCATCCGCAAGATCGCGGCGGCCAAGGAGTACACCGATTTCATGGCGCAGCGCGGGTTCGGCGTCATCTACCAGGGCCCGGACGACTTCGCGAAGTTCATGGCCAAGGCGGACGCCGATCTCGGCGCAACGATGAAGGCCGTCGGCATCGCCAAGTAGCCCCGCGTCGTGAAGCTCGGCGACGCGATCTGGGGGGCCCTGCTGCTGGTCCTGGCCGGCTCGCTGCTGTGGCACGTGCAGGGCTTTCCGAAGATGCCGGGCCAGCACGTGGGCCCGGCCGTGCTGCCGGGGGCCATCGCGGTCGGGCTCGGGGTGTGCGGCGCGCTGCTGGTGGTGCGCGGGCTGCGCGCACGAGCGGCGGCTTCCATGCGCTGGGTCGAGTGGCCCGTGTGGATCGGCTCGCGGCCGCACGTGCTGGCGCTGGCAGCCCTGGTCGGCGTGAACGTGTTCTACCTGCTGGCGGTGCAGCCGCTCGGCTTCGTGCTCACGGGCACGGCCTATCTCTTCGTGCTGATGTGGGCCCTGCACGTGCGCCCGGCGCGCGCGCTCGCGCTGGCGGTCGTGATGACGCTGGTGATCCACTACGGCTTCTACAAGCTGCTGAAGGTGCCGCTGCCCTGGGGCGTGCTGCAGCCGATCGCATGGTGAGGAGGACCCAATGAGCGCGCCGGGCCGCTCCCAAGCGCTCGTCCCGGAGCGCCTGGCGCGGAGGGTTGCCCAATGAGCGGCGCCTGGGCGCAGGCCTTCGGGATGGTGTTCGAGCCGTACAACCTGGCGGTGATGCTCGGCGCCTCGGTCTTCGGCCTCTTCGTCGGCGCGGTGCCGGGGCTCACCGCCACGATGGCCACCGCGCTGCTGGTGCCGGTCACCTTCTTCATGGCGCCGATCCCGGCGATCGCGACGATGGTCACGGCCACGGCGATGGCGATCTTCGCCGGCGACATCCCGGGCTGCCTGCTGCGGATGCCGGGCACGCCGGCCTCGGCCGCCTACACCGACGAGGCCTATGCGATGACGCGCAAGGGGCTGGCCGACGTGGCGCTCGGCGCCGGCCTGGTGTTCTCGGTGATCGGCGGCCTGTTCGGCACGGCGGTGCTGATCGTCGCGGCGCCGTCGCTTGCCGAAGTGGCGTTGCGGTTCAGCTCCTTCGAGTACTTCTGGCTGGTGCTCATGGGGCTCACGTGCGCGGTGTTCGTCTCGGGCGACCGGCCGCTGAAGGGCGTGGCGACGCTGCTCCTGGGCCTGCTCATCGCCTGCGTCGGCCTGGGCAACCCGGCGGCGTTCCCGCGCTTCACGTTCGGCAGCACGGAGCTCACCGGCGGCATCGGCCTGGTGCCGCTGATGATCGGCATGTTCGCGGTGTCGGAGATCATCCGCTACGTGGTGGACATGCAGCCGCGCGGCCTCGTCGTGGATGCGCAGATCGGCCATGTGTTCAAGGGCATGGGTCGCATCGCGATGAAGTACCCGAAGCAGGTGCTGCGCGGCAGCGCGCTCGGCACGCTGATCGGCGCGTTGCCGGGGGCGGGGGCGGACATCGCGGCGTGGATGTCGTACGCCGTCAGCAAGCGCTTCTCGAAGGAGCCGGAGAAGTTCGGCACCGGCCATGTCGAGGGCATCGTGGAAAGCGGCGCGGCCAACAACAGCGCGCTGGCGGGCGCGTGGATACCGGCGCTGGTGTTCGGCATTCCGGGCGACTCGATCACGGCGATCGTGATCGGCGTGCTGTACATGAAGAACATGAACCCCGGGCCGACGCTGTTCACCACGAACCCGCAGAACATCTACGCCGTGTTCCTCCTGTTCATCGTGGCGAACCTGATCATGCTTCCGATGGGATGGCTGTGCATCAAGGTCGCCAAGCGCATCCTGCACGTGCCGCGCGACGTGCTGATGCCGGTGATCATGCTGTTCTGCCTCGTCGGCGCGTTCGCGATCAACAACACGCCGTTCGACATCGGCATCATGCTCGTGGCCGGCGTGCTGGCCTGGGTGCTGGAGGCCAATGGCTTCCCCATCACGCCGCTGATCCTCGGCGTCGTGCTCGGCGGCATGCTGGAGGAGCACTTGGTGTCGTCGCTCATCAAGGCCGACGGCAACGTGCTCGCGTTCTTCGCGCGCCCGATCGCGGCCGGGCTCGGCATCGTGACCTTCCTGATCTGGTTGTCCCCGCTGCTGCGGTTGCGTCGTCGTTCGACGGCGGGAGCGGCCGCATGAAGGGCGAGCACCCATTGGTGTCCGAATTTCAGCGTGCATACTGGCGGCTCGTGTCGCGCGGGACCCGCGTTGAGCGCCGCCGCGGGCGGCCGCGCAACTCTTTTACCGTCGGAAGGGAGAGGCCATCATGCAGCGTCGGGACCGGCTCGCCCGGGCCGTCTGGATGGGGCTGGTCGCGTCGGCTATGCTCGGCGCCGGCCCGCTCGCGAGGGGGCAGGCCACCGCGCCGTCCGCCGCCCCCGCCACGTCGGCCAAGCCGGTCACGCCCTTCAAGCCCGAGGAGCTCGAGGCCCTGGTCGCCCCGATCGCGCTGTACCCCGATTCGGTGCTGTCCCAGGTGCTGATGGCCTCGACGTATCCGCTGGAGGTCGTCCAGGCGGCGCGCTGGCTGAAGGCCAACCCGACGCTCAAGGGGGAGGCCGCGGTCAAGGCGGTCCAGAACCAGACCTGGGACGTCGAGCGTGAAGTCGCTGGTCGCGTTCCCGCAGATCCTGGAGCCGATGAACGACAAGCTCGACTGGACGCAGAAGCTCGGCGACGCCGTGCTCGCCCAGCAGAAGGACGTGCTCGACGCCGTGCAGCGCCTGCGCGCGCAAGGCGCAGGAGTCCGGCAACCTGAAGACGCACCGAGCAGCAGACGGTCGTCGTCGAGCAGGCGCCGACACGAGGCAGATCATCTCGCATCGAGCCGACGAACCCGCAAGTGATCTACGTGCCGACCTACAAGCCGGCGGTCGTCTACGGCGGCTGGTGCTACCCCGCCTATCCGCCGTACTACTGGCCGCCGTACCCGGCCTATCGGCTACTACCCCGGGGATGCCTTCGGCCGCGGGCTCGCCTGGGGCATCGGCTTCGCCGCCGCGGGCGCGATCTTCGGCAACTGCAACTGGGGCGGCGGCGACATCAACATCGACGTCAACCGGGCGACCAACATCGACCGCAACTTCGACCGCACAAGGGCAAGGCGGTGGCAATGGAATCACGACGCCAGCCACCGCCAAGGCGTGGCCTACCGCGACAACGCCACCCGCGAGAAGATTCGGCAGGAACAACGGCGGGCGCCGACCGGCGCAACGAGTTCCGCGGTCGCGACGGGAGCTGGCGATCGTGGCGGGGCGGGCGGCGACCGTGCCGGGCGGCGATCGCCGGGCGACCGGGGCGGCGCCACCGAGCGGGCGCGGGCGATCGGGCCGGCGCCACCGACCGGGCCTGGGGGGCGATCGAGGCGGCGCCCGATCGCGGAGCGGGCGACCGCAGCGGCGTGGGCGATCGCGGCGGTGGCACGGGCGGCGACAACGCCTTCAACGGGTGAATCGGCGGCGGCAGCCGGCGCAGCGCAACGTCGACGCGCGGGCAGTCGGAAGCATGCGCGGCTCGGGCTTCAGCGAGCGGCGCGGGCGTGCGGCGGCGGTCGCGGCGGTGGCGGTGGCGGACGCGGGCGTCGCTGAGGGGAGCCGGCGATGAAATCAACTCGAAGCGATTTCTGGTGCGCCGTTCTCCATGCCGCCGTGCTGGCTGGCCGCTGGCTCTTCGGGGCGGCCGCCGCGTCGCAGCCGCTCACGCCTTCGAAACGCCGGAAGCGGCGATGGCGGCATTCGGCGAGGCGGTCGCGACCAACGACGAAGCGGCGCCTGAAAGTCATGCTGGGGCGCCGACTACCACGAGTTCATCCCGCCGGTCGGCGCCGACATCCGCTACACGTTCCTCGGAGCTGTGGGCCCAGGCTCGGGCGATCCAGCGCGTCGGCGACCAGCTGCCCTGGTGGCCGTCGGCAAGCGACGGGCTGGACGCTGCCGATCCCGTCGTGAAGTCGGGACACGGCTGGCGTTCGACACCGCGCCGGCGCAGAGGAGATCCGGGTCCGCCGGATCGGCCGCAACGAGCTGGCGGCGATGCAGACGCTACTGGCGATCCGCGATGCGCAGCTCGAGTACGCGGCCGAGGATCACGACGGCGACGGCGTCCTGACCTACGCGTCGAAGCTGTCGAGCTCGCCCGGCAAGCGCGACGGCCTGTACTGGCCGACGAAGCCCGGCGACAAGCCGAGCCCGCTCGGGCCGGCCCGGCCGCGGCCGGCGGGCCGGGCGGCCCGCAGGCTATCACGGCTACCACTACAAGCTGGTGACCGGCAGGGCAGCATGCGCCCGGCGGCGCGCTGAACTACGTGGTGCAAGCGGCAAGCTGTTCGGCGGCTTCGCCGTGATGGCCTGGCCGGTGCGCTACCAGGACACCGGCGTCAAGACGTTCATGCTCAGCCACGACGTCAAGGTCTACGAACGCGACCTCGGCCCCGACACCGCAGCAGGCGGCCGCGCCTTCGAAGGCGTTCGACCCGGGCCCGGGCTGGAAGAACGCGGCACCATGAAGCAGTCGCTCAACGCCGCGGCGTGCGCCGCCGCGATGCTGGCCCTCGCGGGTTGCGCCTACTACGTGGCCCCCGACGGCACGGTGGTGCCGGCCGGCTACCCGGTCGCGGCGCCGGCGAGCTACGACCGCTCGTTCGCCGCCGCCGGGGCGGCGATGAGCGACCAGGGCATCGCCATCACGCAGCAGGATCCGGCGAAGGGACTGATCGTCGGCCGCACCGGCGCGGCGACGGTCACCGCCAACGTGAACCGGCAGGCCGACGGCAGCGTGCGCGTGCAGTTCGACGCACGCGACAACAGCGATGCCGGCCTGCTCGAACGGGTGTCGCGCAGCTACGACCGGCGCATGGGGCGCTGAGCTGCCAAGGTCGCGAACTTTGGGCTCCCTCGCCCGCAGCGCGGGAGAGGGCGGGGGGTGAGGGCGCTGCATCGGCATCGCGTGGCTGGTGGCTTGTGCGCAGGCGGGCCGCGCCCTCACCCAACCCTCTCCCACAAGTGGGAGAGGGAGCGAACGGTCCCAGCGGCTCAGTCCGGGATCTCCGGCTCGACCAGCGTCGCGAGTTGCGCCAGCGACTCCTGCCAGCCGAGGTAGCACATCTCGGCCGGAATGGCTTCGGGGATGCCCGTCCTGCACGATGCTCAGCTCGGTGCCGCACGACACGGCCTTCAGCGTCGACGGTGGTCTCCATCTCGCCCGGCAGGTTCGGATCGTCGAACTTGTCGGTGTAGCGGATGCGCTCGTTCGGCACGAGCTCGCGGTATTCGCCGCCGAAGGAGTGGCCGTTGCCGGTGCCGAAGTTGGTGAACGACATCTTGTACGTGCCGCCGACGCGGGCGTCCAGCTGGTGCACCTTGCAGGTGAAGCCGTGGGGCGGCAGCCACTTGGCCATCGCGTCGGCATCGAGGAAGGCGCGGTAGAGCCGGTCGGGCGTGGCGCGAAGCACGCGGTGAAGTCGAACGGTGTTGTCAGCCATGATGTCCTCGAGTTGTTGCAGAGGAAGAGCCCTCTGTCTCCACGACGATCGTAGAGGGCGGGAATCGACAAGCCTCAGTAGCGTTGCATCACGGCGTATTCGCCACCGGCGGACACGACGAGGGCGTAGTCGTCCACTTGCCACGGCACGGGGGTGGCGCCGGGCGGCACGGCCCCACGCGCCTTTCGGGCGAGCGTGACGTGCGGCCGGTAGGGACGCTGATCCACGGGCAGGCCCAGGGCATCGAGCGCCAGGCCGAGGCGCACGTGCAGTTCCAGCAGCGCCGGCGGCGCATCGGACTCCAGCACCGCGATGCCGCCGGGCCACACGCGCGGCTCCCGCAGCGTGAGCTCGAACGGGGTCATCGGCAGCGCGATGCCCTCGCGCACCGCGTCGACGCGGTCGGCGGGCACCTGGCCGAGGAAGTGCAGCGTGACGTGCAGCTTGTCGGCGCGGACAATGGCTGCGCCCGGCGGCCACTCCCAGGCGTCGCGCCGCGCCGCCAGCGCGGCGCGCTGCCGGGCGTCGGGCCACAGCGCGACGAACAGGCGCCGTGAAGGGGCGGCTGGCGGGCTCATCTTCGCAAGCTTGCCAGACCTCGCGTGCCCCGGGAATCGGTGCTGCCGGGCGGGTTCGGCACCTTGGTGGTGGTGGTTTGTGGATCAGAATGTTCCCCGAGCTGGCCCGCCGCGAACGCCTGACCGAGGCGCCGGCCCGGCCGGCACCGGAGGTGCCATGAGGTTCGTGCTTCTGCTGCTCTCTCGCTGCTCGCCGGGTGCGCGAGCGCACCGCAGGCGCCGGCGCCGCCGCTGTTCGACGACGCCCGCTTCGCGCAGCCGTCGCAACCCATCAGCGCCGACGAGGTCTTCGCGCTCACCGACGCGATGCGCCACTACCTGAAGCACGACATCGGCCAGCAGCTGCGCATGAAGGGCGCCCAGCGAGGGCTGATCGACGCGCTGTACGACCGCGGGGAGCTGAAGCTCGAGTACGACTCGGCCCTGACCCGCAATGCGGCACGAGGCGTTCCAGGCACGCACCGGCAACTGCCTGTCGCTCGTGATCATGACCGCGGCTTTCGCGAAGGAGGTCGGGCTTCCGGTGCGCTTCCAGTCCGTCTACGTGCCGGAAACCTGGAGCCGCAGCGGCAACCTGTACTTCTCCAGCGGCCACGTGAACCTCGCATCGGCAAGAAGCCCGTCGAGGCGCGCGCGGTGTTCGACTTCGCCGAGTACGTGACGATCGATTTCCTCACCCCGCGCGAAATGCGCGGGGTCCACACCCAGGTGATCGACGAGGACATCATCATCGCGATGTACCTCAACAACCGGGCCGCCGAGTCGCTGGCGCAGGGGCGCGTGGACGATGCCTACTGGTGGGCGCGGGCGGCGGTGGAGCACACGCCGACCTTCCTCACGCCCTACAACACCCTCGGCGTGATCTACAGCATGCATGGCGACGCGCAGCGCGCGGCCGACGTGCTGCGCTACGTGGTGTCGGTGGAGCCGGGCAATCGGCAGGCGCTGGCCAACCTGGTGCCGGTGCTCGAGCGGCTGGGGCGCACGCAGGAGGCGCAGGAATTCGCGCAGCGGCTCGCGCGCCTGGAGCCGCAGCCCCCCTTCCACTATTTCAACCAGGGCGTGGCGGCCATGCACGCCCGCGACTACGCCCGCGCGAAATCGCTGTTCCAGCAGGAGGTGGACCGGGCGGCCTACTACCACGAGTTCCACTTCTGGCTCGCCCTCGCCAACCTGGGTCTCGGCGACGCCAAGGAAGCGCGCAAGCATCTCGCCGTCGCGCTCGACAACAGCACGACGCGCTTCGACCGCGATCTCTACGCGGCCAAACTCGCGCACCTGAAGCCGGCGACCCGGCTGCGCTGAGTTCCGCCATGGACAGCGTCTTCACGCGCATCGTTCGCCGGGAGATCCCGGCCGCCATCGTCTGCGAGGACGAGCACACCATCGCGTTCATGGACGCGGGCCAGGTGAACCCAGGCCACGTGATCGTGGCCACGCGGCGGCAAGTGGAGACGGTGCTGGACCTCGACGATGAACTCGCCGGCGCGCTGTTCCGCACCGCCGCGCGCGTGGCCCGCGCGGTCGATCGCGCCTTCCACCCCGCCGGTCTCACCCTGCTGCAGGCGAACCGGCCCGCGGGCTGGCAGACCGTGCCCCACGTGCACATCCACGTGCTGCCGAGGCACGAGGGCGATGGAGTGGGGTTGACGTGGCCGCGCAAGGAGCCCTCGATGGACGTGCTGCTGGAACTGGCCCGGCGGATCGAGGTGCGCTGATTCCATTCGTCCGTCACGTACGTTACGATCTTGCATCCAGACTGCAAGATCCCGACGTGGCCCCGACCCTCGCCTCCCCGCAAGGCCATCCTGGCCACGCGCGACTCCGTCTACTACCAGCTCTGGGTGCTCAGCAACCTCACGGCCCGACCGTTCCCGAAGTTCGGCGCCCGGTTCGACATGAACCTGACCGACTGGCGCATGATGGTCACGATCGCCGACCGGCCGGGCATCAGTGCGCAGGAGCTGGCCGACTACTCGGGCCTCGACAAGATGAGCGTCTCTCGCGCGGTGCGCAGCCTGGAAGACCAGGGACGGCTCGTGCGCGAGGGCAGCGACACCGACCGGCGGATGCTCCACCTGTACCTGACCGACGCCGGCTGGGCGGTCTACGACGAGATCGCCGTCGCCGCGCTGGCGCGCGAGGCCGAGATCTATTCGCCGCTCAGCACCAACGAGCTGGCGACGTTCCGCCGCCTGCTGCAGAAGCTGTCGGACAAGGCGCGGACGATGACCTGATGCGCATCGGCATCAGCGAAAGCCGTAAAGCTCCGCCTCGTCGTCGGACTCGCTCCATCCCGGGCCCTTCGGCCCAGGCCAGCAGCGAGCAGCCGTACTCGCTGCGCATCTCCAAGCGCGCGCCCGGCTCCACGATCACGAACGCGGGGCCGCTGACGATGTGGGTGCCGATGCGCAGGTCCCCCGCGATGACGAAGAAGTCGGTGAGCGCGGTGTGCCGCAGATGCAGCGCGGGCGTGCGCGGCCACAGCACGAGCCCGCTCAGGCGCCTGTCGGTGCCGGTGCCGGCGTAGTCGAACAGCGGCCGCCGCGTGACGCCGGCGAATCGCGTGGCGACGGGCAGCGTCTGCTCGAGATAGACGGAGATGTCCGGCGGCGTGCCGGGCCGTGCATTGCGCAGCACGGCGGCTGCGGCATGCGGATGGATCGCGAGCTCGTCGTCCGGGATGATCACCGGGCCCTCGAGCCGCGACACCAGCGTGCAGCCGGTGTAGGTGACGGCGTCGTGCGTCGCGCCCGCCAGGTTGATGCCCACCGCCCCCTCGCGCGTCGTGCCCTGGTAGTCGACCAATGACCCGGCCAGGAAGTAGCTCGTGGCGGTGGCGAGGTGCTGGTGCACGCCGGAGCGGCTCTGCGGCTCGAACATGAGCATGCCGAGGAAGCGGCCCGTCTCCTGCTCGCGGCGCACCGCCTTCTCCCGCACGGTGCCGCGCGGCGTGTCGCGCCAAGGCAGGGACTCGAGGTCGTAGGCGTAGACGCCGGGCGCGATCGGGTGGGACATGCGGGTTTCCGTGGGTGACGCAGTTTGATAACGATCGCTACTATATCCACCACTGCCCGCCGCTGCCAGATGGGCGAAACCCTCGGATCGCCGCATGCCATCGTCCCCAGCTTCCCCCGTCGTCGCCGTCACCGGCGGCTCCGCGGGCATCGGTGCCGCCACCGTTCGTCTGCTGGCCTCGCGCGGGCATTCGCTGGTCGTGCTCGACCGCGACCGTGCGGGCGGCGAAGCGATCGCGACCGAAACGGGCTGTGCCTTCATCCCGCTCGACATCGCCGACGCGGCGGCGGTGCGCTCGGCGTTCGAGTCGATCGATGCGCGGTTCGAGCGTCTCGACGGCCTCGTGAACAGCGCCGGCATCGAGTCGCGTGAACTGCTCGATGCGCTGAGCGAGGACGCCTGGGATCGAGTCATCGACGTGAACGTGAAGGGCACCATGCTGTGCACGCAGGCCGCCGCGCCGCTCATGCGCCGCATCGGCGGAGGCTCGGTCGTGAACGTGGCGTCGATCGCCGGCAAGCGCATCTCGTATTCCGGCGACGTCGCCTACACCGCCTCGAAAGGGGCCGTGCTGGCCTTCACGAGGCACGCCGCTTTCGAGCTGGCGGTCGACGGCATCCGCGTCAACGCGATCTGCCCCGGCCCGACGCGCACGCCGATGATCGAGCGCAACCTGACGCCCGAACGCATGGCGGCCGTGGCCGAAGCCGTGCCGCTCGGCCGCTGGGTGGAGGGCAGCGACGTCGCCGAGGCGATCGCCTTCTTCCTGAGCCCGGCCTCGTCGATGTGCACCGGCACCTCGCTCGATGTGGACGGTGGCATGCTGGTGTCGAACGGCAGCCGCTACGCCGACTATTTCGCCGCCCGCCGGTAACCCCGCGCAGGCCTTTCGCAGCAACCTCAACGAACGGGCGCCATGCAATCACTCCTCGGATCCTTCGGCCTCGCGGTCTTGACCCTCGGCCTGTCGATGGGCGTGCACGCGCAGCAGACGCTGCGCATGGCCTTCGTTGCGCCGCCGCCCGTGTGGGGGCCGATCGCCGACCGGTACGCGCAGGAGGTGGCCCAGCGCACGAACAACGAGATCAAGGTGCAGTCGTTCGGCGGGGGCCAGCTCGGCAGCCTGCCGCAGAACTACGCGGGGCTGCGCACCGGCCAGATCGACATGATGCTGGCGGACAGCGGCACGCTGGCCATTGCCAAGGGCGGCAAGGACTTCAATGCGCTGTTCGCGCCCTATGTGTTCCGCGACCACGCGCACTTCCGCAGCTTCATGCAGTCGCAGACCTTCCGCGACATGCTGGCCCCGGTGGAGCGCGACGCCGGGTTCAAGTACGTGGGCTACGTGTCCGACCGCGCGCCGCGCCAGTTGACGACGTCGAACCGCAAGGTGATGTCCCCGGCCGACATGAAGGGTCTCAAGATCCGCGTGCCCGAGACGCCGACGATCCTGGAGGTGATGAAGGCGTGGGGCGCGTCGCCGACGCCGATTCCCGCCGCCGAGCTCTACCTCGCGATGAAGCAGGGGCTGGTCGACGGCCAGGACAACGGCTTCGACGCGATCGCCGGCGCCAAGTACTACGAGGTGCAGAAGTACGCGATGCGGCTGGACTACATCCAGTCCGGCCTCGTGGTGCTGATCGCGGCGGACAAGTGGAACCGCCTGAGCCCGGCACAGCAGAAGGCGATGCAGGAGGCGGCCGGCGAAACCGAGAAGTGGGCCAGCAAGACGACGTGGGAAGCGGCCGATCGCTCGCTCGACACGCTGCGCAAGGCCGGCATGGAAATCGTCGAGCCCGACCTGGGTCCGTTCAAGAAGATCGCCGACGAGGTGAACCGCAAGTTCGACGGCGACCTGTGGCAGGCGGGCACGCTGCAGAAGATCCAGGCCGTCAAGTGATGCGCGTGCTGGACCGCGCCGTCGAGTTCACGCTCGGCGCCATCCTCGCGGTGCTGGTGGCGATCGGCGGGCTGCAGGTCGTCTTCCGCTTCGTGCTGGACAACCCGCTCGCATGGGTGCTGGAGGTCAGCGTGATTTTGATGGTCTGGGCCACGATGCTGTCGGGCTACGTGGGCGTGCGCCGCAATTCGCATCTGTCGGCCGACTTCCTCGGCGTGTCGATGAAGCCCGTCACGCGCTGGGCGCTGGATGGGCTGACGATGCTGCTGTGCCTCGTCTTCCTCGCGGTCTACGGATGGACCAGCCTGGACGTGATCGACGCGATGGAGGGCATCCCGTTCACGTCGATCCCCGTCACGCAGCCGGCGCTTTACTGGTCGCTGCCGGCCGGCGCAGTGCTGATGGCCGTGGCCTTCGGCGCCAGGCTGGCGCATCACGTCACGGCTGCGCGGCCGCGAGAGAACTAGCGTGAGACTGTCGCTCTTCGGCCCTTTGCGGTCGTTCGGTTTGCGTTCTGAAAGGCGGCATTCGGACATTGGCGCGCCCGATCTGCTTGGGGTGCGGGCGCGTCGAGCCGAGGGAGGCGGTCGGCCCTGCGGGCCGACTGCGCTGCGGTCCTCGGTCCGGGGGCGTGCCGTCCACTTGGCTCCGCGCGCTCGCGCGCTGCGCGCCCGCACCCCAAGCAGCTCTCCGACAGGTGGGGCGTGCCCGGGCCGCGCCCTCACCCCGGCCCTCTCCCGCAAGCGGGAGAGGGAGACAGGCGCTCGGGCCGTCGGAGTGCTTTTGCCAGAGCGTGTCTGCAAAGGTGCGGGCAGGCCGGCCGCGGCGCGCGTGGGAGGCGCCGGGCTTGTGTGCTGCGGGGGGCGGCGTGCACGCAGTGCACGCTTCGTGAACTGACTCGCCGGCGTCGTGCGCAGCGCGCAACGCGCGCGGAGCTAAGTGGACGGCGCGCCCCCCGCAGCGCACAAGCCCGGGGAGTCGGCCCGCAGGGCCGACCGCCGCCCTCGCGCGTCGCGGCCGGCCTGCCCGCACCTTTGTCGCGCCAATGCAAGCATGTCTGCTTTGAGGTGGCACGACCGACCGCAACGGGCCGTCAACGGGCACTTACCGGCAGAGCGACTCATGCATCGCCGGTTGCGCAAAGCGCAATGGGCCACTGACATGCAGCCCGTCCTGATGTTCGGCCTGCTGATGGCCGCGTTCCTGGTGTTCGCATGCATCGGCGTGCCGGTGTTCTTCGCCATGGGGCTGGCGGCTCTCGTGTTCGTCCTGCTGTCCGGCGGCGCCGTCCCGATGAACGTGCTGGCCTCGTCGCTCGTGCAGGGCATGGACTCGTTCGCGTTCCTCGCGATCCCGTTCTTCTTCCTCGCCGGCGAGCTGATGAACACCGGCGGCATCACGCAGCGGCTGCTGGCCTTCGCGGAGACGATGGTCGGCCACATCCGCGGCGGGCTGTCGCACGTGGCGATCCTCGGGAGCATGGTGTTCTCGGGCGTGTCGGGCTCGGCCGTGGCCGATGCCTCGGCGATCGGCTCGTCGCTGATCCCGTCGATGAAGCAGCGCGGCTATCCGGCGGCCTATGCGGCGGCCGTGGTGGCGGCGGCATCGACGATGGGGCCGATCATTCCGCCGTCCATCGCCTTCGTCGTCTACGCGCTGGTCAGCGAGGTGTCGATCGGCAAGCTGTTCCTCGCCGGCGCCGTGCCCGGCGCGCTGATGGCCGTCTACCTGCTCGTCACCGCGAGCATCGTGGCCCGGCGGCGGGACTTCCCCTACTCGGAGCCGGCGTCGCTGCCGCGCTTCGGCGTCGCGCTTCGGGCCGCGCTGCCGGCGCTGGCCATGCCGGTGATCATCCTCGGCGGCATCGTCGCCGGCGTGACGACGCCGACCGAAGCCGGCGTCGTGGCGGTGCTCTACGCCATCGGCGTGGGCCGCTTCCTGTACCGCGAGCTGACCTGGCGGCAGATCGCCCGCATCACGAAGGAGTCGATGATCAGCTCCGGGCTGATCCTGCTGACGATCGCCGCGGCCGGCATCTTCTCGTGGCTCGTCGCCAATCTCGCGATCGGCGAGACGCTCGCCAAGACGCTGCTGGCGCTGACCGACGACACGTGGGCCATGCTGGCGCTGATCAACATCGCCCTGCTGCTGTGGGGCCTCGCGCTGGAGCCGGCGGTGGCGCTGGTCACGCTGGTGCCGGTGCTGGTGCCGATCGCCAACGCCTACCACATCGACCTCGTCCACCTCGGCGTGATCGTCGTGCTCAACCTGATGATCGGGCAGCTCACCCCGCCCTCGGGCGTCATCACCTTCCTCACCGCGCAGCTGGCAGGGGCGCCGCTGAACGCGGTGTTCCGCGAGGCGCTGCCCTTCACGATCGCGCTCATCGCGGTGCTGCTGCTGGTGACCTACCTGCCGTTCCTGGCGTTGTGGCTCGCCGCAGGTGCTGATGGAGCGGAGTCAGTGGGAGAGGGAACGGCTTACCCGCGCTCGAACCGCTCGCACTGCTGCCGCACCACCTCCGGCAGGAACCGCTCCCTCGCCTGCACGCTGCGCAGCCACGCCGCGTCGCTGCCGTCCGGTGCATCCAGCGCCTGCAGCAGCAGCTGCAGGCCGCGCTCGGCATGCAGCTCGATGGCCTGCAGCTCGACGTTCTTGATCGTCTCGCGGATCAGCTCGCGCAGCACGCGGTGCTCGGCCGTGGCCGGGTCGACCACCTCGCCGTCGAGGCCGAAGCGGCAGGCCTGGAAGCGGTTGTAGGTGTAGGCGAGGTAGTCGTCCTCCTGCGGCTCGAACGGCTTCTCGGTGACGAGCCAGCGCGCGACGCACTGCAGGTAGACGGCGATGGCCGCAGCGCGCTCGACGGACAGCGGGGTGTCCATCACGCGCACCTCGATCGTGCCGAACTCGGGCTTGGGGCGGATGTCCCAGTAGAAATCCTTCATCGACTCGACGACGCCGGTGCGCGCCATCTTGCCGAAGTACACCGAGAACTCGTCCCACGTGAGGATGAACGGCGCGCGGCCGGACAGCGGGAAGGCGTTCACGGAGTTCAGGCGCGCCGACTGGAAGCCCGTGTCGTTGCCCTGCACGAACGGCGACGAGGCCGACAGCGCGATCACGTGCGGCACGAAGCGGCTCATCGCATGCAGCAGCCACAGCGCCTGGTCCGGGCCCGGGCAGCCGATATGCACGTGCTGGCCGAACACGGTGAACTGCTTGGACAGGTAGCCGTACAGCTGCGAGACATGATGGAAGCGCGGCGTGTCGAAGATGCGGCGCTGGCTCCAGTCCTGGAAGGGATGCGTGCCGCCGCCGGCCAGCCGCAGATCGAGGCGGCCCGCGCTCTCCACGAGCGCATCGCGCACCTCGCGCAACTGATCCACCACCTGCACGTGGCGCTCGCACACGCCGGTGGACAGCTCGATCATGCTGCTCGTGATCTCGGGCTTCACGTCGGCCGCGAGCTGGTAGCCCTTCATCAGGCGCAGCAGGTCGGCCGCGCCGGGCGTGAGGTCGTAGTCGTGCGAGTTGACGATCTGCAGCTCGAGCTCGACGCCCAGCGTGTAGGCGCGCGAGGGAGCGAAGGTCTCGAGCGTCATTTGGATGCCCTCGGCGCCACCACGTCGAGCTCGCCGGCCAGGTGCAGGCCGTACAGCACGGCCAGCGGCCCGAGCAGCGCCATCCACGCCACCATGGCGAGCAGGATCGGCAGCAGTGCCGAGCCGCGGCGACGGATGCATCGCCGTGAAGTCGAGCGCGAGCACCCAGGCCGTGGCGGACAGCGGCAGCAACGCACCCGCCAGGCAGCCCGCCTGGCGCCACGAGAGCCCGCTCGGGCGCGCGAAGACCACCACCGCCGCGCCCTTGGCGGCGAAGCGCGCGGCGAGCAGCGCGATGGCCGCGCCCGCCGGCGGCGAGCAGCACGTCCACCGACCAGGCCGAGCTGACGGCCACGAAGAGCACGAGCACGAGCACGCCGCCGGCGGTGCCGAAGTGGCGCGGCCACACCCACGGCCGCTCGCTGCGGTTGCGCAGCCACAGGCCCGCGAGCAGCGGCACGAGCAGCGTGGAGAACTGCAGCGTCTTGGCGATGACGAGCGCCAGCAGCACGCAGCCGAGCAGCAGCACGACCGAGTTCTCGTTGCGCAGGTCGAGGCGGCGCGCGATGGCGGCCACCACCGAGCCGAGCGCCGCGCCGAGCAGGATCGAGCCGAAGAAGGAGAACACCGTGGGGCCGAGCGCTTCGGTCCAGGTGGCCGGATCGGTGAGGCGCAGGCCGGCGATGAGCAGCTGCATGGCGAACACGGCGTACAGCGTGTTGAGCGCCGACAGCGCGAACAGCCGCTCGGTGACCTGCCCGGCGGCGCCGCACTCGCTCACCACGCGCTGCACGACGGCCGGCGACACGCACATCGTGAGCACGGCCAGCGCGCCGGCGGCGCGGGCGTCGACCTCGAACGCGCGCGCCACGGCATAGACCGCGAACGCCGAGAGCAGTGCCTCCGCGACGCTGCTGGCCAGCAGCCACGGGTTGCGGCCGAGCCAGCGCAGGTTCAGCCGCGCGCCGGCCTCGAACAGCAGCAAGGCGAGCGCGACGTCGACCGCCAGGCGCAGCTCGGTCTCGTTGCCGCGCGCGCCGGCGCCGGTCAGTGCGAGCACGGTGCCGACGATGCCGTAGCCGAGCAGCCGCGGCCAGCGCAGCACGCGCCAGAACGCTTCGCCGAGCAGCGCCGCCGCCACGGCCAGCAGCGTGGCGCCGACGAGGGTATCGGGGCGCAGCGTCCAGGGTGCCTGGATGAGCGACCAGAGACCGTCGGTCATGCGTCGGCCTTTCGGGCCGCCAGCCAGGCCGCGAGATCGTTCTTCATCTTCTTCAGGTCCGCCTCGCGGGTGTACATCATGTGGCCCGCGTCGTAGTAGTGGTGCTCGACGCGCCGGCGCACGTCGGGCGGCACGTCGAGCTGCGCCAGCGACCAGTCGGTGGCGCTCGACGGCGTGCCGAGATCGTAGTGGCCGCTGGCCACGAGCACGCGCAGGTGCGGGTTGCGGCGCAGCGCGCGCGACAGGTCGTTGCTCGTGCTGGCGTAGCCGTTGCCGTGGTCTTCGCCGCGGTTCCAGTTCCACTGCTTGTGCGCGTCCATCGACAGCACTTCGTAGCGCTCCTCCACCGGCAGGCCGAGCTCGCCGAAGTAGGCGTGCGCGGCCATCGTGTAGGGCGCGGCGATGGCCTCGATGCCGGGATCGAACTCGAACTCGCGCGTCCGGCTGGCCGCCATCGGGCCGGTACCGCGCGCATCGAGGCGGCCCACGAGCAGGCCCCGGTCGCGCAGCAGCTCGACGAAGAACGTCGAGTCGGCGATGCGCAGGTTGCGTTCCTCCACCAGCGCGAGCGGCAGCCCGGTGAGTTCCGAGAGGCGGCGCGCGATGCGGCCGCGCCTGCTTCTCGCCCAGGCGGGCGCCGGCGTGCAGCGCGGCGAGGTACTCGTCGGCGACGAAGGCGGCGGCCGCTTCGCGCGCCGCGGCCGGCGACTTCGCCAGCTCGCCGGCCAGGCGGCCGTGGAATTGCGCGACCCCGGCGAACGCCGGCAGGAAGAGTGCGTAGGGCAGATCATTGCGCGGCGAGAAGACGACGCTCTGCAGGTCCATCGCGCAGCTCACGAGGACGAGGCCGGACAGCGCGACGCCTTCGCTGAGCAGCTTGTCGGCCAGTGCCGCGCCGCGGGTCGTGCCGTAGCTCTCGCCGGCCAGATAGAGCGGCGAGCCCCAGCGCTTGTGACGGCCGAGCCAGCTGCGCATCACCTCGGCCAGCGCGTCGACGTCGCCGTCCACCGAGAGGTGCTGCTTGCGGGCCTTCTCGCTCGCGCTGGCGGACCAGCCCGTATGCGGCGGATCGATGAAGACGAGGTCGAAGTGCTCGAACCACGACAGCGGGTTGTCGGCCACCGCGTACGGCGGCTCGGGCATGCTGCCGTCGTCGGGCACGACGAGCCGCTTGGGACCCAGGGCGCCCAGGTGCAGCCAGATGGAGGCCGAGCCGGGGCCGCCGTTGAACGCAAAGCACAGGGGGCGCTCGCCGGGGCTGGCGCCGTCGAGCACGTAGGACGTGGTGAGCACGGCGGCCTGCGGCTCGCCGCGCTTGCCGTCGATGCCGCGCGCGAGCACCGGCATGAACTCGGCGCGCACGCGATAGTCGTGCGGCCGGCCCGCCAGCGTGACGCTGCCCGTGCTCGACACGGCCTCGCGCGCAAGCAGCGACTTCCACGCGCTCGCGCATGCGCTTGTCGTTCTCTTCGGTGGACGCCTTCTCGTCGGGCGCTGCGCTCATGGGCATCTCCTTCGGCTGGACCGCGCAGTGTATCGAGGACTCTTTGACGCAGAATGCGCCCCATGCCAACGCGCCCGCGCCCGCTGCTGCGCACGTTCGTCACCGGACTGCTGGCCGCCTTGCCGGTCATCGCCACCCTGACGATAGTCGTGTGGATCGGCACCTTGCTGTGGAGTTGGCTCGGTCCTTCCAGCCTGCTCGGCAGGATGCTCGTCGCCCTGGGCATCGGCGGCGCCGGCCCGATCGTGATCGGCTACCTGATCGGCCTCCTGTTGCTGGCAGCGGCGATCTTCGGGCTCGGCCTGCTCGTGGAGGCGCGGCTCGAGAAGGGATTGGCCGCGCTCGTCAACGGCTTCATGAGGCGCATCCCGTTCGTGCGCGGTCTCTACGACATGATCCGCCGCATCGTCGATCTGCTCTCGCAGCGCGACGCAGACGGCCCGAAATCGATGAGCCCCGTGTGGTGTCACTTCGGCGGCCCGGGCGGCGCGGCGGTGATCGGGCTGCTCTCCACCCCCGACGCGGTATGGGTCGGCGGCCGCGCGTGCCTGTGCGTGATGCTGCCCACCGCGCCGGTGCCCATCGGCGGCGTGCTGCTGTACGTGCCGGTGGAGTGGGTCGAGCCGGCCGACATCGGCGTCGAGGGGCTGACCAGCCTGTACGTGTCGATGGGCGTGACGTCGGGGCAGTACCTGAAGAAGGTCACGCCGGCCGACGCTGCCGAGCCGGTGATTCAGGCGCCCCCGATGAGGGACGCGTAGCTCTTCGCGTCCACGTTGCCGCCGCTCACGATCACGCCGACGCGCGCGCCGCGCAGATCGATCGCGCCTTCGAGCAGCGCCGCGGCGCCGAGGCAGCCGGTGGGCTCGACCACGAGCTTCATGCGCTCGGCGAAGAAGCGCATCGTCGCCACGAGCTGCGCGTCGCTCACGGTGAGCACGCCGCGCGAGAGCGCCTGGATCACCGGGAACGTGAGGCGGCCGCTGGACTGCGTCTGCGCGCCGTCGGCGATCGTGCGCGGCGTGTCGATGCGCACGATCTCGCCGCGTGCCAGGCTCTGCTGCGTGTCGTTGCCGGCCTCGGGCTCGACGCCCCACACCGCGATGCCCGGAGACAAGTGCGATGCGGCCACCGCGGAGCCGGACAGGAGTCCGCCGCCGCCCAGCGGCACGAGCAGCGCATCGAGCCGGCCAACGTCCTCCACCAACTCCAGCGCCGCCGTGCCCTGCCCGGCCATCACGTCGGGGTGGTCGAACGGCGGAATCAGCGTCATGCCGCGCTCGTCGGCGATGCGGCGCCCAATGGCCTCGCGGTCTTCCTTGTAGCGGTCGTAGAGCACGACCTCGCTGCCGGCCATGCCTTCCTGGTAGCCCCGCGTGGCCGCCAGCTTGGCCGCCGGCGCGTCGTGCGGCATGACGATGATGCTCGGCATGTTCGAGCAGCCGCGCGGCCAGCGCGATGGCCTGCGCATGGTTGCCCGACGAGAACGCGATCACGCCGCGCCGCCGCTGGCCCTCGTCGAACCGGGCGAGCGCGTTGCAGGCGCCGCGGAACTTGAACGCGCCCATGCGCTGCAGGTTCTCGCACTTGAAGAACACATGCGCGCCGGTGCGCCGGTCGGCGGTCTGCGAACGCAGCACCGGCGTGCGGTGGGCCGTGCCGGCAATGCGCGCCGCGGCGGCGGTGACGTCGTCGAAGTTGATGGCCAGGTCGGAGGTCATGCGGGGCCCTGGAATGCGCCGGCCCGGAATGTGAGAACCAGCGTGTCGCGATGGCCGGCCGACGCGCCGGCCAGCGGCTGGATCGGCGTGGTTTCGTGGATGACGCGGGCATCGTCGAGCAGCAGCGCGGTCCACGGCTCGGTCATGGTGAAGCGGATGCCGTGCGGCCCGGCGGCTTCGAACACGCGCGTCTCGCCGCCCTTCACACCTTGCGCGCGACGCGAGGATCACGGCCACGAGATCCACGCCGTCGCGGTGCGCGCCTTCCGGCGTGGGGCGGCCGATGCCGCCGGCCGTGTCGATGCGAAACGGGTGTGCCTCGACGAACCAGGCCTGCGCGCCGCGCAATGCGCTCGCGCACTCGCCCAGCCGCGCCAGCAGCGCCTGCCACAGCGGCTGTGCCACCCAGGCCGGGTCCATCGGATCGAACCAGCGCTCGATGCCGCCGTGCAGCGCGTTGTATTCCACCGGCTGCCAATGCGCGCGCTGCGGCACGCGCGCCACCTTGTCGCCCTGCACGACGAAGCACGAGTGGCGCCGGCGACGATAGTGCCCGCCGTCGCGCAGGTAGCGGTCGGGCGGCAGGTCGTCCCAGAACGCGCGCCAGTCGTCGAGGCGGGCCGGCACGGTGTCGAGGAGTTGCGCCAGGCCGGCAGCGTCGAGCACCGCGAAGCCGCGCTCGCGCAGCCGCTGGTCGGCCTGCCGGAAATCGATGAAGGGCGGCGCGAGCACGGCCGTCACTTGAGGCGCTGCTCGGCGAGCGCCGTGCCGCGCACCAGCGCCTCGAGCTTGGCGAGCGCGATGTCGCGGTGCATCGGCGCCATGCCGCAGTTGGTGCAGGCGATGAGCCGCTCGCGCGGCACGAACGCGCGCCGCGGCGACGATCGTGTCGGCCACCTCCTGCGGCGACTCCACCGTGTCGCTGGCCACGTCGATCACGCCCACCATCACGTCCTTGCCCTCGAGCAGCGCCATCAGCTCGGCCGGCACGCGCGAGTGCTGGCACTCGAGCGACACCTGGCGGATGGAGCTGGCCGCGAGCAGCGGGAAGATGGTCTCGTACTGGCGCCACTGGTCGCCGAGCGTGCGCTTCCATTCCACGTTGGCCGGAATGCCGTAGCCGTAGCAGATGTGCACCGCCGTCGTGCAGGCCAGGCCCTGCGCGGCGCGCTCCAGCGCGCGCACGCCCCAGGCGTGAACCTCGGCGGGGTAGACGTTGAACGCGGGCTCGTCGAACTGCACGATGTCCACGCCGTCGGCCACGAGCGCGCGCGCCTCCTCGTTCAGCAGTCCGGCGAAGGCGAACGCGAGGCGCTCGCGGCTGCCGTAGTGGCGGTCGGCCACCGTGTCGACGATCGTCATCGGGCCGGGCAGCGTGAACTTGACGCGGCGCTTCGTGTTTGCGCGCAAGTACCGGGCCTCGGTGGCATGCACGCGCCCGGCCAGGCGCAGGGGGCCCACCACCTGCGGCACCATCGCCTTGTAGCGGTCGGCGCGGATGCCCATCTCCACCTTGTGATCGAAGTCGATGCCTTCCACCCGCTCGAGGAAGCCATGCACGAAATGCTGGCGCGACTGCTCGCCGTCGCCGATCACCGTGAGGCCGAGGTCCTCCTGAGCCTTGATCCACAGCGCAGTGGCGTCGAGCTTGGCCTCCTGCAGCGCGTCGCCGTCGAGGCGCCAGCGCGGCCACAGCTTGTGCGTCTCGGCAAGCCACGCAGGCTTGGGCAGGCTGCCGGCGATCGTGGTGTCGAACATGGCGGTTCCTCGCTGCGAGGCGCCAAGCATACCCGGGCCCTTTCTTCGCCGGAGAGGCGTGCGCAAGTGTCGCTCGGGGAGTCGATGCCGCCGCACAATGACGCCCCTATGCGTGGTCGCTCCCTGCTCCTGGCCTGCCTGAGCTTGGCATCATCGGCGCCACCGCTGCGGCGACGGCCGCCGAGACGCCCGCGGAGCTGGTCGAGCGCAGCGTCGCCGCGGTGCGACGAGACCCCGAGCAGAGCCGGGCGCTGGCCGAGCAGGCGCTGGCGCTGCTCGCAGCGCGCCCCGATGCCGACCTGCTCGGTGCGCGCCCACGTGCTGCTGTGCGACTACCACTCCGAGCGCGATCGCGACGCTGCGCAGCGGCATGCCGAGGAGGCCCGCAGGCAGCTGCCGGCAGCGCGGCGCCAGGGGCTGCGGGCCGCACTGCTGGTGTGCGAGGGCGAGATGCTCGAGCAGGCCGGAGACAACGCGCGCGCCATGCCGCTGCACGAGCAGGCCGTGGCAGCCGCCGAAGCGGCGCGCGACGACGAGATGCTCGCAGGCGCCCTCTTCGCGCGCGGCTACCTGCGCGGCGTGCAGGGCGAGTTCGCGCTCGGCCTCACCGACCTGCGCCGCGCCTACGGCCTCTACGAGCAGCTGGCGATGCCGGCCCACCTGGACACCACCACCAACGCCATCGCGATCCTCTACAACCGCATGGGCGACCATGCGCAGGCGCGGCACTACCACGAGGCGTCCCTGAAGATGCAGCGCGCGCAGGGGCTGCGCCGCGAGCAGGCGGTCACGCTGCACAACCTCGGCCGCGTGCACGAGGCGCTCGCGCAGTGGGACGACGCCCAGCGCGCGTTCGACGAAGTGCTCGTCATCGGCTTGCGAGCTCGGCTACCCCCGCGCGCAGGCCTATGCCCTGCGCGGCCTGGCCAGCGTGGCCAATGCGCGGCACCGTCCCGACGAGGCGCTGCGCCTGCTCGGCGAGGCACAGCGCCGCATCGCGCCCGACGAGCGCCTGCGCGCGCAGATCCTGCTTCAGCGCGGCATCGCGCTGCGCGAGCTGAAGCGGCCCGGCGAAGCCTCCGCGGCGCTGCGCGAGGCGCTGGCCATCTTCCAGCGCGCCGAGGCGGCTGCAGAAACGAGCCTCGCGCACGCCACGCTCGCGCAGACCCTCACCGACCTCGGCGACTGGCGCGGCGCCCACGACGAGCAGGTGCGTTTCAAGCAGGTGTCCGACCGCATGCTGCGGCGCCAGCTCGACGAACGCTTCGCGACGCTGAAGATCGAATTCGACACCGCGGCCAAGGAGCGCGAGAACGCGCTGCTGCTGCGCGAGAACGCCGCCAGTGAACGCGCCCTCGCGCAGGAGCGCCGGGCCGGCCGGCTGCAGGCCGTCGCGCTCGCGCTCGCGGCGCTGCTGGCCGCCCTGCTGGCCGCGCTCGCGCTGCGCCATCGGCGGCACGAGCCGTCGCATGCGCCACCTCGCGATGACCGACGAGCTCACGGGCCTGCCGAATCGCCGCCACATGCTCGACCGCCTCGTCCGCGCTCCTCGCGACGCCCGGCTCGCGCTGCGCGGTGGTGATCGCCGACCTCGACCACTTCAAGTCGATCAACGACCGCCATGGCCATCTCGTCGGCGACGACGTGCTGCGCGCCGTGGCGGGCGCCCTGCGCGCCGGGGCGCGGCACCCGGCGATCCTCGGCCGGCTGGGCGGGGAAGAGTTCGTCGCCGTGCTGCCCGATGCCAACGCCAACGAGGCGCGCCAGCTCGGCGAACGCCTGCGAGAGGCGGTGGCCACGCTCGATGTCGCGCAATGGGTGCCCGGCCGGGCGATCACCATCAGCGTGGGCGCCACCGCCTCGATGCGCGGCGACGACGCGGGCCGCATGCTGCAGCGCGCCGACGACGCTCTCTACGCCGCCAAGGCCGCGGGCCGCGACCGCACCGTCGTGGCGCCGGCCGATGACGAGCCCGGCCCTCAAGGCCGCCTGAGCGCCGCTTCATGACGCGCAGGTGACTGTGCACCGCGCAGGCGAACGTACGATCGGCCCTTCGAATTCGCGCCAGGAGCCGCCATGACACGCAACCGCCAGATCCGCCTCGCTTCGCGACCCGTCGGCCTGCCGACCCGCCAGAACTGGCAGGTCACCGACGAAGACCTCGGGCAACCGGCGGAAGGCGGCGTGCTCGTGAAGGTGCTGTACCTCTCGCTCGACCCGGCCATGCGCGGCTGGATGAGCGATGCGAAGTCGTACATCGCGCCGGTGGAGATCGGCGCGGTGATGCGCGCCGTCGGGGTCGGCCGCGTGGTGGCGTCGAAGCACCCGGCGTTCCAGGTCGGCGACGCGGTGAGCGGCAGTTTCGGCGTGCAGGAGTACGCGCTCGTGGCCCCCGATCAAGTCAAGCGCAGCGGCCTCGCGAAGATCGACCTCGCCGCGGGCAGCTGGACCCAGTGGCTCAACGTGCTCGGCATGCCGGGCATGACGGGCTACTTCGGGCTGCTCGACGTCGGCCAGGCGAAGGCGGGCGACACGCTGGTCGTGAGCGGCGCCGCGGGGGCCGTGGGCCAGACGGTCGGCCAGCTCGGCAAGATCAAGGGCCTGCGCGTGGTCGGCATCGCCGGCGGCCCGGCCAAGTGCCGCTTCGTGGTCGACGAGCTCGGCTTCGACGCGTGCATCGACTACAAGGCCGGCCCCGTCCGGGAGGGGCTCAAGGAGCACTGCCCGAAAGGCGTCGACGTGTACTTCGACAACGTCGGCGGCGAGATCCTCGATGCCGTGCTGGCGCGCCTGGCGCGCGGCGCGCGGATCGTGATCTGCGGCGCGATCAGCCAGTACAACAACACCACGCCCGTGCAGGGGCCGAAGAACTACCTGTCGCTGCTCGTGAACCGCGCCCGCATGCAGGGCATGGTCGTGTTCGACTACGCGGACCGGTACGCCGTGGGGGTGGCCGAGCTGGCGCAATACCTGCGGGACGGCCGCATGAAGTCGAAGGAAGACGTCGTCGCCGGGCTCGACACGTTCCCCGAGACCCTGCTGAAGCTCTTCAGCGGCGAGAACTTCGGCAAGCTCGTCCTCGAGGTGGCGCCCGACCGGGGCTGAGGCCCCGCGGGGCCGGCGGAGGGCACGGGCTAGACTTGGGTTGACCGCTTCACGGCCGCCGCCGCCCATGCCCTCGGACCCGTCCCCGCACCCGTCTTTCCACCGTCATACAGCACCGGCGCCCGCTCCTGCCGAGCAGGAGGCGCGCCGCCTGGCCGAGCTCCTCGACATGGCGCAGGAGTTCGGCCGCGTGGGCGTGTGGGAGCGCGACCTCACGTCCGGCACCGGTCGCTGGGACCCCCATGTGTTCCGCTTCTTCGACATGGATCCGCACGATGGCACGCCCAGCTTCGAGGCGGCCGCCGAGCGCGTGCATCCGGACGACCGCGCCGAAGGCGACTACTGGGAGTCGACCCAGCGCCCGGGCAGCTACGAGCGGCGCTACCGCGTGATCGCGCGCGACGGCAGCGTGCGGGTGCTGCACTCGCACTGGCGGGTGGTCGCCGACGCCGGCGGCGTGCCGCAGCGCGTGATCGGCATCATGGTGGACGACACCGAGACGCACGAGCTCGCGCGCTCGCTCGGCGACGCGCACGCGCGGCTGGCCCTGGTGGCGGACGTCGCCGCGATCGGGGCCTGGCGCCACGACTTGAAGACCGGCCTGATGCACTACGACGAGCACGCGTGGCGCATCCTCGGAATGCCGCCCCGCCACGAAGGCTGGCCGATCGAGGAAGTGCGCAAGCTCATCCATCCGGACGACCTGCCCGCGGTCGTGGCCTCGGCGCAGCGCACGCTGGCCGATGGGCGGCCGACCGACGTCGAGGCGCGCTACCGCCATGCCGACGGAAGCTGGCGCTACATCATGACGCGCCGGTCGCTGCAGCGCGACGCGAACGGCGCCCCGCTCGCCTTCGTCGGCGTCGGCCTCGACGTGACCGACCGCAAGCGGACCGAGGCGGCGCTGCAGTTGGCCAACGCGCGCATCGCGCTCGCCGCGCGCGGCGCGGGCATCGGTACCTGGGAGCGCGACCTCGTCACCGGCGAGACCTTCTGGGATGCCCAGATGTTCGTGCTGCGCGGGCTCGAGCCGCGCAGCCAGCCGCCGTCCGACGAGGAATGGCTCGCCATCGCCCACCCCGACGACCGCGACCGCGTGCTGTCGATCCTGTCGCGCGCCGCAGCCACCGGCGAGCCGGCCACGTACGACTTCCGCATCCGGCGGCCCGACGGCCAATGGCGCTGGGTCGCGTCGCGCATGCAGCCCATGCGCGACGCCGCCGGCCGGGTGGTGCGCCAGACCGGCGTCAACTGGGACGTGACCGAGGCACGGGTCAACGAGCTGGAGCGCCAGGAGCGCATCGCCGCCCAGCGCGAGAACCGCGCCAAGAACCAGTTTCTCGCGCGCATGAGCCACGAGCTGCGCACGCCGCTGAACGCCATGCTCGGCTTCACGCAGTTGATGCAGCTGGAAGCCGGCCTGCCGGCCGGGCAGCGCGAGCGCCTGCGGCACGTGAGCGACGCGGGCGAGCACCTGCTGTCACTCATCAACGACGTGCTCGACCTGTCGCGGCTCGAGAGCGGCGAGATGCGCTTGCGGCTGGAGCCGGTCGCGCTCGATGCAGCCGTGCGCGAGACGCTGCCGCTGGTGGAGCGCGAGGCCCAGGCGAGCGGCGTGACCGTGACCTGCGGCGCGCTGGACGCCGTCGTCCGCGCCGACCCGACGCGACTGCGCCAGGTGCTGCTGAACCTGCTGTCCAACGGCATCAAGTACAACCGCGACGGCGGCCGGGTGCACCTGGAGGCCACGAAGGAAGGCGACCGGGTGCGCCTGGTCGTGCGCGACAGCGGACGCGGCCTGGAGGCCGCGCAGCTCGCCCACCTGTTCGAGCCGTTCAACCGCCTGGGCGTCGAGCGCGAGGGCATCGACGGCACCGGCGTGGGCCTGGCCATCGTGAAGTCGCTCGTCGAGGCGATGGGCGGGCGCGTCGACGCGAGCAGCGAGCCGGGCGTGGGCAGCGAGTTCGTCGTGCAGTTGGAGGACGCGCACCTCCCGCCATCGCACCTCCCGGCGCCGCACGCCGCGCAGCCGAGCCCGGCGCCCCTTGCGCCGGCGCCGACCTCGTACCAGGGCAAGATCGTCTACATCGAGGACAACCCGGTCAACGTGATGATCGTCGAGGAACTCGTTGCCCGCTGCCCCGGCCTGGCCATCGAGAGCGCCATCGACGGCACGCGCGGCGTGCAGTGCACGCGCGATCTCGCGCCGGACCTCGTGCTCGTGGACATGCAGCTGCCCGACTTCGACGGCCACGAAGTGCTGCGTCGTTTGCGCGCCGACAAGAAGACGGCGCACATCCCGTGCATCGCACTGTCGGCCAACGCGATGCCCGAGGACATCGAGCGAGCGCTGGCCGCCGGGTTTGCGGACTACTGGACGAAGCCGATCGACCTGAAGGCGTTCATGGCGTCGATGGGCTCGCTGTTCGGACTCAAGCCGGTTCGTCGATGAGGCCCCGCTCGGCCAGCATCGGCTCGACCCGCGGCGCGCGGCCGCGGAAGGCCTCGAACGTGGCGCCGGGCTCGACGCTGTCGCCGGCCGCGTAGATGTGCTTGAGCAGCGCTCGCGCCGTAGCGCTGTCGAACGGGTTGCCGGCCTCCCTGAAGGCGTCGTAGACATCGCAGTCGAGCACCTCGGCCCACAGGTACACGTAGTAGCCCGCCGCATACCCGGCGCTGGCGAAGAGATGCTGGAAGTGAGGCAGGCGATGGTTCAGGCCGACGCCGGGCGGCAGCCCCTCGCGCGCCAGCACCTCGGCCTCGAAGGCCACGATGTCGGCCGGCGCCTCGGGCAGCGCATGCACGGCCATGTCGACGAGCGCGCTGGCCGTGTAGCGTACGGTCTCGTAGCCCTGGCCGAAGCGGCGCGCCGCGCGCAGCCGCTCGACCAGCGCCTGCGGGATCGGCTCGCCGGTGGTCACGTGGCGGGCGTGGCGCGCCAGCACGTCGGGCTCCTCGGCCCAGTGCTCGAAGAGCTGGGACGGCAGCTCGACGAAGTCGCGCAGCACGTTGGTGCCGGACAACCGCTCGTAGCGCACGTTCGACAACAGCCCATGCAGGCCGTGGCCGAACTCGTGGAACAGCGTGCGCACGTCGTCGAAGGACAGCAGCGTCGGTTCCCCGGGTGCCGTCTTCGAGAAGTTGTTGTTGTTGACGATGATCGGGATCACGCCGCCTTCCTCGATGGCGGACTGCCACCGGTAGGCGTTCATCCAGGCCCCGCTGCGCTTGCTCTGCCGAGCGTGGTTGTCGTGCAGGAAGACGCCGACGACACGGTCGCCCGAGCGCACTTCGTACGCTTTCACGTCGGGGTGGTAGACGGGCAGGTCCGGCCGTTCGACGAAGCGGATGCCGAACAGGCGCTCGGCGCAATCGAATGCCGCCGCCACCATGCGCTCGAGCGCGAAGTACGGCTTCACCTGCGCATCGTCGATCGCGTACGTGCGCTGGCGGACCTTCTCCGCCCAGTAGCGCCAGTCCCAGGGCTCGATCGGGCCCTCCACGCCCTCGGCGCGCCGCAGCGCGTGGAGTTGCTCGCGATCGCGCTCCAGCGCCACCTTGGCGCGCTCCCACACGTCCGACAGCAGATCGCCCACCGCGGCCTGGTCGCGCGCCATGGTGTCTTCCAGCGCGTAGTCGGCATAGCAGGCGTGGCCATGCAGGCCCGCCTGCTCGGCGCGCAGCGTGAGGATCTCGCGCACGAGCGCGCGGTTGTCGGTGTCGCCGGGGCCTTCGCCGCGGCCCGTCCAGGCGCGCCAGGCGCGCTCGCGCAGGTCGCGCCGGTCGCTGAAGGCCAGGAACGGCACCACGAGCGAGCGCGACAGCGTCACGACGTGGCCGTCGAGGCCGCGCTCTACGGCGGCCTGCAGCGTTGCGGCGCGCACGAACTCGGGCAGGCCGGCCAGGTCGGCCTCGCCCTTCAGCTCGAGGCGGAACGCGGCCTCGTCGGCAAGCACGTTCTGCGCGAAGCGGGTGGTGAGCTCGGCCAGGCGCTCCATCACGTGCGCATAGCGGGCCTGCGCCGCCGGCGCGAGGCGCGCGCCGGCGCGCACGAAGTCGAGGTGCAGGCGCTCGAGCAGGCGCCGCTGCTCGCCGTCGAGCGGCAGCGCGTCGCGCCGCTCGTGCAGCGTCTCGATGCGGGCGAAGAGCGCCGCATTCATGTAGATGGCGTTCTCGTGCGCCGCGAGCGGCTGGGCCATCGCGCTCTGCACGGCCTGCAGCGCGGGCGACGCTTCGGAAGAGCACAGGTTGTGGAAGACCCCGCCGACGCGGGCCAGCAGGCGGCCGCTGCGGTCGAACGCGGCCGCCGTGTTGTCGAAGGTCGGTGCCTCCGGCGCACGCGCGATGGCGTCGAGCTCGGCGCGATGCTCCTGCATCGCGCGCTCCAGCGCGGGCACGAAGTGCTCGGGGCGCAACTGCGCGAACGGCGGCATGCCGTGCGGCGCATCCCACGGGGCGAGCAAGGGATTGGTGTCGGGCGTTCGGGCCATCCTCATCTCCCTTGCTTGATGGCGATCTCGTCGAGCTCGTCGTAGCGACGGTCGGCGCACTGGCTGGACCAGCGGTCGTCGGAGGTGCGGTGCTGCTCGATGCGGGCGGTGAGCGCGTCGTTGCGCTCGTTCCACGACCGCACCTTCTGCTCGTGCTCGGTGATGCGCGCGTTCATGGCGCTCGTGGCATCGGCGTTCGCCTTGTTCAGCGCCTCCATCTCGACGCGAAGCGCCTCCTCGTTCTTCTTCAGCTCGGCCTGGTCGGTTTCGAGCTGGGTGCGCAGCTTCTCCGACTTGCCCAGGCTGCCCTGCTTCTCCAACGCGGCCAGCTCGGCCGACTTCCTGTTGAACGCCTCGATGCGCTGCCCGTGCGCGTCGGCCTTTGCCTGGAATGGCGCCACGGTGGCCTGGCGATTGCGCTCCAGGGCTTCGCGGTCGGTCTTCAGCGTGTCGGCTTCCTGTGCCAGCGCCGCCTTCTCCTGCTGCAGCGGCGCCTTCTGGCCCTCCAGGTCGGAGGCGCCGGTCTGCATCTGCTTTTGCAGTGTCATGCAGGCGCGCAACTCGTCGCGCGTGAGCAGCTTGCCGCCGGGCTTGCCGCCGCCGAACGACTTGGTGGCGCCGGGGGCGGGCGGCTTGGAAGACTGCGACTGCGCGTGCGCCAATGGCCACGCCAGGGCCAGCGCGACGAGCGCGGCCGTGCGAACGGTGTACTTCATCGACAAATCCTGTTGTTGCCCGACGATGCGGGACGAAAGCGCAATGATGCCATCGGGCGCTGCGCGGCCGGCACAATGGGGCGATGGCCCTCAAGTCAACCATCTACAAGGCGCAGCTGCAGATCGCCGACATGGACCGCAGCCTCTACGCGGACCACGCGCTCACGGTTGCGCTGCACCCGTCCGAGACCGAGGAGCGCCTCATGGCGCGGCTGCTCGCGTTCGCGCTCTGCGTGCCGCCCGACGACCGGCAGGGCGCCCTGGAGTTCGCGAAGGGCTTGTCCGACGCCGACGAGCCGGACCTGTGGCAGCGCGACCTCACCGGGCGCCTCGTGCAATGGGTCGAGGTCGGCCAGCCGGACGAGCGCCGGCTGCTGCGCGCGGCCGGACGGGCCGACCGGGTGAGCGTGTTCGCCTACGGCACGTCCACGCAGATCTGGTGGCAAGGCCTGGCGACCCGGGTGGCGCGTGCAGCCAACCTCGCCGTCTGGCAGATTCCTGCCGCTGAAAGCCGCGCCCTCGCGTCGCTGGCGGCGCGCTCGATGCAGCTCCAGTTCACCGTGCAGGACGGCCAGGTGTGGGTGGGCGGGCGCGACGAGTCGGTGGAAGTGACGCCGGTGGCGCTGAAGCCGGTCAGCTCTTGAGGGAAGCATGCTGCAAGCCGACGACATCCTCGACTTCTGGTTCGGCCCCCTCCCCGTCGAGCGACCGGAGTGGTTCCGCGCCGACCCCGCGTTCGATCGCGAGATCGCCGAGCGCTTCGGCGCGCTGATCGAATCGGCGCTGGCCGGCGGGCTCGACGGCTGGGCGGACACGCCGCGCGGCGCGCTGGCGCGCCTCCTCGTGCTCGACCAGTTCACCCGCAATGCCTTTCGCGGCACGCCGCGCGCCTTCGCGGGCGACCCGCTGGCGCTGGACGGGGCGCGCCGCATGGTGCGGCAGGGGCATGACGAGGCGCTGCCGACGCGGCAGCGCGTGTTCGTCTACCTGCCCTTCGAGCACGCCGAGGACATCGAGGCGCAGCGCGAGGCGCTGCGGCTCTTCGCCCGGGATGCCGATCTCAACGACCAGGCGCAGTGGGCGCGCAAGCACCACGACGTGATCGAGCGCTTCGGCCGGTTTCCGCACCGCAACGCCATCCTCGGGCGCGCCTCGACGCCCGAGGAGATCGAGTTCCTGAAGCAGCCCGGGTCGCGCTTCTGATCAGGCGCGCTCGGCGTTCTCCTGCTCCTGCAGCGCGCGCCACATCACCTTGCCCGAGCCGGACTTCGGCAGGGCGTCGACGAACTCGACGATGCGCGGCACCTTGTACGCGGCCATGTGCTCGCGCGCCCAGGCCACGATGTCTTCCGGCGCCGTGCGGCCGCGGGCTTCCTGGCGCAGCACGACCACGGCCTTGACGGTCTCGCCGCGGTAGGCGTCGCGCGCGGCGATGATGCAGGCCTCCTGCACCAGGGGGCACTTGTAGAGCAGCAGCTCCACCTCCGAGGGCCACACCTTGTAGCCGCTCGCGTTGATCATCCGCTTGAGGCGGTCGGTGATGAAGAAGTAGCCCTCCTCGTCCATGCGGCCCAGATCGCCGGTGCGGAAGAAGCGCTTGCCGTCGATCTCGATGAACGCCGCGGCGGTGGCCTCCGGGTGGCCCCAGTAGCCGTCGAACACCATCGGGCCGGCCGTGACGATCTCGCCCACGTCGCCCACGGGCAGCGCCTCGAACGTCACCGGGTCGACGATGCGCGAGTCGGTGCCGAAGAGCGGGATGCCGAGGCACTGCAGCTTGGCGTGCTCGGGCGGGTTGGCGTGGGTCGGCGCCGCGGTTTCGGTGAGGCCGTAGCCCTCGGCGAAGGTGAGGTCGAACTCGTCGCGCAGCCGCTGCGCCACCGCGTGCGGCATCGCCGCCCCGCCGCCGGAGAGGTAGGTGAGGCTGGACAGGTCGAAGCGCTTGTAGTTGGGGCTCGCGAAGAGGTCGATGATCATCGTCGGGATGCAGGTCCAGTGCGTCACCCGGTGCTGCGAGATCAGCCGCCCGGCGAGCTCGCGGTCCCAGCGCGGCATGACGATGACGGTGGAGCCCGAGTAGGCCGGGGCGACCACGCCGTACATCAGCCCGGTGATGTGGAACATCGGCACCACGCCCAGGCTCACCGTCTCCGCGCTGCCGTGGCTCCAGAGGCCGGCGGCCACTGCGTTGTGCATCAGCGTGCGGTGCGGGTGCATGCAGCCCTTGGGCATGCCGGTGGTGCCCGAGGTGTAGGGCAGCAGCGCGAGGTCGTCCGCCTGCGCCGTGTGCGGACCGGGCGCATGGCCGGCGGCGATCGCATCCGTCCAGCGGGCGGCGCCGGCGGGCAGCGGCGGGTCGGCCAGCAGCCAGTCGCGCCATGCCGCGGGCCAGGGCTCCTCCTGCGTCGCGCCCGGCTCGGGCAGCGCGTCGGCATAGCGCGCGACCACCACGTGGGCCAGGCGCTGATCCGGAGGCAGCGCCTCGTCGGCCGCCGCCACGATGCCCGCCAGTTCTGCACTCACGATGGCGGCACGGGCCCGCGGATCACGGATGTAGTGCCCGAACTCCTCGGCACGGTTCATCGGGTTCACCGGCACCGCCACCGCATTGGCGCGCATGACGGCATAGAACGCGACCACATACTGCGGGCAGTTCTGCATGTACAGCAGCACGCGGTCGCCGGCGCCGACCCCGTGCCGCTGCAGCCAGCCGGCCAGCGCCTGCGCCTGCTCGTGCACCTGCCCCCAGGTGAGCGTGCGGCCGAAGAAGACGAAGGCCGCCTTGTCGGGATGGCGGCGCGCCGTGACCTCGAGGTTGAACCACAGCGACGTGCGCGGCACGTGCAGCTCGTGCGGCAGCCGCCGCGGCCAGAACGATTCGTGGGGCGTCATGCCGCTGGTGTAGCCGAGCGCGGGCACGCGCTCCATCGGCGTTTCCCGCAGGAGTCCGCTGCGCGGACGCCTGGACTACGGCTGTGGCTGCGGGGTCTCGAGCGTGGCCAGGCGCTGGCACTCCGCGTGCTGTGCCAGCTCCGGCCGCCCGCATTCGCGCTTCATGCAGGCCACGAGCGCAATGATCATGCGGTCGCCGCAGAGCTCGCGCGGGCCGGGCGGGAGCGTGGCCGCCGAACGCTGGACCGCTGCACGGCGTGGCTGGGTCGCCCGCCGGGGCCGGGGCGGCGGTCACCCGCGCCACGGGCAGCGGCGAGGCGTGCGGCCGCGGAACGTCGACGGCCGGACGGGCCCGCGGCGAGTCCGCCTCGGTCGCGGCCAGTGGGCCTGCCGCCTCGGCGGCGGTCGGGCGCGGCAGCTGCGCCCACCAGAGCGCGGCCGCCAGCAGCGTCGCGCCGGCGGTGGTGGCGACGAGCGGCACGCGAGCGCGGCGCGAAGCCGCGACGCGCAGCGCCGGGGTCGGGGCCGGGACGGTGGCCGGCTCGCCGGCGACGCGTCGTACCGGGAGGGGCCGCCGGACCTCGGCTCGATCGACGGGCACCGCATCGTCGAGCGGCGCAGGCTCGGTGGGCACGTCCACGGACGGCGGCAGCGTGACGGTGGGGGCGATGGACTGCGCGCTCCAGCCGCCCACGCTGCGCGCCGTGACGCCGGGCTGCGTGGTGTCGCGCCGCACGGTGCTCGGCACGCCCATGCGGCCGTCGAGCACGTCGCGCAGCATCACGACGCTCTGCGGCCGGTCGGGCGGCCGCAGCGCGAGCGCCCAGTCGAAGGCGGCGAGGAAGTCGTGCGAGCAGCCCGGCGGCTCGATGCTCGACAGCGGCGCGAGCTCGTCCTGCAGCGCACGGGCGGCGGCCGGCATCGGCGCCTGCCCGGTGAGGAAGTAGTAAACGGTGGCGCCCAGGCCGTACAGGTCCGTCCAGGGGCCCTGGCGCATGGACGAGACGTCCGCGTACTGCTCCAGCGGCGCGAAGTTCGGCTTCAGGATGGCCGTGAGCGACTGCGTGCGGTCGGAGACGGCCCGGCGCGCGGCGCCGAAGTCGAGCAGCACGGGAATGCCGTCGTCGCCGACGAGGATGTTGTCGGGCGCGATGTCGCGGTGATAGACGTCCTGGTGGTGCAGCAGGTCCAGCGCCGACAGCAGCGGGTCGACGACGGCACGGCACGCGGCTTCGTCGGGCGGCTCGTCCATCGCCTGGCGCACCTCGCGCAGCGTGCGGCCCCGGTAGCAGGGCATCACCATGTAGGCCGTGCCGTGGTCTTCCCAGAACCGATAGACCTTGACGAGCGAGGGGTGGTCGAAGCGCGCCAGCATGCGCGCCTCGTTCACGAACGAACGCAAGCCCACGGCGAAGGTCTCGGCATGCGCCGCCGAGCGCAGCGACACGCGCTGGTCGCGCCCGCGCGCCGCGAGCGCCGCGGGCATGTATTCCTTCAGGGCCACCTCGCGCTCGAGCGCGTGGTCCCAGGCCCGGTAGACGATGCCGAAGCCGCCGACGCCCAGCACGGCGCGCAGCTCGAACTCCGCCAGCCGCGCGCCGACGGGCAACGCGTCGCCGGCGTCGCGGGACGCCTCGGCGGGGGGAGGCGTCGAGGGCATCGCGCCAGCTTATCGCAGGGAGGCCCGTGCCCCGACCGCACGACTGTCCGATACGTGACATGTTGAACAGGGTGCGCCGCCGGCCCCCCTAGAATCAACGGCTCGCCGATCCCGAAGCCCCCATGGCCACCATCCTCCAGCATCTCCCCGCCGGCCAGAAGGTCGGCATCGCCTTCTCCGGCGGCCTGGACACCAGCGCCGCGCTTCTGTGGATGCGCGAGAAGGGCGCGGTGCCCTATGCCTACACCGCCCACCTCGGCCAGCCGGACGAGCCCGACTACGACGACATCCCCCGGCGCGCGCTGCAATACGGGGCCGAGAAGGCGCGCCTGGTGGACTGCCGGGCGCAGCTCGTCGCCGAGGGGCTGGCTGCGCTGCAGGCCGGCGCGTTCCACGTCTCCACGGCGGGCAGCACCTACTTCAACACCACGCCGCTCGGGCGTGCGGTCACCGGCACGATGCTCGTGGCCGCGATGAAGGAGGACGAGGTCAACATCTGGGGCGACGGCAGCACCTACAAGGGCAACGACATCGAGCGCTTCTACCGCTACGGTCTGCTCGCGAACCCGGCACTGCAGATCTACAAGCCGTGGCTCGACCAGGCTTTCATCGACGAGCTCGGCGGCCGCGCGGAGATGTCGGCCTACATGGGCCGCAAGGGCCACGCCTACAAGATGTCGTCGGAGAAGGCGTACTCCACCGACTCCAACATGCTGGGCGCCACGCACGAGGCGAAGGATCTCGAGCAGCTGTCCAGCGGCATCCGCATCGTGCAGCCGATCATGGGCGTGGCCGCGTGGCGCGACGACGTGCCGGTGAAGGCCGAGGAGGTGACGGTGCGCTTCGACGAGGGCCGCCCGGTGGCGCTCAACGGCCGCGAGTTCGCCGACCCCGTCGCACTGATGATGGAGGCGAACCGCATCGGCGGCCGCCACGGGCTCGGCATGAGCGACCAGATCGAGAACCGCATCATCGAGGCCAAGAGCCGCGGCATCTACGAGGCGCCCGGCATGGCGCTGCTGTTCATCGCCTATGAGCGGCTGGTCACCGGCATCCACAACGAGGACACCATCGAGCAGTACCGCGACCAGGGCCGCCGGCTCGGCCGCCTGCTCTACCAGGGCCGCTGGTTCGACCCCCAGGCCATCATGCTGCGCGAGGCGGCGCAGCGGTGGGTGGCGCGCGCCGTGACGGGAGAAGTGGCGCTGGAGCTGCGCCGCGGCAACGACTACTCGCTGCTGGACACGCGCTCGCCCAACCTCAGCTACCGCCCGGAGCGGCTCACGATGGAAAAGGGCGAGTCCAGCTTCTCGCCGGCCGACCGCATCGGGCAACTCACGATGCGCAACCTCGACATCGCCGACACGCGCGAGAAGCTCGTCACGTATGCCCGCGCCGGGCTGCTGTCGCTCGGCGACAGCGCGGCGCTGCCGAAGCTGGGCGGCGATGCGGCCGCGCCGAAGGACGCCAAGGGATGAACCGCCTGCGCCGGGCGCTGGCTTTCGGGCTCGCGGGCGGCGCGCTCGCCTCGCGCGCCCCGGCCGTGCTCGCGCTGGAGGCACCGCGCGGAGCGGTGGTGCTGACCGTGAGCGGGCGCGTCGCGCTGCCCAACGACGGCCCGCAGTGCGGTGTTCGACATGGCCATGCTGGAGCAGATGCCGCAGGGCAGCTTCACCACCAAGACGCCCTGGTATGCGCAGCCGCGCAAGTTCACCGGGCCGCTGCTGCGCGACGTGCTCGCCGCCGCCGGCGCTCAAGGCACCACGCTGCGCGCGCTGGCCTTCAACGACTACCGGGTGGACATCCCGTTCGCAGATGCCCAGCTGCACGACATCCTCGTCGCACGGCTGCTCGACGACCGGCCGATGCCGGTGCGCGACAAGGGGCCGCTGTTCATCATCTACCCGTTCGACAGCAAGCCCGAGCTGCGCAACGCGGTCTACTACAGCCGGTCGGCATGGCAACTGAAGGCCGTGGAAGTCTTGTGAGCGTGAGCCGACAGAGCCCGCACCGGCTGCCGCGCTGGCGTCACGGCACCCTGGTGGGCATCATCGGCTTCGTGCTGGTGATCGCGCTGGCCGGCGTGGCCTACGTGCAGTCGCGCCAGTTCCAGCTGCTGAACCTCACGGTGCAGTACCAGGACGACTACTTCACGCTCAGCATGTATGAGCTCGAGACGGAGTACCTGCGCCTGCGCGCAAGCTGGAAGGAGGCGCTGGACGAGCGGCGGCCTCTCGACCGCGAGGGGCTGCAGTTGCGCTACGACATCTTCGTGAGCCGCGTCGGCCTGATGGAGACCGAGCGCGCCGTGCGCGTGATGCTCGACCGGCAGGAATTCGACGCGACGATGCGCGACCTGCGCAACTTCGTCCGCCGGGCCGACCTGCTGTTCGGCGAGCGCCCCGCCGTGCCGTTCTCGCGCGAGGCGCTGCTGGCGCTGGAGCCCGGCCTCGAGGCGCTGAACATGCCGATCCACACGATGACGCTCGACGCGTCGCATCACGTGGCGCAGCAGGTCACGTCAGCGCCACATGGCCGTGCGGCAGCACAACCGGGTCGCGATGTGGCTCACGGTGCTGCTGTCGGTGACCGCCCTCGTCTTCGCGGTCATCACGGTGCGCCAGATGCGCCAGCTCGACGCGCGGCGGCGCGGGCTGGAGGCGCTGGCCGCCAGCCTGCGCGAGGCGCGGCGGGAGGCCGAGGCGGCGAGCCGCGCCAAGAGCGAGTTCCTGGCCAACATGAGCCACGAGATCCGCACGCCCTTCCAGGGCCTGCTCGGCATGCTCTCGCTGCTGCGCGACACCGGCCTCGCGCCGCGCCAGCTCGACATGCTGCGCACGGCCACCGAATCGGCCGATCACCTGCTGGTGATCCTGAACGACATCCTCGACATGTCGAAGCTCGAATCCGGCACCATGAGCCTGACGGCCGACGACGTGGACCTGTCCCGGCTCGTGCGCGACGTGGAGGCGCTGATGCGGCCGCAGGCGATGTCCAAGGGGCTGGCGCTGCGCATCGAGCTCGACCCTTCGCTGCCCGATCGTGTGCGCGCCGATCCCACCCGCGTGAAGCAGGTGCTGTTCAACCTGACCAGCAACGCCATCAAGTTCAGCGATGCGGGCTCGGTGACGCTGCGCGCCCGGTTCGCGACAGATGGTCGTCGAAGCCCGGAGACGGCACCGAGGCGTCGGCTGCGTTCGTGCGGCAGGTCGAGTTCACGGTCGCCGACACCGGCGTCGGGATGGACGAGGGCACGCTGGCGCGGCTGTTCCAGCGCTTCACGCAAGGGGACTCCACCCGCTCGCGCCGCCATGGGGGCGCCGGGCTCGGCCTGGAGATCTCGCGCAACCTGGCGCGCCTGATGGGCGGCGACATCCGCGTCACCAGCACGCCGGGCGCGGGCAGCACGTTCGTGTTCTCCATGCCGCTGGTGCCGGCCGCCAACGCGGCGGCCGCGCTGCCGAAGGCGCCGTCGGTGCCGGCCGCGCCGTCGCACCGGCTGCAGGTGCTGGTGGCGGAGGACCATGCAGTGAACCGCAAGTACCTGGCCGCGCTGCTGGACCGGCTGGAGCACGACGCGACCTTCGTCGACAACGGCCGCGAGGCGCTGCTGGCGGCGAGCGCGCGCCGCTTCGACATCGTGCTGATGGACCTGCACATGCCGGTGATGGACGGCGCGGAGGCCGCGCAGGCGATCCGCTCGCTCGCCGGGCCGGAGGGCCGGGTGCCGATCGTCGCGCTCACGGCCGATGTCTTTCCGGAGACGCGGGTCCGCTGCCTGGCTGCCGGCATGAACGACTTCCTCAGCAAGCCGGTGGGGGTGCACGAGTTGGGCGCCCTCTTCGCCCGCATGTTCGGCATGCGCGGCGCGGCATCAGTCGCCGAGCCGCCGGCCGGAGCCGCCGACGACGACCTGTTCGACCGCACGGTGCTGGTGGGCGTGCGTGCCCTCATGTCGCACGACCGCTTCGTGTCGCTGCTGGCGACCTTCTTCGCCGACGCGCGCCAGGCATCGTCGCGCATGCACGAGGCGCTGCGGCGCGGCGCGCTGGACGACGCGCGCCAGGCGGCGCACGGCGCCCGCGGGGCGGCGCTCAACCTCGGCTTGAAGGCGATCGCGGAAGTGGCCCAGCACATCCACCGCGCCACGGCCCTGGGGGCGGAGCACCTGGCGCGGTTCGACGATCTGCTCGCCCTCACCCAGGCCGCCTGCGCCCGCGAGGGACTGCTGGTGGCGGCCGAGGGCGTGACGCCTTCAGCGCGCGGCGCGGATCAAGGTTTCAGCAGGGTGAACTGAGAGCGCGGCAGCAGCCGCTTGAAGTCCGCATCGAAGCTCGCGACGTGCTCGCCCTGATGGATGGCTGCGGCCGCCAGCCATGCATCGGGAATGTCGTTCGCGGCCAGGGCCATCTCATCGCACAGGCGTCGCAGTACCGGCCACTCCGGGCCCAGCCCCGGGCACTCGACACCGGCCGATCCAAGCAACGCGTCGATGAAACGCAGGGCGGCGGCCGTCGGTGTCGGCTTGACGAAGATTCTCTTGTGCGTCACCAGCCGCAGGAAGCTGGCGATGACCATGGGCTGCAACTTGATCGCCGAGCCGGTGCTTGCGTTGGCCAAGGCATCCTGCAGCCAGGTGCGCGCGGCAGCGTGATGGGGGTGATCACTGCGCGATGCGGCCACCAGGACATTCACGTCGGGCGTCAAAGGTCATCATCCTGATCTGCGGCGTCCCGCATGGCCCTGTTGCTCAAGCCGTCGAGACCGCTTGCCAAGCCCCCCTCGCCATGGAACACCGGGAGCTTCACGGACTTCTTCGGCGGCCTTCGGGCGCGCAGGCGCAGTTGCAGGCCCTCTTCGATCAGGCGCGTGAGGCTGGTGTGTTGCTGTGCAGCGAGGGCCTTGGCTTTCACGAGCAGGGCATCGTCAAGGTCGAGCGTGGTCTTCATCTGCGGTTCTCATCATCTGGGATCAAGATACAGATTTCTGTATCCTACATCACCACCGGCTCAGGCTCCAGCCGGATGCCGAACCGGCCGTACACCGACTCCTGGATTGCGCGGGCCAGCGTGAGCACTTCCGCGCCGCTTGCGCCGCCGCGGTTCACGAGCACCAGCGCCTGCTTTTCGTACACGCCGGCGCGGCCGATCGACTTGCCCTTCCAGCCGCAGGCGTCGATGAGCCAGCCTGCGGCCAGCTTCACGCTGCCGTCCGGCAATGGGTAGTGCACGATCTCCGGGTCGCGGCCGATGATGTCGCGGCACTGGTCGGCCGTGACCACCGGGTTCTTGAAGAAGCTGCCGACGTTGCCCATGGCGGCCGGGTCCGGCAGCTTGCCGCGCCGGATCTCGCACACCCAGTCGAACACCTGCCGCGCGTCCGGTGCGGCGATGCCGCTCTCGTGCATCTTGCGCTCGAGGTCGAGGTAGCCGAGCACCGGCGCCCACGGCTTGGGCAGGCGGAACCGGACGCGCGTGATCACGCTCTTGCCGGCCAGCTCGCCCTTGAACACGCTGTCGCGGTAGGCGAAGCGGCACAGGGTCGCGTCCAGCCGCACGCTGCGGCCCGTGACGAGATCCACCGCGTCGAGGGAATCGAAGCGGTCTTTCAGCTCGACGCCGTAGGCGCCGATGTTCTGCACCGGCGCGGCCCCCACCGTGCCGGGGATCAGCGCAAGGTTCTCGAGGCCGGGGTAGCCGTGGTCGAGCGTCCAGGCGACGAAGTCGTGCCACGTCTCGCCGCCGCCCGCCTCGACGATCCAGGCGTCGGGCCGCTCCTCCACGAGCCGGCGGCCGGCCACTTCGACCTTGAGCACCACGGCCTCGATGTCGCGCGTGAGCAGCACGTTGCTGCCGCCGCCGAGCACGAACTTCGGCGCGCGGCCGTGCTCGGGATGCGCGAGCAGCCGACGGATCACCGCGTCGCCCGTCACGCGCACGAGCGTGCGGGCTTGCGCGGGCAGGCCGAAGGCGTTCAGCGCGCGCAAGTTCACGCCGCGCTCGATCGACAACTCCGGGCCGGGGGTTTGCATGGCAGAATTTTCCCCCATGCCGAGCTTCGACACCGTTCTCGAACCCGACCTGGTCGAATTGCGCAATGCGGTCGACCAGTCCAACAAGGAAATCAACACGCGCTTCGACTTCAAGGGATCGAGCGCGCAGGTCGAATCCGCGGACAAGGGCAAGGAGCTCACGCTGCTCGCCGACAGCGATTTCCAGCTCGCCCAGGTGAAGGACATCCTGCTCGCCAAGCTCGCCAAGCGCGGCGTGGACGTGCGCTTCCTCGACGACACCGCCAAGGTGGAGAAGATCGGCGGCGACAAGGTGAAGCAGGTGGTGCGCGTGAAGGCGGGCATCGACAGCGACACCGCGAGGAAGATCTCCTCGCTCGTGAAGCAGAGCAAGATCAAGGTGCAGTCGGCGATCCAGGGCGACGTGGTGCGCATCTCCGGCACCAAGCGGGACGACCTCCAGGCCGCCATGGCCCTGGTGCGGCGCGAAGTCGCGGACCAGCCGTTGTCGTTCACGAACTTCAGGGAATAGATGCTCCCCCCGAAGCGGCCTCCGGCCGCTCCCCCCAAGGGGGCGCTGAATGTGACCACCCCCGAAGCGGCCGCTGGCCGCTCCCCTCAAGGGGGCGCCACCACCGGACCGGCGCAGCCGGATCCGGGGTGTCCGCTTGATGGTGGCCTCGCTGGCGCTCGCCGGTGTTGGTGTGGCGCACGGGCTGACGGTGACGCTCAACGGCAGCTATGGGCGAGCGGGCGGCGTTGCTGGTGATCGACGGGCAGCCTCGGACGGTGTCGGTGGGGTCCCGGGTGCAGGGGGTGAAGCTGCTGTCGGTGGTTGGCGGGCAGGCTGACGTGGAGGTGGAGGGCAAGCGGGTGACGCTCTCGATCGGTACGCCGGTGAGCCTGGGCGGCGGCAGTGCGCCGGCCGGTGGCTCGGACATCACCTTGGCGGCGGGCGCGGGCGGGCACTTCTTTGCCGCGGGCGCGATCAATGGGCGGCCGGTGCGGTTCGTCGTGGATACCGGCGCCACGTCGGTGGCCATCGGGCAGGCCGATGCCGAGCGCATCGGGCTCGACTGGAGGAACGCTCCGGTGGGGGTGGGGCAGACCGCCAACGGCGCGGTGGCGATGCGCATCGTCTCGCTGAACTCGGTGCGCATCGGCGACGTGGAGATCGCGAACGTGCAGGCCGTGGTCGTGCCGGGCGAGATGCCGTTCGTCCTGCTCGGCAACTCGTTTCTCGGCCGCTTCCAGCTTCGGCAGGAGAACGACGTCCTTCGCCTCCAGCGGCGATAGCTCGCCCAATGGGCTCAGGAGTAACCTGTGTCGCGGCCGGGACAGGAACAAATAGAACGATCGTGCTAAAAACCGGTTCGTTCGCCTGGAGACGACGATGGACCTGAACTTCACGCCGGAAGAGCTGGCGTTCCGCAACGAGATCCGCAACTGGGTGGCCGAGAGCCTGCCGAAGGAGATCAGCCACAAGGTGCACAACGCGCTGCGCCTGTCGCGCGACGATCTGCAGGGCTGGGCCAAGATCCTCGGCAAGAAGGGCTGGCTCGGCTACGGCTGGCCGAAGGAGTTCGGCGGGCCGGGCTGGAACGCCATCCAGCGCCACCTTTTCGAGGAGGAGCTGGCGCTGGCGGGCGCGCCGCGCATCGTGCCGTTCGGCCCGGTGATGGTGGCGCCCGTGATCATGGCCTTCGGCTCGCCGGAGCAGCACAGGCGCCACCTGCCCGGGATCATGAGCGGCGAAGTGTGGTGGAGCCAGGGCTACAGCGAGCCCGGCGCGGGCTCGGACCTCGCCTCGGTGAAGACGCGGGCCGAGCGCCACGGCGACAAGTACCTCGTGAACGGCCAGAAGACCTGGACCACGCTCGGGCAGTACGGCGACTGGATCTTCTGCCTCGTGCGCACGAGCACCGAGGGCAAGCCGCAGACCGGCATCTCGTTCCTGCTCATCGACATGAAGTCGCCCGGCATCACGGTGCGGCCCATCATCACCCTCGACGGCGAACACGAGGTGAACGAGGTGTTCTTCGACAACGTCGAGGTGCCGGCGGAGAACCTCGTGGGCGAGGAGAACAAGGGCTGGACCTATGCCAAGTACCTGCTGGGCCACGAGCGAACGAACATCGCCGACGTGAACCGCGCCAAGCGCGAGCTCGAGCGTCTCAAGCGCATCGCGAAGGCCGAGGGCGTGTACGACGATCAGCGCTTCCGCGACCAGGTCGCCCTGCTCGAAGTGGAGATCGTGGCGCTGGAGATGATGGTGCTGCGCGTGCTCTCCGCGGAGGGCGGCGGCAAGAAGGCGCTCGACGTTGCCGGGCTGCTGAAGATACGGGGCAGCGAGATCCAGCAGCGCTATACCGAGTTGATGATGCTCGCGGGCGGCCCGTACACGCTGCCTTTCGTCCACGAGGCGATGGAAGCCGGATGGCAGGGCGACCAGGTGGCCGCGGCCTACCTCGCGCCGCTCGCGTCCGCCTACTTCAACACGCGCAAGACCACCATCTACGGCGGTTCGAACGAAGTGCAACGCAACATCGTCGCCCAGACGGTGCTCGGGAGCTGAGCCATGGATTTCGAATTCACCGAAGACCAGCAATCCTTGCGCGACGCGGTGCACCGCTGGGTCGACAAGGGCTACACCTTCGAGCGTCGCCACGGTCTCGCCAAGGCGGGTGGCGCGACACGGGCGGTCTACGTTGAGCTGGCCGACCTCGGCCTCACCGGGCTCGCCGTCGATGCGGACTACGGCGGCATGGGCTTCGGCGCTGTCGAGGCGATGGTGGTGATGGAAGAGCTGGGGCGCGGCCTGGTCAATGCGCCCTATGCCGCCGGCGCGCTGGTGGCGCCCACGCTGCTCTCGGGCGCTCCGGAGCCGCTGAAGTCGCAATGGCTGCCGAAGATCGCCGACGGCTCCGCGCTCGTGGTGCTGGCTCACCAGGAGCGCCGTGCGCGCTACCGGCTCGACCGCGTCGAGGCGCAAGCCCGGCGGGCGGGCGACGCCTGGGTCGTGGAGGGCGCCAAGAGCGTCGTGCCGGCGGGCGACGAGGCCGATGCGTTCGTCGTGCCGGCGGTGCACGCGGGCACCATCGGGCTCTTCCTCGTCGCGAAGGGCGCCGAGGGCTGCAGCGTGACCGGCTATCCGACGCAGGACGGCGCGCGGGCGGCCGAAGTGAAGCTGGCGGCCGCGCCGGCGGCGCTCATTGCCGAAGACGGGCTCGCCGCGCTGGAGCAGGCGGTGGACGTCGGCATCGCGGCCGTCTGTGCGGAAGGCGTGGGCCTGATGGAGCGGATGGTGGAGCTCACCGCCGAGTACATGAACACGCGCAAGCAGTTCGGCGTGCCGATCGCCAGCTTCCAGGCGCTGCGCCATCGCATCGCGGACGTGAAGATGCAGCTCGAGCTCGGCCGGTCGATGAGCTACTACGCGAGCCTGAAGCTGGGCGAGCCGGCCGCCGCAAGGCGACGTGCGCTGTCGCAGGCGAAGGTGCAGCTCGGACGCTCGATGCGGCTCGTGGGCCAGGAGTGCGTGCAGCTGCACGGCGGCATCGGCATGACCGACGAATACGCGGGCTCGCACTACTTCAAGCGGCTGACGATGCTGGAGCTGGCGTTCGGCGACACGATGCATCACCTCGGCGAAGTGAGCGCGCGGATGCAGGACACGGCGGGGGTGTTCGCCTGAGCGGCCCCGGCAGCCGTGCGTGCCGGCGTCCTCGCCCCACAATGGCGGCATGACCGCCCCCCTCCTCGCCGGCCTGAAGATCGGCCACTTCACGGACACGCGTCGCGCCACGGGCTGCACGGTCGTCCTGGTCGAGCCCGGCGCCGTGTGCGGCGTCGAGGTGCGCGGCGCCGCCCCCGGCACGCGTGAGACCGACCTGCTGGCGCCCGGCGCCCTGGTGGAGCAGGTGCATGCGGTGCTGCTCACGGGCGGCAGCGGTTTCGGGCTCGACGCCGCCGGCGGCGTCATGCGCTGGCTCGAGGAACGCGGGCGCGGCTTCGCGGTCGGCCCGATGCGCGTGCCGATCGTGCCGGCGGCCGTGCTGTTCGACCTGTGGATCGGCGACGCGCGCATCCGCCCCGATGCGGCGGCCGGCCATGCCGCCTGCGCCAGCGCGACGGACGCCCCGCCCGAGCAGGGCAACGTGGGCGCGGGCGCCGGCGCGACGGTGGGCAAGCTGTTCGGCTTCGAGCGCGCAATGAAAGGCGGCTTCGGCACGGCCGCCATCACCTCGGGCGGCGTCACCGTGGCGGCGCTCGTGGCGGTGAACGCGGTGGGCGACGTGATCGATCCTTCCACGGGCGAGCCGCTGGCCGGCGCGCGCACGCGCGACGGCCGCCACCTGCTGGGGAGCCTGCGCGCGCTCGAGCGCGGCGAGCTGCCCTCGCCCACGCCGGCCGGCAGCGCGACCACCATCGGCGTGGTCGCGACCGACGCCGTGCTCACGAAGGCGCAGGCGAACCGTCTCGCGTCGCTGGCGCACAACGGGATCGCGCGCTGCGTCAACCCGATCACGATGGCCGACGGCGACACGCTCTTCGCGCTGGCCACGGGTACGAGCGGCCAGCCGGCGTCGATGACGGTGCTTGGGGCCCTGGCAGCCGAGGCCGTGTCGCGCGCCGTGCTGAGCGCCATCCACCATGCGAGCGGGGTGCCCGGCATCCCCGCGGCGCGCGACCTCGCGCCGCCCGTCTGACCTTCCGCCCGTGAACCTGGCGCAGCTGCTGTTCTCGCAGGGCTTCGGCTCGCGGCGCGAGTGCACGGCGCTGGCGCGCTCGGGGCGCGTGCGCATCGGCGGCCAGATGCTGGACGATCCGGCCGCGCCCGTGGAGCCTCGAGGGCTGGTGTTCGAGGTCGATGGCCAGCCGTGGCCCTACCGCGAGCGGGCGCTGATCCTCATGCACAAGCCGACGGGGCATGAGTGCTCGCAGCGGCCTTCCGCGTGGCCGAGCGTGCTGGCGCTGCTGCCGCAGCCGCTGTGCCGCCGCGGCTTGCAGCCGGTGGGGCGGCTCGACGCCGACACCACCGGGCTGCTGCTGCTCACCGACGACGGGCCGCTGATCCACCGGCTCACGTCGCCGAAGAAGCAGGTGCCCAAGGTGTATGAAGTCGGCACCCGGCACCCCGTGGCGCCGAAGATGGTGGAGCGCCTGCTGGAGGGCGTGGTGCTCGACGACGACCCGCTGCCCGTGCGCGCGGCAGGCTGCGAGGCCACCGGCGAGCGCGCCTTGCGGCTGACCATCACCGAGGGCCGCTACCACCAGGTGAAGCGCATGGTGGCGGCGGCCGGCAACCGGGTGGAGACGCTGCACCGCAGCGAGTTCGGCCCGCTGCGACTTCCGCACGACCTGCCGCCCGGCAGCTGGCGCTGGCTCGACGGATGGCCTTGAGCGCCGCTCATAATCGCGGCGCCATGCAAGTCTTCCGCGGCTTCCACCACCCCGGCGTGGCGAGCGCCTGCGCACTGACGATCGGCAACTTCGACGGCGTGCACCGCGGCCACCAGGCCATGCTCGCCCTCCTCACGAACGAGGCGCGCCACCGCGGCGTGCCGAGCTGCGTGCTGACGTTCGAGCCGCACCCGCGCGATTTCTTCGCCGAGCGCGCCGGCCGCCTGGACACGGCGCCGCCACGCATCGCCACGCTGCGCGACAAGCTGTCGGAACTGGAGCGCTGCGGCATCGACCAGGCGGTGGTGCTGCGCTTCGACCAGGCCCTGGCGTCGCAGCCGCCCGAGGCGTTCATTCGGGACGTGCTGGTGGACGGGCTGCACGCGCGCTACGTGCTGGTCGGCGACGACTTCCGCTTCGGCCTGCGCCGCGCGGGCGACTACGCCATGCTCGACCGCGCCGGCGCGGCGGCCGGCTTCGACGTGGCGCGCATGATGAGCTACGAGGTGCATGGCACGCGGGTGTCGAGCTCGGCGGTGCGCGCGGCCCTGGCGGCCGGTGACATGGCGGCCACCGCGGATTTGCTGGGCCGTCCCTACAGCATCAGCGGCCACGTGCTGCACGGTCGCAAGCTCGGCCGGGACCTCGGGCTTCCGTACCCTGAACCTGCGGTTCCGGCATGCGCGCCCGGCGGCGGCCGGGATCTTCGTCGTGCGCGTGCACGGGCTGTCGCCACAGGCGTTGCCGGGCGTGGCGAATCTCGGCGTGAGGCCGACGGTGGAAGACGCCGGCCGCGTGCTGCTCGAGGTGCATTGCCTCGACTGGCCGCTGCCGCCGGATGCGGGCTACGGCGCGTGCGTGCGCGTCGAGTTGCTGCACAGGCTGCACGAAGAGCTGCGGTATGCGTCGATGGAGGCTCTGCGCCAGGGCATCGATCGCGACGCGCAAGACGCACGGGCCTGGTTCGCGCGCTGAGGCGAAGTGCGGGCCGGTAGAATCGCGTCATGGCCTCGTCGACCTTCACTGCCCCAGGCTGGCACGCCGCCACGCGGCGGCAGACCACGCGCGACCGAATTTACTGACGTCCGGGTCGTCTTCATCCGCCGGATCGAGTCCGATCCACCTCCCGTCCCCATCGCTGCGCTCGAGGTGCCCCTGCACCCGCCGGCCCCACTGCCATGAACGACAAGACCGACTACCGATCGACGCTGAACCTGCCCGATACGCCCTTTCCGATGCGCGGCGACCTCGCCAAGCGCGAGCCCGGCTGGGTGAAGGAGTGGGACGAGCAAGGCATCTATCGCCGCCTGCGCGAGGCGCGCCACGGTGCGCCGAAGTTCGTGCTGCACGACGGCCCGCCCTATGCGAACGGCTCGCTGCACATGGGCCACGCCGTCAACAAGATCCTGAAGGACATGGTGGTGAAGTGCCGCCAGCTCGCCGGCTTCGACGCGCTCTACGTGCCGGGCTGGGACTGCCACGGCCTGCCGATCGAGAACCAGATCGAGAAGACCTACGGCCGCCACCTGCCGCGCGACGAGATCCAGTCCAAGAGCCGGGCCTACGCGGCCGAGCAGATCGAGCAGCAGCGCGCCGACTTCAAGCGCCTCGGGCGTGCTCGGCGACTGGGACCGGCCCTACCGCACGATGGACTTCGGCAACGAGGCCGGCGAGATCCGCGCGCTCAAGCGCGTGATCGAGCGCGGCTTCGTCTATCGCGGCCTGAAGCCGGTGTACTGGTGCTTCGACTGCGGCTCGTCGCTCGCCGAGTTCGAGATCGAGTACGCCGACAAGACCTCGCCCACGGTGGACGTCGCGTTCGAGTGCGCCGAGCCCGACCGCCTCGCCGCCGCCTTCGACCTGCCGTCGCTGGCCAAGGTGGCCTACGCGGTGATCTGGACCACCACGCCGTGGACGATCCCGGCCAACCAGGCGCTGAACCTCAACCCCGCGCTCGAGTACAGCCTGGTCGACACCGAGCGCGGCCTGCTGCTCGTGGCTTCGGCGCTGGTCGAGCGCTGCCTGAAGCGCTGGGGGCTGGAGGGCAGCGTGCTGGCGGCCACCGAGGGCGCGGCGCTCGACGGCATCCGCTTCCGGCACCCGCTGTACGACCGCCTCGCGCCCGTCTACCTCGCCGACTACGCCACCGCCGACGAGGGCACCGGCATCGTGCACTCGGCGCCCGGCTTACGGCGTGGACGACTTCGTCTCGTGCACCGCGCACGGCATGACGCACGACGACATCCTGAACCCGGTGCAGGGCAACGGCGTGTACGAGGCCTCGCTGCCGCGCTTCGGCGGCATGAACATCTGGAAGGCGAACGCCGCCATCATCGATGCGCTGCGCGATGCGCATCGGCTGCTCGCCACCGCCAGGCTGCAGCACAGCTACCCGCACTGCTGGCGCCACCGCACGCCGGTGATCTATCGCGCGGCGGCGCAGTGGTTCGTGCGCATGGACGAGGGCGAGGGCGTGTTCGCGGTCGACAAGGCGCCGCGCACGCTTGCGCGAGACGGCGCTGGCGGCGATAGAGGCCACCGCCTTCTATCCGGAGAACGGCCGCGCGCGGCTGCGCGACATGATCGCCAACCGCCCCGACTGGTGCATCAGCCGCCAGCGCAACTGGGGCGTGCCGCTGCCGTTCTTCCTCCACAAGGAGACGGGCGACCTGCATCCGCGCACGCTCGAGTTCGTGGAGCGCGCGGCCGCGCTCGTCGAGCAGGGCGGCATCGAGGCGTGGGCGAAGCTCGAGCCGCGCGAGTGGCTCGGGCGACGAAGCGGCGCAGTACGCGAAGAGCAACGACATCCTGGACGTCTGGTTCGACTCCGGCTCCACCTTCTTCCACGTGCTGCGCGGCTCGCACCCGGGCGGCAGCCACGAGACCGGCCCCGAGGCCGACCTCTATCTCGAAGGCCACGACCAGCACCGCGGCTGGTTCCACTCGTCCCTGCTCATCGCCTGCGCGATGGAAGGGCGCGCGCCCTACCGCGGCCTGCTGACGCACGGCTTCACGGTGGACGCGCAGGGCCGCAAGATGAGCAAGAGCCTGAAGAACGGCATCGAGCCGCAGGAGGTGAGCAGCAAGCTCGGCGCCGAGATCATCCGGCTCTGGGTGGCCGCCAGCGACTACTCCGGCGACATCGCGGGCGACGAGAAGATCCTCGCGCGCGTGGTGGACAGCTACCGCCGCATCCGCAACACGCTGCGCTTCCTGCTCGCCAACACGAGCGACTTCGACCCCGCGCAGCATGCGGTGCCTTGCGGCGAGATGCTGGAGATCGACCGCTGGATGCTGTCGCGCGCGGCGCAGCTGCAGGCCGAGGTGCTGGCGCACTACGAGGTCTTCGAGTTCCATCCGGTGGTGGCGAAGCTGCAGGTGTTCTGCTCGGAGGACCTCGGCGCGTTCTACCTCGACGTGCTGAAGGACCGGCTCTACACCACCGCGCCGGGGAGCCCGGCACGGCGCAGCGCGCAGACCGCGCTGTGGCACCTCACGCACGCGCTGCTGCGCTGGATGGCGCCGTTCCTCAGCTTCACCGCCGAGGAGGCCTGGAAGGTGTTCGACGGCGGCGTGTCGGTGTTCACGCAGACGTACTGGCGCTTCGACGCGCCCGACGAGGCGCTGCTCGCGAAGTGGCAGCGCATCCGCGCGGTGCGCGAGGCCGTGAACAAGGAGATCGAGGCGCTGCGCGTGCAGGGCCGGGTGGGCTCGTCGCTGCAGGCCGAGGTGCGCATCGGCGCCCCGGCGGAAGAGCACGACGTGCTGGCGTCGCTCGGCGACGACCTGAAGTTCGTGCTCATCACGTCGGCCGCGACGCTGGACCGCGCAGACGCGCTCGCGGTGCAGGTCGAGCGCTTCGGCGGCCTCCAAGTGCGAGCGCTGCTGGCACTGGCGCGACGACGTCGGCGTCGATGCCGCGCACCCTGCGCTCTGCGGCCGCTGCACCAGCAACCTTTTCGGTGACGGCGAAAGCCGCCGAGTGGCATGAAGGACCGTCCGCAGCGCGAGGGCTGGTGCAGTGGCTGCTGGTCGCACTGCTCGTGATCGTGCTCGACCAGGTCACGAAGGACATCATCGTCGAGCAGTTCGTGCTCGGCGACAGCCGCTACGTGGCGCCCTTCTTCAACCTCGTGCGGGCGCACAACCCGGGCGCGGCGTTCTCGTTCCTGGCCGGGGCGGACGGCTGGCAGCGCTGGTTCTTCGTCGTGCTCGGCTTCGCAGCGTCGGGGCTCATCGTGTGGATGATCCTGCGCCATCCCTCGCAGACGCTGTTCTGCCTGGCCGTCTCGCTGATCCTCGGCGGCGCGCTCGGCAACGTGGTCGACCGGCTCGTGCACGGCCACGTGATCGACTTCATCCAGGTGCACTGGGCAGGCTGGTACTTCCCCTCGTTCAACGTGGCCGACAGCGCGATCACTGCCGGCGCCGTGCTGCTCATCGTCGACGAGCTGCTGCGCGTGCGCCGCACGCCGAGCTGATCAAGGGATCAGCACCGACGAGCCGGTGGTCGCGCGCGCTTCCAGATCGCGCTGGGCGCGCCCGGCCTCTGCCAGCGCATACCGCTGGTCGATTCGGATCTTCACCGCGCCGCTCTGCACCACCTCGAAGAGATCGTCGGCCATCTCCTGCGCCGACTCGCGCGTGGCCAGGTGCGAGAACACCGTGGGCCGGGTGAGGTAAAGCGAGCCCTTGGCCGACAGCCGCAACACGTCGATCGGCGGCACCGGGCCGGAGGCGTTGCCGAACGACACCATGAGGCCGAACGGGCGCAGGCAGTCGAGCGAGCGCTCGAAGGTGTCCTTGCCCACGGAGTCGTACACCACCTTCACGCCGGCGCCGCCGGTGATCTGCTTCACGCGCGCGACGATGTCCTCGGTGTGGTAGTTGATGGCCGCCATCGCGCCATGCTCCAGCGCCAGCGCGCACTTCGCGTCGCTGCCGGCGGTGGCGATGAGGTTGAGGTTCATCGCCTTCGCCCACTGGCAGGCGATCAGGCCGACGCCGCCGGCGGCGGCATGGAACAGCACGGCGTCGCCGGTCTCCAGGCCGCCCTGGGGCTGCGTCTTCTTCAGCAGGTACTGCACGGTCAGGCCCTTGAGCATCATGGCCGCGCCGACGTCGAACGGGATCGCGTCGGGCAGCCGCACCACGGTCTTGGCCGGCATCACGCGCCGCTCGCAGTAGGCCCCGGGCGGCTGGCTGGCATAGGCCACGCGGTCTCCGGCATCCAGGTGCGTCACGCCCTCGCCCACCGCCTCGACGATGCCGGCGCCTTCCATGCCCGGCACCAGCGGCAGCGGGTTGTTGTAGAGGCCGGTGCGCTGGTAGACGTCGATGAAGTTGAGGCCGCATGCTTCGTGCCGCACACGCACCTGGCCTGGGCCCGGCTCGCCCACCTCCACGTCGGCCAGCTCGAGCACTTCGGGGCCGCCGTAGCGGCGGATCAGGATCGCCTTGGGCATCGGAGTCGCTCCTTCGAATGAGCGATAAAGCTTAACGCCGGCCGGCCAGCCCGTGCCGGCGGGCGAGAATCCGGTCCACCCGGCATCTGCGCCGGCCCCCGTTGATGAAACGCCTCACCCAGGCCCCCAACCTCGCGCTGGCCACCCTCTGGGCCGACATGCTCACGCAAGGGGGCATCGACGCCAATGTGCAGCGCATGTACTCCAGCGGCATTGCCGGGGAGATCCCGCCCGACCAGGCGCTGCCGGAAGTGTGGGTGCTGGACGATGCGCGCCTGGAGGAAGCGCGCCGGCTGCTCGCCGAGCTGCGCAGCCCGCCCATGCGTCACTGGGTCTGTCCCAATTGCCGGGAGCGTGTCGACGGGCCGTTCGAGCAGTGCTGGAACTGCGGCGCGGCGATGCCCGCATGAGTGGCCCTGGCGCTCACCCCCCGGGTCGCCGGCCTGTTGCTGCTGCCGCCGCTGCTGTGGGCGGGCAACGCCGTGGTCGGCCGGCTGCTGGTGGGCAGCGTGCCGCCGCTGATGCTGAACCTCCTGCGCTGGTCGCTGGCGCTCGCCCTGCTGCTGCCGCTGGCGTGGCCGGCCGTGGCGACTCGCGCGGCGCGGCAGCGCATCGTGCAGCGCTGGCGCCCGCTGCTGGCGATCGGCCTGTTCGGGATCTGCGCCTACAACGCGCTGCAGTACCTCGCGCTCACCACGTCCACGCCGCTGAACGTGACGCTGATCGCTTCCAGCTCTCCCGTATGGATGCTCGCGATCGGCGCGCTGTTCTTCAAGGAACGGCCGACGCGGCAGGCCATCGTCGGCGCCGCGCTCTCGCTGCTGGGCGTGGCCGTGGTGCTGGCGCGCGGCGACATGGCGCAGCTCGCGCGCGTGCGCTTCGTGCCCGGCGACCTGCTGATGCTGCTCGCGATCGCCTCGTGGGCCCTGTACAGCTGGCTGCTCGCGCGGCCGCCCGCATCGATCGGCCACGAGCGGCCTCCCGAGTGGGATTGGGCCGCCTTCCTGCTCGTTCAGACCCTGTTCGGCGTGGCGTGGGCCGGGGCCCTCGCCGGCCTCGAGGCGACGGTGGCGCCGCAGCCGATCCGCTGGTCGGGGTGGGTGGCCGCGGCGCTCGTCTACGTGGCCATCGGCCCGTCACTGATCGCCTACCGCTGCTGGGGTATCGGCGTGGCGGCGGTCGGACCGGCGATTGCCGCCTTCTTCGCCAATCTCACGCCGGTGTTCGCGGCGCTGCTGTCGGCGGCGCTGCTCGGCGAGGCCCCCAAGGCCTACCACGCGGTCGCGTTCGCGCTCACCGTGGCCGGGATCGCGGTGTCGTCGCGGCGGCGTCGACCGCCCGCCGGCTGACTGCCTTCAGGGCCAGTGGCGTGCGAAGACGGGCGCCACCTGCGGATGCGCGTCGATGCGCTGCATCAGCCGGAAGAACTCCGGGCGCTGCTTTTCCAGGTGGGCGCGCGAGCCCGACCACTTCGACACGGTCGCGGCCAGCACGTCGAGCGCGCCGAGCTGCGGGCCGCCGAGCCAGGGGGCGTCTTGGAACTGGTCGGCGAACCGCTCCCAGAGCTCGTGCAGCCGCGCCTTGGTGCCGGCGATGATGCGCTTGCCGGTGTCGTCGTCGGCCGGCGTGCACCACCGCTCGGGATAGTCGATGACGCCGATCGCCGCGTAGCAGTTGGCGACGATGTAGACCAGGCCGCGGATGGCCTGCGCACGGTCTTTCGGATCGTGGGGGAGCAGGCCGCTCTTGGGGTGGCGCAGGCCGAGCTCGATCAGGATGGCGGCGCTCTCGGTGATCACGCTGCCGTCGGGCCACACCAGCGCGGGGATCTGCGCGAGCGGGTTGACCTTGGCGAGCTCCTGGATGGCCGACTTGTCGTCCCAGGACGCCGCGGAGACGCTGCGATGCGGGACGCCGGCGATGGCAAGCGCGATCTCGATAGCGGCCGAGCCGCTGCCTTGGTGGCCGTAGAGGACATGATCGTTCATGGCGTTTTTATCGCACGAACCGGGCGGCGTGCAAAGTCCCATGCCGCGTTTACGTCGCCTAGTGTGCTTGCTCCCTCTCCTGCATGCGGGAGAGGGCTGGGGTGAGGGCGCTGCGTGTGATTGGGTGCCCATGCGGCGAGTGCTGCATGCGGAGTTCGGTGGCGTGGCAAGGCCGAGGCGGTCAGTTCGAATAGAGCGGAAAGCGATCCCTCGCAAGGTGACGACAAGCGGCGAGCGACAGTCCTCTCACCGAAGCTCTGCAAGTGACGGTCAAGTTAAGGCTTATGCAACACCTGCCCCGCAGGCAGCGAGGGGCACGCGACACCTGCGCGCGAGGGCAGGTGTCGCACAAGCCTTAACTCAACCGGTCTTTCAGCCTTCGACGCCAGGTTGCATCCAGCCCAAGATCGACGAGTGGCTGCTCTTGCCTCAGGTGAAGTTGCAGTCCCGGACCCAAGAAGACAGTCGGCTCGCCCAGTTCACCGCCGACAAGCGATCACTTAGCTCCCGAACGGAGCTTTGAGAATAGGCAAGGTTGAGGTCAGGTCCGCCTTTCCGCAATCGCTGCGATGGAGATCAACAAGCCAGGGATGGTCCGCGGATTGCGCACCTTGGCGCGCCGGTGGGCTGGAAGGAAACCACCGGAGCCACTCTTCATTCATGCCGGCGAAGTCGCCTTCGTCCGCCATCACGACTGTGACGCTGACCAACTTGTCCAGGGAACTGCCAGCGGCTTCAAGGATCGCCTGATAGTGATCAAGCACTGACGGGTTTGCTCCTGAATCGTGGTGCCTTTGAAGCCGCCAGTGGCTGGATCCGTGGGTGCGGTGCCAGAGACGAAGACCAGGCCTGCGGCCTTGACCGCCTGGCTATAGGTCGCGGGAGGTTTCGGTGCGTGGGGGTGTAAACGATCTGACGGACCACGTCGATTCCTTCGGGGTTGGAGGTCAGCAGCCATGCAGGCGTCTGGTGTTGGGTTCAATGACAACTGTCTGATTGATCGGGCGATCACCGGTCCGCCCGGGGCGACGGGTGGCGCCCCAGAAAGTCTTCGATGGCCATGTCGACCTCTGCCGGGTGCGTTATCGGGCCCATGTGGCCGACCCCTCGCAAGGTCAGCGTCTCGACCCGCGGCAGCGTTCCTGCGAGCAGTGTGCTGACCGCGCGCGCCGAGGTCGTGGTTTCGCTGCCCTGCATCAGCAGCACCGGCATCTCGAGCGCGCGGAACGCAGCAGCGGCGTGGTCTCGTCGAGCAGCGCGCGGCCCCAGCCCTGCACGTTCACCACCGCGGCCTCGATCGCGCCGCGCTGCGCCTCGGGCTTGGCGGCCCAGGCGCCGGCGCCCATCCAGTAGTCGATGAAGGCTTCGGCCGCCGCGCCGCGATCGCCGGCGGCCAGCGCCGCCGCGGCTCGCGCCACCGTCTCGCGAATGCCGTCGGCGGCATTCGGAGCCGGCGATGCGGCATCGACCAGCGCGAACAGCGTCGGCTCGTAAAGCACCAGCGCATGCACCCGCTCGGGCCGCTTCAGCGCGGCGAGCAGCGCCACCGCCGCGCCGTACGAATGGCCGACCAGCGCGAACGGCGCGCCGGCGCGGGCGAAGACCGGCTCCAGCAGCGCCACTTCGTCGTGCAGCGTCAGCGTGCGGTCGGTCGGCCAGGCCGGACCCCGGCCGGCGCCGTGGGTGTCCGGCGCCAGCACGCGGTGGCGTGGTGCCAGCCGGTCCATCAGCGGCCGCCACTGCGACGAGCTGCTGGCGTTGCAGTGGATACAGACAACGGCAGGGCCGCTGCCGGCCTCGCGGCAGAAGGTCTGGGCCGGCAGAACCGGCCGCGCGTCGATCAAGATGCTGTCCATGATGTTCAGCGCCGCGTGACGACCACTTCGAGGTATTCGCTCGGCACGATCAGCGAGGCACTGCCCGCTCGGTTCATGCGCGTCAGCAGTTCGGTCAGGTCGCGCTCCAGCGCCTGCGCACCGTCGGCCGGCAGCGCGGCGAAGGCCTTGTGGATCGGCCCGTACCAGGGGCGGAAGACGTCGATGAAGTGCGCCGCCGAGCGGTAGCGGAAGTTGAAGATGCGTGGCGTGACCGAGATCGCGCTGGCGGTCTCGCCGAACAGCGTGTGCAGGTTGGCCTCGACGCCCCAGCGTGACGGCGGTTGCACGCCGGCCGGTGGCGGCAGATGGCGGCCCAGGGTCTTGAAGACCTGGCCGATGAAGCCCTCGGGCGTCCAGTTCGCCAGGCCGATGCGGCCGCCGGGGCGGCACACCCGCGCCAGCTCGGCGGCGGCGCGTGCCTGGTCGGGCGAGAACATTACGCCGAAGGTCGACAGCACGGCGTCGAAGCTGGCGTCGTCGTATGGCAGGGCCTCGGCGTCGGCGACCTGGAAGGTTACGTCGCAGCCGTTCGGCGCGGGCGCGCTCGGCGCCGCGTTCGAGCAGGCTTTCGACGTAGTCGGTCGACGTGACGACGCAGCCGCGGCGCGCCGCGGCGAGCGTGGCGTTGCCGTTGCCGGCAGCGACGTCGAGCACGTGCTCGTCGGTGCGCAGGTCGCAGGCTTCGGCGAGCTGCTCGCCGACGATCTGCAGCGTGGTGCCGATGACGGCGTAGTCGCCGCTGGCCCAGGCGGCTTGCTGGCGTGCTTTCAGGGCGTTCAGATCGGTGGGGGTGTTCATGGGATCCTCGATGTCGCTTGCGCGCTCAATACAGGCCGCCCGACTCGATGCCGCGCACGCACCACGTGCCGCCGGCATACATCCTCGGCATGCGCGTCACGGTGCCGGCCTCGCCTTCGAAGATCGCGGCGTACTGGAAGCGCACGACCCAGACATTGGCCCAGTTGTTGTTGGCGAGCTCGTCGTATGAGTCGAGAGAACTCGTCCAGTAGCCGTAAGCCGCCTGCTGGTATTCGAACGGGTGACCCGGCGGCAGCTTGATCGAGTACGCGTTGAGCGGGTCGAGCAGGCTGGCGAGTTCCGAAACGGTCGGCAGGCGCCAGCCCTTGCGGCCGCCGGTGGTGTCGGCGGCGCAGGCGCGCCTGGCGTAAAACCACGTGTTGTCCGTTGGATGGACGCCCTTCGGCTGGCCCCACACGAGGCCGGTCTCGTTGTCGCGGACCGCGGCGTTGTTCATGACGCAGGTAAAGCGCGCCGAGGAGGCGGGGCAAGGGCCGCCGGGTTCGGCAGACAGGGTCTTGTCCCAGTTCTGCGTCACGCCGCGCAGGTCGGTGCCGGTGCTGCCGCCGGGTGCAGCGGCTTGCGCCGTCAGTTGGAACAGACCAGCGATGGCTGCCACGAGATGCGTGGCCATGAGGTTGCGAACGTTCATCTTCAGCTCCGTCGAGGGGGTGGGTTGCGATGGCCCGCAGTTTGTTCAGCGTGCCCGGGGCACACCATCTCGGCGGCGTGAATCGTTGTGAATCCGATCGGCGCGCTAACCTTCGGCGCCAGCGATGTCCACCACCCCCGCTTCCCCTGACGCGTACCGTTTCGGGCGCTTCGAGCTGCGGCCGGCACAACGCCTGCTGCTGGCCGACGGCGCGCCGCTGGCCGTCGGCGCGCGCGCCTTCGACCTGCTGCTGGTGCTGGTGGCCGAGCGCGAGCGCGTGGTTTCGCACGACGAACTGCTGGCCCGCGTCTGGCCGGGCATGGTGGTCGAGGAGAACAACCTGCGCCAGCATGTCTCGGGGCTGCGCAAGCTGCTCGGCGCGCAGGCGCTGACCACGGTGCCGGGACGTGGCTACCGCTTCACGCTGCCGCTCGACGAGGGCGCTGCCCGGCCGTGGCAGCGCCCGCGGCGGGCCATGGCCTGCCGGCCAACAAGCCGACGCTGATCGGCCGCGAGGACGACCTCGCCGCCGTGCTGGCGCTGCTCGCCGACACCCACCTGCTGACCCTGGTCGGAGCCGGCGGGGTCGGCAAGACGCGCATGGCGCTCGAGGTGGCCGACCGCGTCGGCGCCGGCTTCGCCGACGGCGTCTGCTTCGTCGAGCTGGCGCCGGTGACCGACCCCTCGCTGGTCGTGCGCACCGTGGCCAGCCTGCTCGACGTGCACGAGGAGGCGACGCGGCCGCTGCTGGACACCGTGCTCGACGTGCTGCGCCGCCGGCGGATGCTGCTGATCCTGGACAACTGCGAGCACCTGATCGAGCACTGCGCGACCTTCGCCGAACAGGTGTTGCGGCACAGCGCCGGCACGCGCACGCTGGCCACCAGCCGCGAGGCGCTCGGCGTGCCCGGCGAAGTGGCCTGGCGGCTGCCGTCGCTGCGCACCGCGCCGCCCGATACCGGCTCGATCAATGACTTCATGGCCTTTCCCGCCAGCCGACTGTTCGTCGAGCGCGCCCAGGCCGTGGCCCCGTCCTTCCGCCTGACGGCTGCGAACCTGGGCGCCGCGGCGCGTGTGTGCCACCAGCTCGACGGCATCCCGCTGGCGCTGGAACTGGCCGCGGCGCGGGTCGGCGCGCTGACCGTCGAGCAGCTCGCCGAGCGCCTCGACGACCGCTTCGCGCTGCTGACCCGCGGCCGGCGCACGCGCTGCAGCGTCACCAGACCCTGCGCTCGCTGATCGACTGGAGCCATGAACTGCTCGACCGAGCCCGAGCGAGTGCTGCTGCGCCGGCTGTCGCAGTTTGCCGGCGGCTGGACGCTCGACGGTGCCGAGGCAGTGTGCAGTGCGCCGCCAATCGTGCGCGACGACGTGCTCGACCTGCTAGCCCAGCTGGTCGAGAAGTCGCTGGTCGTGTTCGACGCCCAGGGCGACGAGCCGCGCTACCGGTTGCTCGAGACGATTCGCCAGTACGGGCTGGAAAAGCTGCTGATCGCCGACGAGCTCGACGACACGCGCCGCCGCCACTTGGCCTACTGCGGCGAGCTCGCCGAGCGCATCCGGCCGATGCTGACACGCGCCGAGCAGCTGCGCTGGCACGCGCGTGCCGAGACCGAGCTCGACAACTTCCGCCTCGCGCTGCAATGGTCGCTGCGCTCGGGCCAGGCGGAGGAGGGCCTGAGGTTGTTCAGCTCGCTGACCCGCTTCTGGTACAAGAACATGCACTGGAAGGAGATGGTCGGCTGGCAGGAACGGCTGGCTCAGGCCTTTCGCCGCGAAGGCCGGGCTGCGTCGATCCACTACGCGCGCTCGTTCTACGGCGCGGCCATGCTGGCCACCAACTTCGACCCGTCGCTCGGACGCGCGCTGTGCGAGCAATGCGTCGACGTCTCGCGGCCGCTCGGCTTCGACGAGGGCCTGGCCTGGTCGCTGATGTGGATGGGCTACATCGACACGCGCCGGCGCGACCCGGCGACTGCGCGGCTGTTCGAGGACAGCCTGACTCACGGCCGGTGCATCGAGGACCCCTGGCGCCAGGCCTTCTTGCTCGCACAGGCTCTGATCTGCTATGCCGGCTACGAGGCGCTGATGGGACGCGACGAATCGGCCGAGGCCATGGTCGCCGAATGCGAGGCCCAGATCGCCAAGATCGGCAGCGACAAGCTCTACATCGGCCATGGCCGCGCGCTGCTCGGCACCATCGCGATCCGTCGCGGCCAGTTCGAGCGTGCTCAAGAACTGCTCATCGAAAGCCTGACGCTGTACCGCGAGGTGGACTCGAGCTTCGACATTGCCGGAAGCCTGGCTCAGCAGGGCTTCCTGGCGCTGCGCCGCAACGAACCGGCGCTGGCGCTGACACTGTTTCGGCAGAGTCTGCCGATGTACCGCAACTATCCGACATCGCCCGGCGTGACCCGTGGCCTGGCGCAGCTGATGATCGCCTTCGCCGCCTGCGGCCAGCCACGGGTCGCGGCGCGGCTGGCTGGCGTGCTGGGGCCCGACGCCGCGCCGGCCGAACTCTCCGGTACCGTGAAGCGGGCGTACGACGACGCACTGGCCGATGTGCGGCGAACGCTGGCCGTAAACGACTTCGCACACGAGGTCATGGCCGGGCGCGCGTTGGATCGCGAGGCGGCGATCGAGTACGCGCTGGCCGCTACCGATTGAGCAGGTCGCTCGACCGCGCGCCGCCAGGGATCACGCTTGCCCGCTCGAGAGGACGCATGCAGCAGTCGTCGCAGGTGAGCTTGAGTCGCAGGTGAGCTTGATCTAACGCTGCGCCCTCACCCCGGCCCTCTCCCGCAAGCGGGAGAGGGAGAGGAGAGCGTCAGAAAGTGCCTGGGTACGCCCCGCCATCCAGCAGGATGTTCTGCCCCGTGAGGTAGCTCGCGTGCACGCTGCACAGGAACGCGCACACGGAACCGAATTCGTCGGCGGCGCCAAGCCGCTGCGACGGAATGGTCTGCGTGCGCTTGGAGAGCACCTCGGCCATGCTCTGGCCGGTCTTCGCCGCCGCGCCCTCCATCGTCTTGCGAATGCGGTCGGTGTCGAACGCGCCGGGCAGCAGGTTGTTGATGGTGACGTTCGCGCCGGCGAGCCGCTTCTGCCGCGCAAGGCCGGCCACGAAGCCGGTGAGGCCGCTGCGCGCGCCGTTCGAGAGGCCGAGGTTCTCGATCGGTGCCTTCACCGCGCCCGACGTGATGTTCACGACGCGGCCGAAGCCGCGCTCGGCCATGCCATCGACCGTGGCCTTCATGAGCTCGATCGGCGTGAGCATGTTGGCCTCGATGGCGGCGATCCAGGCGGCGCGGTCCCAGTCGCGGAAATCGCCGGGCGGCGGGCCGCCGGCGTTGTTCACGAGGATGTCGACCTGCGGCGCGGCGGCGAGCGCGGCGGCGCGGCCTTCAGGGGTGGCGATGTCGCCGACGACGGCCCTCACCTCGCCTGCGCCCAAGGTGCGCAGCTCGGCCGCGGTGACGTTCAGCGCGTCGGCGCCGCGCGCGGTGATGACCACGTTCACGCCCTCGCGCACGAGCGCCGCCGCGCAGCCGCGCCCGAGGCCCTTGCTCGCCGCGCAAACCAGCGCCCAGCGACCCGCAATGCCCAGATCCATGACGTCTCCTCGGTTCGGTGGAACGGCGATGGTAGCGAGACGCGGTTCAGCGTGCGCGCGCGAGCAGCCAGACGCCGGCCAGCACGAGCGCGGTGCCGGCCGCCACCCACCGCGTGAACGGCTCGCCGAGGAACAGCACGCTCATCGCGATCGTGCTCAGCGGCCCGACCATCCCGACCTGCGCGGCCAGCGGGGCGCCGATGCGCTCCACGGCCATCATCATCATCACGATCGGCGCGAACGTGCAGGCGATGGCGTTGACGACGGACAGCCAGACCACCGCCGGCGCGACGCCCGTGGCCGCGTCGAGCGGGCGCAGCAGCCAGGAACTGCGCGATGCACAGCACGCACGCTACCGTCGTGGCCAGGCCGGTGAGGCGCAGCGAGCCGATGCGCTTCACGACCTCGCCGCCGGCGACGAGGTAGACCGCATAGCTCAGCGCGCTGGCGAACACCAGCGCGGCGCCGAGCGCCACGTGCTCGCCGGCCACCTGCAGCTCGTGGCCGAAGACCAGCAGCACGCCGAGGTAGCTGACGCCGAGCGCGGCGAGCTGCCGACCGCTCGGCCGGCGCTTCAGCCACACCATGCCGACGAGCATCACGAGCGTCGGGTTGAGGTAGAGCATCAGCCGCTCCAGGCTCGCGCTCACGTACTGCAGGCCGGCGAAGTCGAGAAAGCTCGCCAGGTAGTAGCCGCAGAAGCCGAGAAGCGCGATCGAGCCCCAGTCGCGGCGCGTGAGGGCCGGCCGTCCGCGCCCTGCCCACCACGCCAGCGCGGCGAACATCGGCAGCGCGAACAGCATGCGCAGCATGATCAGCGTGACGGCATCCACGCCATGCCGGTAGGCGAGCTTGATGATGATCGCCTTGCCCGAGAACGCGACGGCGCCGAAAGCGGCGAGCGCCAGGCCGGGGCCGATGCGGGCCGTCACCAGCCCGCGGCGGCGCCGTCGCGCCGGGGGTCGCTGGCCGCGACGTAGCCCTCCTGCGCGGGGTCGCCCAGGCGCCAGATGAACTGGCCGGCGCCGAAGTCCTGGTAGCTGTCGTTCAGCCGCTCGATGCGGTGGCCGCGCTCGATCAGGCCCTGCTTCGTGGCCGCCGGCATGTGCGGATTCGACGTTCAGCGACAGGCCCTGGTTGAAGCGCCAGCGCGGCGCGTCGCACGCGGCCTGCGGATCCTGGCGGTGGTCGACCATGCGCACGAGGGTCTGCAGGTGGCCCTGCGGCTGCATGTTGCCGCCCATCACGCCGTAGCTCATCACGGGCTCGCCGTCCTTCGTGACGAACGCCGGAATGATGGTGTGGAACGGCCGCTTGCCGGGCGCCACGACGTTCGGGCTGCCGGCCGCGAGGCTGAAGCCGTGGCCGCGGTTGTGCAGGCTCACGCCGTACTCGGGCACGACGACGCCCGAGCCGAAGCCCATGTAGTTGCTCTGGATGAAGCTCACCATCATGCCGCGCTCGTCGGCCGCGGTGAGGTAGATGGTGCCGCCGCGCACCGGGTTGCCCGGCTCGAACGCCTGCGCGCGGCCAGGGTCGATCGAGGCGCGCGCGCTCGGCGAGGTAGACGTCGTCGAGCAACTCGGCGGCGCTGACCTGCATCGACGCCGGCTCGGCGACGTGGCGGTACGCGTCGGCGAACGCGAGCTTCATCGCCTCGACGAGCAGGTGCTGGCACTCGGGGCCGTCGGGGTCGAGCGTCTCGAGGTCGAAGTGGCGCACGATGCCGAGCGCGATGAGCGCGGCGATGCCCTGGCCGTTCGGCGGGATCTCGTGCAGCCGGTAGCCGTTGCGGTAGTCCACGGAGAGCGGCTCGACCCATTCCGGCCGGTACGCGGCGAGGTCGGCGGCCGTCATCGCGCCGCCGTGCTCGCGTGCATGCCGCTCGATCGCCTGCGCGATCTCTCCGCGGTAGAAGGCTTCGCCGCGCGTCTCGGCGATAGCGCGCAGGGCGCGCGCGGCGCCCGGCATGGCGAAGCGCTCGCCCACGCGCGGGGCCCGGCCGTGCGGCAGGAACACCTGCTCGAAGCCGGGCTGCGAGACGAGGTCGTGCACCTGCGAGGCGAGCTGCCACTTGCGCTGGATGACGACCGGTACCGCGCTGCCGCGCTCGGCGATCTCGATGGCGCGCGCCAGCAGGTCGGGGAACGGCAGGCGGCCGAAGCGTTCGCTGAGCGCCGCCCAGGCAGCGACGGCGCCGGGCACGGTGACGCTGTCCCATCCCCGGCGCGGCGGCGCCGGCTGCTCGCCGTGGCGGCGGCGGAAATACTCCGGCGTCCAGGCGGCCGGGGCGCCGCCCGAGGCGTTGAGACCGTGCAGCCGCGTGCCGTCCCAGAGGATGCAGAACGCGTCCGAGCCGAGGCCGTTGCTGCACGGCTCCACGAAGGACATGACCGCCGCGGCGGCCATCGCTGCGTCGACCGCGTTGCCGCCGCGCTGCAGCATGGCGAGGCCGGCCTGCGCGGCCAGCGGATGCGAGGTGGCGACCACGTTGCGCGCGAAGACCGGCAGGCGCGCGCTGGCGTGGCGATGCGTGTAGTGGAAGTCCATCGAGCGATTGTGCTTCGTGCATCAGAACGACGATGCACCGCGGGGCGCGGGCCGCGGGGGCCTCGGGGGTGAGTCAATCCTCCCCATGTCGGGGTGGTGCGCAGAACTTCTTCCAGCGTGGTGATGCCTTCGGCGACCTTCATCACGCCGGCCATGCGCAGCGGGTGCATGCCGTCGGCGAGGGCCCGGCGGCGCAGCGCCGGGATGTCGAGCGTGGGGTGGACGTGGGCGAGCGCGGCCTCGTTCATCACCATCAGCTCGTACAGGCCGGCGCGGCCGCGGAAGCCGGTCATGCGGCACTCCAGGCAGCCCACCGGGCGGTACGGGCGCACGCTGCCCTTGAGCCGCCACGGGTCGATGATCTCGTCCAGCCGCTCGCGCGTGAGGGATTCGTCAGGCGCCTTGCATGCGGTGCACAGCGTGCGCGCGAGGCGCTGCGCGAGCACCCCGAGCACGGTGGCGCCGATCAGGTAGGGCGGCACGCCGAGATCGGACAGCCGAGTGATGGCGGCCGCGGCGTCGTTGGTGTGCAGGGTGCTGAACACCAGGTGCCCGGTGAGCGCGGCCTGGATGGCCATCTCGGCGGTCGCCAGGTCGCGGATCTCGCCGACCATGATGATGTCCGGATCCTGCCGCATCAGCGCGCGCAATCCTTCCGCGAAGCCGAGGTCGAGCATGGGCTGCACCTGCGTCTGGTTGAGCGCCGGATCGATCATCTCGATCGGGTCTTCGATCGTGCAGACGTTGACCTCGTCGGTGGCGAGCTTGCGCAGCGTGGAGTAGAGCGTGGTGGTCTTGCCGCTGCCGGTGGGGCCGGTGACGAGCACGATGCCGTGCGGCTGCGCGATGAGATCGCTCCAGCGCTGCGCGTCGTGCGCCGAGAAGCCGAGCTCCTCCACGCTCTTCACCGCGGTGTCGGGGTCGAAGATGCGCATCACCATCTTCTCGCCGAAGGCCGTGGGCAGCGTGGACAGGCGCATCTCGACCTCGCCCGCGCCGTCGGGCCGCAGCGTCTTGATGCGGCCGTCCAGCGGCCGGCGCTTCTCGACCACGTCCATGCGGCCGAGCAGCTTGATGCGCGAGGTCATCGCGCTCATCACGCCGAGCGGCACCTGGTAGACGGTGTGCAGCACGCCGTCGATGCGGAAGCGGATCGCGCCCATCTCGCGCCGCGGCTCGAGGTGGATGTCGCTCGCGCGCTGGTCGAAGGCGTACTGCCAGAGCCAGTCGACCACCTGCACCACGCCCTGGTCGTTCGCGTCGAGCTGCCGGTTGCTGCGCCCGAGCTCGACGAGCTGCTCGAAGCTTGCGAGGCCGAGGTCTCGCCGCGCTTGGCGGCGGCGCGCACCGACTTCGCCAGCATGTAGAACTCGGTGGTGTAGCGCTGGATCTCGAGCGGGCTGGCGACCACGAGGCTCACCGTCTTGCGCGTGTGGCCCTCGATCTGCGCGACCCAGGCGGTGTCGAACGGCTCGCAGGTGGCCACGGTCACGTCGACCACGCCCACCTGGACCGGCAGCGCGCGCCGCGCCTCGGCATACTGGATCGACATCACGTCGGCGACGCGGCCCACGTCCACCTTCAGCGGATCGATGCGCAGGTACGGCTTGCCGACGCGCCGCGCCAGCCATTCGGTGAGCGCCTCGGTGTCCAGCGCCTTGCCGCTCTTCGCGTGCACGAGGTTCGCGCCGCCCAGGCGCACCAGCGGGTGCAGGCTCGACGCGCTGCCGAAGCGCTTGCGCACGCGCTCGGCGTCGTCGGCACCGACGATGCCATCCTCGAGCAGCCATTGCAGGAGCAGGCGCCAGTCGAGGCGGCCGGTGGGGTGGGCGAGTGGAGCGTTCATCCGGGCACAGCATACGGGCGGCACCATGCGCAGCCACTTCCTGGCCGGCAGCCCGAACCGCGACTCGATGGCGGCCGCGCGTGCCACCAGCACCTCGCGCGACGGCACCTGCACGCCCGCGGGCGGCGACGACGACGGTGTTGCCTTCGCGCGTGGGGCGCAGGTTCCACACCTGGTCGGTGCCGAAGACCTGCGCGATGCGCGCGGTGCTGGCCGCGAAGCTGGCGTTGCGCCCGAACAGGTTCACGCACATCAGGCCGCCGTGCGCGAGCACGCCGCGGCAGTGCGCGTAGAAGTCCACGCCGTCGAGCACCGGGGCGGCGGCCTCGTGGTCGTACAGGTCCACCTGGAGCACATCCACGGTCTGCAGGCGAGCCGGGTCGGCGACCCACCGGCCGGCGTCGCCGATGTGCACCGTCAGGCGCTCGTCGTCGTCGGGCAGGCGAAACCACATGCGCGCGCCGATGGCGACCGAGGGATTCAGCTCGACGGCCGTGGTGCGCATCTTGAGCACCTGGCGGCAGAAGCGCGTGAGGCTGGCCGCGCCGAGGCCGAGCTGCACCGCATGGCCGTGGGTGACGCGACGCGCTGATCGCGCCACAGCATCCAAGCCATCATGCGCTGCACGTACTCGACCTCGAGCGCGTTCGGCGTCGCCATGCGCATCGCGCCCTGCACCCACGGCGTGCCGAGGTGGAGGTAGCGCACGCCGTCGTGCTCGGAGAGGGTCGGTTCGGGCAGCAGCGGCTCCTTCTTCACAGCAACTCCGCTTCCTTGAAAACCTCGCGCCACGCGGCCAGCTTGCGCTCGAACGACCAGCTCGCATTGGCCGGGCTGGTCGACGGCAGCCGGCGCACCGGCACGCCCAACGTGCGCGTGACGCGCATCGCCCGCGCGGATTCCCCGCCGTTGTGCGCGATGGCGCGCAGCCCGGGCGCCAGCACGCGCAAGCGCGGCCAGGTCGTTGAGCTGCGCCTCCTCGATCGCGCTGTCGAGGCTGCCTTCGCGGCGGCAGTGTGCGTAGACGTCCCAGATGCCGAGGCCGCGCGCGCGGATCTCCGCCAGGCGCTCGGGGTACGGCAGGGCACGCAGGTCGATGTTCCACAGCGCCGAGAGGATCGGCCAGAACTGGTTGCGCGGATGCGCGTAGTACTGCTGCTCGGCGAGCGAGGCCGCGCCGGGGAAGCTGCCGAGCACGACGAGCCGCGTGTGGCTGGCGATGACGGGGGCGAGGCCGACGAGAAGTTGCATGCCGGCGGCTGAGGGCGCGGCGCAGCTCATGTCAGCCGCGGCAGCGCCGCGCGCGCGTTGCTGCAATGTGATGCGCGCCGTCTCTTCCAGGCTCCAGCCGCGCAGCTCGGCCAGCGCCGCCGCGATGCGCGGCAGCTCCCCCGGCTCGTTGCGCATCGTCGCGCCCGCGGCACGCTCGGCCGCGGTCCGGTAGACCCATTGCGGCGGGATGTCGGGCGCGTCCGTCTCCAGCACGATCGCGTCGTCCGGCAAGCTGCGCGCCAGCCGGCGGATCTGCAGCGAGCGATCGAAGGTGACCGTGCCGCCGAAGCCGAGCTTGAACCCCAGGTCGACGAACGCCTGCGCCTGCTGCTCGCTGCCGTTGAACGCGTGCGCGATGCCGCCGGCCACGCGCCGCCGGCGCAGGTGCTTGAGCAGCGTGTCGGCCGACCGGCGCACGTGCAGCAGCACGGGCAGGCCCATCTCCTGCGCCAGCGCGAGCTGGGCCGCGTAGAAGTGCTCCTGGCGCGCGCGATCCGGCTTCGCAACGAGATGGTCCAGGCCGATCTCGCCGACCGCCACCAGCGCCGGGTCGTCGCGGTGCGCCTGCAGCGCCTCGCGCAGCCGATCCAGGTCGGCCTCCTGCACGCGGTCGACGAACAGCGGGTGGATGCCGAGCGCGTAGTGAAAACCCTGGCTGCGAGCCAGCTCGCGCACGCGCGTCGAAGTTGGCCGGCTCGACGGCCGGGATCACCATCCCCCGGACCCCGGCGGCACGCGCGCGGGCGATCACCGCACCGCGGTCGGCATCGAACTCCCCCGCGTCCAGATGGCAGTGGGTGTCAATCCAGCACGGCATGGCGGGATGATGCCCGACCGGGCAATGCAACCCGGCACGCCGCGTGCTACCGTAGCGTCATCTCCTCCGAGGGGGCGCCATGAAACGAGCACCGCTGTACAGCCGTTCCACCCGGGCCCTGCCGCCTGCCGCCCTCGAGGCGCCGGCCGAGGAGACCCCCGCGCCCGCCAAACCGCCGCTGCGCCGCCGCCTGGCCGCGCGACGCGAGCCTGTCCTGTGGCTGCTCGTCGCTGCCCTCGCGGTGCTGGTCGGCATGCAGCAGCTGCGTCCCGGTTCGCGCGTGCTCACCCAGCAGGACATCGACAGCGCCGTGCGCCACACGCTGGAGAACAAGCCGCTGCCGTCCGTCGTCGCCAAGGCGGCGGCCACCGTGGCGCCGTCGATCGTGCGCGTGCAGGGCTACGGCAAGGAAGAGGAAAGCGGCGACGACAAGACGCCGCCCGATCCCAAGGCCGGCGGCAAGGCCGGTGGCAAGGACGCCGGCAAGGACGACGCCAAGCGCGAGGGCCCCGACCGAAGCACCGGCACCGGCGTGGTGATCGTCGACAAGGGGCCCGGCCTCATCCTCACCAACCTGCACGTCGTGCATCGGCGCCGACCGCATCAAGCTCACCTTCTCCGACGGCATGGAGGCCGACGCCGACCTCGTCAACGTGCAGCCCGAGAACGACCTCGCGGTGCTGCGCCCGAAACGCGTGCCCGACGACCTCACCGCCGCGGTGCTGCGCTCCACCGGGGACCTCGCCCCGGGCGACCAGGTGGCCGTGGTCGGGTTCCCGTTCGGCATCGGCCCCTCGGTGTCGGCCGGCGTCGTGTCGGGCCTGAAGCGCGAGTTCCGCTCGCCCGAGGGCCAGCGCATGCTGTCCAACCTGATCCAGTTCGACGCCGCGGCCAACCCCGGCAACTCCGGCGGGCCGCTCGTCACGATGGACGGCGAGGTCGTCGGCATCGTCACGGCGATCCTGAACCCCACCGAGCACCGCACGTTCATCGGCATCGGCTTCGCGGTGCCGATCGAGAACGCCGCCGCCGCCGTCGGCCTGCCACCCTTCTGATGGAGACCCCTTTCATGCTCAACGGAAACAACGGGAACGGCAACGGCGACGTCGGCGCGCTGATGGAGCGCGTGCTCTACGAAGTGAAGCGCGTCGTCGTCGGGCAGGACCGCTTCCTCGAGCGCGTGCTGGTGGCGATGCTCGCGCAGGGCCACCTGCTGGTCGAGGGCGTGCCGGGGCTGGCCAAGACGCTCACCGTGAAGACTCTCGCGCAGACGCTGCGCGGCCAGTTCAAGCGCATCCAGTTCACGCCCGACCTGGTGCCGGCCGACCTCGTCGGCACGCGCATCTACAACCAGAAGAGCGGCGAGTTCGCGACCTCGCTCGGCCCCGTGTTCACCAACCTGCTGCTCGCCGACGAGATCAACCGCGCGCCGGCCAAGGTGCAGAGCGCGCTGCTCGAGGTGATGCAGGAGCGCCAGGTCACGATCGCCGGCAACACCCACTTCGTGCCCGAGCCGTTCCTGGTGATGGCCACGCAGAACCCGATCGAGACCGAGGGCACCTACCCGCTGCCGGAGGCGCAGGTCGACCGCTTCATGATGAAGGTGCTGGTGGGCTACCCGAGCGACGAGGAGGAGTTCGTCATCGTCGAGCGCGTCACCGGCCCGCGCATCGATGTCGTGCCCGTGGCCACCACCGACCAGCTCGCCGCGCTGCAGCGCGAGTGCCGCACGCTGTATGTCGACCCGTCGCTCATCCAGTACGCCGTGAAGCTCGTCGCCGCCACGCGCGAGCCGGCGCGCTACGGGCTGGCGGACCAGGCACGCTACATCACCTTCGGCGCCAGCCCGCGCGCCACCATCCACCTCATCGAGGGCGCGCGCGCCCTCGCCTTCCTGCGCGGGCGCACCTACGCGCTGCCCGAGGACGTGACCGACCTGGTGGCCGACGTGATGCGCCACCGCCTGGTGCTGTCGTACGAGGCGCTGGCCGACGGCATCAGCGCCGACGCGCTGATCCAGCGCATCCTCGCGAAGATCCCGGCCCCGGCGCGGCCGCTCGAAGCCCATGCCAAAGACTTCGCCACCGCAGCGCACGCCTGAGCGGGCGGCGCGCCCGTCGGCCGAGCAGGTGCTCAAGCGCCTGGAGTGGACCGTCATCCGGCGCCTGGACGGCCTGCTGCAGGGCGACTACCGCACGCTCTTCCGCGGCGTCGGGCTCGACCTGGCCGACCTGCGCGAATACCAGCACCACGACGACGTGCGCCACATCGACTGGAACGTCACCGCGCGCCTCAATACGCCCTACGTGCGCGAGTTCCACGAGGACCGCGACATCAACGCCTGGTTCCTGCTGGACCTGTCCGGCTCGGTGGACTTCGGCTCGGGCGAGACGAGCAAGCGCGCCATGAGCGCGGAGTTCGTCGCCGTGCTGGCGCGGCTGCTCACGCGCCACGGCAACCGGGTCGGCGCGCTCATGTACGGCACCGGCGTCGACACGATGATCCCCGCGCGCGGCGGCCGTCGCCACGTGCTGGAGCTCGTGCACCGCATGCTGCAGCGCCCGGCGGCCAAGCCGTCGAAGGGCACGCAGCTGTCGGAGCTGCTGCTGGGCGCGCTGAACGCGGTGCCGCGGCGATCGGCCGTGTTCGTGGTGTCCGACTTCATCACCGGCCCCGGCTGGGAGGCGCCGCTGGCGCGGCTGGCGCTGCGCCACGACGTGCTCGCCGTGCGCCTGTACGACCCGCTCGAGATGGAGCTGCCCGACCTCGGCCTGGTGCCCATCCTGGACGCCGAGACGGGCGAGCAGATCTTCGTGGACACGCACGACCGCGGCTTCCGGCGCCGCTTCGCCGAAGGCGGCGATCAAGCGCGAGGCCGCCTTGCGCCACGGCGTTCGCGCGCGCCGGCGTGGACACGCTCGAGCTCGCCACGGACGACAACCTCGTGGAGGCGCTGATGCGCTTCTCCGACCTGCGCAAGCGCCGCAGCCGCCTTTCAGGCGGCGGCCCGGCGCTGCCGGCGCACCTGGAACTGCAATGAACCCTTCTTCCCTGCGCGGAGGGGCCCGACCATGACATTCCTCTGGCCTGAATTCCTCTGGGCCGGCGCCCTGCTGCCGGTGCTGGTGGCTCTCTACGTCTGGCTCATGCACCGGCGCAAGAAGTCGGCGCTGCGCTACGCCAGCCTCGCGCTCGTGAAGGATGCGCTCGGCAAGGGCAGCGCGTGGCGGCGGCGCGTGCCGCCGCTGCTGATGCTCTCGGCGCTGGGCGTGCTGGTGCTCGCCACCGCGCGCCCGATGGCCGTGGTGACGCTGCCCACGCAGCAGCAGACGCTCATCCTGGCGATGGACGTGTCGGGCAGCATGCGCGCCGCCGACGTGCAGCCGAACCGGCTCGTCGCGTCGCAGAACGCGGCCAAGGCCTTCGTCGCCGACCTGCCGCGCGACGTGCGCGTGGGCATCGTCGCCTTCGCCGGCACCGCGCAGCTCGTGCAGCCGCCCACGCTGAGCCGCCAGGACGTGGTGGACGCGATCGACCGCTTCCAGCTCCAGCGCGCCACCGCCATCGGCAGCGCGATCGTCATCTCGCTCGCGACGATCTTTCCCGAGGCCAACATCGACCTGTCGCAGGTCACGGGCGAGCGGCGCATGCCGAAGGCGCTGCAGCTGGACGCCCAGAAAAAGCCGGAGGAAGAGTTCAAGCCGGTGCCGCCGGGCTCCTACAACTCCGCCGCGGTGATCCTGCTCACCGACGGGCAGCGCACCACCGGGCCCGACCCGATCGACGCCGCCAAGATGGCCGCGGACCGCGGCGTGAGAGTGTTCACCGTGGGCTTCGGCACGAAGGACGGCGAGGTCATCGGCTTCGAGGGCTGGAGCATGCGCGTGCGCCTGGACGAGGACACGCTGAAGAGCATCGCCGACATCACGCGCGCGGAATACTTCTACGCCGGCACCGCGCAGGACCTGAAGAAGGCCTACGAGGCGCTGAGCTCGCGGCTCGTGATGGAGAAGAAGGAGACCGAGGTCACGTCGCTGTTCGCCGCCGCGGCTGCGCTGCTGGCCATGATCGCTGCCGGCCTCTCGGTCTGGTGGTTCGGAAGGGTAGCTTGACCGGCACTTCCCCCTCGAGGGGGCGCCACGCACCGGACCGGCAAAGCCGGATCCGCGGTGTCCGCTTGAAGCTTGCGGTGTTGGGTTGTCGTGAGGGGTGGGGCGGTGATTTGCCGCGGTCGGCCGCGCAGCGCCTCGAGCTTCTCGGCAGGCAGTTCGCCCAGCACTTCTTCCGCGTGCGTGCGGCCCGTTTCGACGATGCTGTCGAAGCGGCTCCAGGCCAGCATGCCGACGCGTTCCAGCGGGGGATTCAGGTAGACGTCGGTGAGCTTGCGCGCTTCGTGGGTGCGTGACGAGCTGTAGAGGATCGTCACGTTCATCAGGTAGGCGATGAGCGACGGAAAGCGGTAGCGGCGCTTGGCGCGCGGGCGCAGGCGGTCGAGCAGCAGCGTCCAGGTGCCGGGCACCTCGGCGTGCTCGATGGGCCGGCGGCGCCGGGCGCCCAGGTCGACGCCGATCACCTGGCCGATGCCGGGCATCTCGCGCATGCGGTCCACCGGGAAGTTGTTGAACGTGCCGCCGTCGCACAACAGGTCGCCCTCGTGCAGCACCGGCGGCAGGGCGCCCGGTATCGCGAGGCTGGCGAGGATGGCCTTGACGACCGGGCCGCGCCGGGCGACGTGCTCGCACATCTGCGAGTAGTTGCTCGCCACGAAGAAGCAAGTCTTCCAGAGGTCCTCGATGTCGGCATCGTGGCCGACCAGCTCGCGCACCGACGCGTCGAGCAGGCGACGCAGGCGCCGCCCGGCGATCAGCGACAGCACCGGCACGAGGTTGAAGTCGCCGGTGGGATTGATCGCGAAGCCGCGCCGCGCGATGGCCGTGGCCTCCTCGACCGGCACGTCCGACGCGGCCATCGTGGCCATGACGGCGCCGATGCTCGTGCCGCCGACCACGTCCACCTCGATGCCCCGCTCGTGGAGCGCGCGCATGACGCCGATGTGCGCCAGGCCGCGGGCGCCGCCACCGGCCAGCACCAGGCCGACGGCCGTGCCGCCGAGGATGCGCCCGAGCCGGGCCAGGTCGCGCTCGAGCGCGGGGCGGATGTGGAGGTGACCGCTGAGCGGGCGGCGGTCGAGCCACGCGCGCGTGCCGCGCGGCGAGCGTTGGTCCGCCGGGTGCAGCAGCACCAGTGTCTCGGCGGCCTCGATGCGGCCTGGGCGCTGCATCAGCCAGCGCGTCTCGGTCGGGTGCAGCGCCGCCGGCTGGGTGGCGTCTGCCAGCAGCAGCACCTGGTCGCAGCAGCGGCTGCAGCGCTGCGTCCAGGGCGTGGGCGCGTCGTCGGCGACGAGCAGCAGGTAGTCGTGGGCCGCCTCGAGGCGGTCGAGCTGGAGCGCGATGCGCCGGTTCGCCGCCGCGTCCTGCACGTCGCCGCGCGCGATGCCGGGCTGCTGCAGGTCGCGGTCGACCGCGGCGGCGTCCACGATGTGCACGCGCCCGGGCAGGTGCGCGGCCAGGCGCGTGGCGAGGTCCATCGGGTCCACGCCGGCGGTGATCGGCATCAGCGCGATCGTCACCGGCCGCTCCTGCTCGCGGCGCCCGTGCACCGACTGAAGGCGCTTGATGATGCGGCGGGTGAAGGCGATGGACGCCTGCGCGCCGCTGGCCAGCAGCTCGGCGAAATCGGCCTTGGCCAGCCGCACGAGCACCGAATCGCGGATCGCGACCACGGTGGCCGAGCGCGGCTCGTCGGTGAACAGGCTCATCTCGCCGATCACCTGCCCGCGCGCCATCTCCCGCACCATCCGCTCCACGCCGTCGTCGCCGCGCACGTAGGCGCGCAGCCGCCCGCTGATCGACAGGTACATCGAGTCGCCGGGGTCGCCCTGGGTCATCAGCGTCTCGCCTGCCGCGAGCTCGACCCACTCGAGCCGGCTGCGCAGCAGCTCCATCGCGGCGTCGATCGACATCGCCGAGGACCGCGTGCAGATGGTGCGCGAGGAGTTCGTCCTGGTGTGCTGCTGGGTCATGGAGGGCGACGATGAGTAGTGTATGTGGCTTCGCGGGCATCCGGGCTCGCGGCTGTTAGGGTTTCCTCCAGGCCACGGCGTGCAATTTAGGGATTGACAATATGTAACAGGCGCCTTCAACTCGTCCGTGTTTGCGCAAGGGCCAAAGGGTGAGCATGAAGAGGTCCATCGACGCAAAGTCCGTTCGCGTCTCCCGAGTGGCCAGCTTGCTGGCCGCATGCGCGGTCCTCTCCGTGGCAGTCCTGCAGGCGCTGCGGGCGGCTGACCACTCGTCGCACGCCGAGGTCGCCGCCGTATCAGTCGACAGCGACGTCACCGTGTCGGCTGATGCGCTCGGCGCGCCGCGTCCGTTCGCCGTCGGCTACAAGGCTCAACGTCAAGAACGTCGGCGGCAGCACGGCCACCAACGTCAAGCTCGTGATCGACGACGTGCCGTGGCGGGCACCGACGCGGCGACGCTCATCAAGCCGGGGTTCTGCACGCTTGCCGGGCTGAGACTGGAGTGCACGCTCGGCAAGCTGGCGGCCAGATGCAGAGCTTCCCGGAGTTCTCGCTGTCTGGGACGTCGCAGGTAGGCACGCGGCCGCGCCGCCGACGACAGGTCGTATCACTGACGGAACGACCTACTTCGCCGAGGGCAACAGCGAGAACGCGATCCCGACCAACTCGTCCCGAGGACTGGTGAAACGTCCGCGGTGCAAGCCGCCACCGGGGAACGCAGCGAACGCATTCGCAATCGTCCCGCCGCGGCTCCGGCACGAACGACTTCACCTGTTCACGAGCCCGGACGACAGTTTCCACAGCCGCGTCACGGTCCCGAAGGCCAATGGCGTGGCGGCCGTCGGCATCGATCGAGAAGGAAGTCGACGTTCACTGCCAGGCTGCCTCAACTTCGTCGTCCTGCTTCGAGACCGACGCTCGACATCGAGCTGTCGAATGGCGGGTCGGTCGTTCGCGTCACCGCTCGACGATCGTCCTTGACGCCATGCAGCGACAACCATCGTCGGGCTGCCTGCCGAAGAAGGTCGGTCATCAAGTACTGGAAGGACGGCCTCACGACGACCCGACTGGTACCCCGGCTCACGGTGGGCCCGCTGCGCCCGTGACCAGCGCCGGCAACGCCGTGCTGCCGTGCATCGCCAAGGCGTGACGGCAAGAACCGTCCTTGCCGGGACGGCACGCAAGGGGACCGACGACGACTTCAAGCTGCTGAACGACACGTTGAACGGGTCGTACCGCCTGCCGTGATCGTCGCGCGCTAAGCCACGCCATCAACGCCGCGGCGCGTGCCGCGGCCACCGCGTTGCCCTTGGCGGTGAACAGCGCCACCGCCTCGGCGGCCGCCTGCGCGCGCCTCGTCCGGCTTGCCGGCCAGGCGCAGCACGGCGGCGAGCTCGGCCAGCGCGTCGCCCTGCAGCACCGGCGCCTCGGTGCGCTGGGCAAACTCCACCGCCTCGCGAGCCCATGCCTCGGCCTGCGCCACGTCGCCCGCGCGCGCGGCGATCGGCGCGCGCACCATGCGCCACAACGCCTGCGCCTCCATGTCGTCGGCCGCGCTCGCATGCTCGGCGGCCTCGCACAGCGCCTGCGCTTCCGCATCGCGGCCCTGCTCGCGCACGATGCGCGCGAGCAGCGCCGCCATGGTGGACAGCAGGTAGGTCTCGTGCTTGTCGGCGAGGAAGTCGTAGTCGGCGCGCACCTCGCGCTCGGCGAGGGCCAGATCGCCGCCGTGCAGCTCCACGCGCGCGAGATCGGTGCCGGTGGAGGCGGCGAACACGCCCTGCCCCAGGTCGCGCAGCAGCGCGCGCGCCCGGCTGTAGAGCTCGCGCGCGGGCAGCAGGCTGCCGGTCATCGCGTAGAGCTGGGCCAGCAGGCACATCACGATGCACTCGCACTGCCGGTCGGCGATGCCGTCGGCGATGAGCCGCTCGCACTGTGCGATCGCCTGCGCCGCCGGCAGCGGCCCGTAGAGCGCGTTGTTGGCGTAGGCCACGCTGTTGCGCGCCACCATGCGGTCGTTGCCGGCGCGGCGCGCATGCGCGATGGAGCGCTCCACCGCCTCGGTGGCCAGGCTGAAGCGCCCTGCGATGCCATGCACGAGCACCACCAGACGCCAGGCGGTGGCGAGCTCGGCGTCGGCCGCCTCGCGCTTCCAATACGGGGATGAGCTCGTGCGCCACGCGCAGCGCCTCGTCGCTCCAGTCGCTCTGCTGCTCGCCGCTGTAGAGGCGCACGAACATCGCGGTGATCCGGCTCGTGGCGTGCAGGCGGTGGTCGCCCATGCGATCGGCGGCCGTCAGGGCTTCGTCGAGCGCGGCATTGGCGCCGGCGAAGTCGGCTACCGCCGTGAGCGTCTCGGCGAGCTCGGGCAGCAGCACGAGGCGGCGCGGATCCTCGGGGCCGAGCAGCGCCACGGCGCGGCGCAGCAGGTTGGTGGCGGCGTTCATGTCGCCGCGCGCGGCGGCCCGGCGTCCGGCGGAAGTGAGCCGCTTCGACCCCTCGGCGCCCACGGCCACGCCCTTGGCGTCCAGCGGCCCGAGCTCGCGCAGGTAGCGGTGCGCCTGCTCCAGGTGGTAGCCGAGGATCTCCTCGAATTCGAGCGCGCGGTCGCGGTCGGCGTTGACGCGGTCGGCCCACTCGACGAAGGCCATGTGCAGCTGCGCGCGAACGCGCTTCAGCAGGCCGTTGTAGACCGTCTCGCGCACCAGGTGGTGGTGGAAGCGGTAGAAGAGGTCGCCGTCCGGGCGCGCGCCCGAGTGCACGAACTGCTTGTGCTCGAGCGCGCGCAGGTGGTCGACCATCGACGGGCGCAGCGCATCGGGCAGCAGGTGCTCCACCGCGGACTGCGGAAACTCCACGCCCACCACCGAGGCGGGATCGACCACGCCGCGCTCGGCGCGCCCGAGCTGGTCGAGCCGAGCCTCCAGCAGCGCCTGGATGGTGGGCGGGATGTCGATCTCGCTGCTCGACTGCACGCGCACCCAGCGCCCCTCCTCGCGGCGCAGCGCGCCGTTGTCGAGCAGCATCGACAGCATCTGCTCGGCGTACAGCGGGTTGCCCCCGGCGGCGCCCACGATGCGCGAGACGACGTCGGCCGGCAGGTCGGTGGCGCCGAAGAAATTGGCCACCACCTGCGCCGAGGCCTCGTCGGACAGCGGCTGCAGCACGATGCGATGCGCCTGACGCGCCCACGCTCCAGTCGGGCAGCTTCTCGAAGAGGTCGTGGCGCGCGGTGGCGAGCAGCAGGATCGGCGCGCTGGAGGCTGTCTCGAGCACATGCGTGATGAGCTCCAGCAGCGCCGTCTCGGCCCAGTGGATGTCGTCGAGCAGCGCCACGACCGGGCCGTCGGCGGCCAGCCGCTCGAGGAACTTGCGCGCCGCCCAGTTGATCTCGTGCAGCGGGTAGGTGGCCGCGCTCAGGCCTGCGGCGCCGGCCAGGCGGTCGGCCACCTCGTCGTCGCCCACTTGCGCGCGCAGCTTCGCCACCGCCTCCTCGGGCGAGTCGGCGTCGTGGATGTCGGCCGCGTTGCGGATCATCATGAGCAGCGGCCAGAAGGTGATGCCGTGCCCGTACGGCAGGCAGCGGCCGGTGACCACGCGCGCGCCCACGGCGATGCGGTCCATGACTTCGCGCACCAGGCGCGTCTTGCCGGCACCGGCGTCGCCGACCACCGTGACCAGGCGCGCCGTGCGGGTGTCGTTCACCTCCTGGAACACGTCGCGCAGCGTCGCGAGTTCCACGTCGCGGCCGACGATCGGCCGATCGTGCCGGCGCGACAGGCCGTCGATGCCCCGCGCGCTCACGAGGCGCCACGCCGGCACGCGCTGCGTCTTGCCCTTCAGCTCCAGCGGCTCGACCGGCTCCACTTCGACCGCATCGCGCACCAGCCGGTAGGTGACCTCGCCGAGGTAGACCTCGTTTTCCGGCGCCGCCTGCTCCAGTCGCGCGGCCACGTTCACGGCATCGCCGGTGGCGAGCTTCTGGTCGGCGGTGGGGTCGTCGTTGGCCACCACCGAGCCGGTGTTCACGCCGGTGCGATTGGCGAGCGTGATGCCGTAGCGCTGCTTCAGGTCGTCGTTCAGCGTGGCGAGCGCGGCCTGCATGCCGGCCGTGGCGCGGACGGCGCGCAAGGCGTCGTCCTCGTGCGCGCGGGGCAGCCCGAACACCGCCATGATGGCGTCGCCGATGTACTTCTCGATCTTGCCGTCGTGGCGCTGGATCTCGGCCGCCATGGCCGAGAAGTAGCGCTCCTTCACCTCGTGCAGGGCCTCGGCATCGAGCACCTCTCCGAGCGCGGTGGAGCCCTTCAGGTCGCAGAAGACGATGGTCACGGTCTTGCGCACCTCGCGCACCGGCGGCGCGGCCGCGGCCTGCGGCAGCGGGGCGCCGCAGTAGCCGCAAAGGCGGAATTTCGGGGGGTTTTCCTCCTTGCAGGCGACGCACTGGACCATGGGCGTGGAATCTACGGCATTCAGAACAGAACGGTCACGCGCACGGTATCGCGCAGCTTCTCGACGTTGACGTTCGCTCCGCCGATGCGGGCCAGGTGGATCATGTGGACGTTGTCCGGCAGGATCTCGGCCATGAAGCCGCGCACGCCCTTCGCGGCCGCATGCGCGGCCATGTGCTGCTGCAGCGCCGAGCCGAGGCCGCACCCCTGCCACTGGGGATGCACCATGAAGGCCGTCTCGGCGAGGTTGGTGGACGGGTCGATGAAGTAGCAGGCGTGGGCCACGACCTGCGGATCTTCCCGCGGGCCGGTGGCGGCGACGAAGGCGACCTCGTTCTCGAAGTTCACGTTGCACAGGCGCTGCACTTCCTTGTTCGACAGGCCGCGCACGGTGCGGAAGAAGCGGGTGTAGACGTCCTGGTCGGGCAGCCGGTGGAAGAGCTGGCGGATGGCCTCGCCGTCGCTGGAGGCGGAGGGCCGCACGAGCAGCGTGCGCCCGTCCTTCAGCGTGATCGTGGTCTCCTGCTCGACCGGATAGGCGCGCATGTTCTTCAGCGTCTGGTCGGGCGGCAGGTAGCCGAGCGCCTGCGCCTGCTCGAACAGCTCGGCGCGAAACTTCGGGTGGGCGATCTCGATCAACGCCACCGCGCGCTCGCGGATCGACTTGCCGAACAGGTAGGCGATGCCGTACTCGGTGATCACGTAGTACACGTCGGTGCGCGCCACGGTCACGCCCTCGCCCGGCTTCAGCACGGCGCGGATGCGCGACGACTGCGCGTCGTCCTCGGTGGAGGCCAGGCAGATGATGGGCTTGCCGCCTTCGGAGCGCGACGCGCCGCGCAGGAACTCGCCCTGCGCCGCGATGCCGCTGTAGAAGTCGCCGCCCTGCTGGTCGGCGCAGACCTGGCCCGTGAGGTCGATGGCGAACGCCTGCGTCACCGACACCATGCGGTGCTGGGCCGCGATCGCCACCGGATGGCACACGGTCTCGATCGGCTGGAACGAGAACAGCGGGTTGCGGTCGATCAGGTCGTACAGGCGGCGCGACCCCATCGCGAAGCTGCAGACGATCTTGCCCCGCTGCTGCGTCTTTCGCCGGCCGGTGAGGATGCCCTTTTCCAGCAGCGGGATGATGGCGTCGGTGATGACGTCGGAGTGGATGCCGAGGTCCTTGCGGTCGGCGAGGTACTTCAGCGCCTCGTTCGTGACGCGGCCGAGGCCGATCTGCAGGGTGGAGCCGTCGTCGATGATGCCGCCGATGTAGCGCGCGATCTGCTCGACGACCTGCTCCGGCACGCCGGGGTGGGTGTACTCGATCACGGGCGTGTCCACCGGCACGAGGCGATGGAGCTGGTCGACGTGCAGCGTGGAGTCGCCCATCGAGCGGGGCATCGCGGGGTTGACCTCGGCGATGACGACCCGCGCGCGCGCCACGGCCGCCGGGATGACGTCCACCGAGACGCCCAGGCTCACGTAGCCGAACTCGTCGGGCAGCGAGACCTGGATCAGCGCCACGTCCACCGGGATGCGGCCGATCGCCATGAGCCCCGGCACGCGCGCGATCGACATCGGCACGTATTCGGCGAGTCCCTGCTTCACCGCCGCGCGCACGTCGGCGCCGACGAAGAAGCTGCGATGGCGCAGGCGCGTCGTCGCCTGGCCCTGCGCGTCGTGCGGCAGCGCATGGTCGGTGAGGAAGTGGACGAGCTCCACGTCCTGCGGGAGCGGCTTGCGCGCTTCGAGCGCGGCCACGAGCGCGCGCGGCGTGGCGCAGGCGGTGCCCACGAAGACGTGGTCGCCGCTGCGCACCTCCTGCATTGCTTCGGCGGCCGTGCACACCTTGGCGGCGTGCGGGCGCAGCGCTGCGGGGAGCGCGGCGAGCGGGTCGGCCGGGCTGCCGGGAGCGCCGACGAAGCGCTCGCGCAGGCGGGTCGCGAGGCGGGCGAGCGCACCCGGTCGCGGCGGTGTCTCGCGCGGCGTGGCGGGTTCGTCCAGGTCTTCGATCAAGCGGATCTCCTCGTGCCGCAGCCCGGAATCAAGCCGCCGGATCAATCCGCTGATTGTGCCGACCCCGGCGCCGGACGCGCCTGGGGCGGTCAGCCGCCGAGCCGCACCCCGGCGTGCGCCGCGCCTGCAGCGCGCTCACTGCCGCGCCGATCTGCGCGCCGAGCGCCTGCACCGCGCGCCGGTGGGCTTCGGCGAGCGATGCTGCATCGGCGCCCGCCGGCTGCTCGAGCGCGGCCAGGCAGTGCAGCGGCGCCGTGCAGCGCCGCGACGCACCGACCAGGCTGCTTCGAGCCGCGCGAGCCGGCCGGGCACGGATTCAAAGCGCTGCACGTCGACCGCGATCTGCCAGGCGTCGCTCGTCGACGCGGGGCCGAGCCGGCGGGCGAGCGTGTCGGTGAGCGCACCGCCGAGCTCGTCGGCGAGTGGCGCGATCCAGCGCTCCTGCTCGAGCACGGCGAGCGAGCCGTCGGCGCTGCGCAGCACGAACTGCGGGCGGTCGACTTGGGCGGGGACGTTGACGTGCTGGAGCTGCCACGGCGCGCGATTGACGGCGGGCGCCGTGGCGCGCGCGTCGAGTGGCGGCATCAGCGTGTGGAAGCGGGTTGGGGGGACGCTGCTGCAGGCGGCCAGCAGGAGCGCGAGGAGGCACGCCCCCTCACCCCAGCCCTCTCCCCCTCGCGGGGGCGAGGGAGCCAGCACCGCTGCAGCTGCTTCGGGGTGAGGGCGCGGCGTCATCGTCCAGTCTCCGTCGTCAAGGGCCGGTCCGACCGGCTTTCCGCGCAGCAGCGACTCGGGGTTGCGCTGCAGGTCGTCGGCCAGCAGGCGCAGCGCGCGCGCGGCGCGCTGCAGCTCCAGCAGCGCCTGGTTGGCGTTGCGCTGCAGCGGCGCGTCGGCGCTGGTCACGCCGGCGTCGATGCGGCCGAGCGTGGCCTGTGCGGCCTGCAGCGTGCGGCGCAACTCGGCCACCGCCTGCTGCGCCTCCGGCGTCAGGCGCTCGATCATCGCGTCCGCGCCCGGCGAGCGTGCGCTGCAGCTGCTCGCTGGTCTGCCGCAGGCGTCGCCAGCGTGGACTGCACGTCGGTGCCCAGGCGATCGAACTCCACGCGCGACAAGCGCTTCACGATGTCGGCGAGCTGCTGCTGCGTGTCGCTGAAGGTGGCGGGCACGCTCGGCACCGTGAGCAGCTCCTGGCTCTCGTCGATGCTGCGGCCCTTCGGGCCGACCACCTCGAGCGCCACGTAGAGCTGGCCGGTGAGCAGGTTGCCGGTGCGGACCTGGGCGCGCAGGCCCGACTCGATCAGCCGCTGCAGGACGCGCGCGTCCGGACGCGGCGGCGCGTTCTCGTTGCGCAGCAGCTGCTCGCGCGCCGGGCCCAGGCGCAGCGGGTACACCTCGGCCTGCACCTCGGCCGGGAAGCGCCCGCGCTGCGCGTCGTGGTGCACCTCGATCGCCGTGATGCGCCCGACCTCGATGCCGAGCATTTCCACCGGCGCATCCACCACGAGACCGTGCGGCGCCTGGTCGAACACCATGCGCAGCCGCAGCGGCGCCCCGTCGGGCGGGCGCAGCGCCTCCTTGCGGCTGCCGTGCATGCGGAAGCGCTGGCCTTCCGGCGCCTGCGGCCCGAGCGCCTCGTCGCGCGGGTTCGCGAACGCCACGCCGCCGGCGATCATCGACGTGAGCGACTCGCTGTTGAGCGTCGAGCCCGGCCGCGTCGAGCGAGATGTCCACGCCGCTGGCTTCCCAGAAGCGCGAGTCGACCGTCACGAGCCGGTCGTTGGGCGCCTCGACGAATATCTGCACGCTGACGGCGTCGCGCGTCGGGTCGAGCGCGTAGCCCACGACGCGGCCCACGCGCATGCGCCGGTAGTACACCGGCGAGCCGAGCTCCAGCGAGCCGAGATGCCGCGCCGACAGCTCGAACAGCCGGCCCGGCTCGCCGCGCAGGAAGAAGGGCGGCGCCTCCAGACCGTCGAAGCGGCGGCGGCGCACCGTTGACTCGCCGGCGTCCATGCCGATGTAGGCGCCCGACAGGATCGTGCCGAGGCCCGTGACGCCCGTGGCGCCCACGCGGGGCCGCACGACCCAGAACCGCGAATCGTCGACTGCGAGATCGGCCGCGTTGCGGCTCGAGCACCACCGAGGCGACCACGCGCTGGTGGTCTTCGTCGAGCTCGACCCGCTCCACGCGTCCGACCACGACCTCCTTGTAGCGCACCTCGGTGCGGCCGGCCTCCAGCCCCTCGGCGGTGTGGAAGGTGATCGCGATGTTCGGCCCCGCGGCAATCCACGCGCGCGCGCCCAGCGTCACGGCGGCGACGAGCGCGATGATGGGCACCACCCAGATGAACGACGGGCGCAGGCGCCCGCGCCGCACTGCGGGGTCGGCAGGCTCCGCGGGTTGCGCCCGGTCGTCGCCGCTCTCAGCCATCGCCACCCTCGCCTTCGTCCGGCCAGATCCAGCGCGGATCGAACGATTCGGCGGCCAGCATCGTGAACACCACCACGGCGCCGAAGGCGACCAGCCCGGGCTCGGGCTGCACGCCGGCAAGGACGCCGAAGCTCACCATGGCAGTGAGCAGCACCACCACGTAGACATCGAGCATCGACCAGTGGCCGACGCCCGCGACCAGCCCGGGCCATCGCAGCCCGCTCGCGCTGGCGCCAGCGCGAGCGCCGCCGCGCCGTCGTGAGCAGCAACGCGAGCAGGAACATCTTGACGAGCGGCACCACGAGGCTCGCGACGAACACGATGACGGCCAGGTCCCACAGGCCCACGCGCCACAGCTCGAGCACGCCCCCGAAGAGCGTGTAGGCGTGCGTGCCCGAGGGCAGGTCGCCCGCCGTCGTCACGGGAAGCAGGCTCGACGGCAGGTAGAGGACGGCGGCGGTGAGCAGGAAGGCGGCGCTGCGCTGCACGCCCGCTTCCAGCGGCATGCGCGGCTCGGGCGGCGGGCGCAGCGACTCCGCGGCCGCGCTTTCGCAGGCGGTGAAGATCAGCGAGAGCGCGCCGAACGCGACGAGCCCTGGGCCGACCCTGGCGATCGCCACGTCGTTGCTGCGCGACCAGGCGACCAGGCCGGCCAGCAGCAGCACCTCGGCCATGCTCCAGCGCATCAGCCAGCGCAGGGCGCGCGCTGCGCGGACGAGGTCCGGGGCGCCGCGCCCGGCGAATTGCGCGGCCAGGACGAAGCCGAGCAGCAGCGATCACGCCGAGCGGGAACAGGCAGGCGGTGAAGAGGGTGAGCAGCGCCAGCAGCGGCTGGCCCGCCTCCCAGGTGACGCGGATGGCGTCGAGCAGCGTGGCTTGCGTGCGCGCGCCGCCGAGCTGCGATCTCGGCGATGGGCGCGAACATCGCGATCAGGAAGACGATGAGCGAGGCGGATGCGAGCGCGAGCTGGCCATCCAGCGGCAGCGCCGTCCCGCGCGCCAGCAACTCGCCGCAGCGTGTGCACGTCGCGCGGTCGCCGCGCGCCAGCGCCGGGCGCCGGTAGCGGCGCCCGCAGCCTTCGCACTCCAGCACCGGCGGCAGCGGCGCGGCGCGGGCAGGCGGCTGCCAGGAGGGAACCGGCGCTGTCGGGGCGGACATGCGGCCGATCCTAAACGGCTCGTCAGGCCGGCGCCAACCGGCCGCCCGTCAGGCGCAGCACGCGGTCGCAGCGCGCGGCCAGGGTTTCGTCGTGCGTGACGAGCACGAACGCCGTGCCGCGCCGGTGCGCGAGGTCGATCATCAGCGCGAAGACGGCATTCGCGGTGTCGCGGTCGAGGTTGCCGGTGGGCTCGTCGGCGAGCACGCAGGCCGGGTCGGCGGAGAGCGCGCGCGCCAGCGCGGTGCGCTGGCGCTCGCCGCCCGAAAGCTCGCTCGGCCGGTGCATCACCCGCTTGCCCAGGCCCACGGCGTCGAGCATCGCGCGCGCCTTCTCGCGCGCCTGCGGCACCGGCATGCGGCGCACGCGCAGCGGCATCGCGACGTTGTCGAGCGCGCTGAACTCGGGCAGCAGGTGATGGAACTGGTAGACGAAGCCGAGGTGCGCGTTGCGCCAGCGCCCCTGGCTCGCGGCGTCCATCGCGCCCAGGTCGCGGCCCTGCAGGCGCACGCGGCCGGCGCTCGGCGCATCGAGCGCGCCGAGCAGGTGCAGCAGCGTGCTCTTGCCGGAGCCGGAGGCGCCCACCACGGCGAGCGTCTCGCCGGCGTGAACGGCGATGTCGACGCCGCTGAGCACCTGCACGTCGAGGATGCCGTCGTGGAAGCGCTTGGACAGGCCTTGTGCTTCGAGCACGGGTTCGGCGCGGCGTCCACTGGACGACCCGCGTCCAGGCTCAGCGTCATCACTCATAGCGCAGCGCCTCGGCCGGATTCACCCGGCTCGCACGCCAGCTCGGGTAGAGCGTGGCGAGGAAGGCGAGCGCGAGGGAGATCAGCATGATCGGCACGATGTCCGCGCTCTGCGGGTCGCTCGGCATGCGGCTGATCACGTAGATGCTGGCCGGCAGGAAGCTCACGCTCAGCACGCGCTCGATGGCCGGCACGATGACGTCGATGTTCAGCGCCACCAGCAGCCCGAGCGCCACGCCGCCGAAGGTGCCGATCACCCCGGCCAGCGCGCCCTGCACGACGAAGATCCCCATCACCGAGCGCGGGCTCGCGCCGAGCGTGCGCAGGATGGCGATGTCGGCGCGCTTGTCCGTCACCGTCATCACGAGCGTGGAGACGAGATTGAACGCCGCCACGGCGACGATCAGCGTGAGGATGATGAACATCAGGCGCTTCTCGATCTGCACGGCGTCGAACCAGTTGCGGTTGGTGCGCGTCCAGTCGCGCACCACCACCTGCGGCCCGAGCGCCTGCTGGAGCTGCCACGCGACGTCGCGCGCGGCGTGCACGTCGGCCAGGCGCAGCTGGATGCCGGTGGGGCCCTCGACCCGGAACAGCCGGGCGGCGTCTTCGAGGTGGATCATCGCGAGGGCGCTGTCGTACTCGTAGTGGCCGGCCTCGAAGGTGCCCGCCACGGTGAACTGCTTCAGCCGCGGCACGACGCCGGCGGGCGTGACCTGCCCGCCCGGCGCCACGATGGTGACGGAATCGCCGACGCGCACGCCGAGCTGGCGCGCGAGCTCGGCGCCGAGCACGATGTTCCAGGCGCCGGGCGTGAGGCGGGCGAAGGTGGAATCCTTCAGGCGCGCCGCGAGCGGCGTGACCTGCGCCTCCTCGGCCGGCTCGATGCCGCGCACCAGCGCGCCGCGCATGTCCTCGCCGCGCGCGATCAGCGCCTGCGCGCCGACGAACGGCGCCGCGCCCTGCACTTGCGGCGACTGCGCGCGCGCCTGCGCGGCGGCGGCGCGCCAGTCGGGCAGCGCACTGCCGCCGGCGGCGAACAGCTCCACGTGCGAGATCACGCTCAGCATGCGGTCGCGCACCTCCTTCTGGAAGCCGTTCATCACCGAGAGCACGATGATGAGCGCGGCCACGCCGAGCGCGATGCCGAGCATCGACACGCCGGAGATGAAGGAGATGAAGCCGTTGCGCCGGCCTGCGCGGCCGGCGCGCGTGTAGCGCCAGCCGATCTGCAGTTCATAGGGCCAGTTCATCGCGGGCGATGCTAACAGCCGGGTCCTTCGGATGTGGTGCGGCCCCCGAGGCGGGGGATGCGCCGGCGGCCGCGCGCCGCTACAAACGACGGCTGCACACACCACCACCGCCTGCCTCGCATCCATGGCCATCGAACTCACGCTCGCGGCCGTCGCGCTCGCCGTGATGGCGCAAGCGTCGCCCGGGGCAGACATGCCGGCGTACAGGCGCGCAGGCGGGAAGCTTCGTCGCCCTGGCCGACGAGCTCGACGTCGTCACGGTGGCGCCGCCGCCGGCGGCGCAGGAGAGCTCCTCGGGCACTCCCGAGCCCGGCCCGTGGTCGATGGTGCTGATGGGCCTGGGCGTCGTTGCCGTCTTCGCCATGCGCTCCCGGCGCTGAAGCCACGCTCGCGCTGCGCCGCGGCCGATATCACGCGCCGAAGGCGGCAAGCCGGATCCTCCATCACCGGATAATCGCCCGATGCACCTGCTGATTCCGTTTGCCGCCCCGCCGTCCGAGGCGGGCCGCCAGGCGCTGGCCGCGTTGCGCCTGCCGGGCCTGGAGGCGCTGCTCGTCGGAGCTGGCGCCGGCTGAACGCGACGAGGGCGACGAGCAATCGCTGTCGCCGCCGCACGAGCGCGCGCTCGCGAGAGAGATCGGCCTGGCGGCGCCCGACGGCTCGTTTCCCTGGGGCGCGCGCGAGGCCGTTCTCGCCGGCCTCGACCCGGACGACCGCGCCTGGGGCGTGCTCACCCCGGTGCACTGGCGCGTGGAGGCCGACGGCGTGCGCCTCGCCGCGCCGGAAGACCTGGCGCTCGACGAGCCGTCGTCGCGCACGCTGTTCCAGGCGATGCAGCCGGTGCTGGAGGCCGAAGGCGCGACCGTGGCGTGGCGCTCGCCGCTGGCATGGCTGATCGCGCACCCGGCGCTCGACGGGCTGGCCACCGCGTCGCTCGACCGCGCCGTCGGCCGCCCGGTGGAGCCCTGGCTGCCCGAGATCGGCTTCGTGCGGCGCGTGCAGCTGGAGGTGCAGATGCTGCTGCACGCGCATCCGGTGAACGCCGAGCGCGAGGCGCGTGGCCTGCTGCCGGTGAACTCGGTCTGGCTGAGCGGCTGCGGGCGCCACCAGGCTGCGCAGCGCGCGCCGGACGTCGAGGTTGACGATCGCCTGCGCGTCCCGGCACTCGCCGGCGACTGGGAAGCGTGGATGGCGGCCTGGCGCACGCTGGACGCCGGCCGCCTGCACGCGCTGCAGGGCCGCCAGGCCTGCGCTCACGCTGTGCGGCGAGCGGCATGCGCAGCGCTTCGAGCCGCGCGGCGGCTGGTGGCAGCGCATGACGCGCGGCCTGCGCCGCGCCGACGCCGCCGCCGTGCTCGGGTCGCTGTGATGCCGCTCATCGAGACGCGCGACGTGCCCCCGCGCGTGGCATTCGCGCTCGAGCAGGCCGGCGTGCACCCGCTGCTCGCGCGGCTGTTCGCCGCCCGCGGCGTCGTGCACGCCGGCGAGATGGACGACGCGCTGGCCCACCTGCTGCCGCCGGCCGCGCTGCACGGCGCCGACGCCGCGGCGCGCCTGCTCGCCGACGCGCTGGCCGGCGCGCCGGCGCATCTGCATCGTGGCCGACTACGACTGCGACGGCGCCACCGCCTGCGCCGTCGCGCTGCGCGGGCTCGCCATGCTGGGCGCCGCGCCCGGCACGCTGCACTACGTGGTGCCCGACCGCGCGCGCCACGGCTACGGCCTCACGCCGGCCATCGTCGACCTGGCCTGCGCGCACGAGCCGCAGCTGCTCGTCACGGTCGACAACGGCATCGCGAGCCTGGCGGGCGTCGCGCATGCGCGCGCGCGCGGCCTCGACGTGCTCGTCACCGACCACCACCTGCCGGCGCGCGAGGGCGACGCGGTCGTGCTGCCGAACGCCACCGTGATCGTCAATCCGAACCAGCCGGCCTGCGGCTTCGAGAGCAAGTCGCTCGCCGGCGTGGGGGTGATGTTCTACGTGCTGCTCGCGCTGCGCGCCGAGCTGCGCGCGCGCGGCGCGTTCGGCGCCGCCGCGCAGCCGCGCCTGGACGCGCTGCTCGACCTCGTCGCGCTCGGCACGGTGGCCGACGTCGTGCGGCTGGACGCGAACAACCGCCGCCTCGTCGCGCAGGGCCTGAAGCGCGTGCGCTCGGGCCGCATGCAGCCGGGCGTGGCGGCGCTGTTTGCCGCCGCGGGCCGCGACGCCGCGCGCGCCAGCGCCTTCGACTTCGGCTTCGCGCTCGGGCCGCGCATCAACGCGGCCGGCCGCCTCGCCGACATGACGCTCGGCATCGAATGCCTGCGCACGGACGACCCGGCGCGCGCGGCCGAGCTGGCGCAGCAGCTCGACGGCATCAACCGCGAGCGGCGCGAGGTGGAGGCCGGCATGCAGGAGCAGGCGCATGTGCTGCTCGAGCACCTCGTCGACGACAGCGTGGTGCCGCCGCCCGCGGTGGCGCTGTTCGACGCCGCCTTCCACGAGGGCGTGGTCGGCATCGTCGCGAGCCGCCTGAAAGACCGCCTGCACCGGCCGACCTTCGTCTTCGCGCGCGGCCTCGACGGCCTGCTGAAGGGCTCGGGGCGCTCCATCGCCGGGTTCCACCTGCGCGACGCGCTCGACCTCGTGAGCAAGCGGCAGCCGGGCGTGCTGGTGCGCTTCGGCGGCCACGCGATGGCCGCGGGCTGCACGATCGAGGCCGACAGCTTCGACGTCTTCGCGAAGGCGCTGCAGCAGGTCGCGGCCGAGTGGCTGGACGCGGCCACGCTGCAGCGCCGGCTGCGCACCGACGGCGCCCTCGGCGCCGAGTACTTCAACCTCGACACCGTGCGCACCATCGATGCCCAGGTGTGGGGCCAGGCCTTCGAGGCCCCGGTGTTCTGCGACGAGGTCGACGTCATCGCCCAGCGCCTGGTCGGCGAGCGGCACCTGCGGCTGCGCGTGCGCCATGCCGGCACGCTGCGCGACGCCATCTGGTTCGGCCGCGTGGAGCCGGTGCCCGATCGCGTGCGGCTGGCGTACCGGCTGTCGCTGGACGAGTACCAGGGGCAGGCGCGCATCCAGATGGTCGTCGAGGCCCTGGGCTAGAGATGTTGGCCCCCACGCGCCTCCGGCGCTGCCCCCCAAGGGGGCTCATGCGGCGGACCGGCAAAGCCGGATCCGCGCAAGGGCCTTGGTGGGGCCGTTTCATGCCGGCGGCGTCACGCTTCGCGGCGGTGGAGAACTGACGCGTGTCTGGAACTGATTTCCTCTCGGCGACACGAACGACGATGCACCACCTGCCCCGCCCCGCCTTCTCCTTCCTCCTGCGCCTCCTCCTCGCCGCTTCGCTCGCCGCGCCGCTCCTGGCCGTCGCCGAGGACGCCCTGCGGCCCGTCACCGTCGCCCGCGGCCTCCAGAACCCCTGGGGCCTCGCCTTCCTTCCCGACGGCTCGCATGCTCGTGACCGAGCGGCCCGGCCGCATGCGCGTCGTGTCCGCCGACGGCACGCTCGGGCCGCCGTTGCAGGGGCTGCCGCCGGTGGAAGTGGGCGGCCAGGGCGGCCTGCTGGACGTCGTCCTCGACCCGAAGTTCGCCGGCAACCGGCTCGTCTACTGGAGCTATTCCGAGGCCGGCGACGGCGGCAGCGGCACCGCCGTGGCACGCGGCCGCCTGGAGAAGGACCGCCTGGCCGATGTTCAGGTGATCTTTCGCCAGGTGCCCAAGGTCAGCAGCCGCATCCACTTCGGCTCGCGCCTGGTGTTCGACCGCGCCGGCCGCCTCTTCGTGACGCTGGGCGACCGCGGCTCGCGCAAGGAAGACGCCCAGGTGCTGGGCAACCACATCGGCAAGGTCGTGCGCATCGAGCCCGACGGCCGCGCGCGCCGACGACAACCCCTTCGCCGGCCGCGCCGGCGCCCGCCCGGAGCTGTGGAGCTACGGCCACCGCAACGTGCAGGGCGCCGCGCTCCATCCGCAGACCGGCGCGCTGTGGACGCACGAGCACGGCCCGCAGGGCGGCGACGAGCTCAACGTCACCGAGGCGGGACGCAACCACGGCTGGCCCGTGATCACGTACGGCCGCAACTACGGCTCCGGCACGGTGATCGGCGAAGGCACCGAGCGCGCCGACGTGGCGGCTCCGGTCACGTACTGGGTGCCGTCGATCGCCCCGAGCGGCATGGCGTTCCTCACGAGCGACCGCTACCCCGACTGGCGCGGGCAGCTCTTCGTCGGCGCGATGAAGGTCCGCGGCCTGGTGCGGCTGCAGCTCGACGGCCGGCGCGTCGTGGCCCAGGAGCGCCTGCTGGAATCGCTCGGCGAGCGCATCCGCGACGTGCGCCAGGGCCCCGACGGCTGGCTCTACGTGCTGACCGACAACGACACCGACGGCCGGATCCTGCGGCTGGAGAGTGATCCAGCGCATCCGGCGCTCGCCGGCGGGTAGGGCTTCGCTGGAGCGCCTACCGCCAGCGCGGGGTACCCCCTGCTTCCTACAATCGGGTGTGACCCACGCCCCGCTGAACGCCGACCTCCACTGCCATTCCACCGTCTCCGACGGCACGCTCGAGCCCGAGGTGGTGGCGGCTCGCGCCCACGCCGGCGGGGTGGCGCTGTGGGCCCTCACCGACCACGACGAGATGTCGGGCCAGCACCGGGCGCGCGACGCCGCGCTCGCGCTCGGCATGGACTACCTCGCCGGCTGCGAGATCTCGGTGTCGTTCGCCGGCGAGACGGTGCACATCGTGGGCCTGGGCATGGACCTCGACGACCCGGCGCTGATCGAAGGCCTCGCCCGCACGCGCGGCGGCCGCGCCGAGCGCGCGCGCGAGATGGCCGAGTCGCTCGCCCGGGCCGGCATGCACGGCACCTATCGAAGGCGCGCTGCTGCCACGTGGGCAACCCTGACCTGATCTCGCGCACGCACTTCGCGCGCCACCTCGTCGAGACCGGCGTGTGCGCCGACGTGCACGAGGTGTTCCGCCGCTTCCTCACCGAGGGCAAGCCGGGCTACGTGCCGCACCGCTGGGCATCGCTCGGCGACGCCGTGCGCTGGATCGTCGGCGCCGGCGGCATGGCGGTGGTCGCCCACCCCGGGCGCTACAAGTTCACGCCCAACGAGGAATACGCGCTGTTCACGGAGTTCAAGGCGCACGGCGGCGAGGGCGTGGAGGTGGTGACCGGCAGCCACGGCCCGGCCGACTTCGTGAAGTACGCCGCCGCCGCGCGCGAGTTCGGCCTGTGCGCCTCGCGCGGCAGCGATTTCCATTCCCCCGAGGAAAGCCACACCGAGCTCGGCGCGCTGCCGCCGCTGCCGAGCGACCTCACGCCCCGTGTGGGAGCGCCTGGCGCATCGCGTGCACCACCCGTGACGAGAACGCCGCACGCGGGGCTCGGCATCGGGCTGATGGTCGTGGCGGCGGCCTGCTTTGCCCTGATGGACAGCACCACGCGCTGGCTCGGCGCCTTCCTGCCGGTCACGCTCATGCTGTGGTCGCGCTATGCGCTGCACGCCATCGTGATGGCGCTCTGGCTGGCGGTGGACCGCAGCAAGCGGTTCCGCACCTCGCGGCCCGGCTTCCAGCTGCTGCGCGGCAGCCTGCTGCTGGGCTCGTCGGCACTCGCCTTCCACGCCTTGCAGCACATGCCGGTGGCCGAGTTCACGGCCATCATCATGCTCACGCCGGTGCTCGTCACGCTGATGTCGCCCTGGCTGCTGCACGAGCGTGTGTCCGCGCTGCGCTGGGCCTTGGTGGTGGGCGGCTTCGCCGGCGCCGCTCATCGTGATCCGCCCGGGCAGCGGCTTGTTCGGCTGGACCGTGCTGCTGCCGCTGGTCGACCGCGTTCAGCAATGCCGGCTTCCAGGTGCTCACGAGCAGGCTCGGCGCCGGCGAGAGCGCGCACACCACGAACTTCTACACCGGGCTCGTCGGCACGGCGGTGATGACGCCGCTGCTGCTGGCCAGCCCGATCGACGCCGACGCGGTGCTGTTCTCCGCGCCGCCGCTGCACCTCGCGCTGCTCGCCGGCCATCGGCCTGCTCGGCACCGCCGGGACACCTGTCGCTCGTGATGTCTCTCGGCCTCGCGCGCGCGGCCACGCTGATGCCGTTCATCTACACGCAGATCGGCTTCGCCGCGCTCGCCGGGTGGATCGTGTTCCGCGACGCGCCCGACGCCTGGGGCTGGGTCGGCATGGCCGTGATCGCGGCCTGCGGCGCGGCGAGCGCGTGGCTCAACGTGCGCGACGCGCGCCACACCGTGACGCCGGTCGAGGCCGATACGATCGCCGACTAGCGTCAACAGCCCTGATGTCGCAGCACTTCGAGGTCCATCCCGAGAACCCGCAGCCGCGCCTGCTCCGGCAGGCGGCGCAGATCCTGCATGCCGGCGGCATCGCCGCGATCCCCACCGACTCGAGCTACGCGCTCGTGTGCCACCTCGACGACAAGGACGCCGCGCAGGCGCTGCGCCGCATCCGCGAAGTCGACGAGAAGCATCACCTCACGCTGCTGTGCCGCGATCTCTCGCAGGTCGCGGCGTATGCGCGCGTGGACAACCGCCAGTACCGGCTGCTCAAGGTCGCGACGCCGGGGCCGTTCACGTTCATCCTGCGAAGCGACGAAGGAGGTGCCGCGTCGCGTGAGCCATCCGTCGCGCCGCACCATCGGCCTGCGCGTGCCGGACCATGCCGTGACGCAGGCGCTGCTCGCCGCGATGGGCGAGCCGCTGCTGGCCACCACGCTGATCGCGCCCGGCGAGGCGGAGCCGATGAACGACCCGCAGCGCATCCGCGAGCGGTTCCAGAAGGCGCTGCAGGCGGTGGTGGACGCGGGCGCCTGCCCGGCCGAGCCCACGACGGTGATCGACCTCACCGCCGACGAGCCGGCGCTCGTGCGCCAGGGCCGCGGCGACCTCGCGCTGCTGGGCCTCAGCGTGCAGCCACCGGCGTAGCCGGCGGCTGCTCGAGCGCGCGCGCGATGCGCTCGGGGTCGAAGCCCTGGAGCACGGTGCCGCGGATCTCGAAGGTGGGCGTGCCGCGCGTGCGCAGCGCCTGGAAGCGTGCGTTGCAGGCCTTGTCGCGATCGGCGTAGCACTCCTGGTAGGGCACGCCGTGGAAGGCGAACCAGCGCTTGGCCTTGCGGCAGATGCCGCAGGTCGTGTAGGAGTACATCTGGATCTCGCCGGGCTTCGCGTGGGCGGCGATGCGGTCGGCCGCGTCGTAGGGGCCGAAGTAGCGGTAGGCCTTCACGCCGAAGGCGGCGCCGAGGCCGGCGGCGAGCACGGCGGCGCCGACGAGGGCTCGACGGTCGATTCTCATGGCGTGTGGGAGCGTTTCGGGTGGCGGTGGTTCACTCGCGCATCCCCCGCGGCCTGGGGGTCGCGCCCGCCGATGCGCGACTCGGTGCCGGCCAGGAGCTTGCTGATGTTGCCCGCGTGGCGCCACACCAGCAGCAGGCTCATGACGATCACCGCCACGCCCGCGGCGCCGCCGCCCCAGAACAGGAACTGGAACAACGGCGCGAACAGCGCGGCCACGAGGGAGGCGAGCGAGGCGTAGCGGAAGAAGAACGCGATGACGGCCCAGGTGACGAGCGTGGCCGCGCCGAGCAGCGGGTTCAGGCCCAGCATCACGCCGGCCGCGGTGGCCACGCCCTTGCCGCCGTGGAAGCGGAAGAACACCGGGAACAGATGCCCGACGAAGGCGGCCAGCCCGACCGCGGCGGCCACCCCCTCGCCGAAGCCGAGGGCGCGCACCGCCAGCACCGGCAGGAAGCCCTTCAGCGCGTCGAGCAGCAGCGTGAGCAGCGCGGCCGTGCGGTTGCCCGAGCGCAGCACGTTCGTGGCGCCCGGGTTCTTCGACCCGTAGGTGCGCGGGTCGGTGAGGCCCATCGCGCGCGTCACGATGACGGCGAACGAGAGGGAGCCGATCAGGTAGGCGGCAATCACCGCCAGCACGTTCCATAGCCAGGGCATGTCGGCCAGTGTACGTTCGTGCGCTCACCCGCTGCCGGGCAGCGACCGGCGCTCCTCGGGAATCGCCTGGGTCCAGACGGTCACGTCGTCCTCGGTCATGTGGCCGGGGGGCTCGAGCCGGCTGTCGCGCCACCCCTGGCGCTCGACGTCGTCCAGGTACTGCTCGCGCGACAGCAAGGTGCCGCCGCACACTCTTCTCGTCCGGCGCCGGGCCGTGAGTTTCGTCGCGCAGGAGGTCGAGCAGGTGATCCATCAGCCAGCTCGGCACGTGATGGCGCTGCGGCGGGTAGATGAAGCCGAACAGCACCAGGTGGCTCAGCAGCACCCGCCAATGCGGGCCGAAGCGCCGCAGCAGCCGCTGCCAGTCGATGCGCTGCGCGCAGTGGTGGATCAGGTGGGCCACGTCGGCGCCGTCGTAGCGCTCGCGCTCCATGATGAAGGCCTTCGACCAGATCATCTCCTCCACCGGCGGCAGCCTCACCGGCACGCCGAGCATCTCGGCCTCGATGGCATGGATGAACCAGGCGTCGTCCACCTCGGCCACGCCGTTGCCGGAATTGAAGATCAGGTCGATGAGATCGCCGTTGTCCCGCACCTTGGCCAGCCAGTGCGGATACGTGAGCTCGGTCGTGTGCCCCGCCCGCTGCAGCACCTCGGAAATGCCGGGGTAGTCGATGCGGCGGATGAACAGGTCGAGGTCCTTGGTGCCGCGATGCACGCCGGTGCAGGCGCCGAGCGCGTACGCTCCGCCCACCAGGAACGGCGCGCCCGCGGCGGTCAGTGCCGCCAGCACGCCGCGGTAGAACGCGGCGGTGGCGGGGTCGATGGCATCGGAGGAAGGCGGGATCTCGATGGTGTCGGTCATGTGGCGTGGCCTGTCGATTGCCGCTGTCACGCAAGCGATGTGCCTGAACCTGGAAAAAGGGGCTTACAAGATGGTTCGTTTTGCCGCTGTCGGTGACATCCACTGCAAGAAGGACTCCGCAGGCCACTTCCGCTCGCTGTTCGCCCAGGCCGCCGAGGCCGCCGACGCGCTGCTGCTGTGCGGCGATCTCACCGACTACGGCCTGCCGGAGGAGGCTCGCGTGCTGGTGGACGAGCTGGCGGTGGCGGCCTCCGTGCCGATCGTTGCGGTGCTGGGCAACCACGACTACGAATCGGGCCAGGCCGACGTCGTGCGGAAGATGCTCACCGATGCCGGCGTCCACGTGCTGGACGGCGAGGCGATCGAGATCGAGGGCGTGGGCATCGCCGGCGCCAAGGGGTTCGCCGGCGGCTACGGACGCGGCGCGCTCGGGCCCTGGGGCGAAGGCGCCATCAAGCAGTTCGTCAACGAAGCGATCCACGAGGCGCTGAAGCTGGAGTCGGCGCTGGCCAAGCTGCGCACGCCGCAACGCATCGCGCTGCTGCACTACGCGCCCATCGTCGGCACGGTGGAGGGCGAGCCGGTGGAGATCTACGCCTTCCTCGGGACCAGCCGGCTGGAGGAGCCGATCATCCGCTACCCGGTGGACGCGGTGTTCCACGGCCATGCGCACCGCGGCGCGCCGGAGGGGCGCACGGTGAACGGCACGCCGGTCTACAACGTCGCACGGCCGCTGCTGCAGCGGCTCTATCCCGACCGGCCGCCCTTCAAGCTGCTCGAGCTCGCGCCGCCCACGCCATGAGTCCTTCGGCCTTCGGCAGCGGCTGCGCGAACGAGCCTTGCCGGCCGAGCGCTGCGGCCACGCGCTCGGCGGCCAGCGCGCCGGAGCGCGCGGCGCTCTCCATCGACGCCGGCAGCGCGGTACGCGTCCAGTCTCCGGCAAGCCAGAGGTTCTCGAACGGCGTCTCGGCCGCAGCGCGCGCGCTCTCGGCGCCCGGCAGCGGGCACGGGATCGCCATCGGCACGCGATGCACCACGGCATGGCGAACGCGGGCCTGGCCGGCGAGGGGCGCGAAATCGGCGATCTCGCGGTGGGTGCGATGGATGACCTCGTCATCGGACAGCGCCGCGTGCACGTGGATGGCGTTGCTCGCGATCAGCGAGGGCGCTTCCGGCGGCCAGCCGCGAATGTTCGCGAGATCGTGGAAGTCGGTGTTGAGGTCTCCGGGACGCCAGACGCGAGCCCAGAAGCGGTCGGGGCCGAGCCGCCGATCGAACCACAGGTAGGCGCTCACGTAGGGACAGGGCTCGAGCCGGGCGGCGGCCTGCGGCACGCCATCGCGCCACTCGCGTGGCGCCACGCCCGCGAGGGCATCCGGCGGCAGCGCCAGCACGGCGGCACGCGCGCTCAAGCGCTGTCCGCCGGCGAGCTCGAACGACCGGAAGCGCTCGCCGTCCACCTCCACGCGCACGACGCGCGCTCCGGACACCACGCGCCCGCCCGCGGCCTCCACCGCCTGCACGCAGCCCGGCACGAAAAGCTCCGCGATGCCGACGCGCGGGAAGCCGAAGTGATAGCCGCTGCGCGACACCACCAGGTGCGCCACCCGCGCCAGCGCACGCGGCCGAGCACCGCTGCAGCGGCACGTTGAGCAGTGCACGGGCGGCGGTGGCCCAGAACCACTCGATGGCGCGCTCGCTCACGCCTTGCCCGCGCAGCCATTCGAGCGCATCCATGGCGTCCAGCGCGGAGAAGTCCTGCTCGCCGAAGCGTGCCGCGCTGCGCGCCGCGCGGCGGTTGGACAGCAGGTCAGCCGTCGACAGGAAGTCCAGCGCGGCGGGCAGGCCCGGCAGCATGTGCAGCGGCGCGGGCCAGTCGTTGGCGCGCACGTCCGCGCGCCGCCCGTTTTCCACCAGCGTGATGACGGGGTCGGGCTGCCAGCGCACGAGGCGCTCGGTGCCGAGCCGCTGCAGCAGGGCGATGAGGTTCGCGTAGTGGTTGGCGAGGACGTGCGGACCGACGTCCACCGCGTCGCCGGTGATCGGGTCGCTCCAGCTCGCCGCGCGGCCGCCGAGCCGGCGGTCCTGCTCCACCACCGTCACGCGCAGGCCGATGCGCGCGAGCGACTCGGCGCACGAGAGGCCGGCCATGCCGGCTCCGGCGATCAGGACGTCCGCATCCTCGCCATCGTTTTTCATCGGCGTCCCGTGCGGCAACGCTCGTACCCGGCGCGGCAATTCTTCAGGGAGCGGCGTCGACGTCGAACCGCACGCCCTGCGCCAGCGGCAGCTCGCGGCTGTAGTTGATGGTGTTCGTCGCGCGGCGCATGTAGGCCTTCCACGCGTCGCTGCCCGACTCGCGCCCGCCGCCGGTCTCCTTCTCGCCGCCGAAGGCGCCGCCGATCTCGGCGCCGCTGGTGCCGATGTTCACGTTGGCGATGCCGCAGTCGCTGCCGGCGGCCGACAGGAACAGCTCGGCCTCGCGCAGGTCGTTCGTGAAGATCGCCGACGACAGGCCCTGCGGCACGCCGTTGTGCAGCGCGATCGCTTCCTCGAGCGTGTCGTAGGCGAGCACGTAGAGGATGGGCGCGAAGGTCTCGTGGCACATCACCGCCGACTGCCGCGGCATCGTCGCGAGCGCCGGCCGCACGTAGTGGCCGCCCGCCGGCACGCCCTCGGTCACGCGCTCGCCGCCGAACACCGTGCCGCCCTCGGCCCGCGCCTGCGCCAGCGCCGCCTGCATGCCGTCGAACGCGGCGCCGTCGATGAGCGGGCCGACCAGCGTGCCATCGGCCAGCGGATCGCCCACGCGCACCGAGCCGTACACGGCCTTCAGCCGCGCGACCATCGTGTCGTGCAGCGACCGGTGCACGACCAGCCGGCGCAGCGACGTGCAGCGCTGCCCCGCGGTGCCCACCGCGGCGAAGGTGATGGCGCGCACGGCGAGGTCGAGGTCGGCCGACGGCGCGACGATCATCGCGTTGTTGCCGCCGAGCTCCAGGATGGCGCGCCCGAAGCGCGCCGCCACGATCTGCGCCACCTCGCGGCCCATGCGGGTGCTGCCGGTGGCGCTGAGCACCGGCACCTTCGGCGAGCGCGCGAGCAGCTCGCCCTGCGGCCGCCCGCCGAGCACCACCTGCGACAGCCCGCGCGGCACGACGCCCGGCCGCACGGCGTCGAAGCGCTGCATCGCGCGCTCGAGCAGCGCCTGGCACACGAGGGCCGTGAGCGGGGTCTTCTCCGAAGGCTTCCACACCACCGCGTCGCCGCAGACGAAGGCGAGCGCGCTGTTCCAGGCCCACACCGCCACCGGGAAATTGAACGCCGAGATCACGCCGCACGACGCCCGCCGGGTGCCACGTCTCCATCATGCGGTGCCCGGGGCGCTCCGACGCGATCGTCAGGCCGTAGAGCTGGCGCGACAGGCCGACCGCGAAGTCGCAGATGTCGATCATCTCCTGCACCTCGCCCAGGCCCTCGCTGGCGATCTTGCCGGCCTCCAGCGACACCAGCCGGCCGAGCGGCGCCTTGTACTCGCGCAGCACCTCGCCGAAGAGGCGGACGAGCTCGCCGCGCACCGGCGGCGGCACGGTGCGCCAGGCCAGGAAGGCCTCGTGGGCCTGCGCGATGCGGGCCTCCACGTCGTCGGCGGTGTGGTCCTGCAGGCGGGCGAGCAGCGCGCCGTCGCGCGGCGCGTGCACCGCGCGGTCGGCGCCGGCGTGGGCGGCCAGGTCGACGCCCAGGGTGTTCATCAGCTCGGTGATCATCGTGTCTCCTCGTGGCCCGCCATTGTCTACAACGCGCACTGCACCGGCTTCGCGCCGAGCCAGCGAGGCAAGGATGGCCGGGTCGATGCCCACCAGGTAACCCCGCCGCCCGCCGTTGAGCAGCACGCGCGGCAGCGCCAGCACGCCGGCTTCCACGTAGACCGGCATCGCCTTGCGGGTGCCGAACGGCGACGTGCCGCCCACCAGGTAGCCGCTGTGGCGCTGCGCCACCTCGGGCTTGCACGGCTCCACGGCTTTCGCGCCGATCGCCCGGGCCAGGTTCTTCGTGCTCACCTGCCTGTCGCCGTGCATCAGCACGATGAGCGGCGCGCCCTGGTCGTCCTGCATCACGAGCGTCTTCACCACCTCGTGCTCGGGCACGCCGAGCTGGCGCGCGGACTCCGCCGTGCCGCCGTGCTCGACGTACTCGTAGACGTGCTCGGTGAACGCCACGCCGTGCCGGCGCAGGAGCTGGGTGGCCGGGCGTCTCGCTGACGTGCTGCTGCTTCTTGACCATGGCGGAATGCTGCCAGCTCAGCATGCACCGCAATTGCACTACACTGCGCTTGTGAAAACAGCCTCGATTCCGTCGGTCCGCGTGGAACCCACGTTGCGGGCGGCCATCGAGGCGCAGTTGAGGGAGGGAGAAAGCATGTCGGAATTTGTCGAGAACGCCGTTCGGGACGCCGTGCAGAAGCGTCAGGACCAGGACGCGTTCATTGCGCGCGGGCTGGCCTCGCTAGAAGAGGCCAAGCGCACGGGCAAGTTCATCGAGGCTGACGTTGTCATCGGGCAGCTCCAGGAGAAACTCGCGGCCGCGCGCGCGCGTGCTGCAAAGAAGCGATGAGCTTTCGCGTCCTGATGGCCCCGCGGGCGGCAGAGGATCTCGACCGGCTTTACGACTTCATCATCGAGCGGGAGACTGCGTCGGAAACGCCCGATCTTTCCAACGCAGACCGGGCACTGCAGGCCGTTCGCGACGGCATCGCCACGCTGCGCAGTTCGCCGTTCACGTGTCGCAAGGCGGGCCGCAGCCCGTTCCTGCGTGAACTCGTGGTTTCCTTCGGCCGTGCGGGCTACGTGGTGCTCTTCGAGATCGCCGATGGCGATACCGTGCTCATCGCCGGCGTCAGGCATCAGCGCGAAGACGACTATCGCTGACCGCCCGCATGGCCCATTCGGGTCATGTGAAAGCGGCCGCGGGCGCCTAAATTAACGGCACACGCCAACCCGCGAGGACACCGCCGTGAAGCTGCACTGCCATCCGATATCCACCACCAGCCGCCCGATCCTGCTGTTCGCCGCCGACCAGGGCATCCCGCTGGAGGTCCAGGTCGTGGACCTCTTCACCGGCGAGCATATGCAGCCGCCGTTCTTCGCCGTGAACCCGAACCAGCAGGTCCCGGTGCTCGACGACGGCGACTTCCGCCTCACCGAAAGCTCCGCCATCCTGAAGTACCTGGCGGAAAAGACCGGCTCCCCGGCCTACCCGAGCGGCCTGCAGGAACGCGCGCGCGTGAACGAGAAGATGGACTGGCTGCTCACCAGCCTGTCGCGCGAGCTCTGCTACGGCTTCGTCTATCCGCAGCTCTTCCCGAGCCACAAGCGCCCCGACGAGCCCGCGCAGGCCGCCTGCCTGGCATGGGGCGGCGAGCGCGCCCGGCGATGGCTGGGCATCCTCGACGAGCACCTCATCGGCCCGCGCAGCGATTTTCTCGGTGGAGCGCGCCCCAACCTGGCCGACTACCAGGGCATCGCGATGGTCACGCTCGGCGAGGCCGTGCACATCGACTACACGCGCTGGCGCAACGTCAGCCGCTGGATCGCCGCCATGAAGGCGCTGCCCGCATGGCAGGCGGTGAACGAACCGTTCTACACCTACGTGGTGACGCCGCTGGCCGGCGCCAGCTTCGCCACGCTCTGAAGGAGACCGCCATGACGCCTCGCATCAAGGGCCTGCACCACAACGCCTACCGCTGCAGCGATTCCGAGCGCACGCGGCAGTTCTACGAGGGCTTCCTCGGCCTGCCGCTGGTCAACGCGTTCGAGATCGGAGAGACCAAGACCGGCCGCTCGGTGGAGGCGCTGCACAGCTTCTACCGCATGGAGGACAGCTCCTGCCTGGCCTTCTTCGAGGTGCCCGGCATGCCGTTCGAGTTCAAGGCACAGCACGACTTCGACCTGCACATCGCCCTGGAGGTGGACCGCGACGTGCTCGAGCCGATGATGGCCAAGGCGCGCGACGCCGGCATGGAGGTGCGCGGGATCTCCGATCACGGCTTCATCCACTCGATCTACTTCCGCGATCCGGACGGCTATGTCGTGGAGCTCACCGCGAAGACCGATGCGCCGGAGCCCGCGCTGCAGGACGCCAAGCAGGCGGCGCACGCCGCGCTCGAGCGCTGGCAAGCGCGCAAGGGGTCGTGACTCAGCGCGCCTCGCGCTCGCGCAGCAGCTTGCGCTGCACCTTGCCGGTGGTGGTCATCGGCAAGGCGTCGATGAACTCGATCTCCTTCGGGTACTCGTAGGGCGCGAGCTGGCCGCGCACGTGCCGCTGCAGCGCCTCGACCAGCGCGGCGTCGCCCTCGAAGCCCGGGGCCAGCACCACGAACGCCTTCACCACCGCGCCGCGCTCCGCGTCCGGCTTGGGCACGACCGCCGCGTTGGCCACCGCCGGATGCTTGACGAGGCAGTTCTCGATCTCGCTCGGGCCGATGCGGTAGCCGGCCACCTTGAACACGTCGTCGCTGCGGCCCTGGTACCAGAGGTAGCCGTCCTCGTCCATCAGCGCCGAGTCTCCGGTGCGGCACCATGAGTCGGCCGGGTCGCCGGTGAACTTTGCGCGCGTCGCGGCCTCGTTGCCCCAGTAGCCGAGGAAGAACACCGGATCGGGGTGGCCGTGGATGTCGCGCCGGTGCACGGCCACGTCGCCGGGCTGCGCCGCGCGGGCATTCGCGGCCGTCGTCGTCGATCACCGCCACGCGATGCCCCGGATAGGGCCGGCCCATGCTGCCGGGGCGCGCCGGCCAGTGGATCGCGCAGTTGCCGACGACGTAGTTGATTTCGGTCTGCCCGAACATCTCGTTCACCGTCACGCCGAGCTCGTCGCGGCAGTAGCCGAAGACCGCGTCACCGACCGCTTCGCCGGCGCTCATGATGGCGCGCAGCGCCAGGCGCGGATAGCGCTCGCGCGGGTGCGGCACCGCCTTCATCATCGCCTTCAGCGCAGTGGGGAACAGGAAGGTGTGCGTGACGCGGTGGCGCTGCATCAGCTCGAGCGCGCGCTCCGCGCCGAAGCGGCCGTGATACGCCACGATCGGGCGGCCGAAGTAGAGCGTGGGCAGCAGCGCATCCCACAGCCCGCCGGTCCAGGCCCAGTCGGCGGGGCTCCAGAACACCGAATCGGGCTGCGGAAACCAGTTCTGGCTCGCGACGAAGCCGCTCAGGTTGCCGAACAGCGCGCGATGGGGGATGAGCGCGCCCTTCGGCGGGCCGGTGGTGCCGCTGGTGTAGATGAGCACCGCCGGGTCGTCGGCGTTCGTCGCCACAGCCTCGAAAGCCGCGCGCTCGCGTGCAGCGCGGCGTTGAAGTCGACGTCGCCACGCCCCTGCGCGCCGCCGACCGCGATCACGGTCTCGAGGCGGGGACACTTCGGCCGCGCCGCGAGCAGGTGGTCGATGCTGCTCTCGTCCGCGATGGCCAGCCGCGTGTCGCTGTCCACGAGCCGGTACTCCAGCGCCTCGGGCCCGAAGAGCATCGACAGCGGCATCGCGGTCGCGCCAAGCTGCTGCACCGCCATGTTGGCCACCGCGGTCTCGAAGCGCTGCGGCATCACGATGGCCACGCGGTCGCCGCGCACGATGCCGTGCCGCGCGAGCGCGTTCGACAGCCGGTCGGCCGCCTGCTGCAGATCGGCGTACGTGAACACCGCGCTCGTGCCGTCCTCGTGCTCGTAGAGCACCGCCGGCGCGTCGGGCGTCTCGCGCGCCCAGCGGGTGCAGCAGACCTCGGCCAGGTTCAGGCGAGCCGGCACCTTCCAGCGGAAGGAACGGTAGATCTCGTCGTAGCGGTCGCTGCGTGCGGGCATCGGTGATGCCTTCAGTGAGCGACCAACGGGTTGCTGACGCGAAGGTCGGGGAAGCGCCCGAAGTCACGGTCCGCCGACCACAGCTCGCGAACGCCATGTTGCAGGCACAGCGCCGCGATCCGGGCGTCATGCACCTGGGGCCCTGCAATGCGGCCCGCCACGACGAGCGATTGCAACTGCTCCCAGTGCCGATCGGACTCTCCCAGCAGCGCCAGCGAAGGCGATTCCATCCAGGCCTCGACCTGCTCGAGCGCCAGCCGCAGTGGCGTCGGGGGGTTGTAGATGCGCGGATGGGTCACGATGGCCAGGAATTCGTGCACGCATGGCCAGGGGACGGCCCAGGACGACCGCGCGTTCGCCAGCCCTTGCACGCACGCGAGGGCCTGCTTGTGGAACGGAGAGTCCTCGCGGTGCGCAAAGACGAGCACATTGGTGTCGAGAGCGATCATCCGCCACGGCCTTCGTAGGCCAGCTCCCGCAAGCGATCCCACGAAGCGTTCTCGAGTTCGGGTCGCAGGCCCTTGCCTTTGAAGCTTGCCTTGCGGAGCGTGAAGGCCGAGCGCTTGCGATCGTCTGCCAGGACACGGCGCAACCCCCGCTCCACGAGAGCCTTCACCGTCGTGCCCTCGCGTTCGGCCAGTTTCCGAACCTCGTCCAGCACGGGATCCGGGATGTCGATCGTCGTTTTCATACTGCTACCCGTATTCATCGGTATGGGCAGCAGCATAGCAGCTCACTGATCGGCCAGCCGCGCCAGCGCATCCCCGGTGAGCCTGCAGATGCGCCAGTCGGGCAGCAGCGTGGCGCCCATCTTCTCGTAGAAGCGGATCGCGTTCACGTTCCAGTCGAGCACCGACCATTCGAAGCGGCCGCAGCCGCGCTCGGCGGCGAGGCGCGCGAGGCGCACGAACAGGGCCTGGCCGAGGCCGCTGTTGCGATGCGCGGGCTGCACGTAGAGGTCCTCCAGGTAGAGCCCGGGCTTGCCGAGGAAGGTGGAGAAGTTGGGAAAGAAGAGCGCGAAGGCGACGACCGCGCCGCCCACTTCGCCCACGAGGCACTCGGCCGCGGGCCGCGGCCCGAACAGCTGCGGCTCCAGCGTGTCCGGCGTCACCTGCAGCAAGGCGGTGAGGTTCTCGAACTCGGCCAGTTCGCGGATCAGCCCGACGATCGCGGGCACGTCGCGCGGCTCGGCAGCGCGCAGCAAGTGAGTGGCAGCCATGTCCTCAGTTCTCCAACGCCCGAAGCGCGACCCCGCCAACATAAAGCAGCACGACCAGGCATCTTGCGCGGATCAGGCTCCGCCGGTCCGCTGCAAAGCGCCCCCTCGGGGGGCAGCGACGGGAGGAGCGTGGGGGCCGTTTCACCTCACTCCACGAACAGCAGCGCCGGGTTCTCCAGCAGGCCGCGCAGCGCCTGGATGAACTGCGCCGCATGCATGCCGTCCACCACGCGGTGGTCGAACGACGACGACAGGTTCATCATGCGCCGCGCCACGACGGCGCCGCCGCGCATCATCGGCCGCTCCACGATGCGGTTCACGCCGACGATCGCGACCTCCGGATGGTTGATCACCGGCGTGCTGACGATGCCGCCGAGCGCGCCCAGGCTCGTGATCGTGATGGTGGAGCCGCTCAGCTCCTCGCGCGTGGCGCGGCCGCTCCGGGCAGCGTCGGCCAGGCGGGCGATCTCCGCCGCGCCGGACCACAGGTCGTGCCCCTCGGCATGGCGCAGCACCGGCACCATCAGGCCGGCGTCGGCCTGCGTCGCGATGCCCAGCGTGCACGGCGCCATGCCGCGTGACGATGCCGGCCTCGTCGTCGAAGCGCGCGTTGATCTGCGGGAAGTCGCGCACGCCGAGCACGATGGCGCGCACGAGGAAAGGCAGCAGCGTGAGCTTGCCGCGCGCGTCGCCCCACTTCGCGTTCAGGCGCTCGCGCAGCGCCTCCAGCTCGGTGACGTCGATCTCCTCGACGTAGGTGAAGTGCGGGATGCGGCGCTTGGCCTCCTGCATCTTCTGCGCGATGCGGCGGCGCAGGCCGGTGACGGGGACGGCCTCGTCGGGGCGGGAGGCCGCGCCCTCACCCCGGCCCTCTCCAGGGCCACCGGCGGCCCTCTCGGTCCCCGCGCGGGAGAGGGAGGAGCAGCAGGCGCGAGCGCGTCCAGGTCGGCATGCACGATCCGCCCCGCCGTGCCGGAGGGCGTCACCTTCGCCAGGTCGATCCCCAGCTCCCACGCACGACGACGCACCGACGGCGACGCGATCGGCCGCATGCTGGCTCCCTCTCCCGCTCCCTCTCCCGCTCGCGGGAGAGGGCTGGGGTGAGGGCGCGGCGCAACGACCGGCACAGGAGCCGTCACCGCCGCCGGCGTCAGCACCGCCTTCGGCGTGTCCGCTGCCTTCGGCACCGCATGCACCGGCGCCGCCGGCTCCGCCACCGGCGGCCCCGGCCTCCCCCGCCACCTCGATCCGGATCAGCTCCGACCCGACCGCCAGCACCTGCCCGACCTCGCCGCCGAGCGCCTCGACCGTCCCGTGCACCGGCGACGGGATCTCCACCGTCGCCTTGTCGGTCATCACGTCCGCCAGCACCTGCTCCTCGACGATCTTGTCGCCCGGCTTCACGTGCCACGCCACGAGCTCGACTTCCGCGATGCCCTCGCCGATATCGGGAACCTTGATCACGTGCGTTGCCATCGCTCAACCTTCCATGACCCGCCGGTACGCGGCGGCGACCCGCCCCGGCCCGGGAAAGTAGTACCACTCCTCCGCGTGCGGATAGGGCGTGTCCCACCCGGCCACGCGCTCGATCGGCGCCTCGAGGTGGTAGAAGCAGTGCTCCTGCACCAGCGCCGACAGCTCGGCGCCGAAGCCGCTGGTCTTCGTCGCCTCGTGCACGATGACGCAGCGGCCGGTCTTCTTCACCGAGGCGATCACCGCGTCCAGGTCCAGCGGCCACAGGGTGCGCAGGTCGATGATCTCGGCGTCGATGCCCGTCTCCTGCGCGGCCGCCTCGGAGACGAACACCATCGTGCCGTAGGCCAGCACCGTGAGGTCGCGCCCCTCGCGGTGCACCTTCGCCGAATCGAGAGGCACGGTGTAGTAGCCCTCGGGCACCTCCCCCATCGGATGCTTGGACCACGGCACGACCGGCTGCTCGGGCCGGCCGTCGAACGGGCCGTTGTACAGCCGCTTCGGCTCGAGGAAGACCACCGGGTCGTTGTTCTCGATCGACGAGATCAGCAGCCCCTTGGCGTCGTACGGATTGCTCGGCATCACGGTGCGAATGCCGCACACGTGCGTGAACAGCGCCTCCGGGCTCTGGCTGTGCGTCTGGCCGCCGTAGATGCCGCCGCCGCACGGCATGCGGATCACCATCGGCGCGGTGAAGTCGCCCACCGAGCGGTAGCGCAGCCGCGCCGCCTCCGAGACGATCTGGTCCGACGCCGGATAGAAGTAGTCCGCGAACTGGATCTCGGCCACCGGGCGCAGGCCGTAGGCGCCCATGCCGACGGCGATGCCGACGATGCCGCCTTCGTTGATCGGCGTGTCGAACACGCGCGACGCGCCGTACTTCGCCTGCAGCCCCTCGGTGCAGCGGAACACGCCGCCGAAGTAGCCCACGTCCTCGCCGAACACCACCACGTTGTCGTCGCGCCCGAGCATCACGTCCATCGCGGAGCGCAGCGCCTGGATCATCGTCATGCGTGCCATGCGTGCTCCCGCCTAGTGTCCGGAGAGCATCTGGTCGCGCTGCTCGACCAGGTGCTTCGGCATGTGCTCGTACACGTCCTCGAAGATGGTCTCCGGCCTCGGGATCTGCCCGTCGAGCAGCGTGCCCTGGCGCTCGGCCTGCTTCTGCGCCGCGGCGATCTCGGCCTCGAGTTCCTTCTGCAGCGCCTCGTGCTGCGCGTCGGACCACACGCCCGCCGCCACGAGGTGTTGCTTCAGCCGCGCGACCGGGTCGCCGAGGGGGAACTTGGCATAGTCGTCCGCCGGCCGGTACTTCGACGGATCGTCGGAGGTGGAGTGCGCGCCGGCGCGGTACGTCACCCACTCGATCAGCGTCGGCCCGAGGTTGCGGCGCGCCCGCTCGGCGGCCCACGCGGACGCCGCGTACACCGCGAGAAAGTCGTTGCCGTCCACGCGCAGCGAAGCGATGCCGTTGCCCGCGCCGCGCGCGGCGAAGGTGGTTTCCTCGCCGCCGGCGATGGCCTGGAAAGTGGAGATCGCCCACTGGTTGTTCACCACGTTCAGGATCACCGGCGCGCGGTACACGTGCGCGAACGTGAGCGCGGTGTGGAAGTCGGCCTCGGCCGTGGCGCCGTCGCCGATCCAGCCGGACGCGATCTTCGTGCCGCCCTTGATCGCCGAGGCCATCGCCCAGCCCACGGCCTGGATGAACTGCGTCGCGAGGTTGCCGCTGATGGTGAAGAACCCGTGCTTCTTGTACGAGTACATCACCGGCAGCTGCCGGCCCTTCAGCGGGTCGCCCGCGTTGCTCATGAGCTGGCACATCAGCTCGACCATCGACACGTCGTCGCGCGCGAGCAGCAGGCCCTGCTGGCGATAGGTGGGAAAGCACATGTCGCCCGGCTCCAGCGCGAGGGCGTGCGCGCAGGCGATGGCTTCCTCGCCGAGGCTCTGCATGTAGAACGAGATCTTCTTCTGGCGCTGCGCCATCAGCATGCGCGCGTCGTAGATGCGCGTCTTCAACATGGCGCGCAGGCCGCGCACCAGCAGCGCTGCATCCACCGCGGGCGCCCACGGGCCGACCGCGCGGCCCGATTCGTCGAGCACGCGCACGAGCTCGTAGGCGATGTCGCTGGTCTCGACCGGCCGCGTGTCCACGGGCGGGCGGCGCACCTTGCCGGCCGGCGACAGCTGCAGGTAGGAGAAGTCGGTCAGCTGGCCGGGCCGGCCCGTGGGCTCGGGCACGTGCAGCCGCAGCGTGGGGCTCTCGCTCATTCGTCTCCTCCGGCGCGATCGTGTCGCGCGGTGAAATGCGCCGGCTGCCCGGTTGTGCCGGGCGTGGCGCGGTGACGGCAAGCGTAACTGAGAACGGCGCGCGCGTGCTGCGCGAGTGAAGCGGCCCTCCGCCGCCGGGGCTCAGCTTCTCAGTTCAGGATTCGTCCCGCGGCCCCGATGACGCTGATCTCCACGTAGCTGGAGCCTTCGTTGCTGCCGCTCGGATAGTTGATGCGGTAGCCGTTCAAGTCGTACGGGCCGCTGCGCAGCGCGCCCATCAGTCGCTCGCGCGTCGGCGTGCCGCGGCCCGCGCGCTCCAGGGCGGCCACCATGAGCCGCGCGTTGAGATAGCCCTCCAGGCCGTAGTACGAATAGTTGGCGTGATGGGCATGGGCGCTCAGCGCCGACTTGTACTGGCGCACGACCTCGAGCTTGTCGCCCCATGGATACGGAATCACCTGCGACACCTGGATGCCGCGCGTGTGTTCAGGCCCGAGCTCCGCGATCAGCTGGTCGGTGCCCACCGGCGACAGCGCGACGAAGAACGGCGACGCGCCGGTGGCGCGCATGCGCCTGATGAATTCGGCGGTCGGGCGGTAGAGGGTGGCCATCACCACGGCCTGCGCACCGGACTTCGAAATCGCGTCCGCCGCGGCGGCCACGTCGTAGCCGTCGTCCAGCGCCACCAGTTCGAGCCGCCGGCCTTCGACGCCGCCGCGCGCGTTCACCTGGGCGAAGCAGGCCTCGATACCTTCCTTCATGGCGCGGCCGTACGCGCCGGTGGGTCCCGACAGCGGCGATGACATGCCGATGCGGATCGTCGTGTCGGTCACGCCCTCGGTGGCGTGGGCCGCGCCGGCGACGGCCGGCAAGGACTCGGCCTCTGGCCTACAGTGATGGCGCATGAATGACGCCTATGCCGCCCGCCGCCAGGCACGCAGCCAGGTCCTCGCCGTGCGAGGCCTGCGCTACCACGTCCATTGCTGGGGCGAGCCGTCCGCGAACGAGCCGCCGCTGGTCATGCTGCACGGCTGGATGGACGTCGGCGCGTCGTTCCAGTTCGTGGTGGATGCGATGGCGGGCGACCGCTTCGTGATCGCGCCCGACTGGCGCGGTTTCGGCCACTCCGCCGCGCCGGGCGCGGACAGCTACTGGTTCCCCGACTATCTCGGCGACCTGGATGCCCTGCTCGACGCGCTCGCGCCGGCCCGCGCGGTCGACCTGGCGGGCCACAGCATGGGCGGCAACGTGGCGATGATCTACGCCGGAGTGCGGCCCGAGCGCATCCGGCGGCTGCTGAACCTGGAAGGCTTCGGGCTGCCCGAGAGCCGCCCGGCCCAGGCGCCGAAGCGCTATCGCCAGTGGCTGGAGGAGCTGAAGGCGCCGGCGCAGATGCGCACCTACCCGAGCCTGGACGCGGTGGCCGAGCGCCTGGTGAAGAACAACCCGCTGCTCACGCCCGACAAGGCGGCCTGGCTCGCGCCGCACTGGTCCGAGCAGCGCGACGACGGCCGCTGGCACATCCTGGGCGACCCGGCGCACAAGCGCGTGAACCCCGCGCTCTACCGCAAGGACGAAGTGGTCGAGTGCTGGCGGCACATCACCGCCCCGATGCTGTGGGTGGAGGGCGACCGCACCGACGTGACGAAGTGGTGGGGCGACCGCTACCCGCGCTCGGAGTTCGAGGCGCGGCTGGCCGTGCTCACCCACCTGCAGCGCGAGGTGCTCTCGCCGTGCGGGCACATGCTGCACCACGACCAGCCCGAGGCACTGGCCGCCCTGATCGACCGCTTCCTGGCCTGAGGGCGGCGGCCGCTCAGCGGTGGTAGTCCAGCTCGATGCGCTGCTGCAGGCGCCGGGCGACGCGCAGCGTCTCGCGCAGCACGCGCTTGTCGATGTCGTTCAGCGACTCCACCGCGAGCAGGTTCGGGTGGTCGGCGTCGGCGCGCTCGAGCTGTGTGCGCAGGCGCAGCAGCTGGAGGAACTCGAAGCCGCCGATCCAGTCCTCGACTTCGTGCGGGTCGAGCTTGCCGGCGGCAGCCAGGGCCAGGAACCGGCGCCGCGTGCTGGTCTGCGCCACGCCGTGGGCCAGGGCATACAGCCGGGCGCCGTCGACGAAGATCACGGTGCCCTGCAGCTTCAGGTCGACGCGCGAGCCGTCGATGCCGCCATGCCAGGCCAGCGGCGAGCGGTGGCTCAGCGCGTTCTCGGCCATCTGCTTGATGAAGCGCGGCACGCGCGGCGCGACCTCGACGACCAGCTCGCGCATCGGCAGCACCAGCTCGGCGCGGCCGGCGAGCGGCCGGAAGTCGAAATAGATGCTGGCGGCCAGCAGGTCCTGTGGCGCCCCGTGGTCGATCCAGTCGCGAAAGCGCGCTCGCCACTCGCCGGCGGTGAGGCAGCACTCGGGATTGCTCGCCATCACGTTGCCGCTGCACAGCGGGTAGCCGCAGGCGTCCAGCGCATCGTTCACGCGGCGTCCGAACGCGAGCCAGGCGGGCCGGTCGCGCGCGGGGTCGTCGCTCTCGAACACGAGCCCGTTGTCCTGGTCGGTCGCGATCGTCTGCTCCGAGCGGCCCTCGGAGCCGAACGACAGCCAGCAAGCGCGATTCAGGTCGAGCCCGCAGTCGGCGGCGACCAGCTGCACGAGGCGCTCGGTGAGCACGTCGTTGAGGTGGCTGATCAGCTCCGTGAGCTGGCGCGCGCCGACGCCTTGCGCGAGCAGGTTGCCGGCAAGGAGGCGGATGTCGTGCGCCACCGCCTCCAGCGCGCGCGCATCACTGCGCGGCGCGGATGGCGCCGCCCACCTGTTCCAGCGACAGCCGCTGCATCGCAAACACGTCGCGCTCGGACACGATGCCGACCACGCGCCCGCGTTCGGTGACCGGCAGGTGCCGGAAGCCGTGGCGCGACATCGTCAATGCGGCGTCCTGGGCGGTGGCGGTGCCCTCGATCGTGACCACGGGCGTGGTCATCACCGACGAGATCGGCTCGGCGAGCGAGCGCCCCGGCAGCGTCACCCGGCCGAGGATGTCGTGCCGCGTGAGGATGCCCTGCGCGGCGCCGGCGTCGTCGAGCACGAGCATGGAGCCGACGCGCCGCTCGAACATGGTGGCGAGGGCCTGCGACAGCGGCGTGTCCGGCCGCACCGCGACGAGCTCGCGGCGGGCGAGGTCGTGCAAGGGCGTGGCCAGGGCCTGCTCGGCCAGCGTCTGCGAGGCATAGGCGAATCGCAGTGCGTCGGCGGGCGGAGTGTCCACGGGAGCGGCCATGACTGCGAGTGTCCACTATCGAACGAAGAAAACGCGTTGCGAGGCAACCATGCAGATTGGTACAAGCCTGCGCACCATCGTGCGTCGGGAGGCAGTCCTATCATCTCGCGATGACCTCCCTGCCCCGCTTGGCCGCCCTCGTCGCGGTCGCCCTGCTCGCCGCCGCTGCCGTGTTCTGGTGGCTCGATCGCACCCCCGCTCCCCAGCCGCCCGCCCCGGTTGCCGAAGCACCGCCGCCGCCCGCGCCGCCCGCCTCCGCCCCGCCCGCCATCCGCCACCCGGTGGAGGCGCTGGCCGCGGCGTCCGCGCCGGCGTCCGCACCGGCCACGTTGTCCGCAGTCGCTCACGGCGCTGCTCGGCCGCAAGGCCGTGCTGAGCTTCCTCCAGACCGAGGATTTCCCGCGCCGCGTGGCGGCCACCGTGGACAACCTGGCCCGCCCCCATGCCGCGCCCGCGGTGTGGCCGGTGAACCCGGTGCCCGGCCGCTTCACCGTGCGCGGCAAGGGCGACGCGATGGTGGTCGACCCGGACAACGGAGCGCGCTACACGCCGTTCGTCTTGATGGTGGAGTCGGTCGATGCGTCGCAGGCCGTGGCGCTCTACGTGGCGCACTACCCGCAGTTCCAGAAAGCCTACGAGGAGCTCGGCTACCCGGGCCGCTACTTCAACGACCGCCTGGTCGAAGTGATCGACCAGCTGCTCGCCACGCCGACCGCCGAAGCCGCGCCTGAAGTCGTGCTCACCGAGATCAAGGGCCCCGTCGCGCCCGCCCGCCCCTGGGTGCGCTACGAGTTCGCCGACCCGAAGTACGAATCGCTCACCGCCGGCCAGAAGATGCTGATGCGCACCGGCCCGGTGAACCAGCGGCGCCTGAAGGCGAAGCTGTTGCAGTTCCGCAAGGAACTCACCGCGACGCGATAGAAGAAAGAAAACCGGGCTGCAAAGCAGGCCCGGTCATCAAGCGGACACCGCGGATCCGGCTCTGCCGGTCCGCTGGTGTCGCCCCCTTGAGGGGGAAGCGGCGGGAGCCGCTTCGGGGGTGGTCAGTCCGTCAGGCCTTCCCGAGGTTCAGGTCCGGGTAGCGCACGTGCTCCACGAGCTCCTGCGTGTCGCGCCGCGGCGCCGGCGTCATCAGGCTCACGATGATGATCACGGCGAAGCCGATCGGCACGCCGAACAGGCCGGCCGAGATGGGCTGGATGCCCCACCAGATGTTGTCGGCGATCGGGCTCGTGACGCCGAAGATGCTGCGCATCCAGGGCTGCGTCGTGGCCATGTAGTAGAACGTCGTGCCGAGGCCGGCGATCATGCCCAGCGTGGCGCCCCACTTGTTGGCCCGCTTCCAGAAGATGCCCGAGCACCAGCGCCGGGAAGAACGCCGCTGCCGCGAACGAGAACGCCGCCGAGACCAGGAACAGGATGTCCGCCGGCTTCTGCGCCGCCACGCCCGCAGCCGCGAGGGCCACGACCAGCAGCAGGGCCTTGGAGATCGACACCCGGCGCGCCGTGGACGCGTTCGGATCGATCATCTTGTAGTACAGGTCGTGCGACAGCGCGTTGGCGATCGTCAGCAGCAGGCCGTCCGCGGTGGACAGCGCCGCCGCCAGGCCGCCCGCGGCCACCATGCCCGAGACCACGTACGGCAAGCCGCCGATGGCCGGGGTGGCCAGCACGACGATGTCGCCGCCGATCTTCATCTCGCCCAGCTGCAGGATGCCGTCGGCGTTGACGTCGGTGACGGACAGCAGCGTCGGGATCGACCCTGTTCCACGCGATGATCCACTCCGGCAGGCTTGTCGAACGGCGTCCCCACCACCACGATGAACATCTCGTACTTGACCAGCACCGCGAGCGCCGGGGCGGTGAAGTACAGCAGGAAGATGAAGAACAGCGACCAGGTCACCGACTCGCGCGCCTCCTTCACCGACGGCGTGGTGTAGTAGCGCATCAGGATGTGCGGCAGCGCGGCCGTGCCCACCATCAGGCAGAACACCAGCGCCAGGAAGTTGCGGCGCGACTCGTCGAAGGTCTTCTGCGCCGCCGGCGTCGCCGTTGGGGTCGCCCGCGTACACGCTGCGCGTGGCGCGGCATGCCGGCCAGCGGCTTGGCGCTCGCGTCGGCGGCCGCCTTGGCCTTGGTCCACGCATCCTTCGCGGCGGCCTCGTCCTTCGGCATGGCCGGCGAGCGGCCTTCTCGGCGGCCTGGATCTCGGCCACCGGCGCATTGGCGGCCTTCAGGTCGGCCAGCTTCTTCTCGGCCGCGGCCTTGTCCGCGGCGAGCGCGGTCGGCACGTCCTTCAGCTTCGCGGCGAGTGCATCGGAACGCTGCTTGAAGATGCCGATGACTTCCTTCTCCTTCGGGTCGTCGATCAGCTTCTGCTCCAGCGCGGTGACCTTCTGGAGCTGCAGGCCGTAGATCGCCTGCGGCACCGGCACGCTCGTCTGCTTCACCGACAGCCAGACCACCGGCATCGAGGTACGCGATGATCAGGATGATGTACTGCGCCACCTGGGTCCACGTGACCGCGCGCATGCCGCCGAGGAACGAGCACACCAGGATGCCGCCGAGGCCGACGAAGATCCCGATCTCGAACGCGAGGCCCGTGAGGCGCGCGGTGATGATGCCCACGCCGTAGATCTGCGCCACCACGTAGGTGAACGAGCAGAGGATCGCGGCCACGATGCCGATGAAGCGCGGCAGGTTGCCTTCATAGCGCGCGCCGAGGAAGTCGGGGATCGTGAACTGCCCGAACTTGCGCAGGTACGGCGCGAGGAACAGCGCGACCAGGCAGTAGCCGCCGGTCCAGCCCATGATGAACGCCAGGCCGCCGTAGCCCGTGAGGTACAGCGTGCCGGCCATGCCGATGAACGACGCTGCGCTCATCCAGTCGGCGCCGGTCGCCATGCCGTTGTAGATGGCGGGGACGCGCCGGCCGGCGACGTAGTACTCGGCCGCGTCGGTGGTGCGGCTCATGATGCCGATGCCGGCATACAGGGCCGACGGTGGCGAGCAGGAAGATGAAGCCGATCCAGTTCGCGCGGCAGTCCCATCTGCTCCAGGATCGCCAGCACGATGACGAAGGCGATGAAGCCGCCGGTGTACCAGGCGTACACCTTGTTGAGCTGCTGCTTGAAGGCGCGGTTGTGCGGCTGTTGCCGTTCCCGCGCCGTGTCCGAACATGCCTGCCATGGTCATTCCTCCTCGGCAACGCCGTGTTCCTGGTCCAGCTTGATTCATGTAGCGCGCGTAGTACCAGATGATGACGACATAGACGATCAGCGCACCCTGGGCCCCGACCCAGAAGCTGAACGGCCAGCCGAAGAACGTGAAGTTCAGGTCGCGGGCGAAGTACCCGACCACGTACGTCACGAAGAACCAGATCGCCAGCAGGATCCCCGTGATCCTGAGGTTCTTCCGCCAGTACTCGCGGTGTCGTTCCGTCAATTGCTGCATCGCAGTTGCCTCCAACGTTGTCCCCCGGGCTTGCACCCGGCACCATCCTCGTCGCCGCGCTGCAGCGGCGTCCTGCGGCGCCCGTCATGGCGGCGGCAAGCCCGGTCTCGCGCTCGAGCTGAGCGGCGACCTTTGGCTCGAATCCCTGGAGGTGCCGGATGATCTTCCGCGCCTCCTCGGGCTCGTGCCGGTCCATGTGCACGCGCGCCAGCTGGTACCAGCCGTACGGGCTCATGGGCTGCAGCTTGGTGTTGCGCTTGAGCGCGACCACCGCTTCGTCGTAGCGGCGCTGGCGGATCAGCACGAGGCCGAGCCCGTACCAGGCGCGATCGAGCTTGTCGTCCAGCGCGAGCGCGCGGCGAAAGGCCGCCTCGGCCTCGGCATAGCGGCCGTGCTCGTCGAGCAGGAAGCCGAGGTTGAACCAGTCTGCGGCGCTGCGCGCGGGATGCGCGGCCACCAGGGCCTGCGCGTCGGCGATGGCGTCGGCCCGCCGCCCGAGCTGGGCGCGCACGTGGCTGCGGCTGGCGAGCGCATACGGGTTGTCCGGCCACTGCGCCACCATCTCGCCGAAGGTGCGCTCGGCGGCCTCGCGCCGGCCGAGCAGCAGCTGGACGATCGCGCGCAGCTTCAGGCGCCAGAACTCGAATCGATCCATCAGCGGCAAACCTCGATGCCCGCCTGCAGGCACGGCGTCGATGCGCTCGAATGTGACCACCAGGTAGAGGATCACCACGAGGAAGAAGGTCACGATCGGCACCTGGTGGTCGCCGACCTGGCGCGGCGTGATCTTCCGCACGACGAACGTGAACGGCTTCGCGAGCAGCTGCAGCAGCTGGTAGAAGAAGTTGGACTGCCGGCGCGGCCCGGCCAGCACGTAGAGGATGCCTTGGCCGATCAACGCGAGCAGCGGGATGTACAGCGTGAGCTGCAGCAGGGTCAGTAGCGTCAGCATGCGGCGCAACTGTCGCTCACGACCACTTACACGCGTCTGACAAGGTGGCGCATCCGCCTCAGGACATAACCCTCGTGCCCGCGTGCTGCGCCGCATCATCGAGCGCGTGGGCGCATGCCAGAATCCAATGCTTTTGCAGACGGTCATTCCATGGACATCGAACGCATCAACGCCATCGGCGCCCTGCTCTCCGACCTCTCGGACCGCACCGAGCAGCTTCGGGGGTATCTTTGACTACGACCGCAAGGCGCTGCGGCTGAACGAAGTCAACGCCGCGCTCGAGAACCCGGGCGTGTGGAGCGAGCCCAAGCGGGCGCAGGAGCTCGGGCGCGAGAAGAAGGCGCTGGAGACCGTGGTCGAGACCATCGACCACCTCTCGCGCAACCTCGCCGACAACACCGAGCTCTACGAGATGAGCAAGGCCGACGACGACTTCGCCGGCCTCGAGGCGATCGAGGCCGACGCCCGCAAGCTCGAGGCCATGATCGAGCAGCTCGAGTTCCGCCGGATGTTCAACAACCCGGCCGACCCGATGAGCTGCTTCCTCGACATCCAGGCCGGCGCCGGCGGCACGGAAGCGTGCGACTGGGCCGCGATGCTGCTGCGCCAGTACCTGCGCTATTGCGAGCGCAAGGGCTTCAAGACCGAGGTGATGGAAGAGACCGAGGGCGACGTGGCGGGGATCCGCAGCGCCACGATCAAGATCGAAGGCGACTACGCGTTCGGCCACCTGCGCACCGAGACCGGCGTGCACCGGCTCGTGCGCAAGAGCCCGTTCGACAGCTCGGGAGGCCGCCACACCAGCTTCGCATCGGTCTTCGTGTACCCCGAGGTGGACGACTCCATCGAGATCGAGATCAACCCGGCCGACGTGCGCACCGACACCTTCCGCGCGTCGGGCGCGGGCGGCCAGCACATCAACAAGACCGACTCCGCGGTGCGGCTCACGCACGTGCCCACCGGCATCGTCGTGCAGTGCCAGAACGACCGCTCGCAGCACCGCAACCGCGACGAGGCCTGGCAGATGCTGCGCTCGCGGCTGTTCGAGCACGAGATGCGCAAGCGGCAGGCGGAGCAGCAGAAGCTGGAGGACAGCAAGACCGACGTCGGCTGGGGCCACCAGATCCGCAGCTACGTGCTCGACCAGAGCCGCATCAAGGACCTGCGCACGAGCGTGGAGATCAGCAACACGCAGAAGGTGCTCGACGGCGACCTCGACGCGTTCATCGCTGCCAGCCTGAAGCAGGGCGTCTGAACAAGCAAGGAGAGATGTGCATGCGAGAAGGCAAAGCGGTCGTGGTTCACCGCGAGGACTACACCGCCCCGGCGTACTGGATCCGCAGCGTCGACCTCACCTTCGACCTCGATCCGGCGAAGACGATCGTCACCAGCCGGATGCAGCATCGAGCGCAACACCGCGCGCGAAGCGCAGCCGCTGGTGCTGCACGGCGAGCAGCTCAATCTGATGCGCGTGCTCGCCGAACGGCGAGAGCGTGAGCTTTCGCCACGAGGAAGGCGCGCTCGTGATCGACAACCCGCCCGGCGATGCCTTCACGCTGGAGGTGCGCAACACCTGCTGCCCCGACAAGAACACGCAGCTCTCCGGCCTCTACACCTCCGGCGGCGGCTTCTTCACGCAGTGCGAGGCCGAGGGCTTCCGGCGCATCACCTACTTCCTGGACCGGCCCGACGTGATGGCCGTCTACACGGTGACGCTGCGCGCCAACAAGGCGCTCTACCCCGTGCTGCTGGCCAACGGCAACCTCGTGGAGCAGGGCGACCTCGACCACGGCCGCCACTTCGCGAAGTGGCACGACCCGTTCCCGAAGCCGAGCTACCTGTTCGCGCTCGTGGCGGCCGACCTCGTCGCGCGCGAGCGCAAGATCCGCACGCGCTCCGGCAAGGAGCACCTGCTGCAGGTGTACGTGCGTCGCGGCGACCTGGACAAGACCGAGCACGCGATGAACTCGCTCATCGCGTCGGTGGTGTGGGACGAGGCGCGCTTCTCGCTGCCGCTCGATCTCGAGCGCTTCATGATCGTCGCGGTGGGCGACTTCAACATGGGCGCGATGGAGAACAAGGGCCTGAACATCTTCAACACGAAGTACGTCCTGGCCACGCCCGCCACCGCCACCGACGCCGACTTCCTCGGCATCGAGAGCGTCGTCGGGCACGAGTACTTCCACAACTGGACCGGCAACCGCATCACGTGCCGCGACTGGTTCCAGCTGTCGCTGAAGGAAGGCCTCACGGTGTTCCGCGACCAGGAGTTCTCGATGGACATGGCCGGCGGCGCCGTCCGCGCGCGCGGTCAAGCGCATCGAGGACGTGCGCGCGCTGCGCCAGCTGCAGTTCCCCGAGGATGCGGGCCCCATGGCCCACCCGGTGCGGCCCGACAGCTACGTGGAGATCAACAACTTCTACACGTCCACCGTCTACGAGAAGGGGGCCGAGGTCGTGCGCATGATGCAGGCGCTGGTCGGGCGCGACGGCTTCGAGCGCGGCATGACGCTGTACTTCCAGCGCCACGACGGCCAGGCCGTGACCTGCGACGACTTCGCCCAGGCGATCGCCGACGCCAACCCGGGCAGCCCGCTGGCCGCCCACCTCGACGGCTTCAAGCGCTGGTATGCCCAGGCCGGCACGCCCCGCATCACGGCGCGCGGGCGCTACGACGCGCCGAGCCGCACCTACACCCTCGGCCTGGAGCAGCGCGGCGAGCCCTCGCCCGGGCAGCCGCACAAGCAGCCGTTCGTGATCCCGGTGGCCATGGGGCTCGTCGGCCGCGACGGCCGGCCGCTGCCGCTGCGCCTGGAGGGCGAGGCCGCTCCGGTCGGCACCGAGCGCGTGCTGGTGCTCGACGGCGCGCAGGCGTACTTCACGTTCGTGGACGTCGACGTCGAGCCGGTGCCCTCGCTGCTGCGCGGGTTCTCTGCGCCGGTGTGCCTGAGCGACGGCCTGCACGACGCCGAGCTGCTCGTGCTGCTGGCGCACGACACCGACCCGTTCAACCGCTGGGAGGCGGGGCAGCGGCTGGCGCTGAACCGCATGCTCGTCGGCGCTCTCCTCGGGCAGCATGCCGCAGCTCGACGAACCCTTCGTGGAGGCCATGCGAGCGGTGCTGCGCCACCCGACACTGGACGCGGCGTTCAAGGAACTGGCGCTCACGCTGCCGTCGGAGCTCTACATCGCCGAGCAGGTGGCCGAGGCCGACCCGCAGCGCATCCACACCGTGCGCGAGTCGCTGCTGGCGCAGCTCGCGGCGCGCATGCACGCCGACTGGATCTGGGCCTGGGACGCGCACCAGGTGAAGGAGGGCTATGCCCCGACGCCGGTGCAGGCCGGCCGCCGGGCACTCGCGAACCTCGCGCTCTCGATGCTGTGCCTGCACTCGGCCGCGCACGGCGGACCCGGTCTGGCCCGGCCGCGCCTACCAGCGCTTCAAGGACGCCGGCAACATGACCGACCGCCTGGGCGCGCTGGCCGCGCTGGTCGATTCCCACTCCGAGCTGGCGGACGCCGCGCTGGAACGCTTCCACGCGATGTTCAAGCACGAGGCGCTGGTGATCGACAAGTGGTTCGCGCTGCAGGCGCGCACGCCGGAATCCACCGGCGCGAACGCGGGGCGCGTGTTCCAGCGCGCGAAGGCGCTGATGGCGCACCCCGACTTCTCGCTGAAGAATCCGAACCGCGCACGCAGCCTGCTGTTCACGCTGATGATGTTCAACCCGGCGGCCTTCCACCGCGCCGACGCGGCCGGCTACGTGTTCTGGGCCGACCGCGTGCTCGAGCTGGACGCGTTCAACCCGCAGGTGGCGGCACGGCTCGCGCGCGTGCTGGATCGCTGGCGCAAGCTGGCCGAGCCCTACCGCAGCGCGGCCCGCGAGGCCATCGCCCGCGTGGCCTTGAAGCCCGATCTTTCCAACGACGTGCGCGAGATCGTCACGCGGGCGCTGGAGCACTGAGCGCCGCTATAATTTCGCGTTTTCCGCCGGTGTAGCTCAGTTGGTAGAGCAGCGCATTCGTAATGCGAAGGTCGGGAGTTCGACTCTTCTCACCGGCACCAATAAGGACAAGGGCTTGCGAGTGATCGCAGGCCCTTTTTCTTGAAGGCGAACGATCTCGAGACAGTCCCGGAGCTCTTCGAGCAGCGTCATCGACGGCCTTCCGGTGACCACTGCTGCAAGCCATGCAGCAGGCGGATGATCTCGATGCGCTGCGTCCCCTTGAGCCGGTAGACCGCGATGAAGGGCGTGCCGCTGATTACCAGTTCGCGTGTCCCTTTCACGCGGCCTGGCCGACCCAACTTGGGATGCTGTCGGAGCATCTCGATCTGATGCTCTATCGCTTCGTCCTGGTCGGCCGCGGCGTGCGCGTTGTCCTGCGAGATGTAGTCGAGTTAAGCGTAGCGATTGCGATTGGCCTCGGGGAGCCAATCGATGATCAAGCGCCTGACCTTCGAGGCTTGCTCGGCGCTGCAGCGCGCTTGCTCCACGCCGCGCGGCGCTTCGCGCTCTCGGCCTTCACCGTCTCGTTCGAGACCCACTGCGTGGCCGGGTCGTCGGCTTCCTTGATCCCCTGTGCCACCTGCTCGCGGAACCACTTGTCATGCGCGGCAGCCGCGTGCGCGCGCTTCAGGGATTCCGAAGCATCCGGGCGGCTGTAAGTGGTCACGGTATGCGGATCGAAGTTCTCGGCGTCCACATCGAAGCGGCTGATGCCTACACCCTTCAGATAGCCAACGAGCGTCTCCAGCTTTTTGAACAAGCGCACCTCGCGGCTGCGCGTCGCCGCGAGCGGGCGCTCAGTCGAGCCGTACCTGACGATGACGCCCCAGCCACCAGGCCGGCCGATGACATGCGCACCGCGCACGGCTTGAGCTTCCACCAGGCGCGCGAGTGTGTTGTGGTCGATGGTCTCGGCGGGCACGGGCTGGCCCCTTCTGCGGTTGCCTGAACTGTTGTAGTGTTGCGCAAACAGCAGTAGTTTGCAAGCCTACAACGGCGCCAGCGGCGACTCCGGCGGCACGCGCAACAGAAGCTCTTCGCGCAGCGCCTCGATGAGCGGGTAGCCGGCGCCGAAGACGAGCCACAGCGGCCCCGCGACCACCAGCAGCACGAGGGCGAGGCCGAGCGTGGGCCCGGCGAACGCGAGCGCGACGATGGCCGCGACGATGAGGGCCGCGCGCACGGCGGGGCCCTGGTCGTCCCAGACGGCGCGCCGCGCCTCGACGAACAGCACCTTGCCGAGCAGCAGCAGCAGGTCGCGATCGAAGGTGGCGGCCAGCGTGGCGCGGGCCTTGTCGGCCTGCGCCTTGCGGCTGGCGCGGATCTCGAGCAGCGATTCCGTCCAGCCGAGCAGCATGCTCTGCTCGTCGCTGTCGAGTCCGTCGGCGACGAGTTTCGCGCGGCCGGCATGAGATGCGGTATCCACCAGGAGCCCCCGAAGCCTTGCAGCGCAAGGGTACTCCGGGCGGCTCTCGCGGTCACACCGGTCGATCGCGCGCGCGCCGTTCAGCGCACATCGATCACGATTTCCAGATAGGCGCTGGGTACCACCATCGTGCCTTGCGCGCGGTTGTGCTTGCCCGCGAGGGCCTGCAGTTCCTCGGCCAGGCCGTGGCGGGCGGCGTCGTCGATCGCGGCGAAGGCACGGTTCGTCGGCCCGTAGTAGGTGCGGAACGTGTCGAGCCAGTGCTGCGGCGAGCGGTAGCGGAACATGAAGTGGCGCGTGGCGGCCTCGACGCCGTGGCCGGGGAACAGCTCGCGCAGGCGCTCCGTGGTGCCCCACTGCAGCGGCGACTTCAGCCCCGCCGGCGGGGGCACGTAGCGGCCGACGATGCGGAACATCTCGCCGATGAAGCTGTCGGGCGTCCAGTTCGCCAGGCCGATGCGCGCGCCCGGCTTGCACACGCGCACGAGCTCGGCCGCGGCCTGTTCCTGGTGCGGGCAGAACATCACGCCGAAGGTCGAGAGCGCGGCGTCGAACGTGTCGTCGGCGTACGGCAGCTTCTCTGCGTCGGCCGTCTCGAAACGCGCGTCCAGGCCTTCGGCATGGGCGCGCGCGCGGCCGCGCTCGAGCAGGGCGGGCACGTAGTCGGTGGACGTGACGTCGGCGCCGCGGCGCGCCGCGGCGAGCGTGGCGTTGCCGTTGCCGGCGGCGACGTCCAGCACGGACTGGCCGGAGCGCAGGTCCATCGCCTCGCAGAGCATCTCGCCGACGATCTGCAGGGTGGTGCCGACGACGGCGTAGTCGCCGGAGGCCCACGCGGCCTGCTGGCGGGTCTTGATGGCGGCGAAGTCCGGCGCCGGAGTGGTGGAAGGGGTGAGGGTGGTGTTCATCTCAGTTCTCCATTTCGGGAAAGCGCAATAGCGCCAGCATGATTCGGCCCGACCAAGGGCCTTGCGCGGATCCGGCTCCGCCGGTCCGCAGCAAGAGCCCCCTTCGGGGGGCAGCGACGAGAGGAGCGTGGGGGCGTCTCATTCTTTGCGGGGATCGTCGGCGTCGCGCACGTACGTGATGCCCCAGGGGCCTGTGCCGTGCAGCTGCACCACCGTCTCGGCGGTGGTCCAGGCGTAGTGCGTCATGCCCGGGGGCATGATCGCGATCGCGCCCGGGGGCATGGCCTGGCCGGCGGCGGGATCGAACTTCTCGCCCATGGCGAGATGGAAGGTGCCGGACAGCACCGTGACGCGCTCCACGGCGGGGTGGATGTGGGGCGGGATGCGGTAGTTGGCCGGAAAGCGCAGGCGGATGGTGAACGGCTTGGCCTCGTTCATCGGGCCTTCGATCACGGCGATCTTCGCGCCGGCCGGCAGCGAGGGCACGTCCGCCCACTTGAGCTGGTTCGGCTGCACGATGCGGTGGGGGTCGCCCTGAGCCGCCGCAGCGCCGGCGAAGGCGATCAGCGCGAGCGGGATGACACAGTGTCGAGCAAGAGCGTTCATGGCGGTCTTTCGGGGTTGCACGTGGCCGCAGGTTGCGCCGCCGAGCGTCGCGACGGGTCACCCCCGGCGGTACAAACAGGGGGACAGCGAGCGGTACAGGGGCACTAACATCGGTTGCGGCTCCACTGCCGCGTCCATGGACGAACGTACCCTCTCATTCGGCTATCGGCTGCGCCGTCGCCGCAAGGCGCTGGACCTCACCCAGGAACAGCTGGCCGACTCCGTGAACTGCTCGCGCTTCACGATCCGCAAGATCGAGGCCGACGAGCGGCGCCCTTCCCGGCGCCTGGCCGAGCGGCTGGCGCAGAAGCTGTCGGTGCCGGCCCATGAGCGCGACGGCTTTCTCGCGTCGGCCCGGGCCGCCACGTCGGCCACGGCGGCCGTGGACGGTCAGCCGATGGACGCGGCCGCGCCGGCCGGGTCGAGGGCGAGCGCCTTCGTCGGGCGCGACGGCGAGACGGGGCAGCTGCACGCGCTGCTGGCGCGTCTGCCGGGCGGCACCGGGCACGTGGCGCTGGTCGAGGGCGAGCCCGGCATCGGCAAGAGCCGCCTGCTGCAGGAGGTGGCCGACTACAGCCGCGCCTGCGGCTTGGCGGTGCTGGCGACGCGCTGCTACGAGATCGAGCGCGCGATGCCCTACCAGCCGGTGATCGACCTCGCCACGCAGGCCATCGAGCGAGCGCCGCCGGCCACGCTGCAGGCGATCGCGCCGGTATCGCTGGCGGAGATCGCCGCGCTGGTGCCGGAACTGGCGGAGCGGGTGGCGGTGGCGCCCCTGTCCTCGGACTTTCCGGAGGCGCGGCAGGCGCGGCTCTTTCGCGCGCTGGTGCAGCTGCTCGATGCGGTGAGCGCGGGCCACCCGATGCTCCTGATCGTGGACGACCTGCAGTGGGCCGACGAGGCGAGCACGCAGTTCCTCCACTACCTCGGGCGCCAGGCCGCCCGGCGCCCGATGCTGGCGCTCTACGCGATGCGCGACGAGGACGTGGGCAGCGACGCGCGGCTGGCCGCGTGCGTGGCCAGCCTGCGTGGCGAGCTGCACGCGCGGCACCTGCCGCTGGCGCGGCTGCGGCTGGCCGACACGCAGGCGCTGCTGCACGGGCTCGCACACCCGCTGGTCGAGCGGCTGCACCGCGAGACCGACGGCAACCCGTTCTTCCTCACGTCGATGCGCGAAGCGCTGCAGGACGGCCGCATCGAGCTCGGCGCTGCCAGCGCGGCGGGGCTGCCCGAGGCGCTGCGCGCGTCCGTGCGCGCGCGGCTGGCGCATGTGCCGCCGGCCGCGCGTGCGACGCTGGACGTGGCCGCGGTGCTGGGACGGCGGGTGGAGTTCGACACGCTGGTGCAGGTGACGGGCGAGCCCGAGGCCCAGGTGCTGGAGGCGATCGACGCGCTGGTCGCGCGGCGCCTGCTGCGCGAGGATGCGGGCGCCGGCACGCTCGACTTCACGCACGACAAGGTGCGCGAGGTGGCCTACCTCGAGATGGGCGCCGGGCGCCGGCAGCGGCTGCACCGCGCGGCGGCCGAGGTGCTGGCCGGCCACGGCGAGGACGATGCGCGGCTGGCCGAGCACTTCGAGCGCGGCCATGCGTGGGCGGCGGCACTGCACCACATGCTGCGCGCGGCGCGCCAGTCGCAGAGGCTGTTCGCGATGCGCGATGCGCTGCACTGGTTCGACCGCGCCATCGCCCTTGCTCAGGCGCGGCCCGACGCGCTCGGTTCGACCGACCTGATCGCGCTGCACGACGAGCGGGGCTCCACACGCGCGCAGGCCGGCCTGACGGCCGGCGCGGTGGACGACATCGGCCTCGTGATCGAGGCCGCCCGCGCGCGCGGCGACCGGGCCGCCGTGCGCGACGCGCTGATCCGGCTCGGCATGGCGCACCGGCGGGCGGACGACTACGAGGCCGCCGTGGCGGCCCTGGGCGAGGCGCTGCACGAATCGCGCGCGACGGGCGACGAGCGGCACGCGGCCGACACGCTCTACCACCTGGGCACCGTGGCCTGGAGCGACGGCCGCAACGGCGAGGCCATCACGTTCCACGCCGAGGCGGTGGCGATCTGCGAGCGGCTCGGCCTCTCCGATCTCGTGGCCGTGCAGGCGTGGCATGGCCGCGGCGAGGCGCACTTCAACCATGCCGAGCCGATCGACGCGATCGCTTGCTGGCGGCGCTCCATGGCGCTCGCCCAAGGCATGGGCGACCGCAGCTACGAGGCCGAGAACCGGATGATGCTCGGCTTCGCCTGCATGGGCGACATGGGCCTGGGCGACTATCCGCAGGCCGAGGCGCATTTCGAGGCGGCGCTCGAGATGGCGCGCGCGGCCGACCTGCAATGGCACCTCGGGCCGACGCTGGTCGGCCTCGACCACGTGCGCGCCTGCACCGGCCGCTACGGCGCCGCCTGGACCGGCCTGGGCGACACGCTGCGCTGGCTGCAGGGCGTGCAGCAGACGCGCTACCAGCTCATGGCGCACCACTTCATGGGCCGCCTGCTGATCGAGCTCGGATTGCATGCGCGCGCGGCGGCGCTGCTCGAGCGCGCGATCGCGCTCGCGCGGGACGCGAAGGTGCGCTTCTGGCTGCCGTTGATCGAAAGCGACCTGGCGGTCGCGCGGCTGCGGCTCGGCCGGGACGACGCGGGCCCTCTGCTGGAGTCGGCGCAGCGCGAGGCGCGCCGGCAGCGCGAACGCACGCACCTGATGCGCTGCCTCGAAGGGCTGGCCGAACTGGCGCTCGCCCGCGGCGACACCGCGGCGGCGCTCGGCCACGCGCAGGAACTGCTGGAGGCCGCGCAGCGCGGCCGGCTGGAAGAGCTGGAGGCCGCGGCGCGGCGCTGGCGCGGGCTGGCGCTGGCAGCGGACGGGCAGCGTGATGCCGCCATCGCCGAGCTGCAAGCCGCACTGGAAACGGCACAGCGGCTCGGCCGCATGCGGCTCGCGTTCGACGCTGCTTGCGGGCTGGCCGCGCTGGGCGGCGCGACGCACGCGCTGGCGCGCGATCTGGCCGACCGGATGCGCGCGAGCGTGCAAGGCACGGAGCTGGTCGCCGACCTGCCCGTGCCGGCGTGAGAGACGGCGAAAGCGCATAGGGGCTCCCTCGCCCGCAGCGCGGGAGAGGGCGGGGGGTGAGGGCGCTGCGTCGGCATCGCATCGCCGGTGGCATGTGCAAGGCCGCGCCCTCACCCCAACCCTCTCCCACAAGTGGGAGAGGGAGCGAGCCGCGCAGTCGGTCGCTATGCTGGCCGGTGGCCACCAACCGTGCGGAGACCCCGATGTTCAACGCCCTCCTCCTCACCCAGCAGCCCGACCGCAAGACGCTCGCCGAACTGGTGCCGGTGGACGAGACGCGCCTGCCCGCAGGCGACGTCACCGTGAGGGTCGAGTACTCGACGCTCAACTACAAGGATGCGCTCGCCGTCACCGGGCGCGGCGCCGTCGTGCGCAGCTGGCCGATGGTGCCGGGCATCGACCTCGCGGGGGTCGTCGAGGCCAGCGACCACGCCGATTGGAAGCCGGGCGACCGCGTCGTCGTCACGGGATGGGGGCTCGGCGAGACGCACTGGGGCGGCCTGGCGCAGAAGGCCCGGGTGGAGTCCGGCTGGCTGCTCGCGGTGCCTGCGCCCTACTCCACGCGCGACGCGATGGCCGTCGGCACCGCCGGCTTCACGGCCGCGCTGTGCGTGATGGCGCTGCAGCGCCACGGCCTGCGCCCCGGCGACGGCGAGGTGCTGGTGACGGGCGCGGCCGGCGGCGTCGGCTCGGTCGCGGTCGCGCTGCTGGCCGGCCTCGGGTATACGGTGGTCGCGTCGACCGGCCGGCCGCAGGAGGCCGACTACCTTGCCTTCCTCGGCGCCGCACGCACGGCGGACCGTGCCGAGTTCACTTCTCCGGGCAAGCCGCTGCAGGCGGAGCGCTGGGCCGGCGTGGTGGATGCCGTGGGCAGCCACACGCTGGTGAACGCGTGCGGGCAGACCCGGTTCTACGGCGCGGTGGCCGCCTGCGGGCTGGCCCAGGGGGCGGACTTCCCCGGCACCGTGCTGCCGTTCATCCTGCGCGGGGTCACGCTCTACGGCATCAACAGCGTGTTCGTGCCCAACGAGCAGCGGCGCGAGGCGTGGGCGCTGCTGGCTCGCCACGTGGACGCGGCGAAGCTGGCGCGCATGACGGGCGAGGTGCCGCTCAGCGGCGCGGTGGCGCACTCAGAGGCGCTGCTCGAGGGCCGCGTGCGCGGGCGCACCGTGGTCGACGTGAACCGCTAGGGCGGCATAATCCTCCGCGCGCCCGGACCACCGGGCGGGGGGACGGCATGGCGAATCGCGCGGTGCAGGCACAGCGGCTCGTGGCGCTGTTCGTGCTGGGATGGCTGCTGTTCAGCTTCCCGCTGCTGTCGCTGTTCAACACCGGCGGCACGGTGTTCGGCATCCCGGTGCTCTACGCGTGGCTGTTCGGCGTGTGGGCCGTGTTGATCGCGCTCATGGTGCTCGTCGTCGAACGAGCGAACTGAACCGGCGCCGACCATGCTGCTCGGTGGCGTGATCCTCCTCACGAGCTTCGCCTACCTCGGCATCCTGTTCGCGATCGCCTACTACGGCGACAAGCGGGCCGATGCGGGCCGCTCGATCATCGCCACGCCCTACATCTACGCGCTGTCGCTGGCGGTGTACGCCACGTCGTGGACGTTCTACGGCAGCGTCGGCCGGGCCGCCGCCAGCGGCGTGGGCTTCCTGCCGATCTACCTCGGCCCGACCCTGATGGCCGCGCTGTTCTGGCTGGTGCTGCGCAAGATGATCCGCATCAGCAAGGCCAACCGCATCACGTCGATCGCCGACTTCATCGCGGCGCGCTACGGCAAGAGCGCGCTGCTGGGCGGGCTGGTGACGGTGATCGCGGTGATCGGCATCATCCCGTACATCGCGCTGCAGCTGAAGGCGGTGTCGCAACAGCTTCGTGATCCTGCTGCAGTATCCGCAGGTGGTGATGCCGCCCAAGGGCGAGGCGCCGCTCGGCGCTGTTCGACGACACGGCGCTGTACGTGGCGCTGCTGCTGGCCGCGTTCACGCATCCTGTTCGGCACGCGCCACCTGGACGCCACCGAGCGCCACGAGGGCATGGTGGCCGCCATCGCGTTCGAGTCGCTGGTCAAGCTGCTGGCGTTCCTGGCCGTCGGCGTGTTCGTCACGTTCGGCCTGTACGACGGCTTCGGCGACCTCTTCGAGCGCGCGACGCGCGCTGCCGCGCGCTGGAGCACGCTGCTGACGCTGGGCGGCCCGGCCGGCAGCTACGGCTCGTGGGCGTGGCTGATCTTGCTGTCGATGCTGTCCGATCCTGTTCCTGCCGCGCCAGTTCCAGATGGCGGTGGTGGAGAACGTCAACGAGCAGCACCTGCTCAAGGCGATCTGGCTGTTCCCGCTGTACCTGTTCGCGATCAACATCTTCGTGCTGCCGATCGCCTTCGCCGGGCTGATGCACTTCCGGCCCGGCCAGGTCGACGCGGACTACTTCGTGCTGACGCTGCCGATGGTCCACCAGGCAGGAGGCGCTGGCGCTGTTCGTGTTCATCGGCGGGCTGTCGGCGGCCACCGGCATGGTGATCGTCGAGACCATCGCGCTCTCGACGATGATCTGCAACGACCTGGTGATGCCGGTGCTGCTGCGCTGGAAGGCGCTGGCGCTGGCGACGCGCGCCGACCTGTCCGGGCTGCTGCTCGGCATCCGGCGCGGCGCGATCGTGCTGCTGATGATGCTCGGCTACGTCTACTACCGCGCCGCCGGCGAGGCCTACGCGCTGGTGTCGATCGGCCTGATCTCGTTCGCCGCCGTGGCCCAGTTCGCGCCGGCGATGCTCGGCGGCATGTACTGGAAGCAGGGCACGCGCGCCGGCGCGCTCGCCGGCCTGTCGCTCGGCTTCGCGGTCTGGGCCTACACGCTGCTGCTGCCGTCGTTCGCCAAGTCGGGCTGGCTGCCGATCTCGTTCGTCGAGGAGGGGCCGTTCGGCATCGCGCTGCTCAAGCCGCTAGGCGCTGTTCGGGCTGGCCGGGCTGCGACGAGCATCAGCCACTCGATGTTCTGGAGCATGCTGTTCAACGTCGGCGCGCTACGTCGGCGTGTCGCTGTTCGGCCGGCAGGGCATCCGCGACCATGCGCAGGCGCTGCTGTTCGTCGACGTGTTCAAGGTGGCCGAGCCGCGGTCCGAGCCTGTGGCGCGGCAGCGCCTCGGTGGACGAGGTGGTGACGCTGGTGGGCCGCTTCCTCGGGCCGCGCGCGCGCCGAGGAGGCGTTCGCGGGCTACGCGGCGCGCTCGGGGCTGAAGTCGGTGCAGCAGCTCGAGCCCGACGCGGACCTGGTGCACTTCGCCGAGAACCTGCTGGCCGGCGCGATCGGCGCGTCGTCGGCGCGCGTGATGCTGGCTTCGGCGGTGAAGGAGGAGCCGCTGTCGATGGACGAGGTGCTCGACATCCTCGACGAGGCCTCGCAGGTGATCGCCTACAGCCGCCAGCTGGAGCAGAAGTCGCGCGAGCTGGAGGCGGCCACGGCCGGCCTGCGCGCCGCCAACGAGCGGCTGACCGAGCTCGACCGCATGAAGGACGACTTCATCTCCACCGTGACGCACGAGCTGCGCACGCCGCTGACCTCGATCCGCGCGTTCTCGGAGATCCTGCACGACAACCCGGACATGGCGCCGGCCAAGCGCGACGAGTTCGTGGTGATCATCGTCAAGGAAAGCGAGCGCCTGACGCGCATGATCAACCAGGTGCTCGACCTGGCGAAGCTGGAGTCGGGCAGCGCCGAATGGCATTCGGCCGAGCTGGACCTCAAGGCGGTGATCGAGGATGCGGTCGTCCACGACGAGCCAGCTGCTGCGCGACAGCGGCGCCACGCTCACGCTGGATCTGCCGGACGCCGTGCCGCCGGTGCTGGCCGACCGCGACCGGCTGATGCAGGTGATGCTGAACCTGATCTCCAACGCGGCCAAGTTCTGCGACCGCCACGCCGGCCGCATCGGAATCGCGCTGCGGGTCCTGCCCGACGTGCTGCGCGTGGACGTGGCCGACAACGGCATCGGCATCCACCCGGACGACCACGAGATCATCTTCGAGAAGTTCCGCCAGGTGGGCGACACGCTGACGGGCAAGCCGCAGGGCACCGGGCTCGGGCTGCCGATCAGCCGCCACATCGTGCAGCACTTCGGAGGCACACTGTGGGTGGACAGCCGGCTCGGCCGCGGCGCCACCTTCTCGTTCACGCTGCCGCTGCAGCGCACCCCGGCCGCGCCGGCGCCTGCGCAGGACACGACCGAATCAGCATCCTCGCCATGAAGACCATCCTCATCGCCGACGACGAGCCCAACATCGTGATCTCGCTGGAGTTCCTGCTCGAGCAGGACGGCTACCGCGTGGCCATCGCGCGCGACGGCAACGAAGCCCTGGACGCGATCTCGAAGCAGGCGCCGGACCTCGTGCTGCTCGACGTGATGCTGCCCCACGTGTCGGGGTTCGACGTCTGCCAGCGCATCCGCCAGAACCCGGCCTGGCAGCACATCCGCGTCATCATGGTCACGGCCAAGGGCCGCGAGGTGGAGATGAGCAAGGGCTACGCGCTGGGCGCGGACGCCTACATCACCAAGCCGTTCTCCACGAAGGAACTGCTGGCGCAGATCCGCGCCCAGCTGGCGGCCTGATGCCGCTGCAGCGGCGCTTCGCGATCATGCTCGCGCTGGTCGCCGGCGGCGTGCTGGGCTGGCTGGCGCTCGCGGCCTGGGTGGTGTGGCGCGACCTCTCCGCCGCCGAGCGGCAGGCGCTCGGCGCCATGCTGGAACCGCGCGGGCCGCTGCTGCTGCTGGCGGCCCTGGGCCTCGCCTTGCTTGCTCGGCGTGTTGCTGAAGCGGTGGTTCGCCGCCTATCCGGCGGCGGCGCTGCGCCTGTCGGAGCAGGTGCGCGACATCCACGCCGTGGACGCGGAAAGCCGCATCGAGCCGCATGGCGGCCCGGAAATGCGGCAGCTCGCGGCCGCGCTGAATGCGCTGGCGGTCGTGCACCGCACGCTGCGCCGCAGCGTGGAGGGGCGCGTGGAGGAATCGAACGCGCGGCTGGTGCAGCAGAAGAACCGGCTCGCGGCGCTGATGTCGCAGCTGGCGCAAAGCGTGCTGGTGTGCAACGCCGAGGGCCGCATCCTGCTCTACAACGCGCGCGCCACCGAGCTGCTGGCCGGCGGGGCGGGACGGCGTGGCGGCGCGCCGGTGGGGCTCGGGCGATCGATCTTCGGCATTCTCGACCGCAGCCTCGTGCTGCATGCGCTCGAGCGCCTGCACGATCGGCTGGCGCAGCAGCAGCCCGACCCGGTGGCGCAGTTCGTCACGGCGCGCGCCGGCTTGCTGCTGCGCGGCCAGATGGCGCCCGTGCTCGACGCGTCGAACGCGCTCAGCGGCTTCGTGCTGGTGCTGGAGGACATCACGCGCACGGTGGAGGCCGGCAGCCGCCGCGACTTCCTGCTGCAGCAGCTCACCGAGCACACGCGCGCGTCGCTCGCGAACATCCGCGCGGCGGTGGAGACGGTGCAGCAGTATCCCGACATGGACCTGGAGCGGCGCGGGCGCTTCACCGAAGTGATCCGCGCCGAGGCCGAGCGGCTGTCGCTGCGCCTGGACGAGACGCTGGCGCGCCACCCCGAATCGCTGCGCGCCCCGTGGCCGCTGGAGGACATGCTCGCGGCCGACCTCGTGGCGGCGCTCCAGCGCAACCTCGCTTCGACGGTCGGCACGACGGTGGAGCGCGCAGAAGCCGTGCCGGGCGTGTGGCTCAGCGTGGACAGCTACTCGCTCGTGCAGGCGCTGTCGCACGTGGTGGCGCAGCTGGCCGCGCGCTTCGGCACGCGGGCGCTGTCGATCGACGTTGCGCCGGAAGGCCGGCTGGCGCGGCTCTCGCTGCGCTGGGCGGGGCCGGCGGTGGACCCGGCGCTGATGCACGAGTGGGAGGAGCAGCCGTTCGCCGTCGGCGCGCAGGGGCACGCACCGACGCTGCGCGAAGTGCTGCAGCGCCATGGCGCGGAGCTGTGGTGCCGCGGCGAAGGCGGCGCCACCGTGCCGCAGGCGGAACGACCCCGACGCCCTGCCCTCGCCGCAGCGCAACCGGCTCTGCGTGGAGCTGCCGGTGACGCAGCCGCAGCAGGTCGGCGGCCCCGGCGCAGGCCGCGCACAGCCGGCCCGTGTACTACGACTTCGACCTCTTCAGCCAGCCGGGGCAGACGCCGGAAGTCGACGAGACGGCCGCTCGTCGAGCTGGCCTACACCGTGTTCGACACGGAAACGACGGGCCTGTCGCCGTCCGAGGGCGACGAGATCATCTCCATCGGCGCCGTGCGCATCGTCAACGGCCGGCTGCTCGAGAACGAGCGCTACGAGCAGCTGGTGGACCCGCGCCGGCCGGTGCGCCGCCAGGCGCAGGAGGTGCACGGGCTCACCGACGCGGAGCTGGCCGGACAGCCGGGCATCGAGGCGGTGCTGCCGGTGTTCCACCGCTTCGCGGAAGACACCGTGCTGGTGGCCCACAACGCGGCGTTCGACATGCGCTTCCTGCAGCTGAAGGAAGCGCAGGCCGGCGTGCGGTTCATCCAGCCGGTGCTGGACACGCTCCTGCTCTCGGCGCTCGCCCACCCCGGCCACTCCGATGCCGACCACCGCCTCGAGGCCATCGCCGCCCGGCTGGGCGTGCCGCTGGTGGGACGGCACACGGCGCTGGGGGACGCGATGGTGACCGCCGAGGTGTTCCTGAAGCTGCTTCCGCTGCTGGCCGAGCGGGGGATTCGCACATTGCGCGAGGCGCGGGAGGCGTCGCAGAAGACGCTGTATGCGAAGCTGGAGTATTGACCAGGACGGCGGACCATCAAAGGTCGCGCCCTCACCCCGGCCCTCTCCCGCAGGCGGGAGAGGGAGGCAGGTCAGCGCAGAGCGCGAACGTGCAGCCTTCGAGCCAGCGCGGCAACGGCGTCGTCCGCGACACGCGCGCCGGCCTCGGCGCTTCGCAGTGCCGCGCTGAACGCCTCCGCGCGCGGCAGCACGGGGCCGAAGAACTTCGGCTCCCCGGCGTCGGCCACGAGCAGCGTCGGGAAGGTCTCGACGTCCACTTCGCCCATGAGCTCGGCCTCGTCCTCGATGTCGATCCATTCAAAGCGCAGGTCGGGATGGTCCTTCGAGAGACGGTCGAACAACGGGCGCACTTCGCGGCAGACGCCGCACCACTCGGCACAGAGGCAGGCGACGAGGCGGCCAGCGCTCATGACCACAGTGCCTTGACGCGCGCGGCGACGTCCATCGCGGGGCCGGGCTCGGCGGCAATCAGCGCCGCCTCCACCGGCCGCGGGGCCGCGACGCGTTCGAAGCGCTCGGCCACCTCCGGCGGGATGAAGCGCGTGAGCGAGGCGTACACGTGGCGGTCGCCCCAGGATGCCTGCTGCGTGACGTAGAAGCGCTGCGGCACGACGAGGTGCAGGTGCTGGCGGGCGCGCGTCATCGCCACGTACAGCAGGCGCCGCTCCTCCTCGATCTCTGCCGTGCTGCCGGTGGCCATGTCCGACGGGATGCAGCCGTCGACCGCGTTGAGCACGAACACCGCCGTCCACTCCTGTCCCTTGGCGGAATGGATGGTGGAGAGGATGAGGTAGTCCTCGTCGTGGCCGCCGCCGGCGGATTCGTCGCTCGTGGCGTCGGGCGGGTCGAGCGTGAGCTCGGTGATGAAGCGCTCGCGCGTGGCATGGCCGCCCGCCAGGCGTGCGAGCTGGGCGAGATCGCCCTCGCGCATGGCGGCGTCGTCGTGCAGGCGGCGCAGCTGCGGCAGGTACCAGCGGATCGCGGCGTCGAGGTCGCCGGGCCATACGCTTCGCTCGTGCAGCGCGCCGTAGGCGGCCGCGAAGGCTTTCCAGTCCGCGGCGGCAGGGCCAGGGGGCGCGAACGACTGCAAGGCGGCGGCGGGGTCGGGGGCCGCGTCCATCGCGTCGAGCAGCCGGCGCGCCGTGGCCGGGCCGATGCCGGGCACGAGCTGCGCGATGCGGAAGCCGGCCATGCGGCTCTTCGGGTTCTGCGCCCAGCGCAGCAGCGCGAGCACGTCCTTCACGTGCGCGGCTTCGAGGAACTTGAGCCCGCCGTACTTCACGAAGGGGATGTCGCGCCGCGTCAGCTCGAGCTCCAGCGCGGCGCTGTGGTGGGCGGCGCGGAACAGCACCGCCTGGCGCTTCAGCGCGAGCCCGCCCTCGCGGCGCAGCAGCACCTGGTCGGCCACCCAGCGGGCCTGCTCGGCCTCGTCGGCCACCGACACGAGCTGCGGCCGCTCCGCGGATGCCTGCTCGCTGTACAGGTGCTTGGCGTAGCGCTCGGCCGCCAGCGCGATGGCGGCGTTGGAGGCGTCGAGGATGGGCTGCGTGGAGCGGTAGTTGCGCTCCAGCGTGACGATGCGCGCCGGCGGCTGGAACGCGCGCGGGAAGTCGAGGATGTTGCGCACGTCGGCGGCGCGGAACGAATAGATGGCCTGCGCATCGTCGCCCACCACCGTGAGGCCGCGGCCGTGCGGCTTCAGCGCCAGCAGGATGGCGGCCTGCAGGCGGTTGGTGTCCTGGTACTCGTCGACGAGCAGGTGGTCGAAGCGCTCGCCGATCTCGCGCGCGAGCGCGGGCTCGGAGACCGCGAGGTGCCAGTAGAGCAGCAGGTCGTCGTAGTCGAGCGCGTGCTGCTGCTGCTTGGCCTCCACGTAGGCGCGGAACAGGCGCTTGAGCTCCTCCTCCCACCCGGCGCACCACGGGAAGGCCCGCGCCAGCACGTCGGCCAGCGGCGCCTGGCTGTTGACCACGCGCGAGTAGATGGCCAGGCAGGTGCCCTTCAGCGGGAAGCGGTTCTTCGTGGCCGCGAGGCCGAGCTCCTGCCGCACGAGGCCCATCAGGTCTTCCGCGTCGGCGCGGTCGTGGATGGTGAACGACGGCGCCAGCGCGAGACGCGGGGCGTACTCGCGCAGCAGCCGGGCGCCGACGCCGTGGAAGGTGCCGGCCCACGGCAGCTCGGGGGCGCGCACGGTGGAGGGCAGGCCGAGCGCGCGGTGCAGCATCGGCCGACCCGGCGCTCCATCTCCTGCGCCGCGCGGCGCGAGAACGTGAGCAGCATCAGGCGCCGCGGATCGGCGCCGCGCCATCACGAGGCGGGCGACGCGCGCGGCGAGCGTCATCGTCTTGCCCGAGCCGGCGCCGGCGATCACGAGCAGCGGCGAATCGCCGTGCTCGACCGCGCTACGCTGCGCGTCGTTGAGCGCGGAAAACGGGTCGGCCGGCGTGGTGCCGGCACACTGTATAAACATACACCTAGGATACCGGATAGGCATCGCGTGGGCATCCTCGTCGGCACCGCCTCCTGGACGGACAAGACGCTGATCGCGTCCGGCCGGTTCTACCCGAAGCAGAGCATGAGCGCCGAGGCGCGGCTGCGCTTCTACGCCTCGCAGTTCCCGCTCGTGGAGGTGGATTCGAGCTACTACGCGATGCCGGCGCCCGCCACGGCGCAGCTCTGGGCCGAGCGCACGCCGGAGGGCTTCGTGATGAACGTGAAGGCGTTCCGGCTCTTCACCGGCCACCAGACCTCGCCCACCGTGCTGCACCGCGACCTGCAGGCCGCGACGAAGTGGCCGCGCAGCTTCTACTACCGCGACGTTCCCCCGGATGTGCTGGACGAGCTGTGGCGGCGCTTCCACGAGGCGCTCGCGCCGCTCGCGGCGGCCGGGCGGCTCGGCCTCGTGCACTTCCAGTTTCCGCCCTGGCTGATGTGCAACCGCGAGGGGCACGACCACGTGCGCGTCTGCGTCGAGCGCATGGCCGGGTTCACGGTGTCGGTGGAGTTCCGCCACCAGAGCTGGTTCGCCCAGCGGCACCTGGCGTCCACCCTCGCCTTCGAGCGCGAGCTGGGCGTGGTGCACACGGTGGTCGACGGGCCGCAGGGATTCGCGAACAGCGTGCCGGCGGTGTGGGAAGCCACGCATCCCGGCTGGTCGCTCGCGCGGCTGCACGGGCGCAACCGCGACACCTGGAACATCCAGGGCGCGACGAGCGCATCGGACCGGTTCAACTACGACTACGGCGAGGCCGAACTCGGCGAGCTGGCTGCCGAGCCTGCGCCGGCTCGCCACGCGCACGCAGCACACGCACGTGATCTTCAACAACAACATGGAAGACCAGGGGCAGCGCAACGCGCGCGCGCTGATCGCGCTGCTGCGCTAGCCAAGTCAGTGCTTGCGGAAGATGGCGTTCACGCAGCCGGCGAATCCCGGGAACACGTCGGCGATGGCGTCGATCGCCGGGTCGGGCGCAACGACGACGGATTCGCAGAGGTCCAGCGGAAAGGCGTCGAAGAACCGCAGGATCTCCGCTTCGTTCGCGAAGACGGTCGGGTGCATGGCGATGTCCAGGTCGATCGGCACGCTCACGGCAAGCCAGCCGCCGGGGCGCAGCACGCGCAGGAGTTCCTGCGTGCTGCGCGCCGGATCGGGCGCATGCTCGAGCACCTCGGCGGCGATGACGAGGTCGACTCCGGCGTCCGGTGCCGGCAGCCGCGCCAGGTCGCCTTGCAGGCACCATACCCGCGCGCCCGTGCCGCGGGCGGCGTGCATGGCAGCGGCAAAGTGCCGCGCGTGCGGGCTGCGGTCGACGAGCGTGAACCGCCAGTCGGGCCGCGCATCGGCCAGGAGCGCCGACAGGCGGCCGCTGCCGCTGCCCACTTCCAGGATGTACGCCGCAGCGCTCGCGTGGGTGAGAGCCTGGGCGCGCGTGCACAGGTGCCGGCGCTGCGAGAACCCGGGCAGCAGTGCATCGAGATGCATGCTGGTGAACGCCATCGGCTCGTCGTACCAGGCGTCGTTCTCGACCTCGGGGCCCAGGTTGTTGAAGGCATCGAGGTCCGCCAGGCAGTGGTCCAGGCTCTTCCCGGCCGCGGTCACGGCATGCGCGATCTCGCGCTCCAGGTGGTCGCACCGGGCTCTGGCAGCGCCCGCAAGGCCTGTTCGAAGGCCTGTCGGCGGGGCGGTGCCAGCGGGGCCATGGCATGGGCGATGAGCCGCGCGGAAAGCGGACCGGCGCTCGATCCGAGGCGCAGGCGGTGCGGCAACGTCGGCGGCCAGTGCGGACATCGATGAACTCCCGGCGAACCGGTCGCCATCGATGCCAATCTAGGCCGGGCGGTCTGCGGGGGCGGGCGCCGGCGCGAAGCTGACGCGGAAGGTGCGAAGCGGGCGGCTCACGCCGGCCGGCGCAGGCGGTCGAACAGGTCGTCGACGACGCGCTGGTGCTCGGCCATGACGGTCGTGCCGAGCGGTGCGGCCTGCAGCTCCTCGGCGCCGAGCTCCTGGATGCTTTCGAGCATGTCGATCGCGGCCACCGCCTCGGACATCGAGGCGACGAGCAGCGCGCGCAACGTCTCGATGTCGCCTTCGAGCGGTCCGGCGATGTCGGTCCGCTCGGGCTGCGCATGCTCCGCGGCGGTGAGCAGGCGGTCGGTCTCGGCGGCGAGCTCGCGGCCGAACGCGGCCAGGCGGCTGGCAGTCAAGTAGATGCACTCGATGTGCTCGCGCGAGGGCCGGCGGCGACCCGCTGGCGCGCTCGCGGGACGCGCGCGCGGGCGAGGAACGTGAGGATGCGGGCGGCATCGACCAGCGCAGCCACGTCCTTGGCGCGGCGGGCGGCCACGGCAAGGGCGGCGATGGAGAAGGTCATGCCTCGGTCGAGAGCAATCGCTGTACCTGTCGGTCAATGCGAGCGCCCCGCCCTCGACCCCGACCCTCTCCCGCGCAGCGGGAGGAGGGCAGGCGATCCGGCTCCGCCGGTCCGCTGGTGTCGCCCCCGGGGGGTGGCGCCGAAGGCGCTTCGGGGGCTACTTCTTCGCGACCAGCGTCAGGATGTCGTAGCTCGCCACCATCTCGCCGTTCTGGTTCGTGACCTCCACGTCCCAGGCCACGACCCCCTGCCCCTGCCCCTTGGCGTCGACCTTGTTGCGGTCGATCTTGCGCTTGCACGTAAGGCGGGCCTGGATGGTGTCCCCGATGCCCACCGGCTTGACGAAGCGCAGCGTGTCGAGGCCGTAGTTGGCGAGCACCGGCCCGGGCGCGGGCGAGACGAAGAGCCCGGCGGCCGCGGAGAGCACGAAATAGCCGTGCGCGATGCGCTGGCCGAACGGCGACTCGCGGGCGGCCAGCTCGTCGAAGTGCATGTAGAAGAAATCGCCCGAGATGCCGCCGAACGCGACGATGTCGGCTTCGCTCACGGTGCGCCGGTGCGTGAGCAGCGAATCGCCGACGGCGAGATCCTCGAAGTGCTTGCGGAAGGGATGCACGTCGCCCTCGCGCACTTTCGCGCCGCGCACGTGCTCGCCGGTGACCGCGGCCAGCATGGTGGGCGAGCCCTGCACCGCGGCGCGCTGCAGGAAGTGCTTCACGGCGCGCAGGCCGCCCAGCTCCTCGCCGCCGCCGGCGCGGCCGGGGCCGCCGTGCTTGAGCTGCGGCAGCGGCGAGCCGTGGCCGGTGGACTCGGCCGCCGCCTCGCGGTCGAGCACGAGCAGGCGGCCGTGCCACGCGGCAGCGACCGGCACCGCCTTCGCGGCGATGGCGGGATCCTTCGTGACGAGCGTGCCGACGAGGCTGCCGCGGCCGCGCGCCGCGAGCGCCAGGGCCTCGTCGAGGTCGTCGTACGGCATCAGCGTGCTCACCGGGCCGAACGCCTCGACGTCGTGGGCGGCATGTTCGTGGGGCTGTCGAGCCAGCAGCAGCGTGGGCGCGAAGAAGGCGCCCTCGGCCACGCGGTCGCCGACCGGCGCAAAGCCGTCGCGCTCGCCGTACACGCACTCGGCGCCGCGCATCAGGGCCGCCACCTTCTCGGCGACGTCCGTGCGCTGGCCGTGCGAGGCGAGCGCGCCCATGCGCACGTCCTCGCGCGCCGGGTCGCCCACGACGGTCTTCGCCAGCCGGGCGCGCAGCTTGGCGGCCACCGCGTCGAGCCGCGCGCGCGGCACGATGGCGCGGCGGATCGCCGTGCACTTCTGCCCCGCCTTCACGGTCATCTCGCGCGCCACCTCCTTGACGAAGAGATCGAGCTCCTCGTCGTCCGCGCCCACGTCGGGCGCGAGGATGGCGCAGTTGAGCGAGTCGGCCTCGGCGTTGAAAGGGATCGACCGGTGCAGCACGTTGGGGTGCGCGCGCAGCTTGGCGGCCGTGTCGGCGCTGCCGGTGAAGGTGACCATGTCCTGCCCGTCGAGCCGGTCGAGCAGGTCGCCGGTGCTGCCGATCACGAGTTGCAGCGCGCCCTCGGGCAGCAGGCCCGATTCGGCGATCAGCCGCATCAGGTGCTCGGTGAGGTAGCTCGTCGCGCTGGCCGGCTTCACGATGCACGGCATGCCGGCGAGGAAGCTCGGCGCGAACTTCTCGAGCGCGCCCCACACCGGGAAGTTGAACGCATTGATGTGCACGGCCACGCCGCGCCGCGGCACCAGGATGTGCGTGCCGGCGAAGCGGCCCTGCTTGCCCAGCGACAGCGCCGGCCCCTCGTGCACGACGTTGCCCGACGGCAGCTCGTTGCCGCCGACGGAGGCATAGGCGAAGAGCGTGCCGGTGCCGCCCTCGATGTCGATCCAGCCGTCGGCGCGCGTGGCGCCGGTGTGGGCCGACACGGCGTACAGCGATTCCTTGCGTTCGAGCAGGAACTTCGCGAGCGCCTTCAGGATCGCGGCGCGCTGCTGGAAATCGGTGGCGAGCAGCGTGCGCAGGCCCGTGTCGCGCGCGTGCGAGACGGCAGCGCCGAAGTCGACCGCGTCTTCGTGCGTGGCGGCCACGACGTGGCCGTCGACGGCGCTCGCCAGCGGCTGGCCGGGCTTCGTGCCGACCCAGCGGCCGGCGATGTAGCTTTGGAGGACCTGGGTCATTGAAGACTCCTCGATGTTGGTCAGGCGGCCTCCGGCGCGGCGTGCACGCCGCCGCCTCCGATGCCGAGGTACGTTTCGACGATGCGCCGGTCATGCAGCAGGGCGGATGCCGGCCCCGAGAGCGCGACGGCGCCCATCTCGAGCACGTAGCCGCGGTCGGCCACCTTGAGCGCGGCGCGGGCGTTCTGCTCCACCAGGAACACCGACACGCCGTGCCGGCGCAGGTCGGCGACGACGCGGAACACTTCGGCCACCACCAGCGGCGCCAGCCCGAGCGACGGCTCGTCGAGCATCAGCAGGCGCGGCTTGGCCATCAGCGCGCGGCCGATGGCGAGCATCTGCCGCTCGCCGCCGGACAGCGTGGCCGCGAGCTGCGCGCGGCGCTCCTTCAGGCGCGGGAAGATCTCGAACACCTCCGCCATGCGCGGCTTCTGGTTGCGCTGGCCGCGCCGCCACAGCGCGAAGCCGCCGAGCAGCAGGTTGTCTTCCACCGACATCTCGCCGAACAGCTCGCGCCGCTCGGGCACGAGCCCCACGCCGCGCGCCACCATCGCCTCCACCGAGGGCCGCGCGATGCGCTCGCCGGCCAGGCGCAGCTCGCCGCCGGACGGCAGCAGGCCCATCGCCGCGGACAGCAGCGTGGTCTTGCCGGCGCCGTTGGGGCCGATCACGGTGACGATCTCGCCTTCGGCGATCGTCACGTCGACTCGATGCACGGCCTCGACGGCGCCGTAGCAGACGCTGAAGTCGCTCAGCTCGAGCAACGCAGTCATGTCAGCCTCCACCCCACCAAGCGGCGACCGCGGGTCCGGCTTCGCCGGTCCGCCAGTGCGTGCCCCCTCGGGGGGAGGCGCCGGAGGCGCTTCGGGGGGGCTCCAATCTCCACCGCCGAGGTAGGCTTCCAGCACGCGCTGGTCGGCCTGCACCTCGCGCGGCGTGCCGTGGGCGATCACCGTGCCGAAGTCGAGCACCGTGATGCGGTCGGCGAGGTTCATGACGAACTCCATGTCGTGCTCGACGACGAGGATCGCCAGCCCCTCGCCGCGCAACTGCGAGAGCAGCTGTGCCAGCGCGCGCTTCTCGAGGTGCCGCAGGCCCGCGGCCGGCTCGTCGAGCAGCAGCAGGCACGGGTGGCCGGCGAGCGCGCGCGCGATCTCCACGATGCGCTGCTGCCCGAGCGGCAGCGACGCGGCCGGCGTGCCGGCCTGGGCGCCCAGGCCGCAGCGCTCGATCTGGCGCCGCGCCTCGGCGAGCAGCGCGGCCTCCTCGGCGCGGTCGAGCCGCAGCATCGCGGCCAGCCAGCCGCGGCGGCCGCGCCGGTGCGCGCCGAGCGCCACGTTGTCGAGCACGCTGCGCGCGCCGAGCAGCCGCACGTGCTGGAAGGTGCGCCCGAGGCCGAGGGCGGCGAAGGCGCGCGACGGCCGGCCGCCCATGTCGCGGCCGAGCAGGTGCACCCGACCTTCGGTGGGATCGTCGACGCCGGAGATCATGTTGAAGAACGTGCTCTTGCCGGCGCCGTTCGGGCCGATCAGCGCATGGATCTCGCCGGCCTTCACGTCCAGGTCGACGGCGTTGTTGGCCACGAGGCCGCCGAAGCGCTTGGTGACGGCGCGCGCCTCCAGCACGACCTGCCCGGACGGCGCGGAGGCGGTCGTCGGCAACGCCACGGGCGGCGGCAGGCGCGGCGGCGGCAGCGGCTTCAGCCAGCGGTTGGCCGCGCGTGCGATGGCGGGCCAGAGCCCGTCGGCGAAACGCTGCAGCACGATGAGCATCAGCAGGCCGAACACGATGGTCTCGAAGTTGCCGCTCGCGCCGAGCAGCGTGGGCAGCCAGTCCTGCAGGTACTGCTTCATCAGCGTGATCACGGTGGCGCCGAGCACCGCGCCCCACAGGTGCCCCGAGCCGCCGATCACGGCCATGAAGAGGTACTCGATGCCCAGGTTCAGGTTGAACGGCGTCGGGTTCACGAAGCGCTGCATGTGCGCGTACAGCCAGCCCGACAGCGCGGCCAGCAGCGCGGCGAGCACGAACACCTTCACGCGCTGCCCCGCCGTGTCCACGCCCATCGACTCGGCCATCACGCGGCCGCTCTTGAGCGCGCGGATCGCGCGGCCCTCGCGCGAATCGAGCAGGTTGTGCAGCGCCCACAGCGCCAGCAGCAGCACGGCCCAGATCGCGAGGCCGAGGCTGCGCGTGGAGGCGAGCGACACGCCGAACACCGTGATCGCGGGAATGCCGCCGAGCCCCGTGTGGCCGCCGAGAAAATCGAGGTTGCCGAACAGGTAGTACAGCGACAGGCCCCATGCGATGGTGGCCAGCGGCAGGTAGTGCCCCGACAGGCGCAGCGTGACGGCGCCGAGCCCCCACGCGACGGCCCCGGTGATCGCCAGGCCGAGCGCGAGCCCCGCCCACGGCAGCAGCGCGGAGCCGGCGGCCAGGCCGAGCGACGACGACGCGAGCGCCGACGTGCTTGCCCAGGCGGTGGCGTAGGCGCCGAGGCCGACGAACGCGGCCTGGCCGAACGAGGTCATGCCCGCCACGCCGGTGAGCATCACGAGCCCGGCCGCGACCATCGAGTACAGGCCGATGTAGCAGAGCAGCGTGACGCTGAATTCGCCGAGGAAGGGCCAGGCCGCCAGGCACGAGCGCGAGGGAGCGGCGGCATGCGGCCGCGATGAGGGCGAGGTGCGCGGCGGTTCAGTGACGATGCGCTCACTCGTCTTCCTCCACGTGCCGGCTCTTCAGCGAGCGCCACAGCAGCACCGGGATGATGAGCGTGAACACGATCACCTCCTTGAGCGCGCTGGCCCAGAACGCGGAGAAGCTTTCGAGCAGGCCGACGAGCACCGCGCCCGCCATCGCCACGGGATAGCTCGCCAGGCCGCCGATGATGGCGGCGACGAAGCCCTTCAGGCCCATCAGGAAGCCGGTGTCGTAGTAGACCGTGGTGACGGGCGCGATGAGCAGGCCGGAGACGGCGCCGATCATCGCCGCGAGCGCGAAGCTCACGTCGCCGGCCAGCGCGGTGGGGATGCCCATCAGCCGCGCGCCGACGCGGTTGATCGCGGTGGCGCGCAGGGCTTTTCCGACGATGGTGCGCTCGAAGAACGCGAACAGCAGCGCCGACAGCACGAGCGTGGTGCCCACCACCACGAGCGACTGGCCCGTGACGACGATGCCCGACACGTCGAGCCGCGAGTCGGAGAACGATGCCGTGCGCGAGCCCTCGGCACCGAAGAAGTAGAGGCCCAGCCCCACCAGCACGCCGTGCATCGCGACCGCGACGATGAGCAGGCTGAGCACGGTGGCATCGGCCAGCGGCCGGAACGCGATGCGGTAGAGCAGCGGCCCGAGCGGCGTGATGAGCACGAGCGTGGTGAGCGCCTGCGCCCATTGCGCCGTCGGCTTGACGACGAGCGCCAGCAACGTCGCCAGCGCCGGAAAGGCCACGGCCCAGACGAGCGTGGGCCGCCAGTCCACTGCCAGCCCGCGCCGCGCGCGCCATGCCTCGACCACGATGGAGAGCACGGCGAGCACGAGCAGCAGCCACAGCGTGCCCGGCGTGCGGCCGCCGGCGATGGCCGCCATCGACAGCGCCCCGAACGCGACGAACTCGCCCTGCGGCACGAAGATCACGCGCGTGACCGAGAACACGAGCACGAGCGCGAGCGCGAGCAGCGCATAGACGGCGCCGTTCACGACGCCGTCCTGCGCGAGCAGCAGGGCGATCTGAGCATCCATCCGCGGCTAGCCGAACATCTGGCGCCCCCAACGCCACGGATCCGGCTCCGGGCCGTGGTGCGCCCCCTCGGGGGAGGCGCCGAAGGCGCTTCGGGGGGGTCGTCATCACTTCATGAGTTTCCAGGCGCCGTTGTCGATCGTCACCATGACCCGGCCGCGCTGGTCCAGCCCGAGGTGATCGGTGGCCGACATCGTGAACACGCCGTGCGCGCCCGGAAGGTCCTTCACCTGCTCGAGCGCGTCGCGCAGCGCGGTGCGGAACTCGGGCGTGCCGGGCTTGGCCTTCTTCAGCGCCTCGCCGGCGGCGCGCTCGAACAGCAGGCCGGCATCCCACGCGTGGGCGCCGAAGGTCGACACCGAGCCCTTGCCATTCGCGGCCTCGTACTTCTCGATGTACGCGAGGGCGCTCTTCTTCACCGGGTGGCTGTCGGGCAGCTGCGCGGCCACGAGCACCGGGCCGGCCGGCAGCAGCGTGCCCTCCACGTCCTTGCCGCCGACGCGCAGGAAGTCGTTGTTGGCGACGCCGTGGGTCTGGTAGAACTTGCCGGCGTAGCCGCGCTCCTTGAGCGTCTTCTGCGGCAGCGCGGCGGGCGTGCCGGAGCCCGCGACGAGCACGGCGTCGGGCTTGGCGCTCATGAGCTTCAGCGCCTGGCTCGTCACCGAGGTGTCGGTGCGGTTGTAGCGCTCGTTGGCGGCGATCGTGAGCCCCTTGGCCTGCGCCGCCTTGGTGAACTCCTGGAACCAGCCTTCGCCGTAGGCATCCGCGAAGCCGACGAAGCCGACCGTCTTCACGCCGTTGGCGGCCATGTGATCGGCGATGGCGGTGGCCATCATGATGTCGTTCTGCGGCGTCTTGAAGACCCAGCGCTTCTTGTCGTCCACCGGCTCGACGATGCGCGCCGAGGCGGCCATCGAGATCATCGGCGTCTTGGCTTCCGACACCACGTCGATCATCGCCAGCGAGTTCGGCGTGACGGTGGAGCCGATGACGACGTCGACCTTCTGCTCGGTGATGAGCTTGCGCGTGTTCGACACCGCGGTGGTGGTGTCCGACGCGTCGTCGAGCACGATGTAGTTCACCTTCTCGTTGCCGATCTTCTGCGGCATGAGCGCGACGGTGTTCTTCTCCGGGATGCCGAGCGACGCCGCCGGGCCGGTGGCCGACAGCGTGACGCCGACATTGATGTCGGCCAGCGCGGCGGCGGCCGCGAGCGACGCGGCGAGCGCGACGACGGTCTTCTTGTTCAGCAACTTCATGCAGTGTCTCCGTGCGGTTGGAAGTGAAATCGGGTAACGCTTCAGGAACGCGGCAGGCGCACCGCAGGCACGCCGCCGAAGAAAAGGTCTGCGACCAGCGGCGCCATCGCCTCGTGCGAGAGCGGGCCCTCGGGCTTCAGCCAGGTGAACATCCAGTTGATCATGCCGAACAGCAGCATCGTGAGCGGCTTGTCGAGCGCCGCGCGCTTCAGCTCCGGGCGCAGCTCGCCGACGGTGCGCGCGAAGGCGGCGACGACGCGGCGCTGCGCGGCCAGCACGCGCTCGCGGTCTTCTTCCTCGAGGAACTTCACGTCTTCGGTGAGCACGCGGTGCGAGTCCTGCGCGTTGGCGTACTCCTCCACGAAGCGCTCGATCAGCATGCGCAATCGCTCCTCGGGCGCGAAGACGCAGCGCCTGCACCTCCTTCACCAGCACTTCCAGCCGCGCCATGTGCTCCTCGGCGGACTGCACGAGCAGCGTGTACTTGTCCTTGTAGTAGTGGTAGAGCGCGGGCTTGGACATGCCGCAGGCCTCCGCCACTTCGTTCATCGTGGTCGCGGAGTAGCCGCCGCTGCGCGAAGAGCTGCGCCGCGCGCGAGAGGATCAGCTCGCGCTGGTCGTCGTAGCCGGGGGAGCGTCCGCGGGCCATCGGCGGCTTCAGCGCTCGTCGAAGCTCAGCACCACGCGCGGCGTGAGCGGATGCGACTGGCAGGTGAGCACGAACCCGGCCTCCACCTCGGACTTGTCGAGCGCGAAGTTGCGGTCCATCCGCACCTGCCCTTCCACCAGCTTGGCGCGGCACGTGCAGCACACGCCCGACTTGCACGAGTACGGCACGTCGAGCCCGGCGGCGCCGGCGGCGTCGAGGATGCTCGGGTCGTCCTTGCGGAACTTGATCTCGCGCGTGAGGCCGTCGCGCACGATGACCACCGTGGCGTCGTCGGCATCGTCGGGCTGCACGAAGTGCACCGGCGCGCCGCCTTCGCCCGGCACGCCGAAGCGCTCGATGTGGATGCGCTCGGGCGGCACGCCGGCCTCCAGCAGCGCCGCCTCGGCCTCGTCGTTCACGCCGAAGGGGCCGCACACGAACACATGGTCGATGCGCGCCGGGTCCACCAGCGTGCCGAAGAACTCGCCGATCTTCTCGCGCGTCAGGCGCCCGCCGGACAGCGGCGCGTCGGTGACCTCGCGCGAGAACACGTGGTGCAGCGACAGCCGCGTGAGGTAGCGGTTCTTCAGGTCCTCGATCTCCTCCTTGAACATCGTGGACTTCTGCGTGCGGTTGCCGTAGATGAGCGTGAACGTGCTCATCGGCTCGCGCGCCAGCACCGTCTTCATGATGGAGAGGATCGGCGTGATGCCGCTGCCGCCGGCAATGCCGAGGTAGTGCCGCTTCGCGGCCGGATCGAGCGGCACGAAGAAGCGGCCCTGGGGCGGGATCACCTCGATCGTGTCGCCGGCGCGCAGGTGCTCGTTCACCCACTGGGAGAAAGGCGCCGACCTTGCGGATGCCCACGCGCAGCTCGTCGTCGTCGACGCCGGCGCAGATCGAGTAGGAGCGGCGCAGGTCCTCGCCGTTCACGTCCGCGCGCAGCGTGAGGTACTGGCCCTGCGTGAAGCCGAAGGTGCTGCGCAGCTCGTCCGGGATGTCGAAGGAGACGATGGTCGCTTCTTCGGTGTCGGGGCGCAGGGCCTTCACCGTCAAGGGATGGAAGTGCAGGCTCGTCAGTATCGGCTTGAAATGTTCGAAGGGCTCCAGGCAGGCCATGCAGCGGTGCAGCGACTTGCAGGCGGTGGAGCCGAAGGCGGAGAGGCGCTCGGTATCGCGGCTGCCGCAGTGCGGGCAGGTGAGGCGCTGGCACGAAGCACGAGCGGCTTCGCGTCCGCGCGTGTGGTCGCGGGGGCGCGATGCCGTATTGCTGCAGCTTGCGCTTGCCTTCGTCGCTGATCCAGTCGGTGGTCCAGGCGGGGGCGAGGCGCGTCGTCACGCGGATGGGGCCGAGGCCCGCGGCGTCGAGCGCCTCGCGCACGCCCTGCTCGATCATCTCGGTGGCGGGGCAGCCGGAGTAGGTGGGCGTAGCGACGACTTCGAGCACGCCGTCGCTGACGCGCACGTCGCGCACGATGCCGAGCTCGCGCACGGAGATCGACGGGTATCTCGGGGTCAGGCACGCGTCCACTCTCCAGCGACGTGCCATGGCGCTCCTTCCTCCGCCTCGTCTCGACGGCAGTGCCCAGTCTCATCACCATGTGCCTCCCGGATACGCGCGCTGCAGGTACTGCAGGTCGGCGAGCACGATAGCCCATGTGCTCGCTGTGCGTGCCGCGCTTGCCGTCGCTGCGGAACTTCGGCTCCGCCGGCATGTCCGAGGCCTGCCGCGTCGAGCACGCCCGCATCTGCGCCATCCACGGCTCGCGCAGCTCGCTCCAGGCCGGCCCGAGGCCGGTGCCGGCCGCGTGCTCGTCCACCTCGTCGGCATCGAACAGCTCGCGCGTGTACGGCCACAGCGCATCGAGCGCGGCGCGCAGGCGCGCGGCGCGATTCGTCGGTGCCGTCGCCCAGGCGCACGACCCAGTCGGCCGCGTGCTGGCGGTGGTAGCGCGCCTCCTTCACGGCCTTGGCGGCCACCGCGGCGAGCTCGGCGTCGCTCGACGCCTGCAGCCGCTGCCACATCAGCTCCAGCCAGGTGGCCATCATGGCGTTGCGCAGCACGGTGAAGGCGAAGTCGCCGCGCGGCAGCTCGGCGATGCGTCGCGTTCATGTAGTCGCGCTCGTCGCGCAGGAAGGCGAGCTGGTCTTCGTCGTGCCCGCGCCCTTCCACCGCGCCGGCATGCGTGAGCACGCCGCGCGCCTGGCCGAGCAGGTCGAGCGCCATGTTCGCCAGCGCGATGTCTTCCTCCAGCACCGGCCCATGGCCGCACCACTCCGACAGCCGCTGCGACAGCACAGGCACGTGTCGCCCAGGCGCAGCAGGTACTGCACCGCGATCCGACGAACTTCAATCGATCTCTGAAGTACTCCGATGCCTGGCCAAAGCCGGCCATCAAGCCCTTGGCGGATCGGCGCCGGTCGCTGCGCCCCTGCACGATGTGGGTCGTCACTACATGTGACGATTCGGGCAGCTCGTAGAACGTGGGGTGGCGGTAGACCTTGTCTTCCGCCGGATCGAAGTACATGTCCTTGTCGCCCGGGTCGCTCGCCACGATCTGGTCGCTGCGCACGACCCACACGCTGGTGCCTTCCTGGCGCCGCGTGTAGACGTCGCGCGCGAGCTGGATCGCCATCTTCGGGTCGGCCGCGTGCAGGCTGCCGCAGTGCTTGTGGTCCAGCCCGGCCTTGCTGCGCACGAACACTTCCCACAGCGGCCATTCGCTTGCGGTCGATGTCGTCGCCCTTCGGAGCTTGGCGCCTCGCGGCGTCCGCCTTCACTGCGGCTCATGCCGCCTCCTGCACTGCTTGCGCTCGTGCGCCAACGCGGCTTCGCGCACCCAGGCGCCCTCTTCCCATGCCTTCACGCGCGCGGCGAGGCGGTCGCGGTTGCACGGGCCGTCGCCGCCGACCACGCGCCAGAACTCGTCCCAGTCGATCGGCGCCGAAGTCGTGGTGGCCGCGCGCTTCGTTCCACTTCAGCATCCGGGTCGGGCAAGCGTGACGCCGAGCACCTTGGCCTGCTCGATCGCAGGCGTCGACGAACTTCTGGCGCAGGTCGTCGTTGGAGATGCGCTTGATGCCCCACTGCATCGACTGCGCGCTGTTGGCGACTCGCTGTCGGGCGGGCCGAACATCATCAGGCTCGGCCACCACCAGCGGTTCACCGCGTCCTGCACCATCGCCTTCTGCGCGTCGGTGCCCTTCTGCATCATCGTCAGCAGCGAGTCGAATCCCTGGCGCTGGTGGAAGCTTTCCTCGCGGCAGATGCGCACCATCGCGCGCGCATACGGCGCGTACGAGCAGCGGCAGAGCGGCACCTGGTTCATGATCGCCGCGCCGTCGACCAGCCAGCCGATGACGCCGATGTCGGCCCACGTCAGCGTCGGGTAGTTGAAGATCGAGCTGTACTTGGCCTTGCCGCTGTGCAGCGCCTCGATCATCTCGTCGCGCGAGGTGCCCAGCGTCTCGGCCGCGGCGTACAGGTACAGGCCGTGGCCGCCTTCGTCCTGCACCTTGGCGAGCAGGATGGCCTTGCGCTTGAGCGTCGGCGCGCGCGTGATCCAGTTGCCTTCGGGCAGCATGCCGACGATCTCGGAATGCGCGTGCTGGCTGATCTGGCGCACCAGCGTCTTGCGGTAGTGGCTCCGGCATCCAGTCCTTGGCCTCGATGAAGTCGCCGGCGTCGATGCGCGCGTCGAAGCGCTCGCTCGAGCTCGGCCTCCTCGGCGCTGCGCACGGCCTTGCGCTCTTCCTTCGGGGCGGTGTCCATGGCTTGTGTGTACATCGCGTGCTCCTTTCGATTCAGCCTGTCTTGGTCTGTTGTCGATGACGCGGCGGGCCTTGCCGACCAGCGTGCGCTCGATCGATCGGGCGGCCCCGACGTCGACCTCGCCGTCACGCCGACCAGCGTCTTGATGCGTTCGCTGCAGCGCCCGGCCCATCGCCGCCGGTCGGCGCCGGCTGCTGCGGCAGCACCTCGCAGCGCACCTCCAGCGCGTCGAGCGCGCCTTCGCGCGTCACGACGAGCTGGTACTGGCCCGGAGAGCTGGCCGTGCTGCAGCACCAGCTCCTCGATCTGCGTGGGGAAGACGTTGACGCCGCGGATGATCAGCATGTCGTCGCTGCGGCCGACGATCTTGCCCATGCGGCGCATGCTGCGCGCCGTCGGCGGCAGCAGCCGCGTGAGGTCGCGCGTGCGGTAGCGAATCACCGGCAGCGCTTCCTTGGTGAGCGTGGTGAACACGAGCTCGCCCTCGCTGCCGTCGGGCAGCACCTCGCCGGTCTCGGGATCGATGATCTCGGGATAGAAGTGGTCTTCCCAGACCACCGGGCCGTCCTTGGTCTCGATGCACTCGTTGGCCACGCCCGGGCCCATCACCTCGCTCAGGCCGTAGATGTCGATGGCGTCGATGCCCGGCGCGCTGCTCGATTCGCGCGCGCATCGCCTCGGTCCAGGGCTCGGCGCCGAAGATGCCGACCTGCAGCGCTCATCTCGCGCGGGTCGAGCCCCTGGCGCTCGAACTCCTCGCAGATCACCTGCATGTAGCTCGGCGTGACCATGATGATGTCGGGCCGAAAATCGTGGATGAGCTGCACCTGCTTCTCGGTCTGCCCGCCAGACATCGGCACCACCGTGCAGCCGAGCCGCTCGGCGCCGTAGTGCGCGCCCAGGCCGCCGGTGAAGAGGCCGTAGCCGTAGGCGACGTGCACGATGTCGCCGGCGCGGCCGCCGGAAGCGCGAATCGAGCGCGCCACCAGATCGGCCCAGATGGTCGATGTCGCGCTGCGTGTAGCCGACGACCGTGGGCTTGCCGGTCGTGCCGGACGACGCGTGCACGCGCACGACCTGCTCGCGCGGCACCGCGAACATGCCGAACGGATAGTTGTCCCGCAGGTCGTGCTTGCTGGTGAACGGGAAGTTCGCGAGATCGGCGAGGGGCTTCAGGTCGCCGGGATGCACGCCGTTTGCGTCGAAGGCTTGCGGTAATGCGGCGACGTTGTCGTAAGCGTGCTGCAGCGACCACTTCAGCCGCTGCAGCTGCAGTGCCTGCAGCTCGTCGCGGCTGGCGGTTCGATCGGTTCGAGATCGCCGGGCGCGGGCTGTTGACAGGCATCGTTTGTCTCCTAGCCAGCGTCGACGACCGGCTTGCCTTTGAGCGTGTACGAGCGGCCGCGGAACACGGCGATCAGCTCGCCGCGCTGGTTGGTGACGTCGGCGTCGTACACGCCGGTGCGGCCGGAGTTCGACACCTCTGCGCTGCGCGCGGTCAGCACGTCGCCCTGGTGTGCCGGCGCCACGATGTCGATGGAGAAGCCGGCTGCCACCGTGAGCTGGTTGTCGTGTTGCAGGCAAAAGCGAACGCGGAGTCGGCCAGCGTGGCGATGAGGCCGCCGTGGCAGATGCGTGGCCGTTCAGCATGTCGTCTCGCACCGCCATGCGCAGCACGGAGCGGCCGGGGCCGATCTCGACCACCTGCATGCCCAGCGCCTGCGAGGCGCGGTCCCGGGAGTACATGTCTTGGCCGACCAGGTCGGCAATTTGCTGCGGGGAACGGGGACTCGTCATTCGGTTTCTATTGTTGACCGACCGGTCGGTAAATCATAGACTGCCAAGTTCCGACTTGCAAGCTCCGCTGATTCAGGAGAAACCCCGAATGCCCTGCTATGCCATCGACGGCGTGATTCCGGTCGTGGACCCGAGCGCCCACGTGCACCCCACGGCCGTGCTGATCGGCGACGTGATCGTCGGGCCCGAGTGCTACGTGGGCCCGTGCGCGAGCCTGCGCGGCGACTTCGGCCGCATTCGCCTGGAGCGCGGTGCCAACGTGCAGGACACGTGCGTGATCCACGGCTTCCCGAAGACCGACACCGTCGTCGCGGAGAACGGCCACGTCGGCCACGGCGCGGTGCTGCATGGCTGCGTGGTGGAGCACGACGCGCTCGTCGGCATGAACGCAGTGGTGATGGACGAGGCCGTCGTCGGCGCCGAGGCCTTCGTGGCCGCCTGCGCCTTCGTGCCGGCCGGCATGAAGGTGCCGCCGCGCTCGCTCGCGGCCGGCATGCCGGCGAAGGTGCGGCGCGAATTGTCCGACGCCGAAGTGGCATGGAAGCTCGACGGCACGCGCACCTACCAGGCGCTCACGCGGCGCTGCCACGCGAGCTTGCTGGAGGTGCAGCCGCTGATTGCCGCGGAGCCCGACCGGCCGCGCATCGCGGCGTCGCAAGTGCAGCCGCTGATCGCCACGCGCCGGGGCTGACTCCCGCGCTACGCCGTGGCCGCCGCGTTCGACAGATAGTGGTGGATCTGCGCCACGACCGCGGCGCCTTCGCCGATGGCGCCGCCGACGCGCTTGACCGAGCCCGACGCGCACGTCGCCCACGGCGAACACGCCCGGGACGCTCGATCTCCAGCGGCGCCGGCTGCGAAGCCGTCCGTCGCCGTCGCCGACGCCGGCGCCGGTGAGCACGAAGCCGTGCGCGTCGAGCGCCACGCCGCAGCCGTCGAGCCACGCGGTCTCCGGGTCGGCGCCGACGAACAGGAACACGTGGCGCAGCGCCCGCTCCTCCTCGCGCGCCGCTGCGCGCGGTCGCGCCACGTCACGCCCGCGAGGCCCGCCGGCACTCGCCGTGCAGCTGCGTCGAGCTCGGTGTGCGGCCGCAGCTCGATGTTCGGCGTGGCCTCGATGCGGTCGATCAGGTAGCGCGACATGCTCGCCGCCAGGCCGGGGCCGCGCACCAGCATGTGCACCCGGGCCGCGTGCTGCGACAGGAACACCGCGGCCTGCCCGGCGGAGTTGCCGCCGCCGACCAGCGCGACCTCCTGCTGCGCGCACATCCTGGCCTCGATCGCCGAGGCCCAGTACCAGACGCCGCGCCCTTCGAACTCGGCGAGCCGCGGCACCTCCGGCCGGCGGTAGCGCGCGCCGCTGGCCGACCACGACGGTGCGCGCGCGCAGGCGCCGGCCGTCGGTGAGCCGCACCGCCAGCTCGCGCTCGGCGCCCTGGCGCTCGCAGTCGAGGGACTCCACCTGCGCCGGGATCAGCATCTCGGCGCCGAACTTCTGCGCCTGCACGTAGGCGCGGCCGGCCAGCGCCTGGCCGGAGATGCCGGTCGGAAAGCCGAGGTAGTTCTCGATGCGCGCACTGGCGCCGGCCTGGCCGCCGTAGGAGCGGCAGTCGAGCACCACGACGCGCAGGCCCTCCGGACGCGGCATAGACGGCCGTGGCCAGGCCGGCCGGCCCGGCGCCGACGACGGCCACGTCGAAGAGCTCGTCGCGCTCGGCGCGTGTCGACCATGCCGATGCAGCGCGCCAGCGCTTCCTCGGCGGGGTTGAGCAGCACCGAGCCATCCGGGCAGACGACCAGCGGCTCGCCGGCGGCCGCGCCGTACTGCTCGATCAGCGCGGCGGCGTCGGCGTCCGTGCAGGCATCGACGACGTGGTAGCGGCTGGCCGTTGCGGCGCAGGAAGTTCTGCAGCCGCAGCACGTCGGGCGACTGCGGCTGCGCCGATCAGCACCGGCCCGCTGGCGCCGGACTCGATCAGCGCGACGCGGCGCAGGATCAGCGCCCGCACGAGGCGCTCGCCGAGGTCGGCCTCGGCGATGATCAGCGCGCGCAGCTGCCCGGGCGGCACCAGCAGCGCCTCGACGTCGTCCTGCGCGATGCCGTCCACCAGCGACGGCCGCCCGGACAGCGTGCCCGACCTCGGCCAGGAAGTGGCCGCGGCCCTGCTGCACGATCGGCACCACGTGCCCCAGGCCGTCGCGCTGGCTGATCGCGACCACGCCGCTTGCAGCACGACGAACATGCCGGGGCCGGGCTCGCCGGCGGCGAAGAGCCGTCTCGCCGTGCGCGTAGCGTCTGCCGCGTGCCGAAGCGCGCATGCGCGCGATCTCGGCTCGGTGAGCACCGGGAACATCTGATGGCGCCGGGACAGCAGCTCGCTCGGTGCTTCGTCGGCCATGGGGCGATCCTTTCGTTCGAGCAACCTTGCATATCTTCCATGGTATGGAACAATTGCGATGATGTTTGCACGCCATCGGACGTCGCTGCTGCGTCAACTCCTCGCAGAGTTCCCGGCCGTTGCCATCCTGGGTCCGCGTCAGGTGGGCAAGACTACGCTGGCCCACGAGTTCCTTCACGAGAACTCCTTCGGCCACGTATCTCGACCTCGAGTCTCCCGCGGACGCCGCCAAGCTCTCCGACCCGCTCTCGTACTTCGACGCCCACGCCGACGGGCTCATGGTGATCGACGAAGTGCAGCGCGCACCCGAACTGTTTGCCCCCCTGCGTGGCGTCATCGACCGACGCCGCCGAGCCGGCCGGCGCACCGGGCAGTTTCTGCTGCTCGGCTCGGCCACAGGCACCCTGCTGGCTCAGTCCAGCGAAAGCCTGGCCGGCCGCATCGCCTACATGGAGCTGCAGCCGTTAACCACGATCGAGGTGCCTGCGGATCAGGCGCGCCGCTTGTGGATTCGCGGCGGCTTCCCCGAGTCCTTCGTGGCATCGAGCGACGAGGCCAGCCTCCGATGGCGGCGGCAGTTCATTACGACTTACCTGGAGCGAGACATTCCGCAGCTAGGCCCGCGGATTCGCCGAGACACTGCGGCGCCTGTGGACGATGCTCGCGCACGAGCAGGGCAGTTGTTCGACGCTGCTCAAGCTCGCGGACTGCCCTGGCGGTCAGCGGTCAGACGGTGGCGCGGTACATCGACCTCCTGGCTGACCTCATGCTCGTGCGCCGGCTGCGCCCCTGGGCCGCGAACGAAGGAAAGCGCCTGGTCCGCACGCCGAAGATCTACGTGCGCGACAGCGGCATCGTGCATGCGCTGCTGGGACTGACCGACTTCGATGACGTGATCGGTCACCCCGTGGTCGGTGGCAGCTGGGAAGGCTGGGTGATGGAGAACCTCCTCGCGGTCGCGCCCCCGGCGTCCCAAGCGTTCTTCTATCGCAGTTCGGCGGGGGCCGAGATCGACCTTCTGCTCGAGCTCCCGAAGCGCCAGCGCTGGGCCATCGAGATCAAGCGAAGTAGCGCCCCGGCCCCCAGCCGCGGCTTTCACGTCGCTGCCGCCGACCTGAGTGCCACCAGGCGCTTCATCGTGCACGCAGGCGCCGAGTCCTATCCTCTCGCGCACGGCGTGCGGGCGACCCCATTGGCCGAACTGCAGAGCTCCCTCGCCCAGCTCACGCCGGCGCGCTGAGCGCGGTCGAGCTGCGTTCGACGATGCGGAAGCCGACGTCGTGCACGCGCTCGTCCACTGTTTCGCCGCGGCAGCGCGCCACGATGAGCCGTGCCGCCTGTCGGCCGATGGCGGCGCCGTCGATGTGCACCGTGGTGAGCGAGGGCTCCGTGTGCGCCGCGAAATCCGCGTCGCCGAAGCCGCAGACGGCGAGGTCCTCCGGCACGCGCAGGCCGCGTGCCCTCGCCTCGGTGAGCACTCCCTGGGCCAGGCCGTCGGAGCTGCAGAAGATCGCCTCGATGGCGGGATCGCGGTCCAGCAGCTCGGCGCAGGCCTGCCGGCCCAGTGGCAGGCTGCTCGGCGCAGGAACGATGGCTGTGGGCACGTCGTGCCCGATCACCGAAAGAAGCCCTCGCGCCGCAGCGAGGCACGCTGGTCGTTCGCAGTCGCGATGGCGAGGCGCTTCCATCCCCGGCCCAGGAAGTAGCCGGCGACCGCGCTGCCGACCAACAGATGCGAGAACCCGACGACCATGTCGACTGGCCGGTCGCTCAGGTCCCACGTCTCCACGACCGGGATTGCGAGGCGCCGCAGCCGCTCTGTCGCGGCCTCGTTGTGGAGCAGGCCCGCGACGACGATGCCGTCCACCCGGCGGCCGATCATGGTGTCGAGCAGCGCTGCTTCGCGCGCGTGGTCGTAGCCCGTCTGGCCGAGGATGAGCTGGTAGCCGGCGCGGTCCAGCTCCTTGGTGAGCGTCTGTACCGTGGGCAGGAACTGCGGCACCGAGATCACCGGCACGAGGGCGGCCACGGTCATGCTGCGGCGCGACTTCAATCCGCCCGCCAGGAAGTTCGGGATGTAGCCGGTGGCCTCCACCGCCTGCTGCACGCGCTCGATGGTCGCCTTCGACACCTTGGCGGGTTCGTGAGCGCGCGCGAGGCGGTGATCAGCGACAGCCCGGCCGAGCGGGCCACGTCGGTCAGGGTGATGGACTTGGCAAGGCCGGATCGACGCATCGGAAGGCTTGGCGCGGCGGACAAGCCCGACGACGCCGGAGGGTTG
>CAWIVI010000016.1:0-37631 GCA_963839465.1 uncultured beta proteobacterium
CCTTTCGAGGCTTCGGGTTCCGGCGGCCGACGCCTCGCTGCGCGCCAACGACTATGCTAGCACCCCGCTGCGGTGCCTCGATGGCAAACACGACTGCCGGTGCACCGGGAGCTCCGTTACAAGGGCGGGCGGGAATTGGAGACGTGTGACCTTGTCGACACCGAGCGACCCCGGACTTGCTCGCCTGTCAGCCCACCTGGCCAGGCGACGCGACGCCATTCTCAAGGCGTGGCGCGAAGCAGTGACGCGAGACCCTGCGTTGACGACGGGAGCGGCGCTTCCGCGTGCACAGCTGCACGACCACATCCCCGCCCTGCTTCGCGAGTTCGAGCGACGCCTCGCCGGCGACGAAATGTCGGCATACCGGGCTGAAGAGCAGAAGGTCGCCGAGGCGCATGGCTTGCACCGGTGGCAGCAAGGGTTCGATCTCGCGGAGGTCGCCCGGGAGCTCGGACGGCTCAACGAGTGCGTCGTCGTGGAGCTCGACGACTACGCACAGGCACATCGCGATCTCGGTTTCGAGGTGATGGCCGAGGCCCGACGCATCTGGGCAATGCAGCATGGCGCCGCCATCAGCGCCAGCACGGCTCAGTATTTCGAGCTGCAGCAAATCGAGGCGAGCAGCCACGTCAAGGACCTGGAGGGCGCGTTGTTCGCGCTGCACGAGATGGAGCGGCAGCGCGCGCAGCTTTGGCAGCAGGCGGCGCACGACCTTCGCGGAAACCTGGGCGTGGTGGCGAACGCGACAGCGGGATTGGCATCGTCGAGATCCTCCGAAGAGGCGCGCGCCCGTTTCATGCGCTTGCTGGATCGCAACGTGGATGCCCTGCACCATCTGTTGAACGACGTGACGAGCCTGGCCCGTTTGCAAGCCGGACAAGAGCAGCGCCGACTGGAGCACGTCGACGTGGCCGGCATCCTGCGTGACCTGTGCGAAGCCATGCAATCTCGAGCATTGGAGCGCAACCTCTTCATGCGGTTCAGCGGTCCCCAGACGCTCACGGTCGAGGCGGATGCCGTCAAGGTCCGGCGCATCGCGCAGAACCTGGTGCTCAATGCCATCAAGTACACGAGCCGTGGCGGCATCACGATCGGATGGGGCGATGCCACGGTGAAGGATTCGGAGCGCTGGTTCCTGCAGATTCAAGACACAGGGCCCGGCTTCCACGCCGGGCCGGGCGCACAGTTGGCTGGCGCGATGGAGACCGCGACGGACCAGGCGAAGAAGCTCGACGCGGACGCAGAAGCCGGGCGGGTCGGGGAAGCCGTCACGTTCACGTCATCCGAAGACGTTCGGCCCGTTCATCAGGAGACCGGCGAGGGCATCGGCCTGTCGATCGTGAAGCGACTGTGCGACCTGCTGAACGGAAGCGTGGAACTGGAGTCGACCCTCGAGACGGGGACGACGTTCAGGATCCTGTTCCCGAAACGCTACGCCGAGTAGGAGCGGTCGAGCACGAAGGTGTGGCGCAGCGTGCGCGTGCCGCCAATACGTTCCGGCTCCATGCGCACCACCAGCGATTCGCGCACGCCGAACACCACGTCGGATTCGAGGTACGGGTCGCCGCTGCAAAAGAGGTGCGTCACCAGCGTTTCGTGGCCTTCGGCCTTGATGAGGAAATGCAGGTGCGCCGGGCGCCATGGGTGCCGGCCGCTGGCGACCAGCATCGTGCCGACGGGGCCGTCGGTGGGTACAGGGTAGGCCGTGGGCAGCACGGTGCGGAAACGCGCGCGCCCCTCGGCGTCGGTGAGGATCACGGCGCGGCACCGGCGCCGGCTGCCGAGCTCGGGGCGCTGCACGTCGTAGAGGCCCTCCTCGTCGGCCTGCCACACGTCGACCTCGGCGGCAGCGAGCGCCGTGCCGTCGGCCGACACGGCCTCCACCTCCACGTCCAGCGGCTCGCCCGGTGCGCCGAACGAGATGTCGGTGCCCTGCGGCACGCGCGGCGCATCGTCGACGTGGAACGGCCCGAACACCGTGGCCTCGGTCGCGCCGGGGCTGTGGCCTTGATTGAGCGCCACGGTGAGCATCGACACGCCAAGGACGTCCGACAGGAGGATGAACTCCTGCCGCGTGTCGGTGCACGCCTGGCCGGTGCGCGTGAGGAAGTCGATGCCCCGCATCCACTCGGCTTCCGTGAGCCGCACCTCGCGAGCGAACTCGTGCAGGTGCGCCACCAGCGCCGAGAGCACCTCGCGCAGCCGCGGGTTGTCGCAGGCATCCAGGCTGCGGATCACGGCCTCGGTGATGTTGTGCTCGTCGATGTTGCGCATGTTCACTCCAGAAGGCGCCGCCGTGTGGGAAACAGCGTCCAGCCGTGGCGCTGCTGCAGCCATCCCCACAGGCCCTGCTTGAAGCGATCGTGACGACGATGGCGAGCAGGCCCAGGCCCAGCAGGTACCTGCTGCCCTAGTCGCTGAAGAACTTGTTGAGTGCCCAGAAGACGAGCGCGCCGACGATCGGCCCCTCGATGCGGCCGATGCCGCCGATGACCACCATGAAGATGGCGAAGGCGGTCCAGTTGACGCTGAACGCAGCGTCGGGCGAGATGCGCAGGTTGCCCACGAAGTACAGCGCGCCCGCCAGGCCCGCGCCGAGCGCGGCCACGATGTAGACCGCCAGCTTCATGCGGCGCACCTGCATGCCCTGCGACTCGGCCGCCACCTCGTTGTCGCGGATCGCCAGCAGCGCCAGGCCGTGCTTGCTGCGCAGGAACAGGTACACCATCGCCGACCGCCGGGACGACGCAAGCCAGCGCGATCCAGAAGGTGCGTGCGTTCGCGCGTGGCGCGATCGATGCCGCGCAGCGCCGTCAGGCTGGTGCCGGAGCCGCCGCCGACTGCGGAGAGTTGGCGAAGCGACAGCCGGAACACCTCGGCGATGACCCAGGTGCCGATGGCGAAGTAGCCGCCCTGCAGGCGGAACGCCACCCACGACACGGGCACGCCACGAGCGCGGTCGCCAGCGCAGCGAGCGGCACCGCGACGAACGGGTTGACGCCGGCGAAGTTGCCGAGCGCAAGCATCGCGTAGCCGCCGAGCCCGAAGAAGGCCTGCTGGCCGATGGACACCATGCCCGCCGTAGCCGGCGAGCAGGTTCCACATCATCGCGAAGATGAAGTAGCACGCGATCTCGACGAATTCGCGCATCCAGCTCGACTCCGCCCCGAACGGCAGCTGGCCGCGGCGACGACGAGCGCGGCGGCGGCCGCCAGCGCGACACGGGCCCCGCGGCGTGTCGCGTGCCACCAGCTGCGGCGCGGGTGGCGCTGTCACTGGGGCAGCCGCAGCGGCGTGGGAGGTGGTCCGGTCCATCGCGGTCGCCCCTGCGTCTTCGGGAAGAGGCCCTGCGGCCGCAGCACCAGCACCGCGAGGAACACCAGGTGGCCGAACCAGATGCCCCAGCCGGGATCGAGCCGGAAGCCGATCTGCTGCGTGACGCCGAGCACCATCGCGCCGGCGAAGGTGCCCCAGAACGACCCCATGCCGCCGATGATCACGGCCTCGAACGCGAACAGCAGCAGCAGCGGCCCGTCGCTCGGCGAGACCGTGGTGCGCATCGCCCTGCAGCATGCCGGCCGGCGCGATCAGCGACGAAGGCGATGGCGGTGGCGAGCGCGTAGACGTGTTGGCGTCCAGCCCCATCAGCTCGGCGATTTCGCGGTCGTCGCTCACGGCGCGGAAGGCAGCGGCCCATCGTCGTGCGGTCGAACAGCGCCCTGCAGCGCCGCCGTGGCACAGCAGCGCGACGGCGAAGATCGCGAGCGGCAGCACGCCGAGCGCAACGCCGCCGCCGAGCGCGAGGCTGCGCGTGTTGAGGCCGTCGGTGTCGAGCGAGCGCGGATCGGCCGGAGAAGAGTTCGAGCAGACACGTTCTGGATCACGATCGCCAAGCCGAAGGTCACGACCAGCGACGGCAGCGGGTCCGCCCGAGCGTGCCATTGAGCACCCCGCGCTGCAGCGCGTAGCCGAAGCCGAAGGCGACCGGCAACAGCAGCAGCGCGATCGCGGCCGGATGCGCGAGGCCGAAGACCGGCGATCGCGATCGCCGCGAAGGCGGCCAGCACGATGAAGTCGCCCTGCGCGGTGTTGGTGAGCCGCATCACGCCGAACATCAGCGACTGGCCGAGCGCGAAGAGGCGTACAGCCCGCCGAGCAGCAGGCCTTGGAGCAGCGTGTCGATCATGAGCGTGCCCCGGCAGGATGGCCCCTCTCCCGCTGGCGGGAGAGGGCTGGGGTGGCGCGCGCCATGTCGATGGCGTCGCTGTCTCCCTGCGCATGCAGCGCCCTCACGCGGCCCGCCCGCGAGCGGGAGAGGGCGTTCGCGTCGCGTCGCTTCGTGTTCATCGCTCAGACACCGAAGTACGCACGCGAGATCTGCTCACGCGTCAGCTCGCTCGACTTGCCCTCGAGCGACACGCGGCCCTCCTGGAAGCACTAGACGCGCTGCGACACGCTGCTGCGCCATCGCACACGTCCTGCTCGACGATCACCGGCCGTCAGTGCCTTCGCGCATGAGCTGCGGCACGCGCGTCGTAGATCTCCTGATCACGATCGGCGCCAGCCCCAGGCTAGCTCGTCGCACAGCAGGACGCACGGGTTGCTCATCAGCGCGCGGCCGATCGCCACCATCTGCTGCTGCCCGCCCGACAGCGACGTGGCCGGCGCATGCCGCTTCTGTCGAGGATCGGAAACAGCGCGCGAACAGCGCGCTTCAGGTCCCAGGGCCCCGGGCGCTTGGCGAACGCGCCCATCAGCAGGTTCTCTTCCACGCTGAGGCTGACGGGAACAGGCGGCGCCCTTCGGGCACCATCGCGATGCCCCATGCGCACGATCGCGCCCGGCGCCAGGCCGACCGATCGGCTGGCCGTTGAAGCGCACCGCGTCGCGCGGCGCATTTCACCAGGCCGGTGAGCGCCTTGAGAAACGTGCTCTTGCCGGCGCCGTTGGCGCCGATGATCGCCACCACCTCGCCGGCGTGGAGGTCGGAAGTCGATGCCGAACAGCGCCTGCGCGTCGCCGTAGTGGGCGGTCGAGGCCGTGCGTCTCGATCAGCTGGGTCGGCGGCCATCGTTCGCCCGCTCAGGCCTCGCATCGCCCAGTGTACACGCGCTGCACCTCGGGGTTCGCCATCACCGCCTGCGGCGCGCCAGCGCGATCGGCTGGCCGAAGTTGATGACGAACAGGCGGTCGGCGATCGCCAGCAGCGCATGCACCACGTGCTCGATCCACACCATCGTCACGCCCTGCGCCTTGATGCGCGCCAGCTCGTCCACCAGCTCGCGCGCCTCGTGCTCGGTGAGGCCGCCGGCGATCTCGTCGAGCAGCAGCAGCTTGGGCCGCGTGGCCAGCGCCCGCGCCAGCTCGAGGCGCTTGCGGTTCAGCAGCGTGAGGCTGCCGGCGGGCTGGTTGGCTGCGGCAGCAGGCCGGTGTGCGCGAGCACCTCGCGCGGCGGTGCGCCAGGCGTCGCGCTCGCGCTGGCCGCCGCCGAAGCAGGCGGCGGTCACCAGGTTCTCGAACACCGTCATGTGGCCGAACGGCTGCGGCATCTGGTAGGTGCGGCCGAGGCCCAGCGCGGCAGCGCTGGTGCGGCGGCAGCGCCGTGATGTCGCGGCCGTCGAACTCCACGCGGCCGGCGTCGGCGCGCACGTCGCCGCCGATCAGGTTGAACAGCGTGGTCTTGCCCGCGCCGTTGGGGCCGAGGATGCCCAGCGTCTCGCCCTGGCCTCGACCGGCCAGCGAGACGTCGTCGGTGACCTTCAGCGCGCCATAGGACTTGCGACACGCTGTGCAGGGCGAGGATCGGCATGGCCGCCGGATGATGTCGGAAGGGGCTACATCAGCTTACGTGCCGCCGGTCGGGATCTGTGTGCGCGGCCTGGTTGTTGACGATGACCAGCTCGTACTTGTGCTTCTGTGCCCTTGACCCACTGGCCGAGCACCAGCGGCGTCTTGCTCACGTTCTTGAACGGGCCCTGGCCGCCCCACTTCACCGGGCCCGACCACGGTGGCCAGGTTGGTCGCGGCCACGGCGTCGCGCACGTCGGCACGCCTTCGAGTCGACTTGGCGCGCTTCAGCGCGTCGGCCGCCACCTCGAACAGCGCGTGCGCGAAGCCGATCGGCTGCGTCCACTGGCGCTTGGTGCCGGCTCTCGTACGCGGCGGCGAGCGCCTTGGCGCTCTGCTTGGTCAGCGACGACGTGAACGGGTGCGACGGGCTCCACCACACCTCGGTGGTGAGGCCGTCGCCCAGGTCGCCGAGCGCCTCGATCGCGCCCGGGAACAGCAGCGCCTTGCCGAGCGTGATCACCTTCGGCTTGAAGCCCTGCTGCCGGGCCTGCGTGAGAAAGGTCTTCGCATCGGGCGGGATCACCACGCCGGTGACGATCTCGACGCCGTCGCGCCTTGAACGCGGCGATCTGCGCGCTGAAGTCCTGCGTGCCGTTCTGGAAGCGGCCCGGGTCGGTGAGCGTGAAGCCCATGCTCGGCCAGCGGCTTGGGAAAGCCGAGCTCCTTGTCGCCCCAGGCGTTGCCGTCGCCGTCGTTGGGGAACAGGCCGCCGACCTTCTTGTTGGTCTGCACGCTCTTCCAGCCGTTGGTGAAATTGGCGATCACGTCCTCCAGGCCCCAGAACACGTGGTACGTCCACTCGAAGCCCTTGGCCGGGTCGCCCTTGCGGCCGAAGAACCACGGCTGCCACGGCACCACGCTGAGACTGATGCACGGCACCTCGTTCAGCTCGCAGGCGTCGCTCACCGGGTTGGCGGTCTCGGGCGTGCCGGCGGTGAGCATCAGCGCGACCTTGTCCTTCAGGATCAGGTCGTTGGCCACCTCGCCGGCGCGGTTCGGGTTGGACTGGCTGTCCTTCAGCACGATCTGCACGTCGTGCTTCTTGCCGCCGATGGTGAGGCCGTCCTTGAACGCAGTCTTCATCTGGTCGATGACCCAGCGGTCGGCCTCGCCGAACGGCGCCAGCGGGCCGGTCTGCGGCGACACGTAGCCGATCTTCAGCGTCGTCGGCGGCGTGCGCCAGCGCGGGCAGCGCGCGAGCGGCGGCGTCGCGGCGGCTCGCTGGGTCGAGGTGCGGCGGTTCATCGTCATCGTCGTCTCCTCATGTGGTATTCAAGGCGCAGGTGTTGTCAGGCTGCGGCGATCGCCGTCGAACGCGCGCTGCAGCAGCGCGCGCAGCGGCGGCGCGCTCGAGCGCGCGCGGGTTCGGGTACGGCGTCTGCACCGCGAGATCGGCCGCGCGGTCCAGGCCATCGGCCGGCATGCCGATGTCGCGCAGCGCGGTCGGCGCGCCGAGCGCGCGCGGCAAGCGCATGCAGGGCGCGCGCCGCCGACAGCGGATCGCCGCCGTCGGCGCGGCCGAGCGCGCGCGCGATGCGCGCCATCGCCTCCGGTGCAGCCGGCGCGTTGTAGGCCAGCGCATGCGGCAGCACCACGCGTGTGCGTCTCGGCATGCGGCAGGTTGAAGCGTGCCGCCGAGCGTGTGGCACAGCTTGTGGTGCAGCCCCATCGCCGACGTTGCCGAGCACGACGCCGCACAGCCACGCGCCGTACAGCGCATCGCCGCGCGCGTCGAGGTCGTGCGGGTCGTCGCGCAGCACGCGGCAGCGCGCGCGCCAGCGCGCGCGGATGCCCTCCTCGGCCATCAGCGCGACGATCGGGTTGGCGTCGGGCGCGTACAGCGCCTCGGCGGCGTGCGCGATCGCGTTCAGCCCGCTGGTCACCGATCAGCGCCAGCGGCAGCGTCATCGTCAGCTCGGGGTCGTAGATCCACGGTCTTGCGGCAGCACGCGCACGTCGCGGCCGGTCTTCTTGACGCCGCCTTCGGTCAGGCCGTAGATCGGCGTCATCTCGCTGCCGGCGTAGGTGGTCGGCATGGCGACGATCGGCAGCCCGGAGTCGAGCGCGATCGCCTTGCCGAGGCCGGTGGTCGAGCCGCCGCCGATCGCGACGGCGCAGTCGGCGCCGAGCTCGCGCGCCTCGTCGCGCGCGGCGCGGGCGGTCTCGATCGGCACGTGCATCGCGGCGCGCGGGAACACGCCGGCGCTCGAATGCCGAGCAGCGACGACACGCGCTCCGCGGAGGTCGCCTGCTCCGGCGTGGACAGCACCAGCGCACGCTTCGCGCCGAGCCGCTCGATCTCCGGGCAGGCGAGCCAACGCGCCGGCGCCGAAGACGACGCGCGGAAGGTTGGCTTGAAATACGAACGAGTTCAATCGCCTCCTCCGCTCGGACTCCGTCTCCCACTCGTGGGAGAGGGTGGGGCGAGGGCGCGGCGCAGGCACGGATACGACAGTTCCAACCGCGACGCCCCGCCCTTGCCCCGGCCCTCTCCCGCTTGCGGGGTAGGGAGAGGAAGGTGTGTCAGCGCACGTACCACGGCGGAATCTGCGCGTCGACGTTGACCCACACGCTCTTCACCTGCGTGTACTCGCGCATCGCGTCGAAGCCCATCTCGCGGCCGTAGCCGACAGGCCGACGCCGCCGAACGGCGAGCCGGGGTTGACGCGCTTGTACGAGTTGATCCACACCATGCCGGCTCTGCATCTCGCGCGCCAAGCGGTGCGCGCGCGCAGGTTCGACGGTCCACAGCCCGCTGCCGAGGCCGTATTCGGTGCCGTTGGCGATCGCCAGCGCCTCGTCGTCGTCCTTGAACGTCAGCACGGTGACGAACGGGCCGAACACCTCTTCCTGCGCGATGCGGTCGTGCGTCGACTCGCGCGCGCACGATGGTCGGCTCGACATAGCAGCCGTGCGCCAGCGACGCACCGTCCGGCGCTCTTGCCGCCGGCCAGCACCTCGCCGCCCTGCTCGCGCGCCACGTCACGTAGTTCAGCACGCGGTCGCGGTGCAGCTGTGCTGGTCAGCGGCCCCATCTCGGTGGCGTCGTCGAGCGGGTTGCCGAGCGCGGATCGACTTGGCCAGCGCGATGAACTGGTCGAGGAAAGGCATCGGCGATCTGCTCGTGCAGCACCAGGCGCGAGCCGGCGATGCAGGCCTGGCCCTGGTTGTGGAAGATCGCCCAGGCGCTGCCGTTGACCGCGGCGACGAGGTTGGCGTCGTCGAACACGATGTTCGGCGCCCTTGCCGCCGAGCTCGAGCTGCACCTTCTTCAGGTTGCCGGCGCTGGCCTGCACGATCCGCCGGCCGGTGGCGGTGCTGCCGGTGAACGCGATCTTGGGGATGCCCGCGTGCTCGGCGATCGCCTGCCCGGCCACGGCGCCCAGACCCGGCACCATGTTGACCACGCCGTCGGGCATGCCGGCCTCGCGCCATCAGCTCGGCGATCTTCAGCGACGTGAGCGGCGTCATCTCGGCCGGCTTCATCACGATGGTGTTGCCGGCGGCGAGCGCCGGCGCCATCTTCCAGCTGGTGAACATCAGCGGGAAGTTCCACGGCACCACCTGGCCCACCACGCCGACCGGCTCGCGCAGCGTGTAGTTGAGGAAGCCCGCCTCGACCGGAATCGTCTCGCCCTGGAACTTGTCGGCCATGCCGCCGAAGTAGCGGTAGCACGCGGCCGTGCGCGGCACGTCGAGCGCGCGCGAGTCGCGCAGCGGGTGGCCGGTGTCGAGCGACTCGAGCCGCGCGAGCTCTTCGGCGTGCGCTTCGATCAGGTCGGCCAGCTTCAGCAGGATGCGGCCGCGATCGGCCGCGGCCATCCGGCTCCAGCGCGGGAAGCGCTCTGCGCCGCCTCCACCGCGCGGTCGACGTCCTCGCGGCCGGCCAGCGCGACGTCGGCGATCGGCGAGTTGTCGTGCGGGTTCAGCGTGGCCAGCGTGCCGCCCGACGCGCGTCGACGAACTGGCCGCCGATGAACAGCTGGTGGCGGATCGGCGTGGGCACGCCCGCCGCGACGGCGGTGTCCGCTGAATCCATGGCATCTGCTCCTCGTTGCGGAGCGCGGCACTGCGCGCTAGAACTTCACCGGGACTTCGGGCGCCTCGCCCTTCTGGATCTCGTACACCAGGTTCGGCGAGCCGTTCTCCCACACCAGCAGCATCGAGCGCTTCGGGCTGTAGCCCTGGTGGCGGCAGTACGCCGGCATCGCGGCCATGTCGCCGGCCTTCATGATCACGCGCGCCAGCGGCTTGCCGGTGGTCTTGTCGGCGCAGTCCCAGTGGATCTCGTCGCACATCTGGAAGAACCACTCGACGCGGTCGTTGCGCATGGATGATCGGCAGGATGTGCTCCTCGGTGGTCGGGCACATGAAGCTGTACTTCACCACCGACGTGAAGCTCGGGTTCCACGTGACCTGCGAGCGCGACAGGAAGCCGAACAGGTTGAACGCGTGCACCTCGTTCTCGAAGCCGGGCTCGGGATGCAGCTCGGGCTGGTCCTGCGGCACGTCGGCGAACGCGCGGTTCACCGGCGCGCCGCGCGCATCGGTGCGCAGCGCCAGGTCGTCCTTCAGGCCGACGCAGCGCTTGGCGAGCTCGCGGGCACGCGTGATCTTCGCGCGGTTGTTGCCGTTCTTGCGGCCGTACGGCGGTGCCGGTCTCCTGCGGCGCGGCGAAGGGGTCGAAGCCTTCGTTGGTCCAGTCGTCGAGCATCTGCTCGAAGACCGCCTTGGATCTGCTCGGTCGGGAAGTTCTCCAGCCGGTCGACGCCGGCGGCCTTCATCGTCGCGTTGTAGGCGCCGGCGTACAGGTCCACCGTCTTGTAGTGGTTGGTGGTGCCGATCACGTGGTCGAAGTTGACGCCGCCGTAGAAGAAGCCCCAGGCCACGTCGCGCATCAGCGCGCGCAGGAAGTTGTCGACGTCCATCGTGTGCGACAGCGGCCGGCCGTCGCGCGTGGTCCAGCCGATGTGCGCGAAGTACTCGTCGCGGCGGAAATTGAAGCCGCCGAGCGTGAAGTCCTGATAGCCCGTGTTCGTTGGTCGCCATCGGTCGTCTCCTTCAGGCGGTCTGGCAGATCTGGGCCCAGCGCTCGACGCTGAGGTCGCCCTTGCAGGTCTGCAGGACCACGACGCCGGGCTTCGCGCTCCTGAACTGGTAGGCGCTGTTCTTCGGCAGCAGCGCCTGGTGGCCGCGCTCGAGCTTCATCCAGCCCATCTTCTGGCCCTAGGGATCGCCCTTGACGCAGCACCGCGCCGTTGTGCTCGGCGTCGGGCGCTTCTGCTCGCGCCGAGCTTGACGAGGTGGATCTCGACCTCGCCGTCCATCACCAGCGCGAACTCGTCGTGCGCGCAGGTGTACCAGGGCGAGGCGCCCTCGGCGCGCAGGCATTCCAGCACGTAGATCTGGTTCTGGCCGAACACCACGCGCTCGTACGGCTTGCTCCTGCTCGCGATCTCGAAGCAGTTGGAGAAGGCGTAGTTCTTGACGTCGTCGTCGATCGTCTGCACGCCGCCTTTTTCGAAGCGGTCGAGCGAGCCGAAGTGGGTCTTGTAGGCGGTGGCGCTCATCGTGACTCTCCTCGGGTGCGAAGGAACGGAACGGATGCGGGGAAGTCTAGGAAGCGGGGACGAGTGCTGGTAGCCGCCGCGGGGCGATCGGATTGTTCGGGAAAGCCGAACAATCGTGCGGGAGAACCCTAGGGGCGTGCGACGCGGACGACTTGGACGCCCTCTCCCGCTGGCGGAGAGGGCGCCATCTAGCCCTCGATCAGCCGGGCCGTGATCGCATTGCGCTCGATCAGCGCCACGTCCCACGGCGGCTCGCTGCCGGCGAACGCGCGGCCAGCGACTCGATGAACAGCTTGAGCTTGAAGGCGCCGCGCTGGGTGCGCGGGTAGACCGCCGACAGCCAGAACGGACGACAGCTGGTGCTCCGGCAGCACCACCTGCAGCGCCCCCTGCAGGATCGCAGTCGGACGCGACCAGCGTCGGCAGGCAGACGATGCCGGCATGCTCGCAGGCGTACTCGCGCAGCAGGTGCACCGAGTTGCTCATCAGCATCGGCTTGAGCTCGAGCGATGAGCGCGCTGCCGCGCGCTCGTGGTAAAACACCCAGCGGTCGCGCGTCGGGTAGCCGGAGTACAGGCCGAGCCGGTGGCCGTACAGGTCGCGCGGCATGCTGTCGGCGTGCCGTGGCGCTCAGGTACTCGCGGCGAGGCGCAGAAGACGCGGCGCACCGGAAACAGCGTCGCGACGACCAGCTCGTCGGACGCGGCGGGAAGATCTGCAGCGCGACGTCGAAGCCTTCCTTGACCGGGTCGATCACCGCGTCGTTGACGAACAGGTCGAGCACGATTTCCGGATAGCGCTCCTGGAACTCGCGCAGCAGCTGTCGCACAGGTGGCCGAGCACGAAGCCGGTCAGCGCGTGCACGCGCAGCAGCCCTGCCGGCGAGCCCGCGACCTCGCGCATCTGGTCGACGATCTCGTTGGTGCGACGCACCAGCTCGCTGCAATCGCGGAAGAAGGCCTGGCCCATCTCCGAGAGCCGCACGGCGCGCGTGTTGCGATGGAACAGCGGGCCGCCGAGCAGGTCTTCGAGCTGCTGGACACGCGTGGTGACGACCGACTTCGAGAGGCGCAGCTGCCGCGCCGCCTCGGCGAAGCTCTGCGACTGGGCGACGCGCACGAAGGCTTCGATGCTGAGGAAGCGATCCATGGAAGCAACCCGTGACTACCTCAGCTCGACCCCTGCGGCGCGCGCAGCAGCGAGGACCTGTGCCGGCCAGGCGATGTTGCCCGGGTCCCTGCCGCTGGCCATGCCGATGAGGTAGGCGGGCTCGGAGGCGACGTTCCTGAATCCCCGGGACAAGCCCGGAGGTATCGCAATGGTGTCCCACGGCTCCAGCAAGACGCTGCGCTCGCCCAGGGGGCCCCAGAACACTTCCCAGCGCCCGGTGAGGGCGATGAATACTTCCTGCGTCAGGTGACTGTGCAGCGGCGCCGACTTGCCGGGATCGCAACAGACGATGTTGAGATGGAATCCCTCGGCCGCGAGTGGAGCGGCAGGAGGCGTTCCGAGGACGCGGTAGGTGGTTCTTTCGCAGCCCGGTATCGCGGCGTCGAGGTAGTCGTCCGTCGGGCGAAGGTCACGGAAGCGGGCGACGCAGGCTTCCATCTCGGCGGCCGTGGGGTTCGCATCGGTGATGTTCGCGGTCTGTGGCATGGGTGACTCCGGGTGGACGTCAGCAGACAAGGGGCTCGGTGCCGTTCGTTCCACAGCTGTTGCCCCGCACCATGCTATCCGTGCGCGGCGCGCGAAGCCGCGTGCGCGAGCGTCGATCTCAGCCACTGGTGCGCAGCGTCGTGCTGATGGCGACGGTGGTACAGCAGGCCGACGTTGATGGCCGGGAGCGCCATGGGCAGCGGCCGGCAGGCAAGCAGGTGCGAGATCCCCGTCGCCGGCACGAAGCTTCGGGGCAGCACCGTGATGAGGTCTGACCGGCTCACGACCTGCCCGGCCGTGGAGAAGTGGTCGACAGTGAGGACGACGCGCCGCGCGCGGCCCAGCCGGTGCAGGACCTCGTCGACGTAGCCGCGTGGCCGGCCGGCAAAGTTCACGCGCAGATGCCGCGCACCGCAATAGTGGTCCAGCGTCAGTTCCGGTTCGGTGGCGAGCGGGTGGTCCCGCTTCATCACGCAGACGTACTCGCAGTCGTAAAGGGCGTCCAGATGGGTGACGTGGCGCCCGTCGGCTGCCAGTTCCCTCGCCACGTCAGGAAAGAAGCCGATGGCGCAGTCGGCCTTGCCTTGGTCGAGCAAGGGGCGTGGATCACGGCTGTCCAGGCCAATGACGCGCAAGGTGGCTCGCGACCGAGTGCCGACCCATTGCTCGACGACCACGGGCATCAGCACGGCGGCGGTGGCGTCGGCCATGGCGACGACGAACTCCTGGTCCGCGCGCCGCGGGTCGAAGGCATCCGGCTCGATGGTTGTGCGCAGCGCCTGCAACGACTCGCGGACCGTGGGCCACAGGGTCTCCGCCTTTCTCGTAGGTGTGATCCCGACGGGGCTCGAGACGAACAAGTCCTCCCCGATGGATTCGCGCAGGCGGCGCAGCGCGTTGCTGACGGCCGGCTGCGTCATCGAGAGCCGATCGGCCGCCCGCGTCACGTGGCGTTCGGCCATCACCACGTCGAACACGCGCAGCAAGTTGAGATCGAGCGTGCGGAAAGTCATGGGTCATTCGCCGGGGTAATGGGGCGATTCGCAATCGCAATTTCCCAACGATACGGGAAAACCCTAGGCTCTGTCGGCAGGAGGTATTTCGATGAACACTATCGCGTCGCACGTCGTCCTTCCTCGTCCGTGGCTTCGGCTGCTCACCACCCATTTGCGCGCGTGGCAGCGTGCCGGCGCCGCGGCATGGCGCGCGTTGCAGGCAGCCGGCCACCGCCGGGCCGAGAGAGAGCTCTTCCTATTGCTGCAGCAGTGGGAGGTCACTCAACCTGAGCTCGCAAAGGAGATGAGGGCATCGCTTCGGCGGGGCGACTGAAATGGAACACCCGAACGATGACGCGCTGGCGCATCAGGAGCGCTGCGCGCGCTTGTCGGGCAGCGCTTCGGGACCAACGAGTACATCTGGAGCGGTCAACGCGACCGCGACCGAGGTGATACACAGACAGGCGGGTGAGAATGCGGCGACCGTGAAAGGCAAGAGGTCGGCGCCAGCACAAGCCCGGCTTTCGTTCGAGAACCCCGTTGCGTTCACCAAACATGCTGCCTCACCTTCTGATCGCGGCGATGGCGCTGTCTGTCATCCCGGGCCGCGCCGAGTGCGCCGAGCGTGTCGTCGTCGGCTCCAAGCGGTTCACGGAGAGCTACATCCTCGGTGACATCGTGGCACGCACTGCGCAACAGGCCGGTGCCGACGCGATCCACAAGCCGGGGCTCGGCAGCAGCGCCGTGGTGCTGGAAGCCTTGAAGATCGGCTCCATCGATGTCTACCCGGAGTATCTCGGCACGATCGAGCAGGAGATCCTCAAGCTGCCGGCCGGCAGTTCCACTGAGCGTATCCAACAAGAGCTCGCGAAACAGGGCCTCGCCTTCGGTGTGCCCCTGGGCTTCTCCAACAGCTACGCTCTGGCCACCACGGCGGCGCGCGCGCGAGAACTCTCGCTGCACACGATCTCCGACCTGCGCGCCCATCCACAACTTCCCGTCGCGGTGTCCCAGGAGTTCCTCGGCCGTGTCGATGGTTGGCCTGGGCTCGCCGCGCGATATCGGCTGCCGCAACGGCCTGCAGGGATCGATCACGGCGTCGCTTACGAAGCTTTGGCGAGCGGGCGCGTCGCGGTGACGGACATCTACACGACCGATGCCAAGATTGCCGAACTCGGCCTCGCAGTTCTGCGCGACGATGCCGGGTACTTTCCGCGTTACGACGCGGTGCTCCTCTACCGGATGGATCTGCCTGCACGCACACCGGCCGCCTGGAAGCGTCTCGCCGCGCTCGAAGGCCGAATCGATGCGGACCGCATGATCCGCATGAATGCCGAGGCGGAACTGCGCGGACGCTCGTTTGCCTCGATTGCGGCGGAATTCGTCGAGGGGCGGATTCCGGGCGCCGGAACGGGCGACGCTTCGGCTCGCGCGGGCCTTCGCGAGCGCCTGTTCGGTCCGGACCTGGGTCGCCTGACGCGCGAGCACGTGAGTCTCGTCGCCGTCTCTCTCGCGTTCGCAGTGCTGGTGGGCATCCCACTTGGCGCAGCGGCGGCGTCGGACAGGCGGTTTGCACCCGTGATTTTCGCGGCAGTGGGACTGCTGCAGACAATTCCTTCCCTCGCACTGCTCGCGGCACTGATTCCGCTGCTGGGTCGAATCGGTACCGTCCCCGCTGTGATCGCACTGTCGCTATACGCCTTGCTGCCGATCGTGCGGAACACGGCCACCGGCCTGGAGCAGGTTCCTCCAGGGATGAAGCAAGCCGGCATGGCGCTCGGTTTGACGCCGCTCCAACGCTGGCGGCTTGTCGATCTCCCGCTGGCACTCCCCGTGATGCTGGCGGGCATCAAGACCGCAGCGGTTCTGACGGTAGGCACCGCCACGATCGCCGCCTTCATCGGCGCAGGAGGCTACGGAGAGAGAATCGCGCAAGGGCTTGCACTGAACGACAGCACCGCGCTGCTTGCGGGCGCCATCCCTGCCGCCGTTCTCGCGCTCACGACACAAATGCTGTTCGGCCTCGCGGAGCGGCTTGCATCTCGCAATCAGCGCCAGACCCATTCTTCAAGTCGAAGCTGAACCTGCAAATCGCTGAAATGCATTGAATCTCGGTGCCACGGCGGAATCCATCGCGTTCCCCACGGTGGCTCCGCCGGAATCTGCAAGCGATGCAGACGCCGCCGAGGCCCGAACAGGCGCTTCTTCCTGGAGCGCAGTTCAGGCACGCCGCAGCGGCCGGAGCCGGGTGATCAAGCGCCCTCCAGATGGAACTGATGTCGCACCAGCGCCTTGAAGCGTTTGACGACGGCCAGCGAGTCCTTCAAGAGGTCGCGCTCGAGGCTGCTCAGGCGATCGGTGCGCACGCCGCCGCTGATTGCGCGGCCCGTCTGGTTCTCCGCCAGCGCCGCATCCAGCTTCAGGGTCATCAGGAAATGAAGGCTGTCGCGGAGATCGCTCGCGAAGTCGGACGTCAGGTGTCCTGCGCAGACCAGCGCGTCCAGCCGGGCCGCCGTGCCCGTAGCCTGGATATGGTCGCGCAACGCAAGGCTGCGCACGCCATGGACGATCGGAAAGATGGCCGCCTTCTTCAAGTCTATCGTCTGCCTGTCGGGCGCACTGCCCGGGAGGAGTCGGTTCCACCAGCCGCCCGACGTCTCCGGAAACGAGTCGATGGCGGCGGCAAAGTGCCCCAGCAGCGCGTCGTCGTCGGTCACCAGCGCGTCGACCTCGCCACGCAAGTTCGCCAGCAGCGAGCGGTCGCCGGCCACAGGATGCGCGTCGACGAAGATGGCCAGGGACATCAGGCCTTCTGGGTCGGGTCGGAGCAGCCAGGTGCGCACCGTCCGCGCGAAGTCGCTCGCACGCTGGCGCCAGACGGGGTTGCTTACCATGATGCCGCCGGGGCAGTCCGGGTAGCCGAAGTCGCGCAAAGCATCGGAAAACCGACGGCAGGCGCCGCTCACGATCGCTTCGTCAACGGCCGCTTCATCGCCCAGGATGAGTCCGTTGTCCTGGTCGGTCTTCACCAGCTGCTCGCCGCGCCCCTCGCTCCCCATCACGAAAAGGCAGCTCGCGGCAACGAGCTCGTGCGGCGCGACGAGTTCCCAGGTGCGTGCGAAAAGCTTGGCATTCAGGGTCTGCACCAACCGCCCGATCTGGTCGATCCGCGTGCCTGCGCGGTGCAGCAGGCCGACGAAACGCGTGATCCTCTCGGCTTCGACCTGCAGCGCGGCGAGGTCCCGCGCGCGGACGATGCGGACCGTGATCAGGTAGGAGTGGTTGGACAGGAAGCTCAGCAGATCGAGCTGCTCGAGCAGGCCCACGACGCCGGCAGCGCCCTTCACCACCAGGCGGTGGACCTGTCGCTCGATCATCAGCGCGAGGGCATCGAAGATCGGCGCATCCGGGGCGATGGTCGCCAATTCGAAAGTCGCGAAGCCGCGCACGGGCAACGTGCCGAGGGCACGTCCGTCGACGACCGCGCGTTGCAAGCCGGTGTTGGTGAAGATGCCGAGCCGCTCGCCGTCGCTCACCAGCACGCTGCTGCTGCGCTGGTCGTGCATCAGTCGCGCAACCGCGTCGATGGCGGTGCCGCTGTCGACCACGTAGGCTGGCCGCAGGAAGGCTTCCTCGACCCTGGACATCGCCAGCGCCTGCAACTCGTGCTGGCTGTGCCGTCGAGCCAGTGCGCCCAGCTTCTCCGACAAGTCGGAGAACAGCAACGCGGCGAACGTTGCATTGCGCGCGATCAGCGCATGCACGGCGTCCCGGGCCAGCTCATAGGCCACGACCTCCTCGGTTGCCACGAAGCGGCTGCTCGCCCGACCGGCAACGAGCGAGCGGCCATCGAAGCAATCGGTCGGGCCAAAGGTCGCGACCAGGTCGTGCAAGTCGTGCTGCGCGACGTGGCCCTTGATCAGAACGAACAGGTGGGTCGGCTCGATGCCGGGCTCGAGGATGGTGGCCCCTTCGGAAAGCGGGCGATGTCGACGCTGTCGCGAACGATCTCCTGCTCCTCGGCATCGAGGCAATCGAACGGGGAAGTCGAGAAGTCGAAGACGTTGGGCATGGCATCGATTGGGCGGCATCGAATCGTCCCGGGGTTGATCGGCGTCAAGTCGCGCGGTGGCCCGGGCCCCACACTCGCCTCGGGCAACGTTTCAACCTTGAGAACCCGGCGGTGCTCGGCCAGCTGTGCCAGAGCAACTGATCGCCATCTACCGCCGGACGCCGTCCGGCCGCCCCTCGATGCCAATGGAGAACCTCATGGACCCCGACCTGACTGCGCGCATCCTGAACGACCCGAAATACCACGAGCTGAAGGACAAGCGCACGCGCTTCGGCCTGTGGCTCACGGTGGCGATTCTGGTCGTGTATTACGGCTTCATCCTGCTCGTCGCGTTCAACAAGCCGTTCCTCGCAACCCGCATCGGCGAGGGGGTGACGACAATCGGCATGCCGCTCGGGCTGGGCGTCATCGTCTTCACGATCGTGATCACGGCCATTTACGTGCGCCGTGCCAACGGCGAATACGACGACCTGGCCGAGCAGGTCGCGCAGGGAGCACTGAAATGAGCCGCACCGCATTCAAGACCGTCGTCGCGGCCTTCGCCGCGCTCGCCGTGGCCGAGCTGGCCCGCGCGGCGGGCGCCGACCTCGGCCAAGCCGTGAGGCAGCCGACCAACTGGACTGCGATCAGCATGTTCGCGGCCTTCGTCATCGGCACGCTCTACATCACCAAGTGGGCGGCCCGCCGCACCAAGTCGGCAGCCGACTTCTACAACGCAGGCGGCGGCATCACAGGGTTCCAGAACGGACTCGCGATCGCGGGCGACTACATGTCGGCGGCGTCGTTCCTCGGCATCTCCGCCGCGGTGATGGTGGGCGGGTTCGACGGCCTGATCTATTCGATCGGCTTTCTGGTCGGCTGGCCGATCGTCACCTTCCTGCTGGCCGAGCGCCTGCGCAATCTGGGCAAGTTCACCTTTGCCGACGTGGCTGCGTTCCGCTTCGGCCAGACGCCCTTGCGCGTGTTTGCCGCGTCGGGCACGCTGGTGGTCGTCGCCTTCTACCTCATTGCACAGATGGTCGGCGCCGGCCAGCTGATCAAGCTGCTGTTCGGCCTCGAGTACTGGATCGCCGTGGTCCTCGTGGGCGGCCTGATGATGGTCTACGTGCTCTTCGGCGGAATGACCGCGACCACTTGGGTGCAGATCATCAAGGCCGGGCTGCTGCTGGCCGGAGCCACCTTCATGGCGCTTGCGGTGCTGTGGCACTTCGGCTTCAGCCCGGAGGCGATGTTCGCCAAGGCCGTCGAGGTCAAGACCGGGCTCGCACGCGCCACCGGCATGACGCCCGACCAGGCCGCACAGGCCGGCTTCTCGATCATGGGCCCCGGCGGATTCATCAAGGATCCGATCTCGGCCATCAGCTTCGGCATGGCGCTGATGTTCGGCACTGCGGGGCTGCCGCACATCCTCATGCGCTTCTTCACCGTGCCGGATGCGAAGCAGGCGCGCAAGTCGGTGCTGTGGGCGACGACCTGGATCGGCTACTTCTACGTGCTGACCTTCATCATCGGCTTCGGCGCGATCACGTTCGTGCTGACTGATCCCGCAGTTCCTCGATGCCAAGGGAGCCCTGCTCGGAGGCGGCAACATGGCGGCCGTCCACCTAGCCAAGGCGGTCGGCGGCAACGTCTTCCTCGGCTTCATCTCGGCCGTCGCGTTCGCCACCATCCTGGCGGTCGTGGCCGGGCTGACCCTGTCGGGCGCCTCGGCCGTGTCGCACGACATCTACGCCACGGTCTTGAAGAAAGGTCGCGCCGACAGCGTCTCGGAGCTCAAGGTGTCGCGTATCACGACGGTCGCCCTCGGCATCATCGCGGTGCTGCTCGGCATCGCCTTCGAGAAGCAGAACATCGCCTTCATGGTCAGCCTCGCCTTCGCGATCGCTGCCTCGGCGAACTTTCCCGTGCTTCTGATGTCGGTGTTCTGGAAGAACTGCACGACCAGGGGTGCCGTGATCGGCGGCTTCCTCGGTCTGGCTTCTTCGGTCGTGCTCACCGTCGTGTCACCCGCGGTCTGGGAAGCGACGCTCGGCAACCCGAAGGGCTCGGCGCTCTTCCCGTATGCCTCGCCAGCCCTCTTCTCGATGGCGATCGGCTTCGCCGGCATCTGGCTCTTCTCCGTGCTCGACCGCAGCCGGCGAGCCAGTCAGGACCGGTCGGGATTTCCGGCGCAACAGGTGCGCTCGGAAACGGGCATCGGCGCCGCGACGGCGGCCGCACACTGACTCCGGAAGTGCTGGCTCTCAGCGCAGGCCGGCGGATCGGCGTCAGTGATCAACGACTGCCGCGGCGAAGTCGTCGGGGGTGATGCTCCGGCAACCCTCGTCGACCATAGCGGACGGACTGGTCACGCCGTTGTCGGTTATCACCTGCGCGGCGGCGGTGAATCAGGCTCTCACCGCTGCCCAGGCGGACGATCGGCAGGCCTCGCGGTAGGGCCGTGGCAGCGGGCCGATCTCTGGCTTGGCGGAAAGGGAGGGATTCGAACCCTCGATACAGGAAACCTGTATACCGGATTTCGAGTCCGGCGCATTCGACCACTCTGCCACCTTTCCGCGTGTGGTCTCGCTCGTGCGAAGCCCGCAATTCTAGCGGATCAGGGCCGCAGCACTTCCATGCCGCCGAGGTAGGGTCGCAGCGCCGTCGGGACGATGACCGAGCCGTCCGCCTGCTGAAAATTCTCCAGCACGGCCACGAGCGTGCGGCCCACGGCCAGGCCGGAGCCGTTGAGGGTGTGCACCAGTTCGGGCTTGCCCTGCGCATTGCGGAAACGGGCCTGCATGCGCCGCGCCTGGAACGCCTCGCAGTTGCTGCACGAGCTGATCTCGCGGTACGCCTGCTGGGCCGGCAGCCACACCTCCAGGTCGTAGGTCTTGGCGACGCTGAAGCCGAGATCGCCGGTGCTGAGCGCCACGACCCGGTACGGCAGCTCCAGCTTGCGCAGCACCGCTTCCGCATGGCCGACCATTTCCTCCAGCGCGTCGTAGCTGCGATCGGGGTGCACCACCTGCACCATCTCCACCTTGTCGAACTGGTGCTGGCGGATCATGCCGCGCGTGTCGCGCCCGGCGCTGCCGGCCTCGCTGCGAAAGCACGGGCTGTGCGCGGTGAGCTTCACCGGCAGCGCCGCGGCGTCCAGAATCTCGTTGCGCACGGTGTTGGTGAGCGAAATCTCCGACGTGGAGATCAGGAACTGCTCGGCCTGCTCCCCGTCGCCCCCGCGCAGCACCCAGAACATGTCCTGCCGGAACTTCGGCAACTGCCCCGTGCCCTCGAGAATCTCGCGGCTGACGATGTACGGCGTGTAGCACTCGGTGTAGCCGTGCTCGCCGGTCTGCACGTCGAGCATGAACTGCCCGAGCGCCCGGTGCAGCCGCGCCGCCGGGCCGCGCAGGAACGTGAAGCGCGAACCCGAGAGCTTCACGCCGGTGTCGAACTCCAGGCCGAGCGGCGTGCCGACGTCGACATGGTCGCGCACCGTGAATTCGAAGGTGCGCGGCTCGCCCCATCGTCGCACCTCGACGTTCGCCTTCTCGTCCGCCCCCACCGGCACGCTCGGGTGCGGCAGGTTGGGCACGCCCATCAGCATCTCGCCGAGCTCGCGCTGGATGCGCTCCAGCTGCTGCGCGCCGGCCTCCAGCTCGCCGGCGATGCCGGCCACCTCGGCCATCGGTGCGCTGGCGTCCTCGCCCTTCGCCTTGTGGTGGCCGATCTGCCGCGACAGCGCATTGCGCCGCGCCTGAAGCTCTTCGGTGCGGGTCTGGATGTGCCTGCGCTCGCCTTCGAGCGCAGTGAATCGCGGCACGTCGAGGAAGTCCTGCGGCTGCTTGCGGGTCTCGAGCCGGGCGACGACGCCCGGAAGATCGCGGCGAAGAAGGGAGATGTCGAGCATGTCGATCCTCGTGTCGGCTTCTTCAGCCGGCCTGGGCCATGGATTTGTCGCCGAGGCCCTTGGGCAACGGGAATTCGACCGTCTCCTGCACGCCTGCCATGCGCCGCAGAGACACCACGCCGAACTCGCGCAGCCGGGCGATCACCTGCTGCACGAGCACGTCGGGGGCGGAGGCGCCGGCCGTCAGGCCGACCCGCACGCGACCCTTGAACCAGCGCGGATCGAGGTCGTCGGCGCTGTCCACCATGTGCGCCGGCGTGCCCAGGCGCTCGGCCAGCTCGCGCAGGCGGTTGCTGTTCGAGCTGGTGGGGCTGCCGACCACGATGACCACGTCCACCTGCGGGCTCAGCAGCTTGACGGCATCCTGCCGGTTCTGCGTGGCGTAGCAGATGTCCTGCTTCTTCGGCTCGCGCACGTTCGGAAAGCGCCGCTTCACCGCAGCGAGGATCTCGGCCGCATCGTCCACCGACAGCGTGGTCTGCGTGACGACCGCGAGCTTGTCGCCCAGCGGCTGCACGCCCGCCACGTCGGCCACGTCTTCCACCAGGTAGATGCCCTCGCGCAGCTGGCCCATGGTGCCTTCCACCTCGGGGTGTCCCTTGTGGCCGATCATCACGAACTCATAACCTTCGCGCGCGAGCTTCGCCACCTCCACGTGCACCTTGGTGACGAGCGGGCAGGTGGCATCGAACACCTGGAAGCCGCGTGCCGCCGCCTCCTCGCGCACCGCCTTGCTCACGCCGTGCGCGGAGAACACGAGCGTGGCGCCCGCCGGCACGTCTGCGAGGTCCTCGATGAAGATCGCGCCCTTGGCCTTCAGGTCGTTCACGACGTAGGTGTTGTGCACGATCTCGTGGCGCACGTAGATGGGAGCGCCGAACTTCGCGAGCGCGCGCTCCACGATCTCGATGGCGCGGTCGACGCCGGCGCAGAAGCCGCGCGGTTCGGCCAGGAGCACTTCGTTGGGCATGCCGGTGTCCGCTCTCAAAGCACGCCGATGACCTGGACCTCGAAGGTCACGGGCGCGCCGGCGAGCGGGTGGTTGAAGTCGAACAGGAGCCAGTCGGCGCCTGCCTCGCGCACGACGCCGGCATAGCCGCCCTGCCCGTCGGGCGTGGGAAAGCGCACCACGTCGCCCACCTGGTAGGTGGCATCGGGCTCGCCCATCTCGTGCAGCAGCGACAGCTTCACGCGCTGCACCAGCTCCGGGTTGCGCTCGCCGAACGCCTCGCCGGCGGGCACCTCGAAGCACTCGCGCGAACCTTCGCGCAGCCCGACCAGCCGTGCCTGGATGGCCGGCGACAGGTCGCCCGTGCCGAGCGACAGCGTGGCCGGCGGACCGCCGAACGTGCTGACGATGTCCGAGCCGTCAGGGCCGGACAGGCGGTAGTGCAGGGTCAGGAAGGACCCCGGCTTGATCGCGGTCAAGGGAGCTCTCAGCGAATAGACTTGGGCGCGATTTTACCGGCCGACCCGCTCTCGATGACCTTGAAGGACTTGCCCGCCGACGCGCGCCCGCGCGAGAAGCTGCTTGCACGAGGCCCTGGTGCCCTCGCCGATGCGGAGCTGCTCGCGCTGCTGCTGCGCACCGGGCTGCCCGGCCAGGGTGTGCTGGTGCTCGCGCAGAACCTGCTCGACCTGTGCGGCGGCCTCGCCGGGCTGCTCCATGCCGAGCCGGCGGCGCTCGCCCGCGTGCGCGGCCTGGGCCCGGCCAAGCGCGCGGAGCTCGCGGCGGTGCTGGAGATCGCACGCCGCGCACTGCTGCAGCAGCTCGCAATGCGGCCCGCGCTCTCGGCCATGGCGCAGGTGAAGGACTACGTGTCGCTGCAGCTGCGCAGTCTTGCGCACGAGATGTTCGCGGTGCTGTTCCTGGACAGCCAGCACCGGCTGATCCGGCTCGAGGAGATGTTTCGCGGCACGCTCACGCAGACGAGCGTCTACCCGCGCGAAGTCGTCAAGCGGGCCTTGGAGCTGCACGCCGGCGCGGTGATCCTCGCCCACAACCATCCCTCCGGCATGGCCGAGCCCTCGCGTGCCGACCAGGTGCTGACCGAGCGGCTGAAGGCGGCGCTGCAGCTCGTGGACGTGCGCGTGCTCGACCACCTCGTCGTCGCCGGTCCGTGCGTGACATCGTTCGCGGAGCGAGGGTTGCTGTGAGCCGTGCGCCGCAGACCCTGAAGGATCTCGCGGCGCTGAAGGATGCGCTGGAGCGCAGCCGCCAGGCCGCCGCGGCCGAGCAGGCGCGCCAGCTCGAGCAGGCGCAGCACGAGCGTCGCGAGGCGCGCCTCTTCGAGAACGCGGTCGGGCCGGTGCATCGGCTGAAGGTGCACGGGCGCGCCGACGTGCGCGCGCCTCGCCCGCCCCCGGTGGCCATGCAGCGCGCGCTGGACGAGCGCGCCGCGCTGCAGTCCACGTGGTCGGACGAGCTCGACGTGGAGTCGCTGCTCGAAACCGACGATGCGCTCAGCTTCCGCCGGCCTGACATCGCGCCCGACGTGCTGGGGCGGCTGCGCCGCGGCCAGTGGGCCATCCAGGACCACATCGATCTGCATGGCCTGAACCGCGACCAGGCCCGCGAGCGCCTGGCCGAGTTCGTCCGGGACGCGGTGCAGCGCGGCCTGCGCTGCGTGCGGGTCGTGCACGGCAAGGGCCACGGCTCTCCGGGGCGCACGCCGGTGCTGAAGGGCAAGGTGCGCGCATGGCTCACCCAGAAGGCGGACGTTGCCGCGTTCACGCAGGCACGGCCCGCCGATGGCGGTGCCGGCGCGATCGTGGTGCTGTTGCGCAGCGCGTAGGGCCACAGAGGCACCGCACGACCCGGTGTGACCTGCCGCGTGGGCAGCCTCTCACCCCAGCAGGCCCGAAAACCGGCCGTACGCGCCGCTTTGGCGTGCTTCCGCGTAGGCGCGCAGCTCTTCCGAAGCGCCGATGTCGCGCAGCGTGTGGGCATCGAGCTGCGCGAGCTCATCGATCGTGCTTTGCTCGTCGCGAGTGCGGCGCCAGTTGTGCCACGCCCCGCGAGCGGCATCGACGAGGCGCCGGGCCGGCGTGCGGGACACCGGGACGATCACGGGCAGGGTAATGGCGGACATCTCGGTCTCCTGTCAGATGAGGCTGCCGATCACGGACAGCACGACGACAGCCCACGCACCCCAGTTCAGGGCGCGGGCGCTCAGTTCGGAAATCCACGGGTCTTCCACTTCCGGCTCCTTCGCAGCTGTCTTGCTGCATTCGATGTTGGTAATCCTAGATTTCCAACGTCCGGGGTGGAATCGATTTGTTCTGTGCAGATCGGTAAGCTATCCTTACCAGCATGGCCCGCCTCCCCTTGCATGCGCTGCCCGCCTTTCGTGCCGCTGCCACGCTGCAGAACCTGCGCGCCGCCGCGGAGGCGCTGCACCTCACGCACAGCGCCGTGAGCCAGCAGATCCGCGGCATGGAGGAGCAGCTCGGCTTCGATCTCTTCGAGCGGCGCGGGCGGCGCATCGTGCTCAACGCGGCCGGCGAAGCCCTGTTGCGCACCGTCGAGCCCGCCCTGGCCATGCTCGACGACGGCGTGCAGGCGGCGGCTGCCGCTTCCGCCGGATCCGCGCAGCGGCTGCGCGTGACGGTGCTGCCTTCGTTCGCGCAACGATGGCTGCTGCCGCGCATCGGGCGCTGGCGCGAGCGCCACCCCTCGTTGGCGCTGGAGATCGAGGCGTCGCAGCAGGTGGTCGACCTGCAGCGCGAGGGCTACCACGCGGCGATCCGCTCCGGCCGCGGCCCCTGGCCCGGGCTTGACTGCGAGCGGCTGTTCGAGGCGCCGACGCCGATGATCGTCGTCGGCTCGCCGGCGGCGGCGCGCCGCCTCCTGGGGGCGCAGCCGGAGGCGCTGGCGCGCGAGCCGTTGCTCGGCGATGCGGACGTGTGGCGGCGCTGGTTCGCCGCCGCGGGCCTGCGCACCGAACCCATCCCCGTGGCCACCTTCAACGATGCGGGCCTCATGCTGCAGGCCGCCGAGCAGACGCTGGGCCTGGCGATCACGCGCGAGTTGCTGGCGGCGGACGCCCTGCAGGACGGCCGGCTCGTTCGCCTCTCGCCGCTCGCCCTGCCGTTCGAGCAGGCCTATCCGTACTACCTGGCCTACCCGGCCAGCCTGCGCGATTGGCCGCCGGTCGTCGCGCTGCGGCTCTGGCTGCGCGACGAGCTGGAGCTGTCGCGCAAGGCGCTCTACCCGGATCCGCCCGCCCCGCCTAGGCGGAAGGCAAGAACAGCGACTGCAGGTCGCTGAGGAAGTCGAAGCCGCGGTCCGTCGGCCATGCACGATGCAGGTCGCGCTGCAGCAGCCCCTGCCGCTCGGCAGCCTCCAGCGGCCGGCGGATCGCCTGGAGCGGAAGGCCCGTGCGCTGCGCGAAGCGCTGCAGCTCGAAGCCTTCCTTCAGGCGCAGCGCATTCAGCACGAACTCGAACGGCAGCTGCTCGGCCGCCACCTCATGCTCGTTCGAAACCGCCTGCCCGGCCGTGCGCTTGCGCCATGTAGGTTGCCGGATCGCGCCAGCGCACCTGGCGCACGATGCGATGCGCGAAGCTGAGTTTGCCGTGCGCGCCGGCACCGATGCCGAGGTAGTCGCCGAACTGCCAGTAGTTGAGGTTGTGCACGCAGCGATGGCCCGGGCGCGCGAACGCAGACACCTCGTAGCGCGCGAGCCCGGCGCCGGCGGTGCGCGCCACGATCGCATCGAGCATGTCGGACGCCAGGTCGTCGTCCGGCAGGCCGCTCGGCGGCCGCGCGGCAAAGACCGTGTTGGGCTCGAGCGTGAGGTGGTAGACGGACAGGTGCGGCGGCTCGTAGGCGAGCGCCGCGTCCAGGTCGGCCTGCAGCATCTCGAGCGACTGCCCCGGCAGCGCATACATCAGGTCGATGTTGAAGGTGTCGAACGCGGCGCGCGCCTCGGCCACCGCGGCACGGGCCTGCGCGGCATCGTGCACCCGGCCGACGGCCGCGAGCAGGCGATCGTCGAAGCTCTGCACGCCGATCGACAAGCGCGTGACGCCGGCCGCCCGGTAGGCACGGAAGCGCTCGCGCTCGAACGTGCCGGGATTGGCCTCCAGCGTCACCTCGCAGCCGGGCTCCAGCGGCAGCCGGGCGCGGATGTCGGCGAGCAGCCGGTCGATGCTGGCCGGCTCGAACAGGCTGGGCGTTCCGCCGCCGATGAAGATGCTGTGGATCCGGCGGCCCCACACCAGCGGCAGCGCGGCCTCAAGATCGGCGACGAGCGCATCGAGGTAGGCCCGTTCGGGCACCGTGCCGCCTGCCCGCTCGTGCGAATTGAAGTCGCAGTACGGGCACTTCTTCAGGCACCACGGCAGGTGCACGTACAGCGACAGCGGCGGCAGCGCGGCGAGTGCGAGCGCGCCGGGGCGGTGCAGCGAGACGAGGGACTCAGCCAAGGTGCCACGCCTCGCGCATCAGGCCGCATCTGCAGCGCAGCCAGTGCGCGATGGCTGTGCCGTTCTTCAGCTCGGCGTGGCAGCTCGGCCACCGTGCATCGAGCGCCGGGATGAACAGCAGCGGGTCGTAGCCGAAACCACCGCTCGCCCCGCGGTGCGCGCAGCACCTCGCCCTCCCAGCGGCCGCAGGCGACCAGCGGCTCAGGGTCGTCAGCCGGGCGCAGCGCCACCAGCGTGCTGACGAACCGCGCGCGCCGGTCCTCATGCGCGGCAGGCGTTCCAGCAGCAGGCGGTTGTTGGCCGCGTCCTGCGGCGTCGCTGCGCTTCTCGCTCGCCCGGTGGCAAGGCGACCTGCGCGTAGTGGGCCGAAGCCACGCCCGGCTCGCCGCCCAGCGCATCGACGCACAGGCCCGAATCATCGGCGATGGCCGCGGCACCGCTTGCTGCCGCCGCGTGGCGCGCCTTGGCCAGCGCGTTCTCGACGAAGGTGTCGTGCGGCTCTTCGGCTTCGGCGACGCCGAGCGTGCCCTGCGCGACGAGCTGGATCGGCAGCTGCGCGAACAGCGTGCAGCTCCGACAGCTTCTTGGCGTTGTTCGAGGCGAGCACCAGCCGCATGGCGCGGTCACCCCTCGGCGAGCGCGCGACGCTGGCGCGCCACGAGTTCGCGGATGCCTTTGTCGGCCAGCGCGAGCAGCGCGTCCATCTCGCGCGCGAGAAACGGCACGCCCTCGGCCGTGCCCTGCACCTCGACGAAGCCGCCGCTGCCGGTCATCACGACGTTCATGTCGGTGCCGCAGGCGGAGTCTTCGATGTATTCGAGGTCGAGCAGCGGCGTGCCTTCGACGATGCCCACCGACACCGCGGCCACCGCGTCGCTGATCGGCGAGGCGGCCAGCTTGCCTTGCGCGAGCAGCCAGGTCACCGCATCGTGCGCGGCGACCTAGGCGCCGGTGATGGCCGCGGTGCGCGTGCCGCCGTCGGCCTGCAGCACGTCGCAATCGAGCTGGATGGTGCGCTCGCCGAGCGCGGCGAGGTCGAACACCGCGCGCATCGAGCGGCCGATCAGGCGCTGGATCTCCTGCGTGCGGCCGCTCTGCTTGCCGCGCGCGGCCTCGCGGTCGCCGCGGGTGTGCGTGGCGCGCGGCAGCATGCCGTACTCGGCCGTGACCCAGCCCTCACCGCTGCCGCGTCTTGTGCGGCGGCACCTTGTCCTCGACCGAAGCGGTGCACAGCACCTGCGTGTCGCCGAACGCGACCAGCACCGAGCCTTCGGCGTGGCGGGTGTAGTGGCGGGTGATCGTGATGGGACGCAGGGCGTCCGCTGCACGGTCGGCAGTTCTGTGAAATGGCATGGAATGAGATTCTCCGTGGGCCGCTATTGTCTTCTCGGCCGAAGGCCGATTCGTCCACCATGCTGGAACCCCCTCATGGAGGGGGCCCGGGGGAGCCAACGTACCGCCAGAGGCAATCGGCGCTCACGCAGAAAGAGGGCGTTCAGCACTTCTTCTGCGACGAGCGCCGGATCGCTTCGTTGATCTCGCGGATGGAGCGCTCGATCTCGGCTTCGTCGAGCTCGTCGGGCGGGCTGTCGCCCAGCACGCTGGCCTGGATGGTGGAGGCGAACACCTCGTCGCCCAGCGCCTGGGTGGAGATGCCGCTCTGCTGTCGCCGTCTTCGGCCGCTTCCCACTCGACGGCGAGCACGGTGACGTTGTCGCTCTTGGCGCCGCCGTTGCGCAGCGCGAGCTCGACCAGCTCGGGCACGGCGTCGGAGATCGCGCGCCGGCCAGGTGCTCGGTGATCGTCGCGTCGCTCACGCTGCCCCACAGGCCGTCGGAGCACAGCAGCACGCGGTCGTCCGGCTGCAGCAGCAGCGGGCCGGCGGTGTCGACCACCGGCTTGCCGGGCAACCGAGGCAGGTGAACAGCACGTTGCGGTTGAAGCGCTCGCCCATCGGCACCACGTGCGACAGCGTTTCCTGCAGCTCGGAGTACGAATGGTCGCGCGTGCGGGCGATCAGCTTGTCGCCGCGCACCAGGTACAGCCGCGAATCGCCGCAGTGCGCCCAGTACGCCGCGTTGCCCTGCATCACGCAGGCGACGACGGTCGTGCGCGGCGTATCGATCAGCGCCTTCTCGGTGGCGTAGCGCAGCAGCTGGTGATGGCCGGCGATGATGGCGTCGTGCAGGAAGCGCAGCGGCTCCTGCAGCATCGGGCTTGGCATCGCGCTGGAACAGCGCGGCGAGGGTCTGCAGCGCGAGCTGCGACGCCACCTCGCCTTCCGGGTGGCCGCCCATGCCGTCGGCCAGCGCGAACAGGCCGGCGTCCCGCGTGTAGCAGTAGCCCATGCGGTCTTCGTTCTTCTCGCGGCCGCCCTTGCGGCTGACCTGGTAGACGGAGAATCTCATGATGGGTGCCCGCGACTCGCGGGCTCAGCTTCTCAGGGTTTGGCCGCCGTCTTCAGGTTCTCGAGCTGCAGCTTCAGGCGCTCGCCGAAGCTCAGCTTGGTGTAGCGGCGCTCGGTCTCGCGGGCGAGCTCCTTCTGCAGCGCGAACACGCTCTGCGGGCGCGACAGCGGGTCGAGCGACATGCACCACTCGGTCACTTCGATCAGGTTGTCGGAGTACACGTTGCGCAGGCGGGACAGGGACAGCGCCAGGCGGTCCTTCTCGATGCGCTGCGGCGCGTCGTTGGGCGGGTAGCCCTGCATGCAGGCATAGATGCACGCGCCGATGGCGTAGATGTCGGTCCACGGGCCGAGCGTGCCGTCGCGCCGGTACATCTCGGGCGCGGCGAAGCCGGGCGTGTACATCGGCCGGATGAAGTTGCCTTCCTTGCTCAGCACTTCGCGCGCGGCGCCGAAATCGAGCATCACCGCCTTGTTGTCGTTGGTGATGAAGATGTTGGCCGGCTTGATGTCCAGGTGCAGCATCTTGTGCTGGTGCACGATGCGCAGGCCGCGCAGGATCTCGTCGAACAGCGAGCGGATGGTCGATCTCGCGGAACACCTTGTCGCGCTTCAGGTCGCGCGCGGTGACGATGAAATCCTGCAGGGTGTCGCCCTGCAGGTAGTTCATCACCATGTAGACGGTTTCGTTCTCGCGGAAGAAATTGAGCACCGAGACGACGCTCGGATGCGAGATCTGCGCGAGCGAACGGCCTTCTTCGAAGAAGCTCTTCAGGCCCAGCCGGTACAGCGGCTGCTTCTCGGGCTTGACGCGCGGCGTCAGTTCGCCGGGCGAGCGCTCGGCCAGCGACGCCGGCAGGTATTCCTTGAGCGCGACCAGATGGCGCTGGTCGTCTTCGGCGAGGTAGACCACGCCGAAACCGCCGGCCGCCAGCTTCTTGACGATCTGGTAGCCGCCGACCACGGTGCCTGCCGGCAACGGGGCTGGTTTCGGCTTTGACATAATCTGGGTTTGCCTTGGTCGGGTGCGGTCGGATCGATGCCAGTTTACAGCATGACCGGTTACGCCAGCGCCACGGTCGGCGCCGACGAAACCCCCGACGAGGCGGGCCTTCACGGCCGGCGTGACGGTCGGAGTTGCGTTCCGTCAACGGCCGTTTCCTCGACCTCGGCGTTCCGCCTGCCCGACGAACTGCGCGGCCTGGAGCCGGCCTTGCGCGAGCTGATCGGCGCGGACTTTCGGCGCGGCAAGATCGAACTGCGCCTGACCACCCAGCGCGATGCCGACGCGAGTTGGCCGACGCCCACTGCCGAGCAGCTCGACCGCCTTGCCGAGCTCGAGCGCAACGTTCGCGGCTGGCTGCCGGACCGCGACGCCGCTGTCGGTGCACGAGGCGCTGAACTGGTGCCGCAGCGGCGCGGCGGCCGAACGCCTGGACGACACCGCGCTCGAAGCGGCGCGCCGCGCCATCGCCGGCTCTGCGCGACGCGCGCGAGCGCGAAGGCGCGCGCCTGGTCGCCGTGCTGCTCGAGCGCGTGGCGCGGCTGCGCGAGCTCGCGGCCCAGGCCGCGCCGTTGGTGCCGCAAGTGGTGCAGCGCCAGCAGGAGCGCTTCCTCGAACGCTGGAACGAAGCGCTGCGCACGGCGGCAGCCGCCCAGAGCTGACGGCCGAGGCGCTGCAGGAGCGCGCGCTGAACGAGGCCGCCGCCTACGCCATGCGCATCGACGTGGCCGAGGAGCTGGCGCGGCTGCAGGCCCACCTCGACGAGATCACGCGCCTGCTCCAGGCCGGCGGCGAAATCGGCAAGCGGCTGGATTTCCTGATCCAGGAGCTGCATCGCGAGGCCAACACGCTGGGCTCCAAATCGGCGGCGCTGGAGCTGACCAACATCTCGGTGGACATGAAGGTGGCGATCGAGCAGATGCGCGAGCAGGTGCAGAACATCGAGTAAGGTTTGCGGAGTCGCAAGGAATAGAACCAGCTCGCCCCGTGTTCACGCTGTGTGTGCTCTCCTTCCACACGCAACGGAGGTTCCATGATCCGATCCCTCTCGACCGCCCTCGTGGCGCTTTCCCTGGCCGGCTGCGGCATGATGCCCGGCATGTCCAGCGCGCCGGCCAAGGTATCCGACGGCGCGTTGGTCGGCCCTAACGGCATGACGCTCTACACCTTCGACCGCGACGCGGCCGGCACCGGCAAGAGCGCGTGCAACGGGCCTTGCGCGCAGAACTGGCCGCCGCTGATGGCCCAGGCCGGCGACAAGGCCACCGGCGACTGGAGCGTCGTGACGCGCGACGACGGCAGCCGCCAGTGGGCCTACAAGGGCAAGCCGGTGTACTACTGGGTGAAGGATGCGAAGCCGGGCGACCGCACCGGGGACGGCCTGAACGGGGTCTGGCACACCGCCAAGCCCTAGAGCGCACGCCGTGGGCTTTGAGCAGGTGCTGGCGCACGTGCCCGCGCTGCGGCGCTACGCCCGCCTGCTCGCCAGCGACGCCGCGCGCGCCGACGACCTCGTGCAGGACACCCTGGAGCGCGCCTGCGTGAAGTGGTCGCTCTGGCAGCCGGGCTCGGCGCTGCGCTCGTGGCTGCTGACGATCATGCACAACCTGTACCTCAACCAGCGCCGCGACTGGCGCCACGACGACCTGCACGCGCCGCTCGACGAAGCGGACGAGCCCGTGCACGAGCCGCTCACCCGGCTCGGCGAGCGCATCGATCTGCAGCAGGCGCTGGCGCGCCTGTCGCCCGCGCTGCGCGAGGTGCTGCTGCTCGTGACGGTGGAGGAGTACACCTACGCCGAGGCGGCCTCGATCCTGGACATCCCCATCGGCACGGTGATGTCGCGCCTGCACCGTGCCCGTGAACAGCTGCGCGATTGGCTCGATGACGGTGCGGCCAGACCCGTCCTGCGGGTGGTAGCCCCGGGAGACCCGCGATGAACCGCGGCGAAGTGACCGACGCCGACCTGCATGCCCTGGTGGACGGCCAGCTCGACGCGGCCCGCATCGACGACGTGCTCGCCCGGCTGCAGGCCCATCCGGAAGACGCCGTGCGCGTGGCTCGGTGGCAGGCGCAGCGGCTGCAGATGCGCCAGCTCTACCGCTCGATCGACCCTGGCCCGGTGCCGGCCGCGATGACCCGCGTGCCGCCGCGGTGGCGCCGGGAGTGGCGCCATGCCGCCGCAGCGGCGGTGCTACTGGCCCTCGGCGCTGCCGGCGGCCGCTGGTGGACGCTGCCGCACGGCCACGGAGGAGGAGGCCAGGCCCTTGCCGATGCCGCCCCGTTCGTGCGCGACGCGGTGATCGCGCACACGATCTACGCACCCGAGAAGCGGCACCCGGTGGAGGTCTCGGCCGACGAGGAAGCGCACCTGGTGCAGTGGCTCGGCCGTCGCCTGGGTGTGCCGTTGCGTGCCCCGGCACTGCAATCGCAGGGCTTCCGCTTGCTGGGCGGCAGGCTGCTCCCCGGGCCGCGCAGCCCGCGCGCGCAGTTCATGTACGAAGACGCGGCCGGTCGGCGCCTGACGCTCTACGTGACGGTGTTCGAGCCACCGGACGCACCGCGTGAAACGGCTTTCCGCGCCGCGCGCGACGGAGCGCTGGAGTCGTTCTACTGGGTGGAGGGCCGGTTCGGCTACGCGCTCAGCGCCGAGCTGCCGCCGGCCGACGTGATGGCGCTGGCGCGCGAGGTCCATGCGCAATTGTCACGCTAGGCCCGCGCGGCCGACTGCTAGACTGCCGGCCCCATGGAGACCCCGGGCAACCTCTTCGTCGTCGCCGCGCCCAGCGGCGCCGGGAAGTCGAGCCTGGTGAAGGCGCTGCTCGAGCTCGATTCGCACCTGGCGGTCTCGGTCTCCCACACTACGCGCGCGCCGCGCGGCCAGGAGCAGGACGGGCGCGAATACCACTTCATCGACGAGCAGACGTTCCGCGCCATGGCGGCGCGCGGCGAGTTCTTCGAGTGGGCCCAGGTACATGGCGCGCTGTACGGCACCAGCCGCCCGGCAGTGGCCGAGCGGCTGAACCGCGGCGACGACGTCGTGCTCGAGATCGACTGGCAGGGCGCGTTGCAGATCAAGGCGCTGTTCCCGCACGCCGTGCTGATCTTCATCCTGCCGCCGAGTTGGGACGAGCTGCGGCAGCGGCTGCACCGCCGCGGCGAAGACGGCACCGACGCCATCGAGCAGCGCATGGCCAATGCTCGCGAGGAAGTGGCCCAGGCCGTGCACTTCGACTTCGTTATAATCAATGGCTTGTTCGAGACGGCGCTTTTCGATCTGAAGACCGTCGTCCACTCCCAGCGCCTGAAGTACGCCGCGCAGAAGCGCAGCAAGTCCCAGGTATTTGCAGCGCTCAACCTGGCCTGATCCCCTGAGCCTGACCCGCCGGAGCATCCCCCATGGCCCGCATCACCGTCGAAGACTGCCTGGACAAGATCCCCAACCGCTTCCAGCTCGTTCTGGCCGCCACCTACCGCGCGCGCATGCTGAGCCAGGGCCACGCCCCCAAGATCGAGACCAAGAACAAGCCCGGCGTCACCGCCCTGCGCGAGATCGCGGCCGGCGAAGTGGGCATCGAGATGCTGCGCAAGGTGCCCGGCTGAGGCCCTTCGCGACACCCTCAGAAAGGGCGCTGCCCGGCGCTCCGTTTTCGTTGGCGTTAAATTCGCGGCATGGGCATTCGATCCCTCGCCGCTGAACTGTTGCCCATCTGCTCTTGCAGGGCTTCCAGCGCGCGCCTGCTGCGGCCGCAGCAGGCAGCGCGGCCGAGGCCGCGTCGTTCGCCGCGCTGACCGACAGGCTCGACTACCTGTCGAAGGCCGACATCGAGCAGGTCCGCGAGGCCTACAAGTTCGCCGACGAAGCGCACCTGGGCCAGTTCCGCGCCAGCGGCGAGCCCTACATCACCCATCCGATCGCCGTGGCCGGCCTGTGCGCCGACTGGAAGCTCGACGCGCAGGCCATCATGGCGGCGCTGATGCACGACGCGATCGAAGACTGCGGCGTCACCAAGACCGAGCTGATCGAGCGCTTCGGCGCGCCGACGGCCGAACTGGTCGACGGCCTGACCAAGCTCGACAAGCTGCAATTCACCACCCGCGAGGAAGGCCAGGCCGAGTCGTTCCGCAAGATGCTGCTGGCGATGGCGCGCGACGTGCGGGTCATCCTGATCAAGCTGGCCGACCGGCTGCACAACATGCGCACGATGGAGGCGATGCCGCCCGAAAAGCGCCAGCGCATCGCGCGCGAGACGCTGGAGATCTACGCGCCGATCGCCCACCGGCTGGGCCTGAACCAGACCTACCGCGAGCTGCAGGAGCTGTCGTTCGAGCATCTCTGCCCGTGGCGCCACGGCGCGCTGGCCAAGGCGGTGCAGCGCGCGCGCGGCTACCGCCGCGACATCGTCGAGCGGGTGCAGAAGGAGGTCGAGAGCCGCGTTCGCGCAAGCCAAGCTGAAGGTGCGGGTCTACGGGCCGCGAGAAGACGATCTACTCCATCTACCGCAAGATGCGGGAGAAGCACCCGACCTTCGCCCAGGTGACCGACATCTTCGGCTTTCGCATCGTCGTGCCGACCCTGCCCGAGTGCTACATCGCGCTGGGCGTGCTGCACCAGCTGTACAAGCCGGTGCCGGGCCGCTTCAAGGACTACATCGCGATCCCCAAGGCCAACGGCTACCAGTCGCTGCACACCACGCTGGTGGGCCCGCTCGGCACGGCGGTGGAGTTCCAGATGCGCACCGAGGCCATGCACGCCGTGGCCGAGTAGGGCGTCGCGGCGCACTGGCTTTACAAGGTCAAGAACCGACGCAGCGCCGCCGAGGCCCAGCGCCTGGGCACGAAGTGGCTGCAGTCGCTGCTCGACATCCAGGACGAGACCCGCGACGCGGCCGAGTTCCTGGAGCACGTCAAGATCGACCTGTTCCCCGACGCGGTCTACGTCTTCACGCCCAAGAGCCAGATCCTGGCGCTGCCGCGCGGCGCCACGGTGGTGGACTTCGCCTATGCCATCCACAGCAACATCGGCGACCAGCGTGGCGGCCAAGGTCAACAGCGTGCAGGTGCCGCTGCGCACCGAGCTGAAGAACGGCGACGTGGTCGAGGTGGTCACCGCGCCGGGCTCGAGGCCCAACCCGGCGCTGGCTGGGTTTCGTGCGCACCGGCCGGGCGCGCTCCAAGATCCGCCATCACCTGAAGACCATGGAGCAGGAGGAGTCGCGCGCGCTGGGCGAGAAGCTGCTCGCGCAGGCGCTGCGCGCCGAAGGCCTGGCGAAGCCCTCGGCCGATCCGGCCGAGCGGCGGCGGCCGCCTCTGGGAAAAGCTCTGCGCTTCACCGGCAACCGCAGCCGCGCCGAACTGCTCACCGACATCGGCCTGGCGCAAGATCGCCAGCATCGTCGCCAAGCGGCTGGCCACGATGCTGGCCGAGCGCGGCGCAAAGCCCGACGCTGTCACCTCGCGATGGGCCGCTACACCGCGCGACGAAGCGTGCCACGCAAGGTCGAAGTCATGCTGGACGGCAGCGAAGGCGCATCGGTGCAGCTCGCCACGCTGCTGCCGGCCGGTGCCGGGCGACGAGATCGTCGGCTACCTGGGGCGCGGCGAGGGCCTGATGGTGCACACCGACGACTGCGCCGTCGGCACGGCGGCTGTCAGCACGACAGCGAGCGCTTCATGCACGTGGAATGGGCCGAGGAGCCCGTGCGGCCGTTCGAGACCGCCTGCTCGTGATGGTCCTCAACAGCAAGGGCGTGCTGGCGCGCGTCGCCGGCGCGGTGAGCAGCGCCGAGGCGGACATCACCCACATCGACATGGGCGACGAGCGCGCCGAGGAGACCGACCGATCTGCGGCTGCTCGTGAGCGTGCGCGACCGGCTGCACCTGGCCGACGTGCTGCGCACGCTCAAGCGCGTGCCGGACGTGCTGAAGGTGTTCCGAGCGAAACCGTAGTCGCGGACGGGAGTGGCGTGATGGTCCGCAGGAGCGCGGCGTAGCCGTCGCCGAGCTGCGCAGCGAAGTGCGCCAGGCGGGCGAGTCCTGCTGCCGGATCGTCGAAGGCGCCTTGCTCGCAGGCGCCCACCATCGACTTGCCGAGCAGAAGCAAGCGCCCCAGGCGAGCGGTCCGGTCCTGTTCCTCGCCGGGCGCGGTGGCCAGCGCATCCATTTCCAGCAGGATCGCCTCGCACAGGAGTTCGGCGGCCTTGCGCCCGGGCGGCTTCTCGCCCACGCCTCGCGGCGCTTCCCGAAACCCGCCGCTGGCGACGACGAGGCGTCGAACATGGTGACCGATGCGGGCGACCTCGTCTTCCTCCCACATCGTCTCGGCAACCCCGAGCCACCGATTGTCGAACGCCACGCGGCGCGGACCTGGCGAAACTGCGCTGCTTTCCATCGCGAATGCTCCCTTCGAATGCGCCGGAACCGACGGGCCCGGCATGAACGCAAGGTTAGTGACTTACTTCGCATGGCGCTTGTCTGGCGCAAGCGCGTGACTTGACAATAACCGGCATCCTCACTCCACTGCGCATGGAGCTTCGTCTCCATCATGCCGCCCGCCCCGCCGCCTTCTTGCCCGAATGTGAGCGAGTCCTTCAGTCGCATCATCACCACGGCAGAGCTCCCGGCGCGGGAGCGGCTGGGCTACTGGCTCGACGTGGTCTGTTCGCTGTACTGTCGGCTCGAGTGCGAACCGTCGGACGAAGCGGACATCTTCGGACGGATCGAGTTCAGCCGGATCGCGGACGTCGACTTCACTTT